>CAWAXF010000021.1:0-275389 GCA_963785865.1 uncultured Acidobacteriota bacterium | reverse complement strand
ATGCGCTGAACGACCACGTTCGTCAGCTTCGGCAAAAAGTAGGAAAGTATCGCGACTCCATCAACCACGCTCCCAAGAAGGGAGAACCAGGGGATGTTGGATGATGTCTCAAAACAGCGAGTAAAGGAACTTTGTGACCTCATTGCCAAGGAGCAAAACGCTTACCGTTTTTCGGATCTGCTGCGCCAACTGAACGCGGTGCTGGACGGATCCGGGGGAGCCATTAAGGGCGACGGTATTGACAAAACGGACGGTGCAGCCAAGGAACGCCGTCCGGGAGACTTCTCGTTTTGATCGTTCGACAAAGTGGAGAGGGGTTCGTGCGAGTCGGTTACAAAAAATGATCATCTTCGGGTGCTCATCACCAGTTCTGACACCTCATACCTGAATACATTCTTGACCATCGTCGCAAAAGAGAAACGGGCATCCCTGAGGATGCCCACTTCTCTGTAATGGAGACAACGAACCCGGCGAAGCTTAAGCGCGCGCGCCGACGGCCGCAGTTTCGCTGGTCGTAACGGCCTTCTCTTCGCCGTTCGGCTTCTGCTGTTGCTGTTGCGGCTGGCCGCCCTTGCGGATGTCGATGCCGCCCTTAAAGAACGCGCCGTCTTCGATCGAAATGCGCGCCGCGATCACGTCTCCGGTCAACGATCCGTCGCTGCGAATGTCCACCCGGTCGCTGGCGGTAAGGTTCCCGCGAACCTTGCCCAGCACCACAATTTCACGCGCGTTGATGTTGGCCGACACCACGCCATTGCGTCCCACTGTCACGCGATTGCCGGAGAGGTTGATCGAGCCTTCCACCCGGCCGTCAATATAAAGAGATTCGGAACCTGTCACCTCGCCCTTGATCACCAGCGATTTGCCGATGGTCGCCTGATCCGCTGTGGTCGTGGTGACCGGACGCGGCGCGCTGACCGGCTCGCTGGCGGTCATCGCTGGCGCAC
This sequence comes from uncultured Acidobacteriota bacterium, assembly GCA_963785865.1. Lineage (GTDB taxonomy): Bacteria > Acidobacteriota > Terriglobia > Terriglobales > Acidobacteriaceae > Sulfotelmatobacter. The sequence goes on along the minus strand of CAWAXF010000021.1, from coordinate 274,442 downwards.
TCGGGGTAGACGTAGTTGGGCGTTCCGGCTCGCCAGGCCGGGCAGGGCTCTGAGGCTGATTTGTGGGCTTCCACATGGGACGTATGGTTCCTTTCCTTGTTGGGATTAGAGCTCTCTGGCCGCACTTTCGTGACCAAAACGAATTGTACTCCCGAGTCTCAAATTGAGCGCTGTGGAAATCCCTTTATTTGCAACGAAAGTTCCTCCCCTGATACATACTTTAGTTTGCCGTCCAGTCACGCAGCCTCGCTCCCTACCCATCCTTTGTACCTCCTTCCGTGTAACGATTCCCGGAATTGATGCCTACTCCATACCTTTTTCCTCATTTCGGGAGTTATCCTGAGCAGTGCGCGACGAGCTGTGAGCACAACCAGTAATTTCCCGGCCCCTGGTTGTTCATATCCAGTCGCTCAAAGCTCAGACAGGAGCAAATTCATGTCCGACTCTGCCGTTATCACTCCCATTTCCATTTCCCGTCCCGAATCCGGGGAATACGCCCCTTATTACGACCGCTACATATCCCTGATCTCCGGCACGGATATCCTCGGCACGCTTGAATCCCAACGCCGCCAGATGCTTCTCCTGCTGTCGGGCCGCCACGAATCTGACGCCGATATTCGCTACGCCCCCGAGAAGTGGAGCGTGCGAGAAGTTCTGGGACACGTCTGCGACACGGAGCGCATTTTCGCCTATCGCGCCCTGCGCATCGCGCGCGGCGATCGCACTGCCATCGAAGGCTTCGAGCAGGATGACTACGTTCGCAACGGCCCTTCACGCGAACCGTTGGCCGAGATCATCGATGACTACATCGCCGTCCGCCGCGCCACCTTAACCCTGCTCCGCAATCTGGACGAGCAAGCCTGGGCCAGGCGCGGCGTCGCCAACAACAACGAAGTGACCGTCCGCGCCCTGGCCTATACGATCGCCGGCCACGAACTCCACCACCGCCGAATCCTGGAACAAAAGTACTTCTCCTCAACCTAACCGGGGTTACCTAACCAGGGTGCCCCACCCTTCCCGCGTTCTATGCGGGAGGGTGGGGATGTTGACTTCCAAGCGGCCCGCGAAATCCCCAAGCCGCGGCACCCAATTCGAAAGCGGAGACCCTGACTGCGCCTCTCCTGGTTTATCCTGAAACCTGCAGACTCATAGCTCATACTCTTCGCTCCTAACCGATTGCACGCACCGCATGCTCTCCGACAGCGCCATCCTCAAACACATCGCCCGCCAGTCCAAGCGCCAGGCCGGATACAAGCAGCTAATCCGCGAACTAGGCCTGCACGGAGAAGAACGCCGCGAGCTAAACGATCATCTGCAAAAGCTGGTGAAAAGCGGAACGCTGATTCCCATCGACTCCGACCACTACGCTCTGCCGCAAGCCGGCGCCGACAAGAATCTCATCGCCGGACGCCTCACCATGCACCGCGACGGCTTCGGCTTCGTGATTCCAGACGCAAAATCGCTGACGCCTGCTCTGAAATCCAAACTAGCCGGGGACATCTTCATCCCGCCCCACCAGATCGGCAACGCCATGCACGGCGACCAAGTCCTGGTCGACATTCAAAATGTCCGCCCAGACGGCCGCGCCGAAGGCCGCATAGTCCGCCCCGTCAACCGCGCCCATCCCACAGTGGTAGGAATCTTCCACTACGGCGCAGGAAGAAACTATGTCACGCCTATAGACACAAAGATCACCCAGGAAATCGCAATTGCCGAAGGAATGGAATTCCCAGAATCCTCTGTGCCCCCTGTGTCCTCCATGGTGAAAAATCTCCAACCCTCACCCCAGGGAACACAGAGATCACAGAAGAAATCCGCCCACCGGGTCCTGGGAGAAGAAGCCGCCCGCCACAGCGACTGGACCGACCTCGAAGGTGTGGTTGTAGACGTAGAAATCACTGATTGGCCGAGCGCAACTCAAAACCCGCGGGGCCGAGTCACCGAAATTCTCGGGCGCGAAGACGATTTCGGCGTGGACGTAGAAATCACCATCCGCAAATTCCACCTGCCGCACCATTTCCCGCCGCCAGTCCTGGAAGAAGCGCAAAACGTCCCCGCCACAATTCCAGTCCACGAACTCCAGCGCCGCAGAGACTTTCGCGACCTGCCCATAGTCACCATCGATGGAGAAACTGCCCGCGACTTCGATGACGCTGTCTTAGTTCGCCAGCTTCCCAACCACAATTACGAGCTCCAGGTCCACATCGCCGACGTCGCCCATTACGTCACCCGCGACAGCGCGCTCGATCAGGAGGCCCGCTTGCGCGGCACAAGCGTCTACTTCCCAGATCGCGCCGTCCCCATGCTCCCCCTCGAACTCTCGACGGATATCTGCAGCCTGCGCCCGCAAGTCGATCGCCTGGTTCTTTCCTGCATCATGGAAATCGACCATCGCGGCGAGATTGTCGGATACGACCTGTGCGAAGGCGTAATCCGCTCCGCCGAGCGCATGACCTACACCGGCGTGAACGCCATCCTCGAAGGCGACGCCGCGCTGCGCAAGCGTTACGCGCCGCTGGTCGCAGAACTTCGAGCTAATGCGCGACTTGGCGCAAATCCTGAATCGTAAGCGCCAGCGCCGCGGTTCGATCGACTTCGATCTCCCGGAACCGGTAATCGAATTTGACGAGTTTGGGCTGATGAAGTCCATTGCGCGCTCCGAACGCAACTTCGCTCACCGCCTCATCGAAGAATTCATGCTCTCGGCCAACGAGACGGTCGCGCACCATCTGGAGTCGCATCGCATCGCCAGCCTGTATCGCATTCACGAGAAGCCTGACGCGAAGCGCGTCTACGATTTCGAAACCATCGCCGCCACATTCGGATACTCGCTGGGAGTAGGCGCTCTGCCAATTCACCGCGTGCAGATGAAAACCGACCGCCGCGCTCACTATGGCACCGGCAAGCGCACCAGGGAAATCGAGATCCCCAAAGAAGTCCACATCACCCCGCGAATGTATCAAAAGCTGACAGAAAAAATCGCGGGCAAACCGGAAGAAAGAATCCTGAGCTACCTGATGCTGCGCTCCCTGAAACAAGCCAGATATTCCGAAGAGAACGTAGGACACTTCGCGCTGGCCGCCCCCACCTACACGCACTTCACCAGCCCAATCCGCCGCTACCCGGATCTGATAGTCCACCGCATCCTGAAAGAAGTGGTGAGCAGCGCCGCGAAGACCATGCCCAGCACCGTGGACGAGCGGCCCTTTAGGGCCGCGTCAACTGTCAAAAAAGAAGGGGCTTCAGCCCTGGTGGAAGATGCCCCGTCCCCCTGGTCCAAGCGCCGAGACCACGCCGCCCACCGCGAATCCTTCGCTCCTCTCGGAGGCCCAATCTCCATAGAAGAACTCCACGAGATCGCCGAAGAATCCAGCCAATCCGAACGCCGCGCTGACGACGCCGAACGCGAGCTAATGGAATGGAAAAAAGTGAAATTCATGCAAGACCGCATCGGAGAAGACTTCGACGCCCTGATCACGAGCGTCACCAAATTCGGATTCTTCGTAGAACTCACCGACCTGTTCGTAGAAGGCCTGGTCCCCCTGAACACGCTGATTGATGATCGCTACACTTACCACGAAAACACCCGCGAAATCATAGGCCAGCACTCGCGCAAAATTTACAAAATCGGCGACCGCCTCAGAGTCCTCCTGGACCGAATCGACCCGGTAGAAAGAAAACTGAACTTCGCAGTTCTCGAAGAAGAACGAAAGCCCCGCAAAGCCAAACGCAAACGTCACTGAACCACGAGGGGGTGCCTCACCCTTACGGCGTTCTACGCGGGAGGGTAGGGACTCTGACTTCCAATTAGAAGGGCACAACATCATTGTGCCGCGCAAAACGTTCTTGAAGCCGCAAGGTGCAGCCGCGAAGCGGTGTCCAGCCTTGGCTTCTTGCGTCTGCCGTGCAACGCAGTATCTATGCAAGAGCTCTAGGCGATATCCACTTGTTCGTCCACGAGGTGTTTGTCGGATTCGTCGCTGCCTGAGAGTTCGAAGGAGTTGGTCAGGACGGCTTTACCCTTCTCTACGCTGGTGATCACGTACGAGCAGCCTATCCAGTGGGCTTCGTTGTGGTCGGTTTGCGACCATTGGGCGGGATGGTCCGGGTGCGAGTGGTAGAAGCCTACTATGTCTTCGCCACGATTTCGGCCTTCGCGCTGGATGCGGACCAGCTCACTGGGATCGATGTTGTAGCGGTTGTGGGCGGAGTCGGTGCGGGTGTTGCCACACCGCGCCGTACTGGTCACCACACGGGTGCCATCCTCGGTGAAGCTGCCTAGAAGAACCCCGCAGCATTCGTGCGGGTAGGTTTCTTCTCCGTGGGCTCGGATTGCGTCGTAGTCTCTGCGGGAAAATTTCAGCATTACGATTCAACTTCGATCAAAGTCAAAATCCCCACCCTCCCGCAGAAAACGCGGGAAGGGTGGGGCACCCGGCAGGATGGACGCCCTTGCGTTTTCAACTTTCTGTCCAGAAGCGCTCGCTTAGATATTTGTCGCCCGAGTCGCAGAGGATCGTTACTATCACCGCTTCCTCGTTCCCTCTCCGTTGAAATCCCTGCGCAATCTTGAGGCATCCGACCACTGCAGCTGCCGCGGAAATTCCTACCAGAAGTCCGGCGTTGCGGGAAAGATTGCGTGCCATCGCGTACGCATCTTCAGTGCCGATCTCCAGATTGTCATCGGCGAGAGTCGGGTCATAAATCTTGGGCACAATTGCGCTCGCCATATGCTTGGCGCCTTCAATCCCGTGGAACGGGGCATCCGGCTGGAGGGAGATGCACTTCACAGATGGATTGAGTTCCTTCAGGCGGCGCGTGGTGCCTACGAATGTGCCGCTCGTGCCCAGCATGGAGACGAAGTGAGTGATGCGTCCCTGAGTCTGGTGCCAGATTTCGTTGGCTGTGTGGCAGTAGTGAGCTTTCCAATTGGCTTCGTTCGAGTACTGGTCAGCGTAGAAATATTGATCGGGATGTTTGGCCGCCAGTTCGCGCGCCATACGGATGGCGCCGTCTGATCCATCGGCAGGATCGGTATAGAGAATGTTTGCGCCGTACCCTTGCAGGATCTGCTTGCGTTCGCGGGAGACATTCTCGGGCATGCAGAGAGTGACTGGGAATCCCTCGGCCGAGCCGAGCATGGCATAGGCGATTCCGGTATTTCCGCTGGTGGCATCGAGCAGAATTTTACCGGGACGCAACAGGCCTTTGCGGCGGCCTTCGGCGACGATGTTAGCGGCGGCGCGGTCCTTAACGGACCCTCCGGGGTTATACCATTCGGCCTTACCCAGGAGTACTACGCCAGGCAGATCGCGAGTAACCTGGTCGAGGCGAAGGAGCGGAGTGTTTCCGATACGCTCAACCAGGCTGTGGCCGAGAGTTTCTCCTAGACTGATGGGAGTTTCCGTGCAATCGGAGTAGTGTTCCGGTGAGGAGATTCCCGTACTTTTACTGAAGCCATATGTCATGGTTGAACTGGATCGCCGTGACCAACGTAATGTGCTATGTAGTGCGAAACAGGGTATGTAGTACTTTGATTAGATGAACAGGATCACCCCGCGATGCACATCCTGTAAAGTTACGCCCGGTCTTTTATAAATAGGCATCCAAAGAATGGACGCAGGCCGGTATAGAAAGGTTAACGTAAAAATCGATGGCAAAAACATCTGAAGCACGAACCTACGAAGAGGCGCTGGCCTGGGTGCGCGATCACGGCTTCGACGTTACCGACGCGCCCGGCACAGCCGCTCGGGTGTTCCTGCGCAAGTATAACGTTTCGGCAGCGATTGAGAAGACCCGGGACGATGGGGTGAAGATTTTCGCGTATCCCGGATGCCTGGTGGGCAGCGAGATTTCGAAGCTGGTGAACCGGGGATATCAGCAGTTCCTTAAGACTTCCAAGAACGAGGCTCCGGCTACGGCTGAGCAGTTGAAGAACCTGCAGATGTTTTCTGAGGAGTTGAAGGCGGCATTGAACCTGCCCAGCTTGTATAACGAGTCGCTGGGAACGGTGAGCGAGGCTTACCAGTACGATCGCGTCGAGGATCGGGATAAGCCGGGCATTGAGAGACCGAAGCGGCCTTGGGAAGTGTCGGGGAAGCGGGCCGCGGCGGCTAAGAAGGGGCGGGCGTAGGAGCTTGCCCGGTGTGCCGTAAAAGAGCATAGGCCAGCTTCGCTGGCCCGGACAGCCGAGGGCGGCTGTCCCTACATGGTTTGAAGCGGCCGCTGGTCCTGTGTCGGCTATCTCACTCCTAGCAGTACGTCTACCGTCAACTGATCCAGCAATTCATAGGGGAGGCGCTTCTGCATCATTGCGTCTTTATTGAAGACGTGGGATAGCAGGGTCTGAGCTCCCTGTTTCGAGTAACGGCCGTTCTTCGGGACATTCGGGGACGCGGCCGTGATTTCTTTCAGGATCGCCTGAATTTCCCGGTCGGCGTTCCATTTCGCGGCTTTTTCTTTCAGGATTAAGTAAGTGCGCATGCATCCACGGGCGAAGTCTTTGACGCCTTCGCAATTTTCTGTGCGGTAGGCATGGGCATCGAAGTGGCGCGGGCCGTCGTAACCTACGTCCTCCAGGAATTTCACCAGCCAGAATGCGGATTTGGGATTCGCCGATCCGAAGCGCAGATCCTGATCATAGCGTCCGGGATATTGATCATTCAGGTCGATGTGGAAGAGCTTGCCTGCATCCCAGGCTTGGGCTACGCCGTGCATGAAGTTGAGTCCAGCCATTGTCTCGTGGGCGAATTCGGGATTCACGCCGACCATCTCGGGATGATCCAGCGTGGGAATGAATCCCAAATAATGGCCGGTGGTGGCCATGTAGATGTCGCCGCGGGGTTCGTTGGGCTTGGCTTCCAGAGCGAAGCGGTATCCATACTTCTGGTTGGTGTTGTATTCGCAGAGATAGTTCACGGCTTCCCGGAGGCGTTTAATGGCCTCATCGGCGCGGGGACGGCAGGCATCGGTTTCTACGCCTTCGCGGCCTCCCCATAACACAAAAATCTTTGCGCCAAGTTCGGCGCCGAGATCCATGGCGCGCATGGTCTTCTGGAGAGCGTAGGCGCGGACTTCGGGATCGTTGGCGGTGAAGGCTCCATCCCGGAAGACCGGGTGGAAGAAGAGGGAGACGGTCGCCATGGGAACGACGATTCCGCTTTCGTTGCAGGCGGCGCGAAAATCGCGGACGATCTTGTCGCGCTCTTTGGGAGTGGCGTCGATGGGAACCAGATCGTTGTCGTGGAGGTTGACGCCCCAGGCGCCGATCTCCCCGAGAACGTGGACGATGTCGTTCGGTGGAAAGGTGGGGCGGACGGCGTCGCCGAAGGGATCGCGGCCCCGGTTGGCGAGCGTCCACAGGCCGAAGGAAAACTTGTGCTCCGGCTTGGGCTCGTAATTTCCATTGGTTCCGTGCTTTCCGTTCTTTTTACTCATTGCATCCTTCCTGAGAATCGGCGTTACTTGGTTTCGGTTGTGTCCACCGCGGGCGGCGTGTGGGACATTTTGCCGGCGAGTGATTCGTCAGCTTTAGCGTGAAGCTCTCGCACTTTGCTGAGTTCTTTTTCTGCGGCCGCCGAGTTGCCCTGCGCCTGATAGAGACGGCCTAACTGATAGTGCGCATCGGGTTGGTTTGGATCAAGGGCGACAGCTTGGGAGAGCGCAGATTGAGCTTCCCTGTATTTTTTTTTCTGAAGGTAAATCGCCCCCAGATCGAGGTAGGCGATGCGGAGATCCTTCTTGCCTTTGATAGCGCGCTGGAGAAACGGGATGGCGTCATCGGGCTGATTATTCTTCCACGCGATATCGCCGAGATAGGCAAGGGATTGCGCGTGATTGGGATCGAGAGCCAGCTCGCGTTCGAATTGCTGACGAGCTTGATCGTACTGCTGCGATTTCCAATAGAGATATCCGAGGCCGAAGTGCAGATTGGGCTCGCTGGGAGAAATCTTTTCAGCGGCCTGGAATTCGGAGATGGCTTCGGGAGTTTTGCCCAGTCCGTCGTAGGCTTCGCCCATCAGGATGTGGGTGGGAGCGGAGTCGGGATGCTGCTGCAACAACAGACGGAACTGCTCCTGGGCACACGTGAGCTTCTTTGCCCAAAGGCAGCTTTGGGCGAGCATCTGGTGGAGTTCAGCATTGTTGGGATCGGCATTCGCAACCGGTTCGAGATATTCAGAGGCGAGATCGAATTTCCTGGCCCCGTAGTAGCTCATCCCCAGCAGGGTGCGCGCCTGAGTGCTCGAGGGATCCGCCTTGACCGCCGAGCGCAGCGCGGTGGCGGCTGAAGAAAAATGTCCCTGCTTGAATTCGGCAAGGCCCAGATTCAATTGCAGGCCCGGAAGCTTGGGATTGAGTTGCAGAGCCTTACGGTAAGCGGAGACAGCTTCGCCATATTTCTGTTGACGCGCCAGGTCAAGGCCGAGGCTGGCGAAACCTGCAGCATCGTTGGGATTGCGTTCGGTGAGGTGTTTCCAGACCTGGGCGGCTTCACTCCACTTTTGCTGCTGCTCGAGGGCGAGGGCGTCGGCAGGTGTAGGCGCCTGCGCGAGGGCGAACGAGCAGCAAAGTAGCAGGAGTGCGAATTGGGGGAGGAATAGGGGCATGCGGCGCAGTTTTGCTCTGCAGGCGCTTGCGAGCGTGGCTGCAGGGACCATTAATCGCTTCGACAGGCTCAGGGTAAGTGAAGTCGCTGGACCTCAGGATAACAAGTTGGGATGCAAGAAAAACCCCGCTCGCAGGTTCTTTTCCGCGAGCGGGGCCTGGATGCTGACGTACATCGATCAGAAGTACAGCTTCAACCCGAGCTGAATTTCGCGCGGGTCATGAGCCGAGGTGACCGCACCGAAGTCACCGTTGGTAAATGTGTTGCTGACGTTATTGAACTCCGTGTGGTTGAAGGCATTGAAGAACTCCGCACGGAATTCGAGCTTGCTGCCACGACTCTCGCTGAACACGAAGGACTTGAACAGCGCGAGGTTCCAGTTCTGCCGGCCAGGACCACGAACGCTATTGAACGGCAGGTTGCCAAACGTTCCAGCCACGGTTGGGGAGAATGCAGACTTGTCGAACCAACTCTTCACCGTCTTCGGGTAGCTGACGCTGCCGTTGACGTTGGGCCGGTTATCGGCATTGGGAATGATGCTGGTGATATTTCCAGTGCCAATCAGGTCAGGGGTGCAACTGGACGGATTGACAGTCTGAGCGCAGTTCGTAATACCGCCTTCCGAGATGTGGATCGGCGCGCCTGAGGTTAACGTTACGATGCCCGATACCTGCCATCCACCTACGGTGGACTTCAACAGCTTGTTAGAGCTGTTTCTCAGGAGCGGGATGTCGTAAATGAAGTTGACGAACGCAATGTGCCTGCGATCCAAGCCGGACGGGCCGCTATCGTAGTTCAAGTTGTAAGGGTTGTCATAATTGTTCAAGTCGCCCACGCCGTTATTGCCTGTCGCAGGGTCGATTGCCCGAGACAGGGTGTAAGCGGCCTGAATCTGAAGGTCCTGACGGATCTGACTGTGCAAATCAGCCTGGAAGCCATTGTAATGTGACTTCTGCTGGTTCCACGTCTGCCGGATGGAATGGAATCCCGGGTACTGAACGCGCTTGTTGTAGTCTGCGTTGTTATTCGCGAACAGCGCCGGGATTTGGGTGGTTAGATCCGGCAAGTTGGTTTCGAGGTATGCGTTCTGGTGCCGGTTCTGGTTGCCGACGTATTGCAGAGCCAGCACTGTGCGTGATGACAGCGCCCGCTGAACCCCGAAGCTGTATTGATAACTCACCGGCAGATGGTTGTTCACTTTGTCCAGGCCGGTGAGGGTGGCCACCGTAATCGGTGCAACCAGCGGGTTGCCCGTTGCTCAAGCTGAGTGTGCCGGGGTTTCCCAGTTCCACATTGCTGAAGTTGATGTTGGTGCTGAAGGGCACGTTGGGGCCCGGCGTTATACATGTCGTTGCCCTGAATGCGCTCGTACATGGTGCCAAATCCACCGCGTACGATGGTTTTGCCCGATCCAGTCAGATCATAGGCAAAGCCGACGCGAGGACCGAAGGCTGCCCAATGATTGTCGACCAAGCCCTTCGGAACTCCCGGCGTCTTTCCCGGGATGCCGATACCATTCAGGTAGAACTGGGTACCGGCCAGGATGGGATTCGGACTGGTGCCCAGGCCTGGACTGTTGGGAGCAATGTTGTTGCCGGCGGCATCCGCGAAGATGGGAGCGTCGGCCGGATTGTAGAGGTTGGGATAGAAGTTGCCCATGCGGTTGTTCGCTTCATAGGTGTGAGGCACACCGTCCCAACGAATGCCCAGGTTCAAGGTCAGGCGGTTATTGACGCGCCAGTTGTCCTGAACATAAGCGGCCCAGGAAACATTGTTCCAGTAGCCCTTGTCTTGAACCGCCAACTCGTTGTAGCCAGAAGCGGCTCCGAGCAGGAAATCGGCGAAGTCATTCCCAGTGAAGTTGTTGTTGAAGGTGAAGGAGCCTTGCGTGTTGCCGAACAGGTCCTGGATCTTCTTGTAGATGGCCCAGCTACCGCCCATCTTGATCTGGTGCGCACCCTTCGTCCAGGAAATGTCGTCGCGGACCTGGTAATCGTCTGCTTTGTTCCGCCACGGCCAGCTTGCATTTGTGAAATCCGTGTTGTTGTAACCGGCAAGGTGGATTTCAGGGATACGGTCGTTATTGTTCGGACCACTGAAGATGCGGTTCGAACTGAATCCGCTGGGAATGCCCAAGATACCGGTAGGCAGAATGTTGATGCGATTCCCGTTGTAGTTGAAGGCAACTTCGTTCAACAACGTCGGGCTGATCACATACGTCGTGTGAATTACGGCGCTGTACGACGGGTTCCCGAAGGTATTGCTGGCCGTCGGCACGTTGTCACCGCTCCACATGGACGTGCCGAAGTTCTGCGCGATCTGCTCGGCAAGATAGTGGCCGAACACCGAGAACTTGCTGCTGAACTGGTGGTCGATGCGGACGATCTCTTCCTTTACATTGGTGGGTACGTTATTGCCGCCGAGGAAAACCGGCTTTCCGTCACTGTTCACCCCGTTATTGGCGGGGAAGATCCCGCTTGCAGCAAAGCGGTTGCGTTTGGATCGATCATACAGCTCGGGATTGTATTGCCGGGGAACGGGCTACCCGGAACGATTCCGTGTGCCGGTCCGTACGACGGTCCCACCGGGACAGTTCCTGAATAAGTAAGCTCGGATCGACGTTGGCGGCGGCTGGGAACGGAAATTGGAATACTCGCCGGCAACGCACCGTTGTACCAATCTGTGCTAGGCACAGTCTGGTTGAGAGTTTGGCCCTGAATCAGGCGGCGCCATTCCATGTTGTAGAAGAAGAATGTCTTGTGCTCTTTCGCCCAGAAATCAACTGGACCGCCGACGTTGAAGCCGAAGGTGTGGAAGCGGAGTTCGGCAACCTTGTTCGGGGCTGGGTTGAAATAATTGCGGGCATCGAGCGCGTCGTTGCGCAGGAACTCCCACGCACTGGCGTGAAACTGCTTGGTCCCGCCCTTGATCACAGCGGTCATGGTCGCTGCCGAAGACAGGCCGTATTCCGCGCTGTAGTTCGAAGTCATCTGGCGGAACTCGGCGATGGCATCCATGGAGGGCATGACGTCAGAACCGCCGGCGCCGCCACGGTCGCTGCTCTCACTGCCGTCGAGCAAGTAGAGGTTGTGGCTCTGGCGCATGCCGTTGAAGCTCACATTGGCATCGCCGCCTACTGGGGTTGGAATCTGGAAGTCTCCCTGGCCGCTGGATGCGCCGGGTGTCAGCGAGATCAGCGAGTACATGCTGCGGCCATTCGTGGCCAGCTGACTGAGCTGTTGTCCGGTGATGACGCTGCTGATTTCGCCGGTATCGGACTGCACCGCGATTGCAGCGGCTTCGACCGTAACCTGTTCTTGAGCGCTGCCGACCGCCAACTTAAGGTCGACACGAGCACGATCACCGACCTGCAGGGTAATGTTCTGTTGCTCGGTGGTCTTGAAGCCGGCCGCGGCGGCGCGAACGGTGTAGCGTCCGATGCGAAGATCAGGGACAACGAATTGGCCGTCGCCGCTTGTATTGATGGTGCGCGACAAGCCGGTGTCAAGATTGGTAATTGTGATGTTTGCGTTTGCGACGGCAGCACCGGAGGGATCCGTTACGGTCCCAACGATGGTGGCCTCTGACTGCGCTACGGCCTGGGCGGCGAAGAGCAGGATCAATGCCGCTAAGAGAACGGTGAGACGCAGATCGCAACGTCGCAGGAATTTGCCGATACTCCCGGCGTGCGTGGGCGAGAGCAATTTCATGTGCCAGCCTCCAAGCTTGTATGGGTCGGGGCAATTAGCAGGGACAGAGACACCCCGATATTCCGAGAACGTTTACGGTGTTACATCTGACCGATGACCGTTGTCAAGCACAAAATCGATATTGTTGCTTTTTATACTCTTGAGTCCAGCAATGCAGGCTTCGACTTTAAGGTGAATTGGAGCCGTGGAACACCGACTCGCCCTCGGAAATCAGAGAGTTGCGGGTTTTTTGATTATTGGCAGATCGTCAATCACGTTGTTTTCGCAGACCGTCAGTAGAGTGACCCTTTTGGTGCCAACCGATTTGGATTCTTGTGGCTAGAACGGACTTAGGCAGGACTTCCATGCGCCGAATCGGGACACGACGATGAGGGTGACCGCGTGCAGTCCTTGACCTCCGGGGCGCGCTGTGCTACAAGCGACGGTCGTACCGTAATCGTTTACGGAACTCATCCTGTTAGCGAATCTGCACTGTACGCGAACCCGCCTGGTCGCGAGGAGAAACAATGGAAACAAGCATACGCAGGGAGTTTTATGCCGCAGTTATCTTCCTATTTGTTGTTGTCGCGTTTTGCGCCGCACAGAACAAGCCACTTTATCTCGATCCTTCACAACCAATCGAGGCGCGTGTAGATGATCTGATCAAGCGCATGACGCTGGAACAGAAGGCCACACAACTGGTGAATCAAGCACGCGCAATTCCAGAGTTGCAGGTCCCTGGCTACGACTGGTGGAGCGAGGCGCTCCACGGAGTGGCGAATGCGGGCACCGCAACGGTGTTTCCCGAGCCGGTCGGGTTGGCGGCGACGTTTGATGATGCGCTGATTCACGAAATGGCGGTCGTGATTGGGACGGAAGCGCGAGCGAAACACGATCTCGCCGTAAAAGCCGGGCGGCGCGACATTATGGAAGGGCTGGATTTCTGGTCTCCGAACATCAATATCTTTCGCGATCCCCGATGGGGCCGCGGACAGGAGACTTATGGAGAAGATCCTTTCCTGACGGGGCGGATGGGCGTGGCGTTTGTGACAGGGCTGCAGGGGAACGATCCGAAATATTATCGGGTAATTTCTACTCCGAAACATTACGCCGTGCACAGCGGGCCGGAACCTTCGCGGCACTCGATTGATGTGCAGGTTTCGAAACATGACATGGAAGACACGTACCTGCCGGCGTTTCGCGCGGCCATCACCGAGGGCAAAGCCGCTTCTACCATGTGCGCTTATAACCGGGTGAATGGACAGCCCGCGTGTGCCAGTGACTTCCTGCTGGTCGACACGCTGCGGAATGCCTGGAAATTCAATGGGTACGTGGTTTCCGACTGCGACGCCGTGGTGGACATTTACCAGGGTCATCACTACACGAAGAGCCAGGCAGAAGCGGCTGCGGTGGCACTGAAGCATGGCATGGACAACGAGTGCGCGGATTTTTTCACCATCACAAAAGATGACCATGACTACCGTCCATACATCGATGCGGTGCACCAGGGACTGCTCAGCGAAGCGGATCTCGACCGCAGTCTGAAGCGGCTGTTTACGGCCCGGATGCGGCTGGGAATGTTCGATCCTCCGAGCATGGTGCCGTATGCGAATACTCCGCCGTCGGAGATTGACAGCCCCGCGCACCGGCAACTCGCGCTCAAGACGGCGCAAGAATCTATGGTGCTGCTGAAGAATGACGGCGTGCTGCCACTCGGATCAAAGATGAAGAAGATTCTGGTAGTGGGGCCGCTGGCGGAACAAACGCAGGTGTTGCACGGCAATTATGCGGGAACGGCTTCGCATGCGGTGACTGCGCTGGAGGGAATTCGCAAACAGTTCGGGGCGGCGAAAGTCTTCTATGTGCCGGGAACAAATTTTCTGCGGCAGGAAGTTGTGATTCCAACATCCGCCCTGTCGACCGAGGACGCCAAGCCCGGATTGAAGGGTGAGTATTTCTCGGGCGATCTGTCAGACACACCGCAACTGGAGCGGATGGACCCTTACGTGGATGTGCAGTTATCGCACCATCCGGATCGGAACGCGCTACCTCTGCCAAATGACATGAAGGAGTTTTCCGCACGCTGGACAGGATTCATTACTCCGGCGGAGTCGGGAACGTATCGAGTTGGCCTGGTCGGATCGATGAACCGCATGTGGCTCGAGGGCAAGCTCATCGTCGATGACGCGGTTTTACACGATGCCAACGCTCAGACGGTCACCATGGAGTTGACCAAAGGGCATCGGTACGCAGTGAAGATCGAGTATCTGCGCGGCGGATTTGGGACCAAGCTCGTGTGGCTGCCAATAAGTAAGGACCCGCATGGGGAAGCGACTGCGGCCGCGCGAGATGCGGATGTGGTGATCGCGGTGGTTGGGATCACTTCCAAGCTCGAAGGCGAGGAGATGAAGGTCGATGTGCCGGGATTCCGCGGCGGGGATCGAACCAGCTTGAATTTGCCTTCCGAAGAAGAAGAATTGCTGGATGCGGTGAAGAGCACGGGAAAGCCGCTTGTCGTCGTCTTAATGAACGGCAGCGCGCTGGCAGTGAATTGGGCGAACGATCATGCAAACGCGATCCTGGACGCATGGTATTCCGGAGAAGAAGGTGGGACGGCGATTGCACAGACGGTTGCGGGCGACTACAACCCGGCGGGACGGCTGCCCGTCACCTTCTACAAAGGGGTGGAGCAGTTACCTGACTTTGACGACTACAACATGAAGAATCGAACATACCGCTACTTCACGGGAGAGCCGTTGTACCCCTTTGGCCATGGACTGAGTTACTCGACGTTCGAATACAAGGAGCTGAAGTTTTCCAATAGCACGTTGCAAGCAGGGAGTCCGGTGGACGTTGAGGTCGCTGTGAAGAATACCGGCAAGCGCGCAGGAGATGAAGTGGTTCAGCTTTACATCACTTTTCCCAAAATGCCTGGGACTCCGCTGAAGGCGCTGCGTGGGTTTACGCGTGTGCACTTGAAAAGCGGGGAGTCTCGGCAGGTAAAACTCACGCTTTCCCCTCGAGACCTGAGTTACGTGAACGAGGCCGGGGATCGGCTGGTTGCTGCTGGAGACTACCTGATAACCGTTGGCGGCGGTCAGCCCGGGACTCCAGCGGCGCATGCCGATGGGCATCTGACGATTCAGGGCGAGGAGAAGTTGCCGGAATAGCGAATTCGAGTTCAAGTAGAGTTTTTAAAGCGCTTTGCGGCCGTTTTGCTTTGTCTCTACGGTGTCATCCTGACCGGCGTTTTGCCGCGAAGCACCTATGAACTCCCGCACTGCGCCGGTGCTGCCAGCGAGTTGCATGGATCCTTCGCCGCAACAAACGCGGCTCAGGACGACATCATCAGGGGGGTTCCGGTGCTTGAGCCAGAATTAATTGTCCTCTCTTCGGCACGAGAACTCGTGCCATTACAGCGTTTAGCGTGAAACACCCATTTCGCGCTTAGCAGCTGATCCGCACTGTCTTTTTCTGAGAGACTATCCATGGCGATGATTTGCGCCGATTCATAAATGACGAGTTGTCAGGTTCGCTTCCAGCCCGCAGTTCTTTTCTTCCTGATTGCGAGCGCGCCTTTGGCGCTGCTTTCGCAGGTCTCCTCGTCTACAGCACAAACTTCCGGTGCAACCGGCGGCAGTCCTCTGCGGTTTGCCTATGAGGCTATCGATTTCAGGTTGGACTCGGACGAGACTCCCGAACATCATGCACCGGAAACTATGGCTGGCGGCGTGGCCGTTTTCGATTACAACAACGACGGCAAGCTGGATATCTTTTTCACCAACGGCGCCGATATCAAGACACTGAAGAAAGATTCCCCAAAATACTCCAACCGGCTGTTTGAGAACGATGGCAAGGGACACTTCACGGACGTCACCGAGAAGGCTGGCCTCGCTGGCACTGGGTACGATACGGGCGTGGCGATCGGCGACTATGACAATGACGGCCACGAGGACATTTTCCTGGCGGGCGTGCATCGCAATACGCTGTATCACAACAATGGTGATGGAACTTTTACCGATGTCACAGCGAAAGCCGGGCTCAACAAGCCCGATGCGGAGTTCGGGCCGCTTTGGGCGGTGGCGGGCGCGTGGATTGACGTAAATAATGACGGCCTGCTCGATCTCGTCGTAATTAACTACCTGAAGTGGGACGTGAATCACGAGCCGGTGTGCGCCGGCTACGGACACAACGATTATTGCCATCCCAAGATGTACAAACCAACACCGAACCAGCTGTTCATTAACGGCGGTGATGGGACGTTTCGGGATGCGTCGGTTGAAGCGGGGTTCCGCGCGCATCCGGGCAAGGGGATGGGCGTGGCCGCGGCCGACTCTGAACTGACCGGGCGCATGGATCTGATCATTCCTAACGACAAGCTGATGAACTCGTTTTACAAAAACAAAGGCGGTGGAAAGTTTGAGGAAGCTGGATTCGAAGAGAATGTCGCGCTGCGCGAGGACGGCGTCTACATCTCGGGCATGGGAGTAGATTTTCGCGATCTCGATAATGATGGCTACCCGGACATCGTGATTGTGGCCCTCGATGGCGAGACCTTTCCCGTCCTTAAGAACACTGGCAAAGGAAGCTTCACGGAAGTTACGCGCGAGAGCGGAATGACGAAATTGAGCCTTCCTATGGCAGGATATTCTCCGATGATTGCGGATTTCGACAACGACGGCTGGAAGGACATTTTTGTTTCGCGCGGGCACGTGCAGTCGCCCGCTTCTACGAATCTGGCGATTAATCAGCCGAATACTGCATTTCGAAATCTGCGCGGGATGAAGTTTGCGGCGCTAACGGCGGAGGCTGGGTTTGCAGCGCAGGCTCCGGCCCGGCATCGCGGGTCAGCGTTCGGCGATTTAAATGGCGACGGGCGACTGGATGTGGTGGTCAGCGCTCTCAGCGCTCCGGCGGAAATCTGGATGAATCAGAGTCCGGGAGGGGATCACTGGATTGAGTTCAAGTTGCAGGGGACGAAGAGCAATCGCGATGGGATTGGCGCGAGGATCAAAGTAGTGACGAAATCCGGGGCGCAGTACAACCACGTCAACTACAGTTGCGGGTACGCGTCATCGAGCGCAGGCCCGGTGCATTTTGGACTTGGGGCGAATACTTCGGCGGAGTTGGTGGAGATTCGCTGGCCCTCGGGGACGGTGCAGACGATCAAGGATGTCGCAGGGGACCGGGTGGTAGCGGTGAAAGAAGAGGCCAAGTAGTCGGCAGGATCTGTACCAGTTAGCTCCCGGCGAAGTAGTGACAACAGACTCCGTCCCGGTGGACATCTTCCCCACTCAAGGCCAAAATCGGGCTTGAGAGGGCCACCCTCCGTCGACCTATCTCCAGTGGAACCCGTAGAAGCTGGCTTTTACATGGATGCCTTCTCGGGAGAACTCTGAGTCGGATCCTTAGCTTACCAGTTCATCCCCATGAAAGAACCCTCACTCTTGCGCAGGATTCCCGATGGTCTTGCGGCGAGCTTAGGCCTAAGGTTGGCCGGAGATGTTCGCAGGAGGTTCCACATGGTATGCCCCAGATGCGACCGAGCACGGATTGAGCGCGCCGGACTGAATACCCGTTGCGCCATCTGTGGAATGTCCTACGACCCCAACCAGCAAGGCCCCGTCCACTCCCCACAAGAAGAAACGGCTCTTTCGAAGTGGCGCGTGCCCGACTCGCTTCCTTTATCGGGGCAGCCTGTGCTGCAGTCAGTGGGGTAATCACTCTGTCGTCTCAGCAGCGGTTACAACTGCAGATCAGCTTTCTTGCATCCTAACGCCGCTCAACGCTCCCGATTCGATTTTCGTACGTGAAAACGCGTGAGGTCTGGTAAGTGAGGATCGCCCTTATTGCCGCGCCGTTTATCGCTGTGCCACCTGCCGAGTACGGAGGAACTGAGCTTTTCGTCGGCCAACTTGCGGAGGGACTCAGCAAAGCCGGCGTGGATGCCGTGGTGTACGCCAACGGTGAATCTACGGTACAGGCAGAACGGCGCTGGCTGTATGAGCGGTCGCAGTGGCCCATCAAACAGCCCGAGCGCGCGTGGCTACGAGAACTGAATCACACTTCCTGGGCGGTTCGGGACGCGCTGAAGGACTGCGACGTCATTCATGTGCAATCGCCGCAGGGGCTCGCGTTTTCGCATTTCGTGGATCGCCCGTTTGTTTTGACTCTGCACGGGCCACATGAGGATTATCTGAGTGAGTACTACGCCCGGTATCCCGACGTGCAATATGTCAGCATCAGCGACGCTCAGTGCAGGCAGGAATCCTTGCCCCATCTGCGCACGATCCATCACGGCATTGATCTGAGCCTCTACCGGTTGGTCGAAAATAAGCAGCAATATCTTAGTTTCATCGGACGCATCGCCCCGATCAAGGGAACCCACCTCGCGATTGACGTCGCGCATCGCACCGGAATTCCCCTGAAGATTGCGGGAGAGGTGCAGCCGACATTCCGAGAATACTTCGAGAGCAAAATTCGCCCGAAGATCGATGGCAAGTTGGTCGAATATATTGGCCCGGCGGACCTTCAGGCGAAGAATGAGTTGTTGGGGAACTCCATGGCCATGTTGTTCCCTATCCAATGGAACGAGCCGTTCGGGTTAGTGATGGTGGAAGCGATGGCCTGTGGCACGCCGGTGATCGCGCTGCCCGGCGGTTCAGTTCCCGAGGTCGTGGTGGAGGGTGTGTCGGGTCATGTTTGCCGTTCCATTCGCGAGATGACGCGATGCATCCGTGATCTGCATATCAAGCCCGCCGATGTGCGCCGCTATGTGGAGGAGAATTTTTCGGTCGAGGTGATGCTTCGCAAATACATAGACCTCTATCAGGAGATCCTGCAAAACAAGACACAGCACCAGGCCGCCTGAGTGGATCGGTGCGCGGCGCGCCTCTTCCCAGGGAACGACGACGAGTTGAGCTCAGCCTGCGGCGCCTGCACTTTGAGCCACCGGCTCCGCGGTGAGTGGCAGACGGATGGTGAATTCTGCTCCGCCTTCGGGCTTATTACGGCAGGTGATCTGACCGCCGTGGTCCTGGATGACTCCATACACAACACTCAAACCGAGGCCAGTGCCTTTACCAACAGCTTTTGTGGTGTAAAAGGGGTCGAATACGCGGAGGGGATCGCGGATACCCGGACCAGTATCGGAGAATTGCAAAACCAGTTCCGAGCCCTCACGTTTTGCGCTGATACTGAGCGAGCCAGCAGCCGATTCCTCCATCGCGTCCATGGCGTTCTCGATGACTTCCACGAAGGCTTGAAACAATTGGTTCGCGTTGGCAACAGAATGGGGAAAGTCTTTGTCGATGGAAAGCCGCACCTGCACTTTACCACCGGGGCGTGCCGATTCGAGCATATGAGAAGCGCGGGTAAGTAGCACGCCGAGGTCCACCGATGTTTTTTGTCCCGGCGCCTGCTGGGCGAAACTCAGGAGATTGGACACGAGATCGCTGGTGCGGCGCGCCTGGTTGACGATCTTGCGCAGGAAAGTATTTTGTTCCTCGGAAAGACGCTCCCGGCTCCAGAGTTCCTCGGAATACGTCATGATGGCATTGATGGGATGGTTGATTTCCTGCGCGGCTCCGGCTATCAGATTGCCCAGCGAGGCAAGTTTTTCTTTCTGCACTAACTGGCTCTGCAGCTGCTTTTGACTGTCGTAGGCACGGCGCGACTCACGCAATAAAACGATGAGCGTCTGGTCCTGTAAATATTGCCGGAGGAATACGAATGCCCCCAGCAGGAGCATGGCGACCAGCACCGTAGCAAGGCGGAACTCGCGGCAGAGGGCCGGAGATCGGTCCAGCAGCGCTGTCCAGAGACCCAGGACAGGTAGCGAAAGGATAGCCAGCATGGCAAGACGGGGAACGACTTTCTTCCACCCTGAGCTCAAATTGAATTTGATGGTCTTCAGTTCCCAGTCGCGGGTGGTCAGGGACGCTGCAGTTACCCACGCGACCGTACCGATCATCGGTATATCGTACACACTGCCTGCGTAGTAAGAGCGGTCAGCCGCGGCGCGATTAAGAAATTGCGAATTGACCGCGTACACTGCGAATGGGACCAGGTAGTGCAGATAAAGCCGGCGCCAGCCTCCGGAACTGGTCAGCGCCGCCAAACCCAATACGGCAAGGAAGACGACGTTTTCAACTGCGTAGAGTTGGTCGTAATAGACGTTGTACTTCGCAACATTGGCAATGACGTACTGATGGGGAAAGACGATGAAGGCGTAAAGAAATAACCACCAGCCGAGCAGCATGAGGAAGTTCAGCAGACTGAGTAAGACCTTCCCGTCCTTGTTTTGCAGATCGGGACGCCAGGCAACGGCGGCGAACATAGGCACGAGATGAAAAAAAAGGATGATGTCGAAGACAAAAGGATCTGGGATGGGTCGATGGAGGATTGTTTCCCAGACGGTCCATCCGACCTGATTGGCGGCCCAGCAGGCGAATCCGAGAGCCATCAGAGCCCAGAAACTTCGCTCCTCGCCGGGACGCCGCCATGCATTGACGGTGGTGATGGCCAGTGCGGCGAGCATCAGGGCCAAACCAGTGAGATCGGCAAACAGGGTAAGCGCAGGGCCGGGGTGGGCGATGCGAGACACGGTTGCGAAAGCCAGAGTGATTCCGGCCGCTGCCACGAACCAGCGGTGCTGTCGAGACAAACCCATCCGAAGACATTCTATGAGAGCGGAATCGGGAAACCGAGGAATATGGGAACCGCCCAGGATTACTTTAGTCACCTGCCGCGAACGAAGAGGTATGAAGGCGGCAGTCCAGCGACGAGGACCATTATGGAGGTAGCGATGTTCTAGAATGAAGGTGGAAGGGCGCACCTTACATTAACTCCAATTGCCCGCGGTGACTCTTATGGCATTTCCAGTGACCCGACTGCGCCGGCTTCGCCGAACGGCCGAACTTCGCAAATTGGTGAGCGAGACTCGCCTCTCGCCGGACAGTTTTGTCTACCCGATGTTCGTGTGCCCGGGAGAGGGCGTCCGCAAGGAAGTGCGCTCCATGCCGGGAGTGTTTAACCTGTCGGTGGATGAGGCGGTAAAGGAAGCGGCGCAGGTACAGCGCCTGGGAGTGCCGTCGATCATTCTGTTTGGGCTGCCGGATAAAAAAGATGAAGTCGCGACGGGGGCGTGGCACGAGAACGGCATCGTGCAGCAGGCGGCGAGGGCGATCAAACGCGAGGTTCCGAAGCTGATTTTGATGGGCGATGTCTGCCTTTGCGAGTACATGTCGCATGGGCATTGCGGGATTGTAAAGGCGGCCCCGCAATCGTTGGGAGCGGCAGTGGCTGTTCCTCCCGCGACGGTCACTGAGTACGAGATTGTGAATGATGCCTCTTTGGAACTGCTGGCACGCACTTCGGTTTCGCTGGCGAAGGCGGGGATCGACATTATTGCTCCTTCGGACATGATGGATGGCCGGGTGGCGGCGATCCGCAAGGCTTTGGATCAATCCGGATTGAGCAATACTCCAATCCTCTCTTATGCAGCGAAGTTTGCCTCCGGATTCTACGGCCCATTTCGCGAGGCCGCGGACTCCGCGCCACAGTTTGGCGACCGGCGTTCGTACCAGATGGATGGCGCCAATATGCGCGAAGCCATGCGCGAGATTCAGGCGGACATTGAAGAAGGCGCGGACATGATCATGGTGAAGCCTGCCATGCCTTATCTCGATGTGATCGCAGCGGCGCGAGAGCGATTTGAGTTGCCGCTGGCGGCTTACCAGGTTTCGGGCGAGTACGCCATGATCGAGGCTGCCGCGCGTAACGGGTGGATCGAGCGCGAACGCGTGATGATGGAGTCGCTGCTCAGTATCCGGCGCGCGGGGGCAAGTATTATTCTGACTTATTACGCGAAGGATGCGGCTCGGCTACTGGCTTGACGCGTCAGGAATCGAATGCGGGGATGCCGTGGTCACACCGAACCGCCCATTTCGCATTCCACCCGCTATTACAGTTCTGTGTAGGCGTATCTCACGGCGGCTATTTTCGGTTCCGCTGAGGAGTGGACGCAACTTGCTAGTCGCAGCAAGCCCTCGCCCTGATCCCATCAATTCCTTCCTTAGCAATAATGGGGACCATGACGAGCGCCGCCAGCGGGTCTGCCCACCACCACTCCAGAGTCAGATTGAGAAGCAGGCCCGCAAGTAGAATCGCCGAGAGGTAGACACAGAAATCAGTCTGCTTGGCATCGGCGTGCATAGCTGCGCTGCCGATTTCATTACCCACCCTCTTCTTTGCCCGTGACAAAAGCGGCATGACGACGAGGGATATGCCAGCCAGGATAATTCCCGGGATGCTGTGTTGAGGAGCTTTTTTGTTGAAGAGATCCGAAACAGACTCGTACCCGACATAAAGGGCGAGTGCCACGAAGCAGACGCCAACCAGACGCAAGCTGAGCATCTCGTTCCGTTCCCGCTTCAGCTCGTCAGCGTCAACTGACATTCTCCAGAGCAGCACGGTACCAGACGTTACTTCTATGAAGCTGTCAATTCCGAATCCCACCAGAGAGATGCTGCCCGCAAGCAGTCCAGAAACAACGGCAACCAGACCCTCCAGAGTGTTCCAGCCGATGGTGAAATACTCCAACAATTTTCCCCGCTGCGCCGCAGCTTGGCGATGTGCAACGGTCTCCATTAGCAGAGGATAGCAAAATGCAAACCAGAGTTCTTCACGGGCGACTCAGGCGTTGTGGTTACATCAGTGCACTCAGGATGCCGAGCGAGCTTTTGAGCGCTACTGGCCGGGTTTGGACAATTAACCCTCCGACGGTTCTGCTGAGAACCGACTACTGCAGTGCATGCATACTTAAAACGATTGGAATTCTTTTACATTGTTCTCCTCGGATTTGGCGCTCCTCGCGCATTTCGCAATCAGCTATCCACCTATTTGCCTGTGTTAACGAACTGGATGCAATCGCCTTGGTTTTTGAAGCTGTAAGGGAAGCCGAACCTTTTCCATTCGCCATCCTTGCAATCACCCTTGCTCGTTGGCAGTGGTGTGAAGGCGAGGTCGCCCACACCACCGACATTCGTCAGACCTAGGAATGTCTGTGTGCCGGACGGCGAGAGGGTCCAGAGTCGGCCCGCGTCACCCCCGGAAGCAAAGATGACGCCATCAGTCGGACGCACGGCCAGGCCGCCGACATGCTCTGTTGTGAACGGGTCGCTCGTAGTGAGAACGGCGCCGGTGTCAGGGTCCAGGGTATTCAGAAACCCCGCTACAAACCCAACATCGTTGAAGATTGCGCTCGTCTGGTAGAGCGTACCGTCGGGCCCGAAGGCAATTGTGGCGCCGATGACCCCTGTGCGCCCGATAAGAGTAGCCACACCTGTGGCTGGATCAATGGTG
Organism: uncultured Acidobacteriota bacterium; assembly: GCA_963785865.1. Taxonomy (GTDB): domain Bacteria; phylum Acidobacteriota; class Terriglobia; order Terriglobales; family Acidobacteriaceae; genus Sulfotelmatobacter. Next base: position 250,784 of record CAWAXF010000021.1, on the reverse strand, counting down.
TAAATGGAGTTAATCAAATCCTCTTCACTGAGGCTTGTGCCATAGAGCGTGTTTGTGCCGGGTTGCAGGGCAAGGTCTGTTATCGAAATGGGCACATCGTTCGCCTTGATGGTCACAGCTGGGCCGATCTGCTCTCCCGTGCCAGGGTCAATGCGGACGAGTTCGCTGAAGCGCCCCGTACCGAGCGTGCCGCTAATGGTTGTGCCATAGAGCGTCCCAGAGATGTCGAACACGAGTCCGGTCAAGCCGGGCACGGAGTCGGGATGGCCAACGAGCGTACCAGCCCCCGTATCTTGGTTAATGGTAATCACCGCGCCGGGGTTCAGCGGTGAGCCTCTGCCGATGCCGCCGTACAAGTCTGTCTGTCCTGGAGCGGAAACAGGTCGCGCCACTGCGACTGCCAGCATCAGAGCACATAGAACGGTTTTGGGTATTCTCATGGTTTTAACTCCTTTATTGCGAAATTTCAGCACTGTCAGATCTGTCGTCACTTGGCTATCGTGTGCTATTGACTCTCTCTCCTCTTCGGAGAATGCGTCAGAACAGTTTCGGTCAGGCTTGATAGCCGCCGTCTGAACGAAGCCAAGCTGAGGCGGCGGAGTAGTGGCTCGGGCATGCCGAGCTAGAAGCGCAAGGAGAGTGGTACAGAGGCGTCTAACACAGTCGGGCGCAATCCCGAGCCAAGATGTCGGGAGCTCGATGCGATTGCACCGTGCGCGGCTTGATCAAAAGCGTTGGGGAGGCGTGAAGTGCTCCTGGCAGGAAAAGTGGAACGGCAAGACTTAACTGAACTGTTGCCCGGTGAGACTTTCCCAGAGTAGTCGGTTGCAGGTCGAAATACGGAGACAACACCGCTGCCACTATAACGGCTAAAACAACGAGGACGACAAGCTTGATAATACCGCGCCACATAGCGGACGCGTACTCCCTATAGAGATTGAAGGTTTGATTCTAGGAGAGCAGCAGGTCCAGTCAACGGTGCAGGTAAAAAGATCTGTGAATATCGGATTGGCGCCGGTAGAATTTTCCTACAGGATTCTCCGCGATGACGCCATCTGTCACCTTGAGAGCGTATGGTCGTCCCTCCATGTGTAAGAAAAGATCACGGAAGGCGAGGCGAAGGCTTGCTTTTTCAGAAATTGCAGCAAACAAAAAGCGCGAACATACGTTGAGTGCCGCTGCCGGCAAGACGTAGCCAGCTACGTCTCTACCATGCGTTCATTCGGGATCAAGATCCTTTTTCAAAAGCCTGCTTGCCGACACTACCTGCCATAATGTTCGCTTTGAGGAGAGGTGATGAAAAGGTTAGTGTTTGCAGTATCGGCCTTTGCGGCAATCACGTTGTCGTTGGCCGACACGAACAAGAAAGAGATAATTGCGTTCACCCCCCTACAAGTGCGATGGTTCACGCCGTCGTACTACACCGACGGGCGCGAGCGAGCGCAGCTGCTCGGGGACTCAAGTGAGGGCGGTGCTTGGGTCGATCGTGTCAAGATACCCGCCGGCAAACGTGTCCTCGCGCACACCCATCCGCAGGACGAAGTGGTCACCGTCATCGATGGAACCTGGTACCTGGGCCAGGGAACGAAATTCAACCTCACAAATCTGAAAGGGTATCCTGCGGGCAGTTTCATCGTCGTCCCAGCCGGCGTACCTCATTTTGTTGCGGCCATGGAAAGTACCGTAATCGTTCAGCTCAGCGGAAATGGCAAATTTCACACAGATTATGTTGAGAAATAGGGAGTCCCAATGGTGAGTGATGGCCGCCGTTAATTGCCTATCTTCAACTTCTTTGATTCGTAGAAATTGCTCGGCCAATTGAAAACTATGGTCAGATGGCGATCAATCGCGATGATGCTCATTGACCTGGGCGCGGGTCGCATCATTCTTGCCGAAAGTCGCGCTGGCGATCTTTTCGTGTCGCGCTCGGTACGCGTAGAACACTGCGAGTAAGGGCGCGGCCACGAGCACTCCCCAGAATGGCCAAAGTACTCCGAGCACGATCGGCGCCAGCACGGATGCCCAGACGGGCACCTTAGCCGTTCTTCTCATTATGTATGGCTGGAGCAACAGACCATCGAGCGACGCAACGATAGCGTAGAGTACGAGCACACCGAGAGGGTGTTCCCAATCCATCCAGCTGATGGCTGCAGCGAGAACGGGTCCCAACAACCCGAGGATCGGCCCAAAATGTGGCACGACCTGGAATACGGCCGCGATCACCGCCCACATCGCAGCCAGCGGGACATGCAGAATGTAGAGGCCGGTCAGCCAGAGTATTCCGACAGCAATAGAGTCCTGGAGCTGGGCAATGGCCCAGTTTTTGAGGGCTCCGCCGGTGGTTCGTAAGTGATCTCCGAAGTCCATCATCGCTCCTGCGCAAGAGCCTTGTTGGGACCCGAACAGCGCCGTCGGTAGTGAAGCGGCGTTGAGCCGAAGTTCGAATCACGTTCGCGCAGCGCCCTGATCCTCAAAGGAAACTTCGACCTGCCGGCGGTCTGCTTCGGAGACTTTGAACATTTCCCGCGGCTTGAGGCCCATGAAGCTGGCTACAAAGACATCCGGAATCTGGCCGATTCGCGTGTTGTAAGTGTTCACGTCGTCATTGAAGAACTCGCGGCGGTCGGCGATCCGCTCTTCCAACTCCGAGATGCGGTTCTGCAACTTCAGGAAATTCTCGTTGGCTCTCAACTGCGGATAATTTTCGGCGACCGCGAAAAGGCCGCGAAGAGCACTGGCGATCTGCAGATCGGCGATCGCCTTTTGGCCGACGCTCGAGGCATCCATCGAAGCCGACCGCGCTTGTGTCACGGCGAGCAACGTCTGTTGCTCGTGCTGCATGTAGCCTTTTACCGTTTCAACCAAATTCGGGATTTCGTCGTGGCGCTGCTTCAGCAGGACGTCGATGTTGGCCCAGGCGCGGTCGTTCTCGTTACGCAGGCGGACCAGGCCGTTATAGACAATCACGCTGTAAATTAGAACGCCTGCGATGAAAAACAGGAATGCCAGGCTGGTTATCGTACTGCTGTCCAATGCACACCTCGCTTACGAATCCAAGCGTGCCAGTTCATGAGCGCGAATGCAAGGGACGGAAGAGAATGCGCAGTCTGCGCCGGGCTTCGCCCTGGCAGGACAGCCCAAGGGGCTGTCCCTACGTCTCCTATGCGGTCCCGGTTAATCTTTGCTGGGCTTCTTAGGGGTAATGTCGCAGGCTTGGCGCACTTGATCTACGTCCAGCCCAGCGGGGCTGAATTCGGCGATCTCGCGGCCGCTGCGCGTGGGAAGCGCCACTTTGAAGATTTGCGCACCGATCATTCCGCGCGTCGTTCCTTTATCCATAGAGAGGAAGTGGCCGCGGATCCAGTTCCAGCCCTTATAGCTGTGCGCGTCGTCGACTCGGACTTCCACTTCCAGTTGCGGTTGTCCCCAGAAACCCGGACGATTGGGTCTGGCAAGCCGGACCCCGGGATTGAAATCGGCCAACTTCAACTTGCCTGCTTCGCAGAAGAGTTCCACCCGCGGTTTGTATTCGGGATCTTCGCGGAAATAATTGTCGGCGAGCAATTCGAAGCGGACGCGCTTGGCTCCGGTCATCTTGTCTTGGGATTCAAACTGCATCCATTTGCCGCCGGCGCTGACGCCATCACGCTCATTCTGATAAGGGCTCATTGCGCCGTCCTGCGCAAAAATAGCCGCCGCACAGAGCAGGACGGCTCCGGCGACCGCGGCAATATTGAAACTGCGAAGAGAGATCAATGCGTTCACGCTGTCCTCCGCATGCATTCCGTATTACGTTGAACCCGGAAGAACACTCAAAAGTTTCGGCAAAAGGATGCAGCGATTCAGGGCTGATGACTCTTCCATGCCGCCGCTTTGCCATCTCCGTAGAACTATGGACTGGAGGACTGCTTCGCTGCGCTCAGCGTGACAGATCCGTCCAAACAACTTCAGTGGGCATCGAGCTTTAAGACGAGGTACACCTGGGAGCGATCGTCGAACTGGCTGACAGATTTTGTATCGCTCTTTTTGCCGTTGATTTGGGCGTAGACTTCGTAATCGACGGCGGTAGACAGGGCTGGAAAACGGTACGTTCCGTCTTTTCCGACGATGTAAGTTTTCACGGCACGGGTGCGCGTGTTGGTCACGTAAACGACAGCATCGAGTACAGGGTTGTCCTGCTGGTCCAATACCTTGCCGAACACGAGGCGTCCGACTGGCTTGTCTTTTTTGTCGGGAGCGGCAGCGGAAACTGCGGATAGCGCCAATATGGCAGCGAAGGAATAGACGATAGCTGTGATCACCGAGCGGCTGTGATTCATGCTTCCTCCATTGTCTCACGTTGAGCAATGCCCCCGGACCGGAGCGTCCGGGCTACACAGGCCTATATGCTCAATAGGTTAGATGCAAACCGGTGTCCGCGCGCTCTTCTCCGGTAATGTGGATGGTAACCTCCTGGACCAGCCGTAAAGGCTTGCCATCAGGGGTTTTAACGTGCTTCAGATCTGCGGTGAGGATGTAATCAGAGTCGCCGGCGGGGAGGCGCTGGGCAAACTCGCCATGATGGTCGGAGTAGACCTCCCACTTGGGTTTCTTGTCTTTGGAGCGCCGGATCTTTACGGGCACGCCATACACGGGGCGATTGTCAGGCCCCCAGACGGTCCCGACAATCAGCGCATAGGGCTTTTCCTTTGATTTCTGAGCCGCGAGCAAATTGTCCGGGAAACTGAACGCAGGCAAGAGAACCACAGCACAGAGCCAGAGAAGGGGGAGTCTGGCAATTGGGGACCGGAGATCAGGAATAATCACCGTCTTCGCTTTCCTCTTCTTCCTCGTCGTCTTCTTCGTAACCTTCTTCCATGGCCTTCAATTCGAGCGGACTGGTCGTGACCACTTCAAAATCGGTACCACACTCAGGGCACGAGATGACCTCGCCCTCATCTACATCTTCTTCTTCAAGGTCCAGATTGTTCTCGCATTCAGGACACAGCACCATAAAGCCTCCGTGCATATTAGAGCCTCCTGATAATATTTAGATTCTCCCCGGCAGTTGGTCAAGGGGCAGAGGTACTTGGCCTGGCCGGACTTTCGGGCATTTCGGGCAATTTGGGAATTCAGAGTTTCCTTCACCTCACAATCTCTCCCGGGGTTTCGCGATGAGTTTCAAAAAGTGGGCAGTATGGTTGCTTGCTGTGTGTACGGTATTCGCTTCTCTGGCGCAATTTGGCATGACCCAATCGCTGCCCAACATGGCTGCGGATCCGCAGATTATGGCGGCATGGCGGCAGGTCTCGGCGCAACGGATTCAAGCTACTGTGCAGAAGTTGGTCAGCTTCGGGACACGTCTGACGCTTTCGGCGCAGGACCCACAATCCATTGCGAAGGGGCGCGGCATTGGAGCAGCACGCGAGTGGATCAAGTCGGAATTCGAACGCTACTCGCAGGATTGCGGAGGCTGCCTCCAGGTTAAGACCGACAGCTTCGCCGAAGGACCTGCGGATCGCATCCCAAAGGCAACGCAAATCACCAATGTTTACGCAGTTCTCAAGGGCACGGACCCGGAGAACGCAAAGCGCGTGGTGCTGGTGACCGGACACTACGATTCCAGGAATAGCGACACATTGGACGTGAACGGCGATGCTCCCGGGGCCAATGATGACGCCAGTGGAACCGCCGTCAGCCTGGAGTGCGCCCGCGTTCTCAGCAAGCTGAAGTTTCCCGCAACGATTATCTTTCTGACCGTTGCTGGAGAGGAGCAGGGCCTGAACGGGAGCCGGCACTTCGCGAAGATGGCGAAAGAGCAGGGCTGGAATGTAGAGGGGGTCCTTAATAACGATATCGTGGGCGGGGATCGGAGTGCTGAGCAGGATCACTCGGTAGTGCGCGTTTTTTCAGAAGGAATTCCCGCGGCAGCCAGTGAACAGGATCTGCGGCGTATTCGCGGCCTGGGGGGAGAAAGCGACTCCGCGTCGCGTCAACTGGCGCGCTATATCGTTGAGGTTGATCGGACGTACCAGACCGGGATGATTCCGACGATGGTGTTTCGGCAGGACCGGTACCTGCGAGGTGGCGACCATTATTCTTTCAACCAGCAGGGATTTGCGGCGGTGCGTCTCACCGAGTTCCGCGAGGACTTCCATCATCAACATCAGAACGTGCGAACCGAGAACGGCACGGAGTATGGCGATCTCGTGAAATTTGTGGATTTCGATTATGTGGAACGCGTTGCGCGGCTGAATGCAGCGACGTTGGGATCCTTGGCGGCGGCGCCCGCGCCTCCGGCGAATGTGCACCTGCTGACCAAGGACCTTGGAGAACGATTCGACTTTGACCTGGGACGCTTCCCCGGGCGGACTGGCCACGGCATACGAGGTGCTGTGGCGATCGACCACCAGCCCGGTGTGGGAACATGCTCAGAACGTGGGCAATGTGACTCGAGCCACGATGAAGCTTTCGAAGGATAATGTGGTCTTCGCAGTGAGGGCCCTGGACAAGGCTGGACATCGCAGCCTGGCCGTTGTACCTACTCCGGAGCGGTGATTGACATTAAGCGAGTAGAATTGATCACGGCAACATAGAGGCCATTTGTGCGACGAACCCGCGAACCCATGACCTTGAGCCTGCCGCCATTTACGCGCGGGGTGAGCTGGCTCATCGGAATCAATACGGGCGTATTCTTGCTCGTCCTGTTGCTGGAGATGTTCCGGATCCCGCTCGGGGTCTACCTGCGCGACTACTTCGCACTTACGCCGATTCAGGTGGTGCAGCATGGCTGGCTTTGGCAGCTGATCACCTATGGCGTGATCCATTTCGAATTCTGGCATTGGTTCGGGAACATGCTGGGTTTGTGGATGTTCGGTTCCCAGGTTGAGCAGGCATGGGGAAGCCGCCGGTTCATTGAGCTGTTTTCGCTGGGCGTGGTGGGAGCCGCATTGACTACGGTAGCCTTGTCCTACCCACATATTCTGGGCAATCCATTGCTGCCTACCATCGGGGCCTCCGGCGGGGTGTTCGCAATTCTGATTGCGTTTGGCATGCTGTTCGGGGACAACGAGATCATGATGATTCCGTTCCCCTTCACCATCAAGGCGAAGTACTTCGTTGGAATTTTGATTGTGGTCACGCTGGCATTTGCCATGGGCGGCGGTGGCAATGTAGCGTACGTGGCGCATTTGGGCGGATTGCTTTTCGGCTACCTGTACGTGAGGCGGGGACCCAAGGGCGCGATCGCGAAGGTCGGGGTCTCGGAGCGCTACTACGGCCTGCGCAATTCCTACTATCGCTGGAGACGGCGGCGGGCGGCGAAGAAATTTGAGGTCTATATGCGGCAGCACGACCGCGACGTGCACTTTGACGAGCATGGAAATTACATTCCGGAGGAGGAGAGGCCGAAGGGGAATGGCGGCGGGAAATCCGGCTGGGTAAATTAACCTTGTAGATTTTCGACTAACGATTGCCGATCCAAGGCTGGCCCTAACCTTCCCGGAGCACGGCGAATTCAACTGTCTGTCGTGCGGACTCAATAGCTCTGTCATCCTGAGCGCGCTGTTTGCGCGAAGGATCCATGCATTTTGTTGGCGCCAGTCCATTTCATAGATCCTTCGCTTCGCTCAGGATGACAAGTCCCATAAATTTTGAGAACTCTGAAAATATGATTGCAGGCAAATCTTCGCGTCTTGCTTTCCCTTTAAATCCCAGATCGTGACCGGCTCCCTCGATTGGAATGAAGCTTTGTCTTTGCGGGAATCATCTTTAACGCTCGCTCCAGTTCGGCGATAGAGGCGAAAGGATCGCGCGTGCCCTGAATGAATAACGTTGGCGTGTGCAGGTCTGGGAGATGCTGGGTACGCTGCTGCTCCGGCCGGCGCGGAGGATGAAGCGGATAGGAGAGCAGTAACAGGCCCGGAACGAGCTCCGGCTCTTCGGCGCAGAGCATGCTGGACTGGCGTCCGCCATATGAATGGCCTGCGAGAAAGACACGGCCTTGGACTTGCTTGCGCATTTCTTCGACAGCGTTCTTCAGGCCGGCGCGGTCGCGGGCGGCGTCACCGGGGCCAGGGGGTCCGAATGACCTCACCTGGCGGTAAGGCAGATTACAGCGGAGCACGGTGTAGCCCGAATTTGCGAATGTCTCTGCCACCGCACGGAGGAGAGGGGCTTGGGCATTGCCTCCCGCGCCGTGGGTAAGGATCACGCCATTGCCGTTTGGTGTCGCTGGCTCGTGCAGAAATCCTCGGATGGGAGGGCTCACGCCTTCATTCAGCAATTCGCGAATGGATGTGGAGGACATTAATCGATCAGCAATTCGTGGAAAACGTCGCCTGTGCTAGCTTCGTTTGGCAGGCAGTCCCAAGGGCTGTCCCTACGTATGCACGGGTACTTCGCTGAGGGTTTCGTAGACCTTCACGATCTGGATTTGGTTTCCGAGGCGCGCCCAGCAGCGCAGCATGTCGGGATCTTCCTGGGCGATACGGCGAGATCCTTCCGAGTTCCAGTAGCGCAGAAAAACAAAATGATGCTCGCGGTCGCGGTAGAGCATGTCGCGGCCGTATCCCTTCGAGGAGACAATCGACGTCAGCTCTCGAAAAGTGTCAAGGGCGGCGGCCTCCATTTCGGGGAGAGGCTCCCAAATAGCCACCGAGAGTATCTCTTGCGGCATAAGCAGGGATTATAGCTTGTATGGCGGCCATGGTCGTGTAGCCCCGGACGCCATCGTCCGGGGTTGCGCGCCACGTGCAATGGCTGTGCCATGCTACGCACCCTACGCTCCGCGGGACGGACTAGGCGTCGGCCCCTACACATGCTTTGACTTCTTTGGATGCACGATCCGCTCGGCCTCTTGCTCGGTTACTACGTGCAGCCGCATGAGATTCGTGGAGCCGGAGGTTTGACGGGTGCCAGCTACCACGCCCAGCACCTCTCCGGGATTGAGTTGTCCGCGACGCACCAGCGATTGCTCCGCAATCGACACCATCTGCTCGGCGGAGCGGGCTTGCTGGCAGCGAACAGGATGGACTCCCCAGTACAGGTTCATTCGCTGCACTACTGGCGCACTGTGGGTGAAGGCATAGATCGGGGCCTTGGGCCGATATTTTGAGATCATGCGCGCGGTGTTGCCGGTCTCGGTGAAGATCGCGATCGCTCCCATGGGCAGGTCTTCGGCGGCGTGTGCGATGGATTCGCAAATGGTCTCGGCCACGGAGAGACTGCGGCGCTCGCGGCGGCGGCGCGCCTGGCTCAAGTCTCCCGCATTGCGTTCTGCTTCGACTACGATTCTGGCCATGATGGTGACCGACTCGCGCGGATATTTCCCGCTCGCGGTTTCAGCCGAAAGCATGACCGCATCGGTGCCATCGAAAATGGCATTGGCAACATCGCTGGTTTCGGCGCGCGTCGGCCGCGGATTTTCAATCATGGATTCCAGCATCTGCGTAGCCGTAATCACGGGCCGACGCCAGGCTGCGGCGCGGCGGATTACATGCTTCTGGATCACGGGAACTTTTTCCGGCGCCATCTCGACGCCGAGATCCCCGCGTGCGACCATGACCCCGTCCGCGACTTCCAGGATTTCCTCCAGATGATCAATCGCCTGGGGCTTTTCCAATTTAGCGATGACCGGCACATCACTTCCCTTGCCCTCGATAATTCGCTTTACAGCCGTTACGTCCGCACCGGTACGCACGAAAGAGAGCGCAATGGCATCAACCCCTTGCTTCAGACCGAATTCGAGGTCTTTGCGATCTTTTGCCGTGAGTGCCTGGATGGAAAGCGCCACACCCGGCAGATTGATCCCTTTATGCTCGCCTAGCATTCCGCCATTCAAGACTTCACAGACAACATCTTTGCCGCGCACCGAATCGACCCGCAATTCAATGAGGCCATCGCTGAGGAGCACGCGGGCTCCTGCAGTCAATTCGCGGGCGAGATCGGGGAAACTCGTCGAAATACGAGCCGCGGTGCCTGGGATATCCTGCGGAGTGATCGTGACCAGCGAGCCGGTCTTCAGGAGCACAGGTTGATGGCGCTCGAGCTGGCCAGTGCGGATCTTGGGGCCTTGCAGGTCTTGCAGGATGCCAATTGTGCGTCCTTCCCGTTGAGCGGAGCGGCGCAGGCGCTGGATGTTCTTGGCGTGCTCTTCGTGAGTTCCATGGGAAAAATTCAGCCGCGCAATGTCCATGCCGAGGCGGAGCAGGTCGCGCATAGCGGCCTCGGTGTTGCAAGCAGGGCCGATGGTGCAGATGATTTTGGCGCGGCGCAGAGCGTTGTACGAGGTAGGGTTCTCCTCAGGATTCTGGATGGCTTTCAATTGTTCCTCGATGACAGGTTGGACGTGCTTGCCCCAAGCGTCAGGGACTGAAGGCATCATCTTACCGCAGCCTCACGGCACGACTGAAGTCGTCCCCTTCCAACGCAAAAGCATCGTGAAGACGTAGCTTGCTACGTCTTGCCTGCAGCGCTTGGATTCTTGGTCAGAAAGACGTTACAAGCAACGTCTCTATTCGGTGGCCGCAATTTTTGTCAGTTCTTTGCCCAGCATGGCGCGCGGGAATAGCAGAGCATTGAATTCCGCGCCCACAAGAATGACAAGGGAGATCAGGTACATCCAGACCAGCAGCGCCATGCCCGCGCCCAGGGATCCGTAAATCGTAGTGAAGTCGCCCCAGTGTTGCAGGTACGCGCGGAATCCGACCGTGACCGAAAACCACAATATCGTTGCCAGGATTGCACCAGGGACAACACTATGCCACGGCTGCGTGCGTGGGACGGCATGGTGATAGATGAGTGCGATGACCGAGATGCTGGTTAAGGTCGCGATTACCCACCGGATGCCTCCCCAGAGCAGCAATACATAAGCGCTGAAGTCCGGATCCAGATACGGGAGCAGGCGCGTTTCGAACTTGCTGCCTACCGCTACCAGCAACGTTGCAAAGGTCATCGGGACCAGGGCAAAGATCACCAGCAGGAACGCGATCAAACGTTCTTTGACTAATCCCCAGGTCTTTGGCAGTTCGTAGCAACGGCGGAAGCCGTCCATCCAGGAAATCATCACGCCGGACGCCGTCCACAGGCTGATGACCGAGGTGGTGGTAAGGAATCTTACGGGGTGCTGGCCGGCGCCTTTGAGATATCCGAGGACTGTATTGGAACCAGCGGGTAGGATGCTGCTGAGTGCGTAGGAAATCTCGCGCAAGTAAGGCGCGCCTTTGCGCCAGCTCGCGAGACTCGAGCCCACGATCAGTAATACGGGGAAGAACGTGAGGATGGAGGAATAAGCCGAGGCTTTAGCTATCGCGAAGGCATCGTGGACGAAGGCCCGCCAGAACGCGATTCGGAGCAGCCGAAAGAAACGCAACATGCCCTCAAATAGACTAGGATTTGCGGGCACTGCCGGCAATGGAGGAGCCTGGCCGGTTTCTTCAAGATGCAATCGCTGGGGATTGGCGTGCATTCGTTATGTGGATCGAGTCCTCAGAAGCTCGGGCTCAGCTTCGATCGTGTTTGGATCTCACTGCCGCTGGCTAACCCACACCTCGCTCGACAGCCCAGGGGCTGTCTCTACGCGGTTCTGGTAGCATGTGCTTCTAAAGCGCATTGGGGGCGAATTGCTTCGCCCCCAACGCCATTCTACTTCAGTTACTCGGTTGCGGGTATTTCCGCCGTCAGTTCGTCGGTTTCGCCCTCGTGGCGCATCATTTCGAGAGCGCGCTCGGCTTCTTCGTACGCAGCCGAGACTTCCGCTTGTACCTTGGCGGCCGCCTCTTCCATCTCTGGCGAGAGGCGCACGTTGCGGTAGTACTCCATGCCGGTTCCGGCAGGGATGAGGCGTCCGACAATGACGTTCTCTTTCAGGCCGCGCAGGTGATCAACCTTGCCGTTGATGCTGGCTTCGGTGAGCACGCGCGTGGTCTCCTGGAACGACGCGGCGGAGATGAAGGAGTCAGTCGAGAGCGATGCCTTGGTGATGCCCAGAAGCAGCGGACGGCCGGTAGCCGGCTTGCCACCCTGCGCGATCACGCGCTCGTTCTCTTCGCGGAAGGCAAACTTGTCGGTCTGCTCTTCGAGCAGGAACCGCGTGTCGCCCACGTCTTCGACCTTCACCCAGCGCATCATCTGGCGAACAATCACTTCGATGTGCTTGTCGGAGATGTTCACGCCCTGCAGGCGGTAGACTTCCTGGATTTCGTTCACCAGGTAAGCCTGCAGCTCTTTTTCGCCGAGAACAGCCAGGATGTCGTGCGGGTTGAGCGGGCCGTCCATGAGCGGTTCGCCCGCCTTGACGCGCTCGCCTTCCTGCACGTTGATGTGAACGCCGCGCGGAACCGAGTACTCCTTTTCGGTGCCGTTGTCGGCAACCACGTAGATTTTGCGCTGGCCCTTAGAGACCTCGCCGAACTTGACCGTGCCATCGATTTCACTGATGACCGCAGTCTCATGCGGCTTGCGGGCTTCGAACAGTTCGACCACTCGCGGCAGACCACCGGTGATGTCTTTCGTCTTGGTGGTTTCGCGCGGGATCTTCGCCAGAACATCTCCCGGAGTTACGGTGTCGCCGTCCAGCACCATGAGGTGAGAGCGCGAAGGCATGAGGTAGCGCTTGCTATTCTTGCCCTTAATGACAATGGCCGGCTGACGTTTTTCGTCGGGTGAATCGGCCACGACATGACGCGACAGGCCGGTGACTTCGTCCACTTCTTCGTGCAGCGTGACGCCTTCCTGCAAGTCCTTGAATTGCACGGTGCCGCCGATTTCGGTCAGGATGGCGAAGGTGTAAGGATCCCACTCGACCATGATCTGGCCGAGCGTGACCGGATCGCCGTCGTTGACCTTCAGCTTGGCGCCGTACACCACCGAGTAGCGCTCGCGTTCGCGATTCTTCTCGTCCACCACCGCGATCGAGCCTTGACGGTTCATGACTACCAGGTCGCCAGTCTTGGACTTTACGGTCTGCAGTCCGATGAAGCGCACGTTGCCGTTGTTCTTGGCATCGAGGCGCGACTGCTCGGAGACTCGCGACGCCGTACCACCGATGTGGAAGGTACGCATCGTGAGCTGCGTTCCGGGTTCGCCGATGGACTGCGCCGCGATGACGCCCGTAGCTTCGCCGAGTTCGACGAGACGTCCGGAAGCCAGGTTGCGCCCGTAGCACATGACGCAGACACCGCGCTTGGATTCGCAGGTCAGCACCGAGCGAATTTTCACACGCTCAATGCCGGCTGCCTGAATCGCTCCCGCGAGGTCTTCGGTGATTTCCTGGTTGATATCAACGATGACGTTCCCGTCGTAGTCCTTGATCTTCTCCAGCGACACGCGACCGACGATGCGGTCACGCAACGGCTCAATGATCTCTCCGGCTTCCACGATACCTTGTACGTAGATGCCGTCGACGGTTCCGCAATCGTACTCGCTGATGATGACGTCTTGCGCGACGTCGACCAGGCGGCGAGTAAGGTAACCGGAGTCCGCCGTCTTGAGCGCGGTGTCGGCCAATCCCTTGCGAGCGCCGTGGGTCGAGACGAAGTACTCCAACACCGTCAATCCTTCGCGGAAGTTGGCGGTAATTGGCGACTCGATGATTTCGCCCGAGGGCTTCGCCATCAGTCCGCGCATGCCGGAGAGCTGGCGGATCTGCTGTTTCGACCCACGTGCGCCGGAGTCGGCCATGACGTAAATCGGATTGAGTTCGCCTTCCTTGTCGCGGCGCTGCATTTCCCCGAACATCTCGTCGGCCACTTTTTCGGTAATGCCCGACCAGATTTCGATGACCTTGTTGTAGCGCTCGCCGTTGGTGATGGCACCGTCCAGATACTGTTGCTGGACGGCGACCACCTGCTTCTCGGCGTCCTTTACGAGGACTTTCTTGCTTTCCGGGATGACCATGTCATCGATGCCGATCGACAAGCCCGCGCGGGTTGCGAAGCGGAAGCCGAGCTGCTTGACTTCGTCGAGCATCTTGACCGTGACTTCGAGACCGAACCGCAGGTAACCGTAGTTGACCAGCGCGCCGATACCCTTCTTCTTGAGCAGGCCGTTGATATACGGCATGCCTTCCGGTAAGTAGTCGTTCAGGATGGCTCGTCCCACAGTTGTGTTGATGAAGGCACGCTCAACCTGCACCGGCTCGGTGTGGATAATGTCCTGATCGTCGTACGCGGTAGTCAAGTCAATCAACTCGCCCGAGTAGCGGAGGCGGATCGGGCTGAGGGTTTCGACTTCACCGGCATCGAGAGCCATGAGAACTTCTTCGACGTTAGCGAAGGCGCGGCCTTCACCCTTGGCACCCGGCTTGCCTTTGGTCAGGTAGTAGAGACCGAGAACCATGTCCTGGGTGGGCACGGTGATCGGCTGACCTGATGCGGGCGACAGGATGTTGTGCGAGGCCAGCATCAGCACGCTGGCTTCGACTTGCGCTTCTGGAGACAGCGGGATGTGTACCGCCATCTGGTCGCCGTCGAAGTCGGCGTTGAACGCCGTGCAAACCAGCGGGTGAATCTTGATGGCTTTGCCCTCCACCAGCACCGGCTCGAAGGCCTGAATGCCGAGGCGGTGAAGCGTAGGAGCGCGGTTCAGCAGAACGGGGTGATCCTTAATAACTTCTTCAAGGATGTCCCAAACGATGGGTTCCTGCTGTTCCACCATCTCCTTGGCTTGCTTGATGGTAGTCACGTTGCCCGTCTGTTCCAGCCGGTGATAGATGAATGGCTTGAACAGTTCGAGCGCCATCTTCTTGGGCAGGCCGCACTGATGCAGCTTCAGTTCGGGGCCGACCACGATGACGGAACGTCCAGAGTAGTCGACGCGCTTGCCGAGCAGGTTTTGGCGGAAGCGTCCCTGCTTGCCTTTCAGCGTGTCGGAGAGCGACTTCAGCGGACGGTTGTTGGCACCACGCAGCACGCGGCCACGACGTCCGTTGTCGAACAGGGCATCGACGGCTTCCTGCAACATGCGCTTTTCGTTGCGCACGATGACTTCGGGAGCGTGCAGGTCCATCAGCTTCTTCAACCGGTTATTGCGGTTGATCACGCGACGGTAGAGATCGTTCAGGTCAGAAGTCGCGAAGCGGCCGCCATCGAGTGGAACCAGGGGGCGCAGCTCCGGGGGAATGACCGGGATCACGTCGAGGATCATCCAGTGCGGCTTGTTGCCGCTCTTGCGGAAGGCCTCAACCACTTTTAAACGCTTGGCATACTTGAGCCGCTTCTGCAGCGAGCTCTCGTTCTTCATCTTCTCGCGCAGTTCGGTAGAGAGGCCGTCGGTGTCGACGCGCTTGAGCAGCTCCTTGATCGCTTCAGCGCCCATCATGGCCTTGAATCCGGCGGGACGGTACTGCTGATCGAGTTCGCGGAACTTGGCTTCGTCCTTGATGACTTCGCGGTCTTTCACCGGAGCATCGCCGGGTTCGACCACGACGTAAGCTTCGAAATAGAGCACGGACTCAAGATCGCGCAGCGAAATGTCGAGCAGGTGCCCGATACGGCTGGGCAATCCTTTGAAGAACCACACGTGCGAGCAGGGCGACGCCAGCTCAATGTGGCCGAGTCGTTCACGCCGAACTTTGGACAGAGTGACTTCCACGCCGCACTTGTCGCAGATCACTCCGCGGTGCTTCATGCGTTTGTACTTGCCGCAGAGGCACTCCCAGTCGGTGACCGGTCCAAAGATGCGGGCGCAGAACAATCCATCGCGCTCGGGTTTGAAGGTTCGGTAATTAATGGTCTCGGGCTTGGTCACTTCGCCGTGCGACCAGCTCCGGATTTTTTCCGGAGAGGCCAGACTGATGCGAATGGCGTCAAAGTCCGCGATCACATTTGCCATTTCGAATGGGCTCGAACGAAACAAGGTGTTCCTCCGCTTCCTGCGGCTCTGACGCGTCCGCTCACGGAGCTCTTAAATCAAGTTCTCAGCACCCGGTACTCAGTAGCCAGTTAGAGCCGAGTTGAACTTTTTGCCTCTCATGCGGCATGAGCTCGAGATGCCGCAGTGGCTTCAAATCAAAATGTCTGGTCGTCTTCGCCCGTAGAGACGTAGCTAGCTACGTCTCTACGGAAGGGTATTTTCAGTCTGCTGCCGCGCTGGCGGTCGGCTTCTTCTCGGTCGCCTTGATCAGCTCGACATCGAGACAGAGCGACTGCAACTCACGGATCAGCACGTTGAACGATTCGGGTACGCCGGGCTCCATGGCGGCTTCGCCCTTGACAATGGCCTCGTAAATCTTGGTTCGGCCATAAACGTCGTCGGACTTCGCCGTCAGCAACTCCTGCAGGATGAAGGCTGCGCCATACGCTTCCAGGGCCCAGACTTCCATTTCTCCGAAGCGCTGTCCGCCGAACTGCGCCTTACCACCGAGCGGCTGCTGGGTGATGAGCGAGTACGGCCCGATGGAACGCGCGTGAATCTTGTCATCCACCAGGTGCGACAGCTTCAGCATGTAGATGTATCCCACGGTGACCGGCTGTTCGAACTTTTCGCCAGTCATGCCGTCGCGCAGATTCGTCTTGCCCGAGGTCGGCAATCCGGCGTGTTCGAGCAACGCCTTGATCTCGCCTTCCTTGGAGCCGTCGAATACCGGCGAACCCATGAACACTCCCTTGGTGAGCGTGGGAGCCAGTGCCTCCAGTTCCTCGTCGCTCATGTCGGAAATGATGTCTGCGAGCTGCGAATCCTTGAACAGAGCCTTCAACTCGCGGCGGATCGCCTCCGTTCGCGTGTTCTCTTTGAGCAGGGTCGCGATCTTTTCGCCCAGTACGAAGCCGGCCCATCCCAGGTGGGTTTCAAGAATCTGGCCCACGTTCATACGGGAAGGCACGCCGAGCGGGTTGAGGACGATTTCCACCGGCGTTCCGTCTTCGAGGTACGGCATATCCTCTTCCGGCAGAATGCGCGCGATGACGCCCTTGTTGCCGTGACGTCCGGCCATCTTGTCGCCGACACTCAGCTTGCGCTTCATGGCGATGTAGACCTTGACCAGCTTGATTACGCCCGGGGGCAGTTCGTCGCCCTTCGTCAGCTTGTCTTTCCGCTCGTTGACGATCTTCTTCAGCACATCGATCTGACGCGAGGTCATTTCCTCGATCTCATCGATCTGCTCGTTCACCCGCGGATCCTTGTCGGCATACTTGATCCGCTTCAGGTTTCGCGTCGAGATGCGCTCGATTTCTTCGCGCGTCAGGACTGTGCCCTTGGTCAACAGGCGCTTGTTAGTGCGCTCGTCATGCAGGTCGGCTTGCACTTCCTTGCTACCCAGGATGTTGTCGAGGCGCTTCAGACGCTCGTCGGTCAGAATTCGGATTTCGTCCGAAAGGTTCTTCTCCAACTTGGCAATCTGAGTGGCTTCGATGGCCTTCGCGCGCTCGTCCTTTTCCTGGCCCTTGCGCGAGAAGATCTTCACGTCGACAATGACGCCTTCAATACCCGGCGGGCAGTAGAGCGAAGCGTCACGAACGTCCCCGGCTTTCTCGCCGAAGATCGCGCGCAGCAACTTCTCTTCGGGCGTGAGCTGAGTTTCGCCCTTGGGCGTTACCTTGCCTACCAGAATGTCGCCCTGCTTAATGCTGGCCCCGATGCGAATCACGCCCGCTTCGTCCAGGTTGCGGAGCATCGACTCGCTGACGTTAGGAATATCGCGCGTGACCTCTTCCGGACCCAACTTGGTGTCGCGCGCTTCGATTTCGTACTCCTCGATGTGCAGTGAGGTGTAGTAATCGTCTTTCACCATCTTTTCGGAGACCAGGATCGCGTCCTCGAAGTTGTAACCGCGCCACGGCATGAAGGCGACGAGAACGTTACGTCCCAGAGCCAACTCACCGTGATCAGTGCAAGGACCATCAGCAATGATCTGTCCCTTGAGAACTCGCTCACCCTTCTTGACCACCGGCTTCTGATTGATGCAGGTGTTCTGGTTCGAGCGTTTGAACTTCGTAAGCTGGTAGATGTCGCTGCCTACTTCGCGCGACAGCTGCGTGGGATGATGTTCGCCTTCGACGCGCACGATGATGCGCTCGGAGTCGACCGAATCAATGATGCCGTTACGGCGGGCAAGAACGACCGCACCCGAGTCACGGGCCGTAACGCCTTCCATTCCGGTGCCCACGATCGGCGCTTGCGCGCGGAGCAGCGGCACGGACTGGCGCTGCATGTTCGCACCCATCAGCGCGCGGTTTGCGTCGTCATGCTCCAGGAACGGAACCAGCGACGCAGCAACGGATACTAGCTGCTTCGGGCTGACGTCGACGTAGTCAACTTCCTCGCGATTGACCAGCACAAAATTGCCGGCCTTACGAGCGTTGACTAGTTCGGCGACGATGCGACCCTTGTCGTCGAGTTCCACATTGGCCTGCGCGATGGTGTGGCGATCTTCTTCCCAAGCCGAGAGATAGAACGAGAACGGCTCGATCGCTGCCGGCTTTTTGCGCTTGTCTTTCAGCTCGGCATTGATCTTTTCGATTTCGTGCTTCTCCAGGTGATCTCCCACCTTGAAGTGGCTGTCACCAACGTTCACGACGGTTACGTAGTCCACCACCCGCCCGTTCTTGATCTTGCGATACGGGGACTCGATGAAGCCGTAGTCGTTGATGCGGGCATAGCAGCTCAGAGACGAGATCAGGCCGATGTTCGGACCTTCCGGCGTCTCGATCGGGCAGATGCGTCCGTAGTGCGTGGGGTGAACGTCGCGGACTTCGAATCCGGCACGCTCACGCGACAGGCCACCCGGCCCAAGAGCCGAGAGACGCCGCTTGTGCGTGATCTCGGAGAGCGGGTTGGTCTGATCCATGAACTGCGAGAGCTGCGACGATCCGAAGAATTCGCGGATCGCAGCCATCACCGGCTTGGCGTTCACCAGATCATGCGGCATGGCCGTGGACATTTCCTGGTACACGCTCATCTTTTCTTTGATGGCGCGCTCCATGCGGACCAGGCCGATACGGAACTGGTTCTCCATCAACTCGCCAACAGCACGTACGCGGCGGTTGCCCAGGTGATCGATGTCGTCCACCGCGCCGATGCTCTTGCGCAGCTTGAGTAGATAAGCGATGGTTGCGTAAAAATCTTCCGGATCGAGCGTCCGCTTGTCGAGACTGGTGGCTTCCTGGTTCTCGAACAGCTTGATATTGAACTTCAAACGGCCCACGCGCGAGAAGTCATACTTGCGCGGGTCGAAGAACATGCCGTGGAACAGAGCCGTCGCTGTGTCGAGTGTCGGCGGATCGCCCGGACGCAGCTTGCGATAGATTTCGATCAAAGCTTCCTGCGGAGTCTTGATCGAATCGCGCTTCAGCGTCTGGCTGATGACCGTTCCCACATCGTCACGCTCGGGGAAAAACAGGTTCATTTCGACCACGCCGGAATCGAGGATCTTCGAAACCTTGTCGGCGGTTAGCTCGGAGTTGGCTTCGAGCATGACTTCGCCGGTAGTGGTGTCGACAACGTCGCCGGCAGTCCACGCGCCTTCGAGGTCGGTGATATCGACTTCGATTTCCGTGATCTTCGCCTTCTGGATCTCTTTCAGAACCTGGGCGTTGATCTTGCGGCCGGAGTGCGCGACCTCGTCTCCCGACTTGTTCTTGACGCTGCGGGCCAGCTTCATGCCCAGCAGGTTCGTCGCCTTCTCACTGGTCGGGTCCAGCGTCCAGTAGAGCTTCTTGTCGCGAACCACGATGCGATCGGTGGTATAGAAGGTCTTCAGAATATCGTCGCCGGAGCGCAGGCCGAGAGCGCGCAGGAAAATCGTACCCAGGAACTTGCGCTTGCGGTCGATGCGCACATACAGCACGTTCTTCTGGTCGTACTCGAACTCCACCCACGATCCACGGTAAGGAATAATTTTGCCGAGGAAGTAGGTGCGGTTATTGGCGGTCTCAAAGAACACGCCGGGCGAGCGGTGCAACTGGCTGACAATCACGCGCTCGGTGCCGTTGATGATAAACGTGCCGTTCTGCGTCATCAGCGGAACATCGCCAAAGAAAACTTCCTGCTCTTTGATATCGCGAATGGAACGGTTACCGGTTTCTGCATCCTTGTCGAAAATGGTCAGACGCATCGTGACCTTGAGCGGCGCGGAGTAAGTCATGCCGCGCTCTTCGCACTCAGCTACGTCATACTTCAACTGCAGGCCGACAGGGTCGCCACACTTATTGCAGAAGTCAGGTGTGTTGGCGTTGTAGGTGCCGCACTTGTGGCAGAGGACCTCGCCAGGATGGAAGGGATCGGTGATGACGGTGGATCCGCAATTACGACAAGTGGTACGGAGGTGATGCAGACCCTTCAGGTGTCCACATTTGCACTCCCAGTTACCAATGGCGTAATCCACAAACTCAAGTTGTGATACGTTGCGGAAATCAGTGATCGGGAAGACGGACTGAAACACCGCCTGCAGGCCGCCGTCTTCGCGCTCGCTGGGAAGCTTGTCCATCTGCAGGAAGCGGTCGTAAGAACGCTTCTGAACCTCGATCAGGTTCGGAATTTGGATAGTGGCCGGAATTTTGGAAAAATCAAAGCGTGTACGGAAGGCATTTTTCATCGTTAAGAAACTCCCAATCTCACGCGCAACCGAGGGTCGCGCTCAAACCGCGGAAATGTATGGCGCTTATCGCGCCGCGGGACCTACATAGTGCAGAGCCGGAACGACTAGAACCTAAAAGACGATGCGGCGCATGCGGGGACAGTGTCTCCCGCACGCGCCAACCAAGGCGTTTTGCCAATTCTGATTTGAACTCTTTCGCGCCAGTTCTCGGGCCTGTTTCCGCTCCGCCTGCCTGCGAAGCAGCCTGCCAAACTTCCCTCGCGAGCGCTTGCCCGCATCTGTATGAAACCTAGGAAAGCGATGTTATATAGATGCTAACATCGCCGCCAACGCTTCACAAGTAGGAACGAACAAGATAATCGATTTTGCACTCATCTTGGTGCCTTGTAGGGGCAGCCGCCATGGCTGTCCGGTCGTGAAGCAACCGTCCAACCGTCGAGCTTCGCTCGAGGGCGGACGAGGCGTCCGCCCCTACACAGGCACTCTATTTCACTTCTACGGTTGCACCGGCTTCGGTGAACTTTTTCTTGATGGTCTCGGCCTCTTCCTTGGAGACGCCTTCCTTCACGTTCTTCGGCGCTCCATCCACCAGTTCCTTGGCTTCCTTCAAGCCCAGGCTGGTGACTTCGCGTACCGCCTTGATTACGTTAATCTTATTGGCGCCGACTTCCTTTAGCACCACGGTGAACTCGGTCTTCTCCTCCGCTGGAGCCGCTGCCGCCGCGCCGCCACCGCCACCCGCTACCATCACGGGAGCCGCTGCCGCCGCCGACACGCCCAAACGTGCTTCCAGCTTCTTGACCAGGTCCGCCGCTTCCAGAAGCGACAGGCCTACGATTGATTCTTCCAACTGTGCAAGATCCGCCATTTTGTTTCTCCAGTATTTGGTCTCTTCGTAGAGACGTAGCTTGCTACGTCTCTGCTTTCGCTACCCCAAGCCAGGTTTCCAGTGCGACCGGGCCCATTTCCTCGCGCCAGACAACGTCTGGAAAGGACCGCGCAACCCCTCGCTTCCGGATAGCCAAACTCAAATCATTGGGTAATTTGGTAATTGAAAAAACCTGATCGATGCTGGGGTTTTCAATTACACAATTTCTCAATTTCCCAATTACAAATCACTGTCGCGCTTCGCTCGGGAACGGACGAGGCGTCCGTCCCTACACAAGCTAGGCTTCCTTGAACTTCTTCTGCTGCACTGCCTGATCGATGACGACCGCCAGATTGCGGGGCACGGCGTTAATTGCCGTCGCCAGGCGCTGGGCCGGGGCGTTGATCAGGAACAGCAACTTCGACATCAACTCTTCTTTCGAGGGCATGGTCGCGAGCGACTCGATCTCCTTGACCGAGACCACGCGTCCTTCAACAACGCCGACCTTGAAGGTGAATTCCGGAGTATCCTTGGCGACCTTGGTGAGCGCCTTGGCCATCGCAACCGGATCGCCGGTGGTGTAGGCAATCGAGGTAACGCCCGCCAGATCCTTCAGCGCGCCTTCCACCTTGGTGCCCTTCGCCGCGCGCTCCGCCAGCGTGTTCTTCACCACCTGATACTTCGCGCCCGCGCCACGCAGAGCTTTGCGCAGCTCATAATCCTGCGGCTACGGTCAGTCTGGTGTAAGTCGCCACCACCATGTGGGAAACATTGCTCAGGTCCTTGCTAAGCTTCTCGACCTGTTCCGTTTTCCTCGCCTTAGTAACTGCCATATTCCAATCCTCTCAATCTCGTGTAGGGGCGGACGCCGCGTCCGCTCCGGCGCGAAGCGCCGTTAAGCTTTTGCCGCAGCCTCAATGGGAGCGACATCCAGCGGAATCCCAGGGCCCATGGTCGAACTCAGGTAGCATCCCTTGATGTACTTGCCTTTGGCGACCGATGGCTTGGCCTTGATCACGCTGGTGATGAGCACCGTGGCGTTGTCGATCAGTTTGTCGGGCGTAAACGAAATCTTGCCCACCGGGCAGTGCACCAAAGCGGTCTTATCGGTGCGGAACTCGATCTTGCCAGCCTTCACTTCCTGCACCGCCTTGCCCACGTCGAACGTAACCGTGCCCGTTTTCGGATTCGGCATCAGTCCCTTTGGGTCCAAGCACTTTACCGAGGCGTCCGACGGATTTCATCACGTCAGGAGTCGCGATCAGGGCGTCAAAGTCAGTCCAGTTTTCCTTGGTGATCTTCTCGACCATCTCTTCGCCGCCGGCAAAATCGGCTCCGGCTGCTTCCGCTTCTTTAATTTTGTCGCCGGTCGCGATCACTAGAACTTTTTTCGATTTGCCTAGGCCGTGCGGCAGAACCACCGTTCCGCGCACCATCTGGTCGGCGTGCTTGGGATCGACTCCCAGGCGCAGCGTGATCTCGACCGTTTCATCAAACTTGGCGAATTTCACTTTCTGCAGAAGAGGAACTGCGTCCTGCAGAACATAAGGACGCTTCTCGACCGCAGCGTGCGCCTTGGCGATATTCTTTCCTTCTTTTTTGCTCATTTACTGCTCCTTGTCTCCCACCGTTGATCGCTGTTCCGATCAGCCGTGGTGTTTTGGACGACTGATTGCGAAATTGTGAAATTGAGTGATTGGGTAATTCAAGAACTCTCAACCGCAAGGTTTTCAATTACTCAATTCCCAAATTACTCAATTACCCAATCACTTCGATTCCCATCGAGCGGGCGGTCCCGCGGACGCTCTTGATCGCGGTATCGATCGAGGCAGCGTTCAGGTCGGGCATCTTCTGCTTGGCGATGTCCTCGACTTGCTTCGCAGTCACCTTGCCGACTTTATCTTTATTCGGCGTACCCGATCCTTTCGCGATGCCGGCGGCGCGCTTCAACAGAATCGCCGCAGGAGGCGTCTTGGTGATGAAGGTGAACGAGCGGTCGTTATAAACGGATACCACGACCGGGATGATCAAGCCCTCCATCTCTTTCTGGTTGGTTCTGGCATTGAACTGCTTGCAGAACTCCATGATGTTGATCTGCGCCTGGCCAAGCGCCGGACCCACTGGGGGCGCCGGAGTCGCCTTGCCCGCCGCGATCTGTAACTTCACATAACCTGTAACTTTTTTTGCCACTTCGTTAGCTCCTAGCTCTTAGCTTCTAGCTTGTTCGCGGTCAACGCCATCCCGATCGTCGGAACAAGCTTCTTCTGCACCGGATCGGCCGCAAGGCCCAATCCTTCGATCGTGTGAGCGCCGATGACTTCCATATCGCTGCGTTCGGCGATCACCACAGTGTCGGGACCGCTGAATCCGTCACTGCCAACCCACACCGCCGCAGTATCACGCTCAATGATTGAGCCATCAATCGCCCGAAATCCCATACGTCGCAACACCTGCGCCCCTACGCGCTCCAGGCGCTCTCGGTGAATCCATGAGAACGCGGCTCCGGTATCCACCATCGCAACAATTTCTTCCGTCTTCTCGGGAGCGCCAGGATTCCACACTCGCAATTTGGCGCTAAACGTACCCATAGCTACGCGACCTTTTCAACCTGGTTAAACTCCAACTCCACTGGGGTTGAGCGACCGAAAATCGTGACCATTACTTTCAGCGTTTCGCGGTCTTCGTTCACTTCATCGACCACACCCGTAAAGCTCGCGAACGGCCCCTCGGTGATGCGTACGGATTCGTTCTTCTCGAACTTGACCTTGAGTTTCGGCTTCTCGCGACTGTCGGCAACTTTGTAAACAATGTGCTGAACTTCTTCATCCGACAGCGGCGTGGGCTGCTGTCCGGTGCCGACGAATCCGGTGACGCGCGGGGTGGACTTCACCACGTGCCAGACGTGATCGTCCATATCCATTTCGACCAGCACGTAGCCGGGATAGAACATGCGCTCGGAGGTGTATTTCTTGCCTCCGCGAACTTCGGTGACCGATTCGGTCGGGATCAGCACTTTGCCGATCTTCTCCTGCAGCCCGAAAGCCGCGACCCGCGACTCTAACGATTCTTTGACTTTGCGCTCGAATCCCGAATACGAGTGGATGATGTACCACTTCATGTTCGGATTGCGCGGCGCTTCCATCGCGCCTTCCGCCGGAGCGGCCTGCTGCGGCTCACTGGCGGTGGTTGTGGTTTGGCTTTTTTCTTCGTCCTGCATAGTTAAAACGCTTCTTCCTGGACTGCGTTCGTCCTTGCCTCTCGGCCTCTCACTAGTAACGAGCCCTGAAATAACTGAACAGGGCCGTCACGCCATGCTGAATGATGTAGTCGATGACGCCGAAGTAGAGGGCAAAGATGAACACGGTAATGATGACGACCATGGTCGTGCCGCGAACTTCTTTCAGGCTCGGCGCCGTGACCTTGCGGGTCTCGGTACGCACGTCGTTGTAGAACGCCTTGATCCGCTCCGGCCAGGCTTTTACCCGGTCTCCAAAGCTGCTGCCCGCAGTTACGATTGAATTTGCCATTTTCTTCGTCTCGACTGACATCTACTAAGGCCCTTCTCTCCAAAAACTCTGGCAGGGGCGGAGGGATTCGAACCCCCAAGTTCGGTTTTGGAGACCGACAGTTTAACCGTTGAGCTTACGCCCCTGTTTCGGATTGGCTAATTTGGTGATTGAGTAATTGTGTAATTTGAAAGCAGCTGCTTGATGTCTTCAATTACACAATTACAAAATTTCCCAATTACTCAATTATTTCACTTCTTTGTGCGGGGTGTGCTTACGGCAACGGCGGCAGAATTTCTTGAACTCCAGCCGCTCGGTCGTCGTCTTCCGGTTCTTCGTTGTCGAATAATTCCGCTCTTTGCAGTCACCGCACTGTAATGTCACTATTTCTCGGGGCATAAAACAGCTCCTAGCTCAAACCCTTGTCATCCTGAGGCGACGGTCTTGGTCGCCGAAGGATCTATGCATTTTCTGTCGTCCCTACGGGACTCGTTCTTTGCAGTTCCAGCACTTAGCTAGCCGCTGGAAGCTGCGCTTACTGCACAATCTCCGCGATCGTGCCTGCTCCCACCGTGTGGCCGCCTTCGCGAATGGCGAAGCGCAAGCCCTTCTCCATCGCCACCGGCGTGATCAGCTCGATCACCAGGCTGACGTTGTCTCCCGGCATCACCATCTCGGTGCCGGCCGGCAACTCCGCCACTCCCGTCACGTCCGTCGTTCGCAGGTAAAACTGCGGACGATATCCCTTGAAGAACGGCGTATGACGCCCGCCCTCTTCCTTCGTCAGAATGTAGACCTCAGCCTTGAACTTGGTGTGCGGCGTGATCGATCCACCCTTGGCCAGCACCATGCCGCGCTCCACGTCGTCCTTGCCAATGCCCCGCAGCAGCAGTCCCGCATTGTCGCCCGCCATGCCTTCATCCAGCTGCTTCTTGAACATTTCGACGCCCGTGACTACCGTCTTGCGCGTGTCGCGGAAGCCCACAATTTCCACTTCCTCGCCCACCTTCACCTTGCCCCGCTCGATTCTGCCCGTAACCACCGTGCCGCGGCCCGAGATCGAGAAGATATCTTCAATCGGCATCAGGAACGGCTTATCCAGTTCGCGCGCCGGCTGCGGCACACTCTTGTCCACCGCCTCCATCAACGCGTCAATCTGCTTTTCCCACTTCTCTTCGCCGTTCAGAGCGCCCAGCGCCGACAAACGAATCACCGGCACATCATCGCCCGGGAACTTGTAGCTCTTCAGCAACTCGCGCACTTCGAGCTCGACCAGATCCAGCAACTCCGGATCATCCACCGCATCGCACTTGTTCAGCGCCACCACGATGTAGGGCACACCTACCTGGCGGGCCAGCAGCACGTGCTCGCGCGTCTGCGGCATCGGACCGTCGGTCGCCGCCACCACCAGGATCGCGCCATCCATCTGCGCCGCACCGGTGATCATGTTCTTGATGTAGTCGGCGTGGCCCGGGCAATCCACGTGCGCGTAGTGCCGGTTCGGCGTCTCGTACTCCACGTGCGCCGTCGCAATCGTGATCCCACGCGCCTTTTCTTCCGGGGCATTGTCGATCGAATCAAACGAACGGAACTTAATGTTCGGATTGTGCTTCGACAAAACCTTGGTGATGGCCGCCGTCAACGTAGTCTTGCCATGATCGATGTGTCCGATCGTGCCTACGTTGCAGTGCGGCTTATTCCGTTCAAATTTCTCTTTCGCCATAATTGCAGCCTCTAGCTCCTAGCTCAAACTTCTTTGTTTGTCATCCTAAGCGCGTTCTTTGCGCGAAGGATCTATGCAATTCGCTCGTGCCTAGTAGTACTGGTACAGCTTCTTAAATTTATGCCGCAGCCCGCTCTCGACGCCTTCCAGCTTTGACAAATAAAGCTCGCGTATCTGCGCCTGGTCGGAAAGCGGGAGCGCTTGATACAGCTGCTGCGGGTTCCATCCCGGCTCGCCGAATCGCTCGAGCACCTTCTGCGCCAGCACCGCGTCGAGGTTCCGGATACGAATTCCCTTGCGATCCAACTGCTTCAGGAATTGCTCGACTTTATCCGGCAAGAACGCCTGCTCAATTGCTGCCTGCAGCCTGGCAAATTCTTGCGTCCTTTCAACCTTGATGGCAGCCTGTTCAAAACCCACTGTCATCCCCTAAGACTGATCTCTGGAGCGGGAGACGGGAATCGAACCCGCGACCAACAGCTTGGAAGGCTGTGACTCTACCACTGAGTTACTCCCGCCCTGCACTCCCTGCCCTGCACACTCGGAGAGACGTAGCTAGCTACGTCTCTACGAATTCAACTCTGGAGCCGATGACCAGGATTGAACTGGTGACCTCTCCCTTACCAAGGGAGTGCTCTACCAACTGAGCTACATCGGCCCTGAACCAACCGTGAGCTGTCAGCGAAAAACCTACTCCGCGTCACTGCTCTTATCCGGGTGCATGACATCATGGCGCCGCACCCAGCTCTTGAACGCGAACAACCCGAGAATCACCAGCGTGCCTGCCCGGAGCTTCGGGTCCGTGATCGTCGTCCACGTCAGGACGCCAAGAACAACGTAGGCGATCAGGGCTACTGCCAGGCGATTCATTGCTCTTCTAAAAATCCTTCGCGAAGAACGCTCCGGATTTCGCCAGCAGGCTCCTGCTTCGCTCACGCCTGCTAGACGCTCAACTCTGGTGCACAGGGAAGGATTCGAACCTTCGTACCTCGCTAGGAGGGACAGATTTACAGTCTGTTGGCTTTAACCACTCACCCACCTGTGCAAAGCTTTCGGGCGAGGCGGCCATTTCGCTCCGTCCGGCAGACCGCGCTTGCGTCCGCCGATCGCTAACCTCAAGTCTGCAGAACAACGCAGCACAGCTAATTTAACTCGCAAAACAGGGAAACCAAGGTCGCGCACAAAGGCCATCGCGAAGATCACTGCTGGTTGGCCTCTACAACCCGGAAAAGTTCCGAATGGAGTGCGTTGGAAAAACCTGTTCGCCGCCTACCGAATCCGCCGCCTGCCGGAAAATTCTGTTCTGAGTTCCCTCGCAAAATACGCTCGGGATTTCGGCTGCAGGCTCCCGCTTCGCTCACGCCTGCAAACCGCCTCAACTCTGGAGCTGGCGAAGGGATTCGAACCCCTGACCCTCTGATTACAAATCAGATGCTCTACCGGCTGAGCTACGCCAGCAAATTCTCGGGATAGCTGCGCTGTCGCGCAAACGAATCCCTCTGATCCCTTCCGCATGTCCGGGACAATTTAATAAAGTATCACAAGCCGAACTTTCGGCGCAATAACAGTATCTCCTGTTCCGTCTTTCCTCCAATACGCATCGCGAGATTGATTTCCTTCCGGCAAAACCCCATAAGCATCCGGCGCAAGGCACGGTTGCCAGAGTTGGCGCGTGTCATGGCAACGCCCCAATGCGCCATTGCACATTGCGGATCGCGCGCGCCCACCTCTCGGAATACGTTGTCGGCGTAGCAACTGAACGAGTGCAGTAGAGCGATCCACCGATTGAAATGCCTCTGCACAGTCGGCTTGCAAAAAGATGGAAAGAGACTTCGCCCAGCTTTTCGGGTGCCTAGTGCTCATGCGTGTTCTGAGCACAGACAGGCAATGTCATCCATGCCGGAAGAGCCGCTAACGTGCTGTGTACAAGGAAAGCTCTCAGCTCAGCCGAAACGTTTGGCTTACCTCGCCCGGGAGTTCGCGGCGGATATGGGGTTTCTTCGGCTCCGGTCAGCATGAGGCTGCTGCTCAGGCTGGCTTGCGTTGACGAGTGGCATGCAGGATTTCTGCTGGAATTTCAAGCAGCGGCACGATCTGGGTTAGGACTCCTCGTTCGGCGCAGGCACGCGGCATGCTGTAAACCGTACAGGTATTCTCGTCCTGGCCGAGCGTCAGGCCGCCAGCGCGATAGATGTCCTTTATCCCTTCGGCTCCGTCACAGCCCATGCCGGTCATGATCACACCCAATGCTCGGTTCCGGTAAACATTGGCGACGGACTCCATAAGAATGTCCGCGGATGGGATGTGGATCGCATCCACGGGATCGGTGCTTAAACAGATCTGGACCTGCGAACCGGTGTATTGCACGCGCATGTGCAGACCTGCGGGGCAGATGTAGGCGACAGCCGGGCGAACGACTTCACCATGAACCGCCTCGCGAACGTCAAGCTTGCAGAGCGAATGCAGCCTGCGGGCAAAGGTCGTGGTGAATCCCGCAGGCATATGCTGGACGATCAGAATCGGTAGTGAAAAGTCTGCCGGGAAGCACGGCAGAATTTGCTCCAGAGCTTTAGGGCCTCCGGTCGAAGTCGCGATGGCGACGATCGCGGGAGCCACCCTGAAGGCCTGAGTTGGAGATTTGGCAGAAAGGGGCGGTTTGCGCCCGAGCGGGTCGCGGCTGCGTGCTCCTGGTGACTGCGATGCAGCACGTATTTTCGAGATCAGGTCCACGCGGATGTGAGTGATTTCCAGAGATGTAGATGACATCTGCTTGGGCACATAATCGAAAGCCCCGGCACTGAGAGCGTTGAAGGTGATTTCTGCATCTTTCTCAGTAACGGCGCTGACCATGATGACCGGTCGCGGGAAGCGATGCATGATGTGGCGCAGAGTTTCCAGTCCATCCATCCCTGGCATCTGCACGTCCAAGGTAACGACATCCGGGTCGAGTATGGCAATTTTGGCGAGAGCGTCTGAAGCGCAGGAGGCTGTGCCCACCACCTGGAAATCGGCTTCGGCCTGAATCATTCGGGTAAGCGCGGTCCGCATAAAAGCGCTATCGTCCACCACCAGCACACGGATATCGGGATGGTCATTCATGTGCGATAGATGGCATGAACGAGCGCATGTACCTCGTCCATGTAGGAATCGAGTTCGAAGGTAAGCCGGGCCCAATCGAAGTTCTGCAATGCCGGGCATTTTGTGCGCAGCACGGCAAATCCTGGTTGCTCCAGGAAATTGACATGCCGGTTTTCGGGATAGCCGTAATTCAGTCCGCTCATTCTGCAGAGAAGATCACTGAGTTCCACCAGTGCAATGAGTCCGGCGTGCTCGTTGGATTGATAGTCGAGATGGTGCAAGGACACTACGGCGCGCAGATCGGCAGGCAGGACCCAGGTTTCCGCCAGCAGCCGTCCGCTGTCGCAATGGGTGAAACCTAGAACGGCCTGCTCGGCCTCGTGCAGCGGAACGTTTTCTGTGCGGGCCTGTTCGAACGCGCGGCGAAATTCTTTGGGCAGGCTCCAGAGGTTGACGATGATGCCGAGATCGTGCAGAAGTCCCGCCAGGTAAGCCCTGCCTGGATCAACACAGGCAATCTCGCGGGCAAAATGACGGCTCACGAGGGCACATCCTAGAGAGTGCTCCCAGAAGACCACCGGATCCATGCCGCCGGTCTCTTTGGGCGTGAGATTGAGCACGCCACAAGACATCACGATGTCACTGACGCGTTGAAAGCCCAAGCCAAGCACCGCGGCGTGCAGCGACTCAACTTTCTGCCACCTGCCGAAAGCCCGCCTGCACACGCTCGACCCACTGGCGGGGTTCTCCCTCGAGTCCTGCCTCGGCTAGCAGCCCGGCGAATAGTTCAAGACTTCCGAGCGGGTTTCGGACCTCATGCGCGAGAATGGCAGACAATTCGGCAAGCGCCTGATCGCGGCGCAATCTCGCTTGCGTCTCCTCCAGGCACTTGTGCTCCGTGATGTCGCGAAGGATGAACACCGCCATGCCAGCG
The DNA here is from genome assembly GCA_963785865.1 of uncultured Acidobacteriota bacterium. GTDB lineage: Bacteria > Acidobacteriota > Terriglobia > Terriglobales > Acidobacteriaceae > Sulfotelmatobacter. Next base: position 220,160 of record CAWAXF010000021.1, on the reverse strand, counting down.
CCTAGCGGGGCATGGCGTGCGGCAATCCAACGCGAGGGGGCGGCGGGCTCCTTGAGCTCGATTTCAAGCTCCCTGTCTTCGCTCTGCACACGTTTCAGGAATTCCTGCAGCTGGGCTCGTAGTCCACCGATCGACCCCGCACACTCTGAATCCCCGCAGGCCGCGAGCAGCCGCCATGCCTCCGGATTCGCTTTCCAGATTCTGTCCGTGCCCAAGGTCACCAGAACGCCGCAGGGAAGGCCCTCGAGAATTCTGAGCAGACGAGCTTTCTCGTTGCGTTTTTCCTCCAGCGTATTCGCCAGTTCTCCGTCTCGTTCCGCGAGTTCTCTTCGCAGCCGTTCCACCTCGGACTGCAGCTGCCCGTACGATTGCTGCAGCGAACCGGCAACTTTGGCGAAAGAACGAAATGCCTGTAACAGCGCCTGCTCATCTGTCACGCCCGGATTACCGATGTACGAGGTGGACGCACTGGTCGGTGGATGCGAGAGGCCGTGTTCCGTCCAAGTGCCTGAGATAGGCAAAGAAGTCATATTCGCAGGCAAGATTTGCACGGCTCTTTCCAATTACCGTTGCTGCAGATGAGATCTATCTAACAATTGCCTCGGTCGAAAACTTGTTGACGAAAGCCAGAGAGATTCGCGCGTCCACAAACTCCCATCGACGCAGAATTTTATTGACAGTTTATTAATACTGCCTCAATATCTTGGGTTAGTAGGCTTTCCCATACCACAAATTGGGTTAGCCTCTCGGATTAAGGGCCCAAGTGGTTACCCTTGCAAGGGAAAATCGTTCATGGAGGCACCTTCAATGGCAACGAAGAAGAAGGCAAAAAAGAAGAAACACTAAGCACAGGCGAGACGAATACCTCGCATACACCACGGTTTTTCACTGGCCTCTCGAGAGAAGCACCTCTTGAGAGGCTTTTCCGTTGAGGCCAAGTTCGTGGATTCAGCCAGCGTTTGGCAGGGCCGAAGTGGCTCTTCGTGGCGTGAAATTCTGTAACGCGAGAGCGAGGGCTGTGTCACAATAGGCGAAACATGCGGCTGCTGCCGCCTCTCCGCTGAAGATGGCTATGCGAAAACGAAGCGCCGCGAAATCAAACGCCAATGAAGTTCTGATTCCCGACAAGCTCTACTTCCGCATCGGAGAAGTCGCGAGCCTTTGCCGTCTGCCCGCCTACGTGCTGCGCTTCTGGGAATCGGAGTTCCCGCAACTGAAGCCGGTTAAAAGCAGTACCGGCCAGCGGATGTATCGCAAGCGCGACGTGGAAAATGTCCTGCGAATCAAGCAGCTTCTCTACGAGCAGGGGTTCACGATCTCGGGCGCGCGCCAGCAGTTGCGGGCGGAAACGAAGTCCGACAAGACTCAGAGCGCCATTCCGTTCCCCTCCAACTCGGTGCCGGAGATTCAGAACATCCGGCGGGGTTTACGCGAGATTCTGGATCTGCTCTCCACCCGGCGTACGGGCTGATCGCGTCTTGTTCGGCTTTCGTAACGTAAAACACTTCTTTGCCGCATCTCCCCCCGATCTCATGGAGAATCACCTCACACTGAGGGGGAGAGGAGTGGCTCCGGAAAAATGCCCGAAGTGCGGCGGTTCTGGATACATTGCGAAGCCTGTCGAACTGAATGGTAAGAAAGACGGGGTAGCATTTATCCAGAGCAAATGCCCCACTTGTCGTGGCACAGGTCGGAAACGCCCGATCCCACCGAAAGCCGCCGGCTGACCGCACGGCCTGCGGTGCTTGCGAAACGTACGGAACCCGGACCGTCACACTTCCCGTCCTACAGTTGACGGTCCGGCCCGGACGCTCACTTCCCGATCAATCCTTTGAGTTCTCTGGATTCAGGCGATGCCTGCCGCTTTTGCGCCAGTCTTGCGCGGTGTGGAGGAACTTTCGACGCGGTTCCTGCCATTTGCCTTGGCACGGTAAAGGGCCTTGTCCGCAGCTTGCAGGACAACTTGTGGGTCAGAACCTCTTTTCCCGGAACTTGCCACTCCAATGCTCACGGTTACTGACAGCGCTGCGGGTGAAGTCTGCTGGGCCAGTTCTCGAATGGCTTGTGCCTTGCTGCCGCGACGACGCGAGCGCTCGTGCCGACGATCGGGTCCGCGTGGGACATGCCGCCGGTCCGTGCCGCGCGTGCGGAATTCCGAGGACTCGATCATTTCCCTCAGTTGCTGCAAGGCATCCATCACTTCAGGCGCGCCTTTCCCGGGAAACAGGATTGTGAACTCTTCGCCGCCGCAACGGTAAGCGCGGCCACCTCCAGTGACACGCGCCAGGTTGGATGCGACTAATCGCAATACCTGATCGCCCGTGTCGTGGCCGTAAGTGTCGTTGAATTTTTTGAAATGATCGATGTCGACCACGGCCATCGAATACGGTTCCTGGAGGCGCAGCAAGGCGTCATTGAAAGCACGCCGCGAGGGCAGCGCGGTAAGTTCGTCCTGATACGCGAGCAGGTAGGAACTCTCAATAATGGAGGTCGCAAGAATGCACGCTGCTGTGGCCGAATATAAAGTGGCGAGCCGCGCGTCTGTGCTGTAGTGCAACGACAGGAAGAATGCTGACAATCCCCACATCAACGCGCTCTCCACCGGCTTGCGGATCAGCAAAAAGCGCATTACAAGAAATGCGACGGTAACACCGAATATGAGCAGAGTGTAATCGGGCAAAACGATGCTCACGGCAAGGTGGCGCGGGTGTGCAGGCGAGGGCAGCTTGGCTTCAGCACTCCGGCACAGGACAGCGACGACGACCGCCTCGACAAAAAGAAAAATTCCCACAGGCGTCATTGATTCCACGGTGAACCCTCGCTCATGCATGAGGGCGATCAGTGCAAAATTGAACGGAACCAGCACTGCAACCGCATACACCGCCGTGGTGAGCAGGGAAAGATGTCCTCCACCCCAGACGGAAATCGCTTCATTTGCCAGAAATAAAACGCATATAGATAAGAAGATTCGGCTGGAGTGAAAGCGCCATGCCAGCAGCAAGCCGCCGCCAATTGCGCAGTAGTAAAGAAAATTTAGAGCGGGCAGAGCGAGCGTCAACCATCCCACAGATGCCAAGGCTATGACCCCAAGCAGGAGCACCCCTCCCGGGACCAGCAGAGACCTGAATGTCGCCTTGGTCAACCAATGCAACGCTTTACTCCTGACGGACAGTGGGCCATCTGAAATTATGTCCGCTTGTTGCAGGCCAAGTAATTGGCGGAAAAGGTTCGGAGGAGCCGAGTACGTCGCCCCAGTTCCGTCCCGGTTTGAACCCCTTCTCCATTTCCGGAACCAGATACCTTCGTGCGCGGCGAGTTTCGGCTGCAGGTCAGACTTTTCTAACTAGACTGGGCTGTTCGATTAAGGACGGTTCAATCTTATGCGAATTCTTATTGCGGAAGATGATGAAGCACTAGCCAAGTTTGTTCGCCAGGGGCTCGAAGGAGAACACTATTCGGTGAATGTGGTCAGCGATGGCGAGCAAGCGCGCGCCGCAGCTCTGGACTTGGCCTACGACGTGGTCGTTCTTGACTTGAATTTGCCGAAGCTGGACGGGGTCAGCGTGCTCCGACAGCTCCGCTTGAAAAAGCCCAGCTTGCCGGTCTTAATTCTGACGCAGCGGACCAAGGTGGAAGATCGTGTACAGTGCCTCGACACGGGGGCGGACGATTATCTGGCTAAGCCGTTCTCGTTCAGCGAACTTTCCGCGCGCATTCGGGCGCTGTTGCGGCGAAGCCATCTGCCGTCGGAATCTGTGCTGGTGGTCGGGGACCTTAAGCTGGACCGGGTGCAGAGAATCGTGGAACGCGCCGGCAAACGCATTGAACTCACAGGCAAGGAATTTTCCCTGCTCGAATATCTAATGCGCAATGCGGGCCGCGACGTCACGCGTTCCATGATCCTCGAGCATGTTTGGAACCTTTCCTTCGATACCACGACCAACGTCGTGGATGTGTACATCAATTATCTGCGGCGCAAGATCGACGATGGACACCCGGTGAAGCTTATTCACACCGTTCGAGGGGTCGGCTACGGTCTGAGCGTACCGGCTGAGATTGCGCTTGCGGAGACACACGCATGAGCAGCCCGCGAATGCAGCCAGTTCATCCCGGTTCCTCCGTCTTGAAGAGGCAAAATCCTTTATTGCATCTGTTGCATGCCTTGAACCAGCCACTCACGGGGCTGCAATGCTCGCTCGAGCTGGCTTCGGCCCGGCGCCATGCGGCGGAGGAATACGCGCGCACATTGCAGGACGCTCTCGAACTGACGGCACGCATGAGAGTGCTGGTGGAAGCTCTCCGCGAAATCGCGGACTCCGAATATTCGGAACAGACACAGCAAGACCGAGTACGCCTTAATGACCTCCTTTCTACGCAGATTGAGAACTTGCTTCCTGTGTCGGAATCCATCGGCGTGCATGTGACCGCGCAAATCGGAACCGAGCTTTGCGTGTCTGGGAACCGGGGGCTGTTGGGGAACGTGCTTTTTCGTCTGCTGGATTCGGTGTTGAGCCTGGCGCGCAAAGGAAGCAATTTGCAGATCGTTGCGGAACGCGAAATGTCCAAGGCATTGATTCGAGTCAGCTCGGTGCGCGGGAGCGCGCCCGAGTTTTCGCCTTACTCGCGGCAGGAACTCGGGCTTCTGATCGCGCAAGTGGGGTGGGAACATGCGGGTGGCACCTGGAGTCAACTCACGAGGAAGACCTATCACATTTGTGAATTGCGCCTGCCTTTGATGGCGGCAATCCCTTTGACAGAAAGCCCGCGTAATAACGCAGAAAAGGAAGATGAAGTATGAGTGCGCTGGCATCCGTTCCTCTTTTTCCAAGTTCGGGAGCAGCTCTGATTGCGAGCCCCGATAGCATTCTGCGGGCGCAGGTAATCCAGCGCCTTAACGGCCGCTGCCGCCCGGTGCAACAGGCGCTGGGTGGGGCCGATGCGCTGGCCAAGCTGGAGAAGGGCGATTGCCAGGTCCTGTTTCTAGATCGTCGTCTGCCCGATCTCGATGCCGAGGAACTGCTGGCGACGGTTCAAAAGCGCTTCCCCGGGATTCAGGTCGTGCTGCTCGACTCCAACCGCGATTCTGCCGAGGACGGGTATATACCCGAGACGCCGAAGGCTCAAAGACCTGTCCCTGTTTCCACGAGGTGCGAGCGGCACCCGGATGCAGAGTCTGCCAGGACGAAACCACTGCCCGGAATGATTGGCACGAGTGCAGCCATGCAGCATGTCTATCGCATGGTCCGCCTGGTGGCTTCCCGCTCCACAACGGTGCTGATCGCCGGGCCGACCGGCACCGGCAAAGAGCTGGTTGCGCGCGCACTGCACGCGCTCAGCCCACGTTCACAGAAACCATTTGTGGTCGTAAATTGCGCGGCCATTCCCGAGGCGCTGCTGGAATCCGAGCTGTTCGGCTACACGCGCGGAGCGTTCACCGGAGCGGTGCAATCCCAGATCGGGCGAATCCCCGCAGCTCACGGCGGGACTCTTTTCCTCGACGAGGTCAGCGAACTCCCCTTGGGAATGCAAGCGAAGCTGCTTCGGTTTTTGGAACAGAAGGAAGTTCAGCGGCTGGGGACGTGCGAGGTTAGCCGCGTGGACGTGCGCGTGTTGGCGGCCAGCAACGTCGAGCTGGCACAACGTGCTGCCAATGGGCAATTTCGTGAGGATCTGTATTACAGGCTCTCCGCCTTCCCTATCGAGTTGCCGGCACTTTCAGAACGGAGGCCGGACATCATTCCTATGGCCGAATACTTTCTCGCCTGCATGGCCGAAGCTCTAGGAAGCAAACCTCCTGGGCTGAGTGAAGACGCGGAGAGAATACTGGAAGCTCATGCCTGGCGGGGCAACGTACGCGAACTGCAACACGTTATCGAACGAGCTTCGATCCTCGTGGAGGATGGCGACACGATCACTGCAGAACACCTTTACTTTCAATGGGGGCCTGCTGATCCAAGGATTTGATTTACATGATCGCAGAGATGGCCACGATTAAGGCCGGGGCCGGTCCAAGACCGCACGTGATACCCAGACTTCAAACGGAGATCTAGTCGTACCCTGCAGCCACGCGGCGATTCCGATACACTTCGCCTGATGCAGCGGGATCCCGTCGAACTCGAGATATTCAAAAACATCTATCACTCCATCGCTGAGGAGATGGGAGCCGCCCTCCGGCGTACCGCCTTCTCTCCGAACATCAAAGAACGGCGAGACTATTCGTGCGCGGTGTTCGACGGCGAAGGACAGGTCATCGCCATGGGCGACCATATGCCCGTGCATCTGGGGTCGATGCCGATGTCGGTGGCCGCCGCCATTGAGAGTTGCTCAATGGAAAACGGCGACGTCGTGATGCTGAATGATCCCTTTCGCGGCGGTACGCACCTGCCCGACATCACTCTTGTGGCCCCAGTCTTCTTCAGTGTGCCAAAACAGCGCCAGCCGCAGCGCGCGCTGCCGGACTTCTATGTTGCGTCACGCGCCCATCACGCGGATGTAGGTGGGGCACATCCCGGGTCCATGGGAATTTGCCGCGAGATCTATCAGGAAGGAGTGAGGATTCCACCCGTGAAACTGCTCCGGGCGGGCGTGAAGAACACGGACGTTCTCGCGATGCTTTTGAACAACGTGCGCACACCGGATGAGCGCGAAGGTGATTTGGGCGCGCAAATCGCGGCGTGTCATACCGGAACTGAGCGGCTGCGAGAAGTCTGCGCACGCTATGGGCTCGAGCGCGCGAAACAGGCTGCGGCGGGACTGCAGCAGTATTCCGAACAACTCATGCGTGCCTTTTTGCAGCAAGTGCCTCCGGGAAAGTATGCAGCTGAGGATTTTCTCGATGGCGACGGAATCAACGATCGTGCAATCAAGATCCGGGTCACTGTGGAGGTTCACCGGGTTCGCTCCGAGCCCCGAGCACCGTCCAAGGTTGTGACCGCCGATTTCAGCGGAAGTCATCCGCAGGTCGAGGGCAGCGTCAATGCCGTGGCGGCGATCACGTATTCGGCATGCTTCTACGTGTTCCGATGTCTGCTCGCCGACGACGTTCCCGCCGCCGCAGGCCTGATGCGCCCCATCGAGGTGCTCGCTCCGGAAGGCACCATCGTAAATGCCCGACCGCCCGCCGCAGTAGCGGGCGGGAATGTGGAGACCTCGCAACGCATTGTAGATGTCCTGCTGCGAGCGTTGTCACAGGCGCTTCCCGATCGCATCCCTGCGGCAGCCTCGGGAACGATGAATAATCTGACCATCGGCGGCATGGACCCGCGCACTGGACAGCCTTTCACCTACTACGAAACCATTGCGGGCGGCATGGGCGCCCGTCCGGGAAAGGCGGGGGTCTCGGGCATTCACACACATATGACCAACTCGATGAATACTCCGGCCGAAGCCTTGGAGTATGCATATCCGTTGCGCGTGCGGGCATATTCGATTCGAGCGGGCAGTGGTGGTCGCGGAAAATTTCGCGGTGGCGACGGCATCCTGCGGGAGATTGAAGTACTCACCGATTGCGATGTGACTCTGCTATCTGACCGGCGCTCACGAGGTCCATGGGGGCTAGCGGGGGCGGAGGACGGACTCCCGGGTAAGGCGTTCCTGACACGCCATGACGGTACGACGAAATCCCTGCCAGGCAAAACCAGCACGCGATTGCGCAAAGGCGAACGGATTACAATCGAAACACCGGGTGGCGGAGGTTGGGGACTAATTCCAGGCTTTTCCGGAGAGTCATCCGCATGAGCGATGCAGCCAGTCATTATCTCGAGGAAGCCCGCCGGCAGTTGCGTGGGCACAAGCGCATGGGAGAAGGCGCTATGTCGCAACTGAGCGATCAAGACTTCTTCGTCACCCTCGATCAGGAAGCCAACTCGGTCGCGGTTCTGGTCAAACATATAGCCGGCAACATGCGATCGCGCTTCACGGAATTTCTAACCTCTGACGGGGAAAAGCCGAATCGCTTCCGCGACCGGGAATTTGAACTGAGCCCCGCGACCACGCGCGCAGAAGTAATGACGTGGTGGGACGAGGGTTGGACCTGCGTCTTCAGCGCCATCGATCCTCTTAAACCGGAGGACGTCATGCGCACCGTAACCATCCGTGGCGAGCCCCATACCGTCTTGCAGGCCATCAACCGGCAGATCGCGCACTACGCGCAACACATCGGACAAATCGTCTTTTTGGCCAAGCATCTGCGCTCCAGCGAATGGAAGACCCTGAGTATCCCAAGGGGAAAATCGGAGGAGTTTAACAACAAAGGAGTGAGCGGGAAGTTCGAGAAGGGCGTACCAAAATAACCGACATAGGCGTGTCTCCAGCCCGCGCCAGAAGAGGCGTCCACAGCGCCCTTATTTCTTACCGTCCTTTTCGTCTGGCTTTTCTTCTGGCCCTTTCTCCGGCCACACCGGAGAGACCAGTTCCGTCCGCCACATCGGACCTTCCATATAAGACAACGTGACCGACTTCACGAAGGTGGGCGCATCCCCGCGTGAAATCCAAATGTGATTGTCTGGCGGCTGCTTACCCAGCAAAGGCGCGATCACTCCAGCTACGCCGCCAATATCCACCTTGATCACAAAATGGAGCGCCTCCCGTTTCGAGCCGGCGATAGTGTAGGGCTCCGTGCCCGCGGGAGTGCACTCGAGTTTCACGATGCGCGGCTTCGGGGTCGCAACCAGGAACGGAACTTCCAGCTTCGCGTTGTCGGGAACATTTTTGAGCAGCGTCAGCACCAGGCCATTCGCGAGGTCGGGCGGCAGCTTCATGCGCTCACTCTCAAATTTTTCTTTGCCTTTATCGTCTGTTTCTTTCACATTGACCTGACCGCTCCTGGCATCAATGCTAAGTTCGCTGGCGTTTTTGAAACTCGGTCCTTTTTGTATTCTGCGATAGGTAATCAGGCGGAAAGTGCCGCGTTGCGAGAACACGAAATCCTCTTGTTGCAGCGAACCATCTTTGAAGTGATAGACAAGGTGGTTCGTCACATCGTTGCCATGGACCACCTCGGTCGAGTCCCCCACGGCAATAGCAGTTCCATCCAGCGTCGTCATAACTAAGAATCCGTGGGTTACTCCCTCTTTGTATTTGACCTGCACGGTGGACGATGAGAGAAAAACCGATGAACAGCAGCACGCGAGCAACAGAGCAGGAAGGAATTGTCGGCGCACGAACTTGCCTCCACAAAGAAATGTTCGATGCCAAATCGGGGCAGTGCTGTTGCGGAATCACAGGCAAATCTTCATCCGGTGCTAGAATCATAGGTTTTGCAGTTGGTTGTGTCTTGCATTGTGCAGGTGGCCCTTATGGCGGAAACCATGCTGGCGGTCGTCAAGCCGGAGGCGGCGCCGGGAGCAGAAGTTCGCGAGGTAAAGATCCCCGCCTTTGGCCGGACCGGCGTTCTGGTAAAGGTCAAAGTGGCCTCGATCTGCGGCACCGACCTCCATATTTACAACTGGGACCGCTGGGCACAGAACCGCATCCATCCGCCGCTCATTCCCGGGCACGAATTCTGCGGCGAGGTTGTTGCTTTTGGCGACGAAGTCACCAGCGTTCGCAAAGGAGATTTCGTCTCTGCGGAAATGCACGTGGCCTGCGGCAAGTGCCTCCAGTGCCGCACCGGGGAAGCCCACATATGCCAGAACGTCAAGATTATTGGCGTTGATGCTGATGGCGCGTTCGCGGAATATGTAGTCATCCCCGAATCGAACATCTGGAAGCTCGATCCTGCCATACCGCTGGAGTACGCCTCCATCCTCGACCCGCTGGGCAATGCGGTGCACACCGTTCTGGCCGGCGAGATCGCGGCAAAGAGCGTGGCCATAACCGGTTGTGGACCCATCGGCTTATTTTCCATCGCCGTCGCCAAAGCGGTAGGTGCAACTTCGGTTTTCGCGATCGAAGTGAATGAGCATCGTGCACGGATCGCGCGCGAGATGCAGGCCGACTACGTCCTGAACCCGGCGAAAGAAGACGTGGACGCCATCATCATGGAAAAGACCGGCGGTCTTGGAGTGGACGTGGTGCTCGAAATGGCGGGACATCCGGACTCCATTCGCACCGCCTTCGACATTGTCCGCCGTGGCGGACGCATCTCGCTTCTCGGCCTGACTTCCAAGCCGATCTCGTTGAATTTCTCCGAAGACATAATTTTTAAAGGGATCACCGTGCAAGGAATTAACGGCCGCCGCATGTATCAGACCTGGTACCAGATGACCGCCCTGCTCAAGAGTGGCAAGCTCAACCTGCACCCGGCCATCACCGATCGCATTTCAATGAAGGACTTCGGCAAAGCCATGGAACGACTGAAGACCGGCGAAGCCAGCAAGATTCTGGTATACCCAAACGGGGTCAGATGACAACATGTGGCGCGGAACTGCCCTGAGTGTAGTCTAACGCTCCTCGACCCCGTCGCCTGTGAGGCTTCAACGAAAGCCGGCTCCGTATTTCGCCGTGACATGAGGCTGGAAAGTCATGAGTCTCGACGCGTTTGTCCGCTGCACCTGCATCCGTGATGGAAAGGTTAAGAAGCCTCATCCCTTCCCCGGTCGCCTGACCTTCGACGACTCGGGCTCCCCTTTTCTAACCGGTGATCCGACGGAAGAAGAGTGGGAAGCCCACGAGCAATGGGTGCAGGATTCTTGCGAGCACGAAGGATTCCTGGTTTCTGAGTTTCTGGGCAACATCACACGAGCCCAGCATGTGCGCGAATTCCTCCGGGGGTTACAGGACGATCCCGGGCCCAAGTTTCCCATCCTGTTGAAGAAAGTCGTGTACGACGGAACCCATACCGGGGATTGGATTCCCGTGAAGCAAACTCCCGCCCTGTTGCGCGAAGTCACCACCGTGCTCGCTTCCAGCGATATTTTGACCCCGGGAGAAAAGGAATTCTTCGATGCAATGAAACGTCTGTGCGACGCTAGCATTGAGACGGGAAATCCGATCACGTTCTAATTTTCAGTGCTGTCGTTCCGAGCGAGGGATCGCCACAAATCTCATGCACGCAAGTTCGTGGCGTTTCTTCCCACGGATCAGGCGCTCACTACGACAGGAGGAATAAACTAACAGAAGTATCCGTGCGGATCATTGAAGATCCGTAGCGAGGCTCCTATGACCACCGCAACCCGCACCAATCCCCTTTCATATCTGACGGATCAACTCGAGGACCTTAAAAAGAAGGGCACGCACTTCAAGTTGCGCGTTCTCGAAGACGAGCAGGCCCCGGTCTGCACGTTCGACGGCAAGAAAGTGATCAATCTCGCTTCGAATAACTATCTGGGGCTAACGACCCATCCCAAGCTCCGCGAAGCGGCACTGGAAGCCACCCGCAAGTTCGGCGTGGGTTCGGGCGCGGTACGCACCATCGCCGGCACGATGAAGATTCACATGGAATTGGAAGAGAAGATTGCCCGGTTCAAGAATGTCGAGGCGTGCGTCGTCTTCCAGTCCGGATTCGCAGCCAATGCGGGAACGGTTTCAGCCGTGCTGGGCAAAGACGATTTCATCATTTCCGACGCGCTGAACCATGCTTCCATCATCGACGGCGCGCGCCTCTCGAAGGCGAAAATTCTCGTCTTCCGCCACAAGGATATCGCTCACGCGGAAGAACAACTGGCTAGCGTAAAGCACGAGCCCGGCAAAAAATTGCTGATTACCGACGGTGTCTTTTCCATGGACGGCGACATTGGTCCGCTGCCCGCTCTTTGCGACCTCGCCGAACGATATGGCGCAATTATGATGGTGGACGATGCGCATGCCTCCGGCGTCCTCGGCCGCAACGGGCGTGGCACCATCGACCATTTCGGCATGCACGGACGGGTCGATATCCAGGTCGGAACTCTGTCGAAGGCGATCGGCGCACTAGGCGGATACGTCTGTGGCACGCGCGATCTCATCGATTTCCTCTATCACCGCGCACGTCCGTTCCTGTTCTCAACTTCGCATCCCCCCTCCGTCGCGGCCACCTGCATTGCCGCGTTCGATGTTCTCGAGCAGGAACCCGAGCGCATGGAGAAGCTGTGGGAGAACACCCGCTTCTGGAAGAAAGAGCTCGGGCTGCTCGGATTCGACATTGGCGGCAAAACCACTCCGGCTAGCGAAACTCCGATCACCCCGATCATCATCGGCGACGGCAGGCTCACCATGGACTTCTCCCGCGAACTGTTCAAAGAAGGCGTCCTGGGCACGGGCATTGCGTTCCCGACCGTCCCCGAAGGCAAAGCGCGCATCCGCACGATCATGACCGCGACGCACACGAAAGAAGAATTGCAGAAAGCGCTGGAGGTGCTGAAGAACGTAGGGAAGAGAATGGGAATTCTGGGCAAGCAATAGCCACGTAGAGGCACGCCTTGGGCTGTCCGAAGCCGGTCAGTTGCGCTCGACCGTAAGAGGCTGTCAGTACGTGAACGTCATTACTCCGGGACTACTTCAATCGCGCTCACAGTCGCGTACCGCGTCACGGGAACAAATTCCAACACCAGCTTGCCCTGCGCGTTCGGCTCCAGGCCTTTTACCTTCTTGACCAAGGGATGGTTCTCACCCACGTTGTCGAAGATGTTCACATTGCTCAGAATCGTCTTACCATTGCAGAAGACATTGAACGTGCGACCTTCGGAATCGCTGCCAAAAGCATCTGCTGCGGCTGGAGTCTTTCGTTCAATGAAATGTAGGGTCACGGTGTACGTGCCCGGAGCGACCGGCACTGCGTACGAGAAATGTCCCCAGCGCTCCGTTTCATAAAACTCTGGATCATCCGTACCGAGCGCCGGCTCATGGCTAGCTCTGAGCTGCCCTCCTTTGAAATATGTGTCGGGACTCCACCAGCGGCTGTCGTCCGAGTAATAGGGCACGTCCCGAGTTACGATGCGCACTGGCCGGAGCTGGCCACGAACTCCCGGCAGAATCTCAATGGCCGATATCATGGCGCTACCGCTCTGCCCTGAAGAAAAGGTGAGATGCAATTGACCATCGCTCGCGGGAGAGATGTTCGGGAAGACCTTGACTTCAGCCGTCCGCTCGCCTCCAGCGTCCGCCAGCACATCGAAATCGTGCAGCAGAATCTCTCCATTGGCTGATACGGTCAGCGTCCGGCTCCCTTCGCCCCCGCCGCCCGAACTCTCGGGGCCATAGAAGTTCTCGGCGAAATGGAGGCGCAGTTCGTACGTTCCCGCCTTTAAAGGAATGTTGTAGGAGAAATCTCCCTGGCGGCTGTTGCGGTAAATGATGGGATCCTGGGTGCGCCAGATGTGCTGCACTGAACTCGCCACCGCGTTGCCCCCGGTGAAGTAAGCATCAGGACTCCAAACCTTGCCTGCGTGATCTACGTACTTGCGCGTGGAGCCCGCCAGGATGTGTATTTCTGTTCCCACAGGCAGTCCCACGGTCGGTTCAGTGGGCTGTTGGGCAGCCGGAACAAAGATCGGTCGCGCTTTGGATTTCTCACGAAGCCAGAATCCTGCAGCGATTATTGCCACCAGCAGCGTAATGCTCCCGGCGATGATCCAGCTACGCCGGAACCATTCAGAGCGCAGAGAATTGCGGTGTGTCTCAGACTGCTGAGGCTCAGTACCGGCGCTTTCCGGCACTGCCACATGCTGAAACCTCGGTACATACTGCCCCACGGGAATTGTGATGCGAACGGGATCGGCCGCTCCATCCCGAGCGTAGTACTCACTCAGTCGCTTGCGCAGGCGGTTCGCCTCCACTCGGACGATCGAATCTGTGTCCTGATCGAACGAATCCCGCCGATCAAACACATCGAGTGCGATTGAGTACTCTTTAATTTGATTGGTCTCGCCCGCGAAGGTCTTATCGCAAAGGTAAGAAAGCAGGTGGCTGAGCGCCGGGGAACGAACAAAAATTGGGGCCTGCAAGACGGCGTGTAATTCAGTCCGCTCGGCTTCCCAACTTATCGACTCTGCCGTAATCGAAGGCACCAAACCTCCCCTTGCCCGTGCACTGCGCGCCTTCTGATTTACTTATACGCCTGTTTTGCCGGTCCAGTTCATCCAACCCGTTATGTAACCCCTGTAACCCTGACCTTTTGTCTCCTCCCGAAGGTGCTGAGTAAAAACGCAACACCAAATCTAACTGCCCGTTCGTTACCAACATGTCCCGGCCTGCACTCAACCTCGTGCGCCGGTAACCGTTCTGTAGCGGATATAGCGTTGTAGACCGGCTTGATCGGCGCCATAACTAGGGCAATCGCGGAGAGCCCATCGCCGAGGTGACGAGCCCGGGACAGAGGCAGCTCCCGACGAAAGGAAGGCAGCTTATGCGTAACATCACACTCACGATTTTCGCGATGGCCATTTTAGTGAGCCTGGGCACATACAGTTATGCGATAGATCCTGCAGAGCAAATGCCCACCGTCAACATGCGTGCCATGAGCATCGCCGAGTTGGACAAAGCCGGGGATCTGGCACGATCGCAGAAGAATTACGACTTGGCGATCGACTACTTCCAAGCCGCGGTCAACAAGGATCGCAAAAACGGCGTTTTGTACAACAAACTCGGACTCGCTCAGCTGAAGAAAGACGACTTGAAAGCGGCTCGCCTGAGCTTCGAGAAGGCTTCCAAGTGCAACTCCAAATATGCCGAGGCGATCAATAACATCGGCGCGGTGGAATATATGAAGAAGAACTACGGCGGTGCGGCGAAATATTTCAAGAAAGCCGTGGCTCTCGACGAGACCCATTCGACCTACCACGTGAACCTGGGTGCAGCCTGGTTCAGCCAGAAGAAATTTGATCGCGCTATTGCTGAATACATCCGTGCCATGGAAATCGACCCGGATGCGTTCCGTCAGGAATCAAGGGTAGGAATCGCGGCACAGATTTCCAGTCCTGAAGAGCGCGCCCAGTATGCCTACGCGCTGGCTAAGGCGTATGCCAAGCGCGGCGATACGGAAGGCTGCCTGGAGTGCCTGAAGAGAGCGAAGGAACAGGGATATCGCAACCTGGCAAACGTCTACAAAGACGAGGAATTCAGCCGGATGCGCGAAAACCCCAGACTGCAGGAGGTTGTGCCGCCGCCAGTCGCAAAGTAATAGATCCGGCCTCGCGGGGTTTCTCCTCCGTGTCGAGCAGAGGAGAGGCCCCGCGGCCGTTCGTCTGTTTGTGAAAACTGCTCCCACGATGCATCACTGAGCGCTCTGGAACGGTTTCGCCATTTCCTCCTGCGATGCAGTTTCGGGATGCTCAGCTTTATACCGCATCGCGGCCGTGATGCGCGTGCGGCCACTGGGATGATCGAAGAAGATAAACTCCTCCATCGGCCCCGGGTCCATCTTGCGGTATTCTCCCAGCAAAAGATCAACATTCGCCTCACCGTCTGGCTGCCGGGCTGCATTTAGACCGTACATATCCGCCTCATATTCCATGGTGCGAGTGATGGTATTGGTCACCGGAGTCATGAGAAAGAAATAAACCGAGAACACCATTGTTCCCAGCGGCAGCACTGCAACATCGCTGATCCCTTGGACACCCCATCTTTGACCCCAGCGCGCTAGGGAGAAATTCATTCCCCAGTTCACAAATGCGAACCCGATCACCATGACTACGCCCATCATCACCAGGCCTTTGTACTCATGGTTCAAGACGTAGTGACCCATCTCGTGCCCCATCGTGGTTTCAATCTCAGGCAGCGTGCAGCGCTTCAGCAGATTGTCATTGAGAGAAATCCGCAGCGTGTTTGCAAACCCACTTACATTCGCGCTCACACGGTTCGACTGCCGGGATGCGTCGAACTCATACACATCCGTTGCGGGTATTCCGTTCGCCCGCGCCAAGCTCAGGATGGGATTCCTGATGCTCGGATCCTCAAGCTTCTTGTAAGTATTGAAGAGAGGAAAAATATAAACCGGAGCAATCAGGCTTACGAAGGCGAGAAACACAACCATCAGGACTGCTCCCGCAACCCACCAATTTCGATCGAGCTTCCGCACCAAGCCAAACAGCGGCACAATCAGAATCGCTCCCAGCACCAGACTTACAGCCAGCGCCACCAGCTGATCTTTCATCCAGGGCGCGAACGTCTGGTTCAGCAAACCATATTTGTGCTCGCGGAAATAGCCTTCGTACACCGTGAGCGGGAACGCCAGGACAGAGGTCACGATGATGAATTGAACCCAGTAGAGAGCTGTCTGCAGCGGCCGGAACCGAGTCAGCCGCTGTGACAGATTGCGCATGCGGGCAGACCAGCCAAACTGAAGCAGCAACCACATGATCAGGGCGCTGGTAAAAAAGTCCCAGACGCTCAGCCAGTAACCGCCTTCAAAATACGCATTCGAGCGCGCCCGTTGTGCGGGCGACATTTTTGCCAGGTAGGTCTCGACCGCCGCGTTCACGTCGAATGCAGGCGCGCGTTCCGGAGGCCGAGTTCGCGGCCGCCGACGAGGTAGAAGCGTTTGTCTGCCCGAAAGCTACGGCCGCGACTAGCAAGAACAGAACGAAAAGAATCCAGATTGCTCGAAGCATGCTGATCTCCGGAGGAGTCCGGAGGAGTATACGCTGCACGAGTAATCTGCCGATCTATTGATCTCTTATGCCGCCGCTCCGCTGCGCATCGGGCGCACCAGCCGGCTGTTAATAGCCATCAGCACAACACCGATTACCCCGATCTGCAGCAGCAGCCCTGCATACGTGAATCCCGGGAATGCGACGCCTTTAATCTCAGGGTCGAACACCTGCACTGGCGTGAGCAATGCCAGCATGAAATGAGCAGCATGCTCCGAAGAGATGGCTGCCAGTCCCGTGACCACGGCCGCAGCGGCATAGTACAGAGCCAGAAACAGCACACCCTTTACAACCGGCTGGCGCAACCGCGTCAACATGCACCACTGCAGAAACAGGACGTCCCGCGTGACGAACACCAGCACAACCAGGAGACGGATCGCGGCGCCTCGCAATGTCGACGAATCGAGTGGAAGCGTGTGATTCCAGGCCATCAGTCCCCAAACCATTAGCGCGTACGCCACGACCGCGGAAATGCTGAGCCAGGGCCAAGGCAGCCCGTCATCGGCAAACAGAGCGGATTTCCCTGCCGTGCGTCGCCATACCTTCAATCGTTCTTGAGGAGTCAATGTCGCCAGGCCCATCAGGAACAGGAAGAGCCCATTCATCGCGACCACGAAAAGAGCCACGATTTTGGCGTCGAAGAACCATCCCTGGTGCGGCTCGGTGCCGGGCTTCAGCAATGCATAGATCAGAAAATTCAAGAACGCAGCGCAGCCCACCGCCTGCCAGCGCGAGAGCGGACGAATTTCCGGATAGTCCCGCTTCAAATTGCGCACCAGCATCAGCCACAGCCACCCGCCAAACGAGCCACAGAGCAGAATATTCATCAGCAGCCACGGCACATTGTGTCCGAACAAAACAGCCGAAGATCGCGCCAGCGACGAGTTCGGGCTGTGGCCCAGCAAATCGACGAACCCGGTCAGAGGACTCATCGCGGCCAATCCGGGCAGGCCACTGTCATGCATGCCAAACATGCCCAGCGTAAATCCGTATAGGGCCAACGCTCCAATCAGTCCTACTCCGCGCGACCGGCTCTCCAGCAGAGTCGAAAGCCACATTCCCCCCAGGCCCAGGAACAGAGAAACAACCGCCAGAAAAATGAGAATGGAAAGCACGGTGCCGATTGATAATCCTGCCGCAAGCCCCGAGATGACCGTGGCCGGCGCCGCGCATAAGACCGCGAAGTACACCAGGACTGGCTCGCCCAGCAGTTTTCCGGTTAAGATTTCAGCCGCGGTAAGTCGCGTCGTCCGCTGAAAATCCCACGTCTTGCGATCGCGCTCTCCCGATACCGACTGGGCACACGAAAACAATGCCCAGAACGTCAGGGCTACGCCCTGCAATCCAACCAGCCAGCGAAAGAAGAGCAGCCATGTGTTGCGCGCAAAATTCTGCTGGAAAACATCCAGCCGCTGTGTCCATGCCTGCGTTCCATACTCCTCTGCGGCGTGTTGCAGGTTCAGCAGCTGATTCTGCTGCGAACTCCAGCATGCCAGACCAAGCAGGATGCATATCAGGACCACCACTGCCGCCGCGGTCATCGCTCGCGCCGGCCGCAACTCTGCCCGGCGCTGCCGCACAAATT
This sequence comes from uncultured Acidobacteriota bacterium, assembly GCA_963785865.1. Taxonomy (GTDB): domain Bacteria; phylum Acidobacteriota; class Terriglobia; order Terriglobales; family Acidobacteriaceae; genus Sulfotelmatobacter. The sequence goes on along the minus strand of CAWAXF010000021.1, from coordinate 202,070 downwards.
CAGGATTACTCCATATTCCGGCCATCACATCACCTCGTGCGTCGAAAGCTTCATGTACACCTCTTCGACCGTCTGCTTCACTTCGCCAAATGAAGTCACCCGCACATTGCCTGCCACCAGCCCGGCCAGGACAGCTGCAAGATCTTCTTCCGCTCCGCTGAACCGAAACGCTCCATTGCCCGTGGCCAGATTCACCTCAGAGATTCTCGAATCATTCTTCAACTTCTCTTGCACAATCGCCGCAGAATCTCCGGCCCAGGTCAGCCGGACCAGTCGTGCTGTGGTCACGGCGGCGGTCACCTGCTCGATGCTCCCGCTGCGCACCAATCGCCCACGTTCCATGATCCCGATTGACGTGCAGAAGCCTTCCAGTTCGGTAAGAATGTGCGATGAAATCAAAATGGTCGCGCCCTGATCGCGCAACATCCGCAGCAGGTTCCGCAACTCCAGCCGTGCTTTCGGATCCAGGCCCGAAGCCGGCTCATCCAGCAGCATCACCTTGGGACGATGAATGATGGCGCGCGCAATTCCGAGCCGCTGCTTCATGCCGCGCGACAGGCCACGGATCATCTCGTCTCGTTTGATTTCCAGATTGACCTGAGCAACGACTTCGTTGATCCGGGAGGGAATTTCGCTCTCGGGCAGTTTGTAGGCATGGGCAAAATAATCCAGGTACTCCCAGACCTTCAGATCCTCGTACAAAGCGAAGAAGTCCGCGAGATATCCGATATACTGCTGCGCCCGTTCCGGTTCCTGCGCCACGTCAACGCCCGCAACCAGTGCGCGACCCATTGTTGGCGCCAGTAAGCCTGCAGCCATGCGAATCGTCGTAGTTTTTCCCGCGCCATTTGGGCCAATCAACCCGAAAATTTCTCCCTGCGGTACCGTGAGACAAACGTCATCCACGGCCAACAGCGCGTCATACTCCTTGCGCAAATGCATCAATTCAATCATTGGCTTGTACGCGTAATAGCGCCTCCTCGCATGATCAAGACCTCGGCAACGAAACACACGATAACTATGGACACGTGACGATACGTAACCAGCGCACGCTTCGTTCCAGAGAATATTGCGCTGTCCAGCCGCAACAAAACATCTGTGTACTTCCTTCAGAAAGATTGATTTGGATTTCTTGCTACCCCGCGTAAAACTAATTCGTCAAACCGTACAGAATCGCGAAGGAACTTGCTGCGCGGAACAAGCGTATTGCAAGGGTGGGCAAAGGGCCGAAGCAGAGGTGACTTTGGTCTTCTAAGGAGATTACTAGCGGGGTTTGGGGATTCTCTCACGCTCGGTTTGGCGGCCCAGGTGAGGGAACCCCCATAGCGGAAGCGCAAGCTTGAGTGCTTGTGCGCTTAACCCCAGCGGCAAGCATTGTAGGCGATTCCTGGGGAAAGACAAAGTGTTTTCTCCCATGATTTGCGAACCGGGCCGCCCCAAACCGATCCCGATTTTCCGGGAGAGAAAAAGGAGCAGCTATGAAGTTCGCAAGCGTTTCGAAGAGTCTGATCATGGGGTTGGCCCTGCTCGTGGCCTCCAGCGCGTTTGCCGCAAGCAAGGGACAGATGACCTTGCTGAGTCCCGCAACCATCAATGGAACCAATCTGAAGGCGGGCGATTACAAGCTCGAGTGGGAAGGCACGGGCTCCGATGTGCAACTCACGATCTCGCAAGGCAAGAACGTACTAGCGAAAGTGCCGGCAAAGGTGGTGGATCTGAGCGCCCCCGCACCGAGCAACGCCGCCATTCTGAACAATGGCGATAATGGAAAACGCACTCTGGCCGGTGCCCGCTTCCAGGGTAAGAAGTACGCGCTGCAGATTGGTGAATCCAGCGACGAAATGCAGGCAGGATCGAGCAAGTAGTCACTCCGCTCGGAAAACGATAGGGGAGCGCTCAGTGCTCCCCTTTTATTCTTCATGGAACAACCCTGACCGCGAACTACTGCACCGCAACTCTCTCCAATTCAGCGGCTAAGTGCAAATTACTACCGCTACTAACTTTCATTTTCCGTTCCCAATTATTAAATCCAGCCTTCTTAACTGCAACAATATGATCTCCCTCGGCCACCTGCACCTCCGAAGGAGTATTGCCAACAAAACTTCCGTCCACCTCGATGTCTGCGCCCGAAGGATTCGATTCGACCTGGAGTTTGGCAGACGAAGCATTTGCGCCGGGAGCGTTGCCGGACGTTGGCTGCATCGTGGGAGCAGATTGAAATTTCGCAAGCTCTAGTTTCATGTCTCCGTTAGCATAAGCCGTGACTTCTGTGCCCTTCGGTATTGTGATGTCCTTTCCATGCATGAAAAGGAAGAATGGCGCAGCTGGAAAGAAGACAAGGCTTGTCGCGACCATCCCTCCAACCATGGCGCCGGTGTGCCCGCCACCCTTCAGATCTTTAACTGCGCGCAGGGCAGCCTTCTCGCCGCTAACGAGCTTCACATAATCAATATTGATGTCCAACTTGCCGCCGCGCGCCATGCGTCGCTTGCCCTGAGCCTCGGTTACTGTAGCGAAAGCAAGACCTCCCTTGGGAATCACAACGGTGCCATTCACGTTGACTTCGTCTAGAACCTCGAAATCAACTGTGTCACCTACGTGGGCATCGCCAGAGGAAATCGTCCGGTTGATTCGCAATTTCACCGGCGTCCCGTCTTCCAGAACGAAGCCTTTTGCTGTGGTGCGGCTTAATGCCAATGCCGGTTGCGCAACTGCCTCGCTGTGGGCACTCTGCGACGGTTTGGCAGTATCCTGCGCCATCATGGTACTGATCAGCACACTGGGACACAGGACAATAAGTGCAAGTACCATCTTTCTGCACATAAGAGACCTCCAAAGGATCTTGTTCAAAAAGGGGAGAGAATGAAGAAACTGGCTATTATGCGCTCGTACTCGACATTCAGCAATGATCGTACCCACAAAAAGGGAGCGCATTTCTGCGCTCCCTAAACTGAAACTTAACTTACACCTGATGACAGTTTGTCAGTACTTCGGCACCTTCGGATCCACACGATCCGACCACGCCGTGATTCCGCCCGCCAGGTTATGCACCTTGTTGAATCCTGCCTGTTGCAGGAAGGCCACCGCCTTGGCACTGCGTCCGCCCATTTTGCAGTGCACGACTATCTCGCGGCTGGAGTCCAGTTCATTTACGCGCTTCGGCAGATCATTCAGCGGGATCAGATAGCCGCCGATGTTGCAGATCTGGTACTCGTGCGGCTCGCGCACATCAAGCACGAACAGATCTTCTTTCGCGTCCAGACGCCGCTTCAAATCTTCCACTTGAATCTCGGGAACTCCGCTGCCCACGGGCTTCTCCTCTCCTCGAATGCCGCAAAACTCGTTGTAGTCTATCAGCTTGGTAACCGTGGGATGCGTGCCGCAGACGGGGCAATCTGGATTCTTGCGCAGTTTCAATTCACGGAACTTCATTCCCAAAGCGTCCACCAGCAGCAAGCGGCCAATGAGCGGCTCGCCCACACCAAGGATCAGCTTAATGACTTCCGTAGCCTGCATCACTCCCACTAAGCCCGGCAGAATTCCCAGCACGCCACCCTCAGCGCACGACGGAACCAATCCCGGCGGTGGCGGCTCGGGATACAAGCAGCGATAGCACGGTCCTTCTTCGGTTGCGAACACGCTTGCCTGTCCCTCAAAACGGAAGATAGATCCGTAGACATTCGGTTTGCCGGTGAGCACGCACGCGTCGTTAACCAGATATCGCGTCGGGAAGTTATCGGTGCCATCAGCAATGATGTCGAAGTCGCGGAACAGTTCGAGCGCATTCGCGCTGCTCAGCTTCGTATCGAACGTCCGCAGATCGAGGTAGGGATTAATCGCCCTCAGCTTGTCGGCTGCGGAATCCAGCTTCTTGCGCCCAACGTCGGCGGTGGAGTGAATAATCTGCCGTTGCAGATTGGTGTAATCCACCACGTCGAAATCGACGAGCCCCAGCGTTCCCACACCGGCGGCAGCCAGGTACAACGCCATCGGTGATCCCAGTCCGCCCGTGCCGATGCACAGCACGCGCGCGGCTTTCAGCTTCTGCTGCCCTTCCATCCCGACCTCGGGCATGATCAAGTGCCGCGAATAGCGCAGGATTTCGTCTTTGCTCAAGGTGACTGGAAGCTCGGTAATGGTAGCCATAATGTCCTCTGAATTTTGCTTCGTCTTACTCCGTGCCGTGATTCAAGATTCATTCCAAGCGGAATGGGCGAACCGCGCTGCTAGCGACAGGAGGGACAACAGCAACAACAGCGCATTATGAAGGCAGGTTTCACTTCAAAGTTCCCGCTTAGGCCGCGCCCCCTGCGATCGAAGGCACGATCGAAATATTATCACCGTCTTTAAGCGCGGTCGCTTCTTTCTGCAGGTAGCGGATATCTTCATCGTTGAGATACAGGTTTACGAAGGCCCGCAACTTGCCTTCTTCCGTGTAAAGGTGTTTCCGCAACTCGGGATGTTGCGCTACCAGCGCGTTCATCGCCTCGCCAACGGTCGAGCCCTGCACGTCCACGGAAGCCTGCTTGCCCACGTATTGGCGTAAAGGCGTCGGAATGTGAATCTTGCTCATAACAATACTGTAAGAGATGCGGCGATAGCAGGGCAAGATTCATGGCTTCAGGCAGCAGCCTTCCGGCTTCAGGCTCTGTTGCTAAAGCCTACGCCAACCCTGAGGCCCGAAGCCCCCTAGACACTTATCCGGGCACCGCTTCCACCCCTAAACTTCCCTCGGGAGAATAGCGATGACCATCTTTGATCCAGCTCGCGGGCGAGTGATTGATACCGGAGCCTCTGGCGGCAACTTGCTACGCCTGATCGGCCTGGCGGTAGCGGCATTCATAATCGTAATCCTGCTTTTCGCTTCCGTGACACGGGTCGGAACGGGACACGTCGGGGTGCTCACGCTATTTGGCAGAGTCACCAATGAGACTCTCGGCGAGGGCATTCACTTCATCAATCCCCTCAAGACCAACAACGAATTGTCGGTGCAAACGCAGACGCTTAAAGAGTCGGCAAGCGTGCCCTCAAGCGAAGGCCTCATGATGAGCCTGGATACCTCGCTGATCTATCACCTGAATCCAGAGCGCGCTGCCGAAGTATTTCAGAAAATAGGCGCCGATTACGAAACCGTGGTGGTAGAGCCAACGTTGCGCTCCGCGATTCGGGAATCGACTGCCTCTCACAGCGCCAATGCCCTGTACACCGGGGAACGCGAGATGGTGGGCAAGCAGATTCTCGACCAGATTACGCAGGCCCTGAACCAACGGGGCATCACCGTGGAAAATGTTCTACTCCGCGACATTCAACTGCCCGCCACATTGAAAGCTTCGATTGAGGCCAAGCAGCAGGCAGAACAGGAAGCCTTAGCTATGAACTTCCGCCTGCAAAAGGAGACGCAGGAGGCGCAGCGAAAGCGCATCGAGGCCGCTGGCGTGCGCGATTTCCAACAAATCGTAGCCCAGGGAATCACGCCCTCGCTGCTCGAGTGGAAAGGCATCGAAGCGACCGAGACGTTGGCGAAGAGTCCGAATACGAAAGTCGTCGTGGTCGGCAATCCCAAGAATGGCTTGCCCCTGATTCTGGGGCAGTAAGGAGTCACGCAGGGACAGCAGCTTGGGCTGTCCGCCCCGCCGGCCGACCCGGTCGTTGCTGCTAACATGGCACCAGTGCCTGCTCTGCTGGAAGTGCGTCATCTCAACATCGGATTCCCCGTGAAGGGAAGCCCCGTCCGGAGGCCGGACGGGCAGCCTGGGGCGGCGGTCCCTGTATTCTCTACCTTTGTTCCCGCGGTTCGCGACTTGAGCTTCTCCATTGCTCCCGGCGAAGTGCTCGGACTTGTGGGCGAATCCGGGTCCGGAAAATCTGTCACTTCGCTGGCCATCATGCAGCTGCTTCCGCCCCAGGCACACATTACAGGCGACATCACATTTTCCGCGAATGACGTTGCGCGCGACTTGATCTCTCTCGACCACGATGCGATGCGGCAGTTGCGCGGATCGCATATAGCCATGATCTTTCAGGAACCGATGACTGCTCTGAATCCCGTGATGCGCATAGGAGAACAGATCGCCGAGGCGGTTTTGGCTCATCATGCGATCTCGAAGAAAGAGGCCTGGCAACGGGCAGTCGATGCCATGAACGAGGTTGCGATTCCTGAGCCAGCGCGGCGAGCGCGCGACTATCCGCACCAGCTCTCGGGAGGCATGCGGCAGCGCATCATGATTGCGATGGCCATCGTGAACCGTCCGCTGCTCCTGATCGCAGACGAGCCAACGACTGCTCTCGACGTCACCATCCAGGCTCAGATCCTGGATCTGCTGGCCGAGTTGCGCGCGAAGTTCGGCCTTGCCATGCTGTTCATCTCGCACGATCTGGCCGTCGTCTCTCAGGTTGCCGATCGAGTTGCAGTCATGTACGCCGGTAGCCTGGTGGAACTGGGGGCGAAGCGGGACATTTTTCAGGCCGCCGCTCATCCTTATACTCGCGGACTGCTGCATGCTGTCCCAGATCTGAAAACTGATCGAGGCCGTCCTCTGGAAACGATTCCTGGCACAGTTCCCGCGCTGCATGCTTTGCCTTCCGGATGTGCTTTCGAACCACGCTGTGACTCCCGCATTGCAGATTGTGCAAGCGCTTTGCCGCCGCTGCTTCAGGTCGGGGCAGGGCACTGGGCTCGTTGCCCGGTCATCAATGCGCCGGGTGGGCTATAATCGGCAACTTGTCCGGTGCTCCTTGCGCATACTGCTGCTGAGCGACATCCATGCGAACCTCGAGGCCCTCGATGCGTGCCTCGCCAGTGCTCCTTCCTTTGACATCATCGTGAACCTGGGTGATATCGTTGGCTACGGCGCCAGCCCCAACGAGGTGACAGATCGTTCGCGCGAGATCGGAAAGACCTTCGTCAGAGGTAATCACGACAAGGCTGCCACCGGCGGAATGGATTTGGAGGATTTCAATCCCATGGCCGCGGCCGCGGCACTGTGGACGCGTAATGCGCTGAGCGCTGAAAATCTGGAATGGCTGCGAGCTCTGCCGCACGGGCCAGTTCCCCTGCCGGATTATCCCGAGGTTCAGCTTGTCCATGGTTCGCCTAACGATGAAGACGAATATGTGGTCTCGCTGGGCGATGCACTGGCCCCCCTGATTACACTTAGCACTCCTCTCACCTTCTTCGGGCACACGCATCTACAGGGGGGATTCTTCGCCAACGGCTCCTCGGCAGATGGATTTCGCCCCGAATACAAAACCGTGGGACAGGCCGAATCGGTAGCGCTGCAGCTCAAGAGTTCGGCACGATACCTGATTAATCCGGGATCGGTGGGGCAACCGCGGGACGGTGACTGGCGCGCCGCTTTCGGTCTATTCGATACAGAGGCAATGGTCGTGCACTTTCATCGCGTCCCCTACAACCTTAAGAGCGCGCAGGACCGCATCTTCGAAGCCAGGCTGCCTGCTCGATTGGCGACTCGGCTGGCAGCAGGGCGTTGATTTCTGCAGCGTGGTTGCGCCCAAGGGGAAAATCCGCAGGGTAAACTCAGACATGCCTTCCTACCCTTCACGCAGTTCACAACACTTCTTCGAGCCGCGCGAAAATCCGCCTCAACACTATCTTGTCGCTCACAGTGACGGCGGCGCTCGGGGCAATCCCGGTCCTGCCGGGTATGGAGTCGTGATCCAGGATGAAACCGGGCGCAAGGTCGGAAGTCTGAGCGAGTATCTCGGACATCAGACCAATAATTTCGCCGAGTATCAAGGCCTGATCGCGGCTTTGGAGTATGCGCTCGAGCATGGGCCCAAGGCGCTGAAGGTGATCAGCGACTCGGAGCTGCTGGTGCGCCAGATCAAGGGCATTTACAAGGTGAAAAATCCCACGCTGCAGGATTTACATGCCCGGGCCAAGGATTTGATTGCGCGGCTGGAGTGGTTCGCGATTGGTCACGCCATGCGCGAACACAATCAAGAAGCGGACCGGCTGGCGAATGAAGCCATGGATAAAGGTATGGGGCGGACGGTGCGCGCCGCACCAGCGCAGACCTCGAGTCCGGCATTATCTTCGCAGGAGTTTGAAGGCGTAGTACGGAACGGGATGGTGGATGTGCAGGGAAAGATTTCGGATGGGACGCGGGTCCAAGTCCGGGTTAAGAAGTAGTTTGTAGAGCCAGACGCCTGCGTCCGCCCCGCGAGCGAAGCGAGCGCTCAGGCGCCGACGCGGATCGCACGAGCCCAAACTCACTCGGCAGCCGATGTGTGATCGTGGATGATCTTCCATCCATCCGGAAACTTGCGAAACACCAGCGTGAACTTACCGTGCGGTGTCTTTCCGTCCGGCATCGTCAAATGCCAGGAGCCGCGGACGAAAGCGCCCTTGTCTCCCAGCATTTCGATTCGCAGATCGGAGAAGTCCAGTTTGCCCATCTCGTGTCCGGGGCTCCCGTAGGTTGCTCGATAGCGATCGAGCGTGCCCTGCCAGCCGGTGGTTTGTTTGGCTCCCGAGAAGAATGTCAGGTCAGACGAATTCCAATAGCCGGTCATGAAGGCGTCGAGATCGTGACGGTTCCACGCTTCTTGTTGCGTAATCAGAACGTGTTCAATCGCCGACTTGGCATCTGCGGCATGGATGCCGGGTACCAGAAGACTAGCTGCGATCATGAGCAGAAGGTAGCGCACTTTTTTATCTCGCGGTGAAGTCGCTGTGTAGCGCACTTCTTTATAGCTGTTCGAGACGGTGCCGTCCACCAATCTCACCACTTACGAAAAATGACCGCGACTGCCGCAACAATGAGCACGAAACCGACGAGATAATTCCAGCGCAACGGCTGCTTCAAATACAGGATCGAGAAGACGGCGAAGACAGTCAGGGTGATCACCTCCTGGATCGTCTTCAGTTGCGCGGCGCTGAATTCGTAGGAACCGATGCGGTTCGCGGGGACTTGAAAGCAGTATTCGAAGAAGGCAATCATCCAACTTACGACTATGACTTTATAAAGCGGCACCTCGCGATATTTGAGGTGTCCGTACCAGGCGAAGGTCATAAAGATGTTGGATATGGTCAGCAGTGCGATCGTCCTCATGGGGCGATGATTTCCTTTCTATGTTTCGGTGGTGAGAATGCAACATTGTCACCTACACTCATTCGGTCGCCGGCTCCAACTTCCCAACCTGGGAGAAATGGGTTGCTGTTGTCGTCTGCAGATGCTCTTTCCCTGCTTTGCGGGTACAATTTGGTTCCGGCAACCGGCCCAGCGAGAAATTTTCTGCCAGCGCGCAATCCGATCTCTGTCGCCGTTGTGGGCGTAGGCGTTTTTGGGCGCAACCATGCCCGAGTCTACAAGGAACTGGAGTTACAAGGCGAGGCGGTTCGTCTGCTCGGAGTTGTCGATCCCGACACAGCTCGCGCGGATGCGGTGGCTCGCGAGTTCGGATGCAAGGCGTTCGGGTCGGTGCAGCAACTACTGACCACGCACAGTGAAGTGCAGGCGGCGACGGTGGCTGCTCCAACAGTCCATCATCTTTCAGTTGCGCGAGAGTTGATGAACTCGGGGGTCGATGTGCTGATCGAGAAGCCGCTGGCGACTTCTCTCGAAGAGGCCGACGAACTGGTGTCAGTGGCCAAGAAACATCGCAGAATTGCCCAAGTCGGCCATTTGGAACGATTCAATCCGGCGGTTCGGGCCACGATTCCCATCCTGACGCGTCCCATGTTCTTTGAAGTACACCGGCTTAGTGTATTTACGCCTCGATCCCTCGATGTCGATGTAGTTCTCGATTTGATGATTCACGATCTGGACATCGTGCTCGCTTTCGCCAAGTCTCCGGTGAAAGAAGTGCGGGCCGTCGGGCTGCCTATTCTTTCTGGCAAGGTGGACATCGCGAATGTGCGCCTGGAGTTGGAGTCAGGATGCATCGCGAACTTCACGGCCAGCCGGGTTTCGACCGAGCGAGTTCGCAAACTGCGGTTCTTTCAGCCCCGGCAGTACGTTTCCGTGGATTACGGACGTCAGGAAGTACTCGTCTTCACGGTTGGATCAGACGGCGCTGCACCAGCAACCCCTTCGGTAAATCCTCAGATCGGAGTGGGCAAGCCTCCGGTTGCATCCGAGGAGCCACTGCATGCCGAGCTGAAATCATTTTTGCAGGCAGTTCGGGAGCAGTCTGCGCCGGTTGTTCCGCTGGAAGATGGGCGGCGTGCTCTGGCTTTGGCGCTCGAAATCGTGGCCAGTATTCGTGAGCACGGGAACAAAGTTGGGCTTGCGGAGATCAATCACAGCAAGCATTGACGCCAACTGCGCAGGGCCGCCTGCAGCCGCCGGACAGCCATGCGAGTTCGCTCAGGACAGGGTGGCTGTCGTCCCGCATTTATCCTCCTCGTTTTAACTCTCTCCCTGCATTTACATATGTTTACACACCGAAGTCTCAGCCCGATTAGGGGAGCGAAATCGAGGGAAAGATGCGAGAATAGAAGTAACTTTGGCGGAAACGCACTGCGCGCCCAGAGCATGTCTCCAGCAATGCCCAGATGCAACGCCGTCAGTGTAGTTCGTGTCTAAATGACAGGCACCTAAATCCAGCGCATGCCGATTACGCAAATTCCATTCAAGGATCCGGTGCCTCCGCCACCTCCGTCCCCGGAACCGCAGCCTGAGCAACTCGGCCTCTATGACAGCGATGACTGGGAGACGGCTTACCGCGAGCTGGATGCGCGAGTCCCGCATTTACTAATCCAACTGCAAGACGATCTGGCGCGGTCGCGCAGGCGGGAAGCCGCGTGGATTTCCATCATCGCCCACCTGCTGTTGTTTATTGTGCTGTGGAATCTGCCGCTGATCGAAAGAACGATGGGGATTCATCGCGCCATGGTGGTGCCTATCAATCCGATGCAGGACAAGAATGTGACGTTCCTGCCCCTGCCGCCGGATCTGCAGAAACCAACTCGCAAGCCGAACACCAACGTTATGTCCGATAAAGACCGGATCGCGACATCCCGGCATCCGCAGCTGGATACCAACGAGCTGAAAAAGATTCTGGCAACACCGCCTCCGGGAGCACCGGGTCCGGCGGGCCCGCGGGCTGCAGAAGCTGCGCCGCCGCAGCCGAATCCACAGAGTCAGTCGCCGGTTCAGCAAGGGCAACAGGCACCGGCGCAGCGGCCGCAATTTCAAAGTAACCAGACAGCGCAATTACAGACGCCGACTCGTCCCAATATTTCAGCAAGTATGCAGGACCGATGACTGCGGGTTCAGCGATCCAGCAGGCAACGCAGGCGGCCGCGGAAAACCGCGGAGCTGGCGGCGGCCAGGGCGGCGACTTCGGACTGGGCACGGGCCAGCGCAGCCGGCAACTCGGACCGCTGGAAATTCTCAGCGACACCCAAGGAGTTGACTTCGGTCCTTACCTGCAACGCATTCTGCAGGTGGTAAAGCAGAACTGGTACATTCTGATTCCAGAATCGGCAGAGATGAAGAAAGGCAAGCTGGCCATCGAGTTTGCCATCACCAAGGATGGTCAGGTTACGGATCTGCGCTTGGTTACGAGTTCCGGCGATGTCGCGTTGGATCGCCCCGCTTGGGGAAGTATTACCAATTCGAATCCATTCCCGCCCTTGCCCAATGACTTCAAGGGTCCTTATCTCGCCTTGCGATTTCGATACTACTACAACCCGGATAAGGCGGACTTAGAGTAGTTCCACCCCGTCGAATCCTTTTATCCTCACCTTAATCCAATCGTTAACGGCGCCTCCTGCGCTGATCTTTTTTACTTCGAGATAGTAAAACTGTGGAGAGAATGCCCGTGTTGTTCGTCGGCCACGGTTCGCCGATGAACGCGATCGAGAACAACGCGTTTACTCAGACCCTGAGGGACCTGAGCGCTCGCCTGCCAAAGCCGAGGGGAGTATGCGTGATTTCGGCACATTGGGTAACTCCGGGTACGCACGTGCTGGCCTCGCCTCGTCCGCAAACCATTCATGATTTCCACGGATTCCCGCCCGCCTTGTACGAAGTTGACTACCCGGCGCCTGGCGCTCCGGCAGAAGCTGAAAAGCTTGCGCACAATCCGGTCATTGTGCCTGATGAAAAGTGGGGACTCGATCACGGCTCGTGGAGTGTGTTGCGCCACATGTATCCCAATGCCGACGTGCCGGCTTTTCAGTTGAGCCTGGATGAACGGCGGAGCTTGAAAGAACATTTGGAGCTGGGTCGGGAGATTAAGCAACTGCGCGAGCGCGGAGTTTTGATTCTGGGGAGCGGCAACATCGTGCACAATCTCGCGCGCGTTGATTGGAGCGATCCTCACGGGGCATACGATTGGGCGCGGGAGTTCGATGCCAAGGTGAAGTCCGCCGTGGATGCGCATGATGGTTCTGCGCTCGCCGAGCCTCATCGGTGGGGATCTTCGCTGCTGGCGACGGCTCATCCTACGATTGAACATTACGCACCCTTGCTCTATTGCATGGGCAGCACGGACGAGCGGGATGCGGTGTCGCACCCGTATGAGGGATTCGATTTTGGGAGTATTTCGATGCGGGCGGTGTTGTTTGGAGGAGAGCGGGCTGCTCAGTGAATCCATTGAAGGTCGAAATCCCCACCCTCCCGCAAACTGCGCGGGAAGGATGGGGCACCCTCAGATAGATCTCACCACACGCGGCAGCGGTTTTGATTCACCATCGGCGAACCTGCTTTGCAGTGGAATGCCTGCTGGAACTCGGGCATGTTTGAGACTACGCCGTTGGTGCGATACTTTTCGGGAGAGTGCGGGTCTACGGTGGCGCGCAGGCGTTTGGTTTCGTCGCGACTCTGTCCGCACCAGCTTTGGCCATAGCCTACGAAGAACCGCTGCTCGGGGGTGAGCCCGTCCAGCGGCTGCAGCTTCTGATTCTTCGTGTCCTGTTTCCACGCCATGTAGGCCAGGAGTACTCCGCCGAGGTCGGCGACATCTTCACCCAAAGTCAGCTTGCCGTTGATTTTGATGTCGTCGATGATCGTGTAGTTCGAATACTGAGTCGAAATGCAGTCGGCACGCTTCTGAAACTCTTTCGCGTCTTCGGGCGTCCACCAGTCGCGGAGGTTGCCTTGCGCATCGAATTGACGGCCTTCATCGTCGAAGCCATGGGTGAGTTCGTGTCCGACGGTTCCGCCGGTGTCTCCGTAATTGGGAGCGGCGTCAGAGTCGAGATCGAAGGCGGGTGGCTGGAGCACGCCGGCGGGGAAGTTGATGTCATTCATTTGCGGGTTGTAATAGGCGTTCACCGTGGGCGGACTCATATCCCACTCGCCGCGATCGACGGGCTTGCCGATTTTTGCCAGCTGGCGATTGAATTCGAAGCGCCGTGCACGCTGGAAGTTGCCCAGATTGTCTCCCCGAACAATCTCCAGTTTGCTGTAATCGCGCCATTTGTCGGGGTATCCGATCTTGTTGGCCATGCCATGGAGTTTGGCTAACGCCTGTTCCTTGGTCGCGGGCGACATCCAGGGCAGACTCTTGATGTCCTGCTCCATCGCCGCTTGAATTTCTCGTACGATCTTCACGGCCTCTTGCTTGGCTTGCGGGCTGAAATACTTTTCCACGTACGCCTGCCCCAAGGCCTCGCCCAGGTAATTATCGATATCCTCAGTGCAGCGCTTCCACCGTGGTTTCAGTTGTTCCTGGCCGCGCAGGGTCTTGCCGTAAAACGCAAAATTCTCGTTCAGGAACGCAGAAGAAAGCTGGGGAGCTGCGGCATGCACCAGATGCCAGCGCAAATAGGTCTTCCAGTCGTCCAGACTCTCCCTTTCGAGTTCCTCATTCAGTGTTTTGAAGAAGGCTGGGGACGTGACGTTAAGCGAGTTGACGCCGGGCAGGCCAATCTTCGTGAAATACGCCTGCCACTGGAACTGGGGAACGACCTTCTCGAAATCGCCGCTCGCCATTTTGTGATCGAGAGCCTTGGGATCACGGCGCTCGACCCGGGTCATCGAACCTTTCGCGAGAGTAGTTTCAATGCGCATGACCGTGTCGGCTTCTTTCGCCGCCAGCTCTGGCGAATCTCCCAAAAGCTCGAACATCTTGGTCATGTGAGCGACGTAATGTTTGCGCAGTTCCTGTGATTTGGCATCGTCCTTGGTGTAGTAGTCGCGGTCGGGAAGACCCAGTCCGCCCTGGTCGGCGTTGGCCACTACCTGGCTGGCGTCACGAAAATCCTGAATGGATTCGAAGCGGAAAAGCACGTTATCGGTCGCAAGCGACGAGGCCACGTCCGCGAGTTCCTGCTTGGAACCGATTTTGGCGATGCGGTCGAGGGCAGGCTTGATGGGCTCGCTTCCTTTAGCCTCGATCGCCTGTTCGTCTGTGCACGCTGCGTAGTAGTCGCCGATCTTCTGGGTTGCCGCATTGCGCTTCGGATCCGCTGCAGACGCTTGCTCCAGGATGCCCTTCAGCCGCTCCGTATTCTCGTCCTGCATTTTCGAGTAAGTGTCCCACGAAGATTGGTCTGGAGGGATGGGATTGTTCTTCATCCACCCGCCGCAGGAGTACGCGAAAAAGTCGACGCAAGGGTCCGCATTGCGATCCATAGAAGTGACGTCGAGCGCAGGCTGATGTTTTTGGCTGCTTTGCTGGGCTGCGGCTGAGGCGAGAAATGAGGCGACTGCGAGCGTAACTGCGCAGCAGCGGACGATTGCCATGAAGAGACCTCTTCTAAGAATGAGAATGGCGAACGTGAAAGTATATGCCTGTCCTTGCGGAGTTCCCCGACGCCCAGCCTCGAGATTCAGTTGACCGCCCCGGACGGTGGTCCATTTAGCTCTTACGCAGGTGGATTGAGCCGTCTCCAGTGTGGATCGTGAGCAGGCTGCCTCCCCCGTTGAGCTTGCCATGGATTTCGTTGGTGCGGATCTTGCCTTCCGTGGTGAGCGGCATATCCAGATCGATATGGCCGTCGCCGGTATGCAGATCGACATCGGCCGCGAGATCCGGCGGGAGTTCAAGCGATATGCCGCCATCTCCGCTCTCGAGCCTCCAGTTAGCAGCCATCGTCGACCCCGTTCGCGCAATGGCCTCAAGATGACCATCTCCCGTCTTGAGCTCGAGTTCGTCAAAGCGCCCATTGGCTCGGATATGGCCGTCGCCGGTGCTGGCGTGAAGTTTGCCATCAAGGTTCTCGAGAGCTCTCAGAGCCATCGCCGCTGTGCAGATTCATGGTGCCCTTCAAATCGGCGAGTTCAATCTTGCCATCGCCGGTGCGGAGATTCACGTTTCCTTGGCGAGGCATCTGCACAATGATGTCCACGCGATGGCTGGGCCCCCACTCGAAGTTGAAGTTGTGACGGGGATAGCGCACCTCGATTTCGACCGAGTTGCCGGTCTGATGCTCTTCCACCCGGATCCCGCCTTCGCCGATTTTGTAACGGTTGGTGATGACCCTGGCTTCAATGGTGTTTTGGTCCCAGGTATTGACGCGGATGTTGGCATCGGTGGTCTCGATGCGCAGGTCCGGATTGGCGGTGACCGTATAAGTCTTCGACCATTCCTCGGCGCTGGCGGGAAGAACCACAGCAATGGATACAGCCACGATGGTAAGCAATGTTCGAGTCGCGGAAGTTGTCGTCATCGAATCCTCCGGCGGGCGGACACACTCTCGCCCAGCCTCTTAGACGGGATTACGGCAAATGGGTGAGGTTAGTTCCAGGAAAATCAACTCTCAGCCCGGCAGGCCGTGATAGGCCATGCGGAGCAACGTTCGCTCGGAAAATGGCACGTACAGCAGGGCAGCACAGGCCGCAAAAGCTGCCCCAAGACCGATCTGCTGCGTAAGCAGGAACGGAGCCGCCGCCCACAGTTCATCCAGGGCCAGGACAAAGAGAAAAATCTGCTGGAACTTATCCGCAAGTCGCTGGTGATCGAAAGCAACAGAAGAGAGAAGGTAGCAACGAAGGGGAATGCCCACGCCTGCCGTGACCAGCACCGCTCCGGCGAGTATTGTCGCGCCCCATGGGGGCAGCAAAGAATCGGCAATGCCTTGAATCGCGTGTAACCGGATTAAGGCCGTCACGTAGAAGATCAAATACATGACTTGAATGAGCGCAAAGAGCCCGCGCGTGATTCCGCGCCGAGGAATAGGAACCTCGAGTTCTGGATGCAATGCCCGAGATTGCGCAGTGCTTTGCTGGATCGTGTTCGCAGCTGGCGGGGAGGGGATCGCGTCCGCCGCCCTGGTCTGGGTGTGTAGCGGCGCGATGAAGCGGTATCCTTTGCGGGCTACTGTCTCGACGTAGCGCGGACTGGAAGCCGAATCGCCCAGCGCTTCGCGAACCTTGTTAATCGCCGTGTTCAGGCTGTGATCGAAGTCCACGAAGGTGTCGGAGGGCCAGAGCTTCTTCTGCAAGTCTTCGCGAGTCACGACTTCTCCGGCGCGCTCGAGCAACAGGGCGAGGACCTGAAAGGGCTGGCCTTGGAGGCGCATTTTTATGCCGCCTTTGCGCAGTTCGCCGGCCGTCAGGTCGACCTCGAAGACTCCGAATCGCTGGACTCCGCCAATATTTTGGGGAGTAGGCATGGACGACGCGTAGTGTAGCACTGCCGAGAATCGCACATGCACCCCTGAGGTTCTCCCGCCGGAATATTCGATCCTAATTTCTCCCAGGAGCCAGGAGTGGCAAGGGGTACAATGTCGGCGTGGCGGCTCCCATTCAATCCGACCCCCACAAAGAACATCGGCATGCCACCTACGCGTCGGAAACCGCCGGTTTATTGCTGGTCGCCTTCCTCTTGCTCGTACTGACAGTTATCCGCTACTGGCACAACATCCACTGGAGTTGGCGCTGAAGGGCAAATCGAAAAACTGCAAAGCGCCATGAACGAGCCGCTGCTTCTAGTCATTCTTGGGCCAACAGGGAGTGGAAAGACTGCGCTGTCAATCGGGCTCGCTGAACAGTTTCGGGGAGAAATCGTCAACTGCGATTCAGTGGCGATGTACCGCGAGTTCGACATCGGAACGGCAAAGCCCAGCGCGGCGGAGCGGGCGAAAGTTCCACACCATCTTTTTGATTTGGTTGATCCCACGCAGGAAATGACCGCGGGAGACTATGCGCGGCAGGCCCGGCAAGTGCTCGCTGAAATTAACGCGCGCGGTCACTTGCCCATTGTGGTCGGGGGCACCGGGCTTTACTTGCGAGCCCTGCTGGAAGGACTGTTCGCAGGCCCCCAGCGTTCGGAACAATTGCGCGAGCGGCTGCGGGAACGTGCTGCCGACCGGGGCCCGGGATATCTGCACCGTATTCTGCAGCGGCTCGATCCTGCGAGCGCCGGGAACATTCACTCCAACGATTTGCCGAAGCTGATTCGTGCTATTGAAGTTTGCCTGGCATCGCGACAGAAGTTGTCAGAGCTGTGGCAGCGGGGACGCGATCCGCTGCGCGGATTTCGCATTCTGCGTGTGGGCCTCGATCCCGAACGGTCGGAACTTTATGAACGCATCAACCAGCGTGCCCGTCAGATGTTCGAAACGGGTTTGCTCGAGGAGACCCAGCAACTGATCCATAACTACGGCTCGAGCGCTCGCCCTCTTACGTCGCTCGGGTACAGACAAGCGGTTGAACTGCTGCGCGGCGAACTCTCCCGGGAAGAAGCTGTTCGTGCGGCGCAGCAAGGGCACCGCAATTATGCGAAACGCCAGATGACATGGTTCCGGCGCGAGCCTAATGTTATTTGGCTCAAAGGATTCGGGGACGATCCGGCCATTCAGCGCGAAGCTGTCGCCTTGATTGCGCCGCCTGTTCCGCAACATCCTCAGTAAATGCTGACGCAACATCAAAAACCCCACTTCTCCCAGAATCGGGGAGAAATGGGGCACCCACTTCATCTCTCCTACGGTCAACGCTTCGGTGCCTGATTCTGCTATCGTTCCAGCATGCTCAGAATTTTGGCTCTCTTACTAGCTGCCGCTAGCATTGTTACGCCCGCATTCGCCAAAGAAAAATATCAGCGTGTTACTCCAATTCGACAGAGTCGCGAAGGCCATCGCTGGGCGGAGAAGACTCTTAAAAAGCTGAGCCTGGAGGACAAGGTCGGGCAAGTGTTCATGATCTGGTGCCGGGCGCGCTTTCTTAATGTGGAGAGCCCCGAATACTTACAGTTTCGCGAGGCGATGCAGAAATATCACGTGGGCTCGTTCGCCATGAGCGTGCCGGTGGATGGTCCATTTCTTCTGCGCACTGAGCCGTACGAGGCGGCAGAGCTTCTCAACCGACTGCAGCGCGAATCCAAGCTACCACTGCTGTTTGCCGCTGACTTCGAGCGAGGCGTTTCCACCCGTCTGATAGGAGCGACCAATTTCCCGCACGCGATGGCCTTTGGTGCTGATGGCAAGCTGCAAGACGCGGAGAATTTCGGCCGCATCACCGCTTTGGAAGCGCGCGCCATCGGCGTACATTGGAACTTTTTCCCGGACGCCGATGTGAATTCCAATCCGGCGAACCCCATCATCAATACGCGCTCCTTTGGCGAAGATCCGAAGCAAGTCGGTGATCTCGTCACGCGCCTATATCAAAGGCGCACACGAAGGCGGAATGTTGACTACGGTCAAGCACTTCCCCGGACACGGCGATACGGCCACTGATTCGCATCTGGGCGTGGCCAGCGTGAGCGGCGATAGGGCTCGTCTCGATTCCGTGGAACTCCCACCCTTTCGCCAAGCGATCGCCGCCGGAGTGGATTCGGTGATGGTGGCGCACGTGACCGTTCCCGCCCTCGATCCGGACCCGAATCATGTGGCGACCATTTCGCCTGCAGTGGTCTCCGATCTGCTGCAGAAGCAACTCGGTTTTCAGGGATTGGTAGTGACCGATGCCCTCGATATGGCGGGGCTGACCAAGCTTTTTGCCAACGATGTTGGCCGGGCTGCAGTGGAAGCCTTCAAGGCAGGCAATGATTTGCTGATTATCCCTGCAGATCTCGGAGCTTCGTATCAAGCCATGATGAAAGCTGTCCTATCGGGCGAGATCCCGCAGAAGCGGCTTGACGCGTCTGTGCTTAAGATCCTGAAAATAAAGGCATCACTCGGGCTGAATGAGGCGCGCGCCGTGGATCTGAACCAGATTTCAGGTTCCATTGGCAGGCCAGAGAACATGGGCTTCGGACAGGCGGTTGCCGACGCCGCGATTGCGGTTGTGCGCGATAACGGCAAGGTGCTTCCGCTGAAATCCAAGGGAACCGGCCCAGCGGCACTTCCGTATATGGGGAAGGAGGAGACGCATAACGACGTCCTGGCCGTGCTTTTCTCTGATGACGTACGCACTGAATCCGGGCGAGCATTTGGCCGCGAGTTTCGTGCTCGAATCCCGGACGCGAAAGTGATCTACGTGGATCCGAGAGTCGCTTCGGGGATGAGCGATGAAGTATTAAAGGCAGTAGATGAGGCAAAGACCGTGGTCGCAGCTGTATATGTGATTCCAACGGCGGGAAAGATTGGTAATTCCATGGCGATGGCAGATGCCACCGGCTCTCTCTTGCAGAAATTGATCGATCATGCGGCGGAGAAAACCGCAGTCATAGCGATGGGAAATCCCTATCTGGCGAGCGATTTTCCGAAGATCGAGAACTATGTTTGTACCTTCTCGAATGCGTCGGTATCGGAAGTGGCCGCCGTAAAAGCGCTCTTTGCAGAGATTCCGGTACGCGGGCATCTGCCGGTGACGATTCCCAACATTGCGCAACGCGGAGCCGGGCTGGAGCGTCCCGCCCAGGTTGCGAACGGAGGGCTTTCTCATGCGCAACATTAATCTTTCTGTCGCATTTTCAGCTGGATTGGTCATCGTGACCCTGCTGGCCGGATGCAGCGTCAATGTGAAGAAACAGAAGGGCGGACAGGATAAGGACGTCGATATCAAAACACCGCTGGGCGCAATTCATGTGAGCAAGGGCGCCAATCCCGAGGATGTTGGCATTCCCGTTTATCCCGGCGCGCAGTTGAGGGAAAAGGATTCAGATGGCAGCGACAAGAGCGCGAACGTGAACATCTCTGGCTTCGGATACGGCGTGAAAGTCGTTGCCCTGGAGTATGAGTCGAACGATTCGCCGGAGAAGATAGTCGGGTTTTACAAGGACCAGCTCAAGAAGTATGGGAATGTGCTGGTGTGCCATACCAGCCATCTGAATGTTGATCCAGATATTAAAGGTGAAGAACACGGTTCTCACGAACTCAGGTGCGAGTCATCAAACGGAAACAACATTGAGCTGAAAGTGGGCACGAAGGAGAACCAGCATATCGTTGCCGTGGAGCCGCAAGGCAATGGCTCAAACTTCTCGCTGGTGTTCGTGCGTACACATGGCAAAGACGCAGAAATCTAGGATTGGATGATTGGTGGTTTTATGTTTCGCTTTCTCGTAATCACAGCTTTCCTGATCGGGGCAACGTTTTCCATGGCGGCGGCACAGGATTCGGATTCTCCAAATAAGAATCTTGATGTTCGCAGTCCTGTGGGCGATCTGCACCTCGGGAATGACGCTGATGCCAGAAAGGCTGGCATACCGCTGTATCCCGGTGCGCAGCTGAAATCTCATGAGGAGAACTCGGATCAGGCGAATCTCAGTATGCTGACGGAAGCATTCGGAATGAAGGTGGTGGTTGCCAACTACGTCTCCGATGACGACCCTGCGAAAATCGTTGAATTCTACCGCGGCAAGCTGAAAAGGTACGGCAAAGTCCTGGAATGCCATTCGGATAAGCACGGCCGCGATATCTCCGTACATGAAGACAATAAGAACTCTGACAACAAAGAATTGAAGTGCGATCAGGATTCTGGTCCGGTTACCGAACTGAAGGTCGGAACCGAGGACAACCAGCACGTCGTGGCGGTGGAACCTGCCCAAGGTAAGAAGGGATCGAATTTCGCGCTGGTATACGTTCACACGCGCGGCAAAATGGGTGACATCTAGATCGCCTGCCCTTCATTGCTACGCTGAATCGGATTGTGAGCCTTGCCTGGATTCTTCCGGTGCGATAAGTTCAAGTAAGCCCTTCTTTGTCTCGCCTCCAATCAATGGAAAAATCTTGTTACAAGTGCGGTCACACGATGGAAGAAGGAAGGCCTTTCTGCCCGCATTGCGCAGCGCCACAGATCCGAGTGTTAATCGCGGAACCCGCTGGAGCAACCGTTCCCTCGATTGAAGCTGCGGCAATCTCAGACATGTCAGCTGGACTGCCTGCTTCTCAGACAGTTCCGGTGCTCGCCGTCCCGATGCAATGGTCGCAGGCGCTGAAGCCCTGTACGCTGGCGGCCGGAGTGGCGTCCCTGCTGATGTTGCTGGGGCTGAACCCGTTCGTGGGCATGGTGAGCGTAGGATTTCTGGCGGTGGTGTTCTATCGCCAAGGCCGGCCCGGGGCGTCGATCCGGCCCGGCACTGGAGCTCGGCTGGGCGCACTCAGCGGGCTGATTTGTTTCGCGATGGCGTCCATTGTCGAAGCAATGCTGGTCCTGGTGTTGCACAGGGGCGCTGAAATCCGGCAGGCGTTGCTCACGGCGATCAATCAGGCCGCCGCGCGTACAAGTGATGCGCAGGCGCTTGCCATGTTTGAACATTTCAGATCGCCGGAAGGGCTTGAGTTTCTGATGGTCTTTGGCCTGCTGTTCGGTCTGGTAGCGGCGATCGTGCTATCTGCGCTCAGCGGCGCTCTGGGCGGAGCCGTACTGGGACCGCGACGTAAGCCTTAACTCATTCGCGCGTGAATCTGTGTGCGCGGCGCTTGCGGCCTCGCACCCTGCCGCGTATCATGCACCGTTTGCACTTTCTCCGATGAATACGCCCGCTCGCGGTTCACTGCTCGGGATCGAGCATCTCGAGCCGAAAGAAATAACGGGCTTGTTGCACTTGGCCCGCCGCATGAATCCGCAGAAGGCGCGTCCGCTGCTGCGCGGGAAGCGCGTTGTACTTCTGTTTTACGAAGCCTCTACACGCACGCGCACCTCTTTTGAATTTGCCGCAAAAGCCTTGGGAGCGACCACTACGCTCGTTCTCTCGTCGGGATCAAGCATCGAGAAGGGCGAGTCGCTGATCGACACGGGCAACACTCTGCGGGCGGTTGGTGCGGATTGCATCGTCATGCGTCATCCCTCGGCGGGGGCGCCCCATCTCATGGCGAGGCATCTTGACATACCAATCGTCAATGCCGGTGATGGGATGCACGAGCATCCTTCCCAGGCTCTGCTCGATGCCTTGACGATTCTGAAGCACAAGAAATCGTTCAAAGGGCTGCAGGCAACGATCATTGGCGACATCTTTCATAGCCGTGTGGCACGCAGCGCTTGTTATCTGCTCACGCGAATGGGCGTCAGGATGACGCTCTGTGGTCCCCCGGAACTGGTGCCCGAGGTTGCGGCAACGCTCACGCCGGGCATTCGCATAACGCGGCACATCGAAGAAGGGCTGCGCGGAGCTGATGTCGTAATGCTGTTGCGGGTGCAGAGTGAACGGCTTGCGGGAATGAAGATTCACTTGCAAGACTACATCGCGCGCTACCAGATGACAGCGGTGCGGCTGAAGCTTGCCAAGCGCGATGCGATCGTGATGCATCCGGGGCCGATCATTCGTGGATTGGAGTTGACCGCAGAGGTGGCGGATTGCCCCCAGTCCGTCATCGTTGACGAAGTGCGTAACGGGGTCCCAACGCGCATGGCGATTCTGGCGCGGGCACTAGGACGAACATAGTGCGGACACCAACTTCACTGGTGCGCAGCAAGAATTTGCCCGGGAGTTGCGGATGAACAAGGCAAGCAAGAGCCTCCTGATCAAAGGCGGTCTTCTGATCGACCCCGCGGCGAAGATTAATGCGCCCATGGATCTTCTATTACGTGATGGCCGGGTAGCGGAAGTGGCTGCACCAAATAAGATCCGTGGCACGGCGGAGGAGAAGTTTAACGCCCGCGGATTGATTGTTGCCCCCGGATTCATCGACCTGCACGTCCACCTTCGAGAGCCGGGGCAAAGCTACAAAGAAACTTTCGCCAGCGGTACAAGCGCCGCTGCAGCTGGCGGTTTTACCTCGGTGTGTACTATGCCAAACACCGTGCCCGTTGTGGATACTGCCGATTTGGTCAGCTGGCAGCGAAGCCCCGAACGAGGAGCGGCAGTCAACGTTTTTCCGATCGCAGCGGCGACGCAGGCGAGCCAGGGGCAAACTCTCACCGATTTCAGCGGGCTGCAGCGCGCGGGAGCCGTGGCCGTAACCGATGACGGAAAGCCGATTCTCCACGACGAGATCATGCGCGCAGCGTTGCAGCTTGGCGCCGAGCTGAACTTGCCGGTCGTGCAGCACGCCGAGGATACCCGGCTGACGGAAAATTGCTCAATGCATTTCGGTCCGAGCAGTTTCCGGCTTGGGTTGCGCGGAATGTCTGCCTCCGCGGAAGCAGCGATCGTGGATCGAGATGTGACATTGGCACAACAGATTCGCGATGCACGGTTGCATGTTGCGCATCTCTCGACGGCGGAAGCGCTCAAGGCTGTGCGTCGCGGAAAGCGGGCCAAGACCAAGGTCACTTGCGAAGTCACTCCCCATCACTTCAGTCTGATTGATGAAAATGTCGGCGAATACGATACGCACTTCAAGATGAATCCTCCGCTCCGTTCGGCCGCAGATCGCGAAGCCATTTTGGTTGCGCTTGCCGATGGCACCGTCGACGCTATCGCCACCGATCACGCCCCTCACGCCGCTCATGAGAAGCAGGTGGAATTTGAGCGGGCGGCATTTGGAATCACGGGGCTGGAGACGGCGCTGGGCCTGGCAATCTCGCAGTTGCACCGAGAGCACAAAATTCCGCTCGCCCGCATTATCGAGCTTTTCAGTTCCGGCCCGGCCCGTGTGTTCGATCTGAAGAATCGAGGTTCTCTCACATCCGGAAGCTTTGCGGACGTAACAATTTTCGATCCCAGGAAACGCTGGACCTTCGACGCTGCGAAATCGCACTCCCTCTCGCGTAATACGCCGTTCGATGGCTGGCAATTCACCGGCAAGGTGATCGCAACCATCCTGGGTGGGAAGATCGTGTATTTAGCGGATTAGCGGACTCAGCTCTTGCGCTTGTAGTGAATTGGCCAATTGACCTGCCAGGTTTTCCCGCCATCGCGGGAGGCTTCCCAACTCCAGTCGAACTCGCTGCTTGTAATGTTCTTCCAGACCATGCGCTGCAGGACCTTAGTGCCGTCCGGCCGAACCCCTTCACGCTGCAGAATCATTTGCCCATCTTTGAATTCGCCAACAAAGTCGAGATAGCCACCTTGATTGTCAACCCACGTCTGCTTCCACTTATTCGCCCGTGTATCGAACGTGGAAAGGCTCGTGCCACGCATGGCCATGCTGTCGCCGCCCGAAAAGTTTTCCTGGACGACGCAGCCGTCCATGATCCGTTTGATCAAGTTTGTGCCGTGGTCTACTTCATTGGGTTTCTGGCCAGGCCAGGTGAGGTCCCATTCCCCGACCCAGAATTCGAACTGCTTCTGCTGCGGAACTGTGCAGGGATTTTTGGGGCTCGTTTGGCCGGAAGCGAGGGATTGGAAGACGGCAAGCGCGAGCAAGGCGGTGATTATTTTTGTCATAGGCAGTCGAAGCTTGAGACGGGCGGTGCGAGGAAACGTTAGTGCATTGTTCAGCAGTTTTCTGGTACACCTAGCTGCTTGACTCTGCACATCATCGTGTTCTTGTTCTTTGCGGGAATGTTGGGCGGAGCTCTCAACTCCGTGGCCGGAGGGGGGAGTTTCGTCGCCTTTCCGGCGCTGTTGTTTTCCGGTGTGCCTCCAATTCCCGCGAATGCGACAAACACGATTGCGCTTTGGATGGGTACCGCGGCCAGTGGAGGCGCATATCGCAGCCGTCTCGATGTGCCGCGACGTGTGATGATTCCGCTGCTCTCGGCGAGTCTGCTGGGAGGTCTCATAGGCGCATTCCTGCTTTTGAAAACGCCAGCTCACACCTTCATGCGGGTCTTGCCTTGGCTGACTTTGGGAGCGACTCTACTGTTTGCCTTTGGCAAGAAATTGGCCGGAAAGCGCGGATCCGTCATCGAGGAGCAGACCACGGGAGCAGCACTGGTGGGCGCGACTCTTTTCCAGCTGGCAGTGGGTGTCTATGGGGGATATTTCGGCGGCGGCATGGGCATCGTCATGCTGGCCATGTTGGCGGCTCTCGGAATGACGGATATTCACGCCATGAACGCCTTGAAGAGCGTCATGGGATTCGTTATCAATGGCGTTGCGGTAGTGACTTTTACCCTGGCGAGAGCCGTTTACTGGAAGCACGGGATCGTCATGATCATCGGTAGCATTGCCGGTGGATACCTGGGCGCCCATTATGCAATGAAGCTGCCTCAGGTCTGGATCCGTTATTTTGTGGTGCTGGTGGGTACCGCTATGACCGCGTATTTCTTCTGGAGATCCTATTAACCGGACGACGGGATTACGCGCACTCCACCGATCAAGACTCATATTGATCCGTGAAATCCGTGCAAATCCGTGGCCCGAATCTACTGCAAGGGCGCGGAGACGTGCTCGTGGACGATGAGCCACTTGCCGTCTTCGTTTTCAAAGACCACGGTCCAGCGGAAATTACCCATCTCGACTTTCCCAGCTTTGTTGGTCATTTCATCTTTCACAGTTGCTGTTGCCCAGACCAGATCGCCATTTGGATGGATCGCGGCATCATCATTGACCGTGAATTTCGCGCTCTTGTAACCGGAGAGAACGCCCCGGACTCCCTTCTCGTACTCGTCCCAGCTGCTGTATTTCAATGGCGCGATATCGAAGAACGTGTGCGTGCCGGTGGCGTAGAATTTCGCCGTGTTGGAGGGATCGAGAGTGGCCCAACCATCCCAGATTTTTTGCAGGTAGGCCTTGTCGGGAGCAGCACCGGCAGAGGACTTCTTCATCGCCGATTTCTTGGTCTGGGCAGAACCGCACAACACCAGCGCAAAAAGGCAGAGCACTGCGAAGTAACGCTTCATTGAGTTCCTCCGGGATTCGGCGGAATTTTCGCATACGAAGCGGGAAACCACAACGTGGCCCAACGGCTTCGAAGCAAAAAGCGCACGCCATTTCGTTTGACCGTTTTCCACAACGCACGATAAAATAACTGAGTTTGCCTGTACTAGCCGACCCGTTCTGGGGACGCCTGCCTTGGCTGCAGAAGCGCCGTGGCGGAAAACACAGCAAGCACAGGAAATCAGCAATCCCCTTGCCAGCGCCCGTGTGCGCCTTTGAGGGGGTCCGTTAAGAGTTCCAGAAGTTTCTGAGTACGGACTGGATTTCAAACGACATTCTTGGAGGACGTATGTACGCGGTTATCCGCGCCGGCGGCAAGCAATACCGGGTGGCGCCCGGCGATGTAATTCGAGTCGAGAAGGTTGGAGCGGGCACTAACGGGCCTCTGGAGTTCCCCGTTTTGGCAGTCTCGGGGGAAGAAGGCCAGATCGGCCGCGATGCCGACGCGCGAGTGGTGGGCGAAGTCCTGGGGGAGGGACGCGGCGAGAAGATCCTCGTTTTCCATTACAAGCGCAAGAAGCAGTATAAGAAGCTGCGCGGGCACCGGCAGGATTACACGGCCGTGCGCATTGCGGAGATTGCCTTTGGGGGGCAGAGCTTCAAGGCTCCGGATCTTCCGAAGAAAGAAGCGAAGCCGAAGAAGGTGAAGGCCGAGGCCAGCGAAGAACGCCAGGCTCAGCCGAAAGCAAAGAAGTCCGCAGCGAAGAAGAAGGCTGCCCCTAAGAAATCCGCGAAGAAAGCTGGAAAGAAGAAATAGCGCGACGGCGAGACGCCGTCGCAACCGCCGGCAGCATGCCGGCGCTACAGAAAATGCCGGTGCTACAACGAGGACATTATGGCGCATAAAAAGGGACAAGGTACTTCACGGAACGGGCGCGATTCCAACGCGCAGCGGCTGGGATTCAAGGCATTTGGCGGGCAGGTTGTGCCCGGCGGGACCATCATCGTGCGACAGCGCGGCACCCGCGTCAAACCGGGGCTGAACGTGGGTCGAGGCAAAGACGACACGCTCTTCGCCAAGATTTCGGGCCGCATCAAGTTCATGGATAAGGGCTCGATGGGCAAGTTCGTGATGGTTGAACCTCTGGAAGCAAAGTAGGCTTCACAACTTCGCGGGCCTGGGCGCCCGCCATAGGGCCTCACCTTCGGGTCGAGGCTTTTGTTTTTTCTCATGTTTATCGATGAAGCAAAAATCAAGGTAAAGGCCGGCGACGGCGGCAACGGATGCATGGCATTCCGGCGGGAGAAGTTTGTCCCGCGCGGTGGTCCCTCAGGAGGCGACGGCGGCAAGGGCGGCGACGTCATCATGGAATCCAGCGAACGGCATAACACGCTGGTTCATTTCCGCTTCAATCCGGAGCATAGAGCGGAGCGCGGCCGCCACGGCGAGGGCTCCAACAAGACCGGGCGCGAGGGCAGCGACGTCGTTCTCAAGGTCCCGGTCGGAACCATCGTTTACGATGACGAGACAGGCGAGAAGGTCTTTGAGTTTACGGCTGCGGATCAGCGGTTTGTGATCGCTAGCGGCGGACGCGGTGGTCGGGGCAATGCGCGCTTCGCTACATCAGTCCATCAGGCTCCGCGCGAGCACGAGGCGGGCAGGCCGGGCGAAGAACACACCTACCGGCTCGAACTAAAACTGCTCGCCGATGTGGGCCTGGTGGGATATCCGAACGTCGGGAAGTCCACCTTGATCTCGCGCATTTCTTCGGCGCATCCCAAGATCGCCGACTACCCATTCACAACCCTGGAGCCGAACCTGGGAGTAGTTGTGGTGGGCGATGGCAGAGACGAGGTCAGCTTTGTAGTTGCCGATATCCCGGGCCTCATTGAAGGAGCACACACCGGAGCTGGTCTGGGCACCCAATTTTTGCGGCACATCGAGCGCACGCGCCTGCTCGTACATCTCGTCGATGTCTCCGATTCCAGCGGCCGCGAAGATGTGGTCAGCGATGTGGAGGTGATCATGGGCGAACTGGCCAGCTTTGGCGCCCATCTGGAAGACAAGCCGATGCTCATGGCGGCGTCCAAAATCGACGTGGCCAACAAAGACAAGCTCGCCAAGCTAAAGCGCTACTGCAAGAAACACAAGTTGAAGCTGTATGAAATCTCGGCTGTGACTGGCAGGGGGATTGAGGAGTTGAAGTTCGCCGTTGCCGAGCAAGTGCAGCAGTTGCGAGAGCAGGCCGGCAAGGCCCTGGAAAGCGAAGCGAGCTAGTTTGATGCATCCTGCGCGAGTGACTCCGCCGCAATAACCGGCAAGATACCGATGCCACGAAAATAAAGGCGGCCTTTCTGCCGCCTTTTTGGATGCAACTCCACAAAACCTGGGAACTGGCTAAGCCCTGGGGAGAGGGCCGTGCTGGAAGTGATACTGCAGAATGCGTGCGGCTAATGCCGGAGTCAGCGTGCTGCCCTGGGCTTCAACCGTGCGCACTACTTCTCCCCGGCACACGACTTCTGTCTCGGAGAGTCCGGCGATTTCAGCGGGCAGAACCAGGTTGATTTCCAGCTGTGAATTTGGTTGCAGCGCTTCGTCAGCCTGGAACAACATTCCGGAGCGGCTGATGTTTTCGGTTTTTCCCGAATGCCAGTCTTTCTCGCCGAGACGGCGATATCGCAAAGGCAAGTGGAGTTGGAAGCGTTGCGCGCGCGCGGGAGGAACTTCCCGTGCCCGCACCGCGTGTTGAGTTGCAGCGGCTTGAATGGACATTTCGACCTCCGGGGGAGTTGGAGTTGCATCGAGCGCTTCGCGCACTTTGTTTTTCAGGTCGCGAAGGTTGAAGGGCTTCTGCAGCAGGCGAATGCCCGCGTCCAGAGTCCCGTTGTGTCCGATTACGTTTTCGGTGTAACCGGACATGTATAGAACTTTCACGTTGGGCCGAATCTCTGTAATGCGCTGCGCCAACTCGCGGCCATTCATGCCGGGCATGATCACATCTGTGAGCAGCAGGTGGATCACAGATTCGTGGGCGACAGCGATTTGCACGGCCACGGCACCGTCGGCCGCCTCTATGACTCTGTAGCCCTGCTTTTCCAGATATTGCCGCGCCAGATAGCGTAAGTTCGCCTCATCCTCGACCAGGAGAATGGTCTCGCTTCCAGGCTCTACACGCTGCGACCCGGCGGCAGCTGCAATGTGAGTAGCCGGTTCACCAGGCGCAGCCACACGCGGCAGGTAGATTTTGAATGCGGTGCCCCTTCCGACTTCGCTGTCCACCCAAATGTATCCCCCGCTCTGTTTGATGATTCCGTACACCGTGGAAAGTCCGAGTCCGGTGCCTTTCGGCCCTTTGGTGGTGAAGAACGGCTCGAAAATGTGCGATTGGGTCTCGGCATCCATACCCACGCCGGTGTCGCTGATGTCGATCATCACATAGTCGCCGGGGCGGAGTGGGGCATGATGGCGCGCATCTTCCTCGCTCAATGTGATGTTGCGAGTCTCGATGGTGAGCTTGCCGCCCGACGGCATGGCATCGCGCGCATTCACTGCGAGATTCATGATCACTTGCTCGATCTGCCCGGCATCGGCACGTACCGGCCAAAGATTCTTTCCGGGACTCAGCACAAGATCGACATCTTCCCCGATCATTCGCGTGAGCATTTTCAGATTCTCGGTGGCGATGTCGTTGAGGTTGACAATACGGGGAGCCAGCATCTGCTTGCGGCTGAAGGCGAGAAGTTGACGTGTGAGGGAGGAGGCGCGCTCCGAAGCGCGGGCAATCTCTTGGGCCGGGCCGCGGAGATGCTGCTCGGCCCCGATGCGTTCGAGGAGAAATTCCGAATAGCCTGAGATCACCATAAGGAGATTGTTGAAGTCGTGCGCAATGCCTCCGGCCAGCCGGCCCACGGCTTCCATCTTCTGAGACTGCCGTAGTTGTTGTTCAAGAGCGCGCCGCTCCGTGACATCCTCCGCGAAAAGTTCGAAGACCACGCCTTTACTGGCATTCACCACCGACCGGCCGGAAATGCGTGCAACAGTCGTGCCCCCCTTTCGCTTCCAGTCGGCGATTAGGCCCTTGAAAGGCTCGGACGCACGAAGACAATCGGCCAATTCGAACCACTGTTCTGTATCGTTATAAATGCTGTAGATATACTGGCCGACCAGCTCGTCGCCGGACTTGAGGCCGAGCAGATCGAGAAATGCGGGATTGGCGTCGAGAATCTTGCCGGTTGAGTCGCAGCTGCAAATGCCGTAGGGTGCGTTGGTGACCAGCGACCGAAAATTCGCCTCAGAGAGCCGCAGATTCTCCTGCACCGCACGGAGTGCGGCGTTGAGCCAGCAGATCAGCATGGCCAGGAAGAAGAAAAGCGAGAGGCGGAGAAGGGCGACGCGCATCTGCTCCGGCGCATGCTGGCCCGCGAGCGAGAAGTAGGCGATAACCGTGAGGGCGAAAGAAGTAGCGACCAGGCCCGGCTTCCAGCCGCCATACCACGCACTCACCATCACGGCCACACCAAATAAAGCGAGGCGGCTTTCGGAAACGTCGGCCAGCAGAACCGTGGGAATCAGCGCCAGCGTAGTGCTGAGCACGGCAACGCCGTATCGAAGGATCGGCGCACGCGCTGGCGGAATGCGGAGTAGGGGGAGGGTTACTCGCATACAACGGAGAATAATTGGCAAATTGTAATCCAGAAACGTTACAGGAGTTCATTTGAATGTAGGTCAACGTGAAGAGTTGTCATGTACTGTTATCAAGGAAGGTACGGGCCCATCGGACAGCAGCGCCCGATTCAACTTGCATCCTCGCGCGGGAACCGGGAAACTAGCGGGCTTAATACCCAGTTATGAATATCGGACTCTTCGGTGGAACGTTTGATCCCGTGCATCGCGGGCACATTGCAGTCGCTCGCGCAGCCATGGAGCGCTGCAAACTGCACAAAATCTTTTTTGCAGTCGCAAATGTTCCTCCCCACAAACAACGCCAGCCCCACACAGCGTTCCTGCACCGGTTTGCCATGATGGCGCTGGCCACCGCGGCCGAGAAGGCTTTTGTGCCTTCCCTGCTGGAGGCTCCCGAGGATCGGGGTTCAGGCAAACAGAGTTCGGAAAAGCCGAACTACACCATTGAGACCGTGCGCCGGCTGAAGCAATCCTTCAAAAAGAGCGACCGGCTATTTTTCCTGATTGGAATGGATGCCTTCTGCGAAATTGCGAAGTGGCATCAGGCAGAAGCATTGTTTCGCGAGTGTGAATTTATTGTCGCCGGGAGGCCTGGATATTCGTTGGCGGATGTCGCGAATGCATTACCTGAGGCTCTGAGGCCTCGTCCTGAGGTGACTCGACCGTTCCGAAAACAGGCTGCCACGGGAGATCTGGTGTTGCCTGGAGCCACGATTCACCTGCTGGCCGACCTGCATCAACCAGCCTCGGCGACGGCGATCCGGGAAGCGATTCGCGCCGGTAAGTCCCTGAGCCGCTTTCTGGACCCCGCTGTCGGTGAATACATAAAGAAGATGGGCCTCTACAGGAACTCCGAACGGACCTAGCGGGCACGCCTTGCGTCGCACTTTTTTCCTCGCATGGCATAACTTGGCGCGCCTCGGCTGTGGACAGCGAAGGCTGCGACCTCGGTTACAATGAGGTCTATAGAATATTTTTCCGAATGAATAAGAAGAACGAGCTCAAACAGCAAATTTCCGCAGCCATTCAAGCCTGCCTCGAAAAGAAGGCCGAAGAACTCAGCATCCTGGAAATGGAAAAAGGGTCGGGGGCATTTACCGACTACTTTGTGCTTTGTAGCGGAACGAATCCTCGACAAGTGCAGGCCATCGCTGACGAAGTGGAGCTACGCCTGAAGAAGGCCGGCTTGCGTCCAACCCACGTCGAAGGTTACAGGCAGGCCGAATGGGTACTGATCGACTACGTCGATTTTGTGGTTCACGTTTTTTCTGAGAAGGCGCGCAAATTTTACGATCTGGAACGGCTATGGAAATCGGCCCGGCGCCTGGAGCCCGGTGATCTGAAAGCCGCGATGAGAACGAGGAAGACTGCCACAAAGAGCGCACCGAAGAAGAAGAAAAAAGTGAAAGCATAGATCTACTCTCCGAGTCCCACTGCAATCTTCCATGATGTCAAAGCCAGAGGCGGAACGCGACTGGGGAAACCAGTACCGGCTCGTCGCGTCCGAAAGATGGAAGGCGAAGTCGGCTGCCATGGGACAGCCAGTCACCGAGGCTCTGGTGGAGTATTCCCAACCCAAGGTCGGGCATGCATGTGATCGACTTGGCGAGCGGAACGGGCGAGCCAGCGATTACTCTCGCCAGCCGAGTTGGCCCGCAGGGGCATGTAACGGCCATCGATCTCAGCGCTGATCTGCTCGAAATTGCCAAGAAGCGAGCGCGATCTCGCAGGCTGACGAATTTCAGCACCCACAAAATGGATGCGCATGCTCTCCCGTTTGCCACCGATAGCTTCGATCTGGGTACATCGCGTTTCGGCGTCATGTTCTTTCGCGATCCCCAAAAAGCGCTGGGTGAGTTGCGGCGGGTTCTCCGGCCTGGTGCTCGCGCCTGCTTTCTGGCCTGGGGCAGCTTCGATCAACCTTACTGGAGCAGCACGGTGGGTACCGTACATCAGCTTGTCGGCGGGCCTCTGCTGTCAGCGGATGGACCGAATCCATTTCGATTCGCGAGCTCTGGCAGCTTGTCGGCCGTGCTGCGGGCTGCCGGTTTCGAGTCCGTCGAAGAACAGACACGAACTGTACCGTGGACCTGGCCAGGCTCTCCCGAGGAAGTTTGGGAGCAGATGAAGGCCATCAGTGTACCCTTTCGTCCCCTGCTCGATCGCGTACCGGCGGATTATTGGCCTCAAGTCGACGCGGAAGTGTGCCGCGAGGTGGCGCGGTATTCGGACGGGGAGAACATCGCCTTTGGAGCATCGGTCGTTTTGGCATCCGGGCGAAAGTAAGGAGCCGTGCTGGCGTGAAGATCAGGATTGCATGGATCGGCAAAACGAAGGAGCCTGCAATTGCATCTCTAACCGGAGAGTATCTCAAGCGAATTTCCCGCTACACACAAGTGGAAGGCATTACGCTTCGCGACGAAGAGGATTTGCTCGCAAAATGCTCTGATTCCAGGAAAGCGGGGGCGAAATCCACGCTGGTGTTGATGGATGCCGGTGGAAAGGAATTGTCCTCCGAACAGTTTGCGAAGTTTCTCGGAGATTATCAGGAGAGAAATTCGCTGCCAATTGTGTTCGCGATCGGGGGAGCGGATGGTTTTAGCCCAGCGGCAAGGGCCGGCGCGCGGCACGTGATCTCACTCGGAAGGATGACGCTGGCCCATGAACTTGCGCGCGTGGTGCTGTTGGAGCAGATCTATCGTGCATTCACCATCTTGAAGGGACATCCTTATCATTGGGGTCATTGAGAAACCCGGCCTTCATTTTTGCTTTCCCGGATCTTCCTTCAAAACGATTTTCAGGATCTCTTTCCACAGATCATTGACGTTAAACCAGCAGGCCAAGCCGCGAGCATTGTTCGACATAGACGGGAATTGTCTTCCGGAAGAGTTCCGGAAGCAAGGGAGCCTTTCAGCTATCTATTGGGTTACTGTGGCCTGGTAACTCACCGCCTGCCATCTGCCGCTGCGGCGAACCCAGACGCGGGTATAGCGGTACGGACCGCTGAAGTCCTCACCCAGCTGATGGCCTTTGACGTCGGCGCGGGCGGTAACAACGGCGGTATCCCCATAGAGCCGCACCACCATGTCGGTCACGTCGATGTTGTCATAACGCAGCTGCCCACTGCGGCGCGCGGAGATGGCCTCTTTTTTCGTGGTGACCTGGCCCAGGGGGCTGATGGCGACGTAATCGTCGGCCAGCATGCGCAAGGGAAAATCCGCATCTCGGCGCAGCGTGGCCTCTCTCGCCTGGTGCTCGATATCAATGACCTCGCGAATGGTCTCTTGATCACCGACGTCAACCGAAACAGGTTTGGAACGAGGTGCGCCGTGCTGAGCGGAAAAGCCGGGCATCGTTGTCAGCGCGAAGCACAATAACAATGCAGATCTGTTTATCACTATGAGACCTCCGCGGTTTGCGAGGGGACAGAGATCCGCTGACCCGAGCTACGCAACTTTTGATGCTCTGGTTCCGTGGAAAAATTCTCCGATGCGAACATTTTCTATTCACTGGGTAGCTCCGTGAGTTACCCCCGTTCACAACTGCAAATCAGAAAGGCCGAACGGCTGACCTTTCCTGTTTGCATTTCTTCACGCCTATCCCTTTGTCGGAGGCGGCAGACTCGTTGATCATCCCAAGGCGGCGTCGCAGCTGAACAAAAACAGTGCAACTGCTGTTCCCAGCGGATTGCATGTAACTGTTTGATAAATCAGTGTCAAAGGTTACAAGAACAATCGCTGTTGTCCACCATGGGACTGCGCTGTCCACCATCGGACAGTGCTCCGCCTTCTACGATGGGACTGGATCGAGGCCGTCCATTCCGTGTGATCTAGTAGAATCAAACATCCGGTCCGTCATGGCTGACATTCGTCGTGGTCTCATCATCGTCAATACGGGGCCGGGCAAGGGCAAGACAACGGCGGCAATGGGGACGGCGTTGCGCGCTGTTGGCCAGGGCATGCGGGTGTTGATGCTGCAGTTTCTGAAAGGCTCCTGGCATTATGGCGAACTCGATGCCGTACAGGCCTTCGGTGACAAATTTGTCATGCGGCAGATGGGACGGGGTTTCGTGAAAGTTGGAACCGAGAAGCCCGACCCAGAAGATTTACGGATGGTGGAAGAGGCTTGGGCTGAAGCCGGGCGGGCAATCACATCAGCCACCTGGGACCTGGTGGTGCTCGATGAGATCAACTATGCCATTAGCTATGGCATGCTGGATCCCGCGAAGGTGGTCGAGACCTTGAAAAATAAGCCGGAAATGGTTCATGTAATCTTGACGGGCCGCAATGCGCACCCCACAATTGTCGACATCGCGGACACCGTCACTGAAATGCGCCAGGTGAAGCACGCCTACGAGAAGGGTGTAATGGCGCAGAGAGGAATCGAGTACTGATTGGGTAATTTGGTAATTGAGTAATCGAAAAAGATCGATTTTCAAATTACCAAATTTCCCAATTACCCAATCTGCATATGGCTTGGTTTAAGCGCGAGTCCGCTGAACTGGATACCTCCGGCGAGAAGAAGGTCCGCACCGAGGGGCTATGGGTCAAATGCGAGAACTGCCGGCAGATTATTTGGAAGAAGGACCTGGAAGACAATTTGAACGTCTGTCCGAAATGCGACAAGCATTTCCGGATTGATGCGCGCGCCCGCCTGGCGCTGCTGCTGGATGATAATCAATTCGAAATTTTCGACGCCAATATCTCTTCCACTGATCCCTTGAAGTTTGTCGACCTGAAGCCTTATTCCTCGCGGCTCAAGCAGGCGCAGCAGGATACGGGCTTGAACGATGCGGTGATCAACGCCCATGGGAAACTGATGGGGCGCGCCATCATCGCCAGCGTAATGGAGTATGCGTTTATCGGCGGCAGCATGGGAGCAGTGGTCGGGGAGGCCATCACTCGCGCCGTCGAGCGCGCTGCGGATACGAAGACGCCCTTGATCATCGTGTCGGCGTCGGGCGGCGCCCGCATGATGGAAGGCGTGATCAGCTTGATGCAGCTCGCCAAGATTTCTTCGGCACTCGCGAAACTGGATGAAGCAAAAGTCCCATATATCTCTTTGTTGACCGACCCCACGACGGGTGGGGTTACCGCATCTTTTGCCATGCTTGGCGACTTGAACATCGCCGAACCAGGGGCGCTGATTGGGTTCGCCGGTCCGCGTGTGATCGAGCAAACTATCCGGCAAAAACTTCCGCCTGGCTTCCAGCGCAGCGAGTTCCTGCTGCAGCACGGAATGCTCGATGCCGTGGTTCCTCGCAAGCAATTGAAGCCGTACATCGCGCGAGCCCTGGATTTTATGGCCGCGTGAAACAAGCTACTAGCTCTTGGCTCTTAGCCATTAGCTCTTAGCTGGAACGAATGCGTCCCGACATCCTTGTTCTTATTCGAAAGTCGCTTGTCCATCTGGTTCAAGATGCGGGCTGAAGCTTAGCACGCTAAAAGCTAATGGCTAATAGCTAAGCGCTGCCTTATGTCCTACGAAACCGCGGTCTCGAGCATGTTTGCATTGGGGCACGAACTGGCGAATACGCCTTCGCACAAGTTCGATCTCGAGCACATGCGCGTGCTGATACGAGCCCTCGGTCACCCCGAGACGAAGTTCCCGACTGTGCTCATCGCGGGCACGAACGGAAAGGGATCGACAGCCGCAACCCTGGCTTCGATTCTGCTCGCATCCGGATTGAAAACAGGGCTGTATACCTCTCCCCACCTCATACGCATCAACGAACGAATCCGGATCAGCGGCGAGCAGATCAGCGATGATGACTTCGCCCTGCTGCATGGCGCAGTGGACAAAGTTGCCGAACAGCTGGTCGATCACCAGGAACTGCCTTGGCATCCAAGTTTTTTCGAGATGATGACCGCGATTGCCTTCTCTTATTTCGCGCGCGAGCGGGTAGATGTGGCCGTGCTGGAAGTGGGCATGGGCGGGCGCCTGGATGCTACCAATGTTGTCGAGCCGCTGGTCAGTGTAATCACTGATATCGCGCTTGATCACCAAAAATATCTGGGCGACTCAGTCGGCGAGATTACCCGCGAGAAGGTAGGCATCATCCGTCAGGGTGGTATCGTTGTCACACTGCCGCAGCAGCCCGCCGCCAACGACGTGATTGGAAACACGATTCTCGAACTGGACGCGACTGGAGTCAGTGCGGTGCAGTACGTTCCGCCAGTATCGCCCGCCAGTGCCTCGTACGCAGTGCCCATAGCGAAAGGCCAATCTCGTTATCCGCTTGAAGTCATGGGCAAGCAGATCGTTGTGGAAACTTCACTGGTCGGGCGTCATCAATTGAGAAATGTGGCTCTAGCGATTGCCGCAGCCGAGCAATTGGTCAAGAAAGGATTGGGCGATATCACGGCGGAATCCATTGAGCGGGGGATCCGCGAAACCACGTGGCCCGGGCGTTTTCAGGTCGTCGAGCCGGCACAAGGCTGGCCCGAAATCGTGCTGGATGTCGCCCACAATCCAGCAGGTGCATGGGCTCTGCGCTCTGCCCTTTCGGAACGCTATAGCGACCGTCCGCTGATTTTTGTTTTCGGAGCGATGCGGGACAAGGCAATCTCAGAGATGGCGGAGATTTTGTTTCCTACGGCGGAGCGTGTCATTGTGACCCGTCCGGGGAATCCGCGATCGGCGTCACCGCAAGAAATTCTGCATGCGGCGAGCAGGACGGGTGCTGAAATAGAACCAGTCGCGGACGTCGCACCGGCCCTTCAATGTGCTCGGAAACTCGCGAGACAGGATACGGTGATGGTGGTGACCGGGTCGATCTATCTGGTGGGAGAAGCCATGCAGGCTTTACGGTTGCATGCCTGAAAAACGCGCTGTGTTTTCTCCTAAAATTGGAGCTGTGCCGCAAGTGAATTCATCAGTGGACCAGGTAGAGAGCGGTCGCGATGAGGCTGCAGTTCCGGCCCCCGCACGCCTCAGCCCTCACACCATTACGGGCGTGAATTATGGCTGGGCAAGCCGGCTCCGGTCCTATCTCTTCATCAATCCACTGATCTGGTTCTACACAGTGTTTCTGGGTCTGGTAGCCTTGCCGGCGGGCATCGCGGATCGCAGCGGACGCCGTTTGCACTGGTTTTCGCATGTCTGGTCGTGGCTGATCATGAAAACGATCTTCTCGCCCGTGAAGGTGATCGGGCTCGATAAGATCGACACCGCAAAGCCTCATGTTTACGCGGCGAACCACGCGTCCGCGATGGACATTCCGGTGCTATATGTCAACCTGCCGTTTCAGTTCCGGATTGCCTTCAAGAAGGAACTGCTCTCATACCCTGTGGTGGGCTGGCAGTTGAAGCGTTCGGGACAAATCTGTATCGATCAGCAGAATCCTTCGCACTCAATCAGCAGCATTCGTGCGGCTTTGAAGGGCTTGCAGAAAGGGCTCCCGCTGGTGATTTTCCCGGAAGGCGGACGGACGCCAGACGGAGAAATCAAGCCCTTTCTTCCAGGTGCATTCTTTCTCGCCATCAAGGCGCAGGTCGACATCGTTCCCATTGCCCTGGTGGGCACATACGAACTGCTGCCCATGAACACCTACCACATTAAGTGCCGTCCCCTGCAGATGCGGGTGGGAGATCCAATCTCAACTTCCGGCCTGACCATCCGTGACCTGCCCGCGCTCTCGGCAAAGGTGCAGAAGGCAGTGGAAGATTTGTATTACCGGCCCTGAGCCGGCCCTCATTTTCAGAATTGTGCATGAATTCGTAGGGTGGCGTGGTGATCTCCAATTCATCGCGACTTAACTCTATGGCAGGAATGACTGGGGGTAACCGGTTCCGCCGTCGACCTCCTTATAGAGAGTGGTGGCCGTAGCAAACAGGCTATTGAAAACGCCGTTGGTCGGATCGTACGCGGTTTCGACATCGGTCACTTTATCGGCGCGCGAATAGAAATCAGCCTCGGAGAGACGTAAAGAGGTTGCTCTACTCAGTCATCATTGACGATGATCGTCACAGCGCCTCTGCTTCCGAACACTCCATAGGTTGGTAACCACATCACTCAAGCAGTTATCGCAATGAACCACGGAAAGTACGGATAGGAGAGAATTGGGAACTACTTCCCGGCCAATTCCTTCTTGACCGATTCGCTTACTACTCTGCCGTCTACCCGCATGCCTGCCGCGTTGAAGCGCGCCATCGCATTCTTCATGACAGTTCCCATATCTTTCATTGTGGGGGCGCCCATCTCGGCGATGACTGCTTTGACTCCAGCTGCGATATCCCCCTCGCTGGCCGCTTTCGGCAGGTATGATTCGATTACCGTGATTTCGGCTGCTTCTTTGTCGGCCATCTCCTGACGGCCGCCTTTGGTGAACTGCTCAACCGAATCCTTTCGCTGCTTGATCAGCATGGAGAGCACAGCTTGCGATTCCTTATCGTCGAGCGGAGCCATCTTTTCCACTTGGCGCAGTTGTAGCGCGCTTTTGACCATTCGCAGGGTGGAGAGACGGGCTTCGTCTTTGGCCTTCATGGCAGTGACAATGTCTTTCTGAATCTGATCGACTAGAGGCATGACGGGATTATAGATGCCAAAGTCAAAATCTCGATCCTCTCCGCAAAGGCGGAAGCCTCGCACGCCTTCGGGCTTAGCATCGCGGCGCTCACTGTTTCCTATAAACTAGTAGCCATTCCAATTCATAAAGGACTCCGGCTATGTTGCATAAGAATCGTCTATTCACTCCCGGTCCAACGCCCCTGTTGCCTGCCGCGCAAACGGCGATGGCTTCGTTCACCGCTCACCACCGCACCGCCGATTTTCGAGAGTTGTTTCAGCGGGTGATGTCCGACATGAAGCAGTTCATTGGCACGAAGAACGATGTACTGGTGCTGGCATCTTCTGGTACCGGGGTGATGGAGGCTTCCGTCTCCAATTTGACGTCGCCCGGCGATACCGTTCTCGTGCTGACCGCCGGAAAGTTCGGCGAGCGCTGGACCGGGCTGGCGAAAGCCTTCGGCTGCAAGGTGGAAGTTCTCGAGGTGCCCTACGGTCAGACGTTCTCGCTCGATGAAGTTCGGGCACGGGTAAACAACCGGCTGCGCGCTGTCTTTGTGCAGGCCACCGAGAGCTCCACCGGAGCTGGCCATGATGTCGAGGGGATCGCCAGGATCGTCCGCGCCCAGGGCGATGAGACGCTGCTCGTAGTGGATGCCATCACGGGATTGGGGACAACTCATCTGGATGTTGATGGCTGGGGCGTGGACTTCATCATTGGCGGATCGCAAAAGGCTCTGATGATGCCTCCGGGGTTGGCGTATTGTGCGGTGAGCGAGCGCGCATGGAAGCGCATGGAGATGACGACTTCGCCGCGCTATTACTTCGATTTGCGCAAAGAGCGAAAGTCGGCGGCCAAGGGAGAAACGGCCTACACACCCGCGACATCGTTGTTTGCCGCTCTGGGAGCGGCGCTCGAATTCGTCCGCCGCATGGGCAAAGGGGATCTGGTGAAAGGCCGCAAAGAGCTGGTCAACAACGCCGAACTCTGTGCGGAGATGACTCGCGCCGGAGCAAAAGCCCTGGGACTGAATCTCTACGCCTCGAAACCGGCCGCGGCGCTGACTGCGATTTCCTCTCCGGAGGGAATCGACTCCGGCAAAATCGTGAAGGAATTTCGCGAATCGTTCGACGCCGTCGTGGCCAATGGGCAAGGCGAAATGAAGGGCAAGCTATTCCGCATCGCACACATTGGCTACTACGACTATCTGGACACGATCGGCATTCTAGGGGCGCTCGAACATGTACTGGCACGCGTCACAGGCAAGAATGTCCAATACGGCGCAGCAGTCCGAGCGGCCCAGGAGGTCTATGCCCACGCGCAATCGGAAGAGCGGCAACTGGTGAATGCCTGATGAGCTTGCGACATTCCGGATCAGTTGATGGGGAAGTCCATAGGGCTCGAGGTCTCCGCCAAGGTTCCTCCACCACCATAGAGGCCGGTGCCCGTAGTGCCGGGATTGGTCACGGTGATCTTAGCCGTGCCCGGAGTCGCGATCATTGCGGCCGGGATATTCACGCTCAGCTGCTTGCCGTTAATCACTGTGGTGTTTGAACTCTGGGCGGCACCGTTCCAATTTACGACTGCCTTGCTGCCAAAGTTGTTTCCATTAACGGTCATGGTGAAACCGGGACCGCCGGCCGATGCCGAATTTGGACTGAGCTGCGAGATGGCGGGGACGCTGCCGGCAACCGGGGGGCTGGCCTTCGCGCTGTAGCCGCACGCTACTGTGAGGGCAATCAGGAATAAGATCGAGATTGCGCTGGCTGTTTTCATGTTCTTCTCCCAGGGCTGATGCCCATTAAGAGCGAGTTTAGAAAACCAGCTAGCCGGGCGTGTCAGGACGGTGTCACATTCGCGTCAATTATTGTCACAGATTTGCAACGAATTCTGCCTCTGAAGGAATGACTTCTTGAAAATCATCGTAGCGGAGAAGATCTCACAATCGGCAGTTGCGCAACTGCAGGAGCCTGGGTGGACAGTGCTTACAGCCGACCAGTTGGATGGCAAGCTGCCCGAGCATCTGCAATCGGCGGATGCGTTAATCGTGAGGTCGGCGGTACAGGCCGACGCCAAATTGCTGGCCCACGCTCACAAGCTCAGGGTGATCGGACGCGCGGGCGTGGGCGTGGACAACATCGACTTGGAAGCGGCCACCCATAAGGGCATCGCGGTGATGAATACGCCGGGCGCCAATGCTGTGGCGGTGGCCGAGCAAACCATCGGAATGATGCTGGCTATGGCCCGCCACATCTGCCGTGCCGATGCCCTCATGCATGCCGGAAAATGGGAGAAAAAGTCACTGCAAGGTACGGAATTGCGCGGCAAGACGCTGGGCATCATTGGCCTGGGCAGAATTGGGATGGAAGTAGCGCGTCGCGCGCGCGCGTTCGGCATGGATCTGATCGGTCACGACCCCTTTGTCTCCGTATCCGTTGCGAAAGATCAAGCCATTCGCCTGGGCAGTGTCGATGAGGTTTATGCCGCTGCGGACTACATTACGCTGCACGTGGGCCTCACGCCGCAGACGGTGGGCATGATCAATGCAGCGTCGCTGGCGAAGATGAAGAAGGGCGTACGGCTGGTGAACTGCGCGCGTGGAGAATTGGTGAATGAGGCCGATCTGGCGCTGGCGCTCGAACAAGGTCATGTCGCTGCTGCCGCCCTCGATGTCTTCGCGGAAGAGCCTCCGAAGAATTCGCCGCTGTTGGCGCTACAGAACGTGGTTTTGACTCCACACGTTGGCGGCTCGACCGCGGAAGCGCAGGAAGCTGTCGGTGTGCAGATTGCGCAGCAGGTAAAAGAGTACTTGAAGCATGGGGTCATCCAGAACGCCGTGAATGTCCCCTCGGTTTCTGCCGAGGAGTATGCGGCTATGCAGCCCTACATTGTGCTGGCCGAGCGCATCGGCGCATTTCTTGCCCAGGTTTCGGAAGGCTCGCTGGAAGAGATATCGATCCGCTACAGTGGACACATTGCGGATTGGAAAACGGAGTTGATCCGAAACGGCGCGATCAAGGGCATTATGAACCAGGCGCTCGAGGAAAAGGCCAACCTGGTGAACGCGGCGACCATAGCCGAGGAGCGCGGGTTGCGAGTGTTGGAATCGCACAAGGGCAAGACATCAACGGGAGGATCCGGCAGCGTGCTTTCGATTTTTCTGAAAACCGCAACCGAAGAGCACATGGTGAAAGGCGCCGTACTGCACGGCGAGGCTCCGCGCCTGCTACATGTGGACGGCATTGACGTAGAGGCTCCGCTGGAACGCAACCTGATTTACATGCGTAACCGCGATGTACCCGGCGTCATTGGCAAGGTGGGAACGATCCTGGGCGAAGAGTCGATCAACATTGCTGATTTCTCCTTGGGCCGGCGTACCCTCGAAAAAGAATCCGAGCGCGAGGCTATTGCCGTCGTTCACGTGGATGGACAAGTGCCCGACGAGGTGCTGAAGAGGTTGAGAGCAATTCCGGCGGTGCAACAGGCTAAAGCTGTGCGGCTGTTCTGAACTCAGAATTTCCTAGGATTCCGTCTCGTCCCGCCGTAGTTTGCGGCTTTCGGCCAGCAGAGACATGGAATGCATGAGGTTCTGCAGGGTGACAATTCCGATCAGGTGCTCATCCTCCACCACCGGGATAATGCTGGAACTGCGAGCCGTCAGCTTGCGAAATGCCGAACCAAGCGAGTCATTCCTCAGCGAGACATCAAAAATCTTGTTCATCACGGCCTGCACGTAGCCGTCACCTTCAGCGCGCAGGGTATCAAGAATGCGCTGCCTTGAAATGACTCCCACCATGTCGCTGCCCCGGACGACGGGAAAGTCGTCTTGCAGAGAATGCACTGCCTTGTCGAGCGCACCCTGCAGGGTGTCAGCCGGAGAGAGCGTGGCAAAGTCAGTGAGCATCACTTCTTCGAGGCGCACGTTCTCCAGAACCGATTGAAACACCAGCGCGCGCTCCTCCAGTTGTGCGGCGGAGAATATGATTACGCCCACCATCGTGAGCCAGTTGTCACTGAAGAGACCCGCCAGGATCAGCACCATCGCAATTGCAGTGCTGATGGACACCGCGCGGCGGGTCGCAGAGCCAACGTCGATCGAACGGGAGATGAATGCCCTGAGAATACGTCCGCCGTCCAGGGGATAGGCGGGCATCAAATTTAGCAGCGCGATGTACAAATTCGCCCATACCAGGCTGCGCGGCAAATTTCTGGCGTACAGAAAGGGCCAACTCCACAAATCGATGCCACGCCCCGACCCTGCTATGGCGGCAACTGAAAATCCTGCGAATGCCAGGTTGGCGAGCGGTCCTACGATCGCGAGATTGATCTCCCGATGCCATGCGCCAGGTGCATTCGGCTTCTCGATTCGCGATTCGTCGTAGAGAGCGACGCCGGTAAGCGGTAGCAGAATGACTGCCTTGGGGATCATGCCATAACGTCGCGCAGCCAGCATGTGTCCGCACTCGTGCACCGCTACACCAGCAAGGATGATGCCGACCAGAGCTAGATCTCTGGGGCCGTTGGCCGAGCCCTGATGAGCCGCGTAGTCGGTCCAATAAATGAAGAGCGGAAGGATGAGAAAAGTCAGGTGGACGCGAATATCCACGCCGAACAGGCGTCCCACCGAAATGGACCAACTTCGCATATTTCGCCGCTCCCTTTTATTCTACATGTATGGGTGTGGGGAACGAGGTACTCGGCGGGGCAAAGCCTTGCGCGTAATCGCGGGCAAATATCGCAGCCGGCCGCTGCGCGCGCTGCGCGGGATGGACATACGTCCGACCTCCGACCGCACGCGTGAAACGCTCTTCAACGTGCTCACCGCAGGGAATCCTTTGGCACTGCACGGAAGCGTATGGCTGGACCTTTTCGCCGGTACGGGCGCAGTGGGCATTGAAGCTCTCAGCCGCGGCGCGAAAGAAGTGCATTTCGTGGAGAACTCTGCGGCCGCAGCGGAGGCAATTCGAGCGAATCTTTCCGCTTTGGGAATAAGCAGCGAAGCTCACGTAATCGAGGAAGATTTGCCGCGAGCGTTCTGGCGAATGGAGCGTCACAAAGTGGCGGCCGACGTCGTATTT
Source organism: uncultured Acidobacteriota bacterium (assembly GCA_963785865.1). GTDB lineage: Bacteria > Acidobacteriota > Terriglobia > Terriglobales > Acidobacteriaceae > Sulfotelmatobacter. Next base: position 157,858 of record CAWAXF010000021.1, on the reverse strand, counting down.
ATCGATCCGCCTTACCGCATGAAAGATGCTTACGGCAGCACGTTGCGTGCTCTGGCGGATTCCTCGCTGATATGGGCGATGTCGGTGGTAATCGCGGAGCACGAAAAGAAGTTTGATCCCGGAGAAGAATTCGGCCCGCTTCGCAGATTTCGGTTGCTTGTGCAGGGAAGTGCTGCCCTTAGTTTTTACCGCATGGGCAATGCCAGTGAGCTGAGAGTTTGACGGATTCCAGAGTTAATCGGACCGTGGCCGTCCAGTCTGCACTCTTACATAATCAATTCATCGGTCCGGCGCACGATGGGATGCTGCATCTCCTGGAGATCGTTCTTCACCATATTCAGCCCGTAAACGCATCCTTCAAAGTTTTGCGAGAGGCTGGCGAAGAGCGGCGCGACCTTGGCGTACTCAAAGTGTTCGAACTTCGAGACGATGTAGTAACTCTCCTTCCCTGCCTTCACCCAGTCGATAAAGTTCTCCAGGCGCTGGCGGCGTAACCGGAGGTGATTGATGCTCTCGGGGAACATGCCGGCAAAGAATAGCGTGAAGTCGCCGATGTGCTTGCGTACCTGGCGCTCGCGATCGAACGACGGCGCCGGACCATAAACAGGATCCGTTTCCAGCATCATCTCGCCAACATCCGAAAGCTGACGGTTGAAGGCGTCCTTAATCTTGAAGAGTTGGTCGGCCTCGCAGAATTCGGCCAGGAGGTGCGAAACGTAGGCTACAACCTGCGGATCGCGAATCCCAATCTCGTGGGCGTAGTGTTGCCCCACCAGGTCTTGAAACAACTGCTGCAACGGATGCGATTCCGGAATCATGTTATGTCGAACCCCCTGGACCCGTGCCATTCAAAAATCGCAACTGCTTGCGTGAGTAAATAACTTACTTCGGTCGCAGACGCAAGTGACTTTTGTTTATCGGCACGATTCGTTTCCTGAATCATTAGACGAGGATCAAACCTAAATGCGTTGTGCCACTGACCCTGTAGAATCGCGTTTCGGTTTTCGCGATTTGTGGCTGGATTTCGCTGTATGTTGCTGGCACTCGAGAGTCACGGCTGCTAACCCGGCGCCACTTGCTCGCTTCAGGCGGTAGAATTAGCAGTCTTGGAGGCGATGATGGAGCGACAACTCATTTCGAGCGGCACAACCTGGGAACCTATCGTTGGTTACTCTCGTGCGGTGAAGGTTGGTTCGTCTGTGCACGTTTCGGGAACGACCGCGACTGGTCCCGATGGCAAGATCGTGGGTGTTGGCGATGTGTATGCCCAGTCGATACAGACGTTGAAGAATATCGAAAGCGCGCTGAAGAAGGCTGGGGCTAGCATGAAGGACGTCGTGCGCACTCGCATGTACGTGGTTAGCATTGCGGACTGGCAGAAGGTGGGAAAGGCGCACGGTGAATTCTTTGCTGATGTGCGCCCGGCAACGTCAATGGTCCAGGTGAGCGCGCTCATCTCCCCCGAAATTCTGGTTGAAATTGAAGCCGACGCGGTGATCAACTCATAAGCCGTTTGTTGGGCCTACTCTTGTAGCGACAAATTCTTGAATCAGGAAAATCAATGACCAATCTCTTGCGGTGGACTGCCTGCTGGTTGCTGTGGGGAGTAGTGGCTCTTGGACAAAATGCGCCGAGTGTCATCGTCATTCGCGCGGGGGCTCTCATCGACGGAAAATCGGACAAGCCACGGTCCAATCAGATCATCGTCATCCGCGGCAATCGCATTGAGAGCGTCTCAGCGGAGGCAAACGCAAAACCTCCAGCCGGTGCAACGGTCATCGATCTTTCTGGCAAGACAGTGCTGCCGGGACTGATCGACTCGCATACGCACATCTTTCTGCAGGGAGAAGACCCTGCCAAGGGTGGGTATGACGCCAACATTCTTTCTCAGGGCCTGGCACTTCGCGCGCTGCGCGCAGGTGTGGCGGCGCGCCGGGCACTGGAGCAGGGCTTCACAACCTTACGCGACGTCGAGACTGAAGGCGCCGGATACGGTGATGTAGGCGTTAAGCAAGCGATCAATCTGGGCTATATACCTGGCCCACGACTTTTCATCTCCACCCGCGCCATTTCCACGACGGCGGGTTACATGCTCGAGGGCTACGCCCCCGAACTAGAGATGCCCAAGGGCGCGCAAATCGTCGATGGTCCCGTAGAAGCCCGGAAAGCTGCGCGCGAACAACTCGATCACGGCGCCGATTGGATCAAGGTGTACATGACGCATCGCTCCTGGGTCGGGAAGAACGGCGAACTGGCTTCACAACCGACGCTTACCGTCGAGGAGCTTCGCGCGATTGTGGATGAAACTCATGGCTGGGGCAAAAAGGTCGCTTGTCACGCTTATAGCGGCATTGGCCTGCACCGGGCGCTGGATGGCGGATGCGACTCGATCGAGCACGGACTCGACCTGGATGACGCTGCCATCTCCCAGATGCTTAAGCAGGGAACCTGGTACGTTCCCACGCTGAACGTTTACTACACCGACTGGGCTCCGGCGGATACGCCGGACGGGAAGCGGGATCGATTGCGCGCCTCGGCACACGAGGTGTCGTTCAAGAAAGCCCTGAAAGCCGGCGTGAAGATAGTCTATGGGACCGACATGGGCGGCATTCCGTGGACGGAGCCTGTCGCGCAGGACTTCCCTCGCATGGTGGAATTCGGAATGCAACCGATGGACGCCATCCAGAGCGCAACCTCGCGCTCTGCGATCATGCTCGATATGGAAGGGAAGATCGGCGTCATTGCGCCAGGCGCATTCGCGGACGTGATCGCGGTCAACGGCGATCCACTGCGGGATATCAAGCTGCTGGAGAATGTCGACTTTGTCATGAAGGATGGGCAGGTGTTCCACTCGAAGTAGAGGTTTCCGTAGCGCCTCCGTTCCATCCACGTATACGAGGCTGGTCTCAAATCACAACAACTCCCAGGCCGCTTTCCGCATCACTTTGTTGCCAACTTAGGCAAACAGAGTACGTGACAAGGGAGATCGCGACCATGATAAGGAAATTGGCAATTTATGCTTGCATGCTGGTGTTTGGGCTCATCTGCACGATGCAAGCCTCAGAGGTTCGAATGATCGCCGATCCGAGCGTTCCAGCGGCAACCGGCAAGGCACACGTGGATAAGGACAAGAATGGGAATCTTCGGCTCAAGCTGGAAGTAGACCATCTGGCCAAGCCCGGCGCTCTCACGCCGGCGCGACAGAGCTATGTCGTGTGGGTACAGCCTCGGGGTAAGGAAGCCCAGAACCAGGGAGTACTCAGGGTAAAAAACAACCTGGAAGGCAGCTTCGAAAACACAGTGCCCAATGCCGATTTCGAGGTTTTTGTCACTGCGGAAGACAATCCCGCTGCGCAGATGCCCTCGGGTCCAAAGCTGCTGCGAGCTGAAGTGCAGCCGTAAATGCTGGAGCGCTTGGCTTTCGGCATCTCGAGACAAAGCGGAGAATCCCCAGCGTCACGTAGACGGACCGACGAATTGTCATCCTGAGGCGCCGTCCTTGGGCGCCGAAGGATCTATGTAACCGGCTGGCGGCATCGATGCCGCCAACCACTCCATAGATCCTTCGACCCGCAAAGGACGCGGTTCTCAGGATGACAAAGCTGTATTCAGCGCATTTAATTGCTGTTATAGAGGTCAGCGCGCAGGAAACTCCGTTTCGTCCCGATCACCGACCGCAAGTAACCCGTTAGAGCCGCCTTGTCAGGCATAGGCTGAGAGTTGCCTATCCGGTGCTGCCCATTATTCAGAATCTCGCAAATTTCCTTGACAAGCTTTTCCCTGTGAGCATAATGCCTCAATCCGCTAAAGCGATCTGAGCTTGCTGAGCCCGGAGGAGATTTTATGAGTGTCCTGGAACTTTGTGACCGGGAAATTGCTGCGGTCCCCATGGAAGCTAGCGTGGCTGACGCCATTCACAAAATGCTCGATTATCACGTGGGGGCTGTCGCCGTTGTGGACAGTGACTATCGTGTCGCGGGAATCTTCACTGAGCGTGATGTGCTGCGGAAGATGTCTCTCACCCGTCTGGATCCGCAAAGCACCTCGATTCGTGATCTCATGACCACGCCAGTGGAAATGGCGACGCGAGAGACGGGAGCTGGCGAAGCGCTTACGCATCATGCTCGAGCGCCACTTCCGGCATCTCCCGGTGGCTGATGACCATGGCAAACTTCTGGGGATGCTCTCTATTCGCAACCTGCTGGAGCGCCGGGTGGACGAACTCAGCCGCGAACTGGATTCTCTCGAGCAATACGTCTCGAACGACGGCCCGGGGGGCTAAAGTCTTTCACCCTTCTAATGCACGAGCCCAACTGCCTGCACCGGACCATCGCTGCCGTGCGCATCGCGACAGCGGTTTTCTTTTTACTTTTCGGCGAGTATAAGGTGGCCGGACCGGGATTCGCCCACGGCGGCTTTCAAAATTATCTGGGTCAGTACATTGGAAGTGCGGCAGTAAGTTTCTATCGCCCATTCCTGTCCCACATCGTGCTGCCTCATGCGGTCTTTTTCGGTTATGCGGTGGGCGTCATCGAACTGTTGATTGGAATCTCTCTGCTCCTGGGACTGTGGGTCCGCCCGGCGTGCATTCTTGGCATTGCATTTCTGCTGAACCTCACACTCGCGGCATGGTGGGACGCGGGGCATGGGGTACCTATCTGGCGCTATTTCGGAGCACGCCTAGACACCCTGCCGCTGCTTCTGCTGCTCGTGATCTTTCTTGCCGCGGACGCGGGACAGACCTGGGGTTTGGACGGAATGCGTCTTCGTCGTGCATAATCTCCGCTCGCTGCTTTAGTTTCCTACACTTGCAAAAGGAAAGAAGGACTTCATGCGCCGGAAGACCCTCTGTTTCGTCTTGCTAATCGTGCTGTTCATGCTCATGCCAAGCGCTATCGGTCAGGCATCTCGCCAGGTCGTCATTCATGCTGGCCATGTGCTCGAGGTGAAATCAGGGAAGATGTTGAGCGATCAGATACTGCTGATCGAGGACGGCAAGATCGTGGGCATCAACTCCGCAGCAGAGGCCAAGGTGGCTTCGGATTCAGTGCGGATCGAGCTGCCCAATGCCACCGTGCTGCCCGGCTTCATCGACGCGCATACGCATCTCACAATGGACCCGAAATTCGGTTATGAAACTCTGGCGCTTTCCACGTCGCGGCAGGCATTGATCGGAGCCAGGAATGCGCGCCTCACCCTGCTCGCCGGATTCACAACCGTGCGAAACGTCGGGGCAAAGGACTTCAGCGACGTGGCCCTTCGCGATGCCATTAATGCGGGAGACGTGCCGGGTCCACGCATGTTGGTCAGCGGACCGCCCCTCAGCATCACTGGCGGCCATTGCGACAACAACATGCTGCCCTTTGAATATCACGCGACCAATGAAGGCGTGGCTGACGGGCTCGCCGCCGTCCAGCACAAGGTGCGCGAGAATATCAAGTACGGCGCCGATCTGATCAAAGTCTGCGCGACCGGAGGGGTGCTCTCGCTCGGGGATAATCCCCAGCATTCGCAATACACGCTGGAGGAAATGAAAGCGATCGTCGCTGATGCTCATCGCCTGGGCCGCAAAGTCGCCGCGCATGCGCACGGCGCGGAAGGCATTCGCTGGGCCGCCGAAGCCGGAGTCGATTCTGTAGAGCACGGCTCTTATATCGACGATGCCGGAATCGCCGCCATGAAAGAGCACGGCACCTATCTTGTGCCTACGCTATATCTCGGCGATTGGATGATCGACAACGCTGGCTTGACGCATTTGCCTCCGCCCCTGCTGGCGAAAGCCAAAGAAGTGATTCCCGCAGCCCGCAAGAATATCGCCCGTGCTTTGGTGGCCGGGGTGAAGGTTACGCTTGGCACCGATGCCGCTGTATATCCCCACGGCCTCAACGCGCATGAATTCGAAGTTATGGTGAGACTGGGGTTGACGCCGCTGCAATCAATTCAGGCCGGAACCCTGAACGCTGCAGATTTGCTGGGCTGGTCAGGCAAAGTGGGTACGCTTGAGCCCGGAGCGTGGGCGGATATCGTCGCCGTCGATGGCGATCCGCTGAAGGACATCACCACGCTCGCGCGAGTCAAATTCGTCATGAAAGGCGGCGAGGTGGTCAAGAACGAGTACACAAAGTAGTTCGTTACAAGTATGGTGCTGCCCTCGTCGCTCACTAAATGAGTGGGATTGAAAGCCGTATCACCCTTTTTTCGTGAGGGCCGCGCGAATTCGATCGCCCACGATCGCATCTTCCCCAGGCTGCAGCATCCAGACACCAACCACCAGCGTGTTTGCGTCCGCCGGGATGCCCTGGTTGGGCTTTTGCCCGGTGTTCGGATTCAGTTCAATCGAAGGCGTACCTGTGCGCAACTGTCTCGACGATCTGGCCAGTGGTGACTGCCCGTGATCGCCGGGTCGAAACGTATGAGCAGATGAGGAACATGGTTCGCGATCCTGGGGACCACCGTCTCCGTCCTGACTGAAGGGATGCCCTTCACGGCAGCGGCGATTAAATCGGCCCGCTTCTGGTAGTCGCCCTGCATCGACTCTTCGGTGTGCGAGAGAACCCAGTCGACCGCCGCAACCATGCCGACAATTTGTTCCTTCGCCACCTTCATGCCGCGGCCGATTCCGTCTCCCGGATTATTGTTGGCATGCGCCAGATCGGTCAGGACCTTCCGTCCCAGCAGCAGTCCGGCGTTTTGCGGACCGCGCATTCCCTTGCCTCCGGAGAATGCCACGAGATCGAAACCCATGCCGGTGTACTTCCATAAATTCGAGATCGGAGGCATGTCCGCTGCAGCATCCAGATGGCACGGAATCTTGTGCTCGTGCGCCACTCGCAGCCACTCTTCCCGGCCAATCTGTGCGCTGCCGGCGATCCCATCTTCGTCCTCCGCCGCGTTGAAAAAATTTGTCATCACGGCGTTGCCTGCGTCGCATGCGCGCTTGTAATCGTCGAGTGTGACCACCTCGGTCACCCGCGCACCGCAGAGGTACATGGCGCGGTCATATTCATAACGATGCGCCTTCTGCACGATGACCTGATTCTTCTTGCCCTCGATCCCTTGAGGCATGTCCACAACGTTGATGTTGTTGGCATACTGCAGGCAGGCGGCAGTGGCCAGACTGATGGCTCCCGAGGCCCCCGAAGTGACGACCGCTCCCTCACACTTGAGGCGGCGCGCGACGTACTCACCTGCCTTCTGCTGCAGGTCGTGCAAGCGCACTGGATGAAGCGCTGCCTTCTGCACCGCCGCCAAAACCTCCGGAGGCATGCAGGCCGCCGTCAGCGTGGTATAAGTACCGGCTGCGTTGATGATCGTCGGGACCCCAAGCTTCGCATAGTAATCCTCACCATCCGAAGATGCCGCTGGCGACGAAACGGCTTTGGCGGACATAACCAACGGCGCCATGCCCAGCGCACCGGCCAGCGAACTGGCCCAGCGAAAAAAGCCGCGACGCGAAAGGAAGCTTTCTTGCGATTCAGTGGATACTGAAATCATGGGGCTCCGTTATCTTGAGAAAGTGGCCGGGAAGCTTGTGACAACAATGTATATCGCTCAGACGGCTTTCACCACTCGGGAAAAGGGCTGTGGCCCACAGATTACACAACCTAGGGCGACTTGACGAACCCGCGCACCTAATCAGGCGTACATAATCAGTTTCTGGAGTAGAGCAACCCATGTAAGCACAATCTGCGCGATTTTTTTCGCCGCCTTTAGCTTCTCGCGCGTAGCAACATACTAGCCTCCTATCCCGCCAGCCCTTCGCCGGGCGTCAGTGATAAAGTTTCCCAATGCGATTCAACCGATCCGTTCCGCCATGCGTCGTTATTCCTGTGCTCATTTACCCCGACCCGGGCGCAGCGGCCGATTGGTTGTCCAAGGCTTTCGGGTTCACCATTCGTCTCCGCATTGCCAATCACCGCGTCCAGATGAAGGCCGGGGATGGCTGCTTCACCATCGCCGAAGGCAACGTGGTACCCAACAACTCGCACATTGTGCAGGTGCGCATCGAAGATGCCAAGACGCACTACGAGCGCGCGCGACAGAACGGCGCCATTATCCTGACGGAACCCCAAGACCACTCCTATGGCGAGCGTCAATACAACGCTCAGGACTTTTATGGCCACCGCTGGGACTTCACTGAGACCATCGCCGATGTTGCTCCCGAAGATTGGAGCGGCGGTGCATTTCATCTTGAATAATTCACCGTGAACCCGGTCCAGAAAATACCCAAGACAGTTCGGCATTCACAATCTATGTCCGCCGGGAATGGTCCGTCCGCTAGATGTTCCAGCGAGAGTGCGAGTTGCCGAATGTTCTATTCGGTTCTAGAATGGCGCCCATCAATCTGGTGTGCAAATCTGCTAGGCAACAGGAGAAGACATGAAGGCACGAAAGATCGTACTGACGATGGCCCTGTGCGTCATGGGCATCGGAGTGTGCTACGCGCAGAAGTCATTGATGGGCACGTGGAAGCTGAACGAGGCCAAGTCGAAACTCGCGCCTGGCGCCGCGAAGAACCACACGGTCGTCTACGAGGCCGCGGGTGATGAGGTCAAAGTCACCGTAGATGGTACCGACGCCGCGGGCACCGCGACACATAGTGAGTGGACAGGCAAGTTCGACGGCAAGGATTATCCCGTCACCGGCGACCCCAACTCAGACATGCGCTCCTACGAAACGAGGACCGTGCATAAGACGGGTTTCACAGGGAAGAAAGACAAGAAGGTTACGATCACCGGTACGATTATCTTGTCTACTGACGGCAAGAGCCGCACAGTCATCACCAGCGGAACCGATGCTCAAGGGAAAAAGTTCAAGAGCACGGCCGTTTACGATAAGCAATAACCAGATTCGATGCCCGTCGTAGCGTGGCCTTGCGCAGGCATGCATTTGCGCCTGGCCTCGCTTACGCGGTTTTACGGGCTTGCTCTGTTACCCAGTCTGTCCAGTACGATGAGGCTCCACTGGCCAGCAATTCCTTCTTGCCTTCCAGTGCGTCCACAAAGTTCTCGATCATCGGATAGTGCAAGTTGGGATGAGCGGGCAGAGTCTCACGCCCAGCGGGCCATACGAGGTCCGGGCCATTCAGCGGAGACAACTCGATCTCGCCGTCGGTTCCCCGAATGCGGCATTCGTCCCGCACGATCTTTGAATGCCAACGGACATCAACGATTCCGCGCACGCCATCCTCATACTCGATCATCACCGTTGCATTGTCTTCGACCGGGTAATGGTGCACGACGTTGGACCATTGACCTGTGACCTGGACCGGCTTTCCGAACAAGAAATTCAGAACGTCGATGCGGTGGGAGGCGATATCGAACAGCGGACCGCCTCCGGCTCTCGCCGGATCGACCAGCCAACTGCGACTGCCCGATCCGTCGAACCACATGTGATTCGTGAGTTCCGCGACAACCGGTTTACCGATCGCGCCTTGTTGCAGCAACTGCTTTGCGCGCTGCACCTTGGGATAGCAGCGGCGGTAGTACGCAACTCCGAACAGCTTGCCGCTCTCCTCCGCAACTTGAACCATGGTGCGGGCCTCGGCCTCATTCATCGCCATTGGCTTCTCGCAGATGACATGCTTTCCAGCGCGCAAGGCCTGCATCGTTTGCGGCGCGTGCAGAAAGACTGGTGTAGCCACATACACGGCTTGGACTGCAGAATCGGTGAGCGCCTCGTCCAGAGTGCGCCAGGCGCGCACGCCGTAACGAGCGGCCTTCGCGGGATCGCGCGTGACCACGCCGTACAAAGTGCTGCGAGGTTCGGCCTGAATCGCCGGAATGACGCGACGAATGGTGATGTCCCCAATTCCGATGACGATCCAGTTGAGCATGGCAGTTTACACAAGCAAAGTTAAAGGCCGGCGGGAGCCGGCCTTCAAATATAGAGGAAATCAGAAACTACTTCTTGGGAGCGATCGCGTCCTTCGCAGCCTTGGCGACGCGGAACTTCACCACGGTCTTCGCCTTAATCTGGATGGGTTCGCCAGTCTGCGGGTTGCGCCCCACACGAGCTTTGCGGTGCGCCTTCACCAGGCGTCCCAGGCCGGGCACCACGAAGATGCCGTTCTTTTTGGTTTCCTTGATAGCGGTATCCGCAAGACTCTCCAGGAACGCCGCCGCGGTTTTATTCGGGATCTCGTTCTTCTCGGCGAGTTGCCGAATCAATTGGGTTTTGGTCAGACCTGCAGCCATTCTTCCTCCTCAAAAAAATGTTTAATACCAGCGCGGGTATCTTATACCTGCAGCCTGTGGAAAAACACCTTATTTTACGGGGGTTTTATACTTCCTGGATGCGCTAGCCCCCGTCTTTACAGGCGTTTCTCACATCCTCGGTTCCAAAGTGGGCCTTTTATGCATGCTGGCGACGAGAGAGCACTCTCTCGAGGAACATCGATGAAGATGCCATAATGGATGCAGGAGTCCCCTTGAGCTGCGTGATCTGCGAAATTCGCAAGGAAAAGCGGTTTTGTCCCGCTGTGCACGGCCGCATCTGTCCGCAATGCTGCGGAGAACAACGCGAGGTAACGCTCGATTGCCCGAATGACTGTCCTTACCTCATTCAAGCTCGCGAACACGAAAAGCCTCGTTCAGCCGACCAGATCGATCCTGCCGCATTGTTCCTGCAAATCGCGGTTCCCGACCAGTTCATGTATGAGAAGGAACACCTGCTCATGGGCTTGAGCTACGCGCTGGCGAAAGCAGCGCGTGCGGATCGGAGCCTGCATGATCAGGATCTGATCGCTGCGCTCACAGTGCTCGCGAAGAGCTACGAGCGCCGCGTAAACTCCGGACTGCATTACGAGCAGCCGCTGACCAGCGACTCCCAGCGCCGGGCCGCGAACGAAGTCGAGACCATGGTGCGCGAATATCGTGAGGCCGAGCAGAAGCATACCGGCTACTCGACGCTGCGCGACTCCGAAGTCTTGAAAGCTCTCGTCTTCCTGCTTCGGCTGGCGCACGGCAGGACCTCAGGCCGTCCTAAATCACACGCTTTCGTGGAATTCCTGTTTGCGCAGTTCCCGGAGAAGGAATCGCCGGTGCTCGCTTCGCAGGAAGCCGGCAGCCGGATTATTCTGCCATAGTAATTGGCCACGGATCTCGCGGATTCACACGGATAAAAAAGCAATCGGAGTAGCTATGGTTTTTCGACCCTCTGCCCCGGAGAAACTTCGGCCAAGAGTTCCCGGACTGTCTTGTTTAGCAAAGGATGCCGGACCTCGGGCGCGATCTCGGCCAAAGGTTCCAGCACAAAACGTCTTCGTGTCATGGCGGGATGAGGAATCGTCAACTCGGGAGTATTTACCACTTCGTCTCCGAAAAGAAGAATATCGATGTCGATCGAACGCGGCCCCTTGTTCTGAATGCGCTGGCGTCCCATCTCCTTTTCTATTCAGAAGCAATTCAGACATGAGCCGCCCGGGCTTGCTCCCGCATTCAAGCGCCATGGCGCAATTGAGAAACCATGGCTGATCGGTGACTTCCACCGGCTCGGTGTTGTAAAACGACGAAACACTCACGATTCGGCCCAAGCTCCCGAGCCGTCGAATCGCCTCATGCAAATTGCTGTGTCGATCTCCTACGTTCGATCCCAGCGAGAGATACGCGATAACGCTCATGGTTCCTGAGAGAATTGTAGCCCTGCGCGTGCAGCTTCCATGTGCAACATAGAACAACCGTTACGGGTCGACCAAGGGTCCGACACCTTGGTCACTATCCCGGAGCTAAAGCCCTCCTTAAAATCGTGCCCATGACGTTGGAGTCTCTACTCCTGAGCCAGGACCCGGAATTAGTGTCGGTACTCCGTCCTACTCTGGAGGAACTCTCGATTGACGTGGAAATTTGTCAGGAAGCGCGCATTGGCGCCGACATGCTCGTCTCCGATAAGTTCGACGCAGTTATTGTCGATTGCGATGATTTGAACGGCGGACTAGCCGTTCTCCAGGGGCTCAGAAGCACTCCGGGCAACAAGAATTCTGTCGCCTTTGCCATCCTGAACGGGAAGCGAACGACTACCCAGGAAGCCTTTGGCATGGGCGCAAACTTTGTTTTGCAAAAGCCCATCACGACCTTGAACGCGTCACGCTGCTTTCACGCAGCGCTGAATTTCATGCTCAAAGAGCGCCGCCGCTATTTCCGGCAGCCGATCAATATGCCGGTCGACGTCATCGTCGAGGGCAACGTCCTAAAGGCGACCAGCACGAATATCAGCGAAGGTGGCATGGCATTGATGCTGCGTCGAGCACTGCCCAAGGGGGCCACGCCTTCCGTGAAATTCTGCCTGCCACATACGGATGTGCCAATCGAAGTTGAAGCCCAGGTTGCCTGGGCAGATGTGAAGGGGCTGGTCGGCCTCCGTTTTCATCAGGTCCCCAAAGCTGTCCAACAGCAGCTCGAGCGCTGGCTCGACGCGCGTATTGAAGAAGAGTTCCCCGGAACGAAAGATCGCCTGGCAAGCACAGCAGCCCCTGCTTCGGAGCGCAGCGGCTTCCAACCTCCGCCGGATCGCGAAAATTGACGCAACGCGACTCCCACCCCTAAAATCAATCGCAGTTCCTCACAACGTCTCAGAACCCATGCCACTTTACGAATATCAGTGTAAGAAGTGCGGCCATCTCTTCGAAAAGATCCAGAAATTTTCCGACAAGCTCATCAAGAAATGCCCCGAATGCGGAGGTCGCGTGGAACAGACCATCTCCGCACCGGCCGTACAGTTCAAAGGCTCTGGCTGGTACGTGACCGACTACGCCAAAAAGTCGCAGTCTTCGGCTTCGTCCGACGGCGGCAAGGATTCGAAAGAAACAAAGAAGGACGAGAAGAAGTCGGAGAGCACGGCGAAGGAAGGCGCTTCCAAGAAAGCCGAGAAGCACAAGTAAAGGCGTGTTTCACGAACTAGTCATCCTGAGGCCCGGTTTTTCGGGCCGAAGGATATATGCAATTCTCCGAGCGCTCCGTCAACGCATGCAAATTGCACAGATCCTTCGCTTCGCTCAGGATGACAGCGGGCATGCACTCGGGATCCGCAGCGGTAGACGACATCGCAGGTAATTGGTACTGAGTACTAAATACTGAGTACTGTCTTATTTCAACTCTCGCTCAAAATGCTCCTGGATCATTGTGAACAGATGCACCCTGGCATCTTTCCCGGAAATGCTGTGCGTCTTGTTCGGGTAAATCATGAGACGGAATTGCTTGCCGGCATTGATTAGCGCATTGATCATCTGAATGCTGTTCTGCAAGTGAACGTTATCATCGCTCGTACCGTGCACCAGAAGAAGGGCGCCGCGCAACTTGTCCGCCGAACGGGTCACATCTGACTGCTCGTACCCCGCCTTATCGTCGTTAAGCCGTCCCATGTAACGCTCGGTGTAGATTGAATCGTAGTTCGCCTGATTCGTAACCGGGGCGACAGCCACTCCGGCACGGAAACGATCCGAGTGCGTCATGGAGTACAGGGTCATCGATCCGCCGTTCGACCATCCCCAAATCGCAATGCGATCCTTGTCAAGCTGGGGATATTGCGCCAAAAGCTGATCCAGTGCCGTGAGCTGATCCTTCAGTTCGACAGCGCCGAACTCATGCCTGATTGCAGTCTGAAATTTGCGGTCTCGTCCTGGCGTGCCGCGATTATCGACGGCAAAAATCGCGAAGCCTTTGCGCGCCAGAATTTCGTCATAAGCGCTGGGCACGCCCTTGCGCACCATCTGCGCTGCCGGACCGCCGTAGACGTTGATGATCAAAGGAATGTTCGAGCCGGCGGCCGAATCCGGTGGCAGGAGCAAACGTCCATAGAGAGTTGTGCCGTCATCGGCTTTGAACTCCAGGTACTTGGGCTCGCGCAGGCCATAATCTTTGATTTCATCCTTTCCGTCCCAGACGGGATGGCATGGCCCATCCAAGGCGCATAGGGTGATCCGCGGCGACGCCTGCGGTCCGGAATACATATCACTGTAGTGCCTTCCATCATCGCTGAATTCCGCCCGATGCTCGCCTTCCGCCGTGGTCAACGCCTTGATATCGGAGCCGTCCAGCTTGACGGAAAAGATCTGCGCCTGCCGCGGATCATCTTTGTTGGCCTCGAAAAAGGCAGTGCCGGCGGCTTCATCCGCTCCTAGGATTCCCGTGACTTCGTAGTCGCCTTTTTCCAGCTGCCGCTCCAGCTTTGCATCGGCTGCCATAGGGTTCTGCTTATCGAAGCTGTACAGATAAATGTGCATGTTGCCGTCGCGCCAGCTTGGCCACAGGAATTGCCCATTGGATTTCAGGAAGCGCACCTCGACCTCGTTGAAGCTAATCCATGCTCCCGGAGTCGTTTCTGTCAGCACCAGGCGCGACTTTCCTGACTTTGCATCGACAAAATAGAGGTCCAGCTTGTCCTGCAGGCGATTCAGCACCTCCGCCCAAATCACTCCGTCGCGCGCCCATCCGAATCGCGGGATGTAGGTATCGGTGTCGCTGGTCAACTCAATCCACTTCACTTTGCTCTTGTCCGCATCCACGACTCCCAGCTTCACCACCGGATTCGGATCCCCGACCTTGGGATACTTTTCCTGATCGACACTGGGATGCGTAGGCATCCAGTCGGTAATGGGATAGGTCGGCACCTTGGTCTCGTCCATGTGCAGGAAGACGATCTGCTTGCTGTCGGGCGACCAGAAATAATTGCTGCGCACCGCCAGCTCTTCCGCGTACACCCAATCAATGTCGCCGTTCAGCAGATCATCGCTGCTGTCCTTGGTCAACTGCTTCTCCTGGTTGTCCTTCACAGTGCGAACGTACAGATTGTGCTTGCGAACGTACGCCACGCGGTTTCCATCAGGAGAAAATTGGGGATACCCGCTGGGATCGGGCGCGGAAGTAAATTGCACGGCGGTCTGCGTTCCCAGATCGTAAAGCCAAAGCTGCCCCCGCGAATCGAACAGCAGATGCTTCGAATCTGGAGCCCACACGTACGCGGCTACGTGGTAGCGCGTCAGCCGTTCTTTTTCGCGCTCGTTCTTCAGCTTATTCACATCCGAATCGAGAGACGCCAGCTTCGCCGCGCTAACCAGCACTTTCTTCTCGCCCGTAGCGGTGTCCACATACCACAACTCGCCCTTCTCGCCTTTATCGTCCCGCTGAATGAACGAAAGCTTGGCGCCGTCAGGACTCCACTCCATCGTCTCCGGCGCGCGCCCCGCAAGCCCTCCCGGCTGAAACATGGCTTCAATGGTCAATGGCTTTGTCGGCGAATTTTGCGCGTGTGTGCAGATCACCGGATTGGCGCAGAAGAAGATTGCGAGCACACTGAGACGGGTGGCGGGGCGATACGTTCTTTTCACGAAGTCCTCACGAAGACGAACGACAAAAGTCACAGCAGGCGAACGAAAGAGTGTACACCGCTGAACAGCCAATCCCGTAGCAGCCAAAGCTTTTTGGAGGGGGTGCCCCACCCTTCCCGCGTTCTCCGCGGGAGGGTGGGGCTTTTGACGTCCGTAGGTCTCTGGGTAAACGCAGATTTCATCACCAGCAATCCGCGCCGTCGTGATTTTGGCAACCGGATATGCTGACTGGGGTCGCTACTTCTCAGAGATACTTCAGCCACCAGTCCGCTCGCCGAGCTTTCAGCTTCGCGAACCAGCGGCATGAGAAGAAGAGCAACACGACAGTGATCGACCATGTGAGGTAGAGCAGGGGAAGGCTCCACTGATAGCCTTCTGGCGGCTCCGGGTTTCCCATGGGATGGTTCGCAAAAAGCCAGGGACTGACATAACCCAGTTTGATCTTGCAGACCAGCAGCGCTAAGGCATGAATCAGGGGAATGTGAAGCATGTAGTAGAAGAACGGCACACGCCCAAATACTGTAATCCATCGAGCCAGAGCCCCTGTTGAGCGCTCAAGCAGCGGGACCAGAGCGATAATCGGTCCCAAGGTCATCAACAGAAAAGAGAGTGACGCAGGATATTTCGTAGTGTTCAGGAAAGACAGCAGAGAAGGCATTGAGTGCCCGCCATTTTGGCCCGCAACTGGAGCGTGCCACGGACGTGGATCTCCATACAAATTGAAGCCACGCAAAACTAAAAACAGAGCGATAGCTGAAAGGCCGACCGCGAGGCAAAGTTTCTTTCTTTGCGCAGCCTCGAGCGTCAGAATTTTTCCAAACGCGTATCCTGCTGCCATCACTCCGATCCAGGGGACGATGGAATAGAGCACGATGAGGTTGGGACCGTCAGCCCCATACTGAATGGGCCCAGCGAAAAAGCCTACATAGAAGATCTTCCAGAGTCCGGACACACGGTTCTGATCCAGGCCTGCTACCAGGCTGCCCACGTGCGGATCCATCAGGTTATGGGCGCCGATGATAACCAAGCCGAGCGCGGCAACCAGATTCAGCGGAAGCTTCACGAGTCCCGCCATCAGAATCATGCAACAGCCAATGACCCAGATGACTCCTGCCATCTCGTAATGCCGGAAATCGAGATTGAAGGTCCAGGCGAGGCGAAGCAATGTGAGTTCCAGGAATATGAGCCAGATGCCTCGGATCAGCAGGAACCGTGACATATCAGTGTGCTTGCGTGCGTACAAGAAGATGCTGGTGCCGGCCAGAAAGATGAAGGCCGGAGCGCAGAAGTGCGTGATCCAGCGGGTGAAAAAGACACCGGGCGATGGGCCACCGGCGGGCACACCGGAAAAAACCCGCACGTGGTCGATCGCCATCAGGATCATTACCACTCCGCGAATCAGATCGATCGACTCGATCCGCGAGCTTCGCTGTCGTGTTGATTGCTATTGGGCTGGGTGCCACGCTGACGCTCATAATCTGCTCCGCGAGCCAGAACGCATGGGAGGCGCTCCAGCCTGAAACTCACCTTGGTTCGACGCCTGCGATCAATAAAAGTAACTGCAAGCACGTAGGCATGCGGTCCATTGCCATGCCTCGGCTATAATGCGCGCTGATGCCGCTGACCTCTGGCACAAAAATCGGTCCCTACGAAATTCAGGCGCCTCTGGGCGCCGGCGGCATGGGAGAAGTTTACCGCGCACAAGATACCCGTCTTGACCGCGCGGTAGCTGTGAAAGTTCTTCCCTCTTCGTTTGCTTCCGACCCCGACCGCTTGCGCCGCTTCGAGCAGGAGGCTCGTTCTGTCGCGGCTCTCAACCACCCCAACATCCTCTCCGTGCACGATATGGGCACTCATGAGGGGACGCCGTACATGGTTTGCGAGCTGCTGGAAGGAGAGACTCTGCGCGAGCGTCTGCGGGGTGCAGTGCTATCTTCCCGCAAGGCCATTGAATTCGGCATTCAGATCGCCCACGGTCTTGCCGCAGCCCACGAGAAAGGCATCACCCACCGCGACCTCAAACCGGAAAACATTTTCATCACCAAAGACGGGCGGGTCAAGATTCTTGATTTCGGTCTGGCGAAGGTGGCCCGCGCTGGATCGGACGCAGGTTCGGGTCAGACGCTCACCGCCGCTGAAGTGGCCCTCACCGAAGCCGGCCAGGTTCTCGGCACAGCCGGGTACATGTCCCCCGAGCAGGTCCGCGGACTTCCTGTCGATCACCGTTCTGACATCTTCAGCTTCGGATCAATTTTCTTTGAGATGCTCAGCGGCAAACGCGCCTTCAGCCGAGACACCGCCGCCGAGACGATGACGGCGATCCTGAAAGAAGATCCGCCGGAACTGACGCAGATGACCCGCGGCATCTCCCCTGCGTTGGAACGAATTGCGCGGCATTGCCTGGAGAAAAATCCGGAGCAGCGGTTCCAGTCGGCCCGCGACCTTGCGTTCGATCTCGAAGCTTTATCTCAATACTCGGGCTCTTCGGCGGAAAGGATCGCTAAACCGACAGCCGCGCAGCAAGTTCGGCGCTTCCAGATACCGATCGTTGTCGTCCTGATGGCCATGGCTGGGGCGCTGGGTTACCTGCTGGGCCATAAATCGAAACCGTCCTCGGAAGTCACCTATCACCAGCTGACCTTCCGCAAGGGAACCGTGCTGAGCGCTCGTTTCGCCCCGGACAATCGCACGGTGATCTACAGCGCAGCCTGGGGTGGAAGCGATCCCGAGCTTTTCTCCACCCGCAAGGACAGCATTGAGTCACGCCCGGTCGGGTTGCGTCAGGTCGATCTGTTTGGCATTTCTTCGCAAGGAGAGCTGGCAGTGTCGCTCAGGCCGCAAGGCCTTACCGGATTCTTCGGGACGCAGGGAACCCTGGGCCGCACTCCCCTGACCGGTGGAACGGCGCCGCGGGAAATGCTGGAAAATGTGGAATGGTCCGACTGGTCGCCGGATGGCTCCGTCCTTCTGGTTACGCGCACGGTGGAAAACGAAGAACGAATCGAATATCCGATCGGCAAAGTCATCTACAAAGCTGCGTCGCCCGCCTGGATCAGCCAGCCCCGCATTTCGCGCGACGGAAAAAGAGTGGCCTTCTGCAAGCACGATACTCGGGGCGACGACCGCGGTTCAGTGGCGATCATGAACGTCGACGGAAGCGACGTGAAGTCCTTCGGGGATTTCACCAGCTTGTATGGGCTCGCATGGTCGCCGAAGGGAGATGAAGTCTGGTTCACCGCCGATCCCACCACAACCACAATCGCCCGCCGCCTGATGGCTGTTTCGATGGCGGGCCAGTTCCGCCTTCTGGCTGCCGCGCCCGGAGATCTCACCCTGCATGACGTTTCCTCGGATGGCACAGCCGTTATCAGCATCGACGATCGTGAGCGCAAAATCTTCTTTGCCGATCCCAAGGATAATTCGGAACGGGAACTGACGTGGCTGGACCGCGCCGTCCTGGTTGCGCTCTCCGCCGATGGCAAGCAGGTTCTGTTTCACGAGGGCGGAAAAGGAGGGGGTGCCTATGGAACCATTTTCTTGCGCAAGACTGACGGCTCTGCCGCAGTTCGACTGGGTGACGGCTATGCCCGAGCCCTTTCCCCCGATCAGAAATGGGTTCTCGCCGGTACCGCCAGCACTCCACCGAAGTACTGGGTGATTCCGACCGGAGCGGGGGAAAGCATGGAGGTGAAACCGGGAGGAGTGGACAACGTAAATCCAGTCGGATTTGCCGCGGATAGCCGCCGGGTGATCCTCATCGCCAATGAACCAGGCCACCAGCCTCGGGACTATGTACTGGATCCCGGCTCCGGGAAACTGCAGCCAATCACTCCCGAGGGAATTCGCGGCTTGTCCAGCCCTGATGGCAAGTTTATTCTGGCGCGCGACGCCGACGGTTCGCCCGAAATTCTCACTGTCGATCCCGGACAGCCCCCTCGCCAGCCCAAAGGTGTACAGCCGAACGACCGTCCCATCCAGATCTCAGAAGACGGCAAGACGGCCTTTGTGGTCAACACGAACGGCCTCAGCGCTGCCGTTTACCGTGTCAATATCGACACCGGTGCACGGCAGCAGATAAAGACGCTCGAGATGAAAGACCCCACCGGCGGCTTTGGCATCACTCGCGTCGTAGGTAGCCCGGACGGTAGATATTTCGCCTACAACACCCTGCGCCAACTCTCGGAACTCTACTTACTTCAAGGCCTGAATTAGCCTGTGTAGCGGCGGACGCCCTCGTCCGCCGAGCCGCATAAACAAACTCTGCGAGCGAGATTTAGCCCTCCATTCCGCGGCCCGGAGGCTCATTCGCGCTTCCCCAGCGTGCTAGAATCAATACAGCTTCACCACTAATGCTTCCTGAAATCGAGAATCTGCTGAAACTGCAAGACGTGGACAAGGAAATCCGCCGTCTGCAGGACGAAGTCGCCGAGCTCCCCAAACGTGTCGCCGCGATAGAGCTTAAACTCGCCGGAACCAAGGCTCAGCTGGAAAAAGCTCAAACCGCTGTCAAAGCCGACGAAGCCGCCCGCAGGAAGTACGAATCCAGCATCACCGAGCTGCGTACTAAGATTTCCAAGTACCGCGACCAGTCGCTGGACGTAAAAACCAACGAGCAATACAAAGCCCTGCTGCACGAGATCCAGTTCGCCGAGAAGGAAATCTCAGCCAACGAAGACAAGATTCTTGAGTTGATGGTGAATGCCGACACCCGCGACAAGGAAGTCAAAGCCGCGCAAGCCGAACTCAAAGAAGAAGCTGCCGAGATCGAGAGAGAAAAAGAACAGGCCCGTCAGCGCACCGCGGAAGACGAAAAGCTGTTAGCCGAATGGCGAGGCAAGCGCGATCAACTCCGCTCAGGCATCAACGAAAACCTGCTGCGTCAGTTCGAGCGCGTTTCCAAGTTCCGCGGCAGCGGCATCGCCGAGGTTCGCGATCACAAATGCATGGGCTGCCAGGTGATGTTGCGCCCGCAGACCTATAACGAGGTGCGCTCGGGCAAGGAAACCGTCGTTTGTGACTCATGCCAGCGCGTTTTGTATTTCAATCCCGCCGAAGAATTGGTCGACCAGAAGCCCACGCTGCATCGCGCTAAGCGGCATCATCCCAAGATCGACGCCGCGCAAGCCTGGTACTATCGCCCCGAATTTGCCGGAGATGGAGAAGTCTTTCTCTGCCTGACCAATCTGCGGGGCCAGGCCAGCCGCAGGGTTTACGACATCCACACCGGGCGGCTGATCGGAGATATCCTGATCCGCGAGGGCGATTACCGCCAAGCCTTCCCCGAAGACATCAACGGGTCCACGCGGCTCAATGGCCTGTGGAGTGAGGGTGATCTGGATGCCTTTGGCACAGAGCTACCCATGGTGGTCCTGGATTCGCTGAACACCGATTTGGACATGGCGCGCCACGAAGCAGCTGCAGCTTCCCACAAGCAGACTGCTGCTGCCACTCCCGCCGAGCACGCCACAAGCTAGCAGCATTCACTTAGGAGTCTTCGGTACCACGTAATCATCCAGGTAGCGCCGCAGGGTGTCCCGGTGGGCCTCGCGATAGGCTGGGTAGTCGCGTGCGACGTCCTTGTCGGCGCGGTTGTACAAGACAAACGGATCCAGCAGGCCTGAGTCATCGATTTGCACCAGCGCCAGGAGCCCCGGATCGACGTCTTTCGTTTTGCCATCACTCGCAATCGTCTTGGCCATGGTGTCGAGAGCTTCGGCCTCTTCTCTCAACGAATGCCGGTAGGCAGGCTCTTGCGGAAATTCCTTTTTAAATTTCTCTTTTTGCCAGCCTGATCGGACTGCGCTATACGCTACCCATGCCGCGGCATCAACATCGCCGCTATTCTTAGCTTTTGAATCGGCAACCGCAGGAGATTTTCCCTGCGTCGTTGGCGTAGATTTGTCCTTCAGAACTACCAAATTGAGTTTCACCTGATTACGGTCTGCCCATTGCCGCAGTGCCATCCATGAATCCTTGCTATACGGCTCCGCAACGACGGCATCGATAAATCTCGCCCTCGCGTCTGCGTTCTTTGAAAGCGAGGTCAAGGCATCCCCCCAATAGCGGTACGCCGCCTCCCGATTCGGATCAATCTGCGCCGCCCGTGCAAACCACTCGCTCGCTTTGTCGTACTGCTTTTTTCGGAAATAGACATCTCCGCTGAAAACCATGGCTTCGTAGTTGGACGGATCCAGCGTCAGCACTTTTGTATAGCCGGCCAGTGCCTTCTCGTAATCGCCTCGGCTGAAATCGGACTCCGCAGCTTTGATGGCGTCGTCCACATCCTTGCGGCTCGAAAAGCTCCCTTCGGATCCATCTTCAGGAAGCGCCAGCATGACCTGTAAAACGTCGCTCTGATCCCCGGCCTTTTTCAGTTCAACGGCCAGTGCACGTGCGAGAGCCCGGGCCTTCTTCCGATCCCTGGCATCCGACAGCGTGGACCCATATTGCAGCACAGAGTAGGCCCAATGCTCCTTGGCGACCAGATCGTCAGGATGCTGGGTGACATAGTTCTCCAGCAGCGGCATGGCATCCACGTAGCGACCGGCGTCGTAGACTCGGAATGCTTCTTTGCGCGCCGGATCTTCTGGTTCCTTGGATTCTGTTTGAGCGATCCCGAGACTCGAGCAGAGCACTGCCATGCTCAGCCCGACAAGAAAGGCCTTCCCCCATTTCATCTGCAACATCAACCGCCTCCCCTGATTCCCCATCAAAGAATACCCGATCCGCGGTGTGATTCAGCCCTCAATGCGATTACCGTGGCTGTATTCTCTCGATTTCATACCACGAGTTTCTCTGAAACCACGCTATATTCCAGCCCGCATTGACGATCGAGGTGTAATCTACCTTCGGTTTGCAGATGGGATTCAAAGCCTCACCGGGGAATCCGGAATTATAGATCCCCGCTAACAACACAAACAGGGGTAATCCATGCTGAGATGGGACGTAAATCGCCGCGAATTCCTGAAGATCGCCGGTGGCGCCGGCGCTGCCTTGGCCATGCCGGGTCCAGGACACGCCGCTGTGTCCTCCAAAATGATCGGCATTCAGGTAGGAGCAATTTCATTTGTGGATGAAGGTGTTGAAAAAGTCCTCGATGTGCTTCAGGAGCGCGGCTGCGTGAATACGCTGTTCCTTGCGGTATTCACCTATGGTCGAGGAATCGCCGGAAGACAGATTCCGGGACAACCCCTGCCTGATCACGGCAAGCAAGAGTACGATCTCAATTTTCACGGCGGAAACTTCGCCACCCCTCATCCCCAGTACTACAAAAACACCGTTCTCAAGGACACTCGCGCGCCCGACCACGGCGACCTGGATATTTTGGCTGAAGTGCTCCCGGCCGCCAAAAAGCGAGGCGTAAAGGTGATCTGCTGGCTTGAGGACGTGTTTCGCACTGACTTGCCGAATATCGGGAAACTGCAGGAACGTGATCTCTACGGACGGAATGCCGAAACACTTTGTGTCAATAATCCGGACTACCGGAATTTCCTGACTGGACTGGTTGAGGACTATGCCCGTTCTTATGACATCGACGGAATCATGTGGGGATCGGAGCGGCAGGGCGCGCTTTGCGACAGTTTGGGAGCAACCCACGATACGCCGCCAGTTGATCCCGGTAATGTGACTTGCTTTTGTGAATTTTGCCAGAGCAAAGCCAAAGAGCGCGGCATTAATGTGGATCGCGCCCGAGAGGGGTTTCTGCAGCTTGAGAAGTTCGTTCGCTCAGCGCGAAGCGGCAAACGTCCCGTAGACGGCTACTACGTTCAATTCTGGCGACTGCTGCTGCGCTATCCCGAGCTGGCGGCATGGGAAATGCTATGGACCGACAGCCTGCGCGAGACTTACGCCGCGATCTACAAGACCGTGAAGGCTGCGAAGCAGACTGTACCCGTAGGTTGGCACATCTGGCATAACAATTCCTTCAATCCGATCTACCGCGCGGAACAGGACCTTCACGAACTCTCGCAGTATTCGGATTTTATAAAAGTTGTTATGTACAACAACTGCGGCGGCGAGCGGATGGCACTGTACGTAGACAATATCGGCTCGACGCTTTACGCCGATCTCCCGAAACAGAGCCTGCTCGACTTCGACTATGCGGTCATGGGATTGAAGGAGGGAAGCTACGATCAGATTCCTCGCACCGGCCTTTCGGCAGATTACGTCTACCGCGAAACCAAACGCGCGCTGGAGGGAGTCGCTGGCACACGCACTCTAATTTGGCCAGGCATTGATATCGATATCCCAACTGAGCCTAACCACAGCAAATGTACGACGCAAAGCGTGAAGCAAGCGGTTCTTGCCGCGTTCCGCGCCGGCGCGCCCGGGGTGATTTTGTCTCGCAAATATTCGGAAATGCGACTGGCCGACTTAAGCGGAGCCGGAGACGCCATTCGCGAGCTGAAGCTTTGAGAGCAGATCGCCCACGCCTACCAAAAGCGCGGAACCGAACGAGCTGTTTCTACCTGCTGATGACTGTCACTGAACCTCCAAGGTCAGTGCCAGGCATTAACATGTTGCCATGCCCCCGCGCTCACCGCAGTCCGAAGTCCCTAAGGTCAAAGTCTCCCCTCGGGGTGCTGCCCGTCTCAAGTCCGGCCACGTCTGGGTCTACCGCTCCGACATCCTCTCGGCCGACGGCGTGCAACCCGGCTCTCTGGTCGCGGTCACCGACCAGCGCGGGAAACCGCTCGGGACTGCGCTCTACTCCAGCACCTCGCAAATTGCCATCCGCCTGATCTCGCCGGACCCCATCGCAGACTTACCCGCCCTGCTTCGGCAACGCCTCGAGAGTGCGATCGATTATCGAGAGACTCTGGTCCGCGAGACGGACGCCTACCGCGTCGTCTTCAGCGAGGCCGATCTTCTTCCCGGCCTCATCGTGGACCGCTACAACGACATTCTCTCGCTGCAAATCCTCACCCAGGCGATGGATTCCACCCGGGTCCGAGAGACCGTCATCTCTCACTTAGCGGAACGATTTCATCCCGCATCCATCATTGAGCGAACCGACCCGCGCGTTCGCGAGCTGGAAACTCTTCCGCCGCGCTCTTCCGCCCTGCTCTACGGAGATAAGAGCGCGACAACTTTCACCATGAACAGCGTCCGCTTCCATTTCGACGCGCTTGCAGGCCAGAAGACCGGAGCCTTTCTCGATCAGCGCGAAAACTATGCCGCCGCAGCCAGCTACGCCAAGGGCGAAGCTCTCGATGTTTTCTGCTATCAAGGAGGCTTCGCCCTTCACCTCTCCCCCGGCTGCTCCCAAGTAACTGGCGTCGACAGTTCCCGTCCTGCCCTGGAAACCGCCGACCAGAACGCAACCCTCAACGGCCGGGAGATCGAGTGGATCGAGGCTAATGCGTTCGACCTTCTCAAGGACTACGCTGCTGCTAATCGTCGCTACGACACCATCGTTCTCGACCCGCCTGCCTTCGCCAAGAGCAAGCGTGACCTTGATGCAGCGCTCAGGGGCTACAAGGAACTCAATCTTCGAGCCCTCAAGATGCTCCGCCCGGGCGGCACTCTAATTACCTGCACCTGCTCTTACCATGTGAACCAGAACAGCTTCCTGGAAATGCTGGCCACAGCCTCGCTGGATGCCCGCCGAACCCTCCGCCTCATCGAAGTTCGTGGCCAGGCAAAAGACCATCCCATTCTGCTGAATATCCCCGAAACAGCCTATTTAAAATGCGTCATAGCGTCTGTAACCTAAAGAAATATAGGGAAATTCTTAGCTTGACAATAATACGCTCAAGTTTTATGCTTCTTTTACGCTAACGATGTATCAAATGAAGTGGCCGCAGCCTCAACTGGAAGCGCAGGCCGGTCGTAAATTCAACAAGTTCTGATCAAACACAACTTTCTGAAGGAGGATTTTAGTCATGACTGTATTAACCCGTTGGGAGCCGTTCCGTGAATTCGCTACGTTGCAGGACCGCATGAACCGTTTGTTCCGCGAATCCTACAACGATGCTGGGCAAGACGAGTCCCTGACGACGTCACGCTTTGCCCCAGCCGTCGACGTTTACGAGGACGAGCACCACGTCACTCTGAAGATCGAAGTGCCGGGAATCGACGAGAAGGACATCGATGTACGCGTCGAGAACAACACCTTGACCGTTCAGGGCGAGCGCAAGATCGAGAAGGAAGAGAAAGAAGAGAACTACCGCCGTGTGGAGCGTCAGTATGGCAGCTTCACCCGCACCTTCACCCTGCCGCAGACCGTGGATGCGGAGAAGGTCTCGGCCAACTACGACAAGGGCGTGCTGAAGATTACCCTGCCTAAGAAGGCCGAAGCGAAGCCAAAGCAGATCAAGGTGAACATCGGCTCCGAAAAGGGCGAGCGCACCCTGGAAGGCAAAGAGAGCAAAGGCCCCGGCCGAGCCGCGTAATGCTTGTGTAGGGGCGGACGCCTCGTCCGCCCCGAGGCGAAGCCGAGTAGTGCCACCGAAACTCTCGTGCTACGGAAGGTGTAAGGATAGGCGCTGCAGGGCCGCGTAACAGGAAACAAGTAAGCGGGCTTTGGCCCGTGAGGTCGACGGGAGGCGGCAGAGGTGACCGCCTCCCAATTATTTTTGCAATGTGAAATTTGGTAATCGGCTAATTTGAAAATTCAGTCCAATTACTCAATTACCAAATCACACAATTACTAAATCGAGGTTTACGATGCCCATCCGTTGGGACAAATTCACCGTGAAAGCGCAGGAAGCCGTCCAGCGCGCCAGCCAGCTCGCCTCTGAGCACGGCAATCCTGAGCTGCAGCCCATTCATCTGCTGGCTGCGTTGCTAGAAGATAAAGAAAATATTGTTCCGCCAGTGCTGGAAAAAATCGGCATCGGCCCGCAAGCCGTGCTCAGCGATGTCTACAGCCAGATCGAGAAGCTGCCCAAAGTGTCAGGACAGGCGGCGCAACCCGGTCTCTCGAACGAAGCCAGCAATCTGCTGGAGCAGGCCTTCAAAGAAGCTTCCAATTTCAAAGACGAATACGTTTCCACCGAACACCTGTTGCTGGCCCTCACCCATCTGAAGCGGGATGCCGCTCAGCAGATTCTGGCGCAGCGCGGCGCAACCTACGATGCGATCCTCAAAGCTCTGACCGTGGTTCGCGGCTCGCAGAAAGTTACCGACCAGAATCCCGAAGCGAAGTACCAGGCACTGGAGCGCTATGCGCGCGACCTGACCGAGCAGGCGCGTCGCGGCAAGCTCGATCCCGTCATCGGACGCGATGAAGAAATCCGTCGCGTCGTCCAGGTGCTCTCGCGGCGCACCAAGAACAATCCTGTGCTGATCGGCGAACCGGGCGTGGGTAAGACGGCGATCGTCGAAGGTCTCGCGCAGCGCATTATCTCCGGCGACGTGCCGGAGGCTCTGAAGAACAAGCGCGTGGTCGCGCTGGATCTCGGATCGATGCTGGCTGGCGCCAAGTATCGCGGCGAGTTCGAAGACCGCCTCAAAGCCGTCCTCAAAGAGATCGAAGACTCGCAGGGACAAATCGTTCTGTTCATCGACGAGTTGCACACGTTGGTGGGCGCAGGTGCCGCCGAAGGCGCGATTGACGCCTCGAACATGCTGAAGCCGGCGCTGGCTCGCGGCGAACTGCGCGCAATCGGCGCCACCACGCTGAATGAATATCGCAAATACATCGAGAAGGATGCCGCTCTCGAGCGCCGTTTCCAGATCGTCTTCGTCGGCGAACCCAACGTCGAAGACACCATTTCAATCCTTCGCGGCCTGAAGGAGAAGTACGAAGTTCATCACGGAGTCCGAATTAAAGACTCGGCGATTGTTGCCGCTGCGACGCTCTCGCATCGTTACATCTCCGATCGCTTTCTGCCCGATAAGGCAATCGACCTGATCGATGAGGCTGCGGCATCGCTGCGCATCCAGATCGATTCCCTGCCGACCGATATCGACCAGCTCGAACGTCGCGCCACGCAGCTCGAAATCGAGAAACAGGCGCTGAAGAAAGAAGACGATCCCAACTCGAAGGAGCGTCTCGCAGTTCTCGAAAAAGAACTCGCCGGCATTCGCGAGCAGTCCAACGCGCTCAAAGCCAATTGGAAGAAAGAAAAGGATCTGATTTCGCGCACGCGCGAGCTCAAGGCGAAAATCGACCAGCTCAAAACCGATGAGCAGGCTGCGGTCCGCAAAGGCGACTACAACCGGGCCTCGGAGATTCAATACGGCGAGATACCGCGCCTTCAGGCGGAGTTGGGCCAACTCACGGCCAACATGGACGGCAAGTCCGGGCAGCGGATGCTCAAAGAAGAAGTCGATGAAGAAGATGTTGCGCGCATCGTCTCCAAGTGGACCGGCATTCCCGTTTCCAAGATGCTCGAAGGCGAGGTCAAGAAACTGGTCAACATGGAAGAGCGGCTGCGCCAGCGCGTGATTGGACAAGATCCCGCCCTGGAGCGCGTGGCCAACGCGATTCGGCGTTCGCGGGCGGGTCTAAGCGATCCCAAGCGTCCGATCGGCTCCTTCATCTTCCTCGGCCCAACGGGCGTTGGAAAGACCGAACTGGCGCGTGCTCTCGCCGAATTTCTGTTCGACGACGAGCACGCCTTGCTCCGGATAGACATGTCCGAGTACATGGAGAAGCACTCGGTGGCTCGATTGATCGGCGCGCCTCCGGGATACGTTGGCTACGAAGAGGGCGGACAGCTTACGGAGCAAGTGCGTCGCCGTCCGTATGCGGTCGTGTTGTTTGATGAGATCGAGAAAGCGCATCCGGATGTCTTCAACGTGCTGCTGCAGATCATGGACGATGGTCGCCTGACCGACGGCAAAGGTCGCGTGGTCGATTTCAAGAACACCATCATCATCATGACGTCGAATATCGGCTCGCAGTTCCTGCAGGCCGAGAGCCTGAAGACCGATGCCGACTTCGACGAGGCCGCGCAGCAAGTCCAGAACTTGCTGCATACGCACTTCAAGCCCGAGTTCCTGAACCGTGTGGACGATATCATCGTCTTCCGCCCGCTGGGGAAAGAGCAGCTGGTCAAGATCATCGAGCTGCGGCTGGAAGACGTTCGCCGCTTGCTGGCGGATCGCAAGATCTCACTGGAGCTCACCGACGCGGCGAAAGACCTGCTCTTCACGCAGGGCTACGATCCGAACTTCGGAGCGCGCCCGCTGAAGCGCGCCATACAGAAGCTCATTCAGGATCCGCTCGCGCTGAAAATACTGGATGGCGAAGTGCTGCACGGCGATCACATCGTAGTCGATGCCGACAAGAAAGCCGCCCAGATGATTTTCAAAGTCAGCCAGCGTGTGGGTGAAAAGGCGCCAGCGCAACCCAAGCGCTGAGAACCAGGCCACGGATCTCACGGATTCTCACGGGTGAATGCTTTTGCATTTGATCCGTGAAAATCCGTGGCCCATATTGTTTGTCCCTTGCGCTCGCAAGGCATTTGAGTATCATGGTTTCCCGCGAGGCGCACTGATGACACAGAAAACCTGCCTGTTGCTCTCGATTGTCTTTTCTCTCATCCAACTGGCTATGGCACAAGTTCCGACTATGAAATGGAAGATTCACGATCCCAATCGCCCGAATCCGGCGATCATCAGTCCCGGAACTGCCAGCACGCAGGAAACACCGGGAACGGCTCCATCCGATGCAGTCGTGCTGTTCGGTGGGGAAGATCTGTCCAAGTGGGTGGACAAAGATGGCAAGCCCGCCGCGTGGAAGGTCGACAGCGGCTACATGGAGGTTGTCGCGAAGACCGGTAGCATTTCCACCCGCGAGTCGTTTGGCGATTGTCAGTTGCACGTTGAGTTCTCCGAGCCAACCCCGGCTCACGGAGAAAGCCAGGAACGCGGCAACAGCGGCGTCTTTCTGATGAGCACTTACGAAATCCAGGTGCTCGATTCCTACGAGAACAAGACTTATGCCGATGGGCAAGCGGGCGCGGTGTACGGACAGTACCCTCCCTTGGTGAATGCGTCGCGTCCTCCGGGACAGTGGCAAACCTACGACGTCATCTTCCACGGGCCGCGATTTGCGAATGGCAAGTTGCAGCATCCTGCTCGCATTACGCTGCTACACAACGGCGTGCTGGTGCAGGACAACGTCGAACTCACCGGACCGACGGCTCACGGCGAGCGTCCTGCCTACAAGCCTGGCCCTCAAAAGGCGCCACTGCAGCTGCAGGATCACGGAGATCCGCTGCGTTTCCGCAATATCTGGATTCGGGAACTGCACGACCAATAGCACCACGGCTTTGCAGAGACACAAGAAACCAGCGCGCTCGAACGAGAAGGCTCGATCAGGCTGGTTGCCAGGTCTGGAACTGCTGGCGCAGTTTGCTCTTCAACAGCTTTCCGGTAGACGTGTGCGGCAATTCATCCACGAACACAAAAGCATCGGGCATCTGCCACTTGGCAAACCGCTGTGAGAGAAAGGCGCATAACTCCGAGTCCGTCACTTGGCGGCCGTCTTTAAGCACTATCACCGCCAACGGCCGCTCCGCCCATTTGGGGTGCGGCACGGCAATCACTGCGGCTTCCTTCACCGCCTCATGTGCTACCAAAGCGTTTTCCAGATCAACCGAGCTGATCCATTCCCCTCCGGACTTGATCAGGTCCTTCACGCGATCCGTGATCTTCACATAACCTTCGGAATCAATCGTGACCACATCTCCGGTACGGAACCAGCCATCTTTGGTCCAGCGATCGCTCTGGTCCAGCTTGTAATAGCCGCTCGCGACCCAAGGTCCGCGAACTTCCAATTCCCCGGCCGTCGCG
Organism: uncultured Acidobacteriota bacterium; assembly: GCA_963785865.1. Classification (GTDB taxonomy): domain Bacteria; phylum Acidobacteriota; class Terriglobia; order Terriglobales; family Acidobacteriaceae; genus Sulfotelmatobacter. The sequence continues at coordinate 127,788 of CAWAXF010000021.1, read as the reverse complement.
CCATCCCAGGATATCTCGGTCGTGTCATTGATGGCGCGCACATCAATGAACGGGGTCGGAAAACCCTGCTTGGCGCGCAGATCATAGCGCTCATCCTCTGACCAGTTGCCCATGTGAGGTTTGGGCGTGCATACGGTCGCTAAAGGCGTGGTCTCCGTCATGCCCCAGGGCTGAATTACCCGAACACCTAGCTTGTCAAAGCGTCGGAACATGGATTCCGGCGCCGCCGATCCGGCAACGATCACTCTCATGCCCTGCGCGAGCTTCCACCGACCGGGATGACAATCGAGCGCATTCAACACCGACAGCCAGATGGTAGGAACTCCGCCGGTCAATGTCACCTGTTCGGCTTCCAGCAAGTCGAGGAGTGCTTCGGGCTGGAGATTTCGTCCAGGCAGAACCTGCTTGCTTCCGGTCATGGTGGCCGCATATGGAAATCCCCAGCCGTTGGCGTGAAACATGGACATAGCCGGCAGCACGGTGTCATGACAGCTGAAGTCGAGCTGGTCAGGCAGGGCGATGGCAAGGGAATGCAGCGAAAGCGCGCGGTGCGAGTAAACCACGCCCTTAGGCTTGCCTGTGGTGCCCGACGTATAGCACATTGCGGCAGCTTCTTCTTCGCCAAGGTCAGGATAATCTGGTTCACCTGTCGTACGGGCCAGGAATGACTCGTATGGCTCGCCTCCCTGGGTCTCACGCCCGCAACCGCGATCCACAACGAACACGCGTTCCAGCTGAACGCCCGGACGGAACTGCTCGAAGATGTCGAGCAGAGTAGCGTCGACAATTAGAAACCGGTCCTCCGCGTGGTTCACGATGTACGCAATCTCCTCGGGGTGCAGCCGCAGATTCAGCGTGTGCAATACCGCTCCCACCGCAGGCACGCCGAAGTAAGCTTCCAGATGTTCCTGCTGGTTCCACATCAAAGTGGCGACGCGATCTCCGTTGCGAATACCAGCCTGCAGCAACGCCGCCGACAGCTGCTTTGCCCGCCGGTGCACCTCAGCGTAATTCGAGCGGTGGCGTGAGCCGTCCGCCTTGGCGGAAACGATTTCGATATTAGGGAAAATTTTCGCGGCACGCTCGAGAATTCCGGTCAGCAGCAACGGCGACGACATCATGGTCGACTTCACGAAAAAACCTCCAGCGTCCCGACTTTTTTTCGGATGACTGCCGGATGGGGAAGCACCGGCAGAATTCGGATTGGCGGGGATTATAGCCCGGAATCGTTGCTGGAGTGGCTGAATGTTTTGTCCCCTCGGTTGAGGCGGTCGCTCGCCACGTGGTAGCATCCTAGGTTTTGGCGGGTGCTTCGAAGGAATAAGCCCATTTGGGCGTCAGTTCCTGTCCTCATCCTCTTTCCAATGGGCCATTCCCTCCCACGCCTGCCTGAAGGAGACCCAACTTGAAAGCCTATTCTGGAGAAAACATAAGGAATGTCGCGTTGGTCGGTCATGGCCACGCGGGCAAGACATCGCTCGCCTCGGCCATGCTCTTTACATCGGGCGCCACCCAGCGCCTGGGCCGCGTCGACGACGGATCCGCCACAACCGACTACGACGATGAAGAAATCTCCCGCAAGATGTCGATCTCGACCGGCCTCGCTGTCGTCGAGTGGGGCAAAACCAAAATCAACCTCCTTGATACGCCGGGCTTCAACATGTTCGTTCATGAGGCCAAGATGGATCTACCCGTCGTGGACGCTGCCATCGTCGTAGTCGATGGCGTCGCCGGTGTGGAAGTCGTCACCCAGCGCGTGTGGAACTACTGCGAGGAGTACAAGACTCCCCGCCTCATCGTCGTCAACCGCATGGATCGCGATCGCGCCGACGCCTCGCGTGTGCTCGAATCCCTTGTGAATGCGTTCGGACGCAATGTGATCCCCATCGAATTGCCGATCGGTGCCGAGAAGAGTCTCTCCGGCGTCATCGACCTGGTCCGCATGAAGGCCTACACCTACGAGATGGGCGGCGACGGCAAGGGCAAGGAAACAGACATCCCGGCCAACTTGAAGGAGCAAGCGCAGGAAGCCCATGAACGGCTCGTAGAGCTGGTTGCCGAAGGCGACGACAAGTTGATGGAGAAATTCTTCGAGGCGGGCACCCTCGGCGAAGAAGACCTGGTTCCCGCTCTGCACAATTCGATCCGCGAAGACAAAATATTTCCGGTCATCTTCAGTTCCGGTCTGGGCAACATCGGCGCGGATCGCGTTATGGATTTCATCGTAGATTACACTCCTGCGCCCTCCGAACATGAATGGGTGCAAGGAGAGCCCGTCGCCAGCGGAAATGGTGACGCTCCCAAACGTCACGAGAACGACGCAGAGCCGGTTTCCCTGTACATCTTTAAGACTGTCTCCGATCCATTCGCCGGACGCATCTCCTACTTCAAAGTCTTCTCCGGCGTTCTGAAGAACGACGCCACCTTACAGAACTTCAGTCGCGGCGCGCAGGAGAAATTTGCCCACATCTCCACCATGCAGGGTAAGACTGCGGTGCCCGTCAACGAACTGCATGCAGGCGATATCGGTGCCGTAGCAAAATTGAAGGACACTCTGACCGGCGACACGCTCGGCGACAAGTCGGCCCCCATCCAGTACCCACGCGTGAACCTTCCAGAGCCCGCGATCACATTCGCCATCGAGCCCAAGACCCGCGCCGACGAGGACAAACTCGGTCCCGGCCTCCACAAGCTCATGGAAGAAGATGCCATGCTGCGATTCTTCCGCGATCCCCAGACCAAAGAGTTCTTGATCGCAGGCACCGGACAGCAGCACATCGAAGTCGCAGTTTCCAAGCTGAAGAAGCGCTACAACACACAGGTAAACCTGAAAGCGCCGAAGGTCCCATACCGGGAGACCATTCGCGGCCGTGCCGACGTGCAGGGACGCCACAAGAAGCAGACCGGCGGTCACGGACAGTACGGCGATTGCAAAATCAAGATGGAGCCGCTGCCGCGTGGTGGCGAGTTCGAATTCGTCAACGACATCTTTGGCGGCGCAATTCCAAAGAACTTTATACCCGCGGTCGAGAAGGGAATCAAAGACGCCGCAGGCCGCGGCTATCTCGCGGGGTTTCCAGTAGTCGATTTTAGAGTTGTGCTCTACGACGGTTCCTATCACGACGTGGATTCGAACGACCTCTCATTCCAGATGGCCGGCCGCATTGCCTTCAAGAAAGCCATGGAAGTCGCAAAACCGACGCTGCTCGAACCCATCATGAACGTTGAGATCACCGTCCCGGACGACTTCGCCGGCGCGATTATGGGCGACCTCAACAGCCGCCGCGGACGCATCCAGGGCATGGACAACAAGGGCGGCAACACGATCGTGAAAGCAGAAGTCCCCATGTCCGAAATGCTCACCTACGGCGTCGAACTGACGTCGATGACCCAGGGCCGCGGCAGCTTCAACATGGAAATGCATCACTACGACGTCGTACCGGGACAGTTGCAGGAGAAGATTATCGAGAAGGCCAAGGCCGAGCGCGGAGAGGTGAAGGAAGAGGAAGAATAACTTTTCGCAACTGACCAGGGCGTAAGAGAAGCAATCGCCAAAATTAAGGCCCGCCGAATGCTGGGAAAGTGGTCGGCACCTCCTGAGTGTAGTTTCAAGGCACCACAGGAATCAGATTAGTAATAGTGGGAATTGGCGCAGCATTTCTGCCGCTTAGTGGGACCAAGCCCTCCACGGGCTGCCAATCTGTGCCTGCTTTGCAGGGTTAAGCACGGTTGTCACGGCAACACACGTGGCGCGGCCTTGCCCGCGGGCTTCTGATCCTTGGGATAGACCACCAGGCAGCGCCGCATCCCCTCGCCCTCGCTTTCAGTGTGGAGGTCGGTCTCCTCGCGTAGCGCGAGGTGGACTATTCGTCGTTCGCGGGATGACATAGGGCTGAAGTGGTATGGGGTTCCCGTCTTCCGCACCTTCTCCGCGGCGACCGTGGCTGCCATTCTTAGTTCCTGGATGCGTTGCGCACGGTGGTTGTGGCAGTCGAACGAAATCTTCTCATGTTCTCCGGACGGCAGGCGAAGCATCTCGAGCGCCAGCAATTCAAGGGCGCGCAGCAATTCTCCGCCGCGATCGAGCAGCAGGGTGGAGTCGGGTCCAGAGAAGTCCACGAGAATTTCCGGTTTTTCCCAATCACGATCCTCCTGCAGAGGGGGATCGACCACGATCCGATACTTAAAGCGAAGCCCGCCGTGGGTGACGACGGCCTGCAAGAACTCGTTAATCTTCTTGGCGGCAGCGACTTTGTCGGGAATGGACACGAATAAAAGCTCCTAGCTTCTAGCCTCTAGTTGAAAACCTTAATGCAAATTGCAGTGCGATTCCCCGCGTATGCTACGGCTCCTGCCGCCCCAGCTAGTAGCTAGAAGCTAATAGCTACTTGTCTTTCTTGCGCGCGCGCTTGGCCATCATCTCACGCATTTCTTTGCCCAGGGATGTGCGGTTCATGATTGCCTGCTGCGCGATGGAAATCAAATTGGATTCGGCATAGTACAGGTTCAGGCCGGCGGCCAAACGGAAAAAGATGAAGCCCATCATCAGCGGCATCATGATGGTCATCATCTTCTGCTGCGTGGGATCCATGCCGGCCTGCGGCGTCATCTTCTGTACCAGCAGCATGCTGACGACCATGATGATGGGCAGAATGTAAGGGAACGGTTCGGCCGCCGACAGATCCTTAATCCAAAGCCAGTGCGCGTGACGCAAGTCGATGGCAGCGCCCAGCATGCGGTAGTACGCGATTAGGAATGGGAACTGAATCAGCATCGGCAAGCAGCCGCCCGCCGGGTTCACTCCCTCTCTCTTGTAAATGCCGCTGATCTCCTCATTCATCTGCGCCTTGCGGGGATCCCGCAGCCCGTACTTCTTGTATTTCTCCTGGATCGCCTTGATCTGCGGGGCCACGCGCTGCATCTTCAGCATCGACTTCATTTGCGTAATGCGGAGGGGCAGCAGTGCGATGGTGATGATCAGGGTCTGTATCACGATGGCCCATCCCCAGTTGGGCACCATGTGGTGATAAGTCCACTTGAGCCATACGAACAGCGGCTTGGCAATGATGCCCCACCAGCCGAAATCCACCAGCCCGTTCAGGTCATTGTCGCCGCCAGATACGCCCGGGACGGGGACCTTCTGTAAAACCTCGAGTTCCTTGGGGCCGACGAAGACCCGCTCCGAGGTGGGGCCATGCAGGTTTCCGACTGCGGCGCCAATCACTTCAACATTCGCCTTCTCGTTCGGGTTCTTCTGCGGATCGGTCGCCACTGAAAGCGAGTTGCGCAAAGTCACCATCGCCGCTGAAGCCGGATCGTCGGGAATGAATACGGCAGCAAAGTAGAGATCGCTCGGTCCCGCCCAATGGAATGGGCCCGGCACCGTCCCGCCGCCACTGAGCTTTTTGATCGCCACCCGCTCTATGTTCTTGTTGAACTGGTAGTCGATTGTGGCCGAGTTGTAAAAGGCCGGTGTAACCTGGTCGCCGAATCCCGCCGGCCAGGCGGGAAGAGCCGCCACCCAATTTCCCTTGTAGGTGACGCTGGTATCCACCTTGACGATGTAGGTATTGTCAAAACTGAAGGTCTTGCGGACGGTAAGCTCCTTCTCCGCATATTCAAACGTCACGGTGGCGGGAGTGCTTTGCCGGCCTTCATGGGAAGACACGTACAGCGCCGAACTCAGTTTTCCCCGCAGATCGGCGTCATACGTCCAAAGCGAGAGCGGGTAGCCGAATTGCGATGCTGCTGCGGGATTGACCAGGTCCAGCCGCCCATTCTCCGCTTCATTGTCAAATTTCTTCAGGATCCAGGATTTAACTTGTGCGCCGCGGTTCGTGAAGGTAATTCGATAGAGATCGTTCTCGAGGACCGTTTCAGTCTCGCTGGCAGCTTGCTTGGTGGCTCCGGTGGAGGCGAGTACGGCTGGCGCGTTCGCGGTCGTTGCGGTTCCGGGAGGTGCGGGTTGAGCCGGGACGGATTGGGCTGGCTGCTGCTGCGGGGGAGGCGGTGTAGGGAGAAATTTCTTCAGAAGCGGCTGGAACGCCAGCATGATCACGAACGTGACCAAAAAAATCAGGAGCAGCCGTTTTTCGCTGCCGGGTTCTTGTTGGGGATTTTGATATTCAGCCAAAGAGATCTTCCGTTAAACCGTGTCCTGAATCGGGGTATCTTTCCGTGGGTGAGCCGGGCTTCCGCACCTGCCGGCATGCTTTACTACCGGATCGTATCCGCCCTTCACGAAGGGGTGACAGCGCAGCAGGCGTCCGAGTGCAAGCAAGCTTCCGCGAAACGCTCCATAGCGCTCCACCGCTTCCATCGCATACTCGGAACAGGTAGGCACGTAGCGGCAGGCGGGCGGGAATAATGGCGAAATCATCCACTTATACCCGCGCAGCAACTGCAGTGCGACGTTTTTAGCCACCTGGCGCATAAAACTTCAGGGTTCCTGCTTACGGCCGCAGGATAATTCCTTCTCGGCGTTTTGCTTCCCGCCAAGCTTCTTTTCTATGACTACGAAAGCCTGTTGGACTTCGTTCAGCAGCGCGTTGAAATCCCCCGTCAATACAACCTTCTTCGGATTGATAACCACGTCCGCTGCGGGCCCTGGCCAACTGCGGGTGAGCCTTACGGCCTCGCGCAGCCGACGCTTCATCCGGTTGCGATGAACCGCTCCACCGATAGCGCGGCCTACTGCCAATCCGACACGGAGTCCCGCAAACTCTCTCGCAGCTGAGTGCGGCCGCGACCAGTAGAACACCGTGAGTGATGCCGAGAAGTGCCTCCGGCCCTGCTTATACACGCGTTCGAAATCGGCGTGACGCAGAAGCCGCCCCGCGCGCGGAAACGTTCTTCGCGCGCCAGACTCGACACCTTGATTCGATTCTTCGGACACACTGGCGGTCGCAGTGACGCTATTCTTTTGTATGACTCACAGGAACGCAGGCGTCGCGTCCATGCGGGACAATCCCCGATATCTATTCGCGGAAACCTGGTTTCACTGAGACCCGTTTGCGCCCCTTGGCGCGGCGGCGGGAAAGAACCTTCTGGCCGCCCTGGGTCTTCATGCGCGAGCGAAATCCGTGCTTCTTTGATCGCTTGCGCCGGTTGGGTTGGAATGTACGCTTCGGCATGAAAAAGTACCCGCTCCTGATTCGTTCAACGGTCTTAGGGCAAACTGTGAGTATAAATCACTGGCGTGACTAGTACCAAACCTGGGCCAGGGGCCAGATTGTGCGCTATCTATCCGAAGAAGGGCTCATCATGGACCGTCGCCAATTTGTTAGTCCTTCACTCGCGGCTGCAGGCAGGTCGAAGGCGCATGGAATGAGGAAGGCAAAGTTCCTTTCTCAATTTCTATTTTGGTCCGCGTGGCTTCGCGGGAGCGACGGGCGCGGATCGTTCGCTCGCAGCCGGTGCAGCGGCATTCTCGGGCGTACCAGGGGGCGGCAGTTTCTCAGCTTCCTTCACGATGGCTGCGGCGCGTTCCTTGCTGATTTTGCACACCGGATCGTAGATGCGGCATTGCGCCAGCGTGTACTTGCACCCGCAATCGCAGCTTTCCGCGTTGAGCTTGTGCAACGCCACTATGCGCTGTTCCGGCGTCAATTTCGAGGTGTCCACTCCCGGAAGCATGGTCGCGCGGTCGGCGTGCTTCAGAAATACTTCGCCGGTGTCTTCAAACGTTTCGACTCTCGCCGGCACGGGCATATCCAGCAGCGCGCGGGCTTCGATTTCGTACAGCGCCGGATTAAACAGCCCCACATGCTTCTGCACTACTTCGCCGTCTCGATTGATGACGAACACCGTGGGCAGCGCGGCGATGCCTCCGTAAGCGATGCGCACCGGCACCGAGGTCATGGCCACGGGATAGTTGATGCCCTGGTTTTTCACGAACGCACGCAGTTGCTCCTCATTCTCGTCATCCACGTCCATGCCAATGATCTGCAAACGCTCCTTATACGCCTCCTGCATTCGGATCAAGCTGGGGATCTCTGCGCGGCAAGGTCCACACCATGTCGCCCAGAAATTCAGCAGCACCACCTTGCCTTTGTACGTATCCAGGCTGAGTTCTTTTCCGTCCAGGTCTTTGGCCTTGAGGTCCGGCGCAGGATCGGGATCGCGCACGAAGCGGATGACCATTTGCTGCTGCGGTTGTGTTTGCAACTGCGCCTCTGACTGCAGAGGCAACACTGCCAGGCACATCAGTGCGCACACCCCCAGCCCCATTCGCAGACTCGTCCCGTTTTTGCGCATCCTGCTCATGGGCTCTTATTAGGAGATCATACAGAGCGGTGCATGCCAATAGCCACGCGTGACTAATCTTCCGTCACCCGGCGGGTGGCCCGGTCTTTAATCCGCCAACGCAACCACAAATTGGATGCCCCGTCCTTCGCGCGGTTTGCGAACGCCGGGAACCGAACTGCCGAGAGCGAGGGATATTGGGCTTTGGCCGCATCCATTTCGGGTGCCTCTGCTGCATCCTTTCACGTTTGTGCGAAACCGGTCGCTGTTCCGAAGACTTCGGCTTCACTTTTTCACGCATCAACTTACCTGCATAGTTCCCGCCCCTGGCAAACCTGCGCCAGCGGGCCTGCGCCGCCTGTAGGCCGCATCACCTGCGACGTGCTCGGCAACTACATCGACAATGCCCGGCTGGACTACGTCGTTGGAGATTTAACTACCAGCGCGAGTTCCATCGTCACAACTCAACCAATTAATACGCGCTACGGGTTCGGCGGAGGCTTCTTCGGCGACTACACTGATATCGCTGCCGGTTCCGACGATGCCTTCCACGCTCTTTGGACCGACAGCAACAACGTGCAGAACGTCACCTGGTTCTACGGGTTCGAGTTCGTGCCGACGCCGATCCACCAGCAGGACATCGCCACCGCTAAAGGCGTGTTTTAGGGCAAGTCGTGGCGCGACGAAACTCGTGTCAAACGGCAATCGCTAAAGGGCGCTCCACCCGGAGCGCCTTTTTTTCCTCCCGATCACCTTCCTTCAGGAAGCGACCGCTCCTGTTGGGGCTTCTAACTGGCGTTGCGAAACTTGGCGGGATCGTGTTCTCGTTCTATCGAAGCGAACAAGCTTTGAGCTTTGAGAACCAGTTCGGAGGCGACCTGACTCTTCGAGACTACCGCGTCTATGCCTGCTGCCTGTGCCTGCCGTTCAACTTCGCTTCCTTCTTGTTGTGTGAACAGGATAATCGGCGTATTGGGCAGAAGTTGCTTCAGCAGCGGTGCTGCATCGAGCCCGGTCATAACCGGCATGATGAGGTCCAGGATGATCAGGTCGGGTTTCAGCTTTTCAGCTTTGTCAACCGCGTCACGCCCGTTCTCTGCTTCTCCTGAAATTTCAAAATCAGATTGCGTTTCGAAGAGTTTGCGCACAAGGGTACGTACGACCGCGTTATCGTCCACGACTAAAATGCGCTTCGCAGGCATCGGACAAGCCAATATAGCGGAGATTGGATGCATACAAAGGCAGACTGGCTGTCACTTTGTATTCCAGTCGGGATAGCCTAGCTTATCCTTCTGGATCGCCCGCAGAGTCGCTATGGCGGCAGCAATGGCTCTCCGTTCCTCGTCCCCCTCAGCGCTCTCGGCCAGCGCTTGCAAACGTACAAAGAGGGCTGCTTCTGCGGCATCCACGCGCTGCCTCAGGGATTGGGGATCGCCTTCACGCAATGCAGCCTCAAACTCGCGCTGCCAGTGTAGATATTTCATGGTGTGAGATGTTGAGGTATTCTCGTCAGTCACTTCCCAAAACAAATGCAGCCGAAGTGCCAATGGCGAAGGGGCAGTGGCATTTTTTTTAAAATCTATTTTTTTAGCAGCTTAGGGTAACGGGGAACTCGGACAAACCCCTCTTAGCGGCGCTGTGTGGCCAAATTTCACCAGAGTGGTGGTTATTGGCCAGGTACGCACTTCACCCGAGCTTCAGAAGCCAAATCTCTGCATTCCTGATCCCGTCCGGTAAAATTGACACTGACACAAAGGATTTCGGCACAAGGATAACTACTCATGGCGGAGTTGCAAGGACGCGGGACTGACGTGGCTGCAGGAAAGAAAATCTGGGTGACGTTGACTGGGCTGCCGTTAACGGTGAAATTGAGTTGGCCGTTTCATCAATCAACCTCGGGCGCGGATTTCTGGGTGCTCCACGGCGACATCATTCTGGAAGGATCGGAGGGCCTGCACGCTCCCGTCGCGGTAAATCTGTCGCAGACAGTGCGCGAGGTCATGCCATCGCTGGAACCTCAAGACGTTGAAGCGCCCGTGATCAACGCGCTCCGCAAGGAAGTCGACAGGCGCCAGATTGAATTCCTGAAATCGGGAAAGCTGCTTCCGGTGCCGTTCTCCAGCCGGCACTACGACTTCAAACGCCAGCAGTGGGTTTTCGGCAAGGCGACCGACGATGTGATGGCCGAGTTTGTCGAGCGCAAGGTCTACTGGCAGACGAAGCTTGGCGGAGATCAGCGGGTGTGGATTGCCGATCCCGCCGAAGCGCAGTACGTGCAGACCATCCCCAGTCATCTGGCGGAAGTGGCGGCGCGCTTAGTCGCCGCACAGGGCCTGTTGCGGATCGAGGGCGAATGGGCCGAGCCGACTGCCGGCCTGATGAATCAAGGCGACCGCTTCGAGGCTGCCCGCCATCAGGCGCTGGAGGACTTGGAGAAGAAGCACGCGTTCGAAAGAGGCTAAGCGAGTCGAGATGCGTGCATTCCCCGCAGCCTCTCAAGCTATTTTCGTAGAGACGTTGCTGGCAACGTCTCAGATTGCTGACCAACTATAAGGCGGCGCCTCTGCGTTAAAGCCCCTGTGATTTTCAGGCACTTGCGGCACGAGTGAACTCGTGCCCTTTCAAAACAGGGGGTTCTTCATCAGTCTGAGGCGTTGCCGCGACGTCTTTTTTGCTCAGGCACCATTTTTGCGCAGGCACGACGTAACAAGCGGCATCTACAGGGTGGGCTGTGCCGGTCTGCGAACGAATCCTGCTATTACGGCCGCCAGGTCCAGCACTGATAACAGACAAATGATTCCGAGTGAGATTACGCAATAGATGCACCACACACCCAATACAGTTTTTTCAATGTTGGCCAGGTAAAGGGAAAAAGCCAGACCGGCAAAGGTGGGAACAATCAATAAGCGATAGGCGCGAAGAAAGGCCAGCACGGCCATGAGCACATATCCGATGATGCCGACGGTCGCCACGGGAATTGGACCCAACATGGCATACCTGCTGTGGTTCACCACTCCGCAATCCCAGTGTTCGTTGATGCTGCATGGCGAGTCCCCGTATTCGCGGTAATGCTCACGCAAGGCGAGCGAGGACACAACAATTCCCAGGATCGCCAAAATCAGCAACAGATATCGCATATTTATCCTCTACTCGGGGCGGCATTACGCCTTTGGGACACGCGCGCCCGCGGCATCTTTTATTAAATCAGAAACCTGCCAATCACCACCGTGATACCAGTTCACAATCTTGCCATCCGGACCAATGACTGCTGTGCTGAGATTGTGGGTGATGAGCCCGCCTTCGGGTTTGAGCGTGACCGCGAAGAAATCCGCAATCTTCGGGAGGTCCGCCGGGCGCGGCACTGCAAACTCCCAGCGCCGGAAGAGCGCAGGATCGTGGGTGTGGGCCACGGAAAATCCATAGTTGCGCAGCACCTTGGGGGTATCGTGCTCGGGATCGAAGCTGATGCTCAGCAAGTGTGTGGATCCGTCATCGCCTAACTGCTTGTAGATTTCATTGAAATTGCTGCTCATGCGCGGGCAGAAATCCTGAAATGGACAGCGGGTATAGATGAAGGTGACCAACAAAACTTTTCCACGGTACCGCTCGAAAGAAACTCGCCGGCCATCCTGATTGGTCAGGGAAAAATCTGGAACCTGTTCTCCCGGCTGCGGCATATGAAACGAAGTTGGGCCTTGGGCCGGCGGCGATTTTGTATGCCCGGTGACTTTTACATTCTCCAGCCAATACTCAGGATCAGCCTCGCGATTGCCCGGATCGGGTTCGATGACCACGACCTCGGCGGAAATCGAATCTCCGGGCGCAACCTGTCGCAACATGGACGCCGGCTTGAACTTGTATGTCATCACCATGGGTTCCATAAAGCCTTGAATCAGGTCGCCGTCAATTGCGGCGGAATCGGACTTCGTGTCCACCGAAACGATACGTCCCGTGAAGGGATAGCGCTTGCCGTTGCCTGCGGTGGATTTTGTGCGATGACAGGCCGCGCTCACAGCCAGGAGCGCACCCAGGAGAACAATGAAAAGGCTGCGGACAGATCGGTGTTGGAATTGATTCACGTCCCTACCACTTTAACTCGCAGTGAGACGGCTTGGCCACCTGCGCGTATTGTCTGGTGCCGTGGTTTGTGCCATCCTACGCGGTCCGGAATTCCGTTTGGAGAAGCGCGATGGCATGCAATCCTGAAGTGTTGAAGCACGTTCCACTGTTTGCGGCGCTGGATGAAGATGAAACCGCCGTCCTCGCCGGCCAGGTAGAGGTGAAGACTTTCAAGCCGCGGCAGCGTATCTACAAAATGGGCGACTCCAGCGGACGAGCCTACGTTGTAGTTTCAGGCCGCGTGCGGGTCACAACCGTCGATCAGGAGCAGCAGGAGGTCGTGGTCGATGAGCCGACCCACGGAGAGTTCTTTGGATTCGCCTCTATGCTCGAACAGACTCCGCACCAGACCGACGCTGTAGCGGTTGACGAAGCCGTTTGTGTGGAGGTGGACCGCGAGGACATCGCGATCCTCCTGCAACGAAAACCGCTGGCGGGCATGGAGATGCTTCGAGTTCTGGGCCGGCAATTCCATGCAGCACAACAACTCGTGCGCGTGCGAGCCATGCGGCATCCGAATGAGATCATCGACCGCGAGGCCACGCTGGGCCAGCGAATTGCCGACTCAGTCGCGGGCTTCGGCGGATCGTGGACCTTTATTTTGTCGTTCATTATGGGTCTCGTCGTCTATATAACTCTTTCGATTCTGTTGGGGAGACGAGCATGGGATCCTTACCCGTTCATCTTGCTGAATCTTTTTTTGTCGATGCTGGCAGCCATTCAGGCTCCGGTCATCATGATGAGCCAGAACCGGCAGGACACCAAAGATCGGCTCCGCAGCGAACTGGACTATGACGTCAACCGCCGCTCAGAAATGGAAATCCAGGGCTTGGCGCGAAAACTGAATCTTATGGGGGAAAAGATGGGCGACGTCGAGGAGTTGCTGCGTGAGAAGCTCGCGCGGGAGTGAGATTTCTGCCGACGACGGCTATCCAAGGCATCTCTTCAGTTATGTTTGCGCTTTCTTTTTTCCATCCCCACCATGATTCCTGACGCCGGGTCCTTCTTGTTCAGCTTCGCTGCCTCGGCAATCAATTTCTTCACTCCCGGCCTCTTCACATCGGCAACACTCCGCAGTTTGACATGTCGCACGCCCTTGCCCGTTCCCTCCAGCAGTTTCTCCGGGTCCGGCAGCGCCGCACCGCGCAGGAATGCAAACGTCACATGCTGTTTACCCACCATGAAGCAGCACAGTGGCCCATTCGAATCAAACGACGGAATCTTCCAGGGATTCACGTACTCCTCAACTCCCTTAACCGTCTTCTTCACCAGCCCCCGGACCGCCTTTGCTACGCCCTCATACTTCTTCGCTTTTTTCACATAATCATTAATCCATACCCCCGCTTGCTTTCCCTCAATCGTAGGCATCTGTCACTCACCCCCACGCGCCATTCTATTCTCCCCTTCCCAAAGGGAGCTGGCCTTGGTGGGTGAATTCACATGCAAATCTGGACCAGCCCCCGAAATCAAGCGACGCGTGCCTTCGCGGAGGAGAGGCACGCGGCAACCTCGCGGAGGACCTGCTGGTAGTCAGCCGCGGTCGCCCGCTCCACATGAATACGAGCGCCCTTTACGCCCGCTTCTTGCGCCAACCTCTTGAACTCAGTCTGAAGAAAGATCTCCAATTGCTTCGGGGTCAAGACGGCAATGGGAACAGTAGAGGACTTGCCGGTATCGGTCTCAACTCTAAGGCAATATGGCGATTCGAACTGTTGTGCTTCCGGAGTCATGCGACACCCCTTTTCTGGAGTGACGAAAGTGGCAGGCAAAGATTCTTAGCATTCTAGCGCGTCCCGCCCTTGCCGTACGCGACCCGGAAAATAGTTGAGGCACCTTCGGCACAGCTGGCCAGCTGTGCCTTTTGGGATCCACTGATGGATGCTGGCGCCCAGCTTTCGACAACCACGATAGCTGGGGCAACATTCACAGAATGCAAAAATAGGCCAGCCCCAGAGAGAGGCTGGCACGGGAGTGAGATTCGGCCGCCGAACGGGAACGAGATTGCCGCAAGGCAGATGGGATCACATCCTAGGTTTTCTTTAGCCTCTTTCGAGCCGACCCCAAGATACCTATGATCCCGATTCCGATTAATTCCATCGCGCTGGGCTCGGGAGCTTGTACGAAGGCTCCGGGGTAGTACAGTCCGGACTCAGGACTGTAATAAAAAGATATTTTTCCTCTTGCTCCTCCACCGATCCCAATCGTCTGACCGGTATCGAAGCTTATTCCCACCGCAGAGAAGCCGATCTCCACGAACTCTGTGAAGTCTTTGCCGACGGCGGGCAGGGTAAAAGAAGACATGAAAATGTAAGAATCGGTCTGAGGAAAATTAAACTCCTCAGGCATACCGTCAACCCACGCGACGGTCGGATAAAGGAATAGCGTATCGCCTCCTCCAAACGTCGATCCCGGTTCGTAGCCGCCAAGACCGAAGAAGTAATAGGGTGTCCCGCCCGACAGAAATAACTGGTGCCCGTTCATTTGCCCAATAAACCCAAAATTGTCGCCGCTGCCATCGTTGGGACCTAAATAGATATGGTCTGCGAACGCAGTCGAAGAGATTAGGGTAGCGCACAGAAAAGAGAGGGGCAGGAGAGATCGCTTCATACGTAATTCGTGTTACAGGCTGCCACATTTGTGATCGAGGCAACAGCCGCGTTTTCGGAGCAGTCAGCGGTCTCAGCTCCCACTCGTGAAATGTCACAAAGAGACGAACAGCAGATTCGCACTTGAGGAAGAAATGCTGAAAGGTGAGCTGAATAGCGATCCGGTGGTATTCGAAAAGATTCTTGCCGATGATTGTCTCAACCTCCCGGCCGTTCCAGATTTTACAAAAGCCAGGCTTGCGGAAGGTGTTCGCAAGTCTCAGGGGCAGGCTCCTCCCATATATCCGCACGCGAGGAAGACATCCGCAATTTTACATTCTGCCTCACACCGCTCTAGTGATATACGTGACGGAGTATGTAGTAAGAGCAAATCCCAGCCAACTTGGCCGAACAGGAGCTGACTGATGTCTTCGTATGGAGCGCCGGTGCCTGGAAGCTGAAAATATCCAGAGCAACGCATCAGAAAACGGAAAGCTGAGCTTGATCCTGTTGAATGCTTGGCAACACCATCCGCGGGTATTGGCGAAAAGTCCGCATAGCGCTGATTGACCCCAAAGCTTTCTAGTAATGAAATCGATACCGCAGTTCTACGAATACTTCCCGGGGATTATTCCAGTGAAAGCCGCCGAAGGTGACGCTGTTGTCGATCAGATAGCGGCGGTTGGCAACGTTGAGCGCGGATACTGAAGCTGAGAATCGCTCGCCGAAATCCTTGCCTATCGTCAGATCGAGGCTCGTGTGCCCGGGCAAGTAATCACCCGGGTAAGGCTCGCCCGGAAATGCGTTTACGAATCCAGAACCGTAGTACACGTTTGTGGAAAGATAAGCGCGCCGGGGGAGAGTCACGTCGGCGCCAACATTAAGCGTATGGCGCTGGTCGTGGTCGAGGGGGCCCCAGTCGAGAGACGAGAAATCCGTGAGGCCACCGCTGATGGCTCCTCCGGCCCAGGCCACTTGATTCGAATAAGAAACGTGAACCTGCGCCCGATGCGCCAGACGCGGAGAACGCAATGTCAGTTCCCATCCACGAATGTGCGCGCGTTCGATCGTGAGCGGGAAAAAAAGATTCGACTCGCCAATATTGTTGTGATCGAAGAAATTCGAGGCATTCGTCTGGAAAGTATCGGCGTCGATCACCCAGCCCCGCCACGGAATGTTCACTCCAAATTGAGTCTCCTCATCGCGCTCTCCGCGAATCGCGGTGAATGCCAGATTATTGTTGTTGGCAAATTGAAGCAGCGGTCCCGAGGCCGTCAGCAGAGGCGGCGGCTGGTAGTAGTGGCCATACGATGCGCGAAAGGTCCACTTGAGCTTCGGCACATTGAGCGCGACTCCGAATCGCGGGCTCACGGAATTCTCAGTTACACCGCCGGAAAAGTGCGTCGGCCTCGCTCCAGCCGAAAGCGTAAGCCACGATGCCGGCTTGAATTTGTCGTCGATAAAAAATGACGTGAGATTTCCAGTCGGACGCTCCGTAACTCTCAATGCATTGCCGCTGCCGTCATTGAATGTCGCGGCTAACAATTCATTATTCTGCTGATAAAAGCTGTACAGCCCGGCCTGGAAATCATTCCTGTTCACATTTGCATTGAAACTGAGTTGCCCGCCGGCATAGTTCGATGCGCGGTGGTCGGTCGTAACAATCGGATCGCTCAGGGCGCTGTCGTAGTTCGCGGAGTTGTAGTGGTAGAAGGGCGAGACCGTCATCAGCATCTTCGAGTTGAAGGTGTGGACCCAGGAAATATTCGCGACTGCGTCGGCCTCGTGATCTCCATCGCGCAAATTCAGGCTGGGATACTGGCCGGTGAGTTCGCCGTTCACCAGCCCATTTTCGAGATCGAAGGGAAACGGGTCATAAGGGATCTGGTAGTAGTCGCGTCGGAATGAAGTAATGAACCGAAGCTGGTCGGAAGCATCGGCGTTGAAGATGACGGATCCAAATCCCCCGTAGCCGTTCGCGGCATCGTGCACAACTTGCGGTACCGGCGTCTCAATGCCCAGATTGCTGCGGTTGCCATTGAAGCTGGCATAGTAAGCGAGCCGCTCGCTGTGGTCGCCGAAGCTGAACTGATCGTTGGTCTGATAGAAATTGCCCGCGCTCAAAACCAGTTCCGCTTCGCGATTGCGTTCGAAGCCGGTACGGGGCACGACATTGAAAACGCCATAGGTGCGATCTCCAAACTCAGCGCCATATCCGCCCCGGCTCACTTCGAGATAGTCGATGTCCTTGGGATCGAACTGCGGGCCGATATTAGATGCGATGTTTGTATTCGGCACCGGCACGCCATCCACCAGCCAACTGGTCTGGTGTCCTCCGCGAATATGAAGCTGGTCATGCACCATGTAGGCGCCCGGAACAAAGTTGGTGATCATGGCCATGCTGTTGGTGCGGGCCGCTCCAGGAGTGAGGGCGATCTGCTGGCGATCTACCACCGTGGTTGGAGTCTGTGAATCTGTAGGCGCGCCTTCGGCAGTCGCCGAGACATTCACGGTTTCCTTGCTTCCGGCGACATTGAGTGCGAAATGCAGCACTGGTTGCGAACTGGAAGTCACCATCACATCCTGTTGTGTCTGCTCGAAACCCAGGCCGGAGACGCTGACAACAAATTCTCCCAGCGGCACAGCGTTGAAGACGAAGTTTCCATTGGCGTCGGAATTCGTCGTGGCTGCCCAGTCCGAGGTCTTGGCCTTAATCATCACCATGGAGTCGGCCACAGGACGATGCTGGGGATCATGAATTATTCCGCGGACCGTGCCTACGACTGCCGCAGACATAACCGCGGTGGTGAGCAGAATTTTTGCAAACAGCACAATTCGAATCAGGCGCATGCGCTCTCCAGAAGCGTGACTATGGAGGAGAAAACTCTTTGCGGAAGGTCACACCGTCACCGTGCAAACGTCACGTCGTCACGGAGCTTGCGCCCGGGCGGTGTTGCCCTTCCAGGTTGTAGCTTGTTGGCTTCAGCCGATGGAGTACGGCGGGGGAGCACGCGTCGAAAGCGAACAGCGGAGGGGATCGGCGGCAACTTCTACGTGAAACACATTGCCAGTGATTGTGATGGTCTGCCTAAAAAGGGAGGCACGGAGAGGTTGGGGATTGGCCCAATGCGATATGACCAGCGCCCGGCGGCAGTTTTGCGAGCAACCTGGTCCATGTACCGCAGGCTCGTCCGGATTGGTGTTTGCATAGCTATGGCACTGATGCTGCGCCATCCGCCTGCAGCACAGATGGCTGGGCGCAGCCGTGGCTTGCAACACGGGCGGCAATAACACGCCAGCAGTTGCAAACAGCAACAGAAATCGGGCGATCAGGCGCTGCATGCTTTGACCTGGAACGAACCCCACGTGATCTCAGCATAGACGACAAGCGAGAATGGCGGCAAGGAGAGCTTTACAAACTGGTGACATTTTGAGGTACCGTCTTTGATCTTCAGCAAATGCGACCGGCTCACTTGATGAGCACGTAACGCCCACCATTGCTGAACGCTATCACGAGGTTAATCAGCACGAAGATCAAGTCGTAATGCCAGCCCGAGGACTTCTCTCCCCAGAAACCGGTATGCCAAACAAAGATCTTCTTCTGGATCGCGCCCAGCATGATGAGGATTAGCCCAAAGGCAGCCAATTGAGTGAGCACTCCGGCCGCGACCCCAAGACCTCCAGCGACTTCAGCTATGCCTAGAAAAATGGTGAAGCCCTTCGGCATCCCGATGCTCTTCGAACGAGCTTCCGGATCTTTCAGGTGGCTGTAGCCGCTGGTGACGAACACCAGCCCAACCATCAGCCGCAGCAGAAGCAGTCCGAGATCGAGGAAACGGGAAAGGGCAGGAAACATCGGTCCTCCTGGATCAACTCAGGATCAGGCCCGGCGGTTCATCTTGGCCCACCACCAGCGCACGCCGACAAAAAGGAATCGCCAGTCGCTGAAAAATTCCGGAGGCTTGCCCTCAAAGGCATGCCCGATAAACTGAAGGATCCAGCCGCTCACGAACAGCGCCAGCGCAATCCACCAAAGCTTATGACGGAGAAAGCCGATCAGAAAGAATGCGAGCGAAACAAGAATCGTCGGAATGCCAAGTGTGTGGCAGAGCCGGTTCACCGGATGCTGATGGCTGCGAGCGTATTGTGCGACCCACTGTTCGCTGGTGCGTCCGCCTAACATGGCGATGAAAATGATACACCGGTTGTGATGGCAAGTTCATGCAGTGCCTTGATTGCGGGCACCTGCTGCTCGCGCAAAGTTGCGGCAGCAGGCGTCCACAGAAAAACGTCTCGTAGTTACGCCAGGTCGAACAACAGGACTTCGCTATCTTGCGCGCCTTTGATCGTCAGCTTCCGTTCGCCAGTTACTGCCGCGCCATCGCCCTGGTTCAACTTCTCGCCATTCAGTTCGACTGCGCCTTTGGCGACTTGCAGCCAGGCGTGACGTCCGTTCGCGAGTTCATGGCTGACTTCTTCTCCTGGCTTCAGCAGGCTTACGAAGAGTTTTGCATCCTGATTGATCTTTACTGAACCCTCGCCAGAGTCGCGCGAGGCCATGATGCGCAGCTTGCCACGCTTTTCCGCTTCCGGAAAACTCTTTTGCTCGTAGCTGGGCGGCAAAGCGGCTCGCTCGGGCTGGATCCAGATCTGCAGCAAGTGCACTGGGTCCGTGGTCGACGGATTGAATTCACTGTGGCGAATGCCGCTGCCTGCGGTCATGCGCTGTCCATCGCCGGGAAGAATCACCGAACCGGTTCCGAGACTGTCTTTGTGCTCGAGCTTGCCTTCGAGAACATAGGTGATGATTTCCATATCGCGATGGGGATGCGTGGGAAATCCGGTATTGGGCGCAACCCAATCTTCGTTGATTACGCGCAGCGAACGGAATCCCATCCACTTCGGATCCCAGTAGTCGTTGAAACTGAAGGTGTGGTGAGTTTTGAGCCAACCGTGGTCTCCGCCACCACGCTCGTCGGCCCGACGAATCTGAATCATGCCGTGCTCCGATCTCCCAGCAATTAATCAACTGGTAACTATTAGATGCTGGAGGGATGCGGAATGCTCCGAAGAGCGGAACGCACCAAAGCTTGTCGGAACGAGCAGAAACAGTAGAGTTCCAAATTGGGAATGTTTGCGCGTTGAGGGTACCCCCCTCCCCTGGTTCTTTGCGATCAGCTAGTTAGCGGGACAATTATATACTTGCCACACATTGCAGATTCCCGCACAATGGCAATGTATGTCTAACGAAATTGTCGTATCCGGCGGTCGCGCACTGTCGAAGAGCGCGGCGAGGCTTAAATGGGAGCAGAGTACTCCCGCAGCCAGAACCTTCGCAGTTATATTTTCGGCAGGTTTCCTTTTCGCTGGTTTCACATGGGCATCTAGCCAATTCTTTCAAATCCGCGGGGTACAGCATGTGCTGACCTCTCGAATATTCCTAGCGCTTACTTGGCTTTTTGCCACCCTCGCAGTTTGGGGAATGGCATGGGTATTTTTTTACGGTAAGCGATACGTCATTGGTGCAATTGGAGCAGTAGTACTTCTTATAGGTGCTGTAACGATGGATCACCAATTCCCGATGCTGAAATCTACAACTGATAGGCTGCCGACAGCGAAGGATATTGCCGAAGAGGTTGCCAAGAGGGTTCCTGCGAGATCGATTCCGGATAAAGAGATTGTTCAGGACTTGCCAAAACTTGAAGCCACAGTTCGGGCTCACAAAGCGGCAAGCATGCAAAAGCGACCGGAGGAAATCCCAGATTTAGAGTTGACTATCTTTAATCCGACCTATCCTGCTCCCCATGTAAGATGCACCACTAAAGTTGTCGCATACAACATCGAGATCTCATCTTTTCTTTGGAATTTAGATGGTGACGTAAGCAAAACGCTAGATATTCAGGTGAGTAAATTTGATTTTCTCCGTTCGGATCAGGATGCACAGGGTTTTGCGCTTCTTTCGGATAATGATGCAAAGAACAAAGTGCGGGACGGAAATAGAATCTTCGGCTTCATCCAGGCATCTTGTCCGCGATGTCAGTCCATTAAAGAATATTGGATTTATTTCACATGGGGAAAAGGCGGTTGGTATGCGCAACTTCCGCCTGGGCAACATGCAATCCTCAATCGCGTTGCTGATAAGGTCGCTCAAATTAAGCTAGACCCAGATACCTCTATAAATTCAATAATTCCAAGCATCAACCGAAAAGATATTGAGGGATTGCCGTGAAATCTGAATATGTCGAGGGACCAAAAGCAACCGAGAACTTTGAAGATGGCATGAAAGCCCTATTCAATGTTCCCAAAGATGAAGTTGTGAAGGCCGAGAAGAAGGCGCAGAAGAAGCGTGCTTCTCGGAAGTCTTCCCTGCATGAACCAGTTGTTTCCGACAAGGACTAGAAGGGGACTTGTTTCGTTTCCCCCGCCCCTCTCGATACGTGGCGCGGCGATTCGTCTTTACCTGTGAGGTCGGAGTAAGTGAGGCGGCGACCAGCAACTTGGCTCATCGCCAGCTTGAATCGCTCAACGTCAGAGATCGGAGACTTATCAGCGCGTTTGCGATTGTTGTAGCGGAAAACCTGTTCGTCGATGTACCGAGACAAATGGAACGGCTCAACAGCAACGTAAGTACCGCGAAGGCCACGCTTCAACAGCGACCAGAAGTTTTCGAGGCCATTCGTGTGGACTCGGCCATTGACGTACCGCTCAGCGTGGTTCACAACGTCGTGAACGAAGTTGTAGCTAACCTTGTCATAGCCAATCGCGTCATCCGTGTAAACCTTCGTGCCGTACTTGATATTCTTCAGCAGAACGTTTTGAAGAGTCTCGCGGGTGACGTTCGGCACAACCTGAGCGCGAACTTGCCGCAGATCGCGGTCAAGGATTCCTTGCACAACCGTCTTGCCGCCATGCATTCCGCCCTGCTGAGCGAGGCGAAGCTTACGGCCCTTGTGCATGTTCTTCGTCAGTCCACCGATGAAAGTTTCATCCGCTTCGCATTCCGTATCCGGTCCGCCAAGCTTCGTAGTAGAGCCGAACGTGCGATTGTGCAGAGCCAGCCGAAGGCGTTGCAGCATAAACCATGCCGACTTCTGCGTAATGCCAAGCGTGCGGTGAATCTCCATGCTGGAAACGCCATTCTTGCAGTTGACCAGCATCCAAAACGCTGTCATCCACTTGTCAAGTCCAAGGGGCGAGTCCTCGAAGATTGTATTAACCTTCAACGTAAACTGGCGTTCGCAGCCTCGGCAGAGCCACAGTTTGCCGAGTCTTGATGAAGTAGTTGCTGTCAGACCCACAGCGAGGGCAAACCACCTTGCCGTCAGGCCAGCGCAGGTTCGCGGCATATTCGAAAGCCCTGTCCGGATCGGAGAAGTAAACGATGGCTTCTTGGAGAGTTCGTGGCGGTTTCATAGAAGAACATGATACACTTTTTGTTCGCGTGTCTCAAGTATATATTTACCCGGGCAAAATCTTGAGCCCTAAGGTTTTAGTGGTGCCGGGCGTGCTTTCGTCGGGAATAGCCACGGCGTCGCCGGTTAGGAGGATGACAGCAGCAGAGGAACCGGCGCAAGGTCAGATGTCACCGGAAACGGCGGTGCGCCTGTGGATCTCCTGTTACTTTGCAGTAACGATCGGATCCTGCTTCCGACGCCGAATGCAGGAGTACAGAGATCCTTCAACCCGCAAAAACGCGGGTTTCAGGATGACATCGCCTGTGGTTTTCGGCGTAACGAATCCACGTGCCTCTGGCATGGCGTCCGAAAAGGGGTTCGTGTGGCACACTGAATTGATGCATCGGATTACGCTTGGCGATTTTGAACTCAGCATTTTTTCAGACGGAACGTATCTGCTGGATGGTGGGGCGTTCTTTGGGGTTGTGCCCAAGGTGATGTGGTCGAAGAAAGTTGCTGCCGACGAGAGGAACTACTGCACCGCCGGACTCAACTCACTGCTTATCCGCACGGGGACAGAAACCGTCCTGGTTGAGACCGGGATGGGGAACAAGCTGTCCGAGCGGATGCGGAAGTTCTACGGGCAGCCGGCGCAACTTCTGAACAATCTTGCGGCGGGGGGAGTTGCGCCGGAGGACATCGACATCGTGATTAATTCGCACCTGCACTTCGATCATTGCGGATGGAATACGGTGCGGGACAAGAACGGAAAAATTGTCCCGACATTTCCGCGGGCGAAGTATTACGCGCCTTTAGGAGAATGGGAGTACGCACGGCGTCCGAGTGAGCGGGACGCGATCAGTTTCATCCCGGAGAACTATGATCCGCTGGTCGAGAGTGGGCGGATGACATTGCTGAAAGGCGGGGAGGAGATTGTGCCGGGGATTTCGGTGAAGGCTTTTCCGGGACATACGGCGCATATGCTGGGCATTGTTGTTCGGGGCGGGGCTGGTCGGGAGGGTCAACACCATGAAAGTCAAAACCGTGGAAGTCAAAATCCCCACCCTGTCGCACAAAACGCGACAAGGGTGGGGCACCCTCTTGATTCCTCGATTTTTACGGCTTGTTACATTTCGGATTTGATGCCTACTACGCGCGCACATTGATTTGACTTGGGGGATGGGCTTTGATCTTTATCCATTGCAGACGATTGAGAGCAAAAAGGAGTATTATTCGCGGGCCATTCCTGAGAAGTGGCTTACGGTGTTTACTCACGATCCGACGATTCCCTGGGCCTGTGTGGAAAAGGATGAGACCGGGAAGATGATTGCGAAGGAGGTTTGAATGAAAGCATCGCTAGTGAACTTTGGTCGAGCGGGTGCAGTAGTGTTGGTCTTGCTCGCAGCGTTTGTTGCCGGAGCGCAGCAAGGGAAGAGCAAAGCAGATTTGACTGGCCGCTATGAGGGCTCAGCGAAGAACGCCGCGGGCGAAGTTATAACTGTGACTCTCGACCTTGCCGAAAAAGAGGGGGCAGTCTCGGGAACAATCAGTTCTTCGCACGGAGATTTTCCCATCACCAGCGGCTCTCACCAGGGAAAGACAGTCACGCTTCAGTTCGATGCGCAGGGAACTTCCGGCACCATTGCTATGGAGCTTTCCGAGGACAAGTTAGCGGGAACGTGGAAAGCGGGCGACGACGGCGGCCCCGTGGATGTCAAAAAGGTTGCTGCCGGACAAGGGACCGACAAGGGGAAATCGTAACGCCCATCTTGCCATTGTGCATCGATCTCTAGATTCGCGCCGCCGCGAGGGCGCCCGCAGCGCAGAGGCGCAATCTCGATTCAAAGAAATCCTCAACGCGCGAGAGGACTTCGGGGGCGCTCCTTGATTCGTAGATGGCCTTTCGCAGGCCTGCGCCGCCGGGAACTCCGTGGGTGAACCAACTGGCGAACTGCTTCATCTTGCCGACGGCGTCGGGGAGTTCTTCTTCAATCAGCATCTGAAAGTAGGTGCGGATCATCTGGTAGCGGTCGCTTTCGGTCGGGTGCTCGTACAGGTGGCCGGCGTTCGTGGGCAGCGCCAGGTGCAGGGATCCTTCGCTCCGCTCAGGAACACGGGCTATCGAGACCCTCAGCGGCCAGTGCCTGCTTCAGAATGTGAGCATCAATCGCACGACTGAAATCATGCCCTTGATGGCTAGTATCTGCAGCAAACACTGTGGAGTGTTCGACAGCAGTCGAGCTTCGCTCGACTGGGCGGACGACGGCGTCCGCTCCTGCACGAGCAACCGCGGCGCAGTACTGCTCGATTTGGCGGAAGATCCATGGATTGGATGGCGCCATCCGGCCTATCATGACAGCGTCGCAATTGGTTCGCGTCACCATGGCGCACGCATCTTCCGGGCTGCGGATATCGCCGTTGCCGATCACCGGAATCTTTACGGCGTCTTTCACGGCGGCGATCCACTCCCAACGGGCGTTTCCGCTGTAGCCCATCTCGCGGGTGCGGGCGTGCAGGGCCACGGCTGCGAGGCCACATTCTTCGGCCATGCGGGCCAGTTGCACGCAGACGATTTCTTCGTCATTCCATCCGGCGCGGAATTTTACCGTGAAGGGGATGTTCACGGCTGCGCGCACCGCTTCGAAAATCTTGCCTATCGCAGGAAGATCGCGTAGAAGGCCCGATCCTCCGTTGCACTTCACGACTTTTTTCGCGGGACATCCCAGATTGAGATCGACCAGATCGAAGCCTAAGCCTTCGACCATGCGGGCCGCTTCGGCCATTACGCTCGGGTCGCTGCCGAAGAGTTGGGCGGAGATGGGGTGCTCGTCTTCGTAGAAATGGAGATAGCGTTTGGCTTTTTGATCTTTTTTGCGCAGGACGCCGTCGGCAGAGGTGAACTCGGTCATGATCAGGCCGCATCCGCCAAGATTGCGGATGAAGCGGCGGAAAACGGTGTCGGTGACGCCGGCCATGGGCGCCAGGACCGTCGCGGGGGAAATGGTGACAGAGCCGATTTGGAGGGTTGCGGGGACGGGTTGCAGTCGCGCTTCGGCGCTGGGGAGCGCGTCAGAGAGTCCGGAGTTGTCCCAGAATTTGCGCATATCTCATGCCCTTGCTTTAACTGACAAAGAAAGGAAGTCAAAGTCCCCACCCTCTCGCACAAGGCGCGAGAAGGGTGGGGCACCCCCTCATTCAGGTGCCACTGATTCCATTTTACCGAGTGCTTCAAGTACAAAGCCCCCGCTTTTGCGAGGGCTGATTTTGATGTATCCGGGCAAATCCGTGTGGATCCGTGGCTTACTTCTTCGCGGTTTCGACCTTGGCGTACTTGCGGCGGAAGCGCTCGACGCGGCCAGCGGTATCCATCAGCTTCTGCTTTCCGGTGAAGAATGGATGGCAGTTGGAGCAGATTTCAACGCCGATGTCGCCCTTATGGGTCGAGCGGGTGGTAAAGGCGTTACCGCACGCACAGTGCACACGTACTTCGTGATAATTCGGATGAATGGCTGCTTTCATGGGACCCTAACCTCGGTTCAGATCATTAGATTCTACCGGAATTCCTCAGGATTCAGCAAACAGTAAGCGGTGAGTTATGAGCTTTGAGCTATGAGCAATAACCCTGCACTCGAATCTCCGTGCGGCGCAGATGGGAGCCTCCTGTTTCTTCAGTGCTCACTGCTCATCGCTCACTGCTCATTGCTCATTGCTAGAACCGGAACATGTAGCTGACTTTCACGAAAAACTGGCGGCTATCGTTGATGTACGCGCGGGCAGTGTTCGTGACATATCCGGGGCTTCCGGGGATGGCCCGGACCACGTTGAGGTTCTGCAGGTCGCTGTTGTACCCGACGTAGATGGCCGTGCCGGGATGGACCAGGTACGTGATCAGAAAATCTGCATTGAATTGGCGGGATGTTGGGAGATATGTATAGGGCGAGCCGATGCCAGCGGTGCCGGCGAGGAGCGCGTTGTACTGCAGAATGATGCGAGCTGAAAGCTTGGGAGTGAATTGCCAGTTCCACTTGCTGCGCAGGATATGGTCGTTGAAAATGCTGCGGCCGGCGCCGGGAGTTTGGGAAGCTGCAAACAGGTAAGTGCTCTGGTTCGGGCGAAGGCGTTCGAACAGGTACGTGTTTTCAATTTTCAGTGGCTGGATGGGCCGCATTACGAGGCTGGCCTGGGCTACATCTTGCCGGGCCAGATAGGGATGGCTATAAGGATCAGAGATGGGATCCGACGAACTTGGCGCCGCTACGAAGTTCACTCCACTCCCCCAGAGATAGCTGGCGAAGATCGTGACTTTCTTGAAATACCCGGTCTGGAATTGCGCTCCGCTGAAGTGTTCGTGATAGTCCTGGCTGGGCAAAAGCATTGACGGACAATAACCGTAGAAGCAAAAATCCCTGGACCGCAAACGCTCCCGCAGTTGTTCATAGGGTCGCAGGATGATCACGGTTTTACCGCGGCCTTGAATGGCGAGATAGGGAAGGTAGTCTGTATCGAGGCGCAATCCGGTGTGATCGAAGTCGTAACGCAGGTTCAGCGAAGGTCCCCAATCGACAACCCAGCCTCTCCGGGGACGGAATCGATAGTCGAGTTCCTGCGTGGTCTCCCGAATGTCGACACGGTTGATGAAACCAGGCATGGAAACGAAGCCGGGAGAGACGTCGTTGTAAGTTGCGTCGTAGGTGAAGTGCAGGCCATCGTGATGGAGCTGAAGCTTCTCGGCGGGCCCGGCATAGTGATTATTGCTGGTGTTGCCGACATTCCCGGAGCT
Organism: uncultured Acidobacteriota bacterium; assembly: GCA_963785865.1. Classification (GTDB taxonomy): domain Bacteria; phylum Acidobacteriota; class Terriglobia; order Terriglobales; family Acidobacteriaceae; genus Sulfotelmatobacter. Next base: position 100,666 of record CAWAXF010000021.1, on the reverse strand, counting down.
GAACGGGTAGTAGTTGGCTTCGCAATTGTTAGCGGAGTAATTCGGATTGAAGAAATCGCCCAGGATGGTGCTGGAACTGGTGACGGCTTGACCATCGAGCGTCCAGTTGGGGCTGAATTTCAGTCGCGTGTCGACGCCGCCGATGCGGTTGTACTCCCCTGTGGTAGGGCATTCCCAATCGGTGTAGAGCACGCCGACGCTGGATTGGCGGAAGATGTCACGGCTGACGCGAGCGACGGTGAAGTAGGAGCGCAGGTCGGAGAGGGGATAGTAGTCCGGAATAGCCAGCCCCGGGCTTCGGTCGTCGGAGCTCATTATGCCTAGCGAGTAGGGGCCGTCTTTTCCGGTGAGGCGGACACCAGCAGAGGGATCGCCAATGTTCCGGGTGAAAAACAGATCCATTGGAGTGCGGAAGAAATCTTCGTTTTCGAGAAAGAACGGGCGCTTCTCGGGAAAATAGACCGCGTAGCGCTGGTTCACCGTGATCTGGGGATCTTCGGATTCAACCTGGCTGAAATCGGGATTCGCCGTGAGATCGAGAGTGAAGTGATCGCGGAAGACGAACTTCGCGTCCATTCCAGGTTGGCCCTGAACTGTAGCTTTCTGAAAATAGGGATTCGCCGGATCACGGGTATCGAGGGCGCGAAATCCGCGGGTAATGCCGTACGGCATGAGTTCAATGTCGCGGCCGGGAGAAATACCTTCCAGGCCATTGAGCGTCGCAGCTTGCCCCAGCCTGCCTTCAATCTTGTAAGAGATGTGAGGCCAGAAAGAGTCTTCGGTCTTGCGCGTAATCCCGCGGTAGAGGATGATGCCCCACTCCTGCTCATGCCCCGCAGGAAAGCGGAGGCTCTTGAAAGGGATCTCCATCAAGACTACGTAGCCCCGGGAAGTAACTTTCCCTTTGGAATCCCAGACCGTATCAAAGGAAGTGTCGAAGTGACCTTGCGTCTGCTCGTCTCGCGAGGCTTCAGTCCATATCGCATCCCACTGCACCCCGAGTGGGGTGGTCTGGAAGGCGTAGGCGCGGCGGCGGTCGTGAAAGGTGTCGAGAATGACTTCCACCTGGTCGTCGTCAAAAATATCTTCACGACGAGACATGCGGGCGCGCACTTTTTTAGCGTCATCAAAGCAGACGAAGGCTACGTAGATATTCTTCTGGTCGTAGCCTAGATAGGCGTCGGTGGGTTCGGTGACCGGCTCGCCATCATGCGGATTGCGTTGCGTGAAACCGGTAATCCTTGCCATGTGCAGAGCGATGTTTCCACGCGGCTGCATGGTTAAGAAGTCGTCGAGGGACGGCGCACGATCAAGCCGTGGAATTGTGACTCCCGGCGGAGCCACTTCCGGTCTGGGAGCGGGCTGGATGCCGGGATCCTTGATGGCAGGCTCAGGCTCTTGCGCTGAAGGTGAGGGATACTGCGGCGAAGGTGGAGGCTGTTGCGCTGGTTGTTGCGCAGGTGCAGAAGACGGTGAAGGCTGCGGAGATGCCGGATTGGACGTCTGCGAACTCGTCGAGTCCGCGGATTGAGGCGGCAAAGCGGCGAGCGCTGCCACGCGCAACGCTGCCAGCATAACGATCAATGCCGCCCGGGCAAAATGGCGGCTCATGAGACTTGACTCAGACGCACGACTTCCCGTCCCCCGGCGACCCCTCTGGAATTGAGCAAGATACACCATCCCCGGGATGGCGAAACAAAAAAGAGTGTTTTGTCGCGATAACCGGAAATCGCGGGACTTACAACTGAGACAGGATGACGTCAGGTATTTCAGCGCGCGTGCGCATGCGGGTTGAGTGTACGTGTGAGGAGAATCCAGGCGGCGAGCGCGGCGCGTTTGTAGTCCTGGGTCCAGGGAGGTCCGGCCAGACGGCCCAATTCTTCTATTTTGCGCAAATGGCGCTGGGTGTTGCGGCCGAACTCTGACTTCGCTTGCTGATCGAGTTCGCTCTCGCGAAATCCGGTGCAAGCCAGGCCACTTCGCTGACAGGCCTGCTGAACAGCTTTGCGGAAGAATTCTCCTTCGGCGGTATGGATGAGCGGATGAGCACGCAGAATGTTCGCAAGCGGGGGCAAGGCACGCGCGGAAGCCAGCAGCATCGCGGCAGCGACGGCATCGTAGCCCCTTTTTCGGAGAGCCATTTGCGTTTCGCCGATGGCTTTGAGAGCGAGATCCTCTGAGGCGTCGGCGCACCTCCGCAGGTGGTTTTCAGCCTCGGGAAGAGAAAGACTTTCAGCGAAGTGATAGGGCTGTTTTGTTCCAATGACTGCAGGGTCAATGATCGTAATGCGCCTTCTCTCGATGAGCTCTGGGTTGGCAGACGAGCCGGAAATGACGACCAGTGCGCCCCATCCGGAATGCATGCGGAAGGCGGCGACTGCGGGTTTCATTTAGAACAGGGAGGCTTGGCGGCGATTCGGAGTGATTCCGAAATGCTCGTAGGCCAGGTGGGTTGCCACGCGGCCACGTGGAGTGCGGTTCAGGAACCCGATCTGCATCAGAAATGGCTCATAGATTTCCTCGATAGCGTCGGGTTCTTCCGCCAGAACTGCCGCCAGGGTGTTCACGCCGACGGGTCCTCCCTGATATTTCTCGATAATGGTGAGAAGCAGACGACGGTCGACCTCATCGAAGCCGTATTGATCCACTTCGAGCATCTGCAGTGATGCCTTCGCGGTCGGCTCATCGATTTTGCCGGCGCCGCGCACCTGGGCGTAGTCGCGCACGCGGCGAAGGAGACGGTTCGCGATTCTGGGAGTGCCTCGGGAACGGCTGGCGATTTCGCGGGCGCCTGCATCGTCAACCGCGACGCCGAGGATCTCCGCCGAGCGCTCGACGATCACTTGCAAATCCTCGGGAGTGTAAAACTCCAGCCGCAGCACAATTCCAAAGCGAGCACGCAGCGGAGCTGAAATCAGACCGGCGCGCGTGGTTGCTCCCACGAAAGTAAAAGGCTTCACTTCGAGGGTGTGAGTGCGAGCCGAGGGACCCTGGCCGATGATGATGTCCAGCTTGTAATCCTCGAGCGCGGAATAAAGCAGTTCTTCCAAAACCGGCTGCAGCCGATGGATCTCGTCGATGAACAGGACTTGCTTGTCTTGCAGGTTGGTAATGATTGCAGTCAAGTCGCCTTTAATCTGCAGCAATGGCGCGGCGGTAGGCTGAAAATGAACGCCCAACTCGTTGGCAATGATGTTGGCCAGCGTGGTCTTGCCCAGGCCAGGAGGGCCGTAGAGCAAGACGTGGTCCATAGCCTCGCCGCGTGAGCGGGCGGCCTCAATCGCCACCGCCAAGTTTTCCTTGACCTTCTTCTGCCCGATGAACTCGGACAGGCGCTGCGGACGCAGCTTCAGTTCGAACGAGGAATCGTCACCCACCGGAGCCGCTGAAACCAGGCGCTCGCGATTCGGATCCACTTCGACGTTATTTTTGGTGCTGGCCACTAATCCGGATAGTAGAACGAAATGCGAAAGCGCGCAATTGCAGTTTCTTGAGGTGAGCCGCTGCCAAGGCTGAATCCATTTCCGTCCTGCTCGCCCGAATTCACCCAATCTTAACGATGCTGTTACCGGAGCTTAACAGACTGCCTTTAGCGTGTGTCCGTTGACTGCCGGGCTACCGGCGAGGCTTTCGCAGGCGGGATGCGGCAAGGTGAAGACCGTTCATTCCCAGAGATCAATTGTTTTTACACAAGTACAGGAGATCAACATGAGAAAAGTTTTTGTAGTTCTCTGCGCGTTTGCGGTGTTCACAGGGGGGTTGCTGGCTGAGGAGGATGAGCATTCCAAGGGCCTTCGCCATCTTGATCATGTTTTCATCATCATGATGGAGAACCATCACATCAGCCAGGTTCTCGGCAATCCCAATGCGCCGTTCATCACGTCATATGCGGCGGCCGCCAACCTGGCCAACAACTATTTCGCCGTCGGCCACCCAAGTTTGACTAACTACCTGGAAATAGTGGGCGGATCGAACTTCGGCATCATCAACGACGATTCACCGGACTGGCACAATACGAACTGCGTCTCGAATATCGAATCCGGGATTCCGGCAGACGAATCGGCGACGACCGACACCTGCCCTGTTGCGGGCAGCGGCATGGATGCCCCCACCCCCGCCGTAGACACGACCAACGAGGGCACTCCGCAGGAGCCGATTCATAACGATCCGCTTCCGGCGGCGCCGGCACAGGCAATCACCATTGCGGACCAACTGGTGCAAGCCGGGAAGAGCTGGAAGACGTACCAGGAGAATCTTCCTCCTTTCGGGGCAGATGGCGTGAACAACAGCGACGGTCTCGTCTCGGACAAGAAAAACACACCATCAGAACCCGGCATGCCCAAGCTCTATGCTGTGAAGCACAACCCGTTCGCATATTTTGCGAACATCCAGCAGGGCTCGAATCCAGCGCTCAGTCTCCAACGGGCTGTGGATTTCCATCAACTCTATGCTGATCTGAGGAGCGGTCATGTGCCGAACTATTCCTACATCGTGCCCAACCAGTGCCATGACCAGCACGGGCGCGGGTCGAGCGAGATGGGCACGGGATGCTCCGTTGACCAGAACGCGATTGCGCAGGGCGATGCGGCCTTGAGCATTCTCATTCCGGCCATCAAGAGCTCGCGAGCATGGAAAGAGGGCAACAACGTGATCGTCACTGTTTGGGACGAGAACGATTTCAGCTCGCTGCCCAACCAGGTGATTACCATCGTGGATACGAACTATTCGCCGGGCGGCAAGACGAGCAACGTCAAATACAATCACTTCTCGCTGCTCAAGACGATCGAAGCCGGGTTCGGCCTGAGCTACATCAACCACGCCGCAGATCCGAATGTGAAGCTGATGACGGATTTGTTCGGCAAGTGATCACCGCCGGATGTGACTCGAACGAGATTTCTCGCTATTGCACATCCCTGATAAGGTGAGCTGTTGTGGCCGGTTTTCCATGCGAGGGCCCAATTCTCTTGCCCCGCCGGTCACATTTGGCGGAATGCAAAGACTTGGCCAAGCTGCCATGCTTCACTCGTGACAGAGTCAAAATCCCCATCCTCCCGCGAAAAGCGCGGGAAGGGTGGGGCACCCGTTAATTGGATTTGGGGCATCGGCGTTACTGCTTGGGATACCACTCCAAAAGGCGGACTTCGATCCCGGTGCCTTGCAAGGCTTTTTGAAACACCGTGAGATCTGATCCTCGATAGTGATATGGGATCACGATTTTTGGATGGAAAGCCTTTACCGCGTCGGCAGCTTCTTCGGGCGGCATGGTGTAGGGCAGGTTCATGCAGACGAAGGCCACGTCGATATTTTTAAGCGCGCGCATTTCTGGCACGCCTTCGGTGTCTCCTGAGAAATAAAATCGTTTGCCGCCATAAGTGAGGACGTAACCGTTGCCGCGTCCTTTGTCGTGGAAGAGCTTTCCGGGAGCGGGACCGCGTTTCACGTTGTAAGCAGGAATTGCTTCGATGGTCCAGGCTTGCCAGGTTTTCGTTTCGCCGTTAGATATGGGCTTGGCCGTGGTGACCGTTTGAGCGACTGCTGTTGAGGAAACGATTTCTGTCCCAGGCTTGCTGATTGCCTTAATTGCGTCTGGATCCATGTGATCGCCGTGAATGTCGGTGATTAGGATCAGGTCGGCCTTAGACAGGCCGGAAAAGTTCACGGGCTTGGCGGGATCAAGATAGATCACCTTTCCGCCGGCTTCGAGGAGGGTGCTGGCGTGATTCAGCGGAGTGATCTTGACGGGACCCGCGGAAGTGTCAAAGACCTGCGGCTGAGCAGCACCCCACGCGGGGCTCTCTGATGCCAACAGGCCGAACATGCCAAACAGTATGGGAAGAGCCAGGATTTTCATGCATTCTCCGCGAATCTGACTACTATACGCGCTCACGGAGTGCCACTTCGTGGTAAACGCCGTTGAAATGGCCAAAATGAAAATAAGAATTCCCACTTGTTAATTGCTTTGATTCGTGGCTCCTGTGGTTCGTTTTGCAGGAAGAGAAAAGCGGCCCCGAGGGGGCCGCTTTCAATCTTGCCCCAATGCTGCTGTTACTTTCCCGCTCCAGCCGCGACCGCTTTGGCTGCCGGCATCATGCCCGCGATCTGCATGCTTTCAATCCGGCTCAGGATGTTCTCAATGCTCGCCCCGGTATCGACGCACGCGTCGACATAGGGATGTCGGGTACCGTCCGCGTGCAGCACCAGCACGCTGATCTCGCCATTCGCCTTCTTCGCCATGTACGGCAGGTGATGCCGATCATTGCGGGTCAATGTCGCCCCCAGTACGAGCAGGTCGAATGTGGACTTCTTCAAAGCCTCATCCACTGCTTTGCGCCCGATGGCCTTCTGCACCGTATGCCCGGCCTTTTCCATAGCCGTGCCGTGCTGCGCTAATACGTCCTCTTCTCCTTCGCCGTAAAGAATTCTCAATTTTGATTTCCCCATGGACTCCGTCCTCGCTTGGCACCCGACGCACCGGCACCTGCCAGTCACGGTAGCAACCGCCGGGACCTCGGAAAACGTCACCGAAGACGCATGACGAACGACACTGCTTTGCCACTATTTGGACCCTAACTCCTTAAAATTCTTTCCCTGAAAGCCTTCCGGGCGCTACACTTCTGCGCGGAGGCTTTCCATTCCCATGTCCGCCACATTTGTCTGGAGAGCAGTACTCATATCGTTATTGTTGACGCCCTCGCTTCTGGCCCAATCCGACCCGCCTACGTCCACTACTACTTGCAATCTGGATGACGGTCGCCAAGTCTATGTACGGTATGCCCCGGTTCCGGCTAACAAAGAGAGAATTCAAAACGGCAAGCCTTTGATTCCCGGCGGTACCGCCATGACGTTGTTTACCGAAGCACAACTATCGCTTGGGACCTCCACCATTCCAATTGGCGCGTACACGCTGTACCCCATCCCGGCGCGCGGAAACTGGAACTTGGCGGTGAGTAAGAATGTCAGTGCGGCCGCCACATACGACGAAAAACAGGACGTCGCCAAAACAGCAATGGAGACGGTGCAGGTTGAGCAAGCTTCCGACGCCTTGGAGGTCGCCTTCGCCCACGTGGGAGCGCGTTGCACGTTGCGGATTTATATCGGCAAGTCAGCCTCCTTCGCCGACTTCACCGCGAAGTGATGAAAGTGTGATGAGAGAGTCTTCAGAAGACAACTGTGCTTTCCTCTGTGCTCCTCACCGCCCTCTGTGGTAAGAGTTCTTCCATGCGTTCTCTGCTTGTTGTAATCGTCGCCTGCAGTGCAATGGCACAAACCGGACCCCGCATTCAGATCTCTCATACTATTGAGAACTTGCGCGGAGTAAGCGCCGTTTCCCGCCAGATTGCCTGGGCCAGCGGCACTCACGGCACTTTTCTTCGTACGATCGACGGCGGGCGCAGTTGGACCGCTCACCAGGTCCCGGATGCCGCCGCACTCGACTTCCGCGGAATAGCTGCGCTCTCAGCAGACGAAGCGTTCCTGATGTCTTCCGGACCCGGCGAACAGTCGCGCATCTATCACACTGCCGACGCTGGCCAGCACTGGCAGCTTCAATCCACCAACAGCAATCCCAAGGGATTCTTTGATTCCATTGCCTTCTGGGATGCGAAGCATGGCGTCGTGTTAGGCGATCCCATTCCAGACGACTCCGGCAAACTGAAGTTTGAATTGCTGGAAACAGAAGATGGCGAGTCGTGGCATCGAATGCCATCGTCGCAACTGCCGGAAGCCGCCCCCGGAGAAGGCGCCTTCGCGGCCTCAAATAGCTGTACCTCCATTCTTCCTGCCTCTGCTGATCGCAACATCTGGTTTGCAACCGGCGGCAAAGCTGCTCGCGTTTTTCACTCGCCCGACCGCGGTCAAACGTGGCAGGTCTTCGACACTCCGATAATGCAGGGTGCCGATTCCACGGGAATCTTCTCTATCGCCTTCCGCGATCCGCTGCATGGGGTAATCGCCGGAGGCGACTACAAGCATCCGAAGAAGGATGGCCCCAACCTCGCCTTCACGGAGGACGGAGGAAAAACCTGGAAGCTCGCCACCATTAAACCTCAGGCATATTTCTCCGCCATTGCCTACGATCGGCGCGTGAACCAGGCAGCCGCTCAGCAAAAAGCAGCTGAATCAGCTGCCGAAACCGCCGGAAAGCGAATCCGCATGAAACCCATCTCCCCGCAACGCCTCTTCGTGATCGGTGAAGATTTCATCTTCGACTTCGAATTGCCCAATAACCCACACCGCATCGGGGGCAAGAAGAAGCAAGGCTACAGCTTCAATTCCGTGAGCACATATCCAGAAGGCGGAGCGCTGGTCGTAGGCCCAAAAGGCACAATCGCCTTCATCCCCTGATTAGGCCGACGTAGGGACAGCCCCTTGAGCTGTGCAGGGTGTGTTACTAAAGTCCCATCCCTTCCCGTCCTTTTCAATCGCCGCAACATCCCGCACCATATAAAGATTAGAAATCTCTCAATCTCCCCCAGATTCGAGAACACAGTGAAACAGCTATCTCTTGCCCTGATCTTTGCCGCTGCGGCGCTGACCTGCGCGCAATCGCAAACGTCCAACTCCGCCGCTGCCGCTACCGCAACCGTTTCACGCACCACCAAGGCGATGCATTACCGCCTGCAAGGTGGATCGACTGAAGGTCGATTTCCAGGGAACCGACCTGCTGCAAGGCTCCAGCGGCGAGGCCAAGGTCGAAGGCAAGAAGACCAATCTCGAAATTGATGCCAGGTTTGCCGGCTTTGAACCAGCCACCAAGTTCGGCCTGGAATACTTGACTTACGTGCTCTGGGCCGTATCGCCGCAGGGGCGTCCAGACAATCTTGGCGAACTTACCCTCGATAAGAATGGGAATGGCCACGTGAAGGCCTTCACCGATTTGCAGACCTTCGGCATGATCGTGACCGCCGAGCCGTACTTCGCGGTGACGCAGCCGGGCAACATGGTCGTCTCCGAGAGCGTAACTATCGACGGCGCGGCCACCGAGAACATCGACGCGAAATACGAGCTGGTCACTCGCGGCACCTACTCCTCTAGCAACACGCACATTCAGGACGCCATCTTCGGAATCGACAGCAAGACTCCCCTGGCATTATTTGAATCCCGCAACGCTCTGCGCATCGCCCACATCGCCGATGCCGACAAGTACGCCGCGTCGATCCTGGCTAAAGCCAGCCAGCAACAGATGCACGCGGAAGATTTGTACCGCCAGAAGCAGAACAAGGCCACCATCGAAGCCGCTGCCAAGGAAGCGACTCAGACCGCGGAAGAAGCGCGCGTCATGTCGGTGAAACAGAAAGCCGAAGTTGAAGCTCAGGCAGCCGCTGCCGCTCGTGAAGCCAGAGCTCGTGCCGATGCTGACGCCGAAGGACGCCGCCGCGTCGAGGCCGAAGTCGCCCGTCAGCAGGCCGAACAAGCTCGCATGCAAGCTGAACAAGCAATGGCGGAAGCTGAACGCATGAAGCAGGAAGCTCTGGCCGCCGCGCAGGATGCGGCACGCCAGAAAGAAGAAGCTGAGAAAGCGAAGGCAGAGGCGCTCGCGCAACAGCAAGCTCTGGCCGTTGAGGCCGATAAAGCAAAAGCCGCGGCCGCACAATCCGAGATCCTGCGCCAGCAAGCGGAGAAGGACAAGGCTGATCTCCGCGCCCGTCTCTTGCAGCAGCTCAATTCGATTCTCGCCACGCGAGACTCGGCCCGCGGACTCATCGCTAATATGTCGGACGTGCTGTTCCGCAGCGGGAGCTACGAACTTCTGCCCGCCGCCCGCGAGCGCCTGGCGAAAGTTTCCGGAATCGTCCTCGCCTATCCCAGCCTGCACCTCGCCGTGGAAGGACACACCGACAGTGTGGGCGGCGACGAGTACAACCAGAATCTGTCAGAGCACCGTGCAGAATCGGTGCGCGACTATTTCGTGCAGCAGGGAGTCCCTGCCGGTGCCATCGAAGCCAAAGGGTTGGGCAAGACCGAACCCATCGCCTCCAACGAAACATCGGAGGGTCGCGCGCAAAACCGGCGGGTAGAGTTGGTCCTCTCCGGCGACGCAATTGGGAACAACATGGACGAGTCCGCCCCCGCGCAGACCGCCTCAAGCCACTAATTGACGATGTCATGTAGGGGCGGACACCTCGTCCGCCCCGTTCGCGAAGCGAGCGTGGAATAGCGTAATCCTCCCAAGAACGCCGATCGTAACCCAATTGCGCGCTTCGGGCGCAGCCCCGGACAAAGCGTCCGCGGCTACACGATCCGCGCTTCGCGCTAAACTGAACCTGGAAAACTCCTGGAGGCCCTCCCGTGACGAAGGATCACGATCAACACCTGCGCCAAAACCTCGCCTATTTGATTTCCGGCGGCGGAGCCCACGCGAAATTCGACGACGCTATCAAGAATCTCTCGCCCGATCTACGCGGCGCCAAGCCCCCGAATTTCCCGCATTCCGCCTGGATGTTGCTTGAGCACCTCCGAATCGCGCAATGGGACATCCTCGAATTCAGCCGCAACCAGAAACACATCTCCCCCAAGTGGCCGGAAGGATACTGGCCAAGGACCGAAGCACCGCCAACTGCCGCAGCCTGGAACAAGAGCATCCAGCAATTCCGAGCCGATCAGCAAGCAATGGTCGACCTAGTGGAGCATCCCAAGACCGACCTGTTCGGCAAAATTCCATGGGGCGATGGCCAAACCATCCTTCGCGAAGCGCTGCTAGTCGCAGATCACAATGCATACCATCTGGCGCAACTAGTAGACGTCCGCCGCTTGTTAGGCGTCTGGAAGAACTAAAGGGATCGCAGGGTGCCCCACCCTTCCCGCGCAGTTCGCGGGAGGGTGGGGGTTTTGACGTCCATAACCGAGCAATGAACTCGTTTTCGCAACTCAAGCGGGTTTCGCCACGTGATCTGATGAATCCCCGCTAAGTGCGCCCACATCCCCCCGCTGGAAACGAGTCAATGCCCGCTTACGAAACACAACCCTGACCCCCTCTCTCCACCTCTCGTCAATGCCCACGAATGCCCACTCAATCTCCGGCGAGATGTATTTCAAAATTGTGTCGGTTGACGGATGCACACGCAAAGCCGGAGCGACGAGGAACAGCAGTGGCGATTGCTGCGCCAATTCTCTCCCGCCGAAGTATCCAAACTGCAGAAACTCGCCGCGTTCATGGTGCCATTGCACCCGCGCCCAATAATCCAGACCCTGCAGTGGCAGATGAATATCCTCGTCCGCTTTCAATTCCACAACCGCGAGGCGTGCCTCGCGCGTTAAGGTCAGGACATCAATCATCGCCCGGTCCGCAGCCGAAAATGCCGGCACCTGGGAATACGCGGACTCCGCTTCGAGCCGCTCATCAATAACGCTTACATCTGCCATCACCAGCGATTCCAGCCAGCGTTCCGGATGCATGCGGAACAAGCGATCCTGCCGCGGCCCGTACGGATGCCGCGCATCGCGCAATGCGGTCAGCAATTGCACAAAGGTCGCCCAGTCGCGATCCTCCAGGACGCGTTCTTCCGGGCCCACGCCGAACACGATCTCCTGCTTGCTCCGAAATGTTGCCGCTTCGGCTCCCATGCGCGCGCGGGCAAACTCCAGCCCTCGCCAGCGAAAAGCGACCTCGGCCGGGGAAAGGACGGCCACCTCGCAATTGGGCAGAATCCCCCTCACGCGTGTGATGGATTGCGCGAATCGCTCCAGCGCGGCCGCTTCATTGGTGGCATGGACCAATCGCGTCGCAACGTTTCCCCGGTCCGAGCAGTCGATCTCGACCACGGAGTCATGACGCTCATTGAATTCAAACAGCCTCCATTTCGCGGCTGACCGGTTCAGGTTCGCCATGCGCTCCCGTACCAGCGCCGAACGGCCGTGCGGCACAAATAAGAGAAGCCCCTCAAATACAAGACCAGTGTGTCCCACTTTTCCCCGCTTTTGCGAGACGTGGGGATTTCCGCGGCAAGCATCCACCCACAAAATGCCGAAAGTTAAAGCCGCATCGACGGATGCCTGAGTTTCCGATGCATTCACTCCCAGAACTGCAAACCCCGACTGTCCCCGGCGCACCACCCCGCGTGCATAAATCGGACCAAACGACTTCTCCAGATCGACACCGGTGGTCAATCGCGTTATTCGATATTCTGGCAAATGCCTCTCAATGGCGCGGCGGAGCCTCTGCTCATAGCTCCTTCGCGCCACCTTCTTCTCAGAAGGAGACCGCCGGTCGTGCTCCCGGCAAATTTCCAACTTCGTTGGACGGCTCTGCCCCAGGCGCTGCACCGCCAGGCGCAACGTTCCACCTTTTACCTCGGCATCCAGCACCCGCCGGACCGCATTTCGCTCCGCCGACCATATATGCAACAAGCACTTGTTGTACTCACCCGAAATGGAATACTTCGCCTGCGCCAGATCAAACGTCGTCGCGCCATCCTCGAGCACCACGGCTCCCGCAGCTTCCGCCAGGAAATCCTGCATCGTTCGATTGAGGCTCTCTGGAGTCACCCCAAAATTGTCCACATCCTGAGGCCGCCAGTCTGTGACAAATGAACATCACCCTGTGGACGTTCGCAATCCGCCACAAACCTCTGTGGGATAATGAACTCACAGGAGCGCCTCCGAGTCCTCAACAAACCCGCGGGCATCTAACCAACGTGGAAAATATTAAAGACAAAGCCCGTTTCTTCTTCGAGCACTACGGCCTCACGGATCGCGATTTGGAGCACTATCTTTCCGCCGCGCTTTCCGCCGGGGGCGACTACGCCGACCTTTATTTCGAATATCTCTCCTCGACCTCGCTGATGGTCGACGAGTCCATGGTCAAGTCTGCCAGCCAGGGCATTTCTGCAGGCTGCGGCGTTCGCGTCGTCTCGGGCGAGCGTACCGGATATGCTTACACCGACGATCTCTCCAGCGACCGCATTCTGCACGCCGCACGCACGGCTGCGTTGATAGCCAGTGCGCCCGCAAAGGCCAAAGTGGCGGGATTCCAGAAGTCCGCCGCCCGCAGTCTTTATCCCGTGACGCTGCCCTCGGTTGACGCCGAGATCAGTGCGAAAGTGGAACTCGTAATGCGTGCCGACAAAGCTGCTCGCGCCTACGACTCACGAATCAAAGAAGTCCGCGCCAGCTACGCCGACGAACTCCGTAACATCCTGGTGGTTGCCTCCGATGGAACGTTCGCCGAAGACTCCCAGCCACTCGCCCGCATGAATGTTTCCTGCATCGCCAAGACAGACGGCAACTCCGCCCGCGGCACCGCCGGCGGCGGAGGCCGCGTAGCCCTGGACTTCTTCTTTGGCGATAAGAATCCTGAATACTTCGCCAAAGAAGCCGCTCGGCAGGCCCTGCTGCAACTCGACGCCCGTGAAGCCCCCGCGGGAGAAATGGAAGTCGTCCTCGGCCCCGGATGGCCGGGCGTCCTGCTGCACGAAGCGGTAGGCCACGGCCTGGAAGCCGATTTCAATCGCAAGCAGACATCCGCCTTCGCAGGCTTGATCGGCAAGCGCGTGGCTAGCGAGAAATGCACGGTCGTAGACAACGGCACCATGCCCTGGCGTCGCGGATCGCTCAACGTCGATGACGAAGGCGAGCCCACACAAGAAACCGTGCTGATCGAAAAGGGAATCCTGAAAGGCTATCTGAGCGATAAGCTTTCGGCGCGTCTAATGGGCATCGCCGACACCGGCAACGGACGTCGCGAAAGCTACGAGCACATCCCCATGCCACGAATGACCAACACTTACATGCTGGCTGGGCAAGATCATCCCGAAGACATCATTCGCTCGGTGAAGCATGGCGTGTACGCCGTGAATTTTGGCGGAGGCCAGGTGGATATTACCAACGGCAAATTCGTTTTCTCCGCCAGCGAAGCCTACATGATCGAAGACGGCAAGATTACGGCGCCGATTAAGGGCGCGACCCTGATCGGCAACGGGCCTGATGTTCTGACCAGAGTATCGATGGTCGGCAACGATCTGAAGCTGGACGAGGGCGTGGGCACCTGCGGGAAAGATGGGCAAGCGGTCCCGGTGGGCGTTGGCATTCCAACGCTGAAAGTGGATCGCCTCACCGTTGGCGGCACCGCCAGAAAAGACCCCGGCGGTTTCATGCAGTAGTGGCCCGTCATCCTGAGTGAAACGTTTTCGACGAAGCATGTCATCCTGAGCGAAGCGAAGGATCCCTGCACTTCCTGCGCGTGCTCTGCACTTGATAATTTCTATGTCGCCAGCAAAACTCGAAACTCAGAAACCGAAACTCGCCACCGACCTGCGCGAAGTTGCCCAGGACATCGTCCGCCGCGCCATGAAAGGCGGCGCCACTGCCGCCGAATGCGTCGCCCGCGAAGGCGACGAATTCTCCACCCTCGTCCGCCTGGGTCAAGTCGAGACCCTGAAAGAATCGGGCTCAAGATCCATCGGAGTCCGAGTCTTCTTCGGACAGCGATCTGCCAGTACGTATTCCAGTGACTTCTCCCGCTCGGGCCTCGACCGCATGCTGAACTCCGCGCTCGAGCTCGCGAAAATCACCTCCGAAGATCCTTTCGGAGGAATCCCGCCTGCCGATCAACTCGGCCAGATCCAGGGCGACCTCGACCTCTATCACGAGGACGTGTACTCCCTCCCCGGCGCCGACCGCATCGACTACGCCCGTCGCACCGAGAAGGCCGCGCTCGATTTTGATTCGCGCATCAAGAATTCCGAAGGCGGATCTTTCGATGCCGCCACCGGACACAAAGTTTTGGCGAACTCGCACGGATTCGTGGGTGAATTCTCCCGTTCCTATTGCTCTGTGGCGGCCGTTCCTATCGCGCAGACAGATGAAGGCGCCATGCAGCGCGATTACTGGTTCTCGGTCGCGCGCACCCTGAAGAAACTCGACTCCCCGGAAAAGGTTGGGCGGGTCGCCGCCGAACGCACCCTTCGACGCCTGGGCGCCCGCAAGGCGAAAACTGCGAAAGTGCCGGTCGTCTTCGATCCCATGGTCTCGACCTCAATTCTCGAGCACATCTTCGAAGGCATCAACGGAGACTCCGTCTATCGCGGCGCATCATTCCTCGCCGGAAAGCTCGGCCAGAAAATCGCCGGCGATAACGTGACCATCATTGACGATGGCACGATCCCTGGCGGATTCGGGACTAGCCCCTTCGATGGCGAAGGCATTCCTACGCGCCGCACAGTGGTGATAGAAAACGGCGTGCTGAAGTCTTACCTTCTGAACACCTACACGGCGAAAAAGCTCGGGCTGCAAACCACCGGCAATGCCTCGCGCGGATTGGCCGGCACTCCCGGAATCGGTCCGGGAAATTATTTTCTACAGCCCGGTCCAAGAGCTCCGAAGGATTTGATCGCAGGAATCAAAGAAGGACTGTACGTGACCGAGTTTCTCGGTCAAGGCGTCAATCTTGTTACCGGGGACTACTCCCGCGGCGCATCGGGCCTCTGGATATCCAATGGCGAACTCACTTACCCAGTCGAAGAAATCACGGTTGCAGGAAACTTGAAGGATTTGTTCTTCAACATTTCTGAAATCGCCAGCGACCTCGAATTCCGCGGCTCCGTAGCCGCCCCCACAATCCGCGTCGATGGACTAATAGTGGGCGGCGAATAGTTCTCACGTAGGGATAGCCCGCTGGGCTGTCCCATGCGCGAAGCAGCTCTGTCTTGAGCGACGCCCCCGGCCTCCGTCGCGGTTATCCTCCACACTTGCCGCTTGCCTTCCACCCGCATAAGGTTTAAACATTCCTGTTCCATCACTGTGAACCCATACGGAGATTCCATGAACCGCCGTTCCTTCCTGAAATCCGCAAACCTTGCTGGACTTGCAATCGCAATTCCTTCATCGACGTTTGCGGCCGAAGAAAAAAAATCAGCTTCTCCGCAAGCAACGTCCCCGAATCCGAAAACCATCCTGCTGAAAGACTATCGTCCACGCTCCATCTACAAAGTTCCTGTAACAGAAGTTGCCAAGGCCAAATATCCCATCATCGACATGCACTCGCATCCCTACGCGAAAACTGAAGCCGAGATCAATACCTGGTTGAAGAACATGGACGAATGCAATGTCGAAAAAACCATGATCCTCACCATGAGCACGGGAAAGGAATTCGACGATATCTATGCGAAATACTCGAAACATCCCGAGCGCTTCGAAGTCTGGTGCGGCCTGGATCTGAATGGCTACAACCAGCCCGGATTCGGCCCGGGAGCAGCAAAGGAATTGGAGCGCTGCCGGGAAAAGGGAGCCCGCGGAATCGGCGAAATTCACGACAAAGGTCAGGGCCTGCGCTCAGGGAAGTTGAGTGCACCCGGAATGCACCCCGACGATGCACGCGTGGATGCGATCTGGGAAAAGGCCGCCGAACTTCGCATGCCTGTGAGCCTGCATGTCGCTGATCCCATCTGGATGTATGAGCCCATGGACAAGCATAACGACGGCCTGATGAACGCCTTCGAATGGCGCCTTGATAATCAGCCGAACATCGTTAAGCTGTCCGGCATGGTCGATATTCTCGAACGCACGGCGAGCCGCCACCGCAACACGACATTTGTAGCCTGCCATTTCGCGAATCTGGATTACGATCTGAATCACCTGGGCGAGGTCTTCGACCGCAATCCCAATCTGTACGCTGACATTTCCGCCCGCTACGCCGAGACCGCGCCCATCCCCCGTTTCGCCGCGCAATTCTACGCCAGGCATGCCGGCCGCCTGGTCTACGGAACCGACATGGGATTCGACTCGCAGATGTACCGAATCACCTTCCGCATCCTCGAATCCCAGGACGAGCACTTCTATGAACCTGAGCAATTCTCGTATCACTGGCCGCTGTATGGCTTAGGTCTAAGCGATGACGTCCTGAAGCAGCTCTATCAAGACAACGCCGCAAAACTCCTGGCCGCCCGTGAAGCCTGATTAAATTACTCCGGGGTGCCCCACCCTTCCCGCGCTTTTCGCGGGAGGGTGGGGGTTTTGACTTTCTAAAGTCATTCGAGTTTTCGAAAGGGTGAGCATATTCGGATTGAAGGACCGCCCTCGAATCGACATTCAAATTCCGACAGCCTACAATCAGCTTAATGAACACCCTGGACCAGCAGACTCCGGCGACCGAAGAACACGACAATAGCCGTGTCATTATCGCGGTCGCAGTTACGCTCGTGATCGGAATCGCGCTGGCCGCCGCCTTCCTGCTCCGTGAACCGCCGAAGCCGGTAAAAGCTCCGTCACCCTACATCGCCAATCTCAAGCTCTCAGACTTCAAGATGAGCGCGGCCGAAAATTTTATTGGGGCTACAGTAAGCTACATTGACGGCAAGATCACCAATACCGGAGACAAGACCGTCACCCATGTGGTGGTGCAGGTCAATTTCGAAGATTCCATGGGCCAGGTTGCCCAGCGCGAAGATCTCCCGCTCAGAGTAGTAAAGAGTAATGGCGCCTACGAAGAACCCGTCGATCTAAACGCCGCGCCAGTTGCTCCCGGCCAAAGCGCATCCTTCCGCCTAACCTTTGACAGCATCTCTTCGCAGTGGAACCACCAGTATCCCGACATCACCATCACTGACGTAACTGTCAAATGAAAGCTCCGTGTCGGCGCGGAAGAGCGGCCGTTCAGGGCCGCGTTAGACGCCTTCATAGGTGCGGGCTTTAGCCCCTGTAGACGCTCGTCCCCTCCGTTACAATGATCCCGTGCCCGAAGTAAAACCATTCCGCCTGACGGAGTCGGTAAAAGCCGCGGGTTGAGCGTCCAAGCTGAGTCCAGCGGCGCTGGACAAAGTGCTTGGGAAATTAGCCCGGCAACACGACCCCAACGTTCTGGTCGGCTTCGACCACGCCGACGATGCCGGCGTGTATCAAATCGCGCCCGATCAGGCGCTCGTCCAGACAGTAGACTTCTTCACCCCAATCGTGGACGATCCCTACACCTTCGGCCAGATCGCCGCCACCAACTCGCTAAGCGATGTCTATGCCATGGGAGGCAAGCCGCTCACCGCGCTCGCTCTAGTCTGCTTTCCCGATAAAGCGGACCTCGAAATTCTCGAACGCATTCTGGCCGGCGGCCTCTCAAAAATGATCGAAGCCGGATGCACCGTGATCGGCGGCCACAGCATCCGCGACGAAGAAACCAAGTTCGGCTACTCGGTAACAGGCCTGATCCATCCCCAAAAGATCCACGCGAACCAAGGCGCCCAAGCGGGAGACGCCTTGATCCTGACCAAAGCGATAGGCACAGGCGTAATCTCCACGGCGATAAAAAAAGACAAAGCCAAACCCGCATGGATCGAAGCCGCCATAGCCTCGATGACCACGCTGAACAAGCAAGCCGCCGAAGTAGTAACGACCCATGTAGGGACAGCCACCTCGGCTGTCCAGTCGAGCGAAGCTCGACAGCGGTTCGCCGTCCATGCCATGACCGACATCACCGGCTTCGGCCTGATCGGCCATCTGCGCGAAATGCTGCTAGCCTCGGATGTCTCAGCGACGATCTCCGCCAGCGCAGTCCCAGTTCTCGAAGGCGCTCTCGAATGCGTAAAACAAGGACACATCCCCGGCGGCCTTAACAACAACCGCGACTTCGCCGAATGCACGGTCGAATACGACTCCGACATTTCCGAAGACCTCCGCACCATCCTCTACGACCCCCAAACCGCCGGAGGCCTATTGATCGCCGCAGCAGATGGCGAGCAGTTGCTAAGCAAGCTGCAAGCCGCCGCAATTCCCGCCACCCAAATAGGCGAAATAAGCAATAAAACCAGGCCCCTAATCAGAGTGACGAAATAGCACCAAAGAGGGTGAAGCGAGGGTGCCCCACCCTTCCCGCGTCTTTAGCGGGAGGGTGGGGATTTTGAACTCCTCTCGTCCTCCACAAATTCAGCAGCCCAATCCGCACAGCAGCATCATAAGAAGTGCGCGCTGAATTCCAGCCGGAGAAATTAATCATGCAATTTCGTACACTAGGCCGCCAGGGCCTCGAAGTCTCAGCCGAAGGCCTCGGCTGTATGGGTATGTCCGAGTTCTACTCCGGACGCGACGACAGTGAGTCCATCGCTACCATTCACCGCGCCCTTGAACTCGGCATCACGTTTCTCGACACCGCCGACGTCTACGGCCCTTTTCTAAACGAAGAACTCGTGGGACGCGCCATCAAAGGCAAGCGCGACCAGGTAGTCCTGGCCACAAAATTCGGAATCGTTCGCGATCCTGCCAATCCCATGGCCCGTGGCGTAAACGGCAAGCCCGACTACGTTAAGAAATCCTGCGAAGCCAGCCTGCGCCGCCTGGGCGTGGACCACATCGATCTCTATTACCAGCACCGCGTCGATCCTGGCACGCCGATCGAAGAAACCGTCGGCGCAATGGCGCAACTAGTCAACGAAGGCAAGGTCCGATATGTCGGCCTCTCAGAAGCCGGCCCGCAGACGCTCCATCGCGCCATGAAAGTTCACCCCATCAGCGCGCTGCAAACCGAATACTCGCTGTGGTCGCGGGATCCTGAACAGGAAATCCTCGCCACCTGCCGCGAACTCGGCATCGGCTTCGTCGCATACAGTCCGCTCGGCCGTGGCTTCCTCACCGGACAATTCCGCTCGTTTGAAGATCTCCCCGCCGACGACTACCGCCGCAACACCCCGCGGTTTCAAGGTGACAATTTCCAGAAGAATTTAGATCTGGTGCACCGGGTTGAAGAAATCGCCGTCGAGAAGCACTGCAAGCCCTCACAACTCGCCCTGGCATGGGTACTGGCACAAGGAGATGACATCGTCCCGATTCCCGGCACGAAGCGCAGAAAGTATTTGGAGGAGAATGTTGCCGCAGTTGATCTGAAGCTCAGCCAAGAAGACTTAGCGCGCATCGACGAAGTCTTCCCCCCGGACGTAGCCGCAGGCAAGCGCTACCCCGATCACATGATGGCCACAATCAACGGTTAATTATCCCAAGGGGTGCCCCACCCTTCCCGCGTTCTTAGCGGGAGGGTGGGGATTTTGACTCAAGCTTTTGACTCACTGTTTTGACTCAAGCCCGCGACGCAACCTTACTCGCGACTCTTGAAATGCCGCAGGTTGTTCGAGCACCAGTCACCGCGAATACTCAGTCACTTTCCCATCCACCACTGCGGCCACATACTTTCCCGACTCCACATCACGCACCTGCACCACCCGATGCCCTTCCCGCGCCAGTTTTCCCCAACGGCTAGGCTTCTCCGGATTCTGCTCAATCATCTGATACTCTCGCCCACCTCCCTCAAACCGCACCGTCCGAAACCTGCGCGAACCAGTTCTCTCCACCTTGGTGGACACTTTCCCAATCGATACCACACCACTGCTCATCATCTGCTCGGCAACATCCTTCAACAAATCGTGATCCAACCGATACGCCATCCCAACTCCGTACCCATGTCATCCTGGGCCCCGCGCTGTTCGCGGGGCGAAGGATCTACGCACTGGGCGTGCAATTCCCACTTCAAACGATGAAACCATCGATCCGCTCGTTTCACGGTATGCAACCCACAGCGAAGATCGCCATTCTCGTCCCACCAGTTAATCAGCTTGATTCGGGTTAACGACTCTGATTCCTATTTCCTGCTGATCCTAGCCGCGACCCCATTCCTGAATGCACCAGTCTTCAAAACCTTCTCTCCCCCCGGATGTTTGAATGCTCCCACATCTTTTTTGCCGCCGGTTATCACATCCACCCACTGCACCGAATAATCCCCCGGCGGTAGTTTCAAACTGATCTCCGCCGGCCCATCCCCATCGACATACATCGCATACTGCCCAGTGTGGCTGGAAAGCATGTGCGTTACGACACCTCCCGCGTGTCGCACCGTGTCGAAATCCGGAGCCATCTCCAATAGTGGCAGACCCCGAAGGAACTCACTCAGAATGCGCAATCGGCGCCGCAGCTCCGGACTGCCGCCGCCCGGCCCATTCGCTTCCAGGTCTTTTCCATCTTCATGGCCCACGCTGAACGAATAATCGAGGTGATCGAACACTCCTCCGCCCGACAGCATGAAATTCCACGCCTGCCGTGCGTATTTCTCATCCTCGCGCCCCAGAAAACCCGTTTCGTCGTACGACAAGGCCTTGCCCAAGCCATAATTCAGCACGGCCGCCTGCGGATATGCGTAGTGAAAATTCACCACGCTCACGCCGTCAATTGTCTGCTTCATCGGACACACGAAATTGCAGCAGTTCTGCGCAATCAAATGCCGATTCGGCAGCTTGGATTCCTCGCTCGTAATCCACTCCGCAACGCGCGCCTGCCATGCCATCGACAAATCATCCGGCAATTCCACCGAATTCGGATACTGGTCTCGTCCGGTGAATAGATACGGATTCACCACGTTAGCCAGCACCGGCCGGTCCGACCATGGCTCGTTTGCAATCTCAAAGATCACATTCGCAGATGCATTCGTCTCTTGCACCAGCTTCCTTACATACCTTTCCTGATGCACCAGTACGTTACCGTTTTCAAGCGTGTTCACTTTCTTCCAATCGATGGCATCAGTCTGGTTCACATTGTTAGCGCGATTAAACGGCGACATTGCCCACTGAGCCTCGGCATACTGCGAAGAGAAGAGCGTAATCTCCACCACGATTGCGCGCCGCTCAGCCTCTGCCAGGAACCCGCGCAGCCGGGTGAAATACTCCGCATTCCAATTCTCCAGATCAAACTTGTTGCCTCCGCCCGCGTATCCCGCGGTCCCGCCCCTGGCCCAGGGAGCCACGAATCGTCCGCTCGCCGGCGCCAGGTCGTTTCTCAAAATGCCAAACGACTTCGCCGGCACCTCCACATACGACCCGCCGAACAGCCGCGTGTAGTTCATCCCCTCCGCTTCAAGTGTTGCCAAATACCTGCGATAGTCGAAATCGCCGTTCAAGACCGCACCGTAGTGCTCACCGCTGCCGATCAGGGCAAGCGCACGATCATGAAATAAAAAGTAATGCGGATTCTGGGGATGCAGCGAAATTGGTGCGAAATGTTTGCTGTCGCCCTGTCCGAAAGCAACTCTGGTGAGAAGCAATGAAAGTAAAAGGCAGAGAACGCGGTTCATGGGAAGCATCCCCGCTAAAGAGTACCTGAACGGGCCTCAAACGTCTCGATTGTGAGACCTGGGATTTTTCGCAGCTCGCTCCGATTCGTCATATTTAGCGCTACGCCGCATTTAGCGTGAACCCTTGCTTTGGCTCTACACTATTCTCATATGCTCGATTTTTCGCGCTTCGAAGTCGTCACCTTCGACTGCTATGGGACGCTCATCAATTGGGAAGCCGGCATTCTCCCCGCCCTGCGTCGTATTCTCGCGGCCCATGCCAAGACAGCCGAGGACGACGGCACGCTACTCAAATTGTATGGAGATTTCGAAATGAGGGCCGAGCAGGGAAAGTTCCAGCCTTACCGCGAAGTCCTGGCGTCCGTGGTCTCGCAATTCGGAACTGAGTTCGGATTCACGCCCAGCCCGGATGAGCTTCGTTCGCTGGCCGCATCCCTTCCGAACTGGAAGCCATGGCCCGATACGGTCGGCGCACTTCACAGGTTGAAAGCACGCTTTCGCCTGGTCATCCTCTCAAACGTTGATGATGACCTGTTCGCGGGCACGCGCCCCAAGCTCGGCGTCGAGTTCGACGAGGTCATCACGGCCCAGCAGGCACAAGCCTACAAGCCATCTCTGAAAATCTTTGAACTTGCCCTGAGCCGGATCCAGACTCCAGCCCACCGCGTTCTGCACGTAGGCCAAAGTATTTACCATGACGTAATTCCCGCCCAAGCCCTCGGCTTGGCCACGGTGTGGGTCAATCGTCCCTCGGCAAGACCAGGAGTTGGCGCCGTCAAAGCCGCCCAAGCTACTCCGGAACTCACAGTCTCATCCCTTGAAGGGCTGGCAGACGCAGCCACAAAGACGCAAAGCCTGCGACCCGAAGCATGAAGCGGCGAGAACAGTGTGTAATCCGAGTAAAGAGAAATCCCTCCCGCCGCACAGGCTTGGTCCAGGAGTTTGCTCCTCGGTTTGGGTGCCGTTTAGAAGTTGGCAGGAAGCTTGACGAGCTTCGTCTGGATCGCCCACATCACCAGTTCAGCCTTGTTATGGACGCGAAGCTTGCGCATCAGATTGAATTTGTGGGCATCGACCGTCTTCGTGCTAAGCCCCAGGATGGTAGCCGCGGAGCGCACGGTCTTGCCCTGTGCCAGGAGTTGCAAAACTTCCCGCTCTCGTGCAGTTAAGTCGCGTCGCCGGGGCAAGTGTTCGCTCGGCCATTCGGCCACCTCCCTCGCCGGAACCTCATCAGCATCTTCTACCGCAGCCGTCTCGCGCACCATCTCCAAGAGCTCCTCGGCCGACGTCCGCCGCACCGCACAAGCGGTATCGTTGAACTCGTCCCCTCGGGATTGCTCGTCATGATTGGTGAGGAATAGCACCTTGCTGGAGGGCGACTCTCGCAGGATCAGACGTTCCGTCTGATCAGCCGTGCCTTCGAAAATGTGGTGATCGACCACTACGATCTCAGGCCGGTGTGTAAACACTTCGCGCAACGTTTGTACCTCATCTTCGGCTTCCGCCACCACGGCAATATCCGGGGCATCGTCAAGCAGCCGCCGCACGCCTTGCCGCAGCCATGCAATGTCGTGGGCCACAACGCACCGAATCCTCTTCTTGTCGTTATTCTGTGCGACGGGACACACAGGTCCTCCTTCCGGTCCAGAGGCTATTGAACGGTTCCGCAGGCTTCGCGAGCCCTCTCTCAGCCAGGATGTACTAGTGATTGTAAACTGTTCGTTAAGTCCATTGGACCCCGAATTTGCAAATTGTAGAAGAAAATAGCCATTTCAGGGATCCAGCCTGGTTAATCTCGTCAATACTTAGAGTACCCTGCCAAGTTGGCCTGCGTCTTCGCCGAAAGCAACCCAGAGTCCTGAACAGTTCCCCTGTTTCTGAAAGCCGATCAAAAAGGCCTTGTCATCCTGAGCAAAGCGAAGGATCTATGCATCTTCTTGCCGCGAGCAGACTGCATATATCCCTCGCTTCGTTCAGGATGACATCAGGTACAATCAAAAATTTATGTTGCGCTACTTCACTGCCGGAGAATCGCATGGTGAAGCCCTGGTCGCCTTCCTTTCTGGCATGCCCGCCGGATTAAAGATCGATCAGGCCTTCCTCGATCGCGAGCTTTGGCGCCGCCAGCAAGGCTACGGCCGCGGCGGACGCATGAAGATCGAGCGCGATACCGCCCATATCGTATCCGGCGTTCGCCATGGCATCACCATTGGATCCCCGATTTCGCTGCAAATTGCGAACCGCGATTGGAAAAATTGGGAGGAATCTCTTCCGGTCGGCAATGGCGATCCGGCAAAACACAAGCGCGTCGCCTCTCCGCGCCCCGGCCATGCCGACCTTGCCGGCGCGCTGAAGTACAACTTCCCTGAAGCCCGCTACATTCTCGAGCGTGCCTCCGCTCGCGAATCCGCCGCTCGCGTCGCCATCGGCGCCCTCGCAAAACTTTTCCTTCGCGAACTCGGCATCGAAGTGCTAAGTCACGTCATCACCACGGGCGGAGTAACCCTGCACGACGAAGTCGCATGGGAAAAAATTGTCACGCTCTATGGCCGCGACGACGTTCTGCTCAACTGTGCCGATCCCGATACCGAACAGCGCATGAAAGAAGAAGTTGACAAGGTTCTAAAGACTGGAGATTCGCTCGGCGGAGTTTTCGAGGTAGTCGCGCACCAGGTCCCGCCCGGTCTCGGCACCTACGCCCAGTGGGATGAGCGCTTGGATGGCATGCTCGCGGCCGCCGTGATGTCTCTGCAAGCTGTGAAAGCCGTCGAGATCGGATCCGGCGTGGCCGCAGCTTTCAGCCCCGGTTCTCAAGTGCACGACGAGATTGGCTACAGCGGAACTGCCGGATTCACGCCCTTCTCCCGCGCCCACAACAATGCTGGAGGCATCGAAGGCGGCATCTCCAACGGCGAAGATATCCGCGTCCGTGGTTATCTCAAGCCAATTTCGACTTTGCGCCGTCCTCTGCAATCGGTAGACTTCTCCACCAGAGAGCCGGTAAAAGCCGCATACGAACGCTCCGATGTATGCGTGGTTCCCGCGGCCGGAGTGGCCGCCGAAGCCATGGTGGCTTTGACTCTTTCCCGCTGCGCTCTGGAAAAGTTCGGCGGTGATTCCATGACAGAAACTCTGCGCAATTTCCAGGGCTACTGCCAGCAACTGAAGAACTTCTGATGATCTATCCCATCGTAAAATTCGGCAGCCCGGTTCTGGATAAACCTTCGGAAACGGTTACCGTCTTCGACGACGAATTGAAAAAGCTGATCGATGACATGTTCGAATCCATGTACGCCGCCCACGGGGTCGGGCTGGCAGCCCCGCAGATCGGAATCGCGCGCCGTATTGCCGTGATCGATGTAACGTTCAAGGAAGATCCGAAAGCCAGACTGGTCTTGATCAATCCCGAAATTATTCACACTGAAGGCAAACACACTCAGAGTGAAGGCTGCCTGAGCATCCCCGACTTTCGCGAGAATGTAACCCGGCCAAACAAAGTCAAAGTGCGGGCGCAGGATGTTAACGGCAAAGTCTTCGAGAAAACCGGCGAGGAACTCTTAGCCCGTGCCCTGTTGCACGAGACCGACCACCTGAATGGCAAGCTCTACATCAGCCACATAAGCGCTTTAAAGCGCGACCTGATGAAGCGCAAAATCCGCAAACTAATGAAAGCCGGCGAATGGTAAAGATTGGGTAATACAAAATTTCGGAAACGTTAAACGAGAATGAGGGTGCCCCACCCTTCCCGCGGTTTTTCGCGGGAGGGTGGGGATTTTGACTCCCGTTCACACCGCCAATACGCTCGCGCACATCAATTACCATGCCAAAATGCCTCTAGATCTAGTCTTCTGCGGCACCCCGTCCTTCGCCGTTCCCACGCTGGAAAAACTGGTTCGCTCCGGCCATCGCATTCATCTAGTCGTTACTCAACCAGACCGCCCCAAAGGCCGTGGCCTCGAACGAGTCGCCTCACCCGTAAAACAATCCGCACTGAATTTGAATCTGCCAATCACCCAACCCGCCAGCATCAAGGCCAATGAAGAATTCCGTACGCAACTCACCTCGCTGAAACCGGAAGCCATCATCGTAGTAGGCTATGGCCGCATCATTCCGCAATGGATGCTCGATCTGCCGCCGATGGGCAACATCAACCTGCATGCCTCGCTGCTCCCGAAATATCGCGGCGCCGCGCCCATCCAGTGGGCAATCGCAAAAGGTGAAACGCTCACCGGCAACACCACAATGCGCATCGACGCCGGACTCGATACCGGCGATATCCTCCTCCAGCAGGAGCTCCCAATCGCACCCGACGACACCTCCGAAACCCTGGCTCCGCGCCTCGCCACTGCCGGAGCCGATCTCATGCTCGAAACCCTGCGCGGCTTGCAGGCGGGCACGATCGAACCTCGAAAGCAGAATGACTCCCAAGCCACCATTGCCCCAATCCTGAAGAAAGAAGATGGTCAAATAGATTTCTCCCGGACCGCAGCCGAAATTTATAACCGCCTCCGCGGATTCCAGCCCTGGCCCGGTGCGTACACCAAATTCCGCGGCAAGAATCTTCAAATCCTTAAAGCAAAGCCGGCGAACGAAACCGTTCCTCAATCCGAACTGAAAATCATCCCGGATCACTTAGTGGTTGGCTGCGGAGCAAACACCGCACTCGAACTCCTCGAACTCCAACTAGAAGGCAAAAAGCGCACCTCAGCGCTCGACTTCATCCACGGCTACCGTCCAAAAGAAAACGAAAAGCTAGGCGCACTAATGTAGGGGCAGACGCCTCGGTCCGCCCGCGGGCGAAGCCCGCGTCCCCGCCCCCCTCACCAGCTGAACGATCGTACAATCCCATCAATGCCGATCTCCCCCGCCCGCGCCGCCGCGTTCGACATCCTGCTGCGAGTCGAAAGCGAGTCCTCCTACGCCTCCGAACTCCTCCACGCCTCAACCTACCAGCGCCTCTCCACTCAAGATCACGCGCTGACTACCGAACTAGTCATGGGAGTCCTGCGCTGGCGTTCGCGCCTTGATGAAGAAATCGCGCAAGCCTCTTCCCAACCGTTATCCAGGCTGGACATCGAAATCATGATCGCGCTCCGTCTGGCTCTCTACCAATTCCGCTGGCTTGATCGCATCCCCACACGCGCAGCCCTCCACGAGAGCGTCGAACTGGTAAAGCGTGCCCGCAAACGTTCCGCCGCTCCCTTCGTCAATGCCGTTCTCCGCAAGCTCTCGACCACCAGTTTAAAAGCCGAACTCGAACCATCCTCCGTGGAAGCTCTGGCCTCCACGCTGGCGCACCCACCATGGCTGGTCGAACGCTGGATCGGACACTTCGGACTCCCTGCCGCGCAGCAGATCTGCCGCCACGATCAAGAGATCCCCGCAACCATCATCCGGCTGCGCACGCCAAGCGCGGATGCCGAACTCAACCACGAAGGCATCACGCTGGAACCAGGCAGGATTCTAGCTTCCTCTCGCCGCGTACAAACGGGCGACGTCACGAAGACGAAAGCGTTTCGCCAAGGCGATCTGGTCATCCAGGATGAAGCATCTCAACTTGTCGCGCTGCTGGTCAGCCGCTCGCAAATGACCGGATCGCGCATCCTGGACTGCTGTGCCGCTCCCGGTGGCAAGACTCTAGCCATGGCCGATCAAAATCCGGCAGCGCAGATCACCGCGGTCGAACTTCATCCCCATCGCGCGCGTCTTCTGCAAGAACTCGTGAGTCCGGCCCGGCAAAAGATCCAAACCGTCGTAGCCGACGCCACGAACATGCCGGTTACGGATCAATTCGATCGCGTTCTGGCCGATGTCCCCTGCTCCGGCACAGGCACGCTTTCCCGCAACCCGGAAATCAAGTGGCGCCTCGACCCGCACGACCTCGTTGAGTTGCACAACCGCCAGCTCGCGATCCTTCGCTCCGCCCTCGCTCATGTGAAGCGCGGAGGACGAGTAGTGTACTCAACCTGTTCGCTGGAAAAAGAAGAGAACGAAGACGTAGTGGAAGAGATCCTCGGAGAAAACAATTCCGTCGAGCCGATCGATTGCCGCTCAGAACTCGACCGCCTGAAAGAAGCAGGAGACCTCGTGTGGCCTGACCAAGCCTCCCTCACCAAAGGCCCCTACCTGCGCACAATCCCGGGCATGCACCCGTGTGACGGCTTTTTCGCCGCAATTCTGGAGAGAAAATAATCCGGGAAGATCCGCGCCAATCCGTGGCAAAGGTTTTACCGCACTTCGAAGCTGACCGTCGCCCCCGCCAACACCTTCTGCCCCGCCGTGGGCACTTGAGAAAGGATAATGCTGGCTGGTGATACCTCGCTCGGGGGTGGCGTCGGCTGAGCGGCCGGCGCTGCTTCCCCATTCGGAGTCCCCTGATCCCCCACCGTATTCTGAGGAGCCGCCACACTCACATTTCCCAACCGGAATCCCGAGTCCTGCAACGTCCGGCTCGCACTGCCCAACGGCTGCCCCACAAAGTTCGGCATCACAAATGCCTGCGCGGGTGCATCCGCGGTAACCAGCAAGCTGATCTTTGGCGCCAGCACCTGTCCAGCGTTCCCCGGAGGACTCTGCGCCAGCACCTGATCTCGAGGAATCCCATCGGTAGCCACCTGCGCGATCGAAGCCACGTCGAGCCCCCTTCGACGAATGTTCAACTCCGCTGCGTGCTCGCTTTGGCCGGTCACATCCGGAATCGCCACACGCGTAGGTCCCAAACTCTGCGCCACCCGCACCTGCCACCCCCGCCGCACCTTCGTACCGGGCAGGGGCAGCTGGGACATAATCCTGCCCTCCGGAATCTGAGGACTGTAGTACTGCCTCTCGATGGACATCTGTAATCCCAGCCCTGCTGCTGCGCGTTCCGCTTCAGCAGGACCAAGCCCCACCAGCGGAGGCACCGTAACCTCTTGCCCATGAATGGCAAACCGCATTGCCGTCAACGCCGAAACCATGGCCACAATCAGCAGCACCAGCGCCAATAGCACAAATCGAACCGCCGATTTCATGCCGGAATTATAGCCCCCATGGGTGCACTATTTTGCGCATCGAACACCCACCAGATTCGTTCGCAAGTTTGTGACACATCAAAGTTCTCCCTATAGTACCCGTGCTATATTTACCGACCCATGGATGGGCTATCCCCATCCCGGCATCTAAAGGGAGAGGTTCGACTTTCGGGGGACGATCCATGAGCGTCAAAAACGAGTATCCTATTGATATGAAGTCTGGGCTTTCGGCGGCGGTCCTATTCGCGTGCATGCTTCTGATCGCTGTGTTGTGCGTCGCCCCCAGCCACGCTCAGGTCAATGGCACACCATCTTCGGTGACTTCTCCCGGGGTAGGTGGCCGCCCCGTGAATGGCCCCCCAGCCAGCGTCACCTCGGTCGGCCCAGCAGGCTATGCCCCGCGCTTCAGAACCGGAACTCCCGGCACAGCGCCGTTCCAGCATGGTCGTGGTGATAATCGTTCCGGAGACAACCGTTCCGGGGACGGCCAACATCGTCATCATCACGACGATAATTCCGGGGGCGCCGTATATTACGCCGTGCCTGTTCCTTACGCCGTTGACGCCGCTCCGGAAGGCGAGGGCTATCCCAACGAGGCTAATTCGAACGACGCCTATCCCGCCGACGAGGCCGAGCATCAGGGAGGCCCAACCGTATTCGATCGCCGCGGTTCAGGCGAGCGTTCGTATGTGCCGCCGGCGAAAGAGGCTGCGCCTCGTCATCAAGCCGACCGCGACGACGTTGCGCCTCCTGAGCCGCCTCCCGAGCCCGAACCGCTGCAGCCGACTGTGCTGGTTTTCAAAGATGGACACACGCTGGAGGTCGGGAACTACGCCATTGTCGGCCCTACTTTGATGGATTTGACTCGCGGCCACTCGCGGAAGATTGCCTTGACCGATCTCGATTTGGACGCCACCCGCAAGCAGAATGACGACCGCGGCGTCGTGTTCAAGGTTCCGCCGCCCCCGAAAACGCCAGTAGCGAAAGCTAAGTCCAGTAGCGAAAGCTAAGTAACGACCAGCAATCAGCGATTCAGTATGCTTCGTGTTACCGGAAGTTTCTGACCAGCATCAGATTGGATTCGGCGAATTCGTCCTGCGCGTAGACGATGGATTTGCCGCCCGACGACAGGCTCAACCCCAAGCCAGGTTTCTTCTCCACCGTCCACACGACTTGTGTTTTTCCACTACCCGGCCCCCACAGCGCAATCCCCGCATCCAGGAACTTGCGAACTTCAGAAAATAGATTCCCTCAGAACCAAGCCCAGTTGGGCCAGCCATCGTCGTCCATCTCGCTGAGTACCTGCGATCTTCGCCGCCTTGCAACGGCATGCGCCACACGCCGCCCTGCTCCAACTTGGAATAATAAAGGTATCGCCCGTCGAGCGATTCCACCGGAGAGATTCCCCCATGCTTAGTCAGCCGGATCGCCGCCCCCCCTTGCACCGGCATTCTCCAGACCTGGAAAGCTTCCGTTCCGCGCTTCGACGCAAAATATATCCATTTCCCATCTCGTGACCAGCTCGGCGACAGATTATCGGCCCCAGGAATTGTTGGCAACAAGCGTGGCACTCCCCCCGGCACTTCTACCATGTAAATCTCACTGCGCTCGTTGGGATGGAATTCGAAAGCGATGTAATGTCCGTCCGGCGAGCCACCGCGCTCGCCCCGCCGTTCCGTGCAACGATGTGATCTGCTCGCAACCGGACCCGTCGACGTCGCAAGTCCAGATATCCCAAAATCCAAGCCGGTCAGACTCAAATGCCACTTTCTTGCCGTCAGGAGACAGCTCCGGCCGCATCTTGTCCCCTTTCTCTGAAACCAAGGGTGTTGGCTTGCCCTGTGAATGCTTCGCATCCTTCAATTGAACTCGCCAGATGTCGTACTTTGACGTTCCCTCCTCGTACACCAAAGTATTCTCCCGGTTGGCGGGAATTGTTGGCCATCCGCCTTGCCCAACCGGACCTGCAACGGGACGCGGTATGCACCCCGTCGCGGCGACTCTCCACAACCCCATGGCGGCTCCGCGCGCGGAGGAAAAAACGATCTCGCGGCTGTCAGTCGTCCACGCCGGCGATCCCCCGATCGGCCGGTGGTCGAACGTCAACCGCTTTACGTGTCCCCCGTTCGCAGCCATGACATAGATATCGTTACTCACACCTGCCACCGTAGAGCGAATGAACGCCATGCGCTTACCGTCAGGAGAGTACATCGGTGCGCGGTCAAGCGATCCGGGCGGCGGCGACGTAATCTCTCGTATGCTGGAATCGCCGAGCGAAAGCACTGCGATCCAGGCCTGAGTCGGATCGCTCTCATTGCTCTCGGAAAACGCGATCGAACTGCCATCTGGCGACCACGAAAGTCCCCCGCCCATATGCGACGGACCACGGTACAATCGCCGCTCTGTGCCTCCAAGCGCCGGCACGGTCACAATCGAGAACACTTTGTCCGAATATCTGGTGAACGCAATCTCGTGCCCATCTGGAGACCAGGTCGGACAGCAATCCCCGGAATCGCTGGTGAGCTGAATTGATCTGTCTCCCCCCACCACCGCCACATAGATTCCAGTTTTTCTTGCGCCGTCGCTTTGACGGAATGCGACCAGAGTCCCGTCCGGCGAGAGCGCAGGCGTCGCCTGGAATCCCCGTAGCCCGATGAGCGGCACCACTTCGATTTTCGCCAGTTGCGCATCCGGACTGGGTCGGTATAACGCCCATATCGAGACGGTACTCAGCAGAGCAAGACAGATCGTGACCCCCACCCAGATTCGGGTTGTGATCAGCCTCTTTGTTTTCTCACTGGTAGTGGCCGCCGCGGCAAACGATCTTTCCGAATCTTTGTCCGACTCGATCTGGCCGATAAACCGGTAACCTCGTTTGGCGATCGTTTCGATGAACCGCGGTTTCTCCGCGGAGTCTCGCAACGCCTCCCGAAGCCTGGCCACCGCGCTGTTCAGCCCATGATCGAAATCGACGAAGGTGTCGACAGGCCAGAGCCTCTCCCGCAATTCCTCACGCGTGACCACCTCTCCTGTTCGCTGCAGCAGCAGCGACAGAACACGAAACGGTTGTTCTTGTAGTTTGATTCGACGGCCGTCTCTGCGCAATTCGCCTGCCCGAAGATCGACCTCAAAAACATCAAACCGGACCTTTTCAGCGGGTGACTGGATAACTCGCATTTCCCCACCTTCGCTTTGGACGTCAGAGCATCACCAATGTTAGTGATCCCGTTCGCAGCCCCTGGTCGCCGCGCCGTGATCAGCCTGCCAACTTCAATCTCCTCATACATTTCCGTTTGTGGATCAAGCCGTGTAGTCCTCGTGTGCTCGATTGCATTGTCGCCGGAAAGCATTGCCTTGAAAGTTCTCCCAGATGCCGGCGCCAACCCACGGTCGGCCCTCCGATCCTCGGCGCGTTGGCGTGGACAGGAAAAAATTTACGAGGCCTGAAGACATGCTGATCCCTGCGCGCTCACTCATTGCAGTTACGTTGATCTCCCACATCTGGTTCTCCGGATTCGCCGGCACCAAAGCTCAGCACGAGACCAAGCTCACCCCTACCCAGACCGCTACACCTCCTCCTCTTTCATCCATCACGCAGCAAGCCCAGCAAGGCGACGCCAAAGCTGAATACCAACTGGGTTGGACCTACATGAATGGCGCAAACATTTCATCGGATTACCACGAGGCGCTGAAGTGGTTGCGCAAATCGGCAGCTCAGGGATTTCCCGACGCCGAATTTGCGCTCGGTTACCTTTACGAACAAGGTAAGGGAGTAAAACGCGATTATCCTCAAGCCGCCGCCTATTACGAAGCCGCAGCCAGGCAGGGCCATCCCACAGCCGAGAATAATCTTAGCTCAATGTATGAACACGGTGAGGGCGTTTCGAGGGACATTCATCGAGCCGCGGATTGGTATCGCAGAGCTGCGGATCACGGGGAAGTGATCGCGCAATGTAACCTCGCTTCTCTCTATTTCCGCGGCAAGGGAATCGCGCGGGACTATTCTCAGGCAGCAGCCTGGTTTCGCGCCGCCGCCGAACGCAGCTATGCTCCCGCCCAGGAGAATCTCGCCTGGATGTATTACACCGGCACCGGCGTCCCGCAGGATTTTTCGCAGCCGCCAAATGGGTGCGCAGGGCCGCCGAACAGGGATATGCGCGCGCGCAACTCGATCTCGGCTATGTATACGAGCAAGGCAAGGGCGAGCCCGTATATTATGTTTCCGCTTACGTCGAAGTGCGATTTCGCGGCCCTTGATCGCGGCGAGAAACGGGCAGCCCGGCAACTCAAGAATCTCTCGTCGCTCATGACGGGCCAACAAAAGAAACAAGCTATCGAGGCCTCAGCCAAACTGACGCAATCAATTCCGTCCGCCCCAGTCTATGCGAGTTCGGAATCGCTTGGCGGCTCCTTCCTTCCACCGCACTGACCAGACCAGATGCCACGGAGCCCAAAAATCAGTTCCACACGACCCCCGAGTTCTAAGATTTTCTCCTTAGGGTACAACCTGTATGGCCGCTCTTTACACGTTTCCTGCAAAATAACGCTTGTTCGGCCGGGTAGCTCGACCGCCTTGTGCCGCGTATCGCAGAGGCCCGGGTGAAAATCCTTATCGTCGATGACCATCAAGCCGTCCGAACCGCGGTTCGGTCACTATTGTCCTCGCATTCTGAGTGGACAATCTGCGGTGAGGCTGTCGATGGCTTGGAGGCTGTCGAGAAGGCTCGTTCTCTTCGGCCTGATTTGATTCTGATGGACGTCTCCATGCCTCGCATGGATGGCGTCGAGGCGACGCGCATTGTCCGGCACGACGTCCCGGAAGCTGATGTCATCATCGTCAGCCAGAATGATCCTGGTCTCGTCTCCAGACAGGCGTCCGCTGTTGGCGCACAAGGCTTCGTTTCCAAATCCGATCTCGGCCGTAAGCTGGTCCCCATGATCTCGAACCTTCTTGGCGAGAAACATGATTCAGGTGCGGAACCTGCCAGTCCCTTGAAGGGCAACGTCGCGAACCATAACGACGATCAAAATGCAGCAGCGCTTCCGCCAGGCGCTGGATGAGTTGCCCGCCGCCATCTATCTCACCGACGCCGAAGGTCGCCTCACCTATTACAACGCCGCGGCCATTCAATTTTCCGGACGCATTCCTGAACTTGGCACCGATAGTTGGTGCGTCACCTGGAAGCTGTTCCGCCCTGACGGCACACCCCTTCCCCATGACCAGTGTCCCATGGCCATTGCCCTCAAAGAGGGTCGCGCCGTGTACGGTGAGGAGGCCATTGCCGAGCGGCCAGATGGTACTCGCCGCTGGTTTACCCCTTTTCCCAGGCCCTTGCGCAATGCGGAAGGAAAAATTGTCGGCGGCATCAACATGCTGGTAGACATCACTGACCGGAAGCAACTTCATTCCGGCAGTAATCTGCTCGCCGCGATCGTCAACTCCTCCGACGACGCCATCGTAAGTAAGAACCTGAGCGGAATCATCACGAGCTGGAACAAGGGTGCCGAGCGGATATTCGGTTACACCAGCCAGGAGGTGATTGGCCGGTCCATTACCCTCATCATTCCGCCGGATCATCTGGACGAAGAAGCCGATATCCTCGCCCGCATTCGCAGGGGAGAACGCATCGACCACTTTGATACCGTTCGCCGCCGCAAGGACGGCAGCCTGGTGGACGTGGCTGTAACCATCTCGCCGGTCTTTGACGCCGCGGGCCGCATCATTGGCGCTTCCAAAGTTGCCCGTGACGTCAGCGATCGCAGGCGCGCCGAGCGCGAGCTTCGCGACAGTAAGGAACGCTTTCGTTCTATCGTCGAAACCACTCCTGAGTGCGTCAAGGTCGTCGCCGCCGACGGCACCTTGCTGCAGATGAATGCCGCAGGCCTCGCGCTGGTCGGAGCCGAATCGCCGGAAGCAGTTATTGGCGAGAATGTCTACAACCTCATCGCCCCTGAAGATCGCGATCGCTTCCGTTCCTTCAACGAAAGAGTCTGCGCCGGACAAAAGGGAACCCTCGAGTTCGACATTCAGGGCTTGCAGGGAGTGCGCCGCCACATGGAGACTCAGGGCGCGCCTTTTCGGACCGCGGCAGGGGAAGTGGCCCACCTGGCTGTCACCCGCGACATCACAAATCGCAAACTCTCAGAGCGGGCTTTGGCCAATGCCGCCCGTCAGCAAAAAGCTCTGTTTCACCTCGCCGACCGGCTGCACCGCGCCCCATCTCTCGGCGACGTCTATGCTGCCGCCACCGACGCGATTTGCGAGGCGTTGCAATGCGAGCGCGCGTCCATCCTGCTCTGCGACCACGCCGGTGTCATGCGTTTTGTTTCCTGGCGCGGACTCTCCGATAGCTATCGCAGCGCCGTCGAGGGACACTCGCCCTGGAAAATCGATGACCCGGATCCCCGGCCTGTCTGCATCGAAAACGTCGATTCCGCGGAACTCGACGAAGGCTTGCGCAAGGTAGTGAAATCCGAGGGTATTGTCGCCCTCGCTTTCATTCCCCTGGTTTCCGAAAATCGTTTGATCGGGAAGTTCATGATGTACTTCTCACACGTACATGACTTCTCGGCCGACGAATTGGAAGTCAGTCTCACTATCGCACGCCAGCTCGCCTTTGCCATCGAACGCAAGCGGGCCGATCAGGCATTGCGCCACAGTGAAGAACGATTTCGCGCTCTTTCCGAGACCCTGGATGCGGAAGTCCGCGTTCGCACCCGGCAGTTGGAACAACGAAGTAGAGAATTGATGCAACATAGTGATCAGGTGCGCGATCTTTCCCGGCAACTTCTGCAAACGCAGGACAACGAACGCCGCCACTTCGCGCGTGAACTTCACGACAGTGCCGGCCAAACCCTGACGGTTCTCAGCATGGCTCTCTCGCAGTTGCAGCAGAACGCTGCAGCCCGCGATCCCGAGTTGGCCAGCCAGGTCGAGGCGTCCGAGCAATTGGTTCAGCAGTTGCACCGGGAAATCCGCACCACGTCCTACCTGTTGCATCCCCCACTCCTCGATGAAAGTGGATTGGCCTCCGCCCTCGCCTGGTATACCCAGGGCCTCGCCGAGAGGACACCGCTGAAAATCAATTTGGAGGTTCCCCACGATCTTGAAAGAATTCCCAAACATATGGAACTCGGCGTTTTTCGCGTGGTCCAGGAATGTCTAACCAATATCCATCGTCACTCCGGCGCTACCGACGCTCTGATCCACATCTCTCGTTCGAATGGCACCCTCCTGCTTGAGGTGGCCGATAATGGGAAGGGAATCCCCGCCGACAAACTCGCAGAAATCCAGTTGAAAGGCACCGGCGTAGGTATCCGGGGAATGCGCGAGCGCGTCGCCCAATTCCACGGCGAGATGAAGATCGAATCCGGCCCGGCCGGTACGAAGATTTTGCTGAGCTTGCCACTTCCTGCGTCACAACAACCATCGCCGGCCATCGACGCCTCTCCGTTAGCCGCTCCCGCCATCCTTTCCTGATCCTTCTTCGTAGCTCTTCCGACCGACAACCCCTCAATTTCTTGCTACAGTATTCCCGCTCCATTCAGTGACAAGGAACGTAGGAGGCCGAATGACCCCCGAAGAACGAGAGCGAATGTTTTATCTCTGCCAACGGATTGCCGTAGAGAAAGATCACAAGATCTTTAGCGAGTTGGTCGCCGAACTGAGCGAACTTCTCAATCGCAAAGACCAGCGCTTGGAAAATATCGAGAGCACGGATAAGAATTAGCTTTACAAAGCTTGACCCAATCACGTGAAGATTCGCCACTACACGCCTGGTCCTCCAGGCAGCCGTGATGTGCCGCTTTCAGAACGGTTCTGATGCGCTTCACTAGTCAATACTGACTCGGATTTCGCTCTTCTCTCCATGGTATAATCACATCAGTTCCCAGGGCGCATAAAACGCTGCAAACAAGCTATTTACCTAGGTTTTCGCCCAAGCGCGCTGAGCGCTTACAGCTGAGAGCTAAGAGCTAAAACATGCCTGACGAACAGAATCCAGAACTTCCCTTGACTCCTCCGCCCGGCGGCGATGGCCCCGGCGCGTTGAACATTCAACCCGTCAACATCGAAGAGGAGATGCGCCGCTCGTATCTCGACTACTCGATGTCGGTGATCATCGGCCGCGCCCTCCCCGACGTCCGCGACGGGCTAAAACCAGTCCATCGCCGAATACTTTTTACAATGCAACAAATGGGGTTGTACCCCAACCGGGCGACGCGCAAATGCGCCCGCATCGTCGGCGAGGTCATGGGCAAGTACCATCCACACGGCAATCTCGCCGTGTATGACGCTCTGGTTCGCCTGGCGCAAACCTGGTCGATGCGTTACCCCCTGATTTTCGGCCAGGGAAATTTCGGCTCCGTTGACGGAGACCCTCCTGCGGCCGACCGTTACACCGAAGCCAAGCTTGCGCAAGTTTCCACGTCGCTGCTCGAAGATTTGGACAAAGACACCGTCGACTTCCACCCCAATTACGACGGTAGCGAAATCGAGCCTGACGTCCTTCCCGCGCGCATTCCGAATCTGCTGATCAACGGCTCCGACGGAATCGCGGTAGGAATGGCGACGAAAATTCCGCCGCACAATCTGACGGAAATCGTGGACGCCACCATCACGCTGGTCAACAACCCCGGCGCGCAGCTCGCAGAGATCCTGAAATTCGTGCAGGGCCCCGATTTTCCCACCGCGGGTATGATCCACGGACGTTCCGGAATTTTCGAAGCCTACCGCACTGGCCGCGGCCGCTTCATGATGCGCGCCAAAGCCGCCATCGAGAACATCAACAAGGATCGCCAGGCCATCATCGTCACCGAAATTCCCTACCAGGTGAACAAGGCCGTCCTGATCAAGCGCATCGCACAGCTGGTCAACGACAAGGACATCGAAGATATCTCCGATGTGCGCGACGAATCCGATCGCGACGGCATGCGCATTGTCGTGGAACTCAAGCGCGGCGCCGAGCCTCAGATCGTTCTCAACCAGCTCTTCAAACACACGCAGATGCAGGAAAGCTTTTCGATGATCCTGCTGGCGGTGGTCAACGGACAGCCCCGTGAAATGGGCATCATCCAGACCATCAAGTACTTCATCGAGCATCGCGTGGATGTAGTCCGCCGCCGTACCGCCTACCTGCTCGCCAAGGCGAAAGACCGCGAGCACATCCTCGAAGGCTATCTCAAGGCGCTGGATCACCTTGACAACGTCATCACCATCATTCGCGGCAGCGCGAACCGTGCCGACGCTCGCGAGAACCTGGTCGCTTATTTCGGGGGCAAGAAGATCGACATCAACACCAGCGGCCGCGCTCCGAGGATCGATGCCGAAAAGCCCTTCACCACCAAGCAGGCCGATGCCATCCTCGAACTCCAATTGCATCGCCTGACCAAGCTTTCGATCGACGAAATCTCGAACGAGTTGAAAGAAGTTCGCGACGACATCACGGAGTACGAATCGATTCTCGGCTCCGAGAAGAAGCTGCGCGGCGTCATCATTAAGGAACTCGAAGAAGTCAAGAAAGCCTACGGAGACGAGCGCCGCACCCGCATCGAAGACGAAGCCGCAGAGATTGTCCTCGAAGACCTCATCGCCGACGAGCAAGTCGCCGTGACCGTCAGCCACTCCGGCTACATGAAGCGCACGCCCATCTCCACCTACCGCATGCAGCGCCGCGGAGGCACGGGCCGCACCGGCATGAAGACCCGCGAAGAAGATTTCGTCGAGCATCTCTTCCTCGCGAGCACGCACGCCTACATCCTGATCTTCACCAACAACGGCCGCGTCTACTGGCTGAAGGTGTACGAGATCCCGGACGTAAGCGCCGCCGGAAAAGGCAAGCACATCGGCAACCTTGTCGGCCTGCAGCCCGGCGAAAGCGTAAGGACCATGGTGGCGGTCCGCAATCTCGAAGAAGAGAGCAAGTACGTCTTCTTCGCCACCCGCAACGGCACCGTGAAGAAATCCGAGTTGCGTGAGTTCATGCACGTCCGCTCCAATGGCATCAACGCCATCGGTATTGATCAGGGAGACGAACTCGTCGCGGTCCGTATCACCAACGGCAACCAGATCGTGTTCCTCGCCAGCCATGAAGGCATGGCCATTCGCTTCGACGAAAGCCACGTGCGTCCCATGGGCCGCGGCGCTTTCGGAGTTAGGGGAATCGACCTGGAAAAGGGAGATTACGTGATCGGCATGGCAACAACGACTAAGCCCGACGCTCCCGCTCCACCGAAGGAAAAAGTCGAAGGCGAAGTTGAAGTGGTCGACGAAGCGATCAAAGGCGACCTGATCCTCTCCGTCACGGAAGGCGGATTCGGCAAGCGCACTCCCGCCGAGTCTTACCGCCTCACAAACCGCGGAGGTAAAGGCGTAATCAACCTCAAGACCACGGAGCGAGTCGGCAAAGTAGTCGGCATCGCCCAGGTCGACGAAAAATCCGAAGTCATGCTGATCAGCCACTACGGCAAAATCATCCGCATGGACTCGACCACAATCCGCGAGTCAGGAAGAAACGCCCAAGGCGTCCGCCTGCTGCAACTCGAACCCGGAGACCGAGTAGCCGCGGCAGTTGTAATCGCCCCCGAAGCCGAACCAACAAACGGCAACGGCGGCACGCTGATTCAGTAGCGTTTGTGTAGGGGCGGACGCCTCGTCCGCCCCGCGCGCGAAGCGCCTTCCTTGCAAGAAGTGCAGATGCCTTCACTGCGTGAGTTGGATCCAACGCGTAAGAGCGCCGCCGTGATAGCTTCAGTCAATAAAAATGGGCTTTAGCTCCAGTGTTCCTCTCTGTGCTCCATGGTAAGTGCCGCTCGTTGCAATCCACTCTCGCGCCGGAGTATCTTTGCCTGCTCGAAACTGCGCACTCCTCAAGGTGATTCATGAATCAATTCGTCCGCCGCATCCTCCTGCTCGTTCCCGTCATGTTTCTGATAGCAGCCGACAATGCACCCGCACCCCCCACCGCCAAGAAAGTTCCCCACGAAAGCGAAATCAACGGACACAAAATGGTCGACAACTATTATTGGCTCCGCGAGAAATCCAATCCTGAAGTCCGCGCCTACCTGGAAAAAGAAAACGCCTACACCGACACGGTGATGAAGCCGACCGAGCCCCTGCAAAAGAAGCTTTATGACGAGATGCTAAGCCGCGTGAAGGAAACCGACGTCGAAGTTCCTTACCGGGAAGGCGACTACTTCTATTACGTTCGCACCGAGGCGGGCAAGCAGTACCAGATCCGCTGCCGCAAAAAAGCCAGCACGGACGCTTCGGAGGAAGTTCTCCTCGACATCAACCAGCTCGCGCAGGGCAAGGCGTTCATGACCGTTGCCGCCTTTGCCGTAAGCCCCGACGGCAACCTGCTCGCCTACAGCTACGACGACACCGGCTTCCGCCAGTTCACGCTGGCAGTAAAAGATCTCCGCACCGGCCAGACTCTCACCGATCACGCCATACGAGTGGGCTCCGTAGTCTGGGCCAACGATAATCAGACGGTCTTTTACACGCAGGAAGACGAAGTTTCCAAGCGCCAGTACCGCCTCTACCGCCACACCGTCGGCTCGACCGATCCCGACATCCTGGTCTACGAGGAACCCGACGCGCGCTTCAACGTCGAAGCCTACAAGACACGCAGCCAGTCTTATATCTTCCTCGTCTCCAAGAGCCACACTAGTTCCGAAGCCCGCTTCATCCCCGCCACGCAGCCCGATGGCAACTGGCAGGTTGTCGAACCCCGCAAGCAAGGCGTCGAATATTATCCCGACCACAACGGCAGCTCCTTCTACATTCGCGTCAACGATACCGGACGCAACTTCCGCCTGGTCAGCACTCCCGTCACCGATCCGGGTAGCAAGAACTGGCGTGAAGTGTTGCCCCACAATCCCGACATCATGCTCGACGACACTGACTTCTTCAGAAATTTCTGTGTCCTCTACGAACGCGAAAGCGGCCTGCCGCAAATCCGCGTCATTGATCTGCGCAACGCGCAATCCAAACGCATCACCTTTCCCGAACCGGCGTACGCGGCCTATGCCTACATCAATCGCGTCTACGACACCACCGAATTCCGCTACGGATATCAATCTCCCATCACGCCGCCCTCCGTCTTCTCCTACGACATGGAAAAAGGAACTTCCACGCTGCTGAAGCAAAAAGAAGTTCCCGGCGGATATGATCCCAAGAAGTATCAGGTCGAACAGATCTACGCAGTCGCGCCTGACGGAGTAAAGGTTCCCGTATCCGTCCTCCGCCTGAAAACTGCGAAGCTCGACGGCACCGGCCCGCTCTATCTGTACGGCTACGGCTCCTACGGAATCTCCATCGACATGTTCTTCAACTCGAATCTCTTCAGCATGGTCGATCGCGGAGTGGTAGTCGCCGTCGCACACATTCGCGGCGGGGGAGAGATGGGCAAAGCCTGGCATGACGCCGGCAAGATGATGAACAAGAAAACTACGTTCACCGATTTCATCGCCTGCGCCGAAGATCTGCTGAAGCGCGGCTATGGCTCGAAAGACCGCCTGGTCATCGAAGGCCGCAGCGCCGGAGGCCTCCTCATGGGCGCGGTTCTAAACATGCGTCCCGACCTGTTCAAAGCGGCGTTGGTGGGAGTCCCCTT
Source organism: uncultured Acidobacteriota bacterium (assembly GCA_963785865.1). Classification (GTDB taxonomy): domain Bacteria; phylum Acidobacteriota; class Terriglobia; order Terriglobales; family Acidobacteriaceae; genus Sulfotelmatobacter. The sequence continues at coordinate 59,012 of CAWAXF010000021.1, read as the reverse complement.
CGTAGACGTGATTAACACGATGCTGGACGAGAGCCTTCCTCTCACAGTCGGCGAATTCGAAGAATGGGGCAATCCTAAAGAGAAAGCCGCCTACGACTACATGACCACCTACTCGCCCTATGACAACATCGAGAACAAGACCTATCCCAACATGCTGGTGAAAACAAGTTTCAACGACAGCCAGGTGATGTACTGGGAACCAGCAAAATACGTGGCGAAAATGCGGGCCACAAGAACCGATCACAATCTGCTTCTGTTGAAAACGAATCTAAGCCCCGCAGGCCACGGAGGCGCCAGCGGCCGCTACGACCGCCTGAAAGAGTCAGCCTTCGACTACGCCTTCATCCTCACCCAAATGGGAATCACAAATTGATCCTGTACCCCCAGGGTGCCCCACCCTTCCCGCACAGTTCGCGGGAGGGTGGGGATGTTGAAGTCCTTCGCAGCACATATGAATTCGAAAAAAAAGCCCGACTCCAGGAAGAGTCGGGCTTTCAACAACCACAAATCCTACCGCGTAAATGGTCCCGGATAATTAGTCCCGTCCGCGCACCCCTTCTGTCCGCTGGAGTTCGCGTACCCGGTGTTGTGGTCGTAATCGTAATTCGACCAGTTCCCCTGGATCTTCCACTTTTGTGTTCCGAACAGCACATACGAACCGCCAAACGTCCACGCGCATTTGTCGGAATTCTCCTCCCCTGAGCTGTCGTACCAGGCGTTGCCCTTTGGATCCGTGCGCGTTTCCGAGAGCTCATGCCCCGACACATTCACATCCGCCGCCAGCCCTTCCGACTGGCCCGCCAGCGTGCTGCCCGGATTGCATCCGCCGTCGCCATCCGGCTTGAAGAAGAAGCCAAACTCGATCGGAGTTCCATTGCACGATCCCCAGCTGTGATACGCACAGTAATTCGCTCCGCCTCGCGCTCTGTCCACATAGACCGGATAATATCCGTTAGTCACCGGCTTCGGTACGACTTTGCAAACTTCAGCCAGAACCGCAGACGTGCTGATGCTTCTCGTTGGGATCGAACTTCCATCGACTACATGCCCTTGATAGGTGATGGAACTGCCCACGCGGCGCCCGGCGCTGTCGGTGAACTCATCGCTACTCGCGGCATAGCTGGTACCGCTGACCCCGCTATAAAACTTGTCCATGCCGCTAATCTCATCTCCCTTATATGTGGGCCAGCTCGAGCCCCACCAGATCGCCTTGACTGTGGTCGAAGGCAGAATCGGGCCGCCGTGATAGCTCATATCGGGACTGGCTGCAGCGCGAGCGTGTGCGCTTGCAGCTCCGCGCTCCCAATGCGGACCAAGGATCGGCGGCTCTTTTTTGTTCGGATTCCTATTCGGTTCCTGGGCTGCTAGCGACAAGGCACACAAGAACAAGGCGACCAGCGAAAACCATTTCATATTCTCTTCTCTCCTGCGCGGATTCGAAGTGGCAACTTCGAGGCGTGGATTCTCCGTTGAACTCATTGAGTTTGTCAATGAGCAAAACACTGTGTCACTACCAATGAAAATGTCCATGTCTGATTTTGAGGGACAGAATAGCAATCGAGCGCAGGCTTGGTCACGGGTATTAGATCAAATGAGTCCTGCCTTCACTCTCCGCAAGAAATCCTCTCCATCTTCTTTGGCTCGCGCCAGTGTCTTTGGCTGGTTCCGATACTCCAGCGCGACTTCCTGCAGAAACAGGGCCACCGCATCCTTGGGTTTAAAACCTTGTGACACGAGCTTGCGGATGCGTGGCGTGAAACTCTCGTGATCGGGAACTGGGAGCCGGCGCAATTGATCTGCACACTTATGCTCGCGAAACTTCGCGGCCGCCAGCCGGTCATATGCCGTGCGCGCCTCCGGATCATGCAGCAGCGTCGGTAAAGGGTAATTCCACTCGCACTGCGAACACGTCCATCCCTGGAAGCTGTGATGCGACGTCCAGATCAATTCGCACGCAGTCTTCTCTTCCAGGCTTCGCTGATCTTTGGCGCCAAATTCCACGAGCGGCACGACCCGGCGCGAGTATCTCTCCCGCGGCGCATGATGTTCTACATGCAATGCTAGCTCTTGGCCGGAAACCTGCAACGTAGCTAGAACGGTTCAGCCGTAAAGACAACATTATTGTGGAATACTCTCTGGAATGTTGCTCGGAAAGCACCTGAAGAGCGGATGTCGCAACCTGTCATCCCCCGCAAGCGCGTCTGGGTCCCGCGCTAATGACATCCACTTACTTCGCGAAGAAATAATCGAACGACTTCACCGCGGTAAACTCGTTATCGCGAATATCGAACACCGTGTAAAGCTTGGTCACGTGCAGCACGTCATGGACTTTCTGGCTCAGGTTCAACAGCTTCAATTCTCCCCCGGCATTGCGCACGGTAGTGAAGCATCCCACCAGTTCCCCCACTCCGGAACTGTCGATGTAATCGACATCGGCGAGATTGAGGATGATCTTCTTCTTTCCGTCGGCCACCAGGCTCCGCACCGCGTGTCGGAGTTCCCTAATTTCGTCCCCAAGAACAATCCGGCCCTTGACGTCCAGAATGGCGACATGAGCGACTTCGCGCGTGTCAATCTTGAGCGGCATGATTTCGGTTTTGCGCCCCGCTGGCCCGAATGGTAGAGCCTCCACTCAGCCAAGTCAAATGCCGCAGCGGCAACGTCTTTCAAATGTAATGGTGCATACTTCGATGGGAGAGGCTTGCTACGAATGCGCCCCATGCGGCCGCGCATCCAACTCCAGCGCGGGCAACGGCACGTTGTCGCGAATCTCTTGGATGGGTGAAGTGATGATCGGAGTCGCATATCCCGGATGCCGAAATTCCAGGTGCATCCCCCGTCCCACATACTGCAACTTCAGCATCGAACCGCCCCAGGTGGATCCCGCAATCGCAACCTGCACCGGCTCCGGACAAAACTCCGGATGCCCAGAAAGCAGGGCCTCGCTGCCACCCAGCAGCACAGCCGTGTAACGATGATGCATGGTTTGAATCTCGAGCACGGTGGAGGGTGGCAGATCGTTCAGAAAAACGCCACCTTCAATTTCCGATTGAATAATGCCGCGGTTGACTTCGTCCGCCAGGTTAGGGTGCGGGTCAAACATACCGGTTGTGGACATCAGGGTATCGGGTTTCGCCCCTCAGAACAAGAGTCCCTGTGGGAGCGGCCCTATGCGCAAGGTCACGCCCTTTAGACGGACGAACATACCCCCAGGTTGCAGGGAATATGCCCGTGTAGGCGCGGACGCCTACGTCCGCCCCGAGGCGAAGCCGAGCGGGGACTGCCGACAGCTCACCAAGTGAGACCCCACCCCAATTGATCCAGCACCTTTTGGCTTATGTGCCGCAGTATCCGTCCGTACTTAACGCCTTTCAAATCAAGGTTCCACCCCAAGCCCCAAACCGCCCCACCTGATAAAATAACCATACAGGGGTTCGTCAGAATGCCAGTACCCGTCTCTCAAATGTGGACCGTGAGCAGCTACGTGCTGCGTCAAAAGCTTTCCGGACGCAAGCAGTACCCGCTGGTCCTGATGCTGGAACCGCTCTTCCGCTGCAACCTGGCCTGCGCCGGATGCGGCAAGATCCAGTACCCAGCCCACATCCTTAAAAAGGACCTCACCCCCGAAGAATGCTTCCGCGCCGTGGACGAATGCGGCGCTCCCATGGTTTCAATTCCCGGCGGCGAGCCCCTGATGCACCCCCAGATCGGTGAGATCATCGAAGGCCTGGTCGCCCGCAAAAAGTACATCTACCTCTGCACCAATGCCCTGCTGCTGAAAGAGAAGATCCATCTCTTCAAGCCCAGCAAGTACCTGACCTTCAGCGTGCACTTGGACGGTCAGCAGGAAGAACACGACGTCGCGGTCTGCCGCGAAGGCGGTTACGACATCGCCGTTGACGCCGTAAAAGAAGCTCTGCGCCTGGGATTCCGCGTAACCACCAACACCACGCTCTTCGATGGAGCCAATCCAAAATCAGTAAGAGCGTTCTTCGACGAGATGATGGACCTCGGCGTGGAGGGCATGATGCTTTCCCCCGGCTACTCCTACGACAAAGCCCCCGATCAAAAACACTTCTTAGGCCGCGCCCGCACCCGGCGCATGTTCCGCGCAATTCTTTCGAACCGCAAGAAGCGCTGGCAGTTCAACCTGTCGCCGCTATTTCTGGAATTCCTGATGGGCAAACGCACCTTCCCCTGCACTCCCTGGGGCATGCCCACCTACAACATCTTCGGCTGGCAAAAACCTTGTTATCTCCTGCAGGATGGCTACGCAGAAACTTTCAACGAGCTGATGTCCGCGACCGAATGGCACAATTACGGCACCGAGTCGGGCAATCCCGCCTGCGCCAATTGCATGGTCCACAGCGGCTACGAAGCCAGCGCAGTCAACGCCACCTTCAGTTCACTATCAGGATTTCTGGCCACCGTGAAAGCGACGCTATTCGCTAAGTACAAAGACGATGAAGCCCTGCACATGCTGGAAGAACCGCCAACCCCGGTTCACCCGCTAATCCAAATCAACCCAAGCTCGCAACCCACGTAACCACGCGGGTGCCCCACCCTTCCCGCGGTTTTTCGCGGGAGGGTGGGGAATTTGACGTTCTGATTTGACTGTTCTGAATTTGACTATCTGAATTTGACTCCCTAAAAAACATGACAGGCAAAGAAGCCGGCCACATCGAACAGCATCCATCGCACGGGAAACTCCTCAATCCCGACGCCTTGGAAGTAGCCCCCGGCACAGAGCACGAGCAATTAGAAGGCTGGATCCCACAAGCTAGCGTCAGAAGAAGAACTCCGCCAAGCGCTGGAGAAAGCCTTCGACTATCGTGGCGACATTACGATCACCCGCAAAGACGGCAGCAAAGTGGAAGGCTACCTCTTCGACCGTCGCACCGGCGCCACATTAACGGATTCCGTAGTCCGCCTCTATCCGAAAAACTCAAACGAAAAGATCTCCATCCCATATTCCGACATCGCCGCCCTCGCCTTCACCGGACGCGATACCGCCGCCGGCAAAAGCTGGGAAGCCTGGATGAAAAAATACGCCGAGAAAAAAGCCGCCGGCGAAAAAGACCTAAGCCTCCATCCCGAACCGCTGGAATAGTGGACGGCGGCCACAACGATGAAGGTTTCAGGTCACTGCTCATAGCTCATCGCTCATAGCTCACCGCTTTTCAAAACTCACTCCATCAATCAACTCCTCCACCTCGTCCTCAGTCCCGCCAATCACGGTGATAGACACCACGTAGCCATGCGAAAGAAAAGCCAGCGTAGACTGCCGCATCACCCGGCTCCCCACATCCTTGTGAAAGTCCCCCCGCACCAAATTTCTCGATCCCAAAGCAAACTCATAAGGCTCCTCATCCACCGAGAACCCCTGAGCCTTAGCCACCTCAGTAAGCGGCCCAAAATATTGCGCCGCGTCCTTCAGCCCGGGATACTTAGCCACACTCTCAGCAGCCATCAAAATGGAAGAGTTAACGTCCTCCCCCCGAGCCTCAGGAGGCCGCGAAAAAGCCGCCATCAGAACTGTACTGCACCCAGACGGACAGCCGCCCTTGTCAGTCCGGTCGGGCGCTGCGCCAATCTGCGCATTCTCTCCCGTTCCACTTTGCTCCTCACGCGCATTCATCTCCTCGGTCCGCAAAACCCATCCCGCCGGAACCTTGCCAGCCAACCCGAGCGCCTTATTACGATAAACGCCATTCACCACGCTCCCAGGATCGAGCGCACTCTCGCCAGCCGCAGACCGAGCCGCCCTCTTCGCGTGTCCATTGGACGAACTGGATGAGCCCTGTGCCCCAGTCTGCGCGTAAACTCTCCCGCTAACACAAACGCTGATTAGGAAGAGGGCAGCAACAATCAGGCGGCAACAAGAACTCATAAAGCCATGGTACTCGAACGAAAATAATCGGCGGGAAGGAAAGAGGGAGATATGGAAAGAGAGAAAGAGGGGGTGCCCTACCCTTCTCGCGTTTTGTGCGAGAGGGTGGGGGCTTTGACTTCCCGTCCCGAAGCAATCTCCGTGAGCACTTCAGTGCCCGCGAGTCCGGCTAAGCAACCCGCGCCATCACCGGCTGCGTGCACTGAGAACACCGCTTAGCCTCAATTGGAATCTCGCTCAGGCACTCCGGACACTTCTTCGTAGTGGGATCCGGCGACTTTTCCCCGCGATGCATCCTCGCAATCAGCGCATTCACGGGAAGCACCACAAAAAAATAAACTGTCGCGGCGATCAGAAGGAAGGAAATGCACGCATTGACGAAATCGCCGATGGGGAACTCGGTTCCGCGGAGATAGAACTTTAGACTGGAATAGTCCGGTTTGCCGACGATTGCCGCAATCAGCGGTGTAATGAAAGCTTTGCTGAGCCCCGTAACCACGCCGCCGAACGCCGCGCCAATCACCACGCCCACCGCCATATCCACAACATTCCCACGCAGAATAAACTTCTTAAATCCGTCAAGCATACGTGCCCCCCGCAAATTTCAATTCGCCGCCAATGTAAGCCAGCGCCGGAGGTAGGTCAAGCCTATGTAGGGGCGGACGCCCTCGTCCGCCCCGGCGCGAAGCGCCGTGCTAAAGCGGTCAGAGATGTGGAAAGTTGGAAGAGCGGCTGTTCAGCGCCGCGTCAGAAGCAGGAAGGAAAGGGGCTTTTAGCCCCGGGCTAACGCGATCAAATCCTCATCGGCATCACAATGTACCGATACTTATAATCATCCCCTTCAGCCGGCCGCAACTGCCCCGCGGACTGCGGATCCTTCAATTCCAGCCGCACATCGGCCGTCCCGGAAGCTTTCAGGAACTCCACCAGGTACGCCGCATTGAAGCCAATCGTCAGCGGTTCGCCGTTGTAAGAGCACTCCAGCGAATCCTCCGACTCACCCGCCTCGGTCGAGGACGCGGAAATCTTCACTTCGCCCTTCTCCAGCTTCAGCCGCACGGCCCGCGAGCGCTCATCGGCAAATTGCGCCACGCGCAGGATCGCTGCATTCAAATCATCCGCATTCAGGGGAATGACCTTGCTGTTATCCTTCGGCAGCACCGCTTCGAAATTCGGGAATTGCCCCGTCAGCTGCCGCGAAGTCATCAGCCGTGATCCAATGCGGAAGAACAGCGTCGATTCATCCTTCGCGAACTCGACTGTCTCGGCATCGGTCGAATCCAGCAGCGACTTCAATTCATCCATCGCCTTCTTCGGCACCAGCGTCTTCATCTCGCCCGAGATGCCGTCAAACTTCTCGCCAGCGCGCTCGCAATGCGCCAGCCGATGCCCATCCGTCGCCACCATCGTAATCGACTCCGGCTTCAGCAGCATCAGCGCGCCATTCAGCGTGTACCGCGACTCTTCATTCGAGATCGCAAATCCCGTCCGCGCGATCAAGCCTCGCAATATCTGCGCCGGAATCGAAACCACACCCGCGGTCGGAAACACCGGCAAGCTGGGGAAGTTCGACTTTGCCATCCCGACCATCTTGGTGTTCGATCGCCCGCAGCGAATGCTGACCCAATGATTTTCCAGCAACTTGATCGTGATATCCGCATCCGGCAGCAGTTTCACGTAGTCATGCAGTTTGCGCGCCGGAATGGTGCACGAGCCTTCCTTCTTCACCTTCGCCGAGCAAGAAGTCCGCAGGCTCAGATCCAGGTCGGTCGCCGTGATCGACAGCCGGTCTCCCGCCGCCTCAAATAAATAATTGGATAGGATGGGAATCGTGGTCTTGCGCTCGACCACGCCTTGTGTGGCGGTCAATTCACGCAGCAATTCAAACTTGCTGACCGTGATTTCCATCGTCCCAGCGGCAACGGCGGCTTCCACCGGCATAATTCCTTCTCCCCGAAACACGGCTTGCCATGCTCGAATCGCCTGAGTGGAACGTGGAAGAGCACGGCTTCAGCCGTGCCGTTGTACCCCAAATTTTGCCGGGGCTTTAGCCCCTGAGGTCACGAAACCTGCCCAGAGATTCTGACGCTTACTTCTGGTACTACCTTATATCAAATGCAAAACCTATAAAACCAGCAGTAACAGTAGGCCCTGCGGAGAAGTGGAAATCTCAACCAACCCACCTCTTCTCACCAGCTTCCGGGCCCACCCTTGATGTGAGTAATCGCTCCCGCCAACCTCGGAGCCCTCACTAGAACGCGCCCGCTATTCCGGTTTCTGCCCTGCCTTGCACAACTTCCACATCTCATTCACAGCCAGATACAAGGAAGACTGTATTGCAAAGTGGAAATCAGCACGCGCCCCGCGTCTTATCCGCCTAATTGCTCAGTCAGTTTATTGATGAGCCTGTTCAAATCTTTATCGTTCTTGCGGACTCCATCAATCTTCTCGACCGAGTGCAACACGGTGGTGTGATGCTTGCCGCCGAACTGCCTTCCAATCTCCGGCAGCGACGCCTCCGTCAACTGCTTCGCCAGATACATGGCAATCTGCCGCGGATACACAATCGCCCGTGAATTGTTCTTCGCCTTGATCTCCACCAGCCGCAGTCCGAACTGCTCCGCCACCATTTTTTGTATGGATTCGATCGTGACCTTGCGCGCCTGCGAATCAATGAAATTCTTCAGAACCTGCTGCGCATACGGCAGAGTGATCTCGGCGCCAATCAAGGAAGAGTGAGCCACCAGCCGGATAAGCGCTCCCTCGAGCTCGCGCACGTTCGAGCGAATATTGGACGCCACATAGAGAGCCACGTCAGTCGGCAGCGTGACCTTCTCCTGCTCCGCCTTTTTCTGCAGAATCGCGACTTTGGTCTCAAGATCCGGCGGCTGGATATCCGCGATCAATCCCCACTCGAACCGGCTGCGCAATCGGTCTTCAATCTCCGCCAACTCCTTGGGCGACCGGTCACTCGCAATCACGATCTGCTTCATCGACTCGTGCAGCGCATTGAATGTGTGGAAGAACTCTTCCTGCGTCCGCTCTTTCTGCGCCAGGAACTGGATGTCGTCGATCAGCAGCACATCCACTCCGCGGAAGCGATCACGGAACGACGTCATCTTGTCGTACCGCAGCGAGTTGATCATGTCGTTGGTGAACTTCTCGCTCGACACGTAACTGATCGCCGCTTGCGGCATCCGTCGCTTGATCTCATGCCCGATCGCCTGCATGAGGTGGGTCTTGCCCATTCCAACGCCGCCATACAGGAAGAGCGGGTTATATGCCTTGGAAGGCCTCTCCGCCACCGCCCGGCAGGCCGCATGCGCAAACTGGTTTCCGCTGCCAATCACGAACGCATCAAACGTGTACCGCGGATTGAGTTGCGCCGCTCCATCCCAATCGAAGCGCGACTGCGAAGGCGCCGCACTGCCTCCGAGCCCGCCGTCATGCCGCACAGGCGTAGCCGCGGGATCATCTTCCGGCGTAACAAACTTCACTTCATTGAACCCCAGCCCGAGCACGTCCACCGCTTCCTGAATCAGATCCGCGTATTTATCTCCCGCGTGGCGGAACTCCACCGTCGGCACGCGCACAAACAGAATGCCCCCGCTGGAATGGCTGTAGCGCGTAGGCTTCAGCCACGTGTCGTAGGAGTGCCGGTTGATTTTCTTTTCCAGCGCATCCAGGATGCGCGCCCATGGGTTCGGGGACAGAGTGGTTGTGCCTGATGACATATATGAAATTTTTTCACCGCGCGGCGCCACGGCGGCTGGTATTCGAGCGCCTGTTCAAGACTGCCGTGTTGAGTTGCGTGGAACGTCTATTTTACTGCGGAATGTGTCCGTTTGTTCGTCGCGCTGAAAAAATTAACGAAGCTCAAATCGAGGACCAGTCCGGCATACTAGCACAAAACTTTTTTGTCGTAAGAAAAACTTCGGATGGATTTTTTTCGTGATCCCCTATTCAGAACCATTCCAAACCCCGTGTCAAGTGCCCACTTTCTAACTGCCGCAAAGAATGTGCACACAAAACCCACGGGGTGCCCCACCCTTCCCGCGCAGTTCGCGGGAGGGTGGGGAATTTGACTTTCAGAGTTGATCGCAACTCGCGAAATGAGGTAGATCGCGAGCTAAATTTTTTTCCTAATTCATTTTCGCACCAGCAACGTCAGCACACTCCGGGGTGCCCCACCCTTCCCGCGCGGTTTGCGGGAGGGTGGGGATTTTGACTTTCGAGAGGTCGATCGCAACTCGCGAAATGAGGTAGATCGCCGAGCTAAAACTGTTTTTCCTAATTCATATTTCGCACCCAGCAACGTCGGCACACTCCGGGATGCCCCACCCTTCCCGCGCAGTTCGCGGGAGGGTGGGGAATTTGACTTTCAAGAAGTTCATTGCAACTCCGGAATCAGGTAGAGCAAGCAATCGAACTCAACTCTTCTTCCTCTTCATCTTCGCGCCCATCTTCAGCAACTTCCGCACTGTGCCAGTAGGCAGCCCCTTCATCTGATCATGCAACTCAGTCACCGCCTCAAAGAATCCGGCCATCGCCTCCAGCCTTTCGCGCGTGTAATCCGCCCCCGCCTCCTTGGGATCCAGATCCGCCAGGCACCGCCGCAACATTTCCCGCGTAGGATCAATTTCTCTCCGCTTTCTCTGCTCTATGACGAGCCGGAACATCTCCCACACGTCCTTCATTGATTCATAGTGTTCACGGCGATCTCCTAGCACATGCACCGCCCGCACAATGCCCCAGGTCTCCAACTCGCGAATGGATGTGCTCACATTCGATCGTGCCACGCTCAAAGTTTCCGCAATCTCTTCTGCCGGCAGCGCCTTCGGCGACAAATACAGCAAGGCATGAATCTGCGCTACCGTCCGGTTGATCCCCCACCGCGTCCCCATCTCCCCCCAATGAAGAATGTATTGCTTTTGCAGTGCAGTCAGTTCCGCCATATCAGCCCTTTCAGTACGAACTGAAAATACGGAACCCAACTCCACCTGTCAAGCAGACCGAAAGAAGGGAGGTGAAAAAAGGATGTCAGAAGGGGTGCCCCACCCTTCTCGCGCTGTCGCGAGAGGGTGGGGACTTTGATCTTCTTAACCCCGGGGAAGACCTAAAAGTTCAGGACTATAAAAGAAGCGAGGCGACAGTGACGAACCAGACCATGTAGGGACAGCCGCCCCCCGCTGTCCGGCCGAGCGAAGCTCGGCAGTCCTCGCTGAGCGAGAACGTGGCTGGATCGATACGAACAGCCAGAAGCGAGCGATCGAATTACGCACACTGCTACTCCGACGCATCAGACGTGCCTGTGCCCACCCACCTCAGCGTTCTAATTTGTCGGCCTGTTCGCAGGATCGCTCAGCGCAATCAGCTTCCCCGGCGGATAATCGGCCGGCGTTAGCGCAACTCCTGGTGTCTGATTCACAATCGTCAACACTTGCCCACTGCGCACGCCTTGAATGGTTAAGCTTTGACTCTCTACAGACAATACCCGATAATGCTCGTCAAAGATTTCCCGCTTCGTGGCCTTCATACCGCATTCGGATGCTAATTCCAGCCCCAATGATTCCAAGTTAATTTTCAGAAAATTCTCCGAAACGTCTTGACAAAGCAGAGGGTACTAAACCCTCGTCAGAGTGGCTTTTTGGAGTCAACAACAGGGTGCCCCACCCTTCCCGCGCAGTTCGCGGGAGGGTGGGGAGTTTGACGTCGTGGAAAGTGCACACAGCTGTCGTATCGGGCTTCTAACAGGCGCCCATTCCCCTCAGGCAGGCCCCGATCTAGAATCACTCCGAATGGATCAGGCGAGGATTGCCGCACTCCTGGCGGATTTTGTAGGCACATTGGATCGATCGAAAACGCCCGCATCCATTCTTCTCTCGAATATATCGATGTACATCGATATTCTCCTGCGCTGGAACCGCCGCATCAACCTGACCGCGATCCGTGATCCCGAAGAAATCGTGACCCGTCACTTCGGCGAAAGCCTCTTCGCCGCCAAACACCTCTTCCCGCACCATGAAGTAAGCCAGGCGGCGACGGTGGCCGATGTAGGCTCAGGTGCAGGTTTCCCCGGAATTCCCATTAAGCTCTGGGCCCCGGATATCTCTCTGACGCTGATTGAATCCAATCAAAAGAAGGCGACTTTCCTTCGCGAAGTCGCTCGCGGCCTTACATTGACGAACATCAATATACAAGATGTGCGCGCCGAATCGATCCGGCACGCAGCCTTCGACGTCGTCACATTACGCGCAGTCGAACGCTTCGACGCAGTCCTCCCTGCAGCCGCTGCCCTGCTAAAACCTCAAGGACTGCCTGGCTCTCCTGATCGGCACCGCCCAACTGAGCCGAGCCCACTCCATCCTGCCTGACCATCAGTTCATGGCACCCATCCCGATCCCGCTCTCGGAAGCCAGAATCCTCCTTCTATCCAAGACACCTGAGCTCAGCGCCGAACCACAACTATAAACAGGTGGGATCATGACGACAAATAATGCCAGTTTAAAGCCGCAATTTGGCATTACAGGTATCAAAGTGGAACAAAGCATCATGGGCCAAAGTTGAGAACTGCAATCTAAACGTTGCTGGAGCTCAAGTGTTCCTGCAGGAACACTTCTGCATAGCGTAATCTCGCGGCCGCGAGCGCACGTCTGACGGAAGCTGGCAAGCCTTGTCAAAGCTTGCGTGAGCCAAGCCACAAGTGTTCCTACAGGAACACTCTGTGCTATGTGCGAAGCCCTGGCTAGCGTTGAAGCTTTCGCCGAATGTTCCTGCAGGAACACCTACCGTGAATATCATGTGTCCGATCGCATCATCTCTTGCCTCATCCAGTGCGCACGTTTCCCTAGGCGCCCTAGTGCTGGGAGTCGCTCGCGAGTGTTCCTGCGGGAACACTTGTTTAGATATGCTCCGGTCACAAATGTTCCTACAGGAACACGCAAGGCAATCAGTTCGCCTGAAAAATCGTCCGCGAACGTTCCTGCAGGAACACGGGACGCGTTTTGCACATGAATTCATTCTTTGCACAGCACTTCTTCATTGCAATTGAAATGTGAACGGCATTATGCTGCGAATGACTCTGGTTTCTCCTAACAACTTCATATGGGACGCGTCATCGCTGTTGCCAATCAAAAGGGCGGCGTGGGGAAGACTACGACTGCCATCAATCTAGCCGCGTCCTTTGCGGCTGCGGAAGTCAACACGCTGCTGGTCGATTGCGATCCGCAGTCAAATGCCACGAGCGGCTTGGGCTTCGCGAAGGATCCTGAACGCATCAGCTCCTATCATCTGCTGATGGGGGCCGCGACTGGTGACGAGGCGCTGCTCACGACAGAGCTCGAGCAACTCTGGCTGATTCCTGCGCATAAGAACCTGATCGGCGCAAACCTTGAACTGGTGGACGCTGAGTCACGTGAGTTTCGCCTGCGCGAAGCGCTGGCGCCACTGCGCGATCGCTTTCAATTTGTCGTGTTGGACTGCCCACCTGCTCTGGACCTGCTTACGCTCAACGCGCTGGTCGCTGCGGATGCTGTCCTGATTCCAATGCAGGGCGAGTACTTTGCGCTCGAAGGCATCAGCGAGCTGCTCGATACCATCGAGCGTATCCGAGCCAGCCTCAACCCAGAGCTTGGGATTGAAGGCGTCGTGCTGACTATGTTCGATGAGCGAACGAACCTGGCACAGCAGGTGATGACTGAGCTGAAGAACTTTTTTGGGGAGAAGCTCTGCCGCACGACTGTGCCGCGGAACATTCGGCTGGCTGAGGCGCCGAGCCATGGCAAGGCTGCGCTGGTTTATGACCCGCGCTCGAAGGGAGCGGAGAGCTACATCCGGCTGGCCAAGGAGATCATTGAGAGACAGCCTGGAGCGGGCGGCGCTCCAGGGCTCGTATCAAACGGCGGAAGCGCTCGCCACAGGCGGGACGGAGGGTGCGGTGGAGGAGATTGCTGCGGGGGCGGGAGAGATGGACAAGACTGCTTAATATATTTATGTATATCGATATGTAGATTGATGTATATCTATATATGGGAGATCAAAATCCCCACCCTCCCGCTCGCAACGCGGGAAGGGTGGGGCACCCTTGGATATTGAAGGACGGCACTATGAATACTGCTGCGGCGGGGAATTTGGCGGGAGAGAAGGATAAGGATAAAGAGAAGATGGAGAAGCGGCGGGCTTTGGGGCGGGGGCTGGCTTCGCTGCTGCCTGGGCCTCGAGTGGTGCCTCAGGCTCCTGCTGTAGCGAGTGCGGCAGCGCCTTCGTCTGGCGGGCATGCCGGGGCGGCGGCAGCGACTTCGCCGGCTGTGGCGCATGCTGCCCCGGCTATCTGCTGCGGCAGCTGTGATCGCTCCGCATGCATCCGCGCCCGCTGCTGAGGTTCCGGCTTATGTGGACGTTTCCGCTGCGAATCCTGATCTGCCTGAAGCGGTGGTTTGGCCGGAAGAGAAGTTGACCGACGCAACGGGATTGCCGCCGTACGATTCCGTGGCTGCGGATGGAACCTACACTCTGCAGGCGGCGGCTGAGACCCGGATTCCGGGAAATCTGGTCGTGAACCTGGCGATCACCGACATCGATAAGAATCCCTTCCAGACGCGGTACATCGCCGACGATGACGCGCTCGAGGAGTTGGCGAACTCGATCAAGGTGAACGGTGTGGTGCAGCCGATCGTGGTGCGTCCCGCAGAAGATGAGGGGCGTTACGTGCTCATCCTGGGCGAGCGGCGGTTGCATGCGTCGAAGCAGGCGGGAAAGACGCATATTCCAGCGATGGTGCGCCGGGTATCGGAGCAGCAAGCTGCGGAGATGACGATCGTGGAGAACCTGCAGCGGCAGGATCTCACTCCGCTGGAACAGGCCGAAGCGTTTCGGGTGCTCAGCAACGAGTTCAATCTGACGCAGCAGCAGATTGGGGAGCGAGTAGGACTGTCGCGGGAATCGGTGGCAAATTACATGCGGCTGCTGAAGCTGCCGCGCGAAGTGATGGAACTGCTGATTGAAAAGAGAATCAATTTCGCGAAGGCGAAAGAGCTACTCAAGCTGGGGGACAACGACCGGATCGCGCAAGCTGCGCTCTATGCGGTGAAGAAGGGCATGAATATGGAGCAGGTCGAAATGCTGGTGCTACGGATGGAGGGGCTGCTCGATCCGCTGCCGGATATGCCCGGAGTGAAGAAGAGAGAGAAGACTACGGGCGCGCGCTGGGTGGATCCGAATGTGCGCGCGGCACAGACGGAACTGGAGAGAACACTGGGACTGCGGGTTCGCATTCGCGACCGCAAGGGCAGAGGAAAGATTGTGATTGAGTACGCCACGGTGGATGACTATGACCGGGTGGTGGAGATGTTAAGAGGAAAAAATTAGTAATCAAGTACCCGGTATCCAGTACCCGGTTGCGCACCTTGAGAGACTAAGGCTTCTCCCATTGCCACGCACCTTTCAATTCAAGATAGCCTGAGTCAGTGTGAGTGCCCGGAGTGCTCGGAGCGTGCCCCGAAGGATGCCAGTTCCGTACATCGCTACCTGGAACTCTCGTTCTTCTTTCGCATCCAGCGCCCGGTCTTGTCCGTCCTCAACTGCGACGACGTATGACCCTGCGCCGGCGGATTGGGCGCACACTACGGCAGAAAGTACCGTGGGGTGATTGTGGTCGCATCCACAAAGGCAGCCAGAGTTAGTCCATGCGGCGAAATAGTACAGATGGGCCATATCCGCTCCGTGTCAATTTCAATACACATTCAGAATTCAAGACTCGTGCTGGGAGAGACTCTGCTACATGAGACGCTGTGGAAGGTAGAAAAGAACTCGGGAGTACATGACGAAGGTAATGTGGGAGGACGATGAGCCTGCCCTGTATGCAGGTTTCTCGCACAGCGCGTTATCGAGCGTAACGGCCGAACACCCGGGAGAAGTTACTGGGGCAGGCCGACTCTGTGGAGCAAGGCGGGGAAGCGTGGATCGGAGCGCAGGGAGGACCAATCGTCGAAGGATTCACCTCTCACCTCCGCGCCGGCAATCCTGCGCATATAGATGATGCACCAGCTCCTTTGCGCGACCGCTTTGTCGAGCCAGGCGAACGCGCGATCTCTGTTATTCAGCGCGCTGTAGGTGAAGGCAGGGACAAAGACGGGGAAGTCGTCGTGCGATTGCGAGTACAGTTCGACGGCGCGCATCCACTGCTCGAGAGCGAATTTTGGCCCGCCTCTGGCGTTTGCGTTCTTGAGAATTACGACGAAGTCCTTCCAGCCATAGAGTGAGAGACAGCGCTCATAGAGCTGAACGGCGTCTTCGTACCGGTGAGCAGTGGCGTAGTCCTTGGCCAGAGCACCGAGCGCGTAGGGATCATTTGGCGCTTTTTCTTCCAATGCTTCGCGATCCTGCTCAAGGGTGTGATCCAGGCGATGTACGCCAGCATCGGAAAAATAGTCATGCGAGGGATCGAGGGTTTGAGCGATGTCGCGTTCCTTGTCGGCATCATCATTCCGGCCGAGCATGGCTAAATATTCGGAGTAGTCGTAGTGTGCATGGCCGGAGTCGGGCGCGAACTGGATGGCGCGTCTGTACTCGTTTTCCGCACCAGCCCAATCGTATTCGAACTGCAACAGCAGGCGGCCGAGCGCAAGGTGTGCGGGGAGATTGGTGTCATCCAACTGCAGAGCCTTTTTCAAAGCAGCCTTGGCTCTGGGCAGAAACTCCATGCGCGAGATACCCTGAGCATCCACAAGATCGAAATAGGCGACATAAGCGGGCAGGTAATTGGGATCTTCGCGCACGGCCTGATCGAGATAAAACAGTGCTTTGGTGGTCTCGTCCCTTTTAAATTGGCCCTTTTCTTTGAAGAAATCGGAAGCCGCCGCCTGATCGAGGTGAAAGCGAGCTTCAACGTACGCGTTGAGAGCTTTGGCGCTGACCTGGCGAACGCTTTTCATGCGAGCTTGTTCGGCGGGACTAATGTTGATACGAATCTCATCGGCGATGACCTGAGCCACACTACTCTGAAGGCTGAAAACATCCCGGACATCGCCATCGAAAGTACCCGCCCAGAGGTGGCGATCGGCAGGAGCGTAAATCAGTTGAGCGGTGATGCGAACCTGATCGCCGGAGCGCTGGAGCGTGCCTTCCACGATGGCATCGACGTGCAGTTCGCGCGCGATTTCAGCCAGGGAGAGGGTCGTACCCTGGAACTGGACGACACTGGTTCGAGACACCACCTTCAGAGCGCTGATCTGAGCCAGTGCGGTTATCAAGGAGTCGGTCACGCCCTCAGCGAGATACTCCTGCTTGGGATCCGCGGAAAGGTTTCGCATGGGTAACACGGCTAGTGAACGAATCACAGGGGTCTTCGTGCCCAGCAGTCGATCGCGAAGACCAGCGACATTGGACACTAAAAGCCATGCTCCACTGCCGACAATCGCAAGGGTGATGGGCAGCCAGAGCAGGCGAGGCCGTGGGATTGGGGGAACTGGCGGAGTCACGAATTTTTCCCGCGCCGGAGCGGTCTGGGCAGCCGAGCGAGTCAGGGGTTCGACGGGAATGAGAAGGCGGTATCCCCGTTTGGGTATTGTCTCGATGATGCGGGCATCACGGGCGTCATCCTTGAAGACGCGGCGCAGTTCGGAAATGGAGCGCTTCAGGACGTCATCGGAGACGAAGGTGTCGGGCCAGACCTTACGAATGAGTATTTCTTTATTCACAACCTCGCCGTTGGTTTCGGCAAGGCACACCAAGACATCCATGACCTTCGGTTCAAGGTGAGTGGCTGTTCCGTTTTCTGAGACGACATTGAGATCGGGATGAACCGTCCAATGCCCCACATGGAAGCCGTTGCGCACGACCCCCTCCCCACAACCAGGAGTCCCCAACGAGCGGTAGGCGGAATTATATGTCAGCCTATCGCAATGAGCGAGTTGGCACCGCCGGGTCGCCGGCGTCGGGTTAGAACGAATCAAGGACCACGACTTGCGAGTTTTCCTCACCCAGACATCGCGTGAACCTCACCATTTCCTCACGACTTTGCGTGCTTTCCTGCATAGAGTGGCGGCTCAGTTCTGAATAGGAGGCGTCATGCAGATTCCGTTGAAAACGATAGCCCTCAGTGTGGCAATGGTCGCGGCATCAGTGTCAGGAGCAGCAGCGAGCGGGTCGCATTGCTCGAGCAAGACGGCAATCGGAAGCTGGGGATTTACCAGCACCGGCAGTATCCCTGTGATTGGCCCCGTGGCAGCGGTTGGGATCTTTACCGCGGATGGGTCGGGAAACTTGTCGGGGAGTCAAACGCGCAGCCTGGCGGGAGCTATTGCCGATGAGACGTTTACGGGGACTTATACGGTGAATTCAGACTGCACCGGAACCGACGTGATCCAGGTGTACGAATCGGGAGTCCTGGTGCGAACTTCGATCTTAAAAGTGGTTTATGACCTGAATGGCCGCGAAGCGCGAGCTATCTTCCAGTCAGTGGTGCTGCCGAACGGCACGTCACTGCCGGCAGTGCTGACCATCGAGGCGAGACGGATCTCAGGCGAGTGACACTTAATGAGGATGACCCGCGATGGGGGAGGACGGCTTGACGTTGTGTTGAATTCCGGGCCTATCTTAGAAAACCTCGGGAGGGTTTCTGGGGCAGGCTCCGGGTTCTTCATTCGGGGTGGTTTCTCTCCGGTTCAGTCGGGCTGCGATTCGATGACACGATTGACCCTGCATGCCACTGAAGTGGCGAGGTCAAAATGGAAAAGCGCCTCGGATCTAAGGACAGCTAACCGTCGTGCTGGGTTTCCTGTGATTGGAATCGGGACTTGGCTGCTAATACTTGTGCTGGCAGGCTGTGGTGGAACCAGTCCACTCCCGCAGCCTAGAACATTGATTTCTGTCGCCGTTCAACCGAACTCGGCAACGGCGGTAGAAAACCGAGAAGTAGCGTTCAGCGCCACTGGAACTTTCAATCAAGCACCCACAACCCAGACTAATTTGAGCGCAACTTGGGTCTCTTCAGACCCAACAATAGCGACCATCGACCCGGCGTCGGGACTCGCAAGCTGCGTGGCCGTGGGCGGACCTGTTACGGTCAACGCGTCGGTCAGCGCCGCAATGGGAGGCGTTCAGCAGGGTTCCGGAAGCCTGACATGTAATGCTCGGACCACGGTCCCGCGGGGGCGGTGCGTGGTGGATAACAACAATGCCTTGACCGGTCAATGTGCGGGACCGCAGTTTCTTAACCCGCAGAACTGTTTGATCACGACTGACACTACGACTTGCATGCCAGGGCAGCAGTCCACGAGCACGCAGACAGCATCGTGCGGAACTGGTGCAACCGCGATGAACGTTATGGTAGACATTTCGACAGCCTGCAAGTAATCGTCAACTTCAGTGATAAATCGGAGACAAACGAGACGCAGCATTATTCAGGGAATTGCGATGGGGCTGGGTCGAGGCAAATCTGGCGCGTTCTCTTCGGGGAAACTTTGGGACAGACGGAAAGAGGGCATCCGAAGATAGGGCTTTGCTGTTGAGTTTTGCTCGACTCGACGGACAAGGGCGTCCGTCCCTACCCGATGTTTGATGGCGACGAGCCTCGTTGCCTCCCTAAAGAAAACTTCGGAGATGGAACGTGCACCAGTTTTTCATCGAATAACCAACTCAGAAACGGGGTGCGTCCCGTCTGTCGCGGCTTTTCCATGCTGCTTTAATTCTTGACCGTCATAGCATCGGAGTTGACGGCTTTCTTACCAGTAACTCCTTCGAGCGCAGCGAGGATTCCCCTGTATTCCGTTCTTGTCGCACTGGATCGCCAGGCCGCCTTTCTTATCTCCGC
Source organism: uncultured Acidobacteriota bacterium (assembly GCA_963785865.1). Taxonomy (GTDB): domain Bacteria; phylum Acidobacteriota; class Terriglobia; order Terriglobales; family Acidobacteriaceae; genus Sulfotelmatobacter. The sequence continues at coordinate 39,312 of CAWAXF010000021.1, read as the reverse complement.
CCGCCCACGTAGGCCCGACATAATGTTTTTTTGATTTTGTTGCTGGGTCCGGCACGGCTGAAGCCGTGCCCGTCCACGGATGTTTCGGCGCGGGGGAATCTAATATCAGGCGGACGCAAACCCATCATCCAACGAGTTCAAGGCAAGGTCCTTTCGAAAATTGCGAAAACGAGGCGGTCTGTTCCGGCGAATATCGAAAGTCAAAATCCCCACCCTGTCGCATACGCGACAAGGGTGGGGCAACCTCGGCATTAGAGCTACAGACTCATCCGAATCAAAGCAGGGGGCGCTGTTTGAAGCATCCACTCACGGAACGGACACTTTGATCGAGGAACTCTTGCTGCTTTCGGAGCCGCTGATATTCACCGCGGTCGCCGCATAGTAGTAAGTGCTGCTGTTCGAGACGGTGGAATCGCTGTATAGGGTGGATGCGATCAAACTGACATTCTGCTTTTTCCAGTTGACGCCGTCTGGACTGCGATAAACGTTATATCCGGCAACATTGGTGGAACTGGAGGCCTTCCATTGCAGATCGACTACATGGATGGCGCCAGACTGGATCACTACCGTATAGGAAGCCTTGGCGACACCGCCTCCGCATGCGGTCGCCGAGACGGTGAAGGCGTCCGAAAGCGCCTTGGTCGGAGTTCCGGAAAGATTGAGGGAGGTTGTGGTCGACGAGGTTTTGGCAGTAACCCCCGGAGGAAGGGATCCGGAAGAGATTGCCCAGATATAAGGAGTGCAGCCGCCGCTGGCCTGAATTGCGGCAGAGTAGGCCGTGTTCACAGTTCCGTTCGGGAGCTTTGTCGTGCCGATCGTCAGGCCGCCTGACGACTGAATGACGAGTTTGTAGGAAACTTTTGAGATTAAGCCGCCGCAACCTTTAGCGGAGACGGTGAAGGACGAGGTGGCAGCTGTGGTTGGAGTGCCGGAGAGATTCAGGGACGTGGTCGTGCTGGATACTTTTTTCGCAATGCCAGCCGGCAGAGATCCGGAAGTGATTGCCCAGGAATACGGAGTGCATCCGTTACTGGCGTTAATGACCGCAGAGTACGCTTTGTTCTGGGTGCCGGCGGGCAAACTGGTGGTTGTGATTGTGATATTGGCCAGACATGGGGAGGCGAGCAGCAATACGAGAAGCAGAGGCAATGGGGGAGTTTTCATAATCCCATGCTGGCGTGAATGTGGGAATTCTGGGGAGATCGCAGAAGTTTCTGAACTAATCAGAGGTTTGGAAACCAGAACGCAACGACGACGGAGTGCAACAGGGGGAAGCGAAGACTGCGCGGGGTTTTCAGGCTGAGGACGTTAGTGGTCAACAGAGAGGAAGTCAAATTCCCCACCCTCTCGCTTAAAACGCGAGAAGGGTGGGGCACCCTGGAGTTTAGTGATGATGAACAAAGATGTAGATCAGGGAGGCGATTACCAACAGAGCTAGTGCTAGTTTCAAGATCGTGCCGAAATTGCTTCGCTCGGGGGTGATGGGCGAGTTGTCGATGGTGCGGCTGATACCGGCATCAGTGAGCGTCGCTGCAGTTGGTGGCGCCGAGCTTTGAGTGGCGAGCTGAGGATCCTGGGGCAGGCCCGCGAGATTTGCCTGATTTGAGCCCAGGGTAACGGCGGTCTTGCCGTTGAGAACGATCTTCACATCTGTCGTGCCCTGAGCGGCGAGAGCTTGTTGCAGCTCGGGCATGAAGTGTTTGCCCGCGAAGCTGACTAATTTTTGCAGAAAATGATTTTGCAGTTCGTCGTCTGTGGAGGCATGGATTACGTCGGCGTTGGGATCGGCCGAGTGAATTGAGAAACTGCCTTCTGGAGTGCGCTCGATGTGGAATGCGAAGTGGCGCTGGCTGCCGTCGGTGGGGAGCTTTAAGGCGGGGAATTCGGCGGAAATGGCGGCGAAAATTCTCTCCTGGATTTTCTTCTGCAATTCCTGGCGGGTGGGAGCTTCGAGCGGGGGAATGGAGGGATCGGTGGCATGAGCGATGAATCCGCCCTCAGGCTTGGGCTCGATGCGATAGGCGAATTGCGTGATCAGGCGCTTGAGATCCATTGGGGTCGATTTTAGCGTAGACCTCAGGGGCTAAAGGCCCTTTTCTTAGTGAAGTGCGACGGCACGACTGGAAGAGGCTGCGGAAAACTGTTCTGCTGGCCGAAAGTTTACCTCTGGCGGGCTAAAAGCCACGAAACAAAGCAGAGTAGTTACCGCAGCGCTGCAGCGCTGCGCCACCCAAAGCCGACATCCGATGCAGTTTTTCCGCAACCTGTGAAGCCGTGGCCTTTCGAAATCGAACTGCGAGTGGGTGCTGATAGATAGTTGAACGGCGGCGGGTGAAGAAGAGGTTCCAGCATCAGCGCGGTTCATAAGAAAGTCAAATTCCCCACCCTCTCGCGCAAAACGCGAGAAGGGTGGGGCACCCCGGGCCACGACTGCGGGCTTGCGAATCCAGGTTCCACGGGCCTGGTGCAGGTTATTGGCGTGCGGGAGGCTGGGGATGGTCGAAGAATTGCCATTTGTCCATGGTTGCGGGGATGGCTACGTCGAAGAATCCCACCATCATTTCGTCGGAGGTCTGATCTCCCCAGGTGACGGTCTTGGCAGGATCGGGATTGTGGGGATTGTTTTTGGAATTGTCGTACCAGGCAATGGCGCGCAATTTCGTTCCCGCCTTGACGATTCGGGGCTCAGCCAGGCGATAGCTCAGCTGCCAGTGAAAATGATAATTGACCCGCAGGAGGACTTCGACGCTGCCGTCCTCGTGGACTATGTCGTATTCGAAGCGCTTGCCGCGCAGATGCATGTGGGGGAAAAGGCTTAGCAGGGTGGCATCGTGGGGGAGAGTGCCTTGCACTTCGACACGAAAGTCGTCGGCACGGGGCGGAATAATCAGCGCATGATTGTTCAACTGCAGCGTGACCACTCGCTGGCTGGGCGGGCGCTTTGCGAAGACGATTCCGATCGTTGTCTGATCGTGCGCGGCGGCTCCGTTAGTCGTGTAATGCATCTGGAAGACGAGATCGGAACCGGCGGGAATGAACTTCGCCATTCCGTCAGGCCATTGATCGGGCGAAGTTCCGGGGGCATAGACCAGCAACAGATCGCTGGTGGTTTCATGAGCCTGGCGCTGCTCCAGTGGATCGCTGAGGGTTGAAGCGGTGAACGGCAGGCCTATCGGGGCATGCCGCAGCCAGGCAGAGTTGGGCGGGCGGATGTAGACAACCGCATGATGCACGTGAGCCGGACTGCCGGGGCGGAATTCTGACATCTGCACCCAGCGATCCTGGGAAAAATTGGTGGGCACGATCTCGTAGGTATATTCAATATCGCCATGAGCGGGGATCTGTACGGGCTGCGGCATTTTGAGGAGCAGGTCTGGCGGCGGAATGTTCCAGCCTTCCGTCCAAGTACGCGGGGGTGGGGCATCACGAGGGTCTCCCGCAGGAGCATCGGCCTTAGCCCAATCCGCGATGGTTGTGATGTCTCGCTCGGTCAGCGAGGGATCGTTGAGAAAATGTCCATAGCGGGGATCGGCGAACCAGGGCGGCATCATCTTCATCTGGACGGCGTGTGCGATTGCGTTCGCCCACGGCTGCGTTTGCTTGTAGGTAACGAGCGGCATGGGAGCGACTTCGCCAGCACGATGACAGCTCTGACAGTGGTCCTGCAGAATCGGCAGCACGTCTTTGTAAAACGAAGGAGCTGGATGCTTTTCTAGCTGGGTTGTTTGCCCGGGCGTGTGCCACCAGAGAAGAAGGGGTGAAACGCAGGTGGCGACTATGTATGCCGCGACTCTCATGGACGCAGGGCCTCATTAAGTCTCGAATTCGATTTTGCGGCGGGCACTACTACGATTCTCCCGATCACTTGCCGAGAGACGTTGCAAGCAACGTCTCTACGATTAAGTTTCGCATACGGACTCGGCTGGCTGGAGTGAGGCAGCACGGCGCTCTGCAAAAATGCTACAGTCATCAGTTCATGTCCGCACCCAACAGCAACTTTGTACGCGCCTGCAAGCGGCAGGCGGTGGACCGCACTCCGGTGTGGTTTATGCGGCAGGCGGGGCGCTACATGGCCGAGTACCGGGCGGTGCGGAAGGAGCATTCGCTGCTGGAAATCTGCAAGAAACCGAGTCTGGCCGCGGAAGTCACCATCACTGCCGCTGAAATTCTCGGGGTCGATGCCGCTATCATCTTTGCCGACCTGTTGTTGCCGCTGGAAGTCATGGGATTGCCCTTCCACTTCTCTACGGGAGAAGGTCCTGTAATCGAAAAGCCGGTGCGCTCGAAACAAGACATCGAGCGGTTGCGAACCGACCGCGCGGCGGAACTGGGATACGTTTCCGAAGCCGTTGCCCTGGTAGCGAAACACTTTGGCGATCGCGTGCCGGTGATCGGATTCTGTGGAGCTCCTTTTACCCTGGCCAGCTACATGATCGAGGGCGGAGGTTCGCGCAATTACGTCCACGCAAAGAAGATGATGTACAACAGCCCGGAAGACTGGGACGCGCTGATGCAGAAGCTGATTGCCGTGACTACGGCCTATTCGGCTGATCAGGTTAAGGCAGGCGCCGACGCCATCCAGATTTTCGATAGCTGGGTAGGATGCCTGAGCGTAGAGGATTACCGGAGCTACGTTCTGCCCCATGCGACTCGGATGGTGAAGCAACTCCAAAAAACAGGCGTACCGATTATTTACTTCGGGACTGATAGCGCCACATTGCTACCCTCCATGAAGGAAACCGGGGCCGACGTGATTGGCCTGGACTGGCGCATCCCTCTCGATGAGGGCTGGGCACGCATCGGTCATGCCGCTGCCGTGCAGGGGAATCTCGATCCCGTGCTGCTGTTCGCGGGCTGGAAAGAACTGAAGTCGCGGGCGGAAGATATTCTGCAGCGGGCGGGGGGACGCGCTGGTCACATCTTCAATCTCGGTCACGGAATCCTTCCAGAAACTCCGGTGGAGAATGTAAAAAACCTGGCGCAGTTTGTTCAGGAATACGCTGGGCCTTCCGGCTCCCGCGCAGCCGCTTCCGGACAGCGTAAGCCACAGGCCGGAAGCCGCAGCTCATGACTCGCATTGCCATCGTAGGCGGAGGCATTTCAGGGCTTGCCGCCGCGTACGAACTGGAAGAGCAGCGGCGAGCTGGGGCAGAGGTTGAGTACGTTCTCTACGAAGCCTCGTCGCGACTCGGCGGTGTGCTCCGCACTGAATACATCAACGGATGCGTGGTCGAGGCCGGCCCTGATTCGTTTATCACTGAGAAGCCGTGGGCAGCAGATCTCTGCCGTGCTCTCGGGATTGGCGACCAACTGATCGGCTCCAACGATGCCGATCGCAAAACCTACATCCTGACTCGTGGGCGCCTGGTGGAAATGCCTGACGGGCTGATGTTCATGGTCCCGACGAAGATTCTTCCCACCGGTCTTTCGCCACTGTTTTCGTGGAAAACCAAGCTGCGGATGGCGCAGGAACTGCTGCATCCACCGCGGGCGGCGGATGGAGATGAGTCCGTTTCGGCTTTTGTTGAACGGCATTATGGGCGCGAGATGGTGGACCGCCTTGCCGACCCGCTGCTTTCGGGCGTGTACGGGGGTGAAGCAGCAAATCTGAGCGTGCGGGCGGTGCTTCCTCGATTCGCCGAAATGGAACGCACGCACGGCAGCCTGGGAAAAGCGATGCTGGCGGCACGGAGGAAAATGGCGTCGCTTAAAGGGAAGCCGGCTGCGCCGCTGTTTACGTCCTTGAAGAATGGAATGCAGACGTTGGGGGAAGCAATTGTGTCGCACCTGTCTCCGGCTGCGCTTCGGACTGATGCGCGCGTTGAAGCCATCCAGGCACAACCTGAAGCGGGAGGGTGGACGGTTTCCGCAGGTTTGCAGTCCGATCAGTTTGATGGAGTGATCGTGGCTTTGCCGGGTCCGGCGGCGGCGAATGTACTGCGCATGGCCAGCGCACGGCTCTCCGAAGAGCTGAGTGCAATTCAATACACTTCTTCGATTACTGTGGGGCTGGGGTACGATCATGAAGTTCGGCGGTCGCTGCCGCCGGGCTTTGGTTTTCTGGTTCCACGCAGCGAAGGCAAGCGGCTGCTGGCGGCGACCTTCGTCCATAATAAATTTCCGCACCGGGCCCCAGAAGATCGTGCCCTCCTGCGATGCTTTTTTGCGGGACGCCATGCAGAGAGTGTTTGGCCCTACTCGGACGATCAGGTGGTCGGAATCGTGCGGAATGAACTGCAGCAGATTCTCGGTCTGCGCGCCGAGCCGCTTTTCACCCGTGTGTACAAGTGGAAATCGGCTATGGCGCAGTATGAGGTGGGGCATCTGGAACGACTGGAACGCATCGAGCGGCTGCGGCAGAGACTTCCCGGCTTGGCTCTGGCGGGGAATGCTTATCGCGGAATCGGAGTGCCTGACTGTGTTCGATCGGGACGCGATGCTGCCGTGTTGCTAATCGCGGCGCCAAGCGCCTGATTCTACTTACTTCAGCATCCTTCCTTTTTGCACGATATCGGCATCACCCTCACCGAAGTGGCGGGTAGGGCATCATCGCGAGGTGGGGACCCTCAGGCGGCTGTGGGATTCACCACGGACAAGCCCTGCTGAGTTGTCGCCTTGCCAAGAGGCAAGCGTACCGTCACAACCGTTCCAGATCTGCCGGATTCGATATCCAGAGTTCCTCCGAGTTGCCGCAGCCTTTCTCGCATGCCGCGAATTCCAACACCCGGTGTTCCGGTGGAAGCCATTTCCTGCAGTTTCTCTTCCGGTATGCCCTTGCCCCGGTCGGCGATTTCGACCACAACGTGATCGCCTGTCTGATGCAAACGGATCCTGGCAACGGGACTGCTGGAGTGGCGATGAATGTTGGTGAGTGATTCCTGTACCACCCTGAAGATTGCGGTCTCCAGTTCGGAAGGAAGGCGACCGAAGTCGTCTGGAAGCTTGAGATCGACCTGAATGCCGCTGCGTTGGGAAAAACCATCCACGTACCAGCGAAGCGCGGAACAGAGTCCGGCCTCATCGAGCAGCGGGGGATGCAGCAGGTGGGAGATGGTGCGAACCTCGCTGCTCATCTCGCGGACCAGGTTCTCGCTGTCATTAAGCGCGGAGATGATGCCTGACATGCGCTCCACATCGTTTCGCACGAGAGACAGGTTCATACCCAAGGCAGCCAGGGTTTGGCCGACGCTATCGTGCAATTCGCGGGCGATGCGGCGACGCTCGTCATCCTGCAATTGCATGAGGCGGGCGGAAAGTTCCCGCAAGTTGCGATTGACGACGTCCAGATCGGCGGTACGCTCTCGAACGCGATCCTCAAGTTCGTCCTGGGCGCGCAGCAAACGTTCATTTTCGTGGTGGCGCCAGTGTCCCATCACCACGACAAGTACGGCGGCTGCCAGCAATACCAGGATCCCGACCCAACTGGCTAAGTTAAGAGCGGAGAAGGCACCGAACTTGGGAATGAAGCCGAAGGTTGCGCCCAGCAGACAGATCAGGACGGCGGGAATGGTCGGTCCGACTCCGCAATACCATGCCGAGAATGTAATCGCCAGCAGCAAGACCGCATAGCAGCCAGCCAGGCCCGACACATGCTGCAGGCCAGCGCAGATCGCACATGCTAGCAGCGCTGAAATCGCCGCCAAGGTGTAGCGGAGGAAGGTATTGCGAGAAATTCGTGCCGAGAGCGAAGAATTGGTCCCCATTTATCGCTATTCCAGGTACGGTGCCCGGTGGAAAACTAAGGTGACAAAGGGCAGACTGCGATCTGTCTGCAACTGCCGGAGGCTAAACCAGGCCAGTGTTGAAACAATCATATATCAGGATAAGAGAAGAACGGAGCGAGAAATGGATTTCTACCCGAGAGTGCTGAGCCCCTAATTCCGGAGTGTTGGCCTCAGCCCCCAGCCGGCGCCTGCCCGACTTGCGGGTGCTGGCGGCGAATTCGTGCTACTACCAGGCGGATTTCCTCATAGGTGATCTCCGGAGGGAGCATCTCTTTGAGCGGTTTCAGGCGCTGATATCCATCATCCTTTAGTCGCATACAGGCAGCTTCGATAACGGACAGCCTTCCGGGATCGATCCAGACGCTGGAAAATTCCACGTCGCCGGCTTCGATCAGCATCGCAACCGTGTTCGTCACGGTGGAGATTTGCCGGCCGCGGGCAGCGGCGATCTCTGCCAGGGTTTTACCTTCTTTCAGAAGGGCGAGAGTTTCCTGCATGGGAGAAATCTTGCTCTGCATTTCGGCGGCGCGGGCGCCGTCTCTATAGCGTTCAAGCGCGTGCAAGATGTCGTTGCCGTAAAGTTCGGCTTTACGCTCACCAATGCCCGTAACCCTTCTCAGCTCACTGAGAGACGCAGGGCGAATACGGCAAATCTCGTCCAGGGTGCTGTCATGCATTACGACGTATGCGGGAAGCCCTTGTTCCTTCGCGATTCCGCGACGCCATTCGCGTAAGTACTCGCGCAATTCTTCATCCACGGAGGCGGTTGAAACCGCGGCTCGCTGAGCAGGCGCTGAGCGAGACGCCTTGCGGGCCGGCGGCTGGGTGGCAACGAAGGTTAGCCAGTCGGGTATGGCTCCGCAAACGTCGCAGGCACCGCAGGACGACCACTTTGGAGTCTCTCCGAAATGGGTGCAAATCTGGCGATGACGGCACTTGCCCGATTCTGCAAAGTCGCGGATTTTGTAGTATCTCTGCCAAGCTCGGTCGCGCTCGGCCTGATCGAGGATCTGATTGGCAAAGTGACCCAGTAAACCGGCATCTCTCTTTTGCCATAGCAAAATGCAATCGGCAGGATTGCCATCGCGTCCGGCGCGTCCGGCCTCCTGGTAGAACTGTTCGATCGATTTCGGCAAGGAAAGGTGAATGACGGCGCGCACGGTCGCCTTGTTAATGCCAAGGCCGAAAGCGATTGTGCCTACGAGAACGCGCACCTCGTCGGACATCCAGCGCTCCTGATTCTTACGCCGGTCTTCCGCGGACATCTTGGCGTGATACGGCACCGCCGCAATGCCTTGATCACCCAGGAAATCTACCGTCTCTTCCACCTTGTTGATGGTGGGCGAGTAGACGATGACATTCCCATCCGAGTGATGGCGCAGCGCGGTCACCAGGAGATCGGTGTGCTCGGTGCTGCCACACTCGCGGACCAGGTAGCGCAGGTTGGGGCGATGGAAGCTGGCAATGTATTTGTCGGGATCGCGCAGCGAGAGCTGGGTGAGAATGTCGTGCCGAACCTGACGGGTAGCGCTGGCGGTGAAGGCGGCTATGGGGCGATCTGGAAAGCTTGCGCGCAGCCGGTTCAACTGGCGGTACTCAGGGCGAAATTCGTGTCCCCACTCGGATATGCAATGGGCTTCATCAATGGCGAAGAAGGAAATGGGAACGTTCTGGAGCCAGCCCAGGGTATCGGCGCGCTGCAGCCGCTCTGGCGACAGATATAAGAGGCGGTACTCTCCGGCACGGGCCTGGCGCATGATGCGGTTCTGTTCTTCGCCGGTGACGGAACTGTTCAGGACCGCGGATGGAATTCCCATTTGGGCCAATTGTGCCGCCTGGTCCTGCATGAGTGCGATTAAGGGCGAGATGACTACCGCTGTTCGGCCCAGCACGAGGGCGGGCAACTGGTAGCACAAAGACTTGCCGCCCCCGGTGGGCATGACGACACAGGCATCGCGGCCAGCGACGAGGCTATTTACGACTCGTTCCTGAAGAGGCCGGAAAGAGTTGTAACCCCAGTAATCGCGTAAAGGCGTAAGCAGGTCCACTTCCGGGGTCATGGCAATCAGTATAGGGGCTGTCAGTGGGAATGCAGGGCGAAGATCACCGGTGTGGCTGGACTGATTCCAAACTGGAACATGCGGTCAGCCTGAAGGTGGACATTGAAGTCATACAGAGCTCGAAGTGACTTGTACTCCTGGTTTGGATTGAACGGTAGCGGGATCCGGCGTGTTGTAGATCCTCGCAAATAGAATCCATACTAGCGCGATCACGAGGAAGCAGAGGACGCTGCCTTCGGGTCCCACGGAGCCGCCACTCAGCCATGCCGGACCGTGCAGGCTCGAACTCAGCAAATGTCCGGGGGCTGTCATGCCGCTATCAGGAACCGAATAGAAGAACGTCTCTCCCCAATCCCAGGCGGCGTGAAAGCCAACTGCGAACCATAGATTGCCGGTGCGGCGCAGAGTCAGGCAAAAGAAGAGGCCGATGAAAGCGGCGGCCAGCAGGCCGGGCCAATGCTCCTCATCATTTTTCAAGTGAATGAGTCCGAAGGCGCAGGAAAGGGCCAGGGCAGCAGGCCAGAAGCCCACGCCGCGAGTCAGAGTGAATTGAGAATACCCGCGCAGCAGAAATTCTTCGAACAATCCGACCAGAATGAAGAAAACGCCCCAGAACGCGGCAAACTTGGCCACACGCACGCCATTAAGCACGACGTGGCCAAATGAAAAAGCATGAGCTCCATAGAGCGCGAGAATCAGCAGCGTGACCGAGATAATGCCCCATAACCCGCCGATCCAGAAGAATCGTCCGAAAGCCGTGCGCGGCGGCAGGCCATAGGCGCTCCACGGACGTTGCTCAACTCGGGCGAGTATCAAAGATGGAATTATGGCCGCTATGAGGCTGCCGATTTCTGCCAGCAACAATGACCAGAGGCCGCTATAGCCGAAATCGTGTGCCGAGGCTAAATCAACGAAGACGCGCTGCAGGCCCAGGAAGATCACCAAATAAAAGATGAGCCCCCATCCGGGACGCAGGCCGTCCGGCCCGAGAAACAGGGTGCGCGCGTACGAGGGAGCGGCGGCCACGGCAAATTCCGGCGTGGAAGGATGGGACTCCGCGTTCGATACAGGATCTCGCGGATTTCTGGTCTCAAGGTTCGCCATCGCTAATCTTTCCCGCTGCAGCCTCCGACATGGTAAAACACTTCGGCTCGACCTTATGCCCTCATATTTCACGTCGGAACGTTTCGGACGTCCACAGTTTTTGGCTTCCCTCCTTCTGCTTGCGTTTTTGTTCCAGGCGATATGGCTGGTCCACCAGGAACTTCGCGCCGAACCCTTGCCGGAGAGTGATGAAGCATTGCGGATCGAGCAGGGCTGGAACCAGTGGCATGGCCGAGGAATCGCGGCGGCACCGCTGACGAATGCCGCAGAGAGTGGGATGCGGCCCGAACTCATGGACGAGGTGGGCGGATTTGATACTCAACGTTCGCCGCTACTATACCTGGTCTCAGCTGCGCCGCTGCTCGCCTGGCCTCATGATCTGACGCAGGATTCCGCCCGGTATTGGCGCTGGCTGCCGCGATTACCTTTTCTTGCATGTGGGGCATTGCTGGGCGCGTCGCTGTGGTACGTTGCGCGCCGGCTCTGCGGAAATGCGGGAGGATTTGTTGCGCTCACGTTTTACTGTTTCTCTCCGTCGCTGATCCAGGCCAGCGCAGCCTGGCATAGCGAACCGGAAATCGCGGCTGCCTGGGGAGCCTTCGGAACGATTTTCACCGCGATCGCCGTGGCGCATACCTTATATGCTCCGCGGGAAGTGGTGCTATGGAACTGGCGCCGCATCGTGCTTTTGGGCGTGGCGCTCGCCATTGCGGTTGGTTCGCAGTTCTCGATGATCATTGTTGTACCGATGGCGCTGGGTTTTTTGCTTTACGTTGCGCCCGTGCGGATGCGGGCTGGGCTGGTGATCTGGATCGCGGCATGCGCTGTCGGATTCTTGCTGCTGTTTTCTGTTTACTTTTTTCACGCACATTCATTCCTGGAGAGCCTGCGCCGTGCGGAGCTCTGGGGCGCGACGTGGCGGGCATTCACATTTTTGTCGGTGTACAAACAGGTTGGCGTTCGTCTTCTGCGGACGAGTCCCGCACTGGCATTGGCGTTGCCGGTCACGCTGGTCACTTACGCGGTGTGGCCGCGAACCCGGTACTTCGGGAACACGGCCCCGCTGCTGGGAGCCGTGATTTTTCTGGTCGCCGCGATCGCTCATCCACACGTTGCCGGAGCCGCATTTCTGGTGGCTGCCGTTCCATTCATATTCATCTTTGTTTCAGGGGTCCTGGCGGATTTGATGGAGACAAGTTACCGCCCGCTGATCGTGGCTTGCGTCATTGCAATGCTGGTTACGTATGTCGCGCGCACGCTGATGGCGCTGGCGCAGGTGCCGCAAGGGTAGGACGCGATCACTTGCGGAGAATGCTGCGATGATCCTCGAGTTGTTGAGCGAGGAATTGCAGATAGTCCTGCATGCCCTCCCCAGTTTTTGCGGAGAGGCGAAAAATCTGCATTCCCGGGCGAACCGATTCGATGCTCTTGCGGGCAGCCTCCCAGTCGAACTCGACGGCCTGGGACAATTCATTCTTGGTAATGACGGCAACATCGGCGCTATTGAAGATGGTGGGATACTTCAGCGGTTTGTCCTCACCTTCGGTGACCGACATCAATACGAGTCGCAAATTCTCTCCGAGATCATAGGAAGAGGGGCAGACGAGATTGCCGACGTTCTCGATGAAGAGGAAATCGAGTTCATTGACATTCCATCCTTGCAGGGCGTTCTGCACCATGGCTGCTTCGAGATGGCACAGGGTGCCGGTGGTGATTTGCTTGACGGGGGCCTGGCTGCGGGCGAGACGCACCGCGTCATTTTCGGTGGCGAGATCACCCACCAGCGCCGCGACGCGGTATTTTGGCTTCAGCAGGGTAAGAGTTTTCTCCAGGAAGGTGGTTTTGCCGGAGCCCGGACTGGATACCAGGCTGACTACGAAGACTCCGGCGCCTCGAAACTGGTCACGCAGAGCGCGCGCGACGATGTCATTCTGCTTCAGGACATTTCGCCGGACTTCGACAAGACGCGGCTCGCTCATTCCTGCACCTCCAGGGCGAAAACTTCGAGTTCCTTGCCTTGCCGTATGTCCATGGTCGGCGTGCTACATTGCGGACACAAGAATGATTGCACTGATTGCAGGACTCGCGTGTCCTGACAACGAGGGCAGAACACGGTGACCGGAACATCTTCGACAATCAGGCGCGATCCTGCCAACGGCGTGTCCTGACAAGCCACTTCGTAGGAAAACATCAAAGCGTCTTTCACAACTCCTGACAGCGCTCCCAATCGCAGATGGACGGCGCTGACCTGAACGCCGCGCTGGCGCGCCTCGTCCATGGCCGCGTCGACGATGCCCATCGCGATGGAGAGCTCGTGCATTTCCCAGCTACCTCACCAGCTGCCCGATGAAAACTGCGTATGGACCCAGACTCACGAAGTCTCCGCTGGAAGACGAATTGCCGGTAGTGGCCAGCGGCTTGGCCGATGCAAAGCCATTCCGCTTCAACTCGTAGTTGATCTTCTGGGCTGTGCCTGACATATTCAGGGCCACCAGGACAGCCTGGTCCTCGAAGACCCGCAAATAGGAAAGCACGTTCTGATCGTTCTGATTCACCGGAAGGTAACTGCCATCGAGAAGCTCTTTGTTCGTGTGCCGCAGCTTGAGCAACTGCTTGTAAAAGGAAAAAATCGACGCCGGATCTTTCTGCTCGTCGGCGACATTGTGCGTTTTCGCAGTGGGCGGAACAGGCAGCCACGGTTTCGCCTTGGTGAACCCGGCATTGTCACTCTCGTCCCACTGCATGGGAGTGCGCTCGCCATCGCGTCCTTTATCGTTGGGCCAGCCAGTGCGTCCTTTGGGATCTTTGACGTCCTCCTTGCGCGACGGAGGCGTTGTCTTCATCCCAATCTCTTCGCCGTAATACAGGATCGGCGTGCCTCGTAGGGTGAGGTAGAGTGCGGCCATGAGTTTCGCGATGTCGTCATTGTGCTGGCCATCGCCATAGCGATCATAGGAACGAACGATGTCGTGATTGCTGATTACGAATGTGGGCCAACCGGAGGCGGAGTTGATGGCAGCAATCTGCTTGCGGAATTCAGCGGGCGAAAGTTTGTTTACGTTGGTGAAGAGAAAGTCCATGGGCAATTGCAGTTCATTGTTGCCCTTGCCATAGTATTCGTTGAGTTCGCTGATGTCGGCGGTCCAGGTTTCGCCTATCAGGACTCCGTTGTATTCATCTGTGACTTTGCGAAGTCCGCGGAGTGCCGGGTGAATTTCAGGCTGCTTGGTGTTGTACTTGTGCTCCTGAAGCGGGTCGCCGTAGACGCTTTTTCCGGGCCGGACGGGATTATCTTTCAAATCGGGATCTTCGAACATCGTGTCCACCGCGTCCAGGCGGAATCCTGAAACCCCCCGTTTGTACCACCAGCGGGTCACGTCGAACATCGCTTGTCTCACCGCGGGGTTGCGCCAGTTCAGGTCAGGCTGCTCGGGATAGAAATAGTGGTAGTAGTACTGATTCGTCGCGGGATCGAATTTCCAGGCTGATCCACCGAAGGTTGAAGTCCAGTTGTTTGGGGGCTGGCCAGGTCCTTTGCCATCACGCCAGATATACCAGTCGCGGTGCCGGGAAGTGCGAGACGATTTCGAATCCACGAACCACTTGTGCTGGTCGGAAGTGTGATTCACAACGAAGTCGAGAATCAGGCGAATGCCGCGTTTTTTTGCCGCCGCTGCGAGAGCGTCGAAATCGGCCAGGGTCCCGTACATTGGATCAATAGCTTGGTAATCGGAAACGTCATAGCCGAAGTCGACCTGAGGCGAGGGGAAAAACGGAGTAAGCCAGATCGCATCCACTCCCAGATCCTTCAGATAATCCAGCTTCGAAGCAATGCCATTCAGATCGCCAATGCCGTCGTTATTACTGTCGGCGAAGCTGCGAGGATAAATTTCGTAAAATACGGCGTGCTGCCACCATTGGTGGCCCTGGGCGTCCAGCGCTCTTTTGGAAGTTTGGGCGATGAGAGCCACACACGAGAAAAGCGAAAACAGCACAGAAATCCCGATGAAGCCTCGAGTCATTCCGGGTACTCCCTCAACATGCTCCAGCTTTGAGTGTACCGCTTCCCTGTTGGGCAAGAAGTGATCAGGAGCGTTGGAAGTGAATCACGATTTTCTGAGGCACGTAGGAATCCGCTGCTCCCTTTGGCAGGTCAATCAGCAGCTTTCCGAATTTGGTCACTGTGGCTCCTTCTACAGAGGAGATTTGGGCGGAGTTCCAGATGCCTAGCTCATAGTGAGTGCCCGACAATCCGGAAACGTTCATCGTCAGTTCTGTTCTGGCTGGATTCCACGATTGGTCGACGATCCGCAGGCCGCGGCTGGCGCTGCCAAGAGGCGGCAACTCGTTGGACAGCGTTAGGCCGAAGTCGTTTTTGGTGCGAATCACTACCGTATTTGCGCCCGTGTTCAGCGCGAATCCGACATCCAGGTGCTGATCATGGCTGTTGGGATGCATTTTGAATGGCAGCGCCTTTCCGTTGATGGTGACACTGAGCACTTTCGTTCGCAGGCTCAACGCGGGGGAAAATGCGATCCGGCAATCTCCCGAGCCGGTGCGCTTGATTTCGAGAGTGATGGAATCAGCAGTTTTCGAAAAGCGGAAATCGGCGGCCGCGTCTCCCACTCGCACGTTGTGAAGGGCGAACGAAGTCCAATCCGCCGGAACATGGGGAGCCAAGGTAATCTGGCGCTTTTCGACGTCCGTTTGCAGTCCTAGCATCCCGCGCAATATCGGACTGAGAACCATCGCCGCCGACCAGATCTGGTGCGGAGAGCTGGTTGCGAAGGACTCGTAGTAGTCGCCGGAGAGGACTTCCGTGAAGTGTCCTAGAGAACCATCCACGCCGAGCAAGGCGTTCGAGCGCAGATTGGTGTATGCGGGAAACTCTCGGTGGTAATGGTATTCAGCAACCGAAGCCCATCCGGTAAAGAGCGGCCACACTGAGCCATAGTGGTAGCCGGAGCCGTCGTATGCATTGGAGCGGTTGGAGATGATGCGCATGCCCCAGTCGGTCTGATGGTCCTCAGCGGCGAGTCGCGTGATTGTCTGGTCCGCATGATCGGCGTCTGACAAACCGAACCACATCGGGACAGTGGTCAACACAGTGGCCTCGTCATAGCGTTCATTGTTCTGCTTTAGCGCGAAAGCATAACTCTTGATCTCGGGTGACCAGAAGGACTGTTCCAAAGCTGGTTTCATGTGCTCGAATTCGCCGGCGAGTTGCTTGCTGACATCATCTTTACCGACGAGCCGGGCGAGATTCGAGAGCGCGTCGAGAGCCTGCACCGCGAGCCCTGCCTGGTAATATTCGTTTTTCACGGGCAGCAGCGGGCCGCCTTCGACCCATCCATGGCCGACGCCGAGATTCTTCGCGAATCCCTGCTCATCGTAAGTGGAGCGCAAGAACTGATAAGCGCGCCACAGGTTGTCCCATTTGTCTTTCACAAATGCCAGGTCGCCGCTCTGAACTGCATAATCATTCATGGCCAGGATGAAGAGCGGGGTGGCATCGGCGGAAGCGTAGGGGTAGGGATAGTCCTTGAACCATGGAACCAGCCCGGCACTTTGTGAGATCTCATGCGGAAGTTTGCCGTCTGGCCGCTGATATTTGCTTACGAAATCAATGGCGGTGCGGGCGGTGGCGTAATCTCCCTCGGCATTGAGAGCGAAGGAAGTCCAGAAGGAATCGCGGCCGAAGAACCAGGCAAATCCGGGGCGCTGTCCAACGCCTGAGGTTCGATAACCAGCAACGAGCCCAGTTCCAAGATAAGGATTGTTTACCAGGCCTTGGATCGTGCTGATGCGCGCCCAATCGTAAGCCTGCTGCAGAGCAGGATCGGGCATTTCCAGACCGACCGTCTTGTCGAGATAGGCGCGATAGTATTCCGCCGATTCGCGGATCGCGGCGACGGCGGAATCAAACAGATGCTGGTAGGCTTTCGCGGCGTCGTCGAGTCCCGCAACCGATGCTGCGATCGCGATGGCCCGAGTGTCTTTGCCTTTTTGCACCACCCCGAGGCGCATCGAGTTCTCGTTAGAGAACGAATAGTTGGTTTGATATGCGACGTGCGCATCGCTCGCAGTGGGGGATCCAATCAACGCGGCAAACTTTTTCGTCTCCTCGCCGAAGACTGAATGCGTGGCGAGCCGGATCCCAATTGACAAACGTTCCACCCAATGCCGCCGGCCATTCCAACTGAAAGTCGGGAGTGAAGGCGGCCTCGACGTCGAGGGGCTGCTCGGTTTCAAGCTCCAGCAGGATTACTGCTCCGGCTTCATTTGCTGGAATGGAAAGTGTCTCGCGTACTCTGAAGTTGTCGCCCGCATAGAGGATGGAGGCAGACTCGGGGCGCACAGTTAGCGTGCGCGCCAGACTTTCGGCCGGAAGCGCACGGTCGCCAATGTGAAAGATCAGATGAAAGTCGCGAAAGATCTTCAGGGGATAGACCCAGGCTTCGAAATCACCGGTCTCGTAGCCGAACAGTCCCGCGCGGGCGCCGACCACCGGTAAGAATTCCCAGGTCCGTACCGTTCGCGTCAGCTCCAGCGCTGGCGCCGCTTGCTGAGCGCTGCACGGAACGGACCCAATCAGGCATATGGCAAGAAGAACAGAACCAGCCCAGCTGCGCCGCATGAGGGCACAAAAAGGAATATCAGCAAAATGAAGACTCATCGGAATGTCTCTTTGAAGAGGGGACTCAGTCGTGCTGGAGCTTGCAAACTCGCGGCTCCCTGAATGAAGATAGGCAGGGGCGAATTCTAGCACGACCCAAGCGGACCAGGTAGCGACCTCATTGTTTCCTTCACGCCGCGTCTTTCTGAAATCACTCAGCCGGTCGGCGCTCGTGCTCTCGCTGGATAGCGTCCTATCGCTCGCGCGTCCGTTGCGCGGGCGGGCAAATTGGCTTTGGCAGCGACCGGCGGCGAATCCGAAAACTGAGTCAGCAGCGGCTGCAGATCCCGGGATCAGCTTCATCAATGTCGCGCGGGAATCGGGGCTGAACGCGAAAACGATTTACGGTGGCGAGCACAAAAACAAATACCTGCTGGAAACGACGGGCTGCGGCGTCGCTTTCTACGACTACGACAATGATGGCTGGCTCGATATTTTTCTGGTGAACGGCACGCGGCTGGAGGGCTTTCCCGCAGGAAGCGAGCCCATCTCTCATCTATTCAAAAACAATCGTGACGGTACCTTCACCGACGTCACGCTCAAGTCCGGCGTCGCCCATTCCGGATGGGGACAGGGATGTTGCGTCGGCGATTACGACAATGACGGCTGGGACGATCTGTTCGTCACCTACTTCGGCAAGAACGTTTTGTATCACAACAACGGCGACGGAACATTCACCGACGTCAGCCAGAAGGCAGGAGTCGCAGGCAACGGGAAACGATGGAATACGGGCTGCGCCTTTGTGGACTACGATCGCGACGGGCGCCTCGATCTGTTTGTCGCCAACTACATCGACATGGACCTGGCGACCGCGCCGGTTCCAGAATCTGGCCCGTGTCTTTACAAAAGCGTGATGGTTGCGTGCGGGCCTCCGGGACTGCAGGGTGGCAAAAACATTCTTTATCACAACAACGGAGACGGCACGTTCACGGATGTTTCCGAATCGTCGGGCATTCTCGGCGCGAATGGCACGTACGGTCTGGGCGTGCTCACCGGCGACTTCGATAATGATGGCTGGCCTGACATCTACGTTGCTGATGATTCCACCGCGAGCGCCCTGTATCAGAACAAGAAGAACGGGAAATTTCAGGACATCGCCATTGAAGCGGGTTGCGCACTGAGTCCAGACGGCAAGCCACAGGCCGGAATGGGCGTCTCTGCCGCCGATTACGACATGGACGGCAATCTCGATATCGTCAAAACGAATTTCGCCGGGGATACGCCATCGCTTTATCGAAATCAAGGCGGAGCCAGTTTCGAAGACACCACTTTTACCGCAGGACTCGGGGCGCACACGCAATTTCTGGGATGGGGGTGCGGTTTTTTCGACATGGACAACGACGGCTGGCCTGACATCCTGATCTGCAATGGCCATGTCTATCCTGAGGTCGAGCAACTCAAGACCGAAGCGGGCTACGCGCAGCGCAAGCTTCTCTATCAAAACCTGCACAATGGGCATTTCGCCGACATTTCTTTTCAGGCTGGACCTGGTATCTCCGAGCCGAGCGCATCACGGGGCGCCGCGTTCGGGGACTTCGATAATGATGGAGACATCGACATCGTGGTCAATACGGTGAATGACTACCCGCAACTGTTGCGGTGCGATTCGAAGCTGAATCACAATTGGATCAAAGTTCGCACGATCGGGACCAAGTCGAACCGCAGCGGCATCGGTGCGCGAATTGCGTGCGTGAGCCAGGCTGCCCGGCGAAGCCAAGCCTCACCGGCAGATCGATGAAGTTCGCAGCGGAGGCGGATATTTCTCGCAGAACGATCTTCGGGTTCACTTTGGCCTGGGTAAGGCCGAGAAAGTCGATGTTCTTGAGATTCGCTGGCCGAGCGGGCAGGTGGAGACGTTGAAGGACGTGAAAGCAAACCAGGTGATCTATGTGAAGGAAGGGGAAGGGATCATTCACACCATGCAATTTTCGAAGAATACGAAACCGCGCAAGTAGCCTAGGGAGTCTTCTTCGAATCGGGTTCGGCCGGCGTGCCCGATCCTTCTTTGAGCGTGTGGATCTGATCTACTGCCACATTGGAAAAGCGTTCCGTTAATCCACTGAGCCAGCGAACTTCCACCCACTCAACCTTGTCGGTTTTACCCAGTCCGAAATGCAGGCGCATGTCGCTATTGGAGATGTAGCTGGAACCGCTACGCACTTCGTCGACAAGAATGCGGTTTGCCGTCTTGATCCGAATGCGCGCGCCGATGCCATCGCGATTCGATTTGGTTCCTACGGTCCGGATCGCGATCCAGTGGTTCGCGTTCTTGATCTCATTCACGAGCAAGCTGGGCGCGGCGTTCATGTTGCTGATCACAGCCGACATACGGCCGTCATTCCAGAGATCACCAACCGCTAAACCACGGGATGATGCAGGCGTAGTGATGGCAGAACCCGCAGATGCGGAGATATCGCTGAACGTGCCATCGCCGTTGTTGTGGAACAAAATGCGCGGCTCTTTGTAACTGCTGCCCAGATGCTGGCTATCGACTTCCGGATAGACGTGGCCATTCACCAGCAGCAGATCGGGCCAGCCGTCATTATCGAAATCCAGAAACATCGTCCCCCAGCCCAGATATTGGGTGTAGAGCCCGAGACCGGCGGCGGTGGTTGCGTCGGTGAACGTGCCGCCACCGTCATTTTTGTAAAGCGTGGATGTGTCATCCGAAAAATTTGTTTTGAAGATGTCGAGATGGCCATCTCCGTTGTAGTCGCCGATGGTCGATCCCATGCCAGCCTGCTCCCGGCCATCTTCGTTGAAAGCAGCGCCGGCGGTCACCGCAACATCCGTAAAGGTCCCATCGTGGTTGTTGCGATAAAGAATGCTGGGCGTGCTGTCGCAGGCGATGAAAATGTCGGGCCAGCCGTCTTCGTCGAAGTCGAAGGTGGATACGCTGAAGGCGTAGTGGCCGTCCGTCTTGTCGATGTGGGCTTTCGTAGTGACATCCTCAAAGGTGCCATTGCCGCGATTGTGATACAGGATGTTTTTCGCGCCTGCCAGCCCGCGCGGGCCGCACATGACTGGAACGCCTTTCCAAATACAAGTTGGCCGATCCCCGGGGGCTGGAGCCGTAGCCAGATCGAAATCGACATAGTTCGCGGCGATGAGATCGAGATTGCCGTCGCGATCGTAATCTACGAACGCGCAACCCGTGCCCCATGCTTTACCGGAACCCGCCACCCCGGCATTCTCCGCGATTTCGGTGAATACGCCGTGATTGTTGTGATAGAGGCGGTTCTTGCCGTAGTAGGTGATGTAAAGGTCTTCCCAGCCGTCGTTGTCGTAGTCGCCGACGCATACGCCTTGCCCCCAGCCGGTTGCGGTCAGGCCAGCCTTCGCCGTGACATCCGTGAATGTGCCGTCGTGGTTATTGCGATAAAGGCGATTGGTTGGGCCCTTGCCTTCGGGGAAGCCCTCGAGTTTTGTGCCGTTCACCAGGAAGATGTCGGGCCAACCGTCATTGTCATAGTCGAAGATGGCCACGCCGTTGCCGGTGGTCTCGATGATGTATTTCTTGGTGTCGAGCCCGCCAAAGACGTTCTGCGCCGTGAGGCCGGCCTTTTGCGCGATGTCGGTGAAGTTTGCAAGGGGAGCGGCAGAAGCTGCAGCAGATTTCGTCTGCTGTGCGGATGAAGGAATTCCAGCCAGCAGCACGCATCCGGACGCGAACGCGCACGCGATCACGGCGCGCAAAGAGGAAACAATCTGAGATCCCATGAGCCCCAATCGATGTTAGGGCGGCATTGGTGAGGGGTCAAGCGGTTCAGGGGTAGGATGTGGCGACGGGAAGACCTCTCTACCCCTCTCATTTACGGCGCGACTGGGGCACTTTCGCCTTACTGGCCTGCCATCCCCGCGCTTATTTTGCTCTTCAATCCGGGGATGGTTCTCTTTGATTCCGTTTCCCTTTACTCCCAGGTCTACGGAGTGACGGTGTAGGTGATATTGGACTTCACGTATTTACCGGTGGCGTCCACGCCCACCACAGATAATTGATGTGCACCCGCTGCCAGAGGAACGGAGACTTTCAAAAGGTCCCCATATTCCTGAAACAGTTTCTTGCCATCTGCCCAAAACTCGATGCGCTGCGCCGGCTGGACCGCAGCCTTATAAGTCGCAAGGACGCGAACCGGAGATCGACCGCTGCCGTTAGCGGCGGGCAGGCATCGGTGCAAGCCGATAAGGTGTTGGAGCCGCCACATCCGAGGCTTGAAGCGGTGCCCGCTTGCAGAGTTCAGTGTGCCGAGGTTCGTCCGCTTTTGCACGGAACTGTGCGGAAACGAACAGTCAGAGCTCGCCTGCCACGGAATAATGCCGAACGCGCATCAAGCTGTTCAACTACTTACCTTGATCTCGGGATGGCCCCGGATATGCAGTTCAGGCTGAGGCCAAGGGAGAACGGGTAGATGGGATCATTCCTGCAGGATTTTCGTTACGGCTGGCGCATGCTGGTGCACAATCCCCGGCTCGCGGTGGTAGCGGCGCTGACTTTCGGATTGGCAATTGGTGCGGGAACCACCGTCTTTAGCTGGATTGATGACGTCCTTCTGCACCCGTTTCCCGGAGTCACGAAACCTAATGAGCTTTGGGCATTTGAGACTACCCGCGCAGACGGCGAGCACGTCGAGAATTCCTATCTCGATTTTCGCGATTATCGAGACAACTTGAAAACCATCTCCGGGCTGGCCATGTTCGTGCCGATTGCACTGAACGTCGGGGAAACTGACCATGCTGAAAGAGTCTGGGGCATGATGGTTTCGGGCAACTACTTCGACGTTCTGGGCGTACGGCCCGAGCTGGGACGAGTATTCCTGCACGAAGAATTCGCGGACAAGCCTGGGGGATTCCCCGTGTTGGTGATCAGCGACAGACTGTGGCGTACGCGTTTCAATTCTGATCCCCAGATTGCGGGAAAGACGGTTCGGCTGAACCGGCGAGAAATGACAATCGTCGGGGTCACGCCGCCTGATTTTCACGGCACACTTTCTGGATTGTCTTTCGACATGTGGGTTCCGGTCGTGATGCAGCCGCAACTGCAAAGCCTCGACCTGTTGCTGACGGATCGCCAAACGCGCCAACTTTATGGCCTTGCTCGTCTGCAGCCAGAGGTGAAGGTAGAGCAGGCGCGGCAGGAAATTGCGGAACTGGCGCGGCAGATCGCGAAAGGTAGTCCACGAACGAACGAGGGCATGAGCGCGACTCTGGTACCAACATGGAAAGCGCGCGGCGGTGCAGGAAAGTTGCTGCTGGCGCCATTACAAATCCTGGCAGCAGTGTGCGTCGTAGTGTTGTTGATTGCGTGCGCCAACGTGGCTAACTTGTTGCTCGCATGGTTCGTGACCCGACGTAAAGATTTCGGCTTGCGCCTGGCACTGGGTGCGGGACGCGGCCGTCTGGTGCGGCAAATACTCAGCGAAAGCCTGATCCTCGCCGCGCTAGGCGCGCTCATCGGCGCTGCCATGGCGAGATGGATGACCGGTGCGCTTCCTTACCTGCTGCCGCCGCACGCGAATATTGCGACCGCGCTGCAGGTACACCTGAATGGACAGGCGCTGGCTTTCACGATCCTGCTTTGTTTGCTTAGCGCTCTGCTCGCTGGCGCTGCTCCGGCTATCAACTGCTGGCGGGAAAGGCTCGACGATGGGCTGAAAGAGAGTGGGCGCGGATCCATGACTGGACTGGGTTCCAATCGCCTGCGCTCGCTGCTGGTAGTTTCCGAAGTCTCTTTGGCGCTAGTGGCACTGATCGGAGCCGGGCTCTTTGCCCGCGCATTTGCCCTGACTCGGAAGATTGACCCCGGCTTCGAGCCCTCCAACGTTCTCGTTTCAAGCTTTTACCTTTCCACCAGCGGTTACAACCTCGATCAGCGAAAGCAGTTCTGCCGCCAACTGAGGGAAAGAATGGAATCCGAGCCCGGCGTTACGGCTGTTTCCTACGCTGATGGAGCGCCACTCGGGTTTCAGGGCAGCTGGTGGGAACCCATCGAGGTGCAGGGATACGTGCCCGCGACGGGTGAAAACATGAAGATCGAGCGCAACGTCGTCGCGCCTGGTTATTTCAGCCTGATGCACATCCCGCTGGTGGAAGGGCGCGACTTCACCGAGCAAGACGACGGAAGGCCTAAGGCTCAGCCGGTCATGATTATTAGCGAGGCGTTCCGCAAGCGCTTCCTGCCAACCGGAGATGCGATCGGACGCAAGGTCCAAGGCTGGGGCATATGGTTCACTGTAGTCGGAGTGGTCAAGGACATCAAAGACCGTTCGCTTACGGAAAGCGCACAGCCATACTTCTACGTGCCTTTCCGGCAAGTGTATCGCGAGGATATGAACCTCTTTGTCTTCGTGCGAACCGCAGGCGACCCGGTCCAGGCTGTTCCCCTGCTGCGCCGGGAGGTTCGCGAGATTGATCCTAACGTAATCATTTTCGAAGCGATCCCAATGACGGAATACATTGGAGCAAGCTGGTTTGCGCAAAAGATCGCTGCCAGCATGTTGAGCATTCTGGGAGCGCTGGCAATCGTGTTGGCCGCGCTGGGACTGTACAGCGTGATGTCCTATTCCGTTACCCAGCGCACGCGCGAGATTGGGGTTCGCATGGCGCTCGGAGCGCAGCGCGCGGAGATCCTGGCGCTGCTTCTGCGGCGCGGAATGATCCTAACAAGTGCGGGGCTAATGGCCGGAGCTGGCCTGATGCTGATTCTTTCTCGCACCGTTCCCATGATGCCGGCAAGCAGTTCTGCGCTTGCGAGTAGCGGCTCATTCCTTGGACGGAGTGGGGGAGAGTCCCTGATTTATCTGGCCGCCGCCATGTTCCTGGCAGGCGTTGCGGCGCTGGCCACGTATATACCCGCGCGTCGGGCAACCAGGGTGGATCCCATGGTTGCGCTGCGCTATGAATAACCGGAGTTAATGGAGGAGCGGCGCCTCGGCCACTCCTACGTATTTGTCAGCTGCACCGTAGTAGAACCGGTAGCGGTCGCCGCGTTGCAGCATGCCCTCGACGAATACAACATTAGGCACCTGGCCGACTTGTTCCCAGTTTTTCTCAGGTTGAAAAATGGGTTGAGCGCTTCTCCAGATGAGCTTGCGCGGATCCTGGCGGTCGAAGATGGCGATCCCTGTGCGATAGACAAGTTTGTCGTCTGCGCCGTTATAGACCAGAACGATTCCCTTGGGCGTAACGATGGGCGATGGCCCGGGCTCTGCCACGCGTGAGTCGAACTGACCGGGCCTGACTGGAAGAACGGGAGTTTCGGTAGCCTCCGTCCAATGCATCAGATCCTCGGAATAGGCCAGCCCGGCCTGATCTTTGTTGTCGGCGCTGGTGCCGAGAAAATACATCCAGTACTTGCCATCGATCTTTTCGGGAACGATGGCGCCGGATTTCGTCCATTTCACGTTCCAGTTGCCTTGATTCGCCGGGATGATAACGCCCTTTCGATTCCAGTGAATCAGGTCGTTGGATGTGGCCAGACAAAGCTGCGCGTCTTTCTTGTTGTATGCGGTGTAGGTGAGGTAATACGTGTCGCCAAACTGCACGAGCCTGGGATCCTCCACGCCCCCGTTTTCCTCGTAGGACGCTGATGGGCTGAGGGCAGGTTCGTCCCTGCGCATGAAGTGAATTCCGTCAGCGCTCTCGGCATATCCGAGGCGAGAGGTGCCTTGCTTGTCCTGCGCGCGATAAAGCATGACAACCTTGTCGCCGCGGATGATCACAGCAGGATTGAATGTTCCAGCTGATTCCCAGGCAGTCCCGCGAGGCGCAAGAATCGGAGCGTCCGAGATACGATGCCATTCTCCAAAGGGCAGCGGAGGTCCCGCCTGCGCAACCAGGAGATTCAACAAAACGACCTGAACTGAGAAATTCGTGAGCGTAAGGCGAAGGGTTTTCATTACGAATTCTATGCGGGCAAGAAAAAACGGCAGGGCCGACCCCCTGCCGCTCCTAGAACTTTATCCCGAACTATTTTCTGTTGACGGCTTTCTTCAGTTCGGCCCCAGGGGTAAATTTCGCGACTTTGCGAGCGGCGATCTTGATAGTTGCGCCGGTTTGTGGGTTGCGGCCGTTGCGCGCCTTTCTCTGGGAAACCGAGAAGGTGCCGAAGCCGATCAACGCCACCCGGTCTCCCTTGCGGAGAGCGGCAGTAACGCTATCGACAGCAGTATCAATGGCGGTCGTGGCCTGTGCTTTGCTGATTTCACATGCACCTGCGATCTTATCGACCAGATCAGCTTTATTCATAGTTTTTCCTCGCAGGTCTCGTTCGTGCCCAGCCGAAACCGGGACTGCGTAAGGCTTAGACTGGGTTGGGAAACCTGACCGCTGGTATTGTGCTCTCTCTTGCAAGAATGTCAACTGTGAAAATCCGCGCCGGAAGCCTGTTTCGCACCTCCTTCGCCCCGGTTCGGGCTTGGGGAGCGCCTTCCGGGAACGGCAGGAACGATTTTCCTAAGTCCTCCACAGAACGTGGGGGTCCTGCACAGGATGTACACAGATCGTCAGGGATTCCCGCTTGCGCGAAGTGCGCGTTCCGGTGCAAAGTCGAAAGAGAAAAAAACCGGGCGAGGGCGTCCGGGGCTACACAAACACGGTCGTGGCTACATGAAGAGGAATCGCAGTGATTAAGGCTCCCGCTGACATTTGTCCGTTGTGTGAAGGCACAGGTTGGAAAACCGTTTCGAGAGTCCAGAGTGTAAACGACCGGCGAGTGACGCGCTGCGACTGCCAATTGCGAGCCCGGGCCCAGACTGCGCTGGGAGCTGCGCGCATCCCACGGCGATACGAGCATTGCGAACTCACGAATTACGATACCGACTTCCCGGGCGCCCACCCGTCGCTGGCGGAGGCGCATTTTATGGCTGCGAACTTCGCCAAAAAATGCGATCCACGCGGGGATAAGGGATTACTGATCATCGGCAAAATCGGTACAGGCAAGACCCATCTGGCAGTCGGCATCCTGAAGGAACTGATCACGCGTGGCATTTCGTGCCTGTTCTACGATTACCGCGAACTGCTGAAGCAAATTCAGAATTCCTACAATGCCACCGTGCAGACGACCGAGTTGGACGTTTTGCGCCCAGTGTTCGAAACCGATGTGCTGGTGCTGGATGAGTTGGGAGCGGTAAAGCCGACCGAATGGGTGTGGGATACGGTCAGCCTCATCCTGAACACACGCTATAACGATAACCGCACGACGATCATCACCACGAACTTCGATGACCAGCCTGCGGCCGGAGCCTCCGGCTCGATCTCTCCTGCGCGGGCCGCGAGCCGCGGAGAAACGCTCGGCGACCGGATCGGCGAGCGCATGCGCTCCCGGTTGCATGAGATGTGCCGGATTATTACGCTGGACGGGACTGATTTCCGGCAGAAGTTCCGCAGCGCGAACTTCCGCTGAGTCTTGCCCACGGATCTTCGCGGATTTGGACGGATCAAACTCGACAAGCAGATCTCCGCCCCGCGCCTGCCTGCTGAAATCGCTCTAGAATCAAGTAATGCTGAACGAGCGGATCGAATTCACTCCTGAGCGGGATGCGGAGGTTTTCGCAAGCGTGGCCGCAGGTCCTGCCGTGTTCGCTCTGCGCGGGGATGACGCGCAGGCGGAGCCGTACGTCAGCAAGACGGCCAACCTGCGGCGGCGACTGCAACGGCTTCTTGGGCCGGTGGAAGAGCGCACCAAAAAACTCAACCTGCGCGATCGGGTGCGTTGGATCGAGTACTCTCCCACCGGGTCGGATTTCGAATCCGGGTTTCTGCTCTACCGCGTTCTGCGCGAAAGCTTTCCAAAAACTTACTCAAACCGCCTGCGCTTCCGCTTCGCTCCGCTGGTCAAACTGCATCTCGAGAATGAATACCCTCGCGCATCGGTTACCACGCGCCTGGGCCGGCTGAATGGGCCTGCACTCTATTACGGACCATTCGTGTCGCGGATTGCAGCCGAGAAGTTCATGAACGACTCGCTCGACTTCTTCAAGATGCGGCGCTGCGTGGACGATCTGCATCCTGATCCCAAGTTTCCCGGCTGCATTTATTCTGAGATGAAGATGTGCCTGGCGCCATGCTTCAAGGGATGCAGTGATGAGGAATATGCGGCCGAGGTCGAGCGGGTGCAAACCTACTTCGACAGTGCAGGAGAGACTCTTTTGCGCCAGTTTTCCAACGAACGCGAAATAGCATCGGCAAACCTGGCGTTCGAAGATGCTGCGGCAATCCATGCACGTCTCGAAAAATTAAAGCCGGTGCTAGGCCAATTGCCCGAGATCGTTGGCCGCCTGGATCGGCTGTCGGCACTGATCATTCAACCGGGTCACGTCGAGGGCTCGGTCGCTTTCTTTCGCGTGGACCGTGGAGCGATCTCTGCGCCCATCGCATTCGGGATCCAAGCGGCCGAGCACGCCAAATCACAATCGATGGAAGCACGTGTTCAGGAAGTTCTCGACTCGTTTCCGGCCGCGGAAGTGAAATCAGCACTCGAAACCATGGAACATCTCGCGATCCTGAAGCGCTGGTATTACCGGGGCAGCCGGATGGGAGAGATTTTCCTGGCCGACCACAAAGGCGGACTGCCGATGAGACGCATCGTTCGCGGCATCTCGCGCGTATATCGCGGCGAGAAGCCGG
This sequence comes from uncultured Acidobacteriota bacterium, assembly GCA_963785865.1. Taxonomy (GTDB): domain Bacteria; phylum Acidobacteriota; class Terriglobia; order Terriglobales; family Acidobacteriaceae; genus Sulfotelmatobacter. The sequence continues at coordinate 11,125 of CAWAXF010000021.1, read as the reverse complement.
AAGCTTCGGGAGCTCCGCAAGCTTCCTCCCCAGAGCCGCCGCCACTATTGCAGGGTTGAACCGCCGCGTCCTACTGCGGCCCCGACATGCTCACTTTGTACAGCGCGCTGGCGTGAGGCTGCAGAGCTACCCGGAGCTGATTCATAAGCGGTACGGATCGGTGGCTCCAAAGATCGCGTGTCTCACCGTGGGGTTGCGGCATTCCAAGTTCGCTCCAGTCGAGAGAGAAGTCTCCTGCTGATTCGCCCAGGTTAAAGAGCGCGATGTATTTCTCGCCCGGCCGCGCGCCCTCGGCAACCCATACGCGCAGATTGCTCTTCTCGAGCGCCTGATGGCTGCCGTGGCTGTGCTGGTTGACCTCGAGCACTTCTGCATTGGTGATAAGTGCGGTGGTCGCGGCATCGTTGCTCGGCAGATCGCCTCCAAAAATCAGCGGCGAGCGGAAGATGCTCCATAGCGTCATCACCGTCTGCTGCTCGTCGGGCGTGAACTTGCTGGGCGCGCCTCCGCCTTCGGTACTGGTCACGCGCAGCTTGCCGAAGGGAAGCATGTCGGCGTCGGGCCAGGTATTGTTCTTGCCAACCAATTGCGCCCAGTCGCGGGTGTAGTCGAACTGCTGTCGGAGCAACTTCCAATCGTCCCAGAAATCGTCGGAGATGCGCCACATCTGGGCATACTTTTCGAAGAACTCCGCTTCAGAAACCGGAGCCGGACCGGGCGAGATGCTGAGCACCATCGGACGGTCCGTTTTCTTCATCGCCTGGCTGAGTGCCTTCATCTCCGCCGGCTGATAGAGATGGCTGCCCATGTCGTCAGCCTTGATGAAATCGACGCCCCACGAGGCATAGAGTGCCGCGATGGAATCGTAGTAGGCCTGCGCGCCCGGCTTGGTCGTGTCCACGCCCCACATATCGGGATTCCAGCGGCACGCGTTGTCTTTGTCGGCTACATCGGCGGCGCGGTATGGAGTGCCCTTGATCGGAAGATTCTTCTCGACCGCTTGCCGGGGAATGCCGCGCATGATGTGAATTCCGAATTTCAGGCCTTTGCCGTGGATGTAATCGGCCAGAGGCTTGAAACCCGCGCCGTTGGCGGAAGAAGGGAAGCGATTCACCGCGGGCATGAGGCGTCCGTACTCGTCCATGGTGAGCGGCGCGCCGGGCTTGTAGTCGTGTCCTTGCGCGTTGGGCTCGTACCACTGGATGTCGACGACGATGTACTGCCAGCCGTACTTCGCCAAGTGCTCGGCCATCCAGTCTGCATTGGCTTTGACTTGTTGTTCGCGGACTGTTGTGCCGTACGAATCCCAGCTGTTCCAACCCATCGGAGGAGTGGGGGCGATGGAGGGTGCTCCATCATTCTGGCGCATGTTGCGAGCAGGGTGGATATTTGACTTGCTTTCCCAAGACACCGCGCAAGGTCAAAAGCCGCTCCTGTCGCACAGAACGCGACAAGGATGGGGCACCCCTGATTCCGGTCTGTGACGACCCGCAGGTTGCCAGCAGAGAAATCCACAAGAACCAGATCGGCGTTCTATTCTCATGGCCCGCATTGTAAGCCGGGGAGTTGGCAGGCTGCCAAAAACAAAGGACGGCCATATTGGCCGTCCTGGCAGAGTTCTTCCGTCTTGATCACGTGTGAATCGGCGTTACGCGGTGCAGTCCTCAGATGTCGAGGTTCTTCACGTCCAGCGCGTTCTCTTCGATGAACTTGCGCCGCGCTTCCACGTCTTCGCCCATGAGCGTGGTGAAGATCGTTTCGCACTCGGCGATGTCTTCGAGCTTCACCGAAAGCAGGGTGCGACGCTCAGGATCCATTGTGGTTTCCCAAAGCTGAGGCGCAGTCATCTCGCCCAGACCTTTGTAGCGCTGGATCGTGAACTCCTTGCGCCCTTCGTTGATGACGTAGTCACGAAGTTCCCGGACATTGGTCTTTTCTACAACCTCGACCTCTTTCCGCTTCGGAGTCTTCGCCGCGGCTTTCTTCTCGGCCTTGTCTTCGACCGCCGCAGGCTCGCCGTCCACGCCGTCATCATTTGCGGCAGCGGGAGCAGCCTTCACTATGCTCTCGACTACGAACGGTGGCTCCATATAGGGCTCGATCTGCTTGTACTTGGCGATCATCTGGCGGCACTCAGGGCTCGAAACCAGCTCCCAGTTGATGATGTGCTCAGCGCCATGCTTGTTGACGAAGCTCAGCTCCCACAGATTGTGCTCTTCATCAAACTTCGACTCGACGCTCTTGAAGCCTTCGTCTTTTTGCAGCTTCTTGAGTTCTTTTTCCAGCTTCTCGATTTTCTTCGGCGGAGCCTTCTTTTCGCCTTCGAAGTCCACGCGCTTGGCAAGATCGAGTCTTGGAATCAACTCGGTGACGTGCTCGTTGCGCAGCCGTTTATCTGCCTTCTCAAAGAACCCGAGATACTCGTCGAGCACGGTCATGAACCGCGCCAGGTCTTTGCCTTCGAGCTTGGCTGCGCCTTCACCGTAACGGATGATCAATCCGTCAGCCGCGCGCTTCACCATGACCTTCACGAACTCACGCTCGTCCTTGATGTACTGCTGCGATTTGCCCTTCTTTAGCGAGAACAGCGGCGGCTGCGCGATGAAAACATTGCCCCGCTTGATCAGTTCCTGCATATGGCGGAAGAAGAACGTCAGCAGCAGCGTGCGGATGTGGCTGCCGTCAACGTCAGCGTCGGTCATGAGGATGATCTTGCCGTAACGCACCTTGGTGGGATCGAAATCATCCTTGGCGATGCCGGTGCCGAGCGCCGTAATCATGGCACGAATCTCTTCATGCGCCAGCATCTTGTCGTAACGCGCCTTTTCGACGTTCAGAATTTTTCCCTTGAGAGGAAGAATCGCCTGGAAGCGCCGGTCGCGTCCCTGCTTCGCGGTCCCACCTGCCGATTCGCCCTCGACAAGGAACAATTCGCAGCGGTTCGGATCGCGCTCGGAGCAGTCCGCCAGCTTCCCCGGCAGTCCTCCGGAGTCGAGCGCTCCCTTGCGACGCGTCAGGTCGCGCGCTTTGCGAGCGGCTTCACGCGCGCGGGCAGCGTCGACAGCCTTGTTGATGATCTTCTTGGCAACCGTCGAGTTCTGCTCGAAGAATGCCCCCAGCCGCTCGTTGACGAACTGGGTGACGGTTCCCGCGATATCGGAATTCAGCTTGCCCTTGGTCTGGCCTTCGAACTGCGGCTGCGGCAGCTTCACGCTGATGACCGCAACCAAGCCTTCGCGAACATCGTCGCCGGTCAGGTTTTCTTTCACGTCCTTGAACAGGCCCAACTGCTGCCCGGCGTAATTGATGGTGCGGGTCAGAGCCGTGCGGAATCCGGAAAGATGCGTGCCGCCGTCGACCGTGTTGATGTTATTGGCAAAGCTGAAAAGCGTTTCCGAGTACGCATCGTTGTACTGCAGGCCAATCTCCATGCGGACACCGTTGCGATCGTCTTCCATGTAGATCGGCTTGTCATGCAGTACCTGCTTGCCGCGATTGAGGTGCTTGATAAATTCCGCAATGCCGCCGTTGTACTTGAAATCGGCGCGCTTCGCCTCTCCCGTCTTCGGATCGATGGTGCGCTCGTCGGTCAGCGTGATCAGCAATCCCTTGTTCAGGAATGCCAACTCGCGCAGACGCTGCGCCAGGGTGTCGTAGTTGTATTCCGTAGCTGTGAAGATGCTGCGGTCGGGCAGAAAGTGCACCTTGGTTCCGGTCTTCACCTTTGCGACGCCGGTCTTCTTCAGCTTGCTGGTGGGATCGCCCTTGGAATACGTCTGCTGCCACGTCCCGCCATCGCGCCAGATTTCCAGTTCCAGTTCTTCACTGAGAGCATTCACACAGGACACACCGACGCCGTGCAGTCCGCCGGAAACTTTGTAGCTCGAAGCGTCGAACTTGCCGCCGGCATGCAGAGTGGTCATGACGACCTGGGCGGCGGAAACCTTCTCGCCATCGATGTCCATGTCATCAACAGGAATGCCGCGGCCGTCGTCGACAACCGTGATGGAATTGTCGTCGTGGATGGTGACATCAATCTTGGTCGCGAAACCGGCAAGCGCCTCGTCGACGGAGTTATCCACGACTTCGTACACCAGATGATGAAGTCCAAGCTCGCCCGTCGATCCGATATACATCGCCGGACGCTTGCGCACTGCCTCCATGCCGCCGAGGACTTTAATGGAATCAGCGTTGTAGTCGCCGTTGCCATTTCCTCCGGTGATCGGAGTTATCTTGCCGTTTTTTGTTTTCGTGTCCGTGATGGGAGGATTAATCTCTTTTGTGGCCATTCCGCTCCGCGAAAATGTCCCGAAATTTTCTGCTGCAGTCTTGCTTAAGCCCTGGAACTGTGGCTGGGAACTTTCTTTTCTGGTCGTGCTTCCTTGAACCCACGAACGGGATTCAAGTTATTGATATTGCTAACACTTAGGACCAAAACTCACTATTAAATTGTACCACGAAAATGGGCTTTTCGAAGCTGTGGAATGCGAGCGAATCGAGCTAGTAAATTATGAATTTTCAGGAGCTTGCGGCAAGCTTCGCCACGGATTCTCAGGGATCTTCACGGATACGGGGATCTAAATCCATATCCGTGGGAATCCTGCGAATCCTGGCTAACGCAAAAAATCAGGCGGCCAATTGGCCGCCCGTTAGAAGTTAGATCTGGTGGAGCTTACGCCGTAGCCGGACGTTCCCCGCCCTTGGCGCGTCCCGGTTGCAGGTCCGGCTTGATCACGTGCTGTACGCCATCGTCTGGCTTCGACGGAGGTGGCGGAAGTGGCGGAAGTTCTCTTCCCTCGACCAGTATCTTGATTTCGTTCGCATCCAGGACCTCGCGCTCGATCAATGCCCGCGCCATCTTCTCCAGCGTGTCGCGGTTCTCGGCGAGAATCTGCTTGGCCGTGTTGTAGCCGCTGTTGACCAGCTTACGAACTTCCTGGTCAATCTTGATGGCCGTGTCTTCGCTGTAATCACGATGCTGGGCAATTTCTCGGCCCAGGAAGATCTGCTCTTCCTTTTTCCCGAAGGTCAGGGGACCAAGCTCGCTCATGCCCCACTCGCAGACCATCTTGCGCGCCATATCCGTCGCACGCTCGATGTCGTTGCCTGCGCCGGTGCTCATCACGTTGAGGAACATCTCCTCCGCGATGCGTCCGCCCATCAGGATGGCGATCTGGGTCTCGAGGTAGTTCTTGTAATAGTTGTGCCGGTCATCTGTTGGCAACTGCATGGTGACGCCCAAGGCCATGCCACGCGGGATGATCGTGACCTTGTGCAGAGGATCGGAATGCGGCATCTTAGCGGCCACCAGAGCGTGTCCGGCTTCGTGATATGCCGTATTCTTCTTCTCCTCGTCGGTGAGCAGCAGAGACTTGCGCTCGACGCCCATCAGCACTTTGTCCTTGGCCAGTTCGAAGTCGTACTGCAGAACGGCCTTTCGGTTCTGCCGCGCTGCCGCCAGTGCGGCCTCGTTGACCATGTTGGCCAGGTCAGCGCCGGAGAACCCCGGTGTCCCTCGTGCCAAAACGGAAAGATCCACGTCCTCGGCAAGAGGAATCTTGCGGGTATGCACGCGGAGAATCTCTTCGCGTCCACGCACATCGGGACGGCTCACCACCACGCGGCGGTCAAAACGGCCAGGCCGCAGCAGTGCCGGATCAAGGACATCCGGACGGTTGGTAGCAGCCATCAGGATGACGCCTTCGTTCGATTCGAAGCCGTCCATCTCAACCAGCAACTGGTTCAAAGTCTGTTCGCGCTCATCGTGTCCGCCGCCCAAGCCGGCGCCGCGGTGACGTCCAACGGCATCGATTTCGTCGATGAAGATGATGCAGGGGGCATTTTTCTTGCCCTGCTCAAACAGATCGCGAACGCGGCTGGCGCCTACGCCTACAAACATCTCTACGAAGTCAGAGCCAGAAATCGAGAAAAAGGGAACATTGGCTTCGCCTGCGACGGCTCGGGCCAGCAAGGTCTTGCCGGTTCCCGGAGGGCCTACGAGCAGCACGCCTTTGGGAATGCGTCCACCGAGCTTCTGAAATTTCTGGGCTTCGCGCAGGAACTCGATAATTTCGCGCAGCTCTTCCTTTGCCTCTTCCACCCCGGCCACGTCTTTAAACGTGACCTTTTTCTGCTGCATGGAGAGCAGCCGGGCGCGGCTCTTACCAAACGATAGCGCCTTATTCCCGCCGGTCTGCATCTGGCGGATCATGAAGAACCACAACGCACCGAGCAGGATCAATGGAGCCCAGGTTCCCAGCAATTGCAACGGCAAGCTTCCACTGTTGGCGTCGCGGAAGTTAATGTTGACCTGTTTACTTTGCAGGTTCTTCAGCATCTCAGGAGTGAAGTAGTTGCTCGGCGCGGTGGTATGGAATGCGGAGCCATCCTTGTACTTGCCGCGCACCTCCATGCCGTTGACCGTGATCTCCTTGATGTTGTTCTGGTCCATGTCACTCATGAACGTAGTGACGTTTACTTCTTTGTCCTTGGTGCCGTCGCGGGCGCCCTTGACGACTTCCCAGAGCAGCAATGCCGACACGCCGATCAGCAGCCAGAACAATACGGTTTTTACAGTTGAATTCACCTAGAAGACTCCTAATTTCAACGCCGCGTGCACGATCCCGAGGCGCCTCAACAGATTAGATGCCCCAGCACGATTTTGGATCGGCGAAAATACCTAAGGTCCTATTCTACCTTGTCTTCGGCAAAATAGGGCTGTGCTGCAGCCATGACCTAAGTCACTCAGGATCTTACGCTTGCTGCCGCCAAATAGGGTAGATTCCGGTTGGTCTGTTCCGGCGCCCCCAGGCCATAGCCGACCAGAAAAGCTTCGTCCACGAGAAATCCGAAATAGTCCGGCTGCAGGGGGACGCGGCGGGCCGATTGCCGGTCGAGCAAGGTCACCAGCTTCACGGAAGCGGCACCCCGCGCCTTTAGATCGCTCATCAGGAAATCCGTAGTGATGCCGGAGTGCACCAGGCCTTCGACCAGCAGAATGTGTTGCCCCTTGATATCGGGCTCGTGGCTGAAAAAAATCTCCATCACATCGCCACCTGTGGCGCCCTGGGCTCGACTGTACTTTGGCTTAACGAACTGGCACACGACGGGCCCATCGATCGCCCGAACGATGTCGGCGACAAACATGAATGCATTCTCGAGTACAGCCAGCACCTGGATGGTCTGGCCCTTGTAATCATCGGAGATCTGGCGTCCCAACTCTTTGACACGCTTTTGGATCTGCTCGGTCGTAATGACGGGCCGCAGCGGCTCGGATCTTGCACTCATGGCGTGTGGCGCCTCCGGGGCACCAAAGCGTGGAACGCGTCACCTTTTAAAGTCGATGGGGCGTTCCAAAATCGCGATTGCGTCACGCCCAAGCTTCGCCGCGAACTGCGCCGGTGGAGGAAACCCGCGCATCCAGACAATTTCATCGCCCGCGAGCACTACCGGCCACAAGCTGCGCTCCGGCTGCGGCACATGGCGCTCCTGCAGCAATTCCTTGATCTTCTTCGGAGCTTTCGTGTGGTTTGGCCAGTAGCGGTCTCCGGCGCGCCAATTCCGCAGGGTGACCGCTGCAGGCAGTGATCTCCCGTCCAAAAGGTGCTCTGGATTATACCCCGCCTCTGCTCCGGCCGGAACGCGACGGACTTCAATCGTCGTACCAGTCTCAACGATATTTAGCTCGCCGGGGACAGGCAATTCGTATTCATAATCCGAGGTCGCTGCAGATTCCCGCAAATCGGGGGTCAGAAACAAGACTTGATCCGGTTCCCGCCTCATCTTCCAACCCAAGGGCAGCGAAATCTCCATGCCCGATCCGCCTTCTTGCGTCGCAAACCGCAGGATCTCCTCAACGTGCTTGAACTCCAACGGGATTCTCGCTTCTTCTCCAATGGCCTTGACGACGCGTCGTTGCACCGCGACAGGCTCGCCGAGAAACCAAATCCGGTCCACCGCTGCGTTCATAACGAGCCAGGCAGCGCGATTGATTCTGGATTGCAGATCGGCGGCCCCGGGAATGGATGGCGCCGAGCGGAAGGGGCCCCCTGCAATTTGCACCAGATCGAGGTTCCGCGCCCAAGCCGGTTCTGACCAATGAACCCCGGTGCCCATCCAGCCCGCGACTTCGTTTTCCCAATAGTCTTCCTCCCCGCGCGCAATCTCGGACAACTCGGCAAGATTCTCCGCGACCGAGGGATTGAATTCTTTTTCGAGTAACGGAACGAGAAGCTTTCGCACGCGATTGCGCGTGAACTTGGTGGCGTTGTTGGTGGTGTCCTCGCGCCAGGGTTGCTGGATGCCGTTGAGATACTGTTCCAGATCACGCCGCCGAGTCTGCAGAAGCGGACGAATGATCTCGCCGCAAACATCTTCATCTTCGTCTTCCATTAGCAGCCGCGGATAAATCCCCCCAAGCCCTCGCAAGCCCGACCCTCGAATCAAGCGCAGAAGCACAGTCTCAGCTTGATCGTCGAGCGTATGCCCGGTGACAATCTTATTGGGAGCCGCGAGGGTGCGCCACTCTTCTCGCGGCTTGTGCGAGAGGGTGGGGATTTTGACTTCCGGGCTCGCGTCTGTGCGTAGCCCAGCGAGCAGTGCCCGGAAGAATTCGTACCGCAGTTCGCGCGCGGCCGCCTCAATGCTGACGTGCTCCTCAGCAGCGTGTAGCGCAACCTCACCGGCAGCAGAATAAAATTGCAAATCGTGTTTACGGGCCAGTTCCGCGACGAATTCCTGATCATCGTCGGACTCCGCCCCACGCAGCTTGTGATTGAAATGAACAACCGACAGGACGATGCCTAAGTCAGCGCGCAATTCCAGCAGCAATCGCAACAACGCAACCGAATCGATTCCACCGGAAACCGCCACCCCGACGCGCACTCCGGCGCTAAGCAGGTCGTGACGCCGAATGTGGGAATGCAAGCGCTCCAGGATCGGGGTACACCGAAACATGGTACCGCCGAGGCTGGCGTAGGGACAGCCCCTGGGCTGTCTGCAGGAAGTGAAGCTCCGCTTTCGCGGTGGCTGGGCAGGGGAGATAGAAAACAAAAACGCCAGTTGGCCCTCGCTCGGACAGTCCAAGGGGCGGTCTCTACGCGAGCGGTTACAGGGCCGGGCTCTTGTCCGCGATCAACTTTCTGATCTTCTCCACGAAGTCAGTCGCGAGCATGTCTTCCGTCTTTTCTTTTCCGCGGGTTCGGACGTTGACTTTTCCAGCCTCGGACTCCTTGTCGCCGACCACTAGCAGGAATGGAACTTTCTGCATCGCATGCTCGCGGATTTTCGCGTTCATCTTCTCGTTGCGGGCATCTACCTCGACCCGCACGCCAACCGCTTTCAGTTGGGAAGCGATTTTATTGGCGTAGTCCGCATGGCGCTCGCTGATCGGGATCATCACCGCCTGCACCGGCGACAGCCATACCGGAAATGCCCCGGCATAGTGCTCGATGAGCACGCCGAAGAAGCGCTCGACAGAACCATACAGCGCGCGATGCACCATCACCGGCTGCTTGCGCGAGCCATCTTCCGCGACATATTCCAATCCAAAACGCTGCGGCAGATTGAAGTCGAACTGCACCGTCGAGAGCTGCCAGAGACGTCCGATCGCGTCTACTAGCTTTACGTCAATTTTTGGGCCGTAGAAGGCAGCCTCGCCGCGAATCGTCTTATGGTCGACGTTCAACTGCTTCAGAACTTTCTCCAGCGACTCTGTCGCATGGATCCATTGCTCTTCGCTGCCCACGAAATTCTTGCGATCGTCCGGGTTCCACGTTGAAAGCTCAGTCTGGTACTTGTCAAATCCAAAATGCTTCAGGACATCAAAGGCGAAGTCGAGACAGCCGGCGATCTCGCCTTCGATCTGATCGGGCGTACAGAAAATGTGAGAGTCATCCTGGGTAAAGCCGCGGACGCGCAGCAATCCATGCATCACTCCCGAACGCTCGTAACGGTAGACCGTTCCCAACTCGCCCAGCCGCACCGGCAGATCGCGATACGATTTCAGCGAATCCTTATAGACCAGGATGTGCCCCGGGCAATTCATCGGCTTGAGCCGATATTCGGCGTCATCGAGTTCCATGGCGTCGAACATGTTCTGCGAGTAATAGCCTTCGTGCCCCGAGGTATAGAAGAGCTGCCGCCGCGCCACATGCGGCGTGTAGACGAGCGAGTATCCCCGCTTGAGGTACTGCTCGCGCATCCAGTCTTCCATCTCTTTGCGGATGATGCCGCCTTTGGGATGCCAGAAAATGAGCCCCGGCCCGGCCAACTCCTGGATGGAAAAAAGGTCGAGCTGCTTGCCCAGCACGCGGTGGTCGCGTTTCTTGGTCTCCTCAATGTGCTTCAGGTAATCGTCAAGGTCTTTCTTGGAGAAGAACGAGGTCCCATAAATCCGCTGCAGTTGCGGATTCTTCTCATCTCCCAGCCAGTACGCGCCCGCGATGTTGAGCAGCTTGAAGGCTTTGATTTTGCCGGTCGAAGGAATATGCGGCCCGCGGCAGAAGTCGGTGAACTTGCCGGTGCGGTAGATGGAAATCTTTTCATCGGGCTTGGTGAACTGCTCGATGAAGTGGCACTTCATGAAGTCGCCTTCTTTTTTGAACTCCTGCAGCCCCTGGTCGCGCGGCAGAAACTCGCGCGCATAAGGAATGTTCTGCTGCACCAGTTCCTGCATCTTCTTTTCGATCTTTTCCAGGTCCTCGGGAGTGAACGGCGTGGGACGATAAAAATCGTAGAAGAACCCGCTCTCGGTCGGTGGGCCGTGGCCGAGTTTCGTCTCGGGAAAAAGTTCAAGCACCGCGGCGGCCAGCAGATGTGCGGAGGAATGCCGATAAACTTCGAGCGCCTCGGGATCTCTTTCGGTCACGAGCCGCAGGTCGGTGTCGCTCTCCAGCGGCTTGGCTAAATCGATCAGATTGCCATTGGTTTTCGCGACGAGAGCGGCATCCGCCAGCCGCGGGCTGATTGATTTTGCAATCTCCAGCGGAGTCGTGCCTTTGGGGACTTCCTTCACACTCCCGTCCGGGAGCTTCACATGAATGCTGTCAGCCATAGTTTGGGACCTGCAGGTTGTCTGAATCTTTCAGTCTAAAGAAGCGCGTAGGGAGGGTCAAACGGAGGGCGG
>CAWAXF010000020.1:0-42656 GCA_963785865.1 uncultured Acidobacteriota bacterium | reverse complement strand
TAATCTTTCAACAACTGCCGGGCTATCACCAGGCGCTGAATCTCGCTGGTGCCTTCGCCGATGGTGCATAGCTTTACGTCGCGATAAAACTTTTCGGCGGGATAGTCTTTGATGAATCCGTAGCCGCCATGAATCTGGACGCCTTCATTGGCGCACTTTACCGCGACCTCACTGGCGTAGAGCTTTGCCATGGAAGACTCTTGTGTCGTCTTCATGCCGGCATCTTTCATTGAAGCGGCCTTCATGGTGAGCAGGGTGGCGGCTTCGATTTCGGTGGCCATGTCCGCCAGCTTCCATTGGATTGCCTGGAAATCGCTGATGGCTTTGCCGAACTGCTTGCGTTGCTTGGAATACTTCAGGGCGGCTTCGTAGGCTCCCTCGGCCATCCCCAGAGAGAGAGCGGCGATGGAGATGCGGCCACCATCGAGAACGCGCATGGCGTCGGGGAATCCTTGGCCCTCCGCGCCGAGAAGGTTCTCGGCAGGGATTACGCAGTCTTCGAAGATCAGTTCGGCAGTGTCGCTGGCGCGCAGGCCAAGCTTGTTTTCTTTTTTGCCCGGGCGGAATCCCTTGGTGTCTTTGTCGACTACGAATGCTGAAATCCCGTGGGTGTGCGCGGTGCGATCGGTCACCGCGAGCACTACCACCACGTCCGCGTAATGGCCGTTGGTGCAGAATGTCTTTGTGCCATTGAGCACCCAGTTGTTTCCTTTACGGACGGCGGTCATGCGGGCGCTGCCGGCATCGGAACCGGAAGAGGGCTCGGTCAGGCCCCAGGCACCGATGAATTCTCCGGTGGCCAGTTTGCTGACATACTTTTTTTTCTGAGCTTCGTTGCCGGCGAGAAAAATGTGATTGGAGCAGAGCGAGGTATGGGCGGCAACGATGATGCCGACCGAGCCATCCACCCGCGAGAGTTCCTGGATGGCAGTGACATATTCGACATAGCCCATGCCGGCGCCGCCGTACTCCGGCGGGAAGACCACGCCCATCAAGCCCATCTTGCCCAACTCTTTGACGGTGGCCAGGGGGAATTCTCCGGCTTCGTCCCACTCCATGACGTGGGGCTTAATTTCGCGCTCGGCAAATTCGCGGACGCTCTTCTTCAGTTGCTGCTGCTCTTCGTTCAGTAGGAAATCCACGCTTCCTCCGGACAACTCGGGCGCTGCGACCGGCAGGCCCGCTTCAATGAGGCTTGTGCCCCAAATTTTTGATTAGAACATGGCGCGGCAGAGGGAAGAAGTTACGTCCGGAGGAGAAAGGAAGAGGGTGGCGGAAGGCGCATGAACACTGGCGATTCTGCGTCTCTGGCAATGCCACCCAACCGACCGGATGGTCTGGGACTTCGCGCTCTTCGAACCAGCGCTGCTCGCATTATACGCTTGGGCTTTGAAGAGCAGGGGTCAGAGATTGGGGGTCAGAGATCAGGAAGCATTGGAAGACTTCGTTGGACAAGAGCCGGCCTCGTTTCGCCAGGCGAATGGAATTGCCGGATCGCTCGCAGCAGTTCTTGTCTTTCCAGATCCGCGATTATGGCCTGCAGTGGAATGAGCGCAGGCTGGCCGAATCTTTCTGCAACCCGGCCCAGGTCGACTCCACTGTTCAAGCGCAACCCCAGAAAGAATGTTTCTTCGAGAGCGGCGTCGGTGGATACCGTCGTTTTCTGAAGGGGAGAACCGCTCACATATTTTTCCAGGACATCGGCTGTCGCGAAGCGCACGGCGTCGCTGGCGGGCGCGCTGCAACCAGCATGGAATGGGCATCGACCCCGAAACCGAGGTAGGGCTGGCGGGTCCAGTACTTCAGGTTGTGGCGGGACTCGAATCCTGGGCGGGAGAAGTTGGAGATCTCGTATTGCGAGACGCCAGCCGCGCTTAACATCTCACAGGCAGAGAGATAAAAATCCGCGGTCGCGTCGTCATCGGGAACGAAATGCGCGTGATAGCGGGTGCCGCCCGCGATGAGTTCGCGCCCCAGTCGGGAGTCTTCGTCGACTTCGAGCATGTAAACGCTGACGTGCGGTACTTCGCTGGCAATGACTTGTTGCAGAGATTCCTGCCAGCTCTCCGCGCTCTGGTGCGGCAATCCTGCGATCAGGTCGATATTGATGTTGGTAATTCCGGCTGCCCGCAGGTGAGCGATGTCCTCGAGTACGGTGGCGTCGCTTGTGCAGGCGCCCGACCGCCGCCGCCTCGCGATCGACGAACGACTGAACGCCAAGGCTGACGCGATTCACGCCGCAACGCTGGAGTGCCTCCAGAAGCTGCGAAGAGAGCGTTCCGGGAGCGCACTCGACGGTCACTTCCGCGTCCGGCGCAACTGAAAATTGCGCCCGCACTGCGTCGAACATGCGCTGGAGCTGGGCCGGTTCCGAGTACCGTGGGCGTTCCTCCGCCGAGATAGATGGAGTCCACTTCCCTTTCGAACTTTCCGCCCATGTCGGCAGCATCGCGCTCCGCGTTCGCAATATCCGAGCATACTCGATCTACGTAGCGCTCGAAAACCGCTTGCGAAAATACGTCTGACGCGAAGTTGCAGTAGCTGCACTTGGTGCGGCAGAAAGGCACCGAAATGTATACGCCCAGAGGCACTGTTGTCATTATCCCATTGGAAAGTCTTTCCATCCCCGGCGCCGTCTCGGCCATCTATTTGAGGTACCCTGTGGGAAGGCGTCTCGATTGCCTCCCGCAAGTGATTCTTAGCTCATGGCCCAGGAAGAGGAAGTATTAGGTAAAGCGTATGACAGCCGTCTGATGCGGCGGCTGCTGACCTACCTGCGCCCTTATGGCTGGCAGGTGGGGATCGCTATTACCGCCATCATTCTGAAGTCTTTTGCGGATGTGCTCGGGCCCTATCTGGTGAAGGTCGCGGTGGACCGCTACCTGGCGCCGGCTCCGGGCGCCATGTCGGGGCTGTGGAACTGGCTGGACCCGCGGCCTTTGAAGGGAATCGCGCAAATCTCGGGGATTTATTTCGGGCTGCTGATTTTCACCTTTGTCCTCGAATTCCTGCAGACCTACTTCATGCAGTGGACCGGGCAGAAGGTCATGTTCGACCTGCGCAGCCAGATTTTCCGTCATCTGCAGCGGATGCATGTCGGTTTTTATGACAAGAATCCCGTAGGACGGCTGGTCACGCGCGTCACTACCGATGTGGACGCGCTGAACGAAATGTTCACCTCCGGCGTGGTCTCGATTTTTGAAGACCTGTTCGTACTGACCGGCATTCTGGCCATCATGCTGTGCATGAACTGGAAGCTGGCGCTGATCACGTTCGCCGTGCTGCCGTTCATTGTGTTCGCGACAAAGATTTTCCGGGACAAGGTGAGGGATTCCTATCGCCGGATTCGCGTTGCCATCGCGCGTATCAACACATATCTGCAGGAACATGTGAGCGGCATGATGGTGCTGCAGCTTTTCAACCGCGAGCGCAAGGCGTACAAACGCTTTTCCGAGATCAACCGCAGCCACATGGACGCGTTCAAGGACGCGATCCTGGCGTATGCGGTCTATTACCCCGTGGTCGATTTCTTTTCGGCGATTGCGATTGCGTGTGTGATCTGGTTGGGCGGGCAGGATGTGATTCGCGGGATCGTCTCGAAGAGCGTGAGCATTCAGTTCGATCCTCGCCATTTCATTTCATTCCATCTAGTCGCGACTGCTGCTTCGCTTGGCGTGCTGATCGCGTTTACGCAATATGCAATGCGCTTCTTCCGCCCGATCATGGATTTCAGCGAGAAGTACAACATCCTGCAGTCGGCGATGGCGGCCAGCGAGCGCATTTTCAAGTTGCTGGATGCGCCGATGGAAGTGGTGTCGCCTGCGATAACGAAGATGCCGCAGGGTCCGGGCCGAATTGAGTTTGAGCACGTGTGGTTTGCGTACCGCGATACTGCAGAAGACAGCAAAGTGTCGGAACCAGGCAATGGCCCGGCAAGCCATAGGGGACAGATCTCAGCCGGATTGGGTGCTGCGCGATGTCACGTTCGCCATCGAGCCGGGAGAAACCGTCGCCGTGGTTGGCCATACCGGTGCGGGAAAGACCACGCTCATTTCCCTGCTGATGCGCTTTTACGATGTGCAGAAAGGGGCGGTGCGCATCGATGGCGTCGATGTCAAAGAGATGGATCTCGCCGGGCTGCGCAGCCGGTTTGGGGTGGTGCTGCAAGATCCCTTTCTGTTCACAGGAACAATCGGCGGCAATATCCGGCTGGGCACCGAGCGCATCCAGGATGCGCACGTCCAACAAGCGGCGGAGGACGTGAATCTCGCCGAGTTCATTCGCGAGTTGCCGAAGGGCTTTGACGAGGAGGTGCGGGAGCGCGGATCGACGCTCTCCACGGGACAAAAACAACTCATTTCTTTCGCCCGCGCATTGGCGCATGAGCCGAAGATTTTGATCCTCGATGAAGCTACCTCGAGCGTGGATACCGAGACTGAATTCCGCGTGCGGGATGCGCTGGCGCGCATGGTAGAAGGGCGAACTTCTCTGATCATCGCGCACCGGCTTTCCACCATTCAGCGCGCCGACAAGATTATCGTTATGCACAAAGGGCAGGTGCGCGAGATGGGAACCCATCAGGAACTGCTGGCGAACCGCGGCATCTACTACAAGCTTTATCAGCTGCAGTACAAGGATCAGGAAATTGCGGTAGGCGGCCCGACTCAATCTACCGTCAGCGCCGACGACTGAAATGTGTGGCGCGGACGCCCCGCTCTCCTGCGCCGGTCGCTTTACAATGCTCTGTGCTCATTCTGATCTCTGCCGGTGAGGCATCCGGAGAAATGTATGGGGCGCAGCTGATTCAGGCTTTGCGGCGCGCCTGGGAGCAGCGGCCTGTGGAGCTTTGCTCCGCCGGACAGCCGGGGGCGGCTGTCCCTACACAAGCTCTAGATTTTTTCGGGGTCGGTGGAGAGCGGATGCGGGCTGCCGGCTGTGAGACCGTGGTCGATGCCAAAGATCTTGCCGTGGTCGGCATCACTGAAATTCTCAACCATCTGCCGAAGATTCTTGGACTCTACAAGCACCTGATCGCGGAGGCCGACCGGCGCAAGCCCGATCTCGCCATTGTCATCGACTCTCCGGCGTTCAATTGGCGGGTAGCACGGCAGATGAAGAAGCGTGGAATTCCTACCGTGTATTATGTTGCGCCGCAGTTCTGGGCGTGGCGGCAGGGGCGGGTGCGGCTGATTCGCGACTACATCAATAAGGCCCTGGTCATCTTTCCTTTCGAGGAAAAGTTTTATCGTGAGCGCGGAGTTGACGCTAGCTTTGTGGGGCATCCTCTGGCGGAGCTTCCTGATCCTTCAATCGAACGTGCGGATTATGCCAGGCAATTCCAGCTCGATGCTGACAAGCAATGGATCGCGCTGATGCCTGGCAGCCGGGTGAAGGAAGTCCGTATGAACCTGCCGACGATTCTGGAATCGGTGGCGCTGTTGGGTCCCGGATACGAATACCTGCTTCCGGTCGCGCCCACACTGGACCGCAGCTTGCTGCGAAACGATGGTGCGAGGGAAGAAGATCACGCTCGTGCCAGATGCCCTGCCTGCCCTGTTTCACTCCCGCGCGGGGATCGTCGCCAGCGGCACAGCAACGGTGGAGGCCGCGATGATGAATCTGCCGTTTGTAATGGTTTACCGCGTCTCCGGGTTGACCTACTTTTTGGGGAAGCCCCGGGTCAAGGTGCCCCGGTTCGCCATGGTGAACCTGATTGCGGAGGACGAAGTCGTCCCTGAGCTCGTGCAGCACGATTTCACCGTTCAGAATGTAGCTGCTCGCATGCTGGAAATTCTTCGGGATGGTCCCGCGCGAGAGC
The DNA here is from genome assembly GCA_963785865.1 of uncultured Acidobacteriota bacterium. Classification (GTDB taxonomy): domain Bacteria; phylum Acidobacteriota; class Terriglobia; order Terriglobales; family Acidobacteriaceae; genus Sulfotelmatobacter. Next base: position 36,838 of record CAWAXF010000020.1, on the reverse strand, counting down.
GCATGCTGAAGGGGCTGGCTCGCGTTAAGGCTCGACTTCGCACACCCTGCCAGGACGGCTCGGCTTCGCAGCATCCTGCGGATCGGGCCGCCCACATCATTCTTCGCCTGGTTCAGGGCCGTGGAGCTTCGCTGCGGGGGACAGCCCAAGGGGCCGTCCCTACGCGAGGCTGAGACCTACCGCGCTTGTGTTCCCTACATCTTTTGCGTGAGAATCTTCATCATAGGAAATGGGTTATCATTTCCTGGAGATTCTCCTGAATGTCCATTAACCGGCGCGCTAGCTGCGTCCTACTGAGTTTTTCTGCCCTCTTCCTGGTGTTTTTGCAGGTTCTGCCTGCACATGCAGCCAACGAAAAGACCCGCCTGCGCGTCGATGACTACCAGATCAACGTGGTTCTGCAGCCCCATCTGCACCAGATGAATGCGACCGCCAAGGTCAAGTTCACGGCGATGCAGGACCTTAATGTCGCGGTCTTCGAGTTGCACAACGACCTGCGCGTCACCAAGGTGACGGACGAAAAAAACCAGGCGCTCTCCGCGGAACGCGTCACCCAGGACTCGACGATCCGGGTTCCTCTGCCTAACGGCTTATCGAAGGATGCTTCGATGACCCTGACTTTCGAATACGAAGGGCAGTTGGAAAGTGCGGACAATAGCCCCGTCCCGGGATTAAACCTGGCATACATTGGCGACGACACAAGCTACCTGTTCTATGCCGGACGATGGTTCCCGGTCAGCGGTTACGGTATGAACCGGTTTACTTCGACCATCAGCGTGAATGTACCTGCGCACATGCTGGTAATCGGCAGCGGCAAGATGACGGTCTCAGACACAGAAGCCCCGAAGAAGGCGGCGACCAGCGTTCTGCCGACTAAGACATTCACTTTCGTGACGGATAAAACAAGTTTTCCGGGCACGATCGTGGCGGGAGTGTTCCAGGAATACAAGAGCGACGAAGCCGGTTTGGATTTGCACGTGTACTTCAAGCCTACGCACCAGAGTGTCGCGCCTGCCTACACCACCACGGCGGTGCAGGAGTTCACGTATTTCATCACCCTGTTTGGCTTGCCGCAATCGCAGAAACTGAACCTGGTGGAACTGCCGGGCGATACGCTGCCCTATGTGTGGGCGCCGGGACTTGTCGGAATGGCCGGACCATCGATTACGGAGAAGACCAATTATCGGCTGCTGGCCGATGGCATCGCGCACCAGTGGTGGGGTGTCTCGGTGAGTCCCGCCAGCAAAGATGACTGGTGGTTGAGCGATGGCTTCGCGCGCTATTCAGAAGCTATGTACGTGGAAAACGCCGCCGGCGCCGCGGGCCTGGAAGAAGCGGTTAAAGATATGTCAGTCGGCGCATTGGCCTACGACACCGTTCCCCTGTCGAGCGCGAGCAAGCTGGACGTTTTTTCGACGGAGTTCCAATCCCTGGTCACTGACAAGGGAGGGATGATCCTGCACATGCTGCGCTGGGTTCTCGGAGAAGACAAATTCAACAAGACGATGCGCGAATTTGCCGGCCAGTACGCCGGAAAAGCGGCGACTACGGACGACTTCCGGGAGATCGCCGAGAAGAACTTCGGAAGCCAGCTCACGTGGTTCTTTTCGCAGTGGCTGGACTCGACCGGCGCTCCTGAATTTAAGGTGAAATACACTACCTATCGTCTGGGTGGATCGGCGGCGCAGAATCCCAAAGACGAAAAGGCTCCCGGCTTCCGCGTGACCGGTGAAATTTCCCAGGACCTCGACCTTTTCCGCATGCCCGTCGATCTGCGAATCGATACTGACGGAAAGACCGAGAACAAGCGGGTGGAAGTGGTGGGCACGAACTCGCCATTCACGATTGAAACATTCGGCCGGCCAAGGCGTATTTCGGTGGATCCAGATCATCGCGTCCTGACCAACTCGAGCGACGTCAAGCTGCGTGCCTCAATTCTTCGCGGCCAGGCGCTGCAGCAGCAGGGAGATCTTTCAGCGGCGCTCACCGAGTTCAACAAAGCTCTGGACCTGAACAAAAACAGTTCGCTGGCCCACTACCGCATTGCAGAAGTTTTCTTCCTGCAGCGGAACTATCAATCCTCCGCGAATGCATATCGCGAAGCCATCAACGGTGATGGCGAGCCACGTTGGACGGAGGTCTGGAGCCGCATCCAACTGGGCAAGATTTTTGACATCACTGGACAGCGCGAACGCGCGGTGAACGAATACCGCCAGGCGTTGCAGACCAACGACAATACCTTCGGCGCGCTGGAAGAAGCGCGCAAATACATGCAGAAGGCTTACGAGAGGCCTAAGCAGAAAGAGTAGTTCTCTTCAGCCCACGTCAGGACTCGAGAAGCCGCCAGTCGCCGCTGGCGGCTTTTCCCTGCTATGTGTCTGTTTCACGCCGCCAGCAAAGAAATGACATGGCAGAGACAAGTTCCTGACAAGGCCACAAATTTTTCCTCCTATTGTCATCGGGTTGCCGAATGTTCCAACCGTCTTGATCCCACGCCTGGGGAGCCGGCAAAACATTCCGCATCAGGAGATGCTTATGGCTGGCGTATTCAAGTCTGGAGCTCGCTTCGTATCGAGCCTGGCAGTTGCTACTCTACTGGTCTCGGCCGCTTTCGCTCAGCACTACACTCGCACCGATCTAACCACAAACTCTTCGAGCGTATCGGCTGCCCCCATCGTCGATCCGAACCTGGTGAATCCCTGGGGACTGTCGCGCGCCACCTCGTCGCCGTGGTGGGTCTCAGATAACGGGACTGGCGTCTCAACGCTCTATAACGCCGCGGGCGACATTGTTCCGCTGGTGGTGACGATACCGCCGCCCAAGGGTGCAGAGGGCCCGTCCGCGCCGACCGGCACGGTCCACAACTTCACCACCAGTTTCGAAGTTGCACCGGGGCTGCCGGCGATTTTTATTTTCGTCACCGAGGACGGGACAATTGCCGGATGGAATCCCAACGTTAATCCGACGCAAGCAATCTTGAAGGTGAGCCGTCCCGAGCGGGCGATTTACAAAGGCTGCACACTGGCCATGACGGCATACGGGCCTCGTCTGTACGTGACCAATTTCAAGACGGGCAACGTTGAAGTCTACGATGGGAGGTTTCACCGCCAGCGCATGGAAGAGCGGTTCGGCGGAAGGTTTGATTCTCGAAACCACTTCGTTCCCTTTGGGATTCAGAACGTCGGCGGCAGTCTAGTCATCACCTATGCGCAGCGAAGTCCCGGGTCAGAAGATGAGAATCACGGCCCTGGGCTGGGCTTCGTCCGGGTATTTGATCTGAAGGGCCACCTGCTACTCAGGTTGCAGCACGGCTCGTTCCTCAACGCTCCGTGGGGAGTCGCGCTGGCGCCCGGCGACTTTGGACCGTTCAGCCATCGTCTGCTGATCGGGAACTTCGGCGACGGCACGATCGCCGCCTTCAACGCCTTCAGCGGAGAGTTCGAAGGAAACCTGCTGGATGACAGCGGGGCTACTCTCGCTATCGACGGTTTGTGGGCTATTAGCTTCGCCGGAGATCCCGCGAAAAACGGTTCTCCCACGGAGCTGTACTTCACTGCCGGTCCGAACGATGAAAGCAATGGCATCTTCGGGAAACTTACCGCGACCGCTACGGAACAACGGGGCAACGCGGAGTAAAAATCAATGGAAACGGGCCAGCACTCAGAATTTGGTGCTGGCCTGTTTGTTTTAGACGTGTGTGATGTTATGTAAAGTCGCCTTTGCGGCTGAGGCCCAGCTAACCTTTTCTCGCGCGCAGCGGTCTAAGTGAGTAACCGCGCGGAACTTTTCACAGTTCAGCTGCGTATTTCTGATCAGATGTTGGGCGGGATTGAGACCCCTCGCCTTAACGTTACCCGGGTGCCCCCACGCTCCTCCCCGGAGGCGTGGGGGCATGACTTTCAAGCTCAAAATCCCCACCCTGCCGCGCTTGAAGCGCCCAGGGGTGAAACCCTCGAACTTTCGCGATTTAATCCGCTGCTACTGCCCTTCTTAACGGACGCGCCGTGATCGCCTGCCACTCCAGGAAAATATTCGGCAGAATCGCGGCCATCGCAATTACTGTCCAGACGACTGTCTCAATGCCTACGACTCCCAAGCGGAAGATGGGAGGAATCGGGATGATCATGCGGGTGACCGTGAATACCATGGCAAAAGGATAACTCCGAATCATCCAGCGGCGATGCTGAGCGATGTTGCCGTGGCGTACACAGTAAAGCGCGATGGCGGTGGTCAACATCCATCCGAAAGACTGCACGCACGATGCCGCAACCAGAGAAGGACCGAACCTGAAGGTCATGGGAACGGCAAGAGGAGCGGCGATGAAGACGCTGACAACGTACAGGTAACCCAGCGTGCGATGTGTTTTGAGGTAACGCGCGCGCAACCGGTTTGAGAACTGGAACACGCCGAGCAGCATGCCAAGCGCTCCAAAAAATGCATGTGGGATCAAATACCACTTCACCGGTGCGAAGTGCCGGGCGATCTCCGACGTGGCATCGAAGATCTGGGCATTCTTCATGTAAGTGACAAAAATGGTGAGCAGGCCAAAGATTACAAAGAAGACAAGCTTTTTCTGCGAACGCGCGCGAACCACAGGCGCAACTACGGTTGCCATGCTTTCCCCCAAGTAGATCGAAGAGAGGAGTCCTCCTCGTGAGCCTCAATCCAGAACTCCGCATTGTTGAAGCTCAAATTCCCGGCATTTTAACCTAATTCGACGGACGCCTGTTTGCGATTCTGCACTGGTTAGGAAAAAAATCGGCGCTAAAGGGCACGTGCAAACCACAGTAATTGCGGGATATTTTACAATCCTCCGATGCAGGATCATCGACAGGTTCGCCTGGAGCGCGTTGTCAAGCAGCTTGGGCTTTACGAGCATCCGCTTTTGAATTTTTCAGCGCAGGCCAAGGGCGAAGGCGTCGAGGTCATCATCAAGTTCAAGGACGAGTCCATTCCGGTGCACACGTATTACTTCGACCTGCATCCGCGCGATCTCGACGACCCGCAGTTTGAATGGAGCTTTCAGCGGCAGCTCTATGACGCGCTGCACGACTACTTTGTGGAGATGTTTATTCGTACGCCGCAGGACCGGGCCGATCGCCAGCGGAAGGGCTTGTGAGGGAACTCCGGAGAGTGATTGAGCAAGAAATCCGGGAGCGCGGGCCCATTCCCTTTTCGCGCTATATGGAATTGTGCCTGTATCATCCGGAACTCGGGTATTACTCGCGCACTGCGGCGCAGTTCGGCAAAGCCGGGGACTTCTACACTTCGAGCGATGTACATGCTGTTTTCGGACGATTGCTGGCGCGGCAGTTTGAGGAGATGTGGCGTGCGCTGGACCGCCCGCAGGAGATCATGCTCAAAGAGCTTGGTCCGGGACGCGGCCTGCTCGCGCAGGATGTGCTGGACTGGTCGGAGAAGAAGTTCCCGGAGTTCTTTCGATGTTTGCGGTACGTACTGGTTGAGCAATCGCCGGCGTTACGGGATCGGATCCGCGACACACTGAAGAGGCGCTTCGAAAGCGGCCACGCCGTATTTGGGGCGATCGACGAATGGAGCGGCTCTCCTGTGATTGTCTTCGCCAACGAGTTTTTCGACGCAATCCCGGTGGACGTGATCAGCTGCAAAGGATCTCTTCGCATTGATGCGCGTGACATGGGATTTATCGAGACTTGGAGCGCCATCTTCGCAGGATCAATTGGACTTTTTGGATCGCTATTCGGCGCGTCCTGAAGAAGAAGAGCGACTCGAGGTTCCCCTGCAATCGCAGCGTTTGATACACACTGCGGTTCAATTCAGCCGCGGATTCGTTGTCATCGTTGACTACGGATATACGCGTGCGGAGCAACTGGCGGGGCGTCACCGCGGGACTTTGAAATCGATCCGGCAACACTCGGTGAGTGGAAATCCCTACGAGGCTCCGGGCGAACAGGACATCACAGCCGACGTGAATTTCACGGCGCTCGCCGGCTGCTGCCGAGCACCACGGGGCACAGATGCACAAATTAGTGACGCAGTCGCAGTTTCTGATGGGGATCGGCGAGAGCAACGAATTCGCGGATGCGTTTGAGGATTGCCGCTTGCCGCAGGAGCGGGCGAAGGTCGCTCTGCAATTGAAGCATCTGGTCACTCCGGCGGGCATGGGCGAGAGTTTTCATGTGTTGCTTGCGGGCAAGGGAGTCGAGGCGGAGAGGGTCAGCGGACTTGCGGGATTAAACTTCGGCATGCGCAATCTGCGAGCAAATTGACAATGAATTGTTGCCGCCCACAGATTTTATGCGGCTCATAAAAACGTTAAAATTTGATTGTTATTTTTGCGTCGCACTCTCTGGGTATTCGTAAACACCGCGGCCGGATTTGCGGCCCAAGCGTCCGGCTTTGACGTACTGAACTAAAAGCGGGGCGGGGCGATACTTTTCGCCTAGCGACTTGTGAAGGTATTCGAGAATGTTCAGGCGGGTGTCCAAGCCTACTAGATCAACCAATTCGAATGGGCCCATCGGATGGTTCAGTCCCAGTTTCAGAGCCTTATCGATGTCTGCGGCACTCGCAATTCCTTCCTGCAGCATGTAAAAAGCTTCGTTACCGATCATGGCGTTGATACGGCTGGTGATGAATCCGGGCGATTCCCTGATCACCACGACTTCCTTGCCCATGCGCTTGCCGACGTCAACTGCAGTGCTCAGCGTTTCCGCGTCGGTCTCAAGTGCGCTCACCACCTCAAGCAGTTTCATCTTGTGGACCGGATTGAAGAAGTGCATGCCGACACATTTTTTCGCGCGGTAAGTGACGCTCGCGATTTCGGTCACGCTGAGAGACGAAGTATTGGAGGCAAGAACCGTAGTGGGGCGGCAGATCTTGTCGAGCAGGGTGAATATCTCGATCTTCGATTCCATCTCTTCCGGGACGGCTTCGATGACCAGGTCCGCTTCGCGGGCGGCCTCTTCCACGGATCCGGCGTATTCGAGTCTCTGGAATGCAGAATCGGCTTCCGGCGCACTCACTTTGCCCAACTGCACAGCCTTGTCGAGATTGGCGCGGATTTCTGTTTCAGCTTTGCGCAGGGCGTTTGGAAGCAGGTCCTCCAGGATGGTTCGGTAGCCGCCGAGCGCGGCAGCATGGGCGATGCCGCGCCCCATGATGCCGGCGCCGATGACCGCAATCGTCCGGACTTGCGTCACCTACTTCTCCGCCTTCTCAAGATCTGCGATGGCAGAATTCACGGCTGTGGCGGCGCCCCGCAAAGCTTCCGCCAAGCGCTTGCGCTCTTCCGGGCCCATGCTGGGGATGTAAATGCAGATGCGGCGAAGGGTGGTGGTTATGTCTTCCACATAATTCATTGCTCGGATGAGTTCACCAGTAGCTACTGCCATGAAGGCTCCTTCTCTTGCGATCCGCGAAAGACGATACGCGGTCGAATCTTCTATTTTGGACGGGAGAGGAAATTTAGTAAAGCTTCAGGTGAGCGCCCTAACTTTCATCGTAATGGCCGGTACTTGCCAGCACGAAGCGAAGTCGTTCTTCGATACTCGCGCAGGGAAGCTCGACAAGTTTATACCCGTTGCGATTGTAGGTTTTCACCAAGGCTTCGTAGGTGCGGATCGCTTCATCGAAATCCTGCTTGCGCTCACGATCCTGTGTGAAGATCTCTCGCCAGGGCGGAGCGATGAAGACTCGCGGGTTGTAGCGGAAAGTCTCAATCGCGTTTTGAACGTATTTCGGAACGGGCAGGTTCGACAGCATGAGGTATGCAGCGATATCGGGCACACCGCGATCGAAGAATACAATTCCTGCCCATTGCCCGGCGATCTGGTAGGAGCCAATTTCCCAGCTGAGCATCAGTTCTGAAAAAAGTAATTTGTCTTCCCAGGGCAGTGCGCGACCTCCGATGGCTACTTGCTGTTGGATAATGCCGCGTCCGGCTTCCACCGACCGCTTGTAGTTCATTTTTTCAAGCGCGTCCAGGAGCGAGGTTTTACCTGAGCCGGGACCACCAGTGATTATGAAGAAACGGTCCGTGTTGCTTTTCAATATTGAATCCTTTCCCCAACCCTTCACGGTTTTTCGTTTGAGGACGGCCTCTTGAAATGTCATCCTGAGCGAAGCGAAGGATCCATGCAATCTGCTGGGACCGCAAACGTTACATAGATCCTTCGCTTCGCTCAGGATGACACTTTCATTTTTCGCCCTGAACCCCAGGCCTGTCCCCTACGCGATCGCTTCACCGCGTTTTCAGCCTTTATTCACAATCGTTTAAACGGACGCGCATATAATCGCAATCAATTCTTTTTATGGGGCGCTGCGCCCGTAGCGGGAATCGAATAGCGTATGGCAGAAATTCTGAAACGATACATTTTCGCGAGCGATTTCGACCAGACGCTCACCTTTAACGATTCCGGCTATGTCTTGGCCGAACTCGTCGGCATTCCGACTGAGGAATTCGAGCGCAAATCCAAGGGAATGGCGAAGATCAATCTGGTGCAGCAAGGCGCCGAGTTAGCGTATTTGCTGCTGCATGATCCGGAGTTTCGGGAGAAGGTGCGGAAAGAGCACCTGCGGGAAGTGGGAAAGCGGATCCGGCTGAAGAGCGATATCAAGCTGCTCTACCACCTGCTGGACACGGGCATTGATGGGCATCAATTTGATTTCTACGTGCTCTCGGCCGCGCCGGTGGAAATCGTGCAATCCGCGCTGGAGGATATCGTTCCTCGCGATCACATCTACGGCACTGAATTCCGTTACAAGGCTTCGGGCGAGATAGACACAATTATTCGAGCCACCGCGGGTTACGGCAAAGTTGCGGTGCTGGACAAGTTGCTGGTGCAGAAAGTGGCGGGACCCGATCACGTGGTGTACACAGGCGACGGGAGTTCCGATATTCATGTCATGCTGCACATCAACGCACGGGATGGATTGACCATCGCTGTTTCTGAATCGCCCAACGTTTCTCAGGTTGCGAAGCGGACAGTGCTCAGTACGAGCGCCCTGGCCGTTCTCGCCCCTATCCTCGAGGAGGTTGCAGGATGGGAACGGTTTCGCATTCGCAGTTTCTTCGAGGCCAATCACATGCTGATCCAGGAATGGGAGCGGGTACGAACCGATTGGCTCACGGTGCGTCCGGCGGCGGGACCGACGCCAGAGGAAGGCGTGAGGGCCGCTGCCAAACTGGAGCCGGCAACCACATAACATCATGCTGCGCGACAAGAACCTGATTCCGCTATCTCACCAGCATCAGCACGCGCTCGCGTTGTGCGTTCGGATTGAGCGGGCTTCGCCAATTCCGGCGGGCGATATCAATGCGTGGCAAAAGGAGATCGCGCACATCTTTCAGAACGAGATTCACGGGCATTTCGCCGCCGAAGAGCATGTATTGTTTCCGGCGGCGCTTCAGTTTGACGAATTGCAGACGTTGGTGTCGCAGTTGATTTCCGAGCACGGGGAATTGCGCCAGAAGTTCGCGCTAGCAGTCGCCGCGAGCATGGGGCCAACCGATGTCTCGGCGCTGGGACAGCTTCTTTCCGCACACATCAGAAAGGAGGAGCGGCAGCTTTTTGAGCGCATGCAGCAATTGCTGAGCAATGAAGAACTCGGGATATTAGGCAGCAAACTTCAATCCGCCTTGAAGGACACAGAGGAAAGTTGCCTACTGCCTTCTCAAACTACTCGTTTGCGGCCGACGAAATGAGGCAGGAGTTGCAGGACTGGTGCGTCGCTACTTGGGGACGCGGTCGCTGAGTTCGGCCAGCTGCGCTAACTTTGCGGCGAATTCATCCTTCAGTTGTGATTGTTCGAACCGCCAGCGCCAGTTTCCGTTATCCAGACTGGGAGTGTTCATGCGGGCATCGCTGCCCAGACCGAAAACATCTTGCAGCGGGACGATGCTTAAACTCGCGGGAGAACAGACGGCCGCGCGGATGAATGCCCAGTGGATGCCGTCGTTGCTGCGGCCAAGATAGGATTCGGCATTACGCCGCTCGTGCTCGGCTGCGCCGGAATTCCACCATCCCATAACGGTGTCGTTGTCGTGCGTGCCCGTGTACATGACCTTCCCGTCGGCACGATGAGGCAAGTACATGTGCGCGCCCTCATCCCCAAATCCGAATTGCAGGACGGCCATACCGGGGATTTGCAGGCGCTCGCGAAGTGCGTGCACCTGTGGAGTGATGTAGCCGAGATCTTCCGCGAAGAACGGTAATCCGCCGAGAGCTTCGCGGAGTTTCACAAAAAGATCATCGCGCGGACCGTCGACCCAGCGCCCGTTCACCGCCGTAGCGTCACCGCGCGGGAATCTCCCAGAACTGGTCGAATCCGCGGAAGTGATCCAGCCGAATGTAATCATAGTTGCGCGTCGCCCAACGCAGGCGCTGAATCCACCACAGATATCCACGCTCTTTCATCACATCCCAGCGGTAGAGCGGGTTTCCCCAGCGCTGTCCGGTCTTGCTGAAGAAGTCGGGAGGAACTCCGGCCACGACCTCAGGGTCCAGGGTGCCATTAAGGCGGAACAATTCGCGGTGCATCCAGACATCCGCGCTGTCGTGGTTGACGAAGATAGCGACATCGCCAACTATGCGAATATTGCGGTCCGCGCAATAACGGCGCAGATCCCGCCATTGCTCATAAAAGCCGAACTGTAAGGCGCTGCGCACTCGCAGGTCGTCGGCGAGTTCTTCCCTCGCTGCAGCCAATGCAGCGGGCTCACGATGAGCTAAACCGTGCGGCCATTGATTCCAGCAGGCCAGTTTCTGTTTGGCGCGCAACCCGTCAAACAGCACGAAGTCGTCGAGCCACCATGCATTCTCGGCGCAGAATGATTCGAAAGCGGCGCAAAGCCTCGCCCGACGCCGACCTCAGAAAGCCACGAGCGGCTTCAAACAGCAGCGGCATCTTCTGATGGAAAACGCGATCGTAGTCAACCAGACTCGAACTGTCGGGCAAAGTAGCGATCTGCTTGCGATCAATCCATCCCTGGTCCGCAAGGCGTTCCAGACTGAGCAGGAGGGGATTTCCGGCGAAAGCCGAAGTCGCCGAGTAGGGCGAATTTCCGTAGCCGAGAGGACCAAGAGGCAAAACCTGCCAAATGCCCTGGCGGGCCGCCGCGAGGAAATCCACGAAGCGATACGCTGCCGGACCAAAATCCCCCACACCGCCGCGCGAGGGCAGCGACGTGGGATGGAGCAAGATACCAGAGGCACGGGGAAACGACATGAAACTTGCTACATTCCCTGCTCGTTGCCGTTGCGGCTGAGCGCCTTGAGTTCTTCGTCGTTTCGGCGGATCTTGCCAGTTTTCGTCATGCTATCCACTACATTGCTGACGAACAACTGGAAGCGCTCCTGCTGCTTTTGCTGCAGCAACTGATCGCGGATCTGATCCTTCTTCGCGGCGTATTCCGCCTCCGAAGGCTGCTGCAGGTCTACGATCTGGAGCACGGAAGCGTCACTCCCGTTGTTGATAGGTCCTGTAATCTCACCTGGTTTCATTGTGAACGCCACCGCAGCCTGCTGCGACATGGAACCCACTTCGGGCACCTGGCCATCGGGAGGAACCAGGTCACTGGTCTTCATGGTTGCCCCGAGTTCCTTGGCGGCACGCTTCAGATCGTGCCCAGACTTGGCGCGGTCGGACAGTTCCTGAGCCTTTTGTGTCAACAGCGCGTTGGAGCGCTCGTTCTTGAATTCATCTTCTACCCGCGTCTTGATTTCTTCAAAGGTAGGCGTTGCTGCCGGTCTTACTGCCAGCAACTGGTACACGACGATTCCCTGCGAGGAAGAAGCCTGGTCAGGAGGAGATTTCTCTTGAGCTGTGAAGACGGCGTCCATGAACTGCGGCGCCGGACCCAGTCCGGGCAACATATCCTTGCGCCCAAAGAAGTCTGGGGTAATCACTGGCACGGCTTGCGCTGCGGCAGCGGCGTCGAGGTTCTGCTTGCGCGCTTGCGCCAGCAGGTCGTCCGCCTTCTTTTGCGCGACTTGCAGCGCTTTCTGGTGTTTGAGATTCGGTTCGATCTCGCTCTTTACCTCATCCAACGACTTCACGTGGGCTTCCTGCTTGTCGTCCACGCGGATGATGTGAAAGCCGTAGCTGCTCTTAATGAGATCGCTGATCTGCCCCTTTGGGAGTGAGTAAGCGGTTTTCTCGAACTCAGGGACGGTCTGTCCTCGGCCGATCCAGCCCAGAGAGCCGCCTTGCTTGGCGCTTCCGGGATCCTCGGAATACTTTTTTGCCAGTTCTTCGAAGTTGGCGCCCGATTTGACTTGCTTCAGCAGATCTTCGGCGCGGCGCTGGGCTTCGGCTGCGCCCTTTTCGTCTACTTTGCCGTCCGGCCCAGGTAGCGGCGTCTTGATCAGGATATGGCTCACTTTGACCTGCTCGGGCACGCGGTACTGGTCACGATGATCGTCATAGTACTTGCGCAGATCGTCAGGAGTGACTTGAACGGCGGCTTCGAGCTTGTTTACGTCGATGACCGCGTACTTGACCTGGCGCTTCTCCGGGATCGAGTTGGCATAGCTGGCCTTGTGGCTGTCGTAGTACGCCTTGAGTTCCTCGGTGGTCGGGTGCAGGCCTTTCTTGATGTCGTCCTGCTTTAGAACTGCATACTGGAACTTCACTTTCGTATTCTGCTTGACGAATTGCTGGTGAATCTCGGCGTCGCTTACGTTGGCGCTGCCTGAGATCAAAGCCTGCAACTTGGAAAGCATGATGTCATGGCCTACCGCTTCTTCGAACTTCGCCGAAGTCAGGTTGGCCCGCGCCAGCATGTCTTCGTACTCAGTCTGGCCGATGAACTTCCCGCCAGGGAAAAATGTTGCGGCATAGCGGCCGTGTACAAGTTCGTCTCGAATCTCTTCAGGGCTCACACGCAGTCCCATGCGATCAGCTTCCGTGAGCAAAGCCTGACGAGTGATCAATTGCTCGGCGGCGCGCTGCGTAAAGAAGGGCAAAAGCATGCTCAAATTGGCATTACTGCCCTGAGGCATTTGCTGTTGCAGCATCTCGCGGGCCGTCCGGCGCACTTCGTCGGCGGTAATGTCTTCCCCATTCACTTTTGCGACGATGCCCTTACCCGGGGTGCCGCCAAATACCTCGCCGCCCAGGCCGCCAGGAATCAGGGTGATCACCATAGACGCGCAGATGATCAGCAGGAGGCCTCCGAGGACATACTTGGTCGCTTGGCCAGACTGTTGCAGGAATCGGATCATGTTGTTATCACTCCAGAGATAGGGGGACGAATTAACAATTATAAATGATGGCAATGTCGCGCGGGGTACGTCGTCGGCGCCGTTTGGGCTGCGGCTTTGATCCATAGGCAGCGCTTCGCGCCGCGGAGCGGACTAGGCGTCCGCCCCTGCACTGACGGCGCGCGGATAAATGGAAATCGGCTATTGAAACGAATTAATAGAAATGTTATCCATTCAGGTCGGGAAATTTCCAGCAAATCCCGGAGCGGTTTAGCCACGCACGCATAGGAGCACTATGAATTCAGGCAAGCGACTGGCTGTTCTTTCGTCCTTCATTCCGGCATTCCTCATTCTGGCTCAGTTTTTGCTAGTCCCATTGGTTGTTGCCCAGGAGAAAAACGCAAGTCCGCATTCGGCGGCGCATCCTCCCGAAGCGAAGCTGGTGTTACACGAGGGCTGGTCATTACAGAGCTCGGCAAAGATTGAGGCTAAGCCTGAGGTTATTTCGACCACACAGTACGCGCCCAAGGGCTGGCTGGCGGTTGCCGTCCCGACTACCGTCGTGGCAGCGCAGGTCAAGAACAAGATCCTTCCCGAACCTTACTCCGGCATGAACCTGCGCAGTTTTCCGGGGGTCACTTATCCGATCGGCTCGAATTTCTCCAACATTGCCATGACGCCGGATAGTCCCTATGCAGCCTCATGGTGGTACCGCAAGACTTTCGCGGTCCCACCTTCTTACAAAGGAAAGACGATCTGGCTGAAGTTTAATGGGATCAACTATCGCGCGAATATCTGGCTCAACGGCAAGCAGATTGCGAACTCGAATGATGTCGCCGGAGCCTGGCGGACTTATGAGCTCAACATCACAAAGAACGCCAAGTTTGGAGCGGAGAACGTGCTGGCTGTCCAGGTATTCGCGCCCACAGAGCATGATCTGGCGATCACCTTCGTGGACTGGAATCCCGCGCCACCCGACAAGAACATGGGATTGTGGCGGGATGTGTATCTGACGACCAGCGGCCCCGTCGCGCTGCGCTATCCAACCGTGGTTTCAAAGCTGAATCCTCCGGCCAACGATAGCGCGCAGCTTACGGTCACCGCGCAGGTCAAGAACGGCACGGATCAGCCGGTCAAGGGTAAGCTCAAAGGGCGCATTGAGAATGCCGCTTTCGAGCAGGATGTGGAGTTGGCGCCCAACGAAGCCAAAGACGTTACTTTTACTCCAGATAAGTTTTCCCAGCTTGTGTTCTCCAATCCTCGGCTGTGGTGGCCGGCGCAAATGGGCAAGCCGAACCTCTACAAGCTGGCCATGGAATTCGATGTGAATGGCACGGTGAGCGATCACTCCAACACGCAGTTTGGGATCCGCGAGATGACGTCGGACTTGAACTCTGTAGGCGGACGCGCTTTTCACGTCAACGGCAAGAACATCCTGATCCGCGGCGGCGGGTGGTCGCCTGACATGATGCTGCGCGAAAACTCGCAGCGTTTGCACGATGAGATCCGCTATGTGAAGGATATGGGGCTGAATACGATCCGGCTCGAAGGCAAACTCGAGACGGAGGAGTTCTATCAGCTTACCGACAGCCAGGGGATCCTGGTAATGGCGGGATGGTGCTGTTGCGATTTTTGGGAACGCTGGCCGCGATGGCAACCGGCTGACTTTGAAATCGCGAAGCAATCATTGCGCGATCAGATGTACCGTTTGCGCAGCCATCCCAGCCTGGTGATGTGGCTCAACGGCAGCGACAATCCTCCGCCACCCGATGTGGAGCAGATGTACCTGGATATCGAAAAGGAATTGTTCTGGACGAATCCTGTGGTGTCGTCAGCAACCGGCAAAAAGACCAGCGTGACCGGGGAGAGTGGGGCAAAGATGAGCGGGCCTTACGAATATGTCGCCCCCAGCTACTGGCTGGTGGACACTCCTGAGGGCCAGCCCGGGCGCAAGCTGTGCAATCCTGGTGGCTGCGGCGGTGCTTACGGATTCAATACCGAAACCAGCATGGGACCTGCCGTCCCGCCAGTCGAAAGTATTCGCGCGATGGTCGGCAAAGACCACATGTGGCCCATTGA
The DNA here is from genome assembly GCA_963785865.1 of uncultured Acidobacteriota bacterium. Lineage (GTDB taxonomy): Bacteria > Acidobacteriota > Terriglobia > Terriglobales > Acidobacteriaceae > Sulfotelmatobacter. The sequence continues at coordinate 21,575 of CAWAXF010000020.1, read as the reverse complement.
CGATGTTTGGAACTATCACGCGGGTGGCGGAGAGTTCAAAACGATCAACGTCTTCAGTGAGGCGCTGGCGAATCGTTATGGCAAGTCGGACAACGTGGACGATTTCGCCATCAAGTCGCAGATGCAGACCTACGAGGGTGTGCGCGCCATGTACGAGGCGTACAGCCGCAACAAGTACGCGGCTACCGGCGTGATTCAGTGGATGCTCAATAATGCGTGGCCTTCGATGATCTGGCACTTGTATGACTATTACCTGCGTCCGGGTGGCGGATATTTCGGCGCCAAGCGGGCGATGGAAGACTTGCATCCCATTTACGGCTATGACGATCATTCCATCTGGGTCGTCAGCAGCCAGTACGAAGATGCGAAGGGACTGAAGCTCATCACGAAGCTCTACAACCTCGACGGAACGGAGAAGTTCACGCAGGACAATCCGGTCGACGCGGCGGCGGACAGTACCGCGAAGATCTTTACCCTTCCCGATGTATCAGGCTTGAGCAATACGTACTTCCTGGTGCTTCGGTTGCAAGACTCGAGTGGCAAGCTGGTGGGTTCCAACTTCTACTGGCTCTCGACCAAGCCCGAAACGATCGACTGGGCGAAATCGACTTGGTGGACGACGCCTACGGCTTCGTACGCGGACTTTACCGCCATCTCTCAACTGCCGAAGGTGAAGCTGAAGGTCACGGACCGCTCCGAGCACAAAGGCGAGGACGCGATCACGCATGTAATCCTGCAAAACCCCAGCAAGACTCTAGCCTTCTTTGTGCGCCTTAAAGTTGATAAGGGTGTGAAGGGAGAGGAAATTCTTCCCGTCGTCTGGGAAGATAACTACATTTCCCTGCTTCCGGGAGAGAAACGCGAGATTACGGCAACGTATCACGGCAGCCAATTGGGAACGGCGAAACCTGCGGTAGAAGTCAGCGGCTGGAACGTGGAGTAAAGTTACGAAGCCATAACCGCACTTTGTCATCCTGAGGACCGCGCATTTTGCGGTCCGAAGGATCTGTGCAATCGTCAGCGCCTGGGTGCTGTCGGCAAATTACATAGGTCCTTCGCTTCGCTCAGGATGACAAAGATGCAATTCCCACTCTTTGCTCAAGCTACGTGCTGCGAAACTGAGAGAATATTCCCGTCGGGATCTTTGAACCACGCGACTTTGTCACCGTTCGGAGCCTTCCAGATTCCGAGATCGTCTTGCTCAAAAAACCCAAAACGCTCGAAGTGAACGCCCCTTTTCTGTAATTCGGCCACGACCTCGGCGATCTGTTTCACTTGCCATCCCAGGATCGTGTACTGAACAGGTGTGAACTGCTGCGCCCGGATTATTCGGAGCATGATCCCGTTCGCGCTGAACACCAGTGCAAAACCGTCATCGCTGATGAATTGCAAACCCAGAACGCCTTCGTAAAAGGCGCGTGCCTTCGCGCTATCGGTGGTTGGAACGAAGGCGATAACATCGGTCGTTCCCAGCATGAGTTCCTCCAAGAGTGGTTAGTCGGTTTCAAGAGCAAATCTATCGGATTGCCAGACCGCCTTACTTCCGATATTGTGACAACAAATGTCGAGAAAGCGACAAAGCGTGGAAACCTGTCCGCCTCTGGGGTCGCCACTTGCCACGCTGGTGCATGAGTTTGCTCATGGACATGTGATTCCGGCACATTCCCATCGCGAGGATCAGCTTGTCTATGCCACTCGAGGTGTCATGACCGTGCGCACCTCTGAGGGCACATGGGTAGTTCCACCCCGGCGCGCAGTATGGATTCCGGCGAAGACTGCTCACAGCGTTCTGATGTCGGGTCCCGTCTCGATGCGTACACTCTATCTACGGGTTGGCATGGTGCGGCATCTGCCGCGAAACTGCTGCGTCGTGAACGTGTCGCCCCTGCTGCAAGAGTTGATCGTGCATGCCTGCCAGTTTCCCCGCATGAACCGGCGATCCAGAACGCAGGCTCACCTCATCGACCTCATCCTGGACCAACTCACAGCGGTAAAAGCCATCCCGCTGCAACTTCCCACGCCAGCGGATTCGCGCGCCCAGCGCCTGGCAGCCATGCTTCAGCGCGATCCCGCCGAAGCACGATCTCTGAACGCGCTCTGCCGTCAGGCCGGAGCGAGCAAGCGAACCATCGAGAGAGTGTTCGAGAGGGAAACGAACCTGACCTTGGGCAAATGGAGACAGCAGTTGCGACTGCTCCGTTCGTTGCAGCTACTCGCCGCGGGAGAGAAAATCACCAGTGCGGCGCTGGAAGCGGGCTACAGCAGTCCGAGCGCTTTTATCGCGATGTTTCGCAAAGCGCTGGGGACCACGCCATGGCGATACTTCCAACGAACTGGCCTCAGGTTATGAGTCGCTGAAATCGATCATCACCGGGGCCGAGCGGAACCAGTTAGTCTTGTAGCCGACGTAGAGAATTCCGATCGCGAACCAGATGCCGCCGACCGTCTTGGCGACAATATTCAGATTGAACCAGATCAGGCCGCAAAAGAGGAATCCGATGATCGGCAGTACCGCGTCCTGAAGAATCCGGCGCTGATATCCCTCTTGGCGCCTGACGGCAAATTGCCAGAAGCACGCAAGATTGACTCCCATGAAAGCCAGGAACGCTCCGAAGTTCAGCAACTCTCCCGCGTGCTGATAAGCGCTGCCGATATAGTTCAGGAGCACAGCGCCAAGAAAAGCTAGTGCACCGATGAGAAGGATGTTGTTGGTCGGAGTGTTGCTCCCGGGCTTCAGTTGCCCGAAGAACTTCTTCGGCAGGACTCCGTCGCGGCCCATTCCGAACAGAAGTCGTGCTGCTCCGAGCGTACCGGTGAGCCCGCTGCCGAACGCCGCGATGATCAGGATCACGCCCATGGCATTGAAGAGAACCACACCGCCAACCCGGCTGCAGATGTCCATGAAAGCGGTCTCAAGATTCGGGAACGAGCGCCAGTCGGGCCATATGCGAGCGCCCAGGTAGGCTTCGAGCCCGCTACATACACCGGCGAAGATACAAGTTAGAACGACAGCCAGCAGCACATTGCGCTTAGGGTTCTCCACATCTTCGGCCAACGTGGTGACCCCATCGAATCCGATATAAGTCAACGCAGCAAATGAGGTCGCGGTCAGGATTTTGTGCGAGTTGAAAGTTTTTGGATCGTAGAACGGCTGTAGAGAAAACAATCCCGCCCACCCCTGCCCGCCATACAAGTACTTGAGAGCGAGGACGATGAAGAAGACGACGACCACCGACATTACGGCGAGTAGAGCCTTATTCGTGTTGGCGGAGGATTTCACGCCCGCCAGGTTCAGGGCAGTCATGATCCCCACGATAATTAAGGCCCAAACCACAAACGGAACCTGGTGCAGGTAGCGCTCGTGCAGCGCGGTCGAGATCCAGACCGTATTGATAAGCGGCTGCAGAAGATAATCGAGAATCATGGCCCAGCCGGCAAGAAAACCGAGATGCGGGTTCAGGCCTTTTCCCACATAGGTGTAGGCCGATCCTGCTGTGGGATAAAGCGCTCCCATTCGTCCGTAGCTCACCGCGGTGATGAGCATGGCGAAGAGCGCAATCAGGATGATGGTGACAAAGTGTCCGTCGGAAAGTTTCTGCGCCACTCCATAAAGCGGGACAGGAGCGATGGGCTGGATGAGAACGATGCCGTAAAAAATCAGGTCCCACAGCGTCAGCGTGCGGCGCAGGCGTGGGACGGCGGTTGTACCGGCGGAAGGAGCGGCGGAGCGGGTTTCCATGGGAACGGCTATTGAATTATGGACAGCCGGGAAATGTCAATATTAAAACGATTCTGCACTCCTCTGTTGTCGCCGGCAGCGCGCCGGACAACCGGGGGCCGTCCCTGCATTTTCATGGCTGGCGGCTCTCGCCGTAATCGAACCAGTATCCCCGCTGCTCGTTTCCTGACATATGCCGCGTATTGTATTCGAGCAGATAGTTCACGTGCGCGTCGTCCAGCGGGAACTTCTTCTTGGTGGAGTAAGGATATTCGCCCATGCTCAGAAATGGGAGCGGGGCGACATAAGTTCCCCTCGGCTGCGTAGAAGTCCATATCTTTTTCGTAACCGTTTGCGGCGAAGAAGTAGTCGCGCACCCACCCTGCCGGCAGCGCTGGAAGTTTTGAAGGATCGAAGTCGAGCCGGACCTCATCGCCCGAACCGAAGACGGCCAGCCTGTCGTCCGTTGCCGTGAGCAATGGCAGCACATCGCCATACCGCGTGTAGGTTCCCGTCGGACGCGTGTAGGGTCCAGTGGCGCTGGTCTTTTCGTAAACGTATCGGACATTACCCGGCGGAATGCCTTCGATCTTGTACGGGTAGCCATGGAATTCCAGGTCGGCGTGAATCAGCGGAACGGAAGTAAGCCGAGGCGTGGACCCAGAGGTCGATGCTTGCGGAGTGCGGCTGATCAGGATGTTGTCCCAATAGATCTGCAGGTTTGTAGTGAGCCGGATTTTTTGCGTGCCGCGCGGGAGTTTGCCGCTGAGGTCAGCAGTCATGGTCCGCGGACCACCAGCCGGGAATCCCATGTCGTCCACCACGCGCTTCCAGTTCCCCTTCGCGTCCAGCGCTTCCAGGTATGGCGCTAGCGGTTGCAGTTTCGCTTGCGACGCCGCATACATGCTATTGGCCGTGAAATATTCGATCTCGCCATGCATGAGCAGCCAGAGCGGGCCGCCTTCGTAAGGCCTGCCCAAGTCGAGTGTTAAGGTGTGGCGCTTGGAGAATCCCTGGAACTGCGTCATCTCGAAATCGCCGACGTAGCGATGCGCGAGCAAATCGGGCAGCAGATTGTGACCGTGCTCGTCCCAGGCACGCGCGGGAGATTGTGCATTGCGGCTTACAACTACTTTGAACTTTGGGTAGGGAGGATTGGAGGCGAAGTATTCGTTCGGATACACATCGAGATCGCCGGGATGATCCACCGCCAGTAGCCGGACTTGGTCGAGATAGACGGCCTCTTCCAGAGGCTCCATAAACCGGAAACTCAGAGTTTTACTCGCAACTCCGTCGGCTTTGTCAGTCGCTTTGTCAAGCGGCGCCGTCACCGGCTTTGTCATCCTGAGCCGCAGTTGGCGAAGGATCTATGCAACCGGCCGGAAAGTGCATAGGTCCTTCGCTTCGCTCAGGATGACAAGCAGTTTGCTGAGCCGGCAGCTTTTCCCTCCCGTGAACCAGCCCTCTCGGAATCTTGATGTACTCAACCGGACGCGGAACGTCGCGCTGCCCGGGAGCGATCCAGTGTCCGACAACCGCAGCACCAAGCATATCGGCGACGAATTCATAGCGCTCGCCGTTCCAGACGAACAGAGTGGGGCAGGAGCTGCCGCGGCGATCGATTTCGAGAAGTTCGTGGCGCTTGTCGCCGGCAACCTGATTCTCGTCAACTTCGTCCTGCAGCACGCCGCTGGGCCAGAGCATGCGGACGATGTCCGCGTTCTTCGACTGGCCGAGGCCAACCACGATCTCGGTTGAGTTCTGGCCGAGGTAGCCATTTGATCCGTAGATCTCGAATTTCTGGCGGTTGCCGCCGGAAAAGACTTCGACCTTGGTGCCGATCGCGGATTTATTGTCGTTCAGTCCCTTGAGCGAGAGCTTCAGCCAGTGATTCTGTGTTGCGCCTTCGTTGCGCAAGAGCACGGCGGGACCGTGATTCTGGGTGATGAGCAGGTCAGTTGCACCGTCGTTGTCGTAATCGCCGGTGATGATGGCGCGGGGATCTTTGAGCTGAATTTTGTCGAGTCCGACGTCAGCAGTGACGTCCTTGAAGCCGTCAGGGCCGAGATTGCGGAACAGGCGGACTTCGCCTTTGCCGTCTTTCGTTTCTCCGACGGCAACAAGATCAACCCAGCCGTCGTTGTCGTAATCGAACGCGGCGAGCGCCGTAACCCATAACCCAGTTGGTCTGGGGTAGTGTTATCTCTTCGAAAGCTTTTCCGTGCTTGTTACGCCAAAGAGTAACGCTCTTTCCGTTCGCCGCGCCATCATGCGTGAACGCCACATCCATCCAGCCGTCATGATCAAAATCCAGAACCGCGACGCCCCGGACCGGCCCTGGCATTGCCATCGCCCAAGGCTTTCGGGCCGGAAATTTCCCCTCGCGCGGATTTTCGAGAATCGTCGGTCCTGAACCGGAAACCAGAATATCGACAGCGCGGTCGTTGTTATAGTCGGTACCGACCGCTGCGACGGCGCTCGAGGAATTCACGTCTTCCAGTCCGATTTCTTTAGTGACTTGCGTGAATTTCCCATTGCCATCGTTACGGAACATGTCGGCCCATCCCACTTTGTCGCCGCTCCGGCAGAACTAGCAGGTCAAGGTCTCCATCGTGGTCATAGTCGATGAAGGTCACGCCTATATTGCCGTTGTTCGCGGGCAGATTCGCGTCCGCATGTACTTCTTTGAAAGTTCCATTTTTCTCGTTGTGAAATAAGAGGACCTCGTTGTTTGTGGTGACTACAAGGTCCGGAGCGCCATCGTTGTCGTAGTCCCCGACAGTGCATCCGATGCTGTGGGCTGCAGGATCAAAGCCCGCTTTCTTGGTCACATCCTCGAACTTGCCCCCTCCCAAATTGTGGTAAAGGGACATTCCGCCCTGAGCGCCGTTATCGGCAAGAAAGATGTCTGACTTGCCATCCTGATCAAGAAAACAAGCGGCCGCGCCAAACTGCGAAGGCGGAGCACTCGAAGCGTTCGGCGCGACCCTGCTTTCGAGTCCTGCTTGGCTGGTTACATCCACGAACTGCACCTTGATCTGCGCGAGGGGCTTCAACTGCGCTTGCGGAGACTCCACTGCGCGCGAGTACTTCCCTTGCTCACCGTACGCCAAGCTCATGGGCGCGCCGATTTTGTTTTGCGTGATGTACTGAAATTTCTTCAGGTGCTCGCGGGCATTGTTGACGTCCGAGGATTGCTGGTAGGCGCGCGAGAGTCCGAATTCGGCCGAGGCGTGCAGGGGATTGAGTTTCAACGCGTGCTGGAAGGCTTCGATGGCTTGCGGGAACTGTTTTGCCTGCACGTAGGCCGTGCCCAGGAAATACCAGCTGTCGGCATCATTCGGATCGATTTCGGTGACATGCTTGAAATTGTCAATCGAGGCCGGCGCGTCTCCCATATTCTTCGCCAGCAGGCCCAGGCTGTACCAGGCATTTGGACTTTTCGGATCCTGCTTCAGCGCATCTTCCAGCGCGGCCTTGGCTTCGTCCACTTTCTGCAGATTCAGGTAGGCGACGCCTTCATTCAGTCGCGCAATGCTGAATTTCGGGTCAGCTTGCAGCGCCGCGTGGAATTCATTCAAGCCCTTCTCGAAGAGTTGCTGGTTCATGTAGGCGCAACCCAGGTTGTTCAGGCGCGCGGCTTCGATGGGATCGGGTTTGGTTGCGGGAGCGAACAGGCCCAGGGCGGCGACAAAGATGGCGATTAGAGCAGACGAAATTCGCGGGTTCATTTCGCTACGATTTAATCACAGAGCGAACCTCAGCAGCTAAAGTCGACGATATTGGCGCAACAGCCAAGCGACACGAGGCGGCTCTCTCATCTATTTCTGGCGGGCATTCGCGGACAGCGTGGTGCGCGCCCGGCAGGTGCTTTCCGATACTCGCGAGTGGAGATCACCCCTTTGCCTTCCTGCACGGTAATGGTCGCCCCCGCATTCACGTTGCTAAGCTTGTCGAGCTGCCCGCTCGGCCATTGAATCTCGATTGCCTCGGCTTTCGTTTGAGAACCGAGCCCAAAGGTCAGCACCAGTTCACTCTGCGCGAGATAGCTGGATCCGGAGCGCAGCATCTTCCACTGCTTCTCACCGCCGGAAGTAACCCGGACCACCGCACCGATACCGTCGCGATTTGATTTCGTTCCCACCAGCTTGAGTCGCAGGCTGTGATTCGTACCAGCTTCGTTGTGAAACAGATAAGCGGGCCCGGCGTTCGTGGTGAGCAGAATATCCGGGAAACCGTCATTGTCTATATCGCCATAAGCCGCCGACCGCGCCACTTTCGGGGCAGCGAACGCCTTCCCCATCTGCGCTGTGACCTCTGTGAACTTGCCGTGCCCAATATTCCGGAACAGGTGTGGAGGCTCGGCATAACTCACGCGCTTCTGCACCCGCTCGATCTGATCTTCAATGTGCCCGTCGGCGACGAAGATGTCAGGCCAGCCATCGTTGTCGTAGTCGAAAAAGAAGCAGCCAAAGCCAAGCGTTACCAGCGTGGCGCGGCCGACTTCCGACTGTGGAGCTTCATCCACAAAGAGTCCGTTGCCCTCGTTGTGATACAGCGAGACCATCTGGTTAGCGAAGTTGCTGATGATCAGGCTGGGATGACCGCTGCGGTCATAATCGGCCGCGTCCGTGCCCATGCCGGCGCGGGCAACACCGTCTTCGCTGAATCCGATTCCCGCCGCCACTCCCCGCTCTTCGAAGGTTCCGTTCTTTTTGTTGAGGTAAAGTTTGTTGGGCTGCGTGTCGTTCGCAATCACAACATCGGGCCAACCATCGTCGTTGTAGTCCAGAATCGTGATTCCCAGGCTCTTCGAAGTTGGATCGCCCATTCCGGCTTTGTGGGTGGCGTCTTCGAACTTCCCGCTGCCCAGATTGTGCCAGAGCCGGACCGACGTGCCTTTGTAGGATTCGGGGGTGCAATACGATTTGTGCGCGCCATCGACTGTGCAGTAGAGATCGCCCTGTTCGCTCCACTGCACGTAATTGGCGACTAGCAGATCGAGTTTGCCGTCGCGGTCGTAGTCAAGCCAGGCAGAGCTGGTTGAAAACTCGCTCGGACCCCACATCCCTGCCGCTTTCGTTACATCGGTGAATGTGCCGTTGCCGGTGTTATGGAAGAGATGGCTTTGGCCCAGGGCGGAGACGAAGATATCGTCAAAGCCGTCGTTATCGTAATCACCTATAGCAACACCAAATCCGAAGATCGGGACAGCAAGTCCGGCGCGGCGACTCACATCGGTGAATGTATTGTCGTGATTGTTGTGATAGAGCTTCAGCGTGGTCGCGCCCGCGTGAGGATGTCCCGCGAAATCCGTGCCGTTCACCAGCAGGATGTCGGGGTATCCGTCGTTGTCGTAGTCAATGAAGGCACATCCTGGGCCCATCGTTTCAGGAAGCCACTTCTTGCCAAAGGCTCCGTTGTTGTGAGTAAAGCGAATACCGGCTTGGGCGGTGATGTCCTGGAAACGGATACCCTGCTGGGTCTGGGCGCTTTGAGCGATGCAAAATGCAATCAGCCACGGAGAAACATAGACACGGAGCAAGCGGGAGAAGAAAAACCCTTTGTGTCTCTGCGCCTCCGCAGTGAATGATCTGAACATTATTTGGACGCTCCGGCGACGGAAGCCAGGCCGGCTTCGCGCGCCTGGACACCCCGAGGGGCTTTCCCTGCGTGATTCGTTAGTGCTGCCGACACGTGTTCGTGAACAGATTGCCTCTCGTTGTTGTCTTCGGGATGGAGTTGGCGATACGGGCCGGTGATCGCTTGCGATGCCTCGTCAGCTTTGAAACGCAAATAGCGCGCCTCGTGCTCTTTCGCGAGTTTCTCCTGTCCCAAGCCGTTGTAGCAAAGCATGAGGTTGTAGTGCGCCTGCAGATCTTCCGGGTCAATGGCCAGCACGGATTGCAGGACTTTCACGGCTTCAGCGTACTTGCGCTGCAGAAAGAGAACGCGGCCGAGATCATTGAGGGCAACACGATCCCGCGGATACTGCGCCAGTACACTTCGCAAGCGAGTGGCCGCGTCTTCATAGTTCCCATCGGAACGCAAGACTTTCGCGTAGAAGAAATTCGCACGCGCCAGATTGGGAGAAAGTTGCAGCGCCTTCTGCAGAACAGTGCGGGCACGCGCCATATCTCCCTCCTGAACGGCGCAGCGGCCGATGTTCACCCAGCCGTCCGGATTGGCCGGATCTGCCTCCGTGACTTTCTGGAAAGCGGCAGCCGCTCCCTTCAGGTCTCCTTGCAGGAACAAACCGATGCCGTAATCGTTCCAGCGCTGCCATTCTTCCTTTTTCACCACTGTCTTTGGCTCTGCCTCCCGAGCGCTGTGGGCGACCACCGGCAACGTGACTTCATCTTCCGCGATGGCAACGATCGGCAACTCCGGAATCTTTTCCTGTTTTGCAGAAACTCCGCTGAGTGATGCCGTGAAAAGCGTTGGCCGGTCGTCGTAGTCCGCCGCCACCGCATCCGGTTTACTCGGATCGGGGACCCCGGCGAAGGCTTCATGCGTTCCATACCAGCTGAACTTCCGGTAACAAAGGCGGGCATGCAGGGTTATCTTATTGCCTGCATTCGCGGGAATATGAACGCGATAGTGGACCGTGTCAGCCGCACCGGGCGGGATCAGCCTTACGTAAACCACCGCGCGCGTCGCCCATGCGTTGCGCTTGTTGATGGGATTGCCGTGCGCATCGATCTGTAGAGAGCGGTAAAAGTGCGCTGCCTTTTCCACCGGACCCTTGCCGCCATCCTCGACCATGCCGCTCCAGAAAATCGTCTGGCCTTTATCGTCGGTGCCCTTCAGCTCGAGCCAGGTATCGTAGGCGTCGACGGTGCCGCCCGGGAAAAAATGCCCGACCTTCTTTGTGCGCACCACAACATCCACACGCACCGTATCGCCACGTCTTAGCGGAGGCTGCACGCGGTTCAACGGAGCGGTAATGGGGGCAACCTCTCCAGCGCCCTCGCCGCTGACCTTACTCTCGGCCTCTTCTCCCACCGCAAACGTGGTCGACATATCCGATTGCGAGACTGCGCCGGGTTTCAGCGGAGCCTCCGCCGGCGACAGCGAAAAGATATCAACCGACAACTGCCCGCTTTTCAGGAAATCTTCGGTGAGCTTAAGCTGCGGCCCGTCCTCGTTCGCCGTGGGCACCGCAGTATTCGCGCCCGGGAAACGATGCGAATGTACGAAGCCGTTGATGTTCCCCATATCTTTCGAGGATTCCAGCGGCATATGGCAATCAGCGCACTGTGCCGGCTTCGGCGGGTAGTAGAACGAACGCGCGCCCTGCCCCGAAACTCCGCTGGCTTGCCAATTGTCATACTCGTTGAAGCCGCGCAACCAGCGGTAATTGTTCACCGGAACATCGAGGTGCACTTTGTGGCATGAGGAGCAGAATTCCGCTGTCTGATCGCGCATGAAGGGCTTCAAAAACACGCGGCGGTGTGGCTCAGGATTCAGGTTAATCAGGAAATCATGCAGGCTGCGCAGGACCGGATTCTTTGTGGCGGCCAATTCGTGCAGCTTGGGATATTCCAGGTAAAAATCGCCCTGCCCCATGGTGCTCTTCACGTGGGCGATGGAGTGACACATCATGCAGCCCAGCCCGGCCTGTGCTTCGGGACGATGCACGATCTGCTTTATCGGAGTGTCCATCAGGCCGGCATACAACACTGCCGGATCGTGGCATCCGCCGCACCACTTCGAAGGCTTGGTGCCGATCGTATCCTGCATGTACTCGATGGATTTGCGATACCACTGGTTGTTGAACGAAGAAAAATGATGGGCGGAGCTGTACCACTGGTTGTAAATGTCCTCGTGGCAACGCTTGCAGGAGTCCGACTCCATGAAAAACTTGCTGGGAATCTTCTGCTTGCCGTAGACCTGCGCTGAACTGGGAAAGAAATCTCCTGTCGCGCCGTCCCCTTCCCCGTCCATGGTTTCAGGAGGCATGGTGGGATTCGCGATGCGATTCCGTGATTCCCAACCTTGGCGGATGTAACGCGCGGCATAGCCAACCAGCGCCAGCATTCCGAAACAGAGCACGACTCGCACGACGCCGGCGACCACCTTCGATCCCGTACCCGATTCCCAGCGGCGCCGTCTGCCCCACCAGTCCGCTAGCAGCACCCCCACGCCCGCGAGTGAAATGAGGATGTGGAAATACAGCTTGTTCCACTCGTTTCGCGGAGTTCCAGTCTTGATGAGGATAACGCCCAAGACCGCTCCAGCAGCAATCAGCAGCCAGCCCGCCTTTGCTGACAAGCTCCCGTTGCGCAGTAAAGAGACCAGGAAAACGAGCAAGAGAATTGTGGCCAGCACTCCGCCCGCCGCATGCAGCGCCACAATCACCGCATAGAAAACGTTTGGCTGCGGAAAGGCATAAAGATATCCGGCCGACACTGCGAGAAATACGACGAGCCAGGAGAGAATCCGGCCAGATTTGCGAAAGTTTGACATTCCCCGACGGCGCGGCACCGAACCCCGCACGCAGACTTCGGCCCACAGCGACCAAAATCCAGTGCCATAAAGTTATACAGCGGTCGCGAAAAGCGGAAATAGCACAAAAATACTAGCGATGCGCCAGGCCATTCTCTCCCCAAAAAATACCCCAAGAAATTCTCAACATGGCCGGTGTTTTTAGATGAAGGAAGTCTTCCGATTTGACTATGCCGTGCTAGCAATCGGCGGCACTCTCCACCCAGGGCATTCTTTCTCCAGAGAGGCGGCAACCGTCAAGACCCACTCTTCTTCCCACGGACGTCCGACGATTTGCACGCCAATCGGCAATCCTTCCCGCGAATGCATTACGGGAATTACCGCCGCCGGATTTCCCAGTAGATTGAACCACTCCGTATAACTCCACGCATCGAGATACTGAACGTCCTTCCCTTCTATGACCCATGATCTTTCGCGGTGACGAAATGCTGGAATGGCGGCGGGTGGGCAGAGCAAGATGGAATACTCGCGCATCTGCGCCAGAAATTCGGACCGTAATGTATCCCGTCGAAACCACGCTTCCAACACCGAGTCCGCTGTCAGATCTGGCTCGTTGTCGGACCATTCCAGAAATTCCCGCAGCATGGGGCTGATGTCCGCTTCGCGACTATGAAACATGGGCTTGATCAGCATTCCTCCCACCTTGACGAAGAACGTCTTCCAGAGCGCGCGTGCCTCTTCAAGACCCTCAGGTCGGAAAGCCTCAACCCGGAAGCCCGCGCGCTTCAAAGCCTCTGCAGCCGTGCGCACGGCCTGGCGGATTTCCGAACTGACCGGAGTACGGCCATCATCTTCGAAGTAGCCGATTTTGATCCGCGTCATTTCCCTTTCGTCGGGCCAGCGAACCGGCACAGGCGCCGCGCACGCGTCACCATCGTCGGGACCTTGCATGGCCTCAAACAAAGCTCTGAGATCCGCGACATTGCGCGCCATTGGACCAACCACGCCGAGCAGCGCGAATGGCCCACCAGATGCGGGAAAATGTCCAGCAGAGGGAATGCGTCCCGGAGTGGGTTTCAGTCCGCAGATGCCACAAAAATGCGCCGGCACTCGAATCGAGCCGCCGCCATCGCTGCCCACCCCTCCGGCTGACATGCCGCAGGCGATCGCGGCGGCTTCTCCGCCACTGGATCCGCCCGGCGTGCGCTCCAGATCCCACGGGCTGTTGCTCCGCCCGTACAGATCGTTGTCGGTTTCCCACGCCATCAGCAGTTCGGGTGTGTTGGTCACGCCGAGAATAATGGCTCCTGCCCTGCGTAATCGCTCAACCAGAGGCGCATCGTGCGCCGCCAGCGTACCAGCGCGCAGGCGCGTGCCCGACTCAACTTTCATCCCAGCGACATCGACAGAACTCTTCACGCTGATGGGAACTCCATGAAGCGGGCCAACCGCTTCTCCCCGCAGCACTGCATCCTGAGCCAGACGAGCATCGTGGCATGCCCGTTCCGGATTTACCTGGACAAAGGCGTTGAGCCGAGGATTCAGTCGCGCAATCTTCTCCAGGTGCGCCTCCACCAATTCCACAGGCGATAGCCTCCTGAGGCGAATTTCTTGAGCCATCTGAGTAGCAGAAAGGAATGTCAGGTCAGACATGAGAAGGTAAGAAGAAACTTGAGTCTAGCATTTGCGAAGCAGACCTCAGACTTCAGACTTCAGGCTTCACGCTCTTCATCGCACGATCGAGGGCCAATTTTTCTTGGGGCATCATTGTTCTGAAACTGCCTTTCGCAAGCTTCCCGAGCTGGAGAGGACCGATTGCGACTCTCACAAGCCGGAGCACCTCGATGTCGAGAGCTGCCAGCATGCGCCGGATATGCCGGTTCTTGCCTTCCTCGAGCACGATTTCAAGCCAGCAACTTTTCGCCCCCGAACGCAGAACGCGACACTGCCCCACGCGCAGGACCTCACCATCCTCTGTCCGAATCCCCTTCGCCATCGCGTGAACGAGCTTCTCGTCCGCCACTTTGCCGATCTGCACGTGATAGATCTTCTCCAGGTGTGTCTCCGGCGCAGCGACGCGTGCTGCCCACTCGGAATCGTTGGTGAGCAGGAGAAGCCCCTCACTCGCCTTGTCCAGGCGCCCGACCGGGGCGACCCACGGCAAGCCCTCTTCAGTCTGCAAAATGGAGTACACGGTTTGCCGTCCCTTTTCGTCGGAAGCGGTTGTGACCAAACCGCGAGGCTTGTTCATCATCAAATAAATTCTGGGTCCCAGCTGAACACGCACTCCATCCACTTCAATGCGGTCTTTGTCTACATGCGTGGGAAATTCCGGATCGCGCCGTAGCGTTCCATTCAGTGTGACGCGCCCTTCGCGAATGGTCTCGGCCGCCCGCGAGCGAGAGCAATATCCCAGCTTCGATAATGCCCGCGCCAATCCGATCCGTCGCGAATCCCGGTGCACGCGTTGATCGTAGCTGAAAATCGATTCACCACGCTGGCGCCGGAATCTTACCAAGCTCAAAGCCTTGGCTACTTCAATCTTGTTGGCCGCGTTAATCTGCGCCGCAAGCAGAAAGCAACGCGTGTTGATACGATATTTCTCGCAAACTTGGAAAGGAGCACTCATGGCCCACCAACATCCTCCTCGCTTTCTGAAGATTGTCGATGATGCACGAAGCCGCGTGCGTGAAACCACCGTCGACGAGGTGAAGAAGAGATTGGATCGCGGCGACAAATTCATGCTCGTGGATGTCCGCGAGGAAAGCGAATATGCCAAGGATCACCTTCCCGGCGCCATTCATCTGGGCAAGGGCGTGATCGAACGCGACATCGAGGCGCGTGTTCCTGATCTGAAGGCGGAGATGGTCTTGTACTGCGGCGGAGGATTTCGTTCCGCACTTGCTGCCGACAACCTGCAGAAGATGGGCTACACCAACGTCATCTCCATGGACGGCGGCGTTCGCGGCTGGCGCGAAAAGGGATTTCCCCTTACCAAGGAATAACTTCGCAATCAACGCGGCTTCAGAATAGAATCAGCGCTCTGAGCGGTGAGCAATGAGCTGTGAGCATTGAGCGATCCAGCAATGACTGCTCATCGCTCATTACTCATCGCTCATTGCTAGATCTTCTATGAACGGTCGCATATTTTTCTGGTCACTCACGTCGGCGCTCGCCGGATTCCTTTTCGGATTCGATACTGTCGTCATCTCGGGAGCGGAAAAAACGATTCAGGCTTTGTGGGGCCTCACTCCCGGCGTTCATGGGATTGCGATGGCTTCGGCGCTCTACGGCACTGTGGTTGGATCTCTGCTCGGAGGATGGCCGGCCGACCGCTTCGGACGTAAAGCCACGCTGCTGTGGATCGGAGTGCTTTACTTTGTCGGAGCGGTAGGCTCGGCCCTGGCGCCCAACGTTGAAGTTTTCATTGCGGCGCGAGTCATCGGCGGTTTGGGGATCGGCATTTCAACGGTGGTCGCTCCCATGTACATCTCGGAGATCGCGCCCCCCAAACAACGCGGTCGCCTCGCGGGAATGTTTCAATTCAACATCGTATTTGGCATCCTCATCGCCTTTGTCTCCAATGCCCTGTTGGCAGGAATCGGCGAACATGCCTGGCGGTGGATGCTTGGAGTTGCCGCATTTCCGTCGGTGATTTATGCGCTGTTTTGCCTCGGGCTGCCGGAAAGTCCTCGCTGGCTGCTCAGTCGAAAAGGCAATCGCGAAGCCGCTCTGGATGTGCTGGGAAAGATCGAGCCGGATCACACCAGAGAAGAAATTTCAGCCGAGGCCGACGAGATCGCGGCTGCGGCCGCGACGGAACAAGCCTCCGCGGGACATTTTTGGACGAAGCGGCTTCAGCGCCCGATCCTGCTGGCGTTTCTCATTGCGTTCTTCAACCAACTTTCCGGAATCAACGCAATTCTGTATTTCGCTCCGCGTATTTTTGAGCTCACCGGGCTCGCGACCAAGGCGGCGCTTCTGCAGTCGATCGGGATCGGGCTTACGAATCTTATATTTACTTTCGTGGGCCTCTGGCTGATTGACCGGCTCGGGCGTCGGACGCTTCTCTACATCGGGTCCTTCGGCTACATCAGCTCGCTCGGCCTGGTTGCGTGGGCCTTTTTCACCAGGCACTACTCCATTGTGCCCGCCTGCATCTTCGCCTTCATTGCCGCGCACGCCATCGGACAGGGAGCCGTGATTTGGGTGTTCATCTCAGAAATTTTTCCCAACCGGCATCGCGCGGAAGGCCAGACATTGGGCAGCTTCACTCACTGGATATTTGCCGCGGCGCTCACCACGTTTTTCCCCAAGATGGTAGCCGCATTCCCGCCCGGTTACGTCTTCTTATTCTTTACCGTCATGATGGTGCTACAGCTCATCTGGGTGAAGACGATGGTTCCAGAGACCAAAGGCGTTCCGCTCGAGCAGATTCAAAGGCAACTGGGTCTGGGATAAGGATTCAGATTACAGTCTCGTCGAATCAGGATCATTCATCCCGTAACGCTCTCGAAGGATCCAGCCCCGCCGCTCTCCTCGCCGGCAGCCATGAGGATCCAACTCCAATCAGCAGGAACAAGATCGCCATCGCAGCGAAGGTCGCTGGGTCGGTAGCCGTTACGCCCACCAGCATGGCGTGCATCATGCGAGTCAGCCCGAATGCGGCGATCAAGCCAATGCCGACTCCGATCGCGCTCAAGCGGAACCCCTGCCCCACGACCAGTTGAAAAATCCTCTCTCGCTCAGCTCCCAACGCCATGCGCACGCCAATTTCTGCCGTCCGCTGGCGCACCGCGGTCGCCAGCACTCCGTACAATCCCACGCCCGCCAGCACGCCGGCGATCACCGCGAACACTCCGATCAGCAGCAGCGAAAACCGGGTTCCCGCCTGAGCTTTGCTGATGAGCGACGTTACCGGCTGCAGTTCGGTCACCAGCAAGTTGGGATTCACTTCCGCGACTGCCGAGCGAACCGCGCTTCCGTAGTTCGCCGGATCGTTGCCCGTACGAATCGCCCACGAGTTCACTCGACCGGACCCAACGAACGCATCGGTGAAGTAAACCTGCTCGCGTCCCGGTTCGTTCAAGGAAGACTCATGCTGGTGCGCAATGACTCCAATTACTTCCACCCATTCCGGCTGCGGCGAGCGCAAGCGGATCAGGATTCGCTGCCCAACTGCCGAGCGGCCCTGAAAAGCTTTCCTCGCAAGCACGTCATCGATGACCACGAAATTACGATCCGGAAGATTGTCTTGCTCGGTAAACGTGCGCCCCGCCAGCAAAGGCACGCGCATGGCTTCGAAGTAGCCCGGAAGCACGATTTGGAAATCCGTTGCCTGGAATTTGCTCGGATCCGCCAACGCTTCGCCCATCCCCCACCGGATAGGACTGAACCCGCCAGCCAGCGGAAACGGAGTTGCGGCCGTGACGCTCTCCACCCCAGGAATCGCTCGCAATCGATCTTGGATTTTGCGGACCGCAACCGCGCGTACCTCTGGCTTGTCCGGTCCTCCACCGTCGCCATCGAGTTCAAACATCAGCAGCCGCGTGGCATCGAATCCCGGATTCGTATGTTGTAATTCAAAAAAACTTCGCACCATTAATCCCGATCCCACGAGCAACACAAACGACAGCGCGACTTCCACCATCACTACCGCACTGCGCAGCGCATTGCCGCCTAACAATCCTGCATTCCGCCCGCTGCCTCGCAAAATATTGGCCAAGCCAGGCTTCGATGCCCGCCACGCCGGCAACATCCCGAAAATTGCAGTCGCAACCAGGCACGCCAGCGCGGTAAAGCCGACAACAACGAAATCAATTCGGATTGTCTCCAGGCGCGGCAAGTTCTCTGGCGCGAGCATGCGCAGAACCTGAATCCCGATCCATGCCAGAAATATCCCGACCAGGGCTCCTGCCGTCGCCAGCACCGCAGCCTCGCTCAACAGAGGAAGCACCAGCCGCCAGCGGCTCCCTCCGAGCGCAGCCCGCACCGCCAGTTCTCGTTCCCGCAAAGAAGCGCGCACCAGCAGAAGATTCGCCACGTTGGCGCACGCGATCAGCAACAGGAATACCGCCGAACCCATCAGCGCCAGGATTGCGGGCCGGACACTTGCCACCAGGTGTTTTCCGAGCGGCTCCAGGTCGATGAAGTATCCCGCAGTTCCGGATATGACAGAATGCTTTCTCGCTTCTGCTGCGACCTTCTCTGCCGCCTGCTGGGCTTGTTCGATGCTTACGCCCGGCTTCAGCCGTCCGATAGGGCGAATAGCGAAAGAATTACGATTGGCTTCGTCGTAATCCAGTCGGTTGGCAATCCATATGTCGGGTGCAGCCTCTTCATTCGCCTCTGGCGGGAAATACAGGCGGAACTTCGGCGCCAGGACTCCCACAACCACGGGAGCGGGTTGTCCGCCGCCGACAACCATGGGATGACCGAGAATCGACGTGTTGCCCCCGAAGTGCCTTTCAAAATACTCATGGCTCAGAATGGCCACGGTCGGCAGTTGCGGAGGCGCTGCTGCGCCTTGAGCCGGAGCGCCCGGCGCTGGAGCGGGCTGCGGAAGCCCGTCTTCATCTTGAAAATCGCGACCGACCGCAATGCCTGCTCCCATCACGCGAAAAAAATTCGTCGTGACGGTTGCAAATCGCACTTGCTCGGGGCGTCCGTCCTGAGCGGGAATCACCCCGCGAAAAGTGAAGACACCGCCAAAGTCCTCGAACGCCTGCTTCGTCCCTTCGCGAAGATCGATGAAGTCGGCATTCGAGAACTGCAGATCTTTGACGTGGCGCTGCCGCAATTCCATCCCCGCAAGCACCAGCCGCTGCGGATCTTTGTACGGCAGCGGCTGCAGGAGCACGGCATTAGTCACACTGAAAATTGCAGCGCTGGCCCCAAGTCCCAGTGCGATCGTTATCACTGCAATCAGCGTGAACTGCGGACTTCTGCCAAGTACCCGGACTGCAATCCCCAAATCTCTTAGCGCCACGGAACCTCCAAATGACAGCGCGACATCCTCTGCCAACAGACCGACAATTTAACTCAAGCAAATCCCTTTTGAAAGCCATCACCTCAGGGTGCCCCACCCTTCTCGCGCGTTACGCGAGAGGGTGGGGATTTGACTTCCTTTCGCCTCGTTTTTCAGCCCCCACCAGATTGCTCTTGACGCCCGGTTAACCGATTCTGTACCATCATCGGAACGAGTCCACTCTTCGGAGTGGACCTGAATTTCATGCAGAGTGGCTGAGGGACGAGCCCTGAGACGCCACGGCAACCGATTAGGGATCATATATCCCCGATGCTGGTGCCAACTCTCTCCTGGAAACAGGGAACATGAGATTCGGCTGCGAGCTTGTATCTGCAACCGATAGCCTCTTTTCCTTTTCCTGGAAAAAGAGGCCTTTATTTTTAAGGCCGCTTTTTCCGGCTCGTCCTCAGCTATTCGCTAGTACGAAGAAAGCGAGTAGCACATGTCGAATTACGAATTACGGTGCCGCGAATGCGGACGGACCTGGGGAAACCAGCCCCGCTCCATCTGCGACGATTGTTTCTCCCCCCTGGAAATCGCTTATGACTACGACGCGTTGAAAGCGTCGGTGAGTCGTGAGCGCATCTCTCAGCGGCCGCCAAACATGTGGCGCTACTCCGAGCTGTTGCCCCTCCCCCAAGGCTTCACCCCACGATTGCCAGTCGGTTTCACCCCGCTGTTCCAGGCGCCGCAGCTTGCCGAGCGCTTGAGCGGAACCGCCGCGGGCAAGAACCTGTACATCAAAAACGATGCGGTGTGTCTACCCACGCTGAGTTTCAAAGATCGTGTCGTCGCTGTCGCCCTCTCCCAAGCCCGCGCCTTTGGCTTCGACACGGTCTCGTGTTCCTCGACCGGCAATCTTGCGAATGCAGTTGCAGCACACGCCGCGCGTGAAGGACTGAAAGCGTGGATCTTCATCCCTTCCGATCTTGAGCCTGCGAAAATTCTCGGCACGAATGTCTTCGGCGCCAAGGTGGTTCGCATCGCCGGAAATTACGATCAGGTTAACCGACTCTGTTCGCAGATTGCCGACGAACATCGCTGGGGATTTGTGAACGTGAATTTGCGTCCGTACTACGCCGAAGGCTCGAAGACAGTCGGCTTCGAAATCGCCGAGCAACTCGGTTGGCGCTTGCCCGACAACATCGTCTGCCCCATGGCTGGAGGATCGCTGATCACCAAGATCAAGAAGGCGTTCGATGAACTGATCCAGCTTGGTCTGGTCGAGCCAAAGGAAGTGAAGTTCTTCGGCGCGCAAGCCACAGGTTGTTCACCGATCTCGACCGCGGTTAAGACAGGAAGCAGTGAGATCGAACCGCAGAAGCCAAACACCATCGCGCGCTCCCTGGCAATCGGCAATCCGGCCGACGGACATTACGCCATCAAAACCATCAAGAACAGCGGAGGATGGAGTGAAGACGTCAGCGATCCCGAAGTGATCGATGCCATCCGATTGCTCGCGGAAACGGAAGGCATCTTTACCGAAACTGCAGGCGGAGTCACTGTGGGAACGGCGGCAAAACTCTATCGCCAGGATCGCATTCTGCCTGACGAGACCACCGTGCTTTGTGTCACCGGCAACGGATTGAAGACCACGGATGTGCTCGCCGGCGTTTACCAGACCGAACGTCCGATCGCGCCTAAGCTGACCGAGTTTGAAGCGTACTTGCAGCAGACTCTTGATGTTGCTGAGGTGCCCGGTGTTCTTGCCGCAGCGCAACAAGCCGAAGGCGTTGGAGCCTGATATGTCGATCACAGTACAAATTCCAACCGCATTGCGCCGTCACACCGAGGGAGTCAGTTCGATCTCCTGCGCCGCATCGAATCTCACGGAACTCTTCTCGGTGCTTGATGAGAAATTCCCCCAGTTGAAGCCGCACCTGCGCGATGATCAGGGCCAGATTCGCCGCTTCCTCAACGTCTACGTGAACGAGGAAGATATTCGCTTCCTCGGCGGACAAACCTATGCCTTCCAGGAAGGCGACGAGGTATTGCTAGTGCCCTCAATCGCGGGCGGCAGTGTTTAGAAGTTACGCTGCGGTTGGGAAGGCCCGCCTTTACAAGCCAGGAAAAATTCTAATTCGCACGTGCTTTGGAAGGGCACGACTTCAGTCGTGCCGTTAAGCGAAGCGTATGCCCGCGGCTTTAGCCGCTGAGGTTCGCTCGTTATCCCGCAATAAACCTTCACCGCAGCCGTCACGATGCTTAAAAAGCGTTTTTAGCAAGCACGCGGTTTTTTGGAAGGGCACGACTTCAGTCGTGCCGTTAAGCGAAGCATATGCCCGCGGCTTTAGCCGCTGAGGTTCGCTCGTTATCCCGCAATAGACGTTCACCGTAGCCTTCACGACGACGCAAAAAGCGTTTTTGGCAAGCGCGCGGTTT
>CAWAXF010000019.1:0-289092 GCA_963785865.1 uncultured Acidobacteriota bacterium | reverse complement strand
AAATGGACAAAGCTATTCAGCCGGAGGGCTCACAGGCCAGGCATTGAATGGTGCTCTCTCGGTCTCTGACTCCGTCTGAATCCAGCGCCGACGAGGCAGGAAGCGGTAGCGGATGAGGGTCCAAATTGCCAGCCAGCCGTCGGCGTGGCGAATTTTCTTGCCTTGCGCCGCGGAGCGTGGGTGATAGGAAATGGGAACTTCCGTGACGGTCTCGCCCATTCGGCAAAGCTTCGCCGTAACCTCGGGGCAGAATTCGAAACGGCGGCATTCAAGTTTTATCTGCGCCAGCAACGATCGGCGAAACACTTTGTAGCAAGTGGCCTCATCGTGAATGTTGGCACCATAGAGAAGATTTGTGAGATGGGTCAGGAACTTCGCTCCTAGAAAGAAGCGCAAGCCACGCTCGGGGCGATCTGGACGCACACCATACACAATATTCGTTTCGTCGCGTTGCAGGGGAGCTATTAGGGCCGGATAATCCGCCGGATCGTACTCGAGATCGGAATCTTGGATCAGCACATATTCACCGCAAGCGTACTTGAGAGCGGTGCGAATGGAAGCGCCTTTGCCATAGTTCTTTTCGTGGAAAACGATGGTGACGTTTTCGATGCGCGGTAGAGCCTCAAGCTTTTCGCGTGTCCCGTCTGTCGATCCGTCGTCAACAATGATGACTTCTTTATGAACGGGAGAAGCAAGGACGGCGCGCAGCAAATCATCTAAATGAGCTTGTTCGTTGTACACAGGCACGATGACGGACAGGCATTTGGCAACGCTGTGTGTTGCCGGTTGCTCCTCCTGACGGCGGATAGTTTGAGCAGAATGCATGCGGGCGCCCTTACATAAGAATACTGATGATCGGTACCATAGCAAAGCTCCAAAAAACCGATCAGATTGCACGTTCCCGGTTTGGAACTACGGTGAGACCTCAATGAACATCTCGGACGCGACGTTCGAGCCCGGCCCTGGATGGACTTTGTTGGAAAACGAGATACACCTGTGGCGTGTTTTTCTGGACAAATTGGCTGTCGCTGAAAAACGATGGCGTGCGCTGCTTTCACAGGATGAAATTACTCGGGCAGACCGCTTCCATTTCGCGAGTGACCGCCAGAATTTCACGGCAACTCGGGCATTGCTACGAATACTTCTCGGGGCCTATATCGCCTGCGATCCGAAAGAATTGACGTTTCTTTACGGCGAAAGAGAGAAACCGTCCCTGGCACCCTCCCTCGATGGCGGACAGGTGGAATTCAATGTATCGCATTCCGGCGCCAGGGCCTTGATCGCCATCGCACGAGGACGTGCCGTGGGGGTCGATATCGAACAAGTCCGGGATAATCTCGATCACAAGGCGCTTGCGAAACGTTTTTTTTCGCCAACTGAGCAGTGGGCGCTCTCCGCCTTGGACCCTTCCGAGCAATGCATCGGCTTTTTTCGCTGCTGGACCCGCAAAGAGGCTTATATCAAGGCTCATGGTTCCGGACTTGCCCTGCCGCTGAATGCATTCGACGTATCAATTTCTTCTGGAGAAAAGAATGCGCTGCTGGCCACCCGTCCGGATGCATCGCAAGCCGCCCTCTGGTCCATTTGCGCCGTTGATGCGGGTGCAGGCTACGAAGCTGCCTTATGTGCAAAGGGCAAGGATTGGGTTTTGAAGACATAATGATCCAAATATAGAAGCAAAGATAAAAGCAATTCCCCGTGCGCAAGAGTTTGCATAATCAGCAGACGGCGGGCAATAAGCGACCACTAGAAGCTCGAGCCTGAGCTTTTATCTCTATTAACTTACAGTACAATTACGGGAATACTTGTCGGCACGGTATTTGCGGGTCACGGTCTTATCTGATCGTTGATATAAACTGGGATGATCTGGGTGTTTGATCCACAACGCGGTTTGCAGTTCGTTTGTATGTTCCCCTCAAGTCTAGCCGTTTAGGAAATTTGTCATTCAATTCTTGCGAGACACTGAGTTCAATGCATTCCATCTCACTCGCCGAACCGGGGAGGTTCACACGCTTGTCTGCTTCGACTAGTCATTTGATCGCGCCGCATGGCGGCGAACTTGTCAACCTCATCGTAGCCCCTGAAAGGGCTGCCGAACTCAAAGCCCACTCTCGGGAGTGGCCGTCGTGGGATTTGACTGCGCGTCAAACTTGCGATCTGGAGTTGTTGATGAGCGGAGGATTTTCGCCTCTGCGCGGTTTCCTGAGCAAGGCTGACTACGAAAGTGTCTGCCACAACATGCGCCTGACGAGCGGTCAAATCTGGCCGATGCCGATCACCTTGGACGTCACCGAAGAATTTGCCAGGAAGCTGACGGCCGGCAGCAGCAAAGTTGCGCTGCGTGATGCCGAAGGTGTCATGCTGGCTGTACTGCACGTGGAGGAGATCTGGCAACCGGATCGCGCGGCCGAGGCGAAGGCGGTCTTTAACAGCACGAGCAAGGCACATCCGGGCTCCGACTACACCATGAACAAATCCAACCCCTGGTACATCGGGGGACAAGTGGAAGGGCTGCAGGCGCCTTCCCATTACGATTTCCGCACGTTGCGCTTCACTCCGGCGGAATTGCGCGCCGAATTTGCGCGCGTCGGTTGGCGGCGCGTCGTGGCGTTTCAGACGCGAAATCCCATGCACCGCGCGCATGTGGAACTGACATTCCGAGCTGCCAAGCAGGTCGAAGCCAACCTTTTGATTCATCCTGTCGTCGGAATGACTAAGCCCGGGGATGTCGACTACTACACCCGGGTTCGCTGTTATCAGTTACTCAGTTCAAAGTATCCGCAGGGAACGCAGAAGCTGTCCCTGTTGCCGTTGGCGATGCGCATGGGGGGTCCGCGCGAAGCGATATGGCACGCCCTGATTCGCAAAAATCACGGCTGCACGCATTTCATCGTAGGGCGAGACCATGCTGGACCGGGCAAAGACGCCGACGGCAAGCCGTTTTATGGACCCTACCAGGCTCAGGAGTTATTCAAGAAGCATGAGGCCGACATCGGCGTGACCATGGTTCCCTTCAACATGATGGTGTACCTGGAAGCTGAAGATCGCTACGTGCCCGATGACGAGGTGAAGCCGACCGACCGAGTGCTGAATATTTCCGGGACGGAACTGCGACAACGCCTGAACGAAGGGCGCGATATTCCGGGATGGTTCACCTATCCAGAAGTGGTTCAAGAACTCCGGCGCAGCTTCCCGCCGCGCAGCAAACAGGGCGTGACGATTTTCTTCACCGGTCTCTCTGGCTCGGGGAAATCGACCATCGCCAACGTGCTGCTGACGAAGTTCCTGGAAGTTGGCGGACGTCCGGTGACACTGCTGGATGGCGATCTGGTACGGAAGCATCTCTCTTCTGAACTGGGATTCTCGAAAGAGCATCGGGACATCAACATTCGCCGCATCGGGTACGTGGCCTCCGAAATCACTAAAAACGGCGGTATCGCGATTTGTGCCCCGATTGCCCCTTATGACGCGACTCGGAAGCACGTGCGGCAAATGATTGAACCGTTCGGTGGGTTCATTCTGGTCCACATTGCGACGCCCGTTGAGATCTGTGAACAGCGTGACCGCAAGGGTCTTTATGCCAAGGCGCGGGCGGGAATTTTGAAGGAATTCACCGGCATCTCCGATCCTTACGAAGTGCCGCCGGATGCCGAGGTGACCATCAACACCGGAGAACGGTCGCCGGAGGAAGCGGCGCAGGAAATTATTCTGCATCTGGAACGGGAAGGCTTCATCGGTGTAAACGGGGCGGCTGCGTAAAGGCGGCAGCTAATAATCGATGGAACTGCTGGTACTCAAAGTCCTGGTCGGATTCATCGTCGGTATTCTCATTGGAATGACTGGCGTGGGGGGCGGCGTGCTATTGCTCCCCGTGCTGATATTTGGTTTGAAGGTGCCGGCTCTGATGGCAGTCGGATCAGATGCCCTGTTTAACTTCTTCACCAAAGTGCCGGCCAGCCTGATGCACCTCAAGAAAGAAACGGTGAGGCGCAAAGTCGTTCTGGCCCTGGCGACTGGCAGTGTGCCGGGCTCGATCTGCGGTGTGAATGTGTTGATGCACATCCGCCACGTGTATGGGGACGGCGTCAACCACTTCATCAAAATGGCAGTGGGAGTGTTGCTCCTCATCATTCCGCTGCTGCTGCTGTTCCAGCATCAGATTGAGGAACGGGTTGCGAATCGACCGCCCACGATGCGAGGATTCGCCGGGATGGTAGTGATCGGCGCCATCGCGGGCTTGCTGGTGGGTATGACGTCGGTCGGTTCGGGCAGCATCATCATGATGCTGTTATTGCTGTTCTACAGTTTTCCGCCGAAAGTGAACGTGGGCACTGACATTGTGCACGCTGTCGTGCTGACGGGAGTCACCGGATTGCTCCACTTCCGTCTCGGCAATGTGGATCCCACACTTGTTCTGACCCTTCTGGTTGGCTCGATTCCGGGCGGGCTCATTGGCTCACATCTCGCCACCCGCGTGCCCATGCTGTGGCTGCGCCGAATATTGTGTGCCTTGCTCCTGATTACTGGAGCTCGCATGCTGTGGCCTGTGTAGGTCAGTTCCGACACTTTCATGACTTCTTCCTATTCCGACATTCTCAGCCGCATCGAAGTTGCCATTGAAGCGGCGCGAGTCGTGTTCGCGGAGTTCACTCCCGGCGCGGTTGAAGCCGAATTCAAGGCCGGGCACGATCCAGTCACCGAGGCGGACCGGGCAGTGGACACCGCACTGCGCAAGAATCTGCTGCGCGAGGGCGAAGGATGGCTCTCGGAAGAGAGCGTCGACGATGTTTCGCGACTGGAGAAGAAGTCCGTGTGGGTGGTCGATCCGCTGGATGGTACTCGCGAATTCGTCCAGGGTATCCCGGAATTCTGCGTCTCGATCGGGTTTGTGGAGAATGGACGCCCCGTGGCAGGCGGTATTTGCAATCCCGCGACGAACGAAACGATCATCGGGGCGGTCGATTGCGGGATTACCTACAACGGCCGTCCTGCTCGAGCGAGTCAAAGGGAGACCTTACCCGGCTCTCTGATTCTGGCCAGCCGCAGCGAAATGAAGCGAGGAGAGTGGCAGCAGTTTCAAAGTGGGGACTACCAGATTCGGCCGGTGGGTTCGGTCGCCTATAAGTTGGGCCTGGTTGCAGCGGGACTCGCTGACATTACTTTCACCCTCACTCCCAAGAACGAATGGGATGTTGCTGCGGGAGTTGCGCTGGTCGAAAGCTCCGGCGGATTCGTTTCCACTCTGGATAGGACCAGCCTGGTCGCTAATCGGCGGAATCCGCTTCTCTCTGGGTTGCTGGCTGGTGGTCCTTTTCTCCAGGCAGAACTCCTCGCGATGCTGGAACCGCATTTTGGGAGAGTGTGACAAACGGGCGCGCTACGCCGAATGAGCCGGCTGTTCTACACGCCGCCTCTTTTCAACTGCTGCTTCCAACCCAGCACCCTGGCTTTGGCGCCCTCGGCTTCGGCCTCTGGAATCATGCCTTTCTTCTGATACAACACTGACAGGCTCGTGTGCGCCAGCACGTCGTCAGGATCAACTTCGGAAATCCTCTTCGCCGCCTCAATCGCCTCGTCATAACGCTCCAGGTCCTGCAAAGCGCGTGCCAACCCATGCATCGCCTCGGTAAACGTGGGATCGGCGTCCAGCGATTCCCGGTATCGTGCCACTGCGTTTTCGAGCTGTCCCTCAGCCATCAAATCCAGAGCCGCGTAGTAGAGGTCTTCAGCATGTTGACGGGCGTTGTCGTCAGGCATCGAGGAATTCCCTGGCAGAGCTTGGATTCTAGCATGCTGCTCCCGGAGCATTCTCGCGCCTCTGCTGTCGGGACCAGCCGCCTGCGCGCTGACGTCGCGCTGCAGCGATTTATCGTCTTCCTGCGGTTCTCGTGGCCGAGGTCTGCCCTTTGTGGGTATCATGCACTTGCATGCGCTACCGTCTCCGCTTCCTCTGGAATGCCACCAAAGGGCATCGCCTCGCTCCATGGCGAAGCCCATACCTGCTGTGGCGCATCGAAACCTACACAGGCGTCAAGATGAAAGAGATTGGTTTTCTGGAATTCTGGGAATTCATGTGGCGGGAGCGAAACGAACTCTGGCGCTTCCTATGCTGGACCGGTGAGATGGAGCGTTGGGTTCAGCCGAAGCCCAAAGTATAAGCCATCGAGAAAATGCCGCACACGTTACGCCACAGGAATCGCTTCAACGTTCAGTTGATTTTGGGCTTTCTGCTGGGGATAGTGGCTAGCCTGCTCTGTCTGTTCTTCTCGATGTTCCTGGGGAGTACTCTTGCGCCGCAGCATGCGCGCATGTATCCCGTCTTCACCGGTATTGCCGCGCTCGCCTTAGGTCTGGTGGCTTTGAGAAATGCGCGAAGCTCGAGTTTCGCATTAGGGGTGTTGATCGCGTCCGCGCTGGCGCTGTTGCTGGATGGAGCTTATGCGATTGCAGGCTTCAAATAATTCCCAAGTCCCTGTCATTCCGAGTGCCTTGTCCGGTGAGTTCTACGCGCCCTTACCTGCAGCCACAGCCTCGCCGAGAATGATACTGACTTCGGACCCTTTGCCGGCACCGGTAATCTGTGCCGCCGCGGCACGATTCGCTACGATCTCCAGATACCCCATGCTGCCCAGAATCCCGAACACTTCTCCAGGGGCTCCCTCAGCATAATTGCCGCGGAGTTCGGTGATCTCTCTATTGCCAACCACGATCTTGAACGCCGCTTTGCCAGCGAATAGGGCGGGCACATCGTCCGGAGTGACGTTGCTGATCAGGTTGCCGAACCGGTCAACTTTCAAGACGACGGCGCGTATTCGGTTCTCGCCTGCGGGCTTCGGTTTGGGCGCCGCAAAGCGCACGTAATCCTCAATTTCTTCCCCAAACTTGTGCGAGTCGACCATCTTCGCCAAGTACGCCGCGACCGGGGCGAAGATGTCCCGCCCGTGAAAGGTATTGCTCACCGGCTGGTGGAAATAGTGCTCCGCAGTAACGTGCCGCACGTGGATGCGCTCTTCCTTGGCATAGATCATCGAGAGCACTCCATTGTCGGGCGCCACAAAATGGTAGCCGTCGCTGGACGCGATGATCGGACGACGCGCCGTCCCCACCCCGGGGTCAACGACGATCATGTGTACCGTCCCCGTGGGGAAATAGGAATAAGTCTGCGAGATGGTCAGCGCGCCGTCGAGAACGTCGAACGCCTGCACGGCATGTGAAATATCAACGATCGCCGCTTCCGGCACGATGTCCAGAATGACGCCCTTTACCGCGCCGACAAAGTGATCGTTGGTCCCAAAATCAGTGGTGAGCGTAACAATCGGACGATGCGCCAACTTGATCCCTCGCTGGAGGACAGAATTCTCCCTGTAAGTGCGAAGTTAATTCGCAGCCAATAAGGACGTCAAGGCACCTAGGTAACGATGAGCAGTGAAAATACACGTAAGCTGCAGACGTATCCAAACCTGGCTAACTACTCGAAATTAAGAGCTTGTCTTCAATCTTCCCGCAATGCCTGCATCGGCTGGATCGATGCCGCCTTGCGGGCGGGCAACAAGGCTGCAATCAATCCCACTGCGGGTAGCGCGACGACTACCGCGGCATAGGTCCACGCGTCTAACGCCGGTACCTGGTAGAGGAAGCTCTTGATCAGCCGCTGCGCCGGGAACGCCAACACAATCCCAACTGCCAGTCCCGCACCAATCAGGATCGATCCCTGGTGCAGCACCATCTGCGCGACACTTTGCCGCGTCGCTCCCAGTGCCATGCGCACGCCGATTTCGCGCCGTCGATAGCCGACCAATTGCGACAGCACTCCGTAGAGGCCGGCCACTACCATCAGAACTGCCAACCCGGCAAACGAACCCACCAGATAAAGGCCCAATCTTTGGCTGAACGTGTTTTGGGCCACAAGCTCATGCATGGTCTGGAAGTTATCCAGGGCTAATGTGGGCGCCGCCTCATGAAACACGGACCGCATCTCGGCGGCGACAGGTATGTCCCCTCTGGTCTTCACAACGAAGCTGACGATGGTTTGCAACAGTCCCTGATAAAACAGTGAGGTCGTCGGAATCTGCTCCTGCGGAACCAGAATGAAAGGTTGCACAATCCCGCCAACCGTTTTGTCCACCTGATCCGCCAGCACTCCGACGACGGTGTAGGGCTTGAGCATTCCAGTATCCTTGCCGCCCAGATCGATCTGCTTGCCCAGGGGATCCCGGTTTGCGAAATATTTGTGGGCGAGTGCCTCGTTAATGACCATGACAAAGGGACTCGTCGCAGTGTCGTCATCGGTGATCATGCGCCCGCTCAAGATGGGGGTACCCAGTGTCCTCGCGTACTCACCACTTACAGCAGAGACTCGCGCGGTCGGCGGATTAGCGCGATCTTTAGGATCTCCTATGATCTCGAAGTTGGAACTCAGATCCATCCCCGAAAGTGGTGGAGCAGTCGCCAAGGCCGCACTCTCTACCCCGGGCGCTTGTCGAATTCGCTCCAGTACTGGCTTGTAGGTGAGTGTCGCGATCGAGGGGGGCGCGTTGGCGGTATCCTGCGAGACCGCTAAGCCGGAGAATCCCGCTGCATCGGCGGGCATTGACGTGAAAGTGGTAATGCGAGCAGTGTCGAAACCAAGGCGCGACTGCTCCAGATTCCACAGCGTATGGAACAGCAGTCCCGTTCCGACCAACAAGAGTGTGGAAAGGGCCACTTCGGCAGCTACCAACCCTCCACTGAGTTTTCCGCCCACCGAGCGCGCTCCTACTCCTCGCGAGGCCGCCTGCAGGGCTGCCTGCGGATTGGAACGAGAGACAATGAGCGCGGGCAGCAGTGACGACAACACAGTCGTGACGATCGCGATCGATCCCAGGATCAACACGACTGTCCAGTGAATGACAATCGCATCGCCGCGCGGAATGGTTCCATTCGGCAGTTTATGAACTCCAAGGATCGCCAGCCGAGCCAGTCCCAATCCGACGGCACAGCCCATCAGACTCAGAGCGAGTCCTTCGGCGAGCATCTGCCGCACCAGACGCATTCGTCCCGCTCCCAACGCAGTGCGGACGGCAAACTCCTGCTGTCGTCCGAGGCAACGCGCGATTAACAGGTTCGAAACGTTGGCACACGCGATCAGGAGAACTAATGCCAGCGCACTAAACAGCGCAATCAGAACCGGACGGACCTGCCCGGTCAGCAGCTCGTGGTAAGAGCCCGCGTAAAGGCGGATGGGCACGTCGAAGTCGCGCGGGATACGCGAGGTAATTGCATCAATTTCATGCTGTGCCTGCGCAATGGTCACACCGGGCCGAAGTTCGGCGATCACATTGAACATGTTGTAACCCCGATCCTTCAGCATTTCCGGCGTTGGTTGCAGGGGCACCCACAGCCCCTTTTGCTGATCGGGCCCGATTTCTTCAGGAAAGCGGAAACTCTGTGGCATCACGCCGACAACGGTGTAAAGCTTGCCGCCAATTGTTACGCTCTGCCCGATGACTCCGGGGTCGCCATGAAAGCTCTGCCTCCACAAGCCTTCCGACAGCAATGCGGCCAGTGGTCCGCCGGGCTGTCCCTCGGCTTCGGTGAAGGTGCGGCCGAGCAAAGGCTGAACTCCCAAAATAGAGAAAACATTTGGAGTGACATGAGGCGCTGAGAGGCTCTGGGCGTTGTCCTTCGTCTGCAGGACGGAGACATCCTCAGAGTATCCCGCAACGTTTTGAAGCAACGTGGATTGCCTTTTGACATCCTGGTAGTTCAGCCAGGAGGTGGTCGAAAAGCTGCCTGGATCGCCGCTCCCCAGGTAAAGCAACCGATTGGAGTTCGCATATGGCAGCGGCCGCAGCAGGACAGTCTCGATCACCGTAAAGATGCCGGTATTGGCGCCCACCCCAAGCGCGAGCGTGATGACGGCGAGCGCGGCCATTCCCGGATTCTTGCGCAACTGGCGCAGGGCATATCGCAGGTCATGCATTAACGCGCGCATGGAACTCTCCTGAACAGTGGTGTAATTCACCTTAATCGCATTTGTTCCACCAAATCCCGACGTGAATTTCTCGTGTTAATTCAAAGGCTTAGGCAATTGAAGCTTCCAATAAGCCATAACCCTTGGCCAAAACTGGAGGGAACTGTTCGGAAACGAACAGCCTAAGTGGAAGGAAATGCCGGCACCTACTCGTAGCGCAGCGCCTCAATCGGATTCAGCCGCGAGGCCTTCAGAGCAGGGAAGAATCCGGACACGATCCCTACCATCGAAAGTATGGTGAAGGAAATCAGCATGACGCTCATCGATGTATGGAGGAAGATCGCCCCTTCGTGGTCGGTGGTCTTGTAAAACTCGTCATAAAGCGGCATCGGCGGAATAACCCAGGTCAGAAATTGCGCCACGAACATCCCAATCAGCCCGCCAATAAATGTCAGTACCAGGGCTTCCAGAAGGAACTGCACCATGATGTGCAGGCGCCGCGCCCCAATCGCCTTGCGCAGGCCGATTTCGCGAGTACGCTCGGTTACCGAAACCAGCATGATATTCATCACGCCAATACCGCCTACGGCCAGGGTACACGCCCCTATGAGCCCCAGTACCGCCTGTAGGCCGTACGAAAACGCGTTGATCATCGACCGGTCTTCAATCGTGTCCCACTCCGGCGTCGCCTTTTCGTCCTTTGGATCGAAGTGGTGCCGCCGCGCAATGACTTCGCGTACTGCAGCGAGAGCCTTCTTGTTCAACTCCGGCGCAGTAGGTTGAATAATGATCTCGTCCGGATCACGCAAATTCTTCAAGTCCCGCATCAGAGCGAAGGGAATGAACGCGTTCTCGTTGTCTGGCCCCTGGTACATGGAGTCCTGAATTTTGTTCCGCATCGTCCCGATGACTTCAAAATCGAGTCCGCCGACACTGACGTGCTGACCGATACCGGGCGCGCCCTGGAATACCTTTTTCGCCGCGCCGTATCCCAGGATCACGACCCGCCGGTGATCCGTAAAATCACTCTCCTCGAAGTACCGCCCGTCCGCCAGATCCAGCTTGCGCATCTGCCCATAGGGCAGGTCCACTCCGCGCGTCATGATCGAAACCACGCGGGTGCCGATCTTGTACCCAAGATCGCGGTCGATCTCGCCGCTGACCGCCCGCACGAGGGGCACTTCGTCGCGAATCGCCTCCACGTCCTCAAGTTCGTAAGTAACTTTCTTGCCGGCTCGTTGTCCGCCCGCCTGCAAGCTAGTCTGTCCCGGCCACAGGACAATGACGTTGTTCCCCATATTCAGAAACGCGCTGAGCACGCAGCCGCCGAGCCCTTGCCCATAAGCGAGCAGCAGGACGACGGATACCAGGCCCCACCCTATGCCCAGCATCGTCAGCGCCGATCGCGTGCGATCCCGCATCAGCGCCTGCCACCCTTGCGTTATGAGCTCTTTCAAGAACATGTCAAAGGTTCCGCCCACCGATTGGTACGGATCTGCACCGGAAGACTCAAAAACTACTGCAGATGCTTGATCCGTGCTCATCCGTGTAAATCCGTGGCCAACCGAAGTTACTGCACGCGGATATCTCCCGATCCCGTATGCACCCGCAGCGTCGGTCCCCCGCCGTGCACCTTCCCGTGAATCGATTTGTGCGAATCTCCCACGCGTCCCTGCACCGTCATCTCAATTGGCCGCCCAACATCAATCGTTCCAGAACTGGTCGAGATGTCTGCGTCGAAAGCGGCATTCTCCGGCAGCCCCAGGTGTACATTGCCCGATCCAGTGCGAACATCCCAGGTTCCGCTCTGTGTACCTTCAGCGGTCACATCGCCGCTGCCCGTCTCGCCATGGAAGCCTCCATGCACTCCTCGCGCTGTAATATTTCCGGAGCCGGTATGCAGATCGACGTCGCCCGATCCCGCCTCTTCGATCTCGACATCGCCGCTGCCGGTCCCGCCCCTCACAGACCCAGAAATCTCCCGCGCTCGGATATTGCCGGACCCGGTCTGCAGCCGAATCTCGCCATTCAGCCGACTCAACCTGACGTCGCCTGAACCCGTCTGCACGTCCACATTTCCATGCGTGCCCTCCACAGTCTGATCTCCCGATCCGCTATGCGAACGGACTGTCGTATCCGACGGCACCGTAATCTCGTAATCCACAGCGATATTCCGGTAGTTCACATACTCAATGTGAATGCTGTTACCGCTCTGCCGGATGGGGGGATTCTGCTCGATGGCGTGCACATCATCTTCGCGCCTTCCGCCAAACCAGCGGTCGCCGATAAAGATTCTCCCGCGAATGAACACCGAACCCGATGATCCGGCGCGTATCGTAACGTCGCCGGAATGCGTGAGCACCTCCAGATCGACCGGTCCATTCACCTGCAGGGTCTTTTCAAATGACCCCTGCGGGTTCGAGGCGAACAGAGCTGTAGTTGCGAACAGCACGACCAGTCCGGTGGCAAACAGCGCCAACCGGCCGGACACGGAAAACTGAGAGACAGCATGATGTTTGTTATTCATAACGCAGCGACTCCACGGGGGTCATGTCCGCGGCGCGCTGGGCTGGATACATGCCCGCCGTCACGGTAATCAATGAGAGTGTAAAGATTGAAAGCACAATAGAAATCGGAGAAATAATCGGGTGCGGGACAAAATCCGGGAGCGGCACGGCTGTCATGGCGACGCAGGTTCCAACTCCAAAGGCCAGGCCGATGAACCCGCTCACCACGGTCAGCATGGCCGACTCGGCAAAGAACTGCCGCAGGATATCGCGCTTGGTCGCGCCCATAGCTTTGCGTGTCCCGATTTCCCGCGTGCGCTCGGTAACCGAAACCAGCATGATGTTCATCACGCCAATTCCACCCAGGCACAGGGTGACAATGGCCACACATCCAAAGAACAAAGTCACCACGCCAAAGATCTTCGCCAACTGTTTCGCCCCATCCATCGTGTCCCAGATGAACAGCGCGTCTTTATCGAGGGCATCGAAATGCCGCACCCGCCCGAGCGTACGCCGAACTTGCAGAACCCCGGCCTCATGCTCCTCGGGATTTGCGACTTCAAAGACAATGTCGTCCAGATATCCGCGCGTAATGCCAGCGCCTGGCTTTTCCGGAGGGGGAAAGTCCCGCGACACCGCCGAATATGGCGCGAACAGATAATCGTTATCTGGTCCGCTATAGTTCGAATTCTGCTTCTTCTCCCGCAGAACCCCGACCACTGAATACGGAACACTCTTCACCAGCACCGTCGCCCCAATTGCCGGCTGCCCGGGGAAAAGTTGACGGTATGCCTTGGATCCCAGCACCAGGACGCGCCGCCCTTCGCGCTCATCATCGTCGGTGATCAGCCGCCCCTCCGAAATCTGGAGTGATCGAAACTCCTGGTATGAGGGCCACATCCCCACCACGCCCCGGTTCGCCGAATTAAATTGACTAACCTCCGGAATGGTCCTTCGCAACTCCGGACTGACATTCTTCACCAGGTAGCACTCGTCGCGAATCAGCCGTGCGTCGTCCACATTCAGGTGAATCTCGCGCCCCGCAGCCCGTCCACCCACCTGCGAACTCGTCCGCCCTCCCCACACGATCACCAGATCTTTGCCGAGTGACTCCATGTGCTTCTTCTGATCAACGACGAAGCCGCGCCCCAGTCCGACCAGCAGAATGACCGAGGCAATCCCCCACACTAAGCCCGAACATAGTCAGGAATGTCCGCATCTTATGCGCCCGGAACGTGGCCACCGCCTGTCGCAGAATTTCGGAGAGAGTCATAGGACCGGACCTCGGACATCGGACCTCAGACCTTTACTAATCGGCTCTACGCAACTCAGACCTCGCAACTCGCAGCTGAGGGCTGAAGTCCGAGGTCCGAGGTCTGCGGCCTAAGGCCCGCTTTACTGCAGTACTACCTGATCCCCTTCCTTCAGCCCGCTGAGCACTTCCGTCTTGGCGCCATTGGAGATTCCAATGTTGACGGCCAGTTTCTCTTTGCCGTCTTTTGCCTTCGGATTCGGGATCTCTACCGACGCCTTCTTGTCCTTGTCGTACAGGATGGCGCCTTCGGGAATCTGCAGCACATTCTTGTGTTCTTCCAGGATGATTTCCGCGTTCGCGGTCATCTCAGCTTTCAGCTCGCCGCCCGGATTCTGGATCGACACGCGCACTTCGAAGGTGGTGACGTTATCCTTCTCCACGCCCATGGGAGAAATCTTGGTGACCTTGCCGTCGAAGGTCTTCTCTTTGAAAGATTCAACCTTAATGCGCGCGCGCTGTCCGAGATAAACCTTGCCGATATCGCTCTCGTCGACTTTGCCCTTAACGTAAACTTCGCTGGTATCTCCCAGCGTCATGACCAAAGTGGCCGAGGATCCCAATACGAGGATCGAGCTGACCGCATCGCCCATCTGCACGTCGCGCGAGAGCACGATGCCGTCGATCGGTGAAATGATGTCGGTATAGCTGAGCTGTTCTTCCAACTGCTTCAGATTGGCTTGATCTTCCGCCACCACCGCCTGCGACTGGGCGATCTTTGCCTTCAGTACTGTCACCTGGGCCTTGGACACATTCTGCTTGTTCAACGCCAGCTCATAATTCTTCTGCGCATCTTCCAAGGCAGAAGTCGAAACCACCCCATCCTTCGCCATGTTGACTGCGCGATCATAGGCGCGCTTCAGAAGTGGCACATCCGGACCTTCTGCATCGACCTTGGCGCGCTCGAAATCGGCCTCCGAACTCTTCAGGTTGGCCTGGGCAGCTTCCAAGGCCGCCTTGGACTGCTCCACTTGCGCCTCGATCTCGATTTTGTCCAACTGTGCCAGCAGTTGTCCCTTCTTCACCCGGTCGCCGTAATCGACCAGCAGCTTTTTCACGATGCCGCTGGCTTTCGACTTCACCTCGACCTTGGTGATGGGCGTGACCTTACCGGTCGCCACTACGCTCTTAGCGAGGTCTTGCTTTTCCACCTTGGCGAGCTTGGAGGGGTCGATCTTGGTGCCGCCGCGGGTCGCCGCAAAGACTCCGCCAGCGATGAGCAGCACGATTACCGCGATCACGCTACCCCAAATAATCAGTCTGCGACGTTTTTTTTTGCCATTAGTGCCGTTACCGTTCACAACTCCTCCTCTATGTACCGCCAGCTGGAGATTGGGAGCCATCGCACCCTCACTCTTATGTACGCTGGCCGGCTGTCTTTTGTTCCTTAACTCACCTGAAAAAAAGAAACGATTCGAGATTGACCCTGCTTGTGAAGTGACTTACGCGTCTTATTCTCTTTAGCGAGTATCCGGAAGTCCGCAGAAAGCTGGACTTCGGTGCGAAGACGGCGTAGGGGCCTCGAACTATAACCCATTCTGCCGCCTGCCATTTAGACCATCTTCTCACAAAAAGGATAGCGGATCCTTTGCCGGAATGTTGTGATGGCACGCACGTAAATCCGATGGAAGACTGGGTACCGAGTACTGACTACTCTCTTTTCGTTTAAAATGAACGGCCAATGATCGCTTTCGTGCTGCTCCGGATCTTTCTGATCCTGCTCCTGGTGGCAGCCAACGCCTTCTTCGCTGCCGCCGAATTCGCGTTGGTCAGCGTCCGTGATACTCGCATCCAGCAGCTTATCGAATCCGGACGCATCGGCGCCCGCATCGTTCAGCGCCTGCATGCCCATCTGGACGAGGTCGTGAACGGTGTCCAACTCGGTATCACCATGGTCAGTCTCACTTTAGGCTGGATTGGAGAGCCCATGGTGGCCGGCCTGGTCGGCAACGTGCAATTTCTACAGCGCCTGCCTCATCTGGCTCTCTATGCCCACGGTATCGCGATCGCCATTGCCTTCACCCTGATCACCTACATGCACGTGATCCTCGGCGAATTGGTCCCAAAGACTCTCGCCTTGCAGCGTGCCGAACAGATTGCTCTCGCTGTGGCAGCTCCGATGGAGGCTTTCCTTACCATCAGTCGCCCCCTCTTGTTCTTTATGCGACGGTCGGGCGGTCTGGTGCTGCGAGCCTTCGGCGCACAGGCCACTCGCCGGGGCGGAGCCGTGCATTCTCCGGACGAACTCAAACTGATCGTCACTGCCAGCCGCCAGTTCGGGCAGATCCCCGAGTTCCAGGAAGAAATGATCCACAATGCCATCGAACTGGACAGCATTACGGTTCGCGAAGTGATGGTGGCCCGCCCTGACATCTTTTCTTTGCCATCCGACATGCCTCTTGATGACGCCCTGGTCAAAGTAGTCGAGGGCCAGCATTCGCGCATTCCCATTTACGATCCCCAGCGTGGTCCCGAACACATCGTCGGTGTGCTCTATTACAAGGACCTGATGCGCTGGATGCGACTGCGGCTGAGCAACCTGGGCCAGACAACCGCCACCCGCATCTCCCGCATGCAAATTGGCCAGATCATGCATGACGTGGTCGTAGTCCCAGAGACCAAGGTCCTTGCCGAACTGCTGGCAGAGTTCAAAGAGCGTCGCCGCCATCTGGCCGTCGTAGTCGACGAATTCGGTTCCACAGCAGGAGTTATCACGGTAGAAGATGTCCTCGAACAGTTAGTAGGGAACATCGAGGACGAGTTCGACGTCTCCCCCAGCGAGCCGGCGCTGGAAGATGAATCGGTGTTGTTGCTGGAAGGCTCCGTCAATATTCGCGACCTGGAAACAGAGTACGGGTTGATACTGCCTCGCGACGCCGGGTTTGAAACTCTGGGTGGTTTTATTCTGGCCCGCCTGCAGCGCATTCCCGAACTTCGCGACACCTTCGAATACGAAGGCCGCCGCTACACGGTGGAAGAAATGGATGGCCACCGCATCGCCCGAGTGAGAATAGAGAAGACCACGAAAGCAGAGGGCGAAGCGGAAGCCGCGAAAGGCGCTGGAGACTGAGGGTTGAGTCCAGAGTGATACAAGTGAATTGTCATTGTGAGAGAAGACGAAGTATCGCCATGCGGGAAAAAACTGATCGCCTATTCCTGATCCTTAGCGTGAATCTGGTAACCAAACCCGGAACTGAGAACTGAAACCGCTCCTCCAACGCGTCCTCTACACCCTCCCAGTCATCTGGTTGGTAGTCAGCATCGTTTTCCTGCTGATTCACTTGGTCCCCGGCGATCCCGTAGCCCAAATGCTGGGAGAAGGGGCTCCGCCCTCTGACATCGCCGCGACGCGCCACGCCTATGGTTTGGACGCACCACTCGGAGAGCAGTATCTGCATTACTGGAAAGGCGTTCTCCAGGGCAATCTGGGGCGCTCCATCCGCTATAACCAGACAGTCACGAAGCTGCTGCTGCAGCGCTATCCCTACACCCTGCGCCTCACCCTGGCGTCCCTGCTCGTGGCCATCATTCTCTCCATCCCCGCAGGCGTACGCTCAGCGCGACGCCGCAATCGCTGGGATGATCGGCTGCTTTCTGTCGTGAGCCTTTTCGGGCTTTCATTCCCCAACTTCGCTCTCGGGCCCATCCTCATCCTGCTGTTCGCGATCAAACTGGGGTTGCTCCCGGTTTCAGGCGCCGGATCGTTGGCCGGTTTGGTTCTGCCCGCCATCACCATGGGGGGAGCCTTAGCCGCGATCCTCACGCGGATGGTGCGCACCTCCATGCTCGAAGAACTCAGCCAGGATTACATCCGCACCGCCAGAGCTAAAGGCCTCTCTGAGCGCACGGTCGTTTACCGTCACGCGCTGCGTAATGCGATGATCCCCATCCTTACGGTATTGGGCCTGCAGTTCGGCGCGTTGTTAGCCGGTGCGATCGTGACTGAAACCATCTTTGCCTGGCCGGGAATCGGCCGCCTGACGATCCAGGCGATCTCCAATCGCGATTATTACCTGGTCCAAGGGTGCATCCTCGCGATCGGACTAACCTACGTTGCCGTGAATTTCCTCACTGACGTTCTGTACTCGGTCGCGAACCCCAGAATTCGGCAATAATCGGTGGAATGCGGAAGCGGTCCAGATCGCGCTCCGCGAAATTATTGCTCTCCAGTTCCGCTGGGGCGGAAATAGTTCTCCAGACCCACACGCCTGCAACCCGCATCTTGCCGGTCACATCGAATGATCGCGTTGAGATGATGGAATGCCTCGAAACGAAAGCTCTAGTCCGGCTGATCTGCCCGAGGGATTCCTCTATCAACCCGAATTCATTACTGTCGCGGAAGAAGCGGACCTGCTCAGAGATTTCGCGAAGCTGGATTTTCAGGCCTTCGATTTTCACGGTTACATCGCGAAGCGACGCATTGTCGAATACGGCTTCGAATACGATTTCACTTCGCGGCAGGCCGAGGCGGCGCGTCCCCTGCCGCATTTCCTAGCCCCATTCGCAAACCGGGCTGCCGAATGGGCCGGCATTCATTCCGTCGAAATTATTGAGAGCGTCATCACTGAATACAGCCCAGGCTCTCCCATCGGCTGGCACCGCGACGTTCCCCAGTTCGAAATCATCATTGGGATCTCGCTCAAAAGCAGTTGCCGTTTTCGTTTCAAGCCATATCGCAAAGAGGGCAAGATCATGTCAGTCACGCTCGAACCTCGCTCTGCCTACATCCTGCGCGGTCCCGCAAGATGGAATTTCCAGCACAGCATTCCCGCCGTGAAATCCCTTCGTTACTCGATAACCTTTCGGACGTGGAGGTATAAAGGCTCGGCAAAGCGCAATACCGGGAACGAAACGAACTCCCGCCAGGAAGTTTCCTCCTAATCTGGGCGTAGAAGCGGCAGCTACTCTGAATTCGGAACCATCAGTTCGCGAACGATCGGAATCTAAGCCTGAGATTCGAATTCCTGTGAGGCAATCATGAAAACCCGTGCAGAATTTCTAGGACACCCCATTCATCAGATGGTGATTGTTCTCCCCCTCGGACTGCTGGCCACCGTAGCCACATTCGACGTAATCGGCGTGGCCACCCGCAATCGAAGCCTCCTCCGCACCAGTCACCACATGCTCGGTAGCGGATTGCTCACTGCAATCGCAGCCGCAGTTCCCGGCACGATCGATTTCTTCAGCATCCCGCCAAATACGCGCGCCAAAAAAATCGGACTGCTGCACGGAATTGGAAATCTCGTGGTCGCTGGCCTGTTCGCGGCGAGCTGGGCTGATCGCCGCCGGCGTCCGGCGCGTCCCACTCGTGCTGCCGTAGCGCTTTCGGTTAGCGGCGCAGCGCTTGCCCTCGTCACAGGCTGGCTCGGGGGAGAGCTCGTGGACCGGCTCGGCATCGGAGTCCACGAAGGCGCGGATGTGAATGCACCCAGTTCGCTGACCAGCCCCGCCCCTCGAAAGCCAGCCGCGGGCACCAGCCTTCCAACCGGTTGGCCGGAGCTAAGCAACCTTCCCGGCGCCAGCAGCTGAGACCACGTGTGGCGACGCGCGGTCATCCCTCACTCGTGCGTCCGCCTCACACAAGACTCGGGCGGATCGCTCTGACGAGTGCGCCCTGCCGATTGATTGGAAGTTCCGGTGAGAAATTGAAGTTCTCTCTCGAAAATACGCCGCACTGCATTTAACATCGTCCGCGTGTCGACCAGCGCCATCTCATTTCATCGCAGCATTGCGGTTAATGCGCGACACAATCCGCTCGCAGCGATAGGCATTGTGCTGGTGATCGTCTTCGTGATCTTCGCCCTATTGGCTCCCTGGGTTGCTCCCGCAGGATCCCGCGGCAATCGATCTCCCATCTCGGTTGAGTCCTCCATCACACCTGCATTGGTTCGGCACCGACGAACTGGGCCGCGATATTCTCTCCCGCACTATTTACGGCGCGCGCATCTCCATGCTGGTCGGTGCTTCCGTCGTGCTCGCATCATTGGCCCTCGGACTCATCATTGGCTCCATCGCTGGATACTACGGAGGAGGGATCGACCGTTTCGTGAATGTCGTGTTGATGAATGCGTTTCTCTCGTTTCCCGGAATCCTGATTGCCATCGCCTTTGTAGCCTTTCGCGGCCCGGGCATTTTCAACCTGGTAATCGCACTTTCGCTCGGTGGATGGGTGGGCTACGCGCGACTGGTTCGCGGACAGGTGCTGGCAGCGCGGGAACGCGAGTTCGTTGAAGCGGCACGCGCTCTCGGCGCGAGCGATTTCCGCATCATCGTGCGCCACATCCTTCCTAATATCATTCAACCCGTAATCGTGCAGGCTGCCATCGGTATGGCCGGGGCCATCCTGGCGGAGGCCACCATGAGCTTCCTTGGATTAGGCGTTCCTCCACCCACTGCCAGTTGGGGAGCGATGCTCAACGACGCTCGCGCCCATCTTTTCGACTCGCCTCACCTCGTGCTCTTTCCCGCGCTCGCGGTGATGCTTGCTGTGCTGAGCTTCAATTTCATCGGCGACGCGCTGCGCGACTATCTCGATCCCCGGTCGCGGATCGAAGCAGGACTCTAACTCCGAAGAGCAATGAGGATTGAGCCATGAGCAGGGCCATGCTCGGATTGCCCAGAGCTCATTGCTCAGCTAATGCCCGTAAATTATTGAAGGGTAATAACATACATTTCTTGACATAAATCGCATATTGCAATATAAATATTGCGATTTGACATATGCGGCTAGGCGAGAAAATCCGGTACCTGCGGGAAGTCGAGGGGTCTCTCCGGGGCTTAAATCGTCCAATGACGCAGTTGGAGTTGGTGCGGGCGATCCGTGAGGATCTTGGTCCCGGCAACTCGATCAGCCAGTCCTATCTCTCCCAGATCGAGAACGGCACACGTCCGCATATGACGCAGTCGTCACGGGCGCTGCTAGCCAAATTCTTCAAGGTGCATCCCGGGTTTCTAGTGGACGATCCGGAGGGCTATCACACGGAGCTGACTTCAGATTTGCGTACGACGGAAGGGCAACTCGACGTCTGGCTGCTGCAAGGTTCAGAGCGCTTTGCCAGCGATGCGGAAGTCAGCCGCGTTCTGATTAAGGCTGCGCGGGAGAAAGACACTCGCCGCTGCTTTCTGCTGCTGGGTGCCATTCTTGACACACCCGGACTAGCAGATCGTTTGCTGGAGGCGCTGCGTCCCGAGTCGTCGGCCGATGGAAATCATCATCGTCGCACGGCAGGAGAGGGGAGGCGAATGCGATGACCTGGGCTGATTTTTATCTCATCTGTTTCGCGGTTGGTTTCTGCTTCAGCTTCTTTTCCTTCATTTTGGGGGGATCGCGCCTGGGCAAGCTGCATCTACCGCACTTCCATGGGCATACCGGTGCGCACTTGCCGACGCATGCCGGGACCGCACATTCGACGACTGGACAGATAGCGCCGAATGGCACGAGCGCTGACGACGCGAGCGGGCATCACGGAGCAACGGTGTCGCCGTTCAATCCTCCTTCCATGGCTGCGTTCCTGGCGTGGTTTGGAGGGACGGGCTATCTGCTTACGCGTTTTTCGGCATTGTGGGTGGGAACGGCCCTTTCCTTGTCCGCCCTGGCTGGACTGGTCGGCGGAGCGATTATTTTCTTTTTTCTCACGAAGATTCTGATGTCCGATCAGGAGTACCTCGACCCGGCGGACTTTGAGATGGCGGGAGTGTTGGGAAGATTGTGCGTCCCCATTCGTGAAGGCGGCACGGGCGAGATGATTTATTCGCAGATGGGCACGCG
Source organism: uncultured Acidobacteriota bacterium (assembly GCA_963785865.1). Classification (GTDB taxonomy): domain Bacteria; phylum Acidobacteriota; class Terriglobia; order Terriglobales; family Acidobacteriaceae; genus Sulfotelmatobacter. Next base: position 267,553 of record CAWAXF010000019.1, on the reverse strand, counting down.
CCGGGTCTGCGGCGCCCGGAGCGACGATGGCAGGGCCATCGCCAAAGGAACCGAGGTGGTGGTCACGCGTTACGAGAAGGGAATTGCGTACGTTCGCCTGTGGAGCGAACTGGCGGGCGAATCGGATGAAGGCGTCACCAGCAATCGAAGCTTCGCAGTAAACAGAGGCCGTATGCAAGGCAGAACCTACAAGACGGCAGTTTTGCTGATGTGGCTGGCACTCCCAACCTCAGCTTGGGAATACCGCAGAACGTGGAATCAACTGCCCTCCCGCATGGCAGTCCACTTCGACGCAAACTGGCAGCCGAACGGCTACACATCACGCGAAGGAGCGCTGGAATTGGGGCTCGGAATCATGGTTGTCATGCTGGCGATTTTCACGCTGGCAACGTTGATCATCCACGCATTGAAGCCAGCCGCCGCGTTACCGGCGCTGCTGATTGCGTACGTGGTGCTGGGATTTTGCTGGTACGGGAATCACACCATCATCAAATTCAATTTAAATGCTCAGCCGGCCCATTCCGAGTTGGTGGGCTCGAGTTCCCCCGCGAAGAGTGACTCGCAACAGGTTCTTGAATTGCGTTCGTGACAGGAGGCGTTATGCCGGAAATACCGCATGCAGTGGAAATCTGGATCTTTGTCGCGCTTGGAGTGATGGCCATTCTGTTTTTGATCAGCGGAATGGCCAGGATATATCGCAAAGCCGGGCCACATGAGGCTCTGATCGTATATGGACTCGGTGGAACCCGTGTTGTGAAAGGTCATGGGACGATGGTGTTGCCCATGGTGCAGATCTGCCGTGAGCTCTCCCTCGAATTGATGTCGTTCGATGTGGCTCCGCAACAGGATTTGTACACCAAGCAGGGCGTTGCGGTCACGGTCGAAGCCGTCGCACAGATCAAAGTGAAGTCCGATACGGAATCGATCCTGACTGCGTCCGAACAATTCCTTACTAAGACGGACGATGAGCGTCAGGGCCTCATCCGGCTAGTGATGGAAGGCCATTTGCGCGGCATCATCGGGCAACTCACCGTCGAGGAGATCGTGAAGCAGCCGGAGATGGTCTCTGACCGCATGCGCTCCACGTGCGCCGACGACATGAACAAGATGGGCCTGGAAGTCATCTCGTTCACGATCAAGGAAGTCCGAGACAAGAACGAGTACATCACCAACATGGGGCGTCCCGACGTGGCGCGCATCAAACGCGATGCCGATGTAGCGGCTGCCGAAGCGGATCGCGACACGGCCATCAAGCGTGCACTCGCAACCCGGGAATCGGCGGTTGCCAAAGCGCAGGCGGACCAGGAGCGAGTGCTGGCCGAGACCCTGTCACTGGCGAAGCAAGCCGAAGCCCAGCGCGACCTGGAAGTGAAAAAAGCGCAGTTCCTCGAAGTTACAAAGCGCCAGCAGGCGCAGGCTGACAAGGCATACGACATTCAGACCAACATCATGCAGCAGCAGGTCGTGGCGGAGCAGGTAAAGGTGCAGCAGATCGAGAAAGAGCAGCAGGTCAAGGTGCAGGAGGCCGAGATCAACCGCCGCGAGAAGGAACTGATCGCGACCGTGCTGAAGCAGGCTGAGATCGAGCGTCAGCGCATCGAAACGCTCGCCGAGGCCGAGAAGCAGCGCCTGATGGCCGAGGCCGAGGGCCATGCCTCATCGATTCGTCAGCAGGGCGAGGCCGAAGCCGAGATCATCTTCAAGAAAGGCGAGGCCGAAGCCAAGGCGATGAACGTGAAAGCTGAGGCTTACCAGGAATACAACCAGGCTGCGGTGATCGACAAGCTATTCGCCAGCATGCCGGAAATGGTGAAGGCATTAGCCAGTCCGCTGGCGAACGTGGACAAGATCACCATCGTCTCCACTGGGAATGGCGAGGCTGCCGGCATGAATAAGATCACCGGCGACATCACGAAAATGGCGGCGCAGATGCCGGCGTTGTTCGAGACGCTCTCGGGCATGCCGCTATCGGAGTTGTTCGGCAAGGTAAAAGCGATCGGCGACAAGGGTCCAAAGCCACCGGAGTTGCCGAAGGCGTAGAGCTCGGGTAGGGGCGGACGCCTCGTCCGCCCCGCCGTGAGGCGTCCGGTTGTGGGACAGCGAGGGTCTGAAATCGAAAGCGCAATCCGCGTGGGAGTGAGATATGCCAAGCAACACAAAACATCCGGGACTAGGAATTGGACTCGGGGTCGCACTCGGGGCAGCGTTAGGTGTGATCGCCGGAAATATTGGCGTGTGGCTCGCGGTGGGAGTCGCAATCGGCATGGCAATCGGAGCCGGGTGGCGACGCAAGGCGCCAGATTGCCCGCACTGCGCGGCCGTTCACTCTTCGCACGCCGGGGCCCAGAGGAGGCTGTCATGACAGCGAAGGCCGACTTCTGTTCACCGACTGCTCTTTCAGTCGACATCCGCAGGCGCACACCTCATTGCTCATCGCTCATTGCTCATAGCTCACAGCTAGAAAGGAATTCTCCATGGCACTACTAGAGCGTGTTTCCACATTGGTCCGCGCAAATCTCAACGACTTGATCGACAAGGCCGAAGAACCCGAAAAGATGATCAAGCAGGTGATTCTCGATATGCAAAATCAGCTGCTGCAGGTGAAGACGCAAGTGGCGATCGCGATCGCCGACCAGCATCTTCTGGAGAAGAAAGAGAAAGAGAACGAGGGCAAAGTGGCCGAATGGATGCGCAAGGCCGAACTTGCTGTCGACAAGAAAGAAGACGACCTCGCCCGCGCGTCGTTGTTGCGCGTCGAAAGTTATCGCGAGTTGAGTGACAATTTCAAGCAGCAGGTGACGGATCAGAAAGCGCAGGTCGAAAATTTGAAAGGAGCTTTGCGGCAGCTCGAGCAGAAGCTGACTGAAGCGCAAGCCAAGGCCGATGTCCTGATCGCGCAGCACCGCCGCGCGCGAGCCGTGGGCAAGGCCAACGATGCGCGAATGGGCTCCGGCGATGGCTCAAAGGCGGCAGCCTTCGATCGCATGAAACGCAAAGGTGGCGCACTCGGAAGCTGTTAGCCAGGCAAAATCGGAGATTGCGGCCGATAATCTGGATGATCGCCTCGCCGCTCTGGAAAAGCAGGACCGGATTGAACAGTTGCTGGCGGAGTTGAAGTCGAAGCGGGGAGCGTAGCTTATTGCGCGCGTGCCGCTCTTGGTTTCAGCGAGCGGAACCCCATCAGGGAATACGCTCACGGGCACCGTGCACGGCAACTCAATCACAGGCCAATGGGCGTTGACCGGCAGCCCGGCTGCACCGGCACGGGCCCGTTTACTATGACGAAGGCGTAGGAAGGATTCGGGGTTGGGGCGTCGGCGCCCTTACATCCATTGACGCCCCAACATGCATCTCTCTATTCTCATAGAGATCCCAATCAAGGAAGGTTCATGAGAAGGCTTGCGATCCTGGTGATGCTGGCGCTGGAGTTTGCCGTTTGCGGCTGCGCGAATAATACTCAGTCTACGACGACGAACACGTCCACTAGCGGAAACTGGGAAGCGCAGCTCATTAATCCCACCGGAGGGCAGGCCAGCTTGCTGAATTTTGTCGTAGCCTTCGATGTGACGAACAGTGGTCCGTTAAAAATCACAGCATTCGGGTTTTTCAACGACAATGCCTGTTTTGCAAGGGGTTTGAATGGGCAGACAGAAAGCGGAAATGCCTCCTTTACGACGGACGCCACTGGTCACGTGACGGGCACTCTTAGTCTTACCCTCACTTCTTCCACCAACGGCAGCGTGCTGACGCTGACCAGCAATCCTGATGGCCTGACCGGTACGTCGAACGGAACCACCACAACGACCGGTACTTTGAGCAACGGGCAGGTAGCGGGCACATGGACCCTAGCTCCGGGCGCGAATGCAAATGGCTGTAATCCGGTGACGAAGAATGACGGGGCCACATTTGTGATGTGCCAGAACAAACCTTGCAGCACAGCCCAGTCCACGTTTCGACCATCTGACGTATTAATGGCGAAGATCCCGACCGAGGAAATCCTTTCCAAGCCCAGGTTCTTCTAGCCGCTCTTCCTTCTTCGCCGCTCGCTGCTATACAGTGAAGCCCATGAATCGCTCCCTGGAGGAGATCGCCGCCGCGCTGGGACTGCGCCTGTTTGGCGAGCCTGGGTTGCAGATTAGCGCTGTGGCGAGCATTGAATCGGCATCTGGAGGGGATGTTGTATTTGTTGAAGACGAAAAACACCTGGCGCTGGCAATGCGCTCCGCTGCGGGAGCGGTGATTGCAGGCGAATTTGCGAGTGCGCTCTGTTCCGGCAAGCCACTGCTCATCAGCGATCAGCCGAAGCTTGCGTTTGCGCGCGTAGCCCGATTGCTGCAAGATGCTCGTCCGGCTGGGGACAGTCCCGGCAACGTGCACCCTTCGGCAGTCATCCATCCTTCAGCATCGGTAGCTATCGGTGCCATTGTGGAAGCCGGTGCAGTGATTGGCGGGCGCGCGCAGATCGGTGATAGGAGCCGGATTGGGGCGGGCTGCGTAATTGGCTCGGGAGTCAGCATCGGACGGAATTGCGAAATCTATCCGAGGGTGACGATGTATCCGGGAACTACGCTTGGCGACCGCGTCATCGTGCATGCGGGGGCTGTTCTGGGGAGCGACGGCTTCGGATATGTGCGTGATCGCACAACTGGACATTACGAGAAGTTTCCGCAGGCCGGCAGTCTGGTGATCGAAGCTGACGTGGAAATTGGCGCGAATGCAACCATCGATCGCGGTGCGCTCGATGAAACCCGCATCCGCCGCGGGACGAAGATCGACAATCTCGTCCACATTGGACATAACTGTCAGATTGGCGAAGATGTGGTGATTGCAGCTCAGACGGGATTATCCGGAAGCATTGTCATCGAGAATGGTGCGGTTCTGGGCGGGCAAGTTGGTATCGGTGAACACGCTCGCATTGGCGAGGGAGTCATGCTCGGGGGCCAGGGTGGAGTCCTGCCTAACAAGATTCTACGGGGGAAGGGCGTCGCATTTTGGGGAACGCCGGCGCAGCCGCTGCGGCAATACCTGAAACAACTGGCAACCCTGGCACGTCTGGCGAAAAAGGATTAGCTGTGGCTCTGGTTGTGATTGGCGGTCATTCGCGTAATGTAGGGAAGACCAGCGTGGTCGCGGGGCTGATCTCGGCTCTCCCGGAATTGCAATGGACCGCTGTGAAGATCACGCAATACGGGCATGGCATCTGCTCGGCCAATGGAGAGGCGTGTGACTGCGCTACGGGCGACCACTCCTGGGCGATCACCGAGGAGCGCGACCGCTCCGGGGAGTCGGACACCTCACGCTTTCTTGTCGCCGGAGCTGTCCGGGTATTTTGGGCGCGCACGGAACAGGGGCGGCTAGCCGAGGCAATGCCGGCGTTGCGACAACGCCTCGAGAATGCGCACAATGTGATTATCGAGTCGAACAGCGTTTTGAAATTTTTGCGTCCTGAGCTCTATCTGAGCGTGCTTGACCCGCACACTGCCGATTTCAAGAATTCCGCACGGGAATTCCTGGACCGTGCAGATGCCGTAATCTTGCACGCGGCGGATGGAGCGGTAGCGTGGGAAGCAGTATCGCTGAAGCCGGTTGCGAATCGGCCAATCTTCCGCATCGCGCCGCCGAACTATGTCACGCCAGAGATTGTGAGTTATGTTCGCAGCAAGCTCTCGAGCGCATCACGAGCCAGTGAGCGCTGACGGCTGAGTATCCGTTGCGAGAACTGCTATTCTTTTCCGTGCGGCAAATTCATTCCAGCGCCTGGTTGTTGACGTTGCTGTCGGTGGTTCTGCAGGTGCTTATTTTCCCACTTCCAGGGGTTTACATTCTCTGCTGGTTCGCGCTGGCCCCGCTAGTGATTGCGTTGCTTCGCGCGCGACCGGTCGGGGAATTATTGATCGAAGGCTCTCCCCGTTTGCAGCCGGCAACTGTTGGGCAAGGATTTCTGCTCGGGTACGTGTGCGGAATCATCTGGTACGCCGGGACGTGTTACTGGATTTATGACACGATGCGCCACTACGGTGGGCTCAGCGCGCTGATGGCGCTGCTGGTATTGTTTCTCTTCTGTTGCTATCTAGGGCTGTATCACGGGCTCTTCGGCATGCTGGTCGCGATGGCTGCTCACGGCCGTAATGACAGGCGGGCGCTGGTGGTGGCGCCATTTCTGTGGGTAGCGGTGGAACTGGCGCGCACGCGCATCACGGGATTTCCCTGGGACCTGCTGGGCGTCGCGCAGGTGGACAATATCGCGCTCTCGCGCATCGCGGCATGGACAGGGGCTTACGGAATTTCATTCGAAATCTTGCTGGTGAATGTCGCATTTGCGGCAGCGTTTCTCATCCCCCGTCAAAAGCGTAGCACCATGCTGATCGCCGCGATTGCTGCTGCAGCGGTTCTGCAGGCGGGCAGATTGCTAGAGCCGCCGGCGGCAACGACCGAGCGCGCGGCGCTGCTGGTGCAGCAAAATATTCCGGTGTCCGCCGACTGGACTCCTGGGTACTACCAGCAGACGTTAGCCGAACTAACGAGTCTCACGTTGAGCTCCGCTGCTCAAAAGAAGATAGATCTGATTGTCTGGCCGGAATCGCCTGCACCATTTTTTACAAACGATCCGCATTTTCGCCAGGGGATCAGCGACATGGCTCGCTATGCTAAGGTCCCGGTCATCGCGGGTGCGATTGGTAATAACGCGCCAACCGTGAACTCGGAAGGCCCTCTCTTCAACTCCGCCGTCCTGGTAAGCCCGACCGGCGAATGGCAGGCGCGGTATGACAAGGCTCATCTGGTCCCGTTCGGGGAGTATCTCCCTTTTCCCGGTGTGTTTTCCTTTGCCGGAGGGCTGACCAGGGAAGTCGGGCAATTCGAGCACGGAGATTCCCGCAGCCCACTGAACGCAGCAGGCGAACAACTTGGCACGTTCATCTGCTACGAGTCTATCTTTCCGGACGAAGTCAGGCAGTTCGCGAACAATGGCGCCCAGGTGCTCGTAAATATTTCCAACGATGGCTGGTATGGCGATAGCGGCGCTTACGCCCAACATTTGAACCAGACGCGGGTGCGCGCCATCGAAAACGATCGCTGGATTCTCAGTGCGACGGATACAGGTGTAACCGCTTCCATCGATCCCTTCGGACGCGTCGTGGCGCGCATTCCACGGAAGGAAAGAAGTGCTCTGGTGGCGCCCTACGCCCTCACTTTCGTCACCACGTTCTACACCCGCTACGGCGACTGGTTCGCCTATGCCTGTGCGATAATTTCGCTAGGAGCGCTACTCGCGCGCTTCGTATCGCCGGATATTCGCAAAAAGGTTGAAGCGTCCTCATGAATGCAGAGCTGGAACAGGAATACGACAAGCTGAGCAAGAAGGTCCACGACCTACGGGAGTATCTTTGACGCGGACAAGCTCCGTCCGCTGCTAGCCGAGATTGAAAAGCAGGCCGCTGACCCGAACCTATGGTCCAACCCGCAGCGGTCGCAGCAGGTCATGCGCGAGAAAAAGCGCTTGGAGCACGTTCTCGCGACTGACGCGGATTTAGGCCGCCGCAGCGACGATATCAATGCCTATGTTGAACTCGCCAAAGAAGGCGAGAATGTTGATAGCGACTTGCAGCGCGAGATCTCTTCTCTGCGCGATGTAATCGACAAGCTCGAAACCGAGACACTGCTCTCCGGTGAGAACGATGTGCGCAATGCCATCGTCACCATTCATCCTGGCGCGGGAGGAACGGAGTCGCAGGACTGGGCCGACATGCTGCTTCGCATGTATCTACGATGGGCTGAGCGCCAGGGCTTTGAAACGGTGCTTTACGATTACCAACCGGGTGAAGAAGCAGGCCTCAAGTCCGCTACTTTTGCCGTCAATGGCGAGTACGCTTTTGGACTCCTGCAAGGTGAAATCGGCGTGCACCGGCTGGTGCGGATTTCACCTTTCGACCAAGCCAAGCGGAGGCATACTTCGTTTGCCAGTGTTTTCGTCTCTCCGGAAATTGACGACAGTATCGACATCGTCATTAAGCCCGACGACATTCGCACCGATACCTACCGTTCCAGCGGCAAGGGCGGGCAGCACGTGAACACCACGGACTCCGCTGTGCGCATCACGCACATTCCCACAGGCCTGGTCGCGAGTTGCCAGAATGAACGCTCGCAGCATAAGAACCGTGAGCGTGCCATGAGTATGTTGCGGTCGAAGCTCTACGAATTCGAGATGGAGAAGAAGCGCGCGGCGACGAAGAAAATCGAGGATTCGAAGCTCGATATTGAGTTCGGGTCTCAGATTCGCTCCTATGTTCTGCAGCCGTATCGAATGATTAAGGATCATCGCACGAAGATCGAAGTGGGCGATGTGGATCGCGTGCTCGACGGCGATCTGCAGCCGTTCATTCGCGCCTATCTACTGGCTCGCCGTGGGGAGAAGCAGTGAAGGGTCGCACAGCAAAACCGCGGAAAAGGCAGGGAAAGATAAAGTTGGGTCGTCGGTTCCTGCGAGCATTCGAGTTGGCTGCCAACAAACACAAATATCAGACTCGCAAAGCGTCCACCATCCCTTATATCGCGCATTTGATGGGCGTGGCGTCTGTCGTCCTGGAAAGCGGTGGTGATGAGGATCTCGCCATTGCGGCTCTGCTGCATGATGTTGTCGAGGACTGCGGCGGCGCGCCCATGCTGAAAGAAGTTCGCCGCCGCTTCGGCAGTCGGGTCGCCAAAATCGTTGACGGATGTACCGATGCCGACACTTATCCCAAATCTCCGTGGCGTGAGCGCAAGGAGAACTACATTGCCCGTCTTCGAGAAGAAGATGCCGATACGCGCCTGGTTTCCGCTGCCGACAAGCTGAACAATGTTCGCTCCATCCTCAGCGACTACCGTGAGATCGGTGAATCCGTCTGGTCACGTTTCAACGGTAAACGCGAAGGCACTCTTTGGTACTATCGGACTTTACGAGAGGAATTTTTGCGAGATAAGCCGAACCGTGTCACGCGGGATTTCGCGCTGGCCGTAGGCAAACTCGAGCATCTGGCCGCGAACCGTGCCGAAAACGGCGCTCACCAATTCCCTAAGGCCGAGGTGTGAAGTCATGGCGCGAATGATTGACCAAATCCGCGCGTCCAGGTTGCCTTCCAACATGATGCAGTTCGCTGCTCGTGGTGCCTTACAAGTTCCTCCGGCGGAAAACATAGAAATCCTGGTTTATCTTGCGAAATACAACAAGGTTTTTGGCGAACTAGCCCGAATGACGCTGGCGGGCTGGGACGAGAAGGCTTCCCTGGCAGTCGCGGCCGATCCGGAAACCGCGCAGGAAGTCTTGAACTACCTCATTTCTGTCGACAACTTGCGTCCAAAATTGCTACCCCGTCTGCTCGAGAATCCATCCGTTCGGGAAGAGCAAGTTATTAAGCTGGCCACCTCGGCGCTGCGCGACATCATCGAAATCATGCTGCTCAGCAAGCGGGTGCGATCGAGTAAGGACGTGATCGCTGCCCTGAAATCCAATCCTTATCTGAAGAGGGAAGAAGCGGCCGAACTTGAGAACTCGATGGACGGTGCGCCACAGCCGGTAGCAACTCCTACAGAACACTCGACGAATACCTCGATTACATCGGGTGCATCCGCAAACGATGGCCTGAGTGAGCCCGCTGAATTTTCTCACGAACCCGAGACATCGGATCCGACGTTTGGAGTCGAAGATGAAAGCGTCTTCGCTTACTTCACAGAGCACGCAGACGATATCGCTGCCGAAGGGGAAAAGCCATTTCAAGCCATTGGCGGAATCGTGGACATGTTCCTGCCTGAGTATTCCGGCAGCGATGGAACAGAGGCACATGCTGTGGAAAAACCGGCGTCACAAGCGCCGCCAGTCCTGGCTCCAGCGGCCTCAGCCGTTGCCACGCAAGCCACAGCTGCGGCTACAGCTACAGCCCACCCGAAACCACCTGCTCCGCCCAGGCGCGAAAATGCACTCCAGAAAATAAACTCTCTTGACGTGAAGGGTCGTATTCAACTGGCTTTGAAGGGTACGAAGGAGGAGCGCTCCCTCCTGATTCGCGACGGCACCAAGGTAGTCGCGCTGGCTGTTCTCGAGGCTCCGAAACTTTCGGACGGCGAAGTGGAGAAATTCGCCAGTCAGAAAAACGTTTTGGAAGCTGTATTGCGCCAGATTCCGCTGAAGCGGCGCTTTATGAAGAACTACAAGATCGTGCGTAATCTGGTCGCGAATCCCCGCACGCCCCTTGATCTCGGCCTTGGCCTGATGAAGAACCTGCTTATCGCGGATTTAAAGCATCTTTCCGGCAACAAGGAAGTTTCGGAAACCATTCGCAATCTGGCAGGAAAAATGTACAAACAAAAATTGGATGCAGCTAATAAGAAGTAATGGGAGGCGTCTTGGCTTCATTACCTCAATCCGATCCTATTGCTGAGTTGCTGGCGCGATCCAGAACTATCGCTGTGGTTGGACTCTCCTGCAATCCGCTGCGGCCCAGCCACGGTGTTTCAGCCTACATGCAAAGCCACGGATATCGCATCATTCCGGTAAATCCACACATTCAGGACTGCCTCGGCGAAAAAGCTTATGCTTCACTTCTCGACGTCCCTGAGAAGATCGATGTCGTGAATATCTTTCGCCGCCCGGAGTTCGTGGAAGCTGTGGTGAACGAAGCGATTGAACTGAAAGTTCCTGCGATCTGGATGCAGGAAGACGTAATCCACGAGAGGGCGGCCGAGAAGGCGCGCCAGTCGGGGATTTTCGTTGTAATGGACCTCTGTATCCTGAAGGAACATCGCGCACGAATTCGCTGAATCAGTGGACGCCGAGAAACACCACGCTGGCGTCGTCCCGAACTCCAGAACCATTCGCAAAGGATCGCACGTCCTCAACGATAGTCACTGCCGAAGCGTTAGGTGTGACGGCGTGTTCGACCAGCCTGGACAAACCGTATTCTTCTTCTTGTGAGTTCACCGCTTCGGTAATGCCATCGGTATAAAAGATCAGGCGGGAGGCATTGCTCAACGCGATCTGCGTCTCGGAGTAGTCTCCGCAGGAGAGTCCCAGTGGCAGGCCACGCTCAACGTCCACAAACTGGTGTCCGGTCCTGTCTATGAACAACGGCTGCAGGTGCCCGGCATTGGCGAACACGACCGTTCGCGTCACGGGATCGAGGACCGCATAAATCAGGGTTACAAACTTTCCCGCGGGGAAATCGTTCACCAGTAACTGATTCAACTTGGTGAGTACCTCGCCAGGACTGCAGCAGGCTTCGGCAAGCGAACGGAACATCCCGCGCGTTGCCGACATCAGCAGAGCAGCGGCCGTGCCCTTACCAGAGACATCGGCCAGCACGATTCCCCAGCGTCCGTCGGGGAAGGAAATGAAATCGTACCAATCGCCGCCGACGGCCCGGGCGGGAACGCTCAGCCCGGAGATTACGAAGCCGGGTAAGTACGGCGAACTTTTCGGCAGCAATGCCTGTTGAATGGCGCGCGCTTCTTGCGAGTCGCGATCCAACGCCTGGCGCTCCGCGCGTTCGACTCTCAGGCGCTGTGCGTTATCTACGGCAACGGCAACGTGATCACAAAAAGCCTGCAGGATTCTCACTTGCTGTCTGGGAAATGCATCCAGTTCCGGATGCGAAGCTGTGAACACTCCGACCACCCGTTGGCCGATGCGCAGCGGAATCGCAACCTCGGAGAGAGTATTGTGTCCGCAGGAAATGTAGTACTGATCCTTCCGCACGTCGGGCGCATAGCGGAGTTGGCCGGTGGCGCCGACGTGCCCTACCATGCCTTCCTGGCCGACTTTCAAGCGGTGTCCCTTAGCGTGCAGTTCGCACCCGCTTACCCCGGCAAGAACCAGTTCACCCCGCAACTCGTCGTGCAGATAGATGGTGGCTTCAACGCAGCCAAACGGGGGACCGGTGACTTCTTTGACCACGCTGTCGATCAGTTGATCGAGGTCCAGAATGGAGGTGATTTTTTGCGCTGCCTTCTGCAGCCGCTGCAAGTCCGCAATTAGCTCATCAGTGAGGATAGGCGGCGCAACATCGGTCGTGGCGAGATTAGGAAGGGTGGACATGCGTGCCCCATGACTTACGAATCAAGATGCGTGGCTTGCTGACCAGGATTCATTCTTTTGCTGCACCGATTGTCTCGCGTGGTGCTGGTAGACCGCAACTTCAAGCAACACCTTTCAACTACTACTTGCGATGGCCCAGAGTTATAATCCCGCAGCCCATGCCACTCGCTGCCGGAACCAAACTCGGACCGTACGAAATTCAATCTGCCGTGGGCTCCGGCGGAATGGGCGAAGTTTACCGAGCGCGCGACACACGCCTCGACCGCGCCGTCGCCATCAAAGTCCTTCCCACCCACCTCAGCGCCAATCCTGATTTAAAAGCCCGCTTTGAGCGGGAGGCCAAAGCCATCTCCGGTTTGCAGCACCCGAATATTTGCGTTCTCTACGACGTCGGTTCGCAAGCAGAGACTGACTATCTGGTGATGGAGTATCTGGAAGGCGAAACTCTCTACGCTCGCATCGCCCGCAAGCCGCTCTCTCAGGAAGAGTCCCTCAAGATAGCTACCGAAATCGCCGACGCTCTCGAGAGAGCTCATCGCTCCGGGATCGTTCACCGTGATCTCAAACCGGGCAACGTGATGCTCAGCAAGAGCGGCGCCAAGCTGATGGATTTCGGCTTGGCGAAGCCCCTCAGCCTTAGCGGCGGTTTGAAGTCAGGTTCCCAGAACGTGTCTTCGATGGCCGCCATGGCTGCTACCGTCGCCGAAATGGCCTCGCCGGTGACCGTTGCCGGGACCCTCGTCGGCACCGTCCAATACATGAGCCCTGAGCAAATCCAAGGGAAAGAAGCTGATGCGCGCAGCGACATTTTCGCCTTTGGCGCGATGCTGTATGAAATGCTCTCCGGCAAACGCGCCTTTCAGGGCAAGAGCCAACTTTCATTAGCCAGTGCAATTCTCGAAGCAGATCCCGAGCCAGTCTCCAACCTGCAGCCGCTCACTCCTCCCGCCCTCGAGCAAATCGTCCGTACATGTCTCGCGAAAGAGCCAGACGAGCGCTTCCAGAGCGCTCACGATCTGAAGCTGCAATTGCAGTGGATTGCGTCGGCCGGAAGCCAAGTTGGATCTCCGGCCGTGGTGACCTCGCGCCGCAAAAAGACTGCCACTCTGGTCACGGCAACAATGATTGCCGGGTGGCTCGTCGCCGCTGTGGCTGGAACACTCCTCCTGGTTTTCTCCAACCGACTCACTTCCGCGCAGCAGCCTTTGCGCGCCAGTATCGAACGAACTCCTTCTGTCAATTTCGCGAATGTGATTTCAGGTCCCCCATCACTCAGCTTGAACGGGCGTTATCTGGCCTTTGCAGCGAGCTCCAAGGATATCGATCTTGGGCGGGTTGGCGAGGCGGATCTCGGCATCTTCATCCGTGACATGGAGACGGGCTCGGCCATCCCCCTTCCCGGAACTGAGAGCGGAGCCTTTCCTTTCTGGTCACCCGACAGCAAATACGTCGGCTTTTTCGCGCATGGCAAATTGAACAAGGTGGAAATTTCGGGTGGCCCGGTGCAGGTGCTCTGTGATGCTCCGAATGGCCGCGGTGGAACCTGGAATCAACAGGGAACGATCGTCTTTGCGCCTGGTATCTCCGGTCCTTTGCAATGGGTCTCCGACGGTGGAGGGATGCCTTCGGCCTTGCTCCCTGCTCGCAAAGATGCTGTTGATTTCACGAACCGCAACCCTCTCTTTCTGCCCGACGGCAAACATTATCTGTTTACAGCGCGAGGCGGGAGTGAACCGTTGGGTAGTCTCTACCTCGGTTCACTTGAGGGCAGCGAGCCGAGGCAGATCCTTTCTTCCGCATCAAACGTCGCCTACAGCGAGGATTATCTTTTCTACATTCACGAAGGCACGCTCACCGCGCAAAAATTCGACTCCGGTGCTCTGCGGCTCACCGGCAAGCCCTTCTCCATCGCTGCCAATATCGAGTATTACAATCCACGCGACCTCGGCTATTTCTCCGTATCCCGCAATCTTCTGGTGTACCGCAGGGCGACAACCCTCAATCGCGATTTAGCCTGGTTTGATTTGAACGGAAAGGAAATCCAACATTGGGGCGAACCTGCCACTTTTATCGGGGGAACATTTTCCCCTGGCAGTCAGATCGGCGTGCTTCGCCGCGCGAATGCCAATGGCCGCGGCGATAGCCTCTGGTTGGCAGATACGAAACGCAACACCATCACTCGCCTGACGGGTGATTCCGAACTGGAGCAGAGCGGCATCATTTTCCCCGACGGCGGCAGTGTCTTCATTGCTAGCACCAGTGGTTATAACAGCTTGCTGCTGCGGCGCTGGCTCAGCGCTTCCGGCAAAGAACAAAAAATATTAGAAGAGCCGCGCGGATACTTCCAAGCCCTCGGGGTCTCTGGCGATGGACGCTACGTCTTCTTCTCCCAACAGGATCCCAAAACCAGTTTTGATGTCTATTACCTGGATCTTAAAGGCGATGGCAAAGTTCTTCCCCTGCTCACAACCCAGTATGCCGAACCCGATGCCCGTCTCTCGCCTGACGATAAATGGCTCGCCTACATCTCCAACGAGACCGGGAAATCGGAACTCTACGTAACCTCGTTCCCAGTTCCAAGCGCAAAATGGCAGATCTCAAACGGAGGCATCGTCGGCCGCGAAGGAAATTACATTATCGACTGGTCTGCGGGCGGCAAGAGCCTGCTCTTTCAGCAGGGAGACAAGATCTACAATGTGGAAGTCCGGATCAATGGCGAAAAGCCCGAGTTCTCTGCGCCGAAAGAACTTGTCAAGTTACCGCCGAATCTGCTCGTGATCTCCATTGTTCCTGACGGCAAACGCATCCTGGCGGCACGGCCCACGGGCGGCAGCGCCCCGGAGCCCATCAACCTCATCCTCAATTGGCAGCACGCCATCCGCTAAGCGCTGTGTTTCTCCATGCTGTGCGCGTGCGCTTTCTTACGCATAGGAAGAAAGTAATCGCCGAAGCACCTCGTAATGGTCTTTCGTAATATCGTTTCCCCGCATCGTCACGCCCATAATCCATCTATGGATTTGGGTGAGTTGTTTTTGCAGTTCTTTCACACCGTAGCTCTCGGCTCAGCCACAGTATTCCTTCTCCTCGGCCTCGTCCGCCTTCGGATAACGCGCCGCACGCCCGTATTGATCCCCCGCAAGCCTTCACGCTCCTAGACTCTTTTTCGCAGCACCCATCGTGGCCCAATCTTCACCCCTTTCCAAACGCATGTGCCCGTTTGCCTGCGCCATACGCCGCGTGAGATATTACTCTGCTCGCTGATCTCTATTGCAAAAGGGCCAGTGTGCCCGAGTAACCTTACACATGCGCCTTATCCCCCGCGACACCAAATTCTTTGAACTTTTTGCCGAACTGTCAACTAACCTCACCGACGGAGCCAAGTTGCTCCGCTCAATCCTTGCCGATCCCAAGGATCTCACCATGCGGGTCAGCCAGGTGCAAGCCATAGAGCACCGCGGGGACAAGGCAACCTACTCCATCATCAACAAGCTCAATCAGACGTTTATCACTCCATTTGACCGCGAGGACATCCACCGTCTGGCCTCGTCTCTCGATGATGTGCTGGATTTCGTGAATTCCGCTGCCCTGCGGCTGGTCATGTATAAAATCCACACTCCGCCGCCCGTTTCTGCCGAGCTCGCGGGCATTATCGTCCTGCAATGCGAGGAATTGGCCAAAGGTGTTTCGCTGCTGGAGAAAAACGGCCATGTGATGAAACACTGCGAGGAGGTCAACCGGCTCGAGGACATGGCTGACCATGTCAGCCGTAAAGCTATCGCCGATCTGTTCGAGCACGAAAAAGATCCTATTCAGCTGATCAAACTGAAGGAGCTGTACGAGGTGCTAGAGTACGCCACCGACAAGGCCGAAGATGCGGCCAACGTTATTGAAGCCATTGTTCTTAAAAGCACTTAAAAAGTTTTAAACTTTCGTATTTCAAGGTTTCAACGCGCGCATCAGGAACCTTGATGTACCGGAACCTTGCAAATTTGAAACCTGAAACCATCAATCCTTAAAACATGAATAGAGACGTCCTGCTGGTCCTGATCACCGTCATCGTCGCGCTGATCTTCGACTTCCTGAACGGATTTCACGACTCGGCGAACAGCATTGCCACGGTGGTTTCCACTCGCGTTCTGTCGCCGAAACTGGCCGTTATCTGGGCGGCGGCGTTTAACTTTTTGGCTGCTTTTTTCCTCGGCACAGCGGTCGCAAAGACCATCGGGAAAGGCATGATCCGCCTCGAACATGTGGACCAGTACGTCGTGATGGCCGGACTATTTGGCGCTATCGTGTGGGACTTGCTCACGTGGTGGTGGGGCCTGCCCACGTCCTCGTCACATGCACTGATTGGAGGCTATGCTGGTGCGGCGATGATGCACGCGGCCATCCACACCGGCGCCCACACGATGTTCTCGGTCATCATCCCCGAAGGCTGGTCCAAGACGCTGATCTTCATTGTGGTAGCACCCGTGATGGGGATGGTGCTCGGCCTCGTTTTTCTGGTTGCGGCGCATTGGATTCTCCAGAACAAACCGCCCCAGACAGTGGACAGATGGTTCCGCAAACTGCAACTACTCTCCGCCGCGGCTTATAGCCTGGGACACGGCGGCAATGACGCGCAGAAAACGATGGGCATCGTAGCAGGCGCTCTCTACACTGCCGGATTGATGTCCAAGTCCGACATGCTGGGAAACTGGGGACGCTATCGCTGGCCCATTATTCTGGCCGCCCACGCCGCCATTGCCGCCGGAACTTATTTCGGAGGATGGCGCATCGTTCACACGATGGGACAAAAGATCACCAAGCTCAAACCGCTGGGCGGCTTCTGTGCGGAAAGCGCCGGCGCCATCACGCTGTTCGGCACCGCACTGGCTGGGATTCCGGTGAGTACTACCCATACCATCACCGGAGCGATCGTTGGCGTCGGCGCAGTTCACCGGCTGTCTGCTGTTCGTTGGGGCGTCGCCGGACGCATAATTTGGGCCTGGATGCTGACCATCCCCGCCTCTGCCGTCGTCGCGGGCGCTACGTTTCTCCTGATCCAGAGAATCCACCCCGGTTAGCCACACCGGCGCCAAATCCTGCCACTTTCGCAGGGGGCTGTTTCCAAGTCAGATTATCCAGGCGGCACCATTTTTTAAGGCCCACCGAGTTTATTCCATCCTCTTAACTGCCAACTCCCTGCAATAACTGTCGAGTTTGCCGGGTTGAACCTCGCCGTAAAGGCCTTCTTAGCCAAGGGCTTGCCGTTGGCAACATTCGCTCCTAAAACCGCAACTTACCTTCCTGACGTACGTGTCTTATGGCCCAGAGATCGGTGCGTGGGGCCTCTTAAAAGGAGCAACACTATGACAAAGAAGTTAAGTCGATTGCTGCTGTGTGTACTTTTTGCAGGTTTGACCATCTCGTGGGCGGTTGCCCAGGATGACACAAGCAATGCTTCCAAGGGTGAGGTGCGCAACATCACGGGATGCCTCACGAAATCGGGCGGTGGCGATGAATATCTCCTCACTGGCACGGACGGAAGCACATGGGAGATCCATGACAAGAACAGTGCCTCTGACCTCGCGGCGCATGCCAATCAGACGGTCGAAGTTCGCGGCGTAGTTTCGCACGCGAAGTCGCACAACATGAAAGAAGACGCCAAGGATATGGCCCACGACACCGGCGCGACCAAAGCTCGCGGTGAGCACGGCCATTTGACCGTTACCGAAGTCCATAAGGTCAGCGGCAGCTGCAACCAGTAGTTGCTAATCGGATCGCGGAAAAGCAAAGGGCGGAACGCATCGCGTTTCCGCCCCTTTTTCTGCGCTTAGAGCTCAATGTTCGTAGCAGATGCTGCTTATCCCTTCACGCTGATCTTCGCAAACGACAACACCGCCCGGCTGGGCGTCGGACGCCCCATCGACAGTGCCGGACGAAACGTCGTAAAAATGAGCATTCGCTTCACCTCGGGCAGCACCAGCTGCGAGGATTCCGAATCCGACAGGATGCGGTAATCCTGCACGCGTCCATTCGCATCGACATACGCCTCAATGACCAGCGAGTCGTCGTCGGTTGTGTTCACGGTCATCCCCAACGAACTTGGCTGCAACTCCGGACCGGAATTGACCATTACCAACGGCACATCGTTGTCAGCGTGCAGTGCCGAGGGTACGACGAAGTACATCATGGCAATTCCGAAAAGAACAAACGCGGTCAAAAAGCCTGCGGTAGCAGGAACCATGAAAGCTTCGAAGGCATTCTCCAGGCGCACACGCACGCCCGCGAACCGCCCACGCCGTGTTATTGCAGCCTCGCGTGAGATTGCTAGACGCAGTTTGAGCCCAAGATCCGCCGGAGCTTTCGGCCGTCCTACCGTCCCCAGCAACTGCTGCGTCCGTCGCAGTGCCTGGTATTCGCGATGGCAAGCCGGGCAGCCTGAGAGATGATCCTGCAGCGCGAGCATCTCTGTGCCCGTAACTGCCCCATCCAAATATGGCGAGAACAGCTGCTTCGCCTCGGGGCACTTCAGCCCCGCGCGTTTTACTGTGCCCGTCTTCCCCGTCATGGCATCACCTCGACCCTTCTACCCCCTCCAACTACGTCCGTTCGCTCTTGCTCTGGAGCGCTTAAGCCGAGTTCATTCCCGACCTCGCGCACATACGTTGCTAATCTCTGCCTTAGTGCCGCTCTGCCGCGCGTCAGGCGCGACTTCACAGTTCCCAGGGAAATTTCCAGCACCTCAGAAATCTCCTCGTACGACATCTCTTCGAGATCGCGCAGAATCAGCGTCGTGCGATACGGTTCTGGAACTTTGCTCAACTCCTCTTCCACTCGCGCCTGCACCTCGCGATGTGCCACGGTATCAAACGGAGAATCCGCATGATCGGTCAGCGCCATCTGCATCTCGTGTTCGCCCACTCCTGGCGTTTCCGTTTCGGCGGGCTCGATTGAAGTTTCCTTCGCTTTGTGCCGGAACCACCAACGGCGTCGATTCGCCGCTTCGTGCAGCGCAATGCGGTAAATCCAGGTTTTCAAACTGGACTCGCCGTGAAAGTGCTTCATCCCGCGAAACACCTTCAGGAAAACTTCCTGTGTTGTATCGGCGGCGTCCGCAGGATCGTTGACAATCCGGTACACTAAGCCATACACCGGTTGCTGGAACTCTCCAATTAACCAGGCATAGGCCGCTTCCGAGCCGGCCTTCAACTCTGCCACGATCGCCGCCTCTTCCTGCGACCGGATGCCTATCGCACTCGCTAAATCACCCAAGGTGGTTGCTCCCGCCATAACGGCGACCCCTAATTATAGGATTTTCCACCCTCGCGCGCCCTGAAAATCTGACTCCAGGCCAATCTCCGCCAAAACCCCGCGGAAGCAGGACCTCACATGACATAGACTCCATGCCACTGTTACAAGTTCCCAGTTGTAAGTTATTTGTCTTCAAGGTCATCAAGGACTCACAGGAATGCAGGCAAGCCCTTCTCCATGGCCCTGCGATTCCGGGTATTAAAGTGACCGCATCAGCATTACCGGCGATCTGGGGCTGCTGACCATTCTCGTTTCCGTCGCATTCTCGATGGCCTCGCCATACTTACGTAACTTGGTGGTGCACGATAGATCGATTTAGATAGGGTCTGCGGATCCTGGCATCCGCCTGAAGACGCGCCAGAGTAAAGCAGAGCATCGCAATCACTTCAGTGCACCCATCCAAACCCTCAGGGTCCACGCATGAAAACAGGCATAAGGCTGGTATCCCTGCTTCTATTCGGCCTCATGGCGGTGTCAGCGGCCGATATTCTCTTTTGGTACCACGTTGAAAGGCGTCCTCCTCTTCCTCGCTTCAGCGTGGCGCCACACCTCGTGTGGACACGTGCTATAGACCCTCTAGCCGTGACTTGGACGCCACCGATGTTGGGTACATACGGAGCCCTCTATGTCACTAGTGCAGCCGGAGTTCACGCTTTAGACCGATCCGGCGCGGAGATATGGGTGTACCGGGTGGACGCGTCCGACCCGATCCCAGGCGGCGCCCTGTCCGAAGATGAACAAGGCAATCTCTATTTCGCGACCGCGCAATCTCTATATTCACTCTCGCCTTTTGGACTGAAACGCTGGCAGACCGATTGTCCGCGTGCCGCAGTCGCGCAAAACGCTGCGGGTAATCGTTTGGAAGGCGACGCTGTCTATGCAACCTGCGAGAACCATTTCTCGGCATTCAGCAAAAATGACGGACGGGAAACATGGCGGCTGCCGAATTTCGAAGCTCAGGCACCCTCGCTGACTCCGACCGCGCCTCTAATCCTGCGCAACGGAGAACTCGTCTTCAGCCGTGACCAGCAAATTATTGCGACGAACAAGCGGGGCAGCATTCGTTGGGTTTATCCTCCCGACAATCGGGGTGCCGCGTATGCTCTCGGCTCCGGCACGGATGACGTCATCTACGCAAGAAGCTTTTCCGGCGATCTCTTGGGACTCTATTTCAACGGCAGCACAAAATGGACATTTCATGGCGGACCAGCAGCGGGATTCAACGAACCCCCAGTCCGCGCCCCGGACGGCACACTCTACGTCGTCGCCCCGCAAGGACCCCTCTTCGCCTTTGCTCCGGATGCAAGAGTGAAATGGAAATTTCCGCTGCCTCCAAGCACAACTGTCGTCGGTTACTCGACACCGGTGCTCGGAGCCAGCGGCGCTATCTATCAATTACTGGAAGATCGGGTGCTGGCAATTTCTTCGCAGGGCAAGATGCTTTGGCAATTGCAACTACCCGGGGAGCCGCGTCATCACGGGTTTCTCGTCTTAGCCGCTGACGGCACGCTTTATGCGGTAATGGACAATTGTTTTGTTCATGCAATTGGAACAGCGAATTAAGACGGAACTATGAATGAAAATCGCGGTGAACGCACTACGATCCCACCCGCGCCCGATTCGACTGCCCGTCTGGCACCGCCAAGCCGAGTCCCCGCAAAATTTCGGCCAGTGCGGCCAGAAACGTCTCGCTGCCCTTGTCCAGTCCGAGTTCCGATTTCTCCAGAAACGCGCAAGCTCCATCCTGCCGCAGACGCTCCGCATTTTTATTCGAAAGGCCGGTAAAAACGACCACGGCAATGCCCGCGGTCTGCGCATCTTTCTTGAGGGCCTTTAACACCTCCGGACCAGTCATCTTGGGTAACAGCATATCGAGCAAGATCAGGTCAAACTTCTCGCGCTTTGCGCGCTCGAGCACGCTAGGGCCATCCTCGGCGGTGCTCACTTCATACCCCGCCCGCGTCAGCGCCCGTTCCGTTGCCATCCGCAGAAACTTGCTGTCATCCACCAGCAGAATCTTCGTCATCTCAAGCCCTTCTCCGCGATGCCACGAGCCGCCCCAACCCTGCCCGGGACATAGACCTGCTTGCGTTATCGGCTGAAGGGCTTCGCCACTTAAGAAGGGTGGCACTCCAAATAGGGAGCCTACGAGGCGGAAGCTACAGTCGTGAATAGAAACACCAAGACTGACGCGGAATAATAAGTCTCAAACGATGATTATGACTTTAGTTTCTTCGCTTGCGAGCGTTCGCAATCAGAGCCCGGACTGTGGCGCGGCAGGCCTCCCTCAATTCCGGTTCGTGCCCTTCCGGGATCGACTTGGTCAGCAGCAGCATCGATGTGCCATGCAGCAGCGCCCACATACCCAATACGGTCTGCGTATGATCCTCAGGCGATCCGCCCAACTCCCTGGCCAGCACCTGCTCCGCAAGCGCGAAATTGGGCCTTGTGTCCCGGATCGGCCGCGGCCTTCTTTGCTTTCCCAGCGGCGACAGTATGCGCGAATAGGTGTAAAACAACATGTACTCGTTCGGCGATTTCAATGCGTAGTCCACATAAGCTTCGGTTATCCCTTGCACCGTCTCGCCTCGTTCGAATTGCTCCCGGATGCGTTTCACGATTCTGAGCAGTAGCCCGCGAATCAGATGTTCGCGATCTTTGAACCGACGGTACACCGCAGGCGTATTTGTTCGGGCTGCCTTGGCCACAGCACGCATGGTGAGCGCCTTCTCACCGCCGCGGCGCCACAACGCATCTGCTGCCTCCAGAATGCGTGCCTCGAGTTCTGGATCAGGTTGCCGGGGCATGTCTTCTCCTTCTGCAAAGAGGCATACTATTGTGTTTACGACGTAAACATAACGCTGTTACAGTAATGTATCAAGTTTTTTCCCACTGCTGTTCTTACGAAGTCGGGCTACCGTTACAGAAACAGCAGCCTTGGGGGATACCGGCTAGCCTCTTCGATACCTCACTGCTGGCTTCACCGTACCTGGTGTACTTTGGGGACTTTATTACGTTGACAATGTGAACATTACGATGTATAAATAATCAATCGAAAGATATCCCTGTGCTTTCCTGCGATCTACTTTCAGGAGTGTTATAGATGTCGTCGTTCCGTAAATCTAATCACGCCATTCAACTGATGAACTCCGAACTGCAGCAGGCACAGCTGGAGTTGCTGAGCGCGCATTGCGCCGTCCACCAGCTTCGCCTGCATTACTCGACTGACGATCTCGTCCGCTTCGGGAGGCGAGAAGTATTGCGTAAATCGGCTGAGGCCGCCACGGCGCTGCACGATTTCTATGCTCACATCCAGACCAGGATTCCGCTGTGTGAAGTGCCGGCAAACACGGAACCCTCCCCAGAGCAGGTAGCGCAGGCCATCGAGTGGCTCTCCAACTACATGCGACAGCAACGCGAGCACTATTTGCCGGTCTCCGGTTCTCTCAGCCCGCAACACAAAACCATGCTTCGCTCTCATTTTTCGGATGCCTTTTTGGAGCAGGTTCGCGTTCTCGAGTTGCGGGGCGCTCGCATCACGGCCCCAGCCTTCTTCGCCGAGATCCGGGCCGCCGGTTTCGAACCCCCCGAGATCAGCCACATGGATTCGCTCACATTTGGGGATGTAGTCGTCTTCAACCAGCACATCACGTTGCGCGCCCTGTTCCATGCGCTCGTGCACTCGATACAGATCCAGGTCCTTGGCTGCCGTGGTTATGCCGAACTCTGGGTGCGCAGCTTCGTCAAAACGAGGACGCATTTCACCGTGCCCTTGGAGATGCATGCCTTTGCGCTCTCCTCAAAATTCCTCAGTCCGCTGGCGGAAAAGTTCTCCGTCGAGGAGCACGTCTTGCGCTGGAGAGATGAAGGACGCTACTAGTGCAGGTTGGGTAGCAGTGCCAAATTGCCCTCCCCCCATCTCGCCGTGTGAGGCGGTAATTAACCACCTCTCCGCGAGAATCAAGTTGTACCTACCCCCACGCAGCAAAGAGGGGCGGCCAAGTACCGCCCCCGTTTTTACCACCCATCTAATTTGCTCAAGCAGCCGGTGGCCAGGCAGTCTCGTCTAAAATCAATACAGGTACCGTATGGCAGATGACTCCATAACCATCTCTCCCGGTCCGCAATTCAAGACGGCCATGCTGCTGGCCATCGCCGCCGATGTGCTCCAACTCGCAGTATTTCCTTTATTTGTTGAGGGCGCTCTTTCTCCGGCGGACGACATCCTTGACCTGGGCATGGCCGCACTTCTAACCAATCTCCTGGGATGGCACTGGGAATTTCTGCCCACATTCTTCGCCAAGCTCGTGCCTGGGGTGGACCTGGTTCCTTTCTGGACCATTGCTGTCGTGAACGTATGGCGAAAAGCCAAGCGGGAAGCTGTTATCGGCGACAAGCAGTTGAATGAACTTCCTGCACCTCATATTCAACAGAAGTAGTCGCCTGCCCTGAAAGTGCAAAACTGGCTATTCGCGAATGCCGCACACAACGAAAGCCCCACGCCTCGCATGCGAAGCGTGGGGCTACCCGGGCGCCATGCAGCTTGATCAGGCTGCGCGCCGCCGCGACGCTGCCGGCATTCCTGCATCCCAATCGGTCGTCGAGATCACCGCGAGTTCGTTGGCTGCTTGGCCGTAAAAATACTTGGCCTCCGGCTCCCCGGCAAACCCATGCATCACCGGACCTAATCCGGCCATGGTCATCTGCACTGCATCCATGGTGCCGTGCATCTTGAAGCTGATTGGCTTCTTGCCGTCCCCGTCATAATCGGTCAGCATCGAGACGCCGGCCACCATCGTTCCATTGACGAAGGCCGCTACCGCCGCGCGGCCCTTGCCACGGATCGCAAACAACACACCGAGTCCGAGAAAGTAAGTGCTCACTGCCACATCGAGCCATGCGTGGACTCTCGGTGAAATCAGTTTCGGAACGTTGCGAAATGCGTCCGGAACCGTAGTCTCATCGATCTCCATCTCGTCCATGCGGGATTGCACGTTGCGCCCCATCTGTCTCACGTTATCGGCGACGCGTTCTCCCATATCGCTGACGCGGTCGGCTGCCTCGCGGGCGTAATCTGCTGCCCGATCAATAGTGCTGTTGGTTTCGCTGTTCGTATTTTCCATATGTCTCCTAGCTCCTACGGCTTTGTATTCGTGATAGCAATCGCCCGCCCGGCTGTCGATCAGGCGAAGCATGTAAACAGAAGCTGCGGTGATCACCTTGGATGCTGAAGTAGGAATGGCGACTCTTGGCACTCGCCTTCCGGGAACGGGGGCTGACTTTGAATTCCACTCGCGCTGTATCAACTGCGGGCAGACAACGAGGCGCAATTGGCGGAAGTAATGTCGCACCAGAATCTCTCACGTGGTGCAGAGGAAGGGGGCGCACGCCGCTTCCTGGCAGATAGACGCACAAGTGCCATTGGCAATTCTTTGCGGTTTAATGCGCAGCAGCACGCTGGCAAAAGCGTGCGGAGACGTTATCGTTCGAGAAATAAAAACGCGGCGCGGTGGAGGACCAGGCCGCAAGCAGGTGCTCGGGCGCTGCAGTTAAGCCTAGTTGGGCGTGAATCGGCAAGGATTCCTGACAATTAATCTCTGCCAAGCAGATGGGCTTTCGTATCGGGTCGTTTCCGTATTTTGTAACACCAGCGATAACGTAGACGTATAAACCAGGAACGTGTGAAGGGGCGTCTTTTAGTTAGTTCCAATGCGTGTTGGAGAATGAAACTGGTAGTAGAATGCCGGGAGTTTCCAAATCCGAGGCGCCGGGGGGGATCTAAACGATGGCAATCCAATTCTTGCTTTACCTGATGACTATTCTTCTTTTCTTGATCTTTTGGGAGCTCAGCAAGATTCACAGCCGGATCAAGAAGGCCTTTCCGCACTCGGTGAGCGAACCAGCCATCAAAGGGAAGGAAGCTGTGAAAGTCTGAAGTCTTTGCGCAACGGATCGCATCTACCACCCACGTTTGCTGTGCTCGATAGCACCGCTTAGGTGACCGATAAAGAAGTTACCCGCTCGCAGCAGCATCTGAGCGATTCCTGCAACGAAAAATCCGAATGCTATGAATCCAGCGACGCCTGGAGTGTGCCTAGCCGGGAAGACGCGGCGCTCAGGCTCCAGTGACTGCAGAGCAATGCTTTAGTAGACGGAATCAGCCGTGACCTTCGTAATCGTAGCTGGCCGTTACCACGTTGCTGGGGTGGGAGGCGGCTCCTAGAATCGGAGCAGGGTTCACTGCGCCCGAAGTTCGCATGCCTGAGATCACAAGACGATTGGACCGAGCCGAGATAGGGAAGCGCGTCGAGCGCGCCGAGAAGCTCCTGCAAAAGGGCAAGACCGCCGAAGCCCTGGAAGAATACCTGCTGGTCCTGCGCGACGATACCGACAATGATGTCGTACGGCAACTCTCGGCTGACCTTTGTTTATCCCTAAACCGCAATGCGGAAGCGGTAAAGCTGCTGGGCGACCTTTTTGAGCGGCAGGTTGGGGCGGCGGATGCAACGCGTGCCAGCCTTACTTATAAGAAGCTGGCGCGGCACGGCAATCCGACCTGGCAGCAGAAATTCCGCTTCGGGCAGCTGCTGGAGGGCACGAATAAGAAATTGGCGGCCGGAACGTACGAGTCGGCTCTGGCAGATGTTGTAAAGCTCGGAAAAAAGCAAGAATCAGCGCAAATTCTGGATCGTATTATCGCGATCGAGCCGACCCAGCAGAATTACATGCGAGTAGCGGATCTCGCTTCTGAGTTGGGCAATCGCAAGTTGGCAGCGGAAGCGTTCCAGAAAGTCGCTCTCCTAGTCGCAGGGGAGGGCGGCGACGCATCGCCGTGGTATGAGAAGGCTTACCAGGAAGACTCTTCCAATCCCGACATCGCATTAGCCTACGGCAAGAGTCTGCTGGCGTTGGGGCAAGTGGGAGCCGCGATTTTTATTTTGGAGGCACAACTGAACGCCGGCCAAGCGACTCCTGCATTCCAGGAAATTTACGCAGATGCGCTGGTAGCTGCTGGCCGGTTTCCCGAAGCTGAGCCACTCGTATGGCAACTCTTCGAGGCTAATCCCGGGCGTGTGCAGCAGGTGATCGGGCTGATCGGCAATTTGCTGGACACACAGGCCGATGACGCCGCAGTCGCTTTGGCACGTAAGCTGGAGCAATTCCAGAGGAGGCGCGGCGAGCGACGGCAGTTCATCGCGATCATGGAAGACATCACGGCGGGGCATCGAGTTTCGTCGCAGATTCTGGAATTCCTCAGTGAACTCTACAACGCTTCCAATCGCGAGAGTGACTACTGCACCACGCTGCTCAAGTTGTTCGATCTTTACTGCAGCACCGCAGATTTTGCCAAATCGGCCGAGTGCCTGGATCGTGCCGCGGAAGTCGATCCATATGAGCCGGGTCACTTGAAGCGGCTCGAAATGCTCAAAGGGAAGATCGATGACGCGCGATATAAGGTGATCGCGACCCGGTTCACCAGCGTTTCCAAGCAAGCAGAAGAACCGACGCAATCGGAGGAGCCCACTCTCGGAGCATCCACGTTGCAGGATCTGATGCTGCAGGCAGAAATCCTTGTGCAGTACGGGATGCGCAACAAAGCGGTGGAGCGGCTGCAGAGAATTCAGGAGCTGTTTCCGCGGGAAGAGGAGCGGAACGAAGATCTGCAGAGGTTGTACTTGTCAGCGGGCGTTACCCCGCGTTATGCGGGCGCGGCCGCGTTGCCGGCGCCAGCGGCGGCTGCGGCTCCGGTAACGCCTGTTTCGAATGCGCCGGTCGCGCCTGCTCCGGATCCCGCAGCTGATGTGCGCAGTTTCACACGTGTGGCGGAGATCACGCGAAAACTGTATAGCCAGGGAACAGCCCCTGCCGTGCTCAACACAGCCGTTCGGGAGATTGGCTCGCATTGGGAAGCGACCCGTTGTTTCGCGGCCATGGCGAAGCCAGGATTGTCTCCCACCGCGATGGATGAGTTTTGCGCAGAAGGATATAAAAAGACTGGTGCCCCCGCGCTTGGAGAATTGGTGGTCTGCCTGCAGCAGGCAGTAACGGGAGGCGAGCCATTAGCCATCCAGGATGCTTTGCGGGCAACGCAGCTGCACGCAGCGAAGAAGGTCGTCGCCGATATGGGAGCCTCAACCATTCTGGCGCTCCCGCTTACGGATGGGGACGAGACGGTTGGAATTCTCGTGCTGCTGCATAATCGCGGGCGAGTTTGGCAGCAGGCTGACATGGTGGTGCTGAAGACCCTCGCTGACCAGATGGTGATTGCGCTCAACAACGCAGGATTGCGCCGGCTGGTGAAGAATCTGTCGGTCACCGATGAAAAATCGGGGCTGCTGAAGCGAGCTTCCTATATTGATTTGCTGCTGGCGGAAAGCAAGAGAGCGATTCAGAACGCGTCGGCGTTGTCGGTAGTACTCATGCAATTCGGCAAGCGATCGGAATTGATTAAAGAATACGGCGAGGCTGAGGTGCAGGCGGCCATGGAGCGCGCGGGCCAGCTATTTGCCGCAAACATCCGGTCGAATGATCTGGCATTTCGCTATGACACCTCGACAATCGCGATTCTGCTGGGCGAAACGGCGGAGAAAGAGGCGATGCTGGCAATTGAGAAGCTGCGGAAGATTGTGGCGCAGGTGCGCTTCCCCACGAAAGCTGGAAGTGCAGAGGGGATTGTGGCCCAGTTCTCCGCCGGAGTCGCAGAGGCAGTGATTCGGGCGGAGTACGATCCCATCGATGTGGTCACAGAAATCATCAACCGCGCAGAGCACGCGCTAGTCCAGGCTATGGCGCAAGGGCCGGGGCGAGTCGTGGCACTAGCTCCAGCTACTTTGGCGGCAGGGGCGGTGGCCTAGGTCCGCTGGGAACGGCCTTTCCGATGCGTCGCCGCTTGCTTCAATTCGGTGTCTTCGCGGGGTTCTGTAATTTCTTAGCGTTCTGGTTCGCCGCTTTGTACCTGGGTGGTGACGCAGTCAACGGGAAAGCCGTGGAGGGGCACTATTTTCTTTCCAGCCATGGCCATCTCACAGAGGTCGGTCGCAACGTATTCTCGTACAGTAGATGGCATGTTTTCAGTATCCTGATCACACATCCGCTTGCGATGGTGTGCGCGTTGTTGCTAAATCGAGACTGCCGTAAATGAATTGCGTCGTTCCCCTTCCGCAATCTCTTTATCCACTGCTACACTAAAAAGTTTGCCAATGACTCCGGCCCCTTCGGGTGGAGTTCTGCGAGATCATCATGTTAAAAGCCGGGGATATTGCGATTGTCAACGGGGCGCGCACGCCTTTTGGAAGATATTGCGGGAAACTCAAGGACTTCACGGCCCAGGAACTCGGGGCGGTTGCGGCCAAGGGCGCTATGGAGCGCTCAGGGATTGATCCAAAGGAATTCGATCACGTCGTATTTGGCAACGCGCAGCAGACTTCTGGCGATGCGTTGTACGGGGCGCGGCACGTGGGATTGCGGGCGGGGATTCCGATTGAAGTTCCGGCGTTGACGGTGAACCGGCTCTGCGGGTCGGGAATGCAGTCGATCGTGAGCGCGGCGCAAATGATCCAGACGGACGAGGCGAAGGTTGTGCTCGCAGGCGGGATGGAAGCCATGTCGCAGGCTCCATTTGTGATTCGCGGGCGCGATGGCTTCACCCTGGCACCGGGCGGGAAGCTGGAAGATTCGCTGATGGTCGCGCTGCTGGATTCTTATTGCGGATCGTATATGGCGAATACCGCGGAATTGTACGGCTCGCAGCAGGAAATCACGCGCGAGATGCAGGATCACTTTGCGCTGCATTCGCAAAAGTGCGCGGACGACGCGTACAAAGCGGGGCGTCTGCAGGAGGAGTTAGTGCCGGTGCCGTTGCGGAATCACAAGGGCGAGCCCACCGGGGAGTCGCTGACGGAGGATGATCACCGGCGTCCGCAGACTACGATGGAAGGCCTGGCGAAATTGAAACCGGCATTTGGCAAGAACGGGACGGTCACGGCTGGGAACGCCAGTGGAATTGTTGATGGAGCGGCGGCGGTTGTGATGATGTCTCTGGATGAAGCTCGCAAACGCAATCTGGTGCCGCTCGGCAGAATTGTTAGCTGGGGATACGCGGGAGTCGAGCCCAAGGTGATGGGGCGCGGTCCGGTGCCGGCATCACAAATTGCCCTGCAGAAGGCGGGAATGTCTCTGGACTACATGGATCTCATTGAAGTGAATGAGGCTTTCGCGGCGCAGTATCTGGCGGTCGAGAAAGAATTGGGCCTGGATCGTGAGAAAGTGAATGTGAATGGCGGGGCCATCGCATTGGGACATCCTCTGGGTGCGACCGGCACGCGGTTGGTGCTCACGCTGCTTTATGAGTTGCGGCGGCGCAAAAAGAAGTACGGGTTGGCTACAGCATGCATCGGCGGCGGGCAGGGGATCGCGATGGTGGTGGAGAGCTTGATTAATTTTTAGCCTTGCACGAGTTGGAGAAAGTCGCTGGATTCGGGTTGAAGGGAATGGATTCCGTTTTGCATCTGCAGGCACGTTGCATAGATCCTTCGCTTTGCTCGGGATGACAGCGGATTATTGCGAGGAAGCAACATGGAGATCAAGAAAGTTGGAGTTCTCGGTTGCGGGTTAATGGGATCGGGCATTGCGCAGGTTTGCGCTATGGCTGGATTCGACGTGAGTGTGCTCGAAGTAGAGCAGAAGTTCCTGGATAAAGGCTTCGCTGGGATTGAGAAATCTCTGGCTAAGTTTGCGGAACGTCCGGTTGAGAAGGGCGGGATTACGTCTGAGCAGAAGAGTGCCATCCGCTCGCGGCTTAAGGGCACAACCGCCAAGGCCGATCTGGCGGATTGCGACATTGTGATCGAAGCCATCATCGAGAACCTGGAAGAGAAGAAGAAGATGTACGCGTCTCTGGAGGAGATCGTGAAGACAGACGCGATCTTTGCCTCGAACACTTCTTCAATTTCAATTACCGAGCTTTTGACCTCGCGCAGGCGGCCGGAACGATTTATTGGGCTGCACTTTTTCAATCCTGTGCCACTGATGAAGCTCGTGGAAGTCGTGCGGACCATCGCTACGGCCGACGACGTTTACGAAACGGCATACGTATTTGCGAAGAAGCTGGGCAAGGTTCCAGTTCGGACCTTGGATAAGACAGGATTCATTGTCAACCGGCTGCTGGTACCGTATCTGCTGGATGCGATTCGCGCGTATGAAGAAGGCGTGGGGTCGATCGAGGGTATTGATGAGGCAATGAAGCTGGGCTGCGGATATCCCATGGGGCCGTTCACGTTGCTGGATTTCGTCGGCTTAGACACGACCTATTACATCACGCATGTGATGTATGACGAGTTTAAAGAGCGGCGGTTTGCGTCACCTCCGCTGCTGAAGCGGCTTGTGATGGCGGGCTGGTACGGGCGGAAGTCGGGGCGGGGTTTCTATGATTACTCGGACCCGAACAATCCGAAGGCACACAAGTTCTGAACGGTGGTTAAGCGGAGCGAGACGAATGTGAATGCTTTGGAGCCGTGCAGCATACGTCACGGGCGCAGTCAGAGGCAGGTTCTCTACGGGCTGATGTTCCTCGGTTACATGTCTGCGCAAGCCCTCGTGGTTTGCGCCCGCTTCGACTGAGCGTCGTCTCGAGGTGCTTCGAGGGTAAACGCAAGGCTGGGTCGGCGGCCCGGCACAGTTGAGTAGGTCAATTCCAGAGTGGAAACCTTGTTTGTCCAGGTCAGCCGCTTCTCCTCGAACTGCGATCCAAATCCATTTTGCACGCGGGTTGTCCGTTTGGAGACGGGTTTGCCGAACTTTTGCTTGAGAGCGGACATGAGGTAAGGGAGTGCTTCGTTGCTCAGCAGAGTCATTTCAACCCGGTAGAGACTATCGTTGTGGAACCAGGCAGTTTGCATGAGCAAGGGGGCGGTTCCGTAGGTGAAGCCTTCTGTGTCCTTCGCGCTACGATTCAGGCAATACGCGGCCCATGTCCGATCGCCGGAGCGGGGAAGGTCGTCGAGCGCAGTGTTATCGCATTTCGCGGACTCCGGATTGTTGCGCGTCCATTCCATTACGGTTTCACCGAGCCTGTCCGCTTTTACGCTGTAAGGTGAGGGAGGGCTCTGGGCAGCCGCCGCCAAGGCGAGCAGGAAAGGGAGCAGTATCAATTTGGCCGGCATGCTTCCAGTATCTCTCTGCACGGTTGCCGGTCAAGAGTTCGGGCGCAATAATCCCGATTACGAGTATCAGAATGGGAATCGTCAATCGTTAAGCTATGATCTAAGACTAAAACTTATGGCCTTCGAAAATATCATTCTCGAAAAGAAAAATTCCATTGCCTACGTCACCGTAAACCGTCCAAAGGTTCTGAACGCGCTCAATATGGCTACGATGGAGGAACTGCGGGCGGCGTTTCATGACATCAAGAACGACAAAAACATGCGGGTGGTGATCTTCACTGGGGCGGGCGAGAAGGCGTTCATTGCCGGGGCGGATATCAGCGAATTGGCCAAGCACGATGCGGTGTCGGGAAAGGAATATACACATCGCGGGCAGAGCGTTCTGAATCTCATCGAGAATCTGGGGAAGCCCGTCATCGCCTGCATTCATGGATTCGCGCTCGGCGGCGGCTGCGAGATTGCGATGGCTTGCACGATGCGGCTGGCTAGCGAGAACGCGAAATTGGGACAGCCTGAAGTGAAGTTGGGAATAATCCCGGGATATGGCGGGACGCAGCGATTGCCGCGGCTGGTGGGCAAAGGAATCGCGATGCAGATGGTGCTGGCGGGAGAGATGATTACTGCCCAGGAGGCGCATCGCATCGGGCTGGTGAATGAAATTGTCCCGGCAGCTGAGTTGGTCGCACGAGCCGAGGCGATCGCGGCGAAGATTATTGCAAACGCTCCCCTCGCGGTGCAGTACGCCATGGAGGCCGTGAATAGAGGTATGGAGATGACCCTGGCGGAGGGACTCTATCTCGAGGCGACTTTGTTCGGCGTGTGCTGCGCTACTGAGGACAAGACCGAGGGGACTACAGCGTTTCTGGAGAAGCGCGAGACGCAGTTTAAGGGGAAGTAGATAGTTGCAAGTTGCGCGGATTTCACGGATAAGTAACTTCACCACAGAGGGCACCGACATCACTGGCGGACAAAACAAGTTCAAGATTGAGTCTGTGCCCGCGGCGGCGGTTTCTGCGCTTGAGGGAAATCTCGACGCTGCCGGAAAGCGCTTTGCGCTGGTTGTAGCCCGCTTTAATTCGTTCATTACTGAACGGCTTCTGCTGAGTGCTTGCGACGGGTTGCTGCGCACCGGAGCGCAGAAAAAAGATATTGACGTGGTCCGAGTGCCCGGGGCATTTGAAATCCCGTCGGCGACGCGCGTACTTGCCACGACCGGGAACTACGATGCCATCATTTGCATCGGCTGTCTTTTGCGTGGAGATACGGCGCATTACGATGTGATTGTCAATGAAGTGACGCGCGGCATCGGACAGTCGGCGCAGGAAACTGGCGTGCCGCATGCTTTTGGTGTTCTAACCTGCGACACTTTGGAACAGGCAATCGATAGAGCGGGGCTGAAGATGGGGAACAAAGGCTTCGAAGCGGCACTGGCCGCGGTGGAAATGGCGTCCCTGAAAACTGCCATCAGCTCTCGGCCTTCAGCCCTCGGCAAAAGCAAAAGCGGCAACCGTTCTCCTCGTCCTCGAATTAGTCACAAGAAGAAACGCCAGCTCTAACGATCTCTACCTGAACAGCAAAAACTCCGCTACAAAAATTCTCAAACAGTTCCTATTTGAAAAATGAGTGTGCTGTAGACTGATCAAACTGTCTTTCAGGTTTGGCTGAGAGCCGATAGCGAGAGCTGCATGGGTACACGACGCAAATCCAGGGAACTGGCTCTGCAAATGCTTTTCCAGTCCGATATGGGCAAGCAAGATGCGGAGCAAGTCCGCAAAACTTTTTGGGCCGAGCATGGCACCGCGAGTGCCGAGGTACGGGGGTTTGCGGACGATCTGTTTCGGGTGGCCACCGATCGTCTCTCGGACATTGATGGGCTGATCGAGAAGCACGCGGAACACTGGCGTATGGAGCGGATGGCTGCCGTGGATCGCAATTTATTGCGGGCGGCTGTCGCGGAACTGCTGGCCTATCCTGACACGCCGCGCGCGGTCGTGATCAATGAGGCGCTGGAAATTGCGCGCAAATTCTCTTCTCCCGAGTCGGTACATTTTGTGAATGGTGTGCTCGACAGCGTCGGGAAGGACTTGGAGATCAGGAGTCAGTAGTCACAGTCAGTACTCAGTACTTCTCGGCTATCAAAGAGCGTGTTCGACGATCGTGGTGACCTGAGTCGCCTCAGTGGCGCTGCCGAGAGATCAAAGCTCGTGAAAATTCCTCTTCGTGCTCGGTTTATGGTTTTACCAGGACTGTATCGAGGATGCAGGGCACTCCTGAGGGCGGGATTGCGCTGCAAAAGCCGTTGAAGAAGTTCGGCAGGTTGGGAAACGAGAGTTGGACGAGGTCGCTGCCGCCAAGCGACGTGCTGACCTCATGAAGCATTCCGTCACTGCCGGCCACAGCAATGGTGCCACCGTCGGGAGACATGTCCGCGCTCAGAGGGGTTACTCCTCCAGCGAGTTGAATGCCCCCAATCACAGACCCGGAAATGAAGTTGTAGATAAGGATTGAGGAACTGCTGCCGTTCACCAGGTAAAGCTGCGTGCCGTCGGGTGAGGCAAAGAAGTTGACCGGACGCAGCACTCCCTGTCCCAGTTCGATACGCTGCACAGGGCCGAAAGACAGTCCCTGTGGGCACAGCGTTCCTATCGCCGGTGGAGAGATCGTCGAGGTAATAACGTCGAAACCGGTGGAATCCAGCACTAGAATGTGGACTCCATCGGGAATGAGATTGCCTTGGGAATCGCTGCCGTCGATGTGAAGATTAGGCAGCACCTTCATAAGAATGGGATCTGAAGGCAACGCCAGGCTGGGCGCTGCGACCTGATTGTTGCAAGTGGCATACGCGGTCAGGTTTGCTCCGGCGCCGGCGCTTCCCTGGGCAACAAAAGCAAACGCGCCATTGGGGGAAAATACGATCGCCTTGCCTGGCCCTTGCAAGGGGAAAGGACCTTGCAAAGCCTGAAAGGATGAATAGACGTAAAGCGAGCTTGCTGCGCTTCCGCCGACGATGAATCCCTTAAGAGCATCTGGCGAGAACGCTGCGACGGTGGCACCGCTGATATTCAATGGCGTGGCTGACGCCGAGGCCGCGTTGGCGGTGTTGACCACGTACACCTGATTGGGCGTATGCAGAGTGTCCGAAAAGACCGAAAGGCTTCCGGTGTTGGTGGTAGCCAATGCCTTGCCGGTAATTGCTCCCAGCGAACTGAATGCGCTAGTCGAGCTTCCGAAATTCGATGGGGCGATAATCTGTGCGCCGAAATCACCGCCCATGATCACCTTGTCGCCGGCCAGATCAAACAACAGTGAATTGGGAGAGCCGGGCGAGGGGTTTTCGTTTCCCACTGAGTTCCTTGATGTCGAAAGGTAGTAGACGGCGGAAGAGCAATATGCGGGTGGGACGTGAGCACATCCGGTGCTGGCGGCGAGGATCGTTGCCGCCCCGGGGCTTCCACTGACCACACCTGAGATCGCCGCGTTCGGGCTGAGCGGAATTGGATTGCTGATCGGGTTATTCGGAGGGTTTACGAAAACACTCGACGAATAAACAGGAACCGGAATCACCTCGGCGCAACTGGCAAGCTGAGGATACTGCGCCTGGAAAAAGTTGTTGCAGGCGGTAATTTGCGCAGAGGACGACAGCGACTGCGGGACCTCGGGAAACCCGACGTTGCAGGTTGGAGGTGAGCACGAGGCATTGATACTCGCGGCGCCTGGTGCAGCGAATGTGAGCTGGCAGGTTTCCGTGCATCCCGATCCAACCGAGATTGCACTCGGCTGTGAGGACAGCCAGATAAGCGGAATCTTGCTCAACACGATGCCCGCATTCGTATTCGGGAGCGAAGAGTTCCCCATGATGTCGGTAATAGTGGCGAAGGCAGTTTGCGAGGCCGCCGAACTCCCTTTTGTGACTGAGAAACTCGTCTGCCCGGAACCAACTGCTCCAACTTCCAGAGCAATATTCTCAACAGGGCACGTGGCGAAGAAGTCGAGGACGGGAGACGTTTGTGGAGTCCCGCCAATGGTTTGCTGATACGTCGGTTGCTGGAATGAACTGCTCGTAACGCCCGAGGCCGAGGCAAAGATGTGAGTGATACCGGGGACCGCAGCAGTAGCAGTGGCCTGGCTCGTGGGGAAGTTATAAGCGCTGTTGTTCAATGGCGTGAGCGTTGCTACGCTGGTGTTGCTTTCCGACCACGTGAACGGACCCACCGACGCAGTTACTTCTACGCCTTGGCTGAAGGCGTGGGCTTCCAGCGTCATGGACTGAGATTGAGACAAGCATGGTTCCTGAACAGGAACTCCGTCCAGCAATATCCCTGTGACGGTGATCGAATCAATCGGAGGATGAACGAAGACAAAAGTCGGAATGCTGGCGGAGCCCAAAGCCGTGGCCGTGACCTGAACCACTCCGGTCCCTCCAGGACTGCACGTGCTGAAAGTAGCGTCCCAATGCCCGGCGCAAGCCACTCCATTTGAAGCAATATTCAGGATGGATGTGTCGCTCGAGGAAAAAGTGATTGGCGTGTTGAGAGTTGTGCCGGAGACAGTTTGAACCGAGGAACTGAAATTCAGGGTTCCCCCCAACACTAGGGAAATATTGGTGGAGGGATTAAGAGTAATCTTTCCAGCAAATAGCGGAGGACCGGCTTTTTTGCCACCACCGCAAGCCGAGAGCGTCAAAAAAACGATTGCAACAGCCCAACCGACACTGCCAGAGCGAAACCTACCCATGCACTCCTCGTCGAAGCTCGCCGTCATCCTGCGTAACGGGAGCAGGACAAAGTCTTCAATGAATTGGAAAACTTGTAGTTTAGAGGCTGGAGCCGGAATCAGGCAAGCATAGTGGTGAATCTAATAATGTGCCTCGTAATGTGCCTCGACTCTGACCATCCGCAAGTGGGATGCAAAAAGACGAGTTGACGATGTTTCTGCGCACTTGTTATAGTAGTCACGTTCCGCGAGTTCATCCAAGCTTGCTGTGTGCTGCTGGTTTTCTGCGGCGGTGTGCGTGGAAGACGGGCAGTTGAGCTGTAGAGAAATGCGTTTCCGAGTAGAGAAGTGATCGGAGACTTTCCTCGCTAGAACGTTCCTGCGATGCCTTTCGCCCTTATGCGGAAGGATATGCAGGGCAAGGCTGACGAAACGGAGTGCCCCCGCGAATGGGCCGGGCGCCACCGTCGGCAGCGATAGCCTGAACGGGAATCCAGAATCTCTCTCTGGCGCTGGCTTGTGCGTAAGCAAGCTGCGCGGTGAGAAGTAATGGCCGGCAGATGTTTGGCCATGCCACGGATACGCGTCTAGAACAGTGGATTTTCATTGTCCGCCGCCTGCGCGATAGCAGGCGAGTGCGGCTAAGGAGTGGCAAGAGTGCCTACGTTTAATCAGTTAGTGGCCCAGGGCCGAAAGCGGCCTCGTTACAAAACGGCGAGCCCTGCGTTGCAGGGATGTCCGCAGAAGCGCGGCGTTTGCACGCGCGTGTACACGCAGACCCCTAAGAAGCCGAACTCGGCTTTGCGCAAGGTGGCGCGTGTGCGGTTGACGAATGGCATCGAAGTTACGACTTATATCCCCGGCGTCGGTCACAACCTGCAGGAGCATTCGATTGTGCTGATCCGCGGAGGCCGTGTGAAAGACCTGCCGGGCGTGCGCTATCACGTGATTCGCGGCACGCTGGACGCGGTGGGTGTCGCTGGACGCCAGCAAGGGCGTTCCAAGTACGGAGCCAAGCGGGCGAAGAAGGGATAAGAGAGCTTCAGGTTGCAACGTTTCAGTATTCGGTTTTGAAACACGAAACTGGAAACTGCGAAACCGTGGCTGAGGAGCTAAGAGTCACATGCCTCGAAAAGGACATATCGCAAAGCGGACGGTGCCGGCCGATGCAGTGTACGCGTCGGACCTGGTGACCAAGTTCATCAACTCGATGATGTGGCAGGGCAAGCGGTCGACGGCCGAGGGCATCTTCTATGAAGCGCTCACGAAGCTGGAGTCCAAGGGCGGCGACGAAGCCTTGAAGCTGTTCAAGAAGGCTGTCGAGAACACGAAGCCGCTGCTCGAAGTGAAGACGCGCCGTGTGGGTGGTGCGAACTACCAGGTGCCGGTCGAGGTGAATGCCGACCGCCGGACTTCGCTGGCCATCCGCTGGATCATCTCTTATGCGCGCGGACGTGGCGAAAAGGGAATGGTCGACAAGTTGAGCAACGAGTTGCTGGACGCGGCCAACAGCCGCGGCGCCGCCATCAAGAAGAAAGAAGATGTGCATCGCATGGCGGAAGCGAATAAGGCGTTTGCGCATTACCGGTGGTAAGACGAATTGAGTAATTGGGGAATTTGGTAATTGCGTAAATTGCTGAGCGAGTTTTTCAGATTACCAAATTACTCAATTACCCAATTACGAAATCAGACAAGTTGGAGCCCTAGAAAGAGCAGATAACGGTCGTGCCAAGAACAGTCCCATTAGAGCGTTGCAGGAACATCGGCATCATGGCGCACATTGATGCCGGGAAGACCACTACGACGGAGCGCATCCTGTTTTATACGGGACGGACGCACCGCATCGGAGAGGTGCACGAAGGCACTGCCACCATGGACTGGATGGAGCAGGAGCAGGAGCGCGGGA
Organism: uncultured Acidobacteriota bacterium; assembly: GCA_963785865.1. GTDB lineage: Bacteria > Acidobacteriota > Terriglobia > Terriglobales > Acidobacteriaceae > Sulfotelmatobacter. The sequence continues at coordinate 229,410 of CAWAXF010000019.1, read as the reverse complement.
TCACGATTACCTCCGCGGCGACGACCTGTACCTGGCGCGACATTCGCATCAATATTATTGATACTCCCGGGCACGTGGACTTCACCGCCGAGGTGGAGCGGTCGCTGCGCGTGTTGGACGGCGCAGTCGCGGTGTTTGACGCGGTGCACGGTGTGCAGCCGCAGTCGGAAAAAGTCTGGCGCCAGGCCGACAAGTACGGTGTCCCGCGCATTTGCTTCATCAACAAGATTGACAAGATGGGTGCTGATTTTGAGCATGCCGTCGATACCATCCGCAAGCGCCTCAGTGCCAAACCGGTCGCGATTCAGATTCCCATCGGACAGGAAGCGAAGTTTCTCGGCGTTATCGATCTGATTGCCATGAAGGCGATCATCTGGAAAGACGAGACGATGGGCGCTGAGTATGAAACAGAAGAGATTCCCGCCGATCTGAAGAAGAAGGCGGAAGCGTTTCACGCGCAACTGGTCGAGAGTATCGCCGAGAACGACGACGAGATTCTACACAAGTTTCTGGAAGGCGAAGAGATCAGCGCCGACGAACTGCGTTCGTCGCTGCGCAAATCGACGATAGCGCTAAAAGTGTTTCCCGTTGTGGTTGGGACAGCGTTCAAGAATAAAGGCGTGCAGCCTCTACTTGACGCGGTAGTGGATTATCTGCCTTCGCCGCTGGATGTGGGCGAGACGCACGGAACTAATCCGGATAATGGCCAGCCGATAACGCGCAAGGCGGACGACAAAGATCCATTTTCCGCGCTGGCGTTCAAGATCATGGCTGACCCCTTTGTCGGGCAGCTCACATTTATTCGCGTGTACTCCGGACAACTGAAGACTGGCGACAGCGTGTTGAACGTGCGCACGGGCAAGACCGAGCGTATCGGGCGTTTGCTGAAGATGCACGCCAACAAGCGCGAAGAGATCAGCGAGATTCTCGCGGGCGATATTTGTGCCGCGGTTGGTCTGAAGAACGTTTCTACCGGCGATACGATTTGTAACTCGGATCATCCCATCGCTCTCGAAACCATTACGTTTGCGACGCCGGTAATTTCGGTTGCGGTCGAACCCAAGACGAAGGCCGACCAGGAAAAAATGGGTATGGCGCTGGGACGGCTTGCCCAGGAAGATCCCACGTTCAAGGTTCATACCGATCCTGACAGCGGGCAGACGATCATCAGCGGTATGGGTGAGTTGCACCTGGAAATCATCGTTGACCGAATGATGCGCGAGTACAAGGTTGAGGCGAACGTCGGCAAGCCGCAGGTGGCCTATCGCGAGACCATCCGCAGGCATGCTGAAGCCGAAGGCAAATACATTCGCCAGACCGGCGGGCGCGGGCAGTACGGGCACGCCAAGATTTATCTCGATCCCCAACCACCGGGAACGGGCTACGAGTTTGTCAACGACATCGTCGGCGGCTCGGTACCGAAGGAATTTATCAAGCCGATCGATCAGGGCATACAGGAAGCACTCGAAGGCGGGGTGCTGGCCGGATATCCGATGGTGGATGTCAAGGCAACGCTGTACGACGGCAGCTACCACGACGTTGATTCGAATGAAATGGCGTTCAAGATTGCCGGGTCAATGGCGTTCAAAGAGGCGGCCCGCAAGGCTTCTCCGGTGCTGCTGGAGCCGGTAATGGCGGTCGAAGTGGTGACGCCGGAAGATTACGCAGGCACCATCATGGGTGATCTCAGTTCGCGACGCGGACGCATTGAAGGCATGGAGCATCGCGCGGGTTCGCAGGTGATCAAGGCGATCGTTCCATTGGCCGAGATGTTCGGATACGCTACGCACATGCGTTCGTCAACGCAGGGGCGCGCGGAATACTCGATGCACTTTGCGCGTTATGAGGAGGCTCCGCGGTCGGTGGCGGAGGAAATCATCGCCAAGGTGCAAGGCACGGCGAAATAGTTTCTGTAGAGGCGTAGCTTGCTACGTCTCTCTGCCGGCGCAGGCCGGCACCTGATGAGAAAGAGACGTTGCAAGCAACGTCTCTACGGAGAATAGAAATGGCGAAAGAGAAATTTGAACGGAATAAGCCGCACTGCAACGTAGGCACGATCGGACACATCGATCATGGCAAGACTACGTTGACGGCGGCCATCACCAAGGTTTTGTCGAAGCACAATCCGAACATTAAGTTTCGTTCGTTTGATTCGATCGACAATGCCCCGGAAGAAAAGGCGCGTGGGATCACGATTGCGACGGCGCACGTGGAGTACGAGACGCCGAACCGGCACTACGCGCACGTGGATTGCCCGGGGCACGCCGACTACATCAAGAACATGATCACCGGTGCGGCGCAGATGGACGGCGCGATCCTGGTGGTGGCGGCGACCGACGGTCCGATGCCGCAGACGCGCGAGCACGTGCTGCTGGCCCGCCAGGTAGGTGTGCCCTACATCGTGGTGGCGCTGAACAAGTGCGATGCGGTGGACGATCCGGAGTTGCTGGATCTGGTCGAACTCGAAGTGCGCGAGTTGCTGAAGAGCTACAAGTTCCCGGGCGATGATGTGCCGGTGATTCGTTTGTCGGCGCTGGGCGCTTTGAACGGCGAAGAGAAGTGGGAAAAGCAGATTGACGCGTTGATGGAGGCGGTGGACAAGAGTGTGCCGCAGCCGGCGCGCGAACTGGATAAGCCGTTTCTGATGCCGATTGAAGATATCTTCTCGATCTCGGGCCGCGGCACGGTGGTTACGGGCCGCATTGAGCGGGGCAAGGTGAAGGTGGGCGAGGAAGTGGAAATTGTGGGCTTCCGCGACACGCGCAAGACGGTAGTTACGGGCGTCGAGATGTTCAAGAAGCAGCTGGATGAAGGCATGGCGGGCGACAATGCGGGACTGCTGCTGCGCGGCATTGGCAAGGACGACGTGGAGCGCGGCATGGTGCTGGCCAAGGGTGGATCGATCACGCCGCACACCAAGTTCAAGGCTGAGGTCTACATTCTGACGAAGGAAGAGGGCGGGCGTCATACGCCGTTCTTCAAGGGATATCGTCCGCAGTTTTACCTGCGAACGACGGACGTGACGGGAGTGGCGGAGTTGCCGGCAGGCACCGAGATGGTGATGCCGGGAGACAACGTCAGCCTGGTGATCGAGCTGATCACGCCGGTGGCGATGGAGAAGGGCTTGCGCTTCGCCATTCGCGAAGGCGGCCACACGGTGGGAGCAGGCACGATCGCGGAGATTGTGCAGTAAGCCAGCTTCTGCTACTAGCTAAAGCGCTGTGAGAACTCCAAGCTTCGGTTACCTAATGATGCGGCTTGCAGCTTGCCGCAAGTTCTTTCCTTCCGGAGATGCCGGGAGGGGTTAGAGAGATGAAATAGTGATTGGAAACGAGAAAATTCGGATACGACTCAAAGCGTACGACTATCGCATTCTGGATCAGTCGACGAGCGAGATCGTGGAAACGGCCAAGAGAACCGGCGCGCGCCTGGCCGGGCCGATTCCGCTGCCTACGATGAAGAATAAGTACACCGTGCTGCGTTCGCCGCACGTGGATAAAAAGTCGCGGGAGCAGTTTGAGATCCGCACGCACAAGCGGCTGCTAGATATTCTCGATCCCACCTCGCAAACCGTGGATGCGCTGATGAAGCTGGATCTGCCTGCGGGTGTGGACGTCGAGATTAAGGCGTTCGGGAAAGAGCATAAATAGGAAACGCGGGCTTTGCCCGCGGGACGGACGACGGCGTCCGTCTCTGCACGAGCAAATGCTCCCCAGCCAATAGCTATAGGCCACGCTGGGCATGGAGAAGGAAATGGCTACGAAGGTCGCGGGAATTTTGGGGAAAAAAGTCGGGATGACGCAACTGTTTGACTCGCGGGGCGATGTCCGCCCGGTCACAGTGTTGCAGGCTGGCCCTTGCGTGGTGACGCAGCACAAAACGGCTGTGAAGGATGGATACGAGGCGGCGCAGATCGGGCTGGTTGAGTTTGTGAAAGAGTCGCGGCTGACGAAACCCGCGAAGGGACATCTCGCGAAGAACAATTTGCCGCCGGTGAAATTCATGCGCGAGGTTCCGCTCGAAATCGAACCGTCCGCGGATGGAAATGGAGCGGTGAAGGTTGGCGATCGCGTATTGGTCGAGATCTTCGATGGCGAAAAGTTTGTCGACATCGTAGGAATCAGCAAGGGACGGGGCTTTCAGGGCGTGGTGAAGCGGCATCACTTTGCCGGTGGTCCGAAGTCGCATGGATCGATGTTCCAGATCACCGGTTCGATCGGATCCTCGGCGTTTCCGTCGCGCGTGTTCAAAGGGATGCGGATGTCGGGACACATGGGAAACGAGCAGGTCACGGCCCGCAATTTGCGGGTGATCGGGGTAGATAAGGACGAGAATTTGCTGGTGGTGGAAGGCAGCGTGCCTGGGCCGCAGGGCGGATACATCGTGATTACCAAGGCGAAGAAACCGCCGCGAGAGCGTCGTGGATTTGCGGGTGCGGCAACGGTGGATCCGTTGAAGGCCGCCAAGCGAGCGGCAAAGAAGGGCTAGGCGACGTTGCAAGCAACGTCTCTACAAGGATCAGTGGCCAGTGGCCGGTGGTCGGAAGAGCAAAGACATGGCAACCATTGATATTCACAATTTGAGCGGCGAGAAGGTGGGGACATTCGACCTCGCCGATGAGATCTTCGGCGCGGTGAATGAAGATCTGCTCTGGGAAGCGGTGAAGCATTACCGCGCCGGGCAGCGCGCCGGAACGCACAAGACGAAAGCGCGCCGGGAAGTTTCCGGATCCGGCAAGAAACTGTGGAAGCAGAAGGGCACAGGCCGGGCGCGAATCGGATCGATCCGGTCGCCTCTGTGGCGGCATGGGTATACGGTGCATGGTCCGCAGCCGCGCTCTTACGACTACACTTTCCCGCAAGAAAAAGCTGCTGGGCGCGCTGCGGTCGGCACTGGCGTCGAAGCTTGCCGACGGCAAATTGATCGTGGTCAATGCATTTGACGTGAAGGAACCGAAAACCAAGGAGTTCCGAAAGGCGCTGGATTCGCTGCAAGTGAATTCAACCGTGCTGGTGGTGGAAGCGCCGCAGCACGAGAACCGCAACTTGGAGTTGAGCGCGCGCAATATCGAGGGACTCGAACTTGTGCGGGGGAATGAAGTGCATCCTTATCACCTGCTGCGTCACGATCGTGTGATCTTTTCGCATCCGGCGATTGAGAAGCTTCAGGCTTCGCTGCAGAACTCGGTTTCGAAAAAAATGCGCAAGTCGGGCGCAGACGAAGGCGCGAAGAAGCCAGTGAAGGAACGCCGCCGGCGGGCACGCACTGAGAAAGCGGCGGAGGTGGCCTGATGAAGAGCGCATACCAGATCATTCGCCGCCCGGTGATTACTGAAAAGGGCCTGGCCATCAAGGAAAACCAGAACACGCTGGTTTTCCAGGTAGCTCCGAAGGCGACCAAGACGGAAATCAAGGAAGCGGTACAGACGATTTTCAAAGTGAAGGTGCATTCGGTGCGAACGGCCACGTATCCGGGAAAAGAGCGGCGGCGCGGCAAGTTTGCCGGGTACCGTCCGGATTGGAAGAAAGCGTACGTGCGCTTGCGCAGCGGCGAGAAGATGCCGGAGTACGCGCAGAATCTATAGGCCAGTGTAGAGACGTAGCTGGCTACGTCTCTCGGTTGCAAGCGAGACGGTGCAAGCAATGTCTCTACGAGAAGAGTGATTATGCCGATTAAGACATACAGACCGACGACGCAGACTTTGCGATATCGCACGACGCTGGTCAACGACGATATTACGACGAGGCATCCGCATAAGCCGCTGGTTGAACCGAAGCCGCGGACCGGCGGACGTCGCAATTCGGGCGACACGACGATGCGGTTTATCGGTGGCGGCCATAAGCGCAAGCTGCGCATCATCGACTTCAAGCGTGACAAGACCGGGATTCCGGCGACGGTGACGACGATCGAATACGATCCGAATCGCTCATCGCGCATTGCGCTGCTGGCGTATGCCGATGGCGAGAAGCGGTACATCCTGCAGCCTGAGGGATTGAAGGTGGGACAGAAGGTGGTGAGCGGTGCCGACGCGGACATTCTTGTCGGCAACGCGTTACCCCTGCGCAACATTCCGCCTGGCACGCAGATTCATAATCTGGAACTGAAGCCTGGCAAAGGTGGTCAGATGGTGCGCTCGGCGGGTGGATCGGCGCAGTTGGTGGCGAAGGAAGCAGAGTATGCGCTGGTGAAGCTGCCTTCGGGCGAGACGCGCAAGATTTCGCAGGATTGCATGGCGACGATCGGGCAGGTCGGCAACATCGATCACGAGAATGTAACCATCGGCAAGGCTGGACGGTCGCGGTGGCTGGGGAAACGCCCGCATAACCGCGGCGTTTCGATGAACCCGGTGGACCATCCGCACGGTGGTGGTGAAGGAAAGACCTCCGGCGGACGGCATCCAGTGACGCCTTGGGGCCAGCCGACGCGCGGATACAAAACACGCAACAACAAGCGTACGGATAAGTTCATCGTGAGCCGGCGAAGTAAGTAAGAGTTTTCGTAGAGACGTAGCTGGCTACGTCTCCTGCCGGAAGCGGCAGTATGGGAGAAGATCGAGACGCTGCAAGCAGCGTCTCTACGAGGAGATATGGCGCGTTCAACGAAAAAAGGCGCATTCGTGGATGGATACCTTCTGGCAAGAGTGGAAGGCCTGAATTCGCGCAATGAAAAGAAAGTGCTGCGCACGTGGTCGCGGCGGTCGACCGTGGTCCCGGAGATGGTGGGACACACGATCGCGGTGCACAACGGGAAGAAATTCATTCCGGTGTATGTGACCGAGAACATGGTGGGTCACAAGCTCGGCGAGTTTAGCTTCACGCGCACCTTCAAGGGACACTCCATGAGGGCGGCGACGGAAGTGGCGGCGAAGCCCGCAGGTATCCCGGGCGGTCCGGGAGCTCCGGCACCAGCGGCTGCGGCGACTCCGACAGCGCCGAAGGCATAAGAAGCTTCTAGCTACTAGCTTCTCGCTACTAGCTAGGCATTCGAGAGATGGGTAAGGTCGGCTGCGTGACACGGTTTCTAGCTGCTGGTTTTAGCTAGGACCTAACAGCCAGGAGCTAGTAGCTAATATGGAATTTCGAGCGGAAATGCGTTACCTGCGGGTTTCGCCACAGAAGGCGCGGCTGGTGCTGGACCTCATCAAGGGACGGCGCGTGGAAGACGCGCGCAATACTTTGATGTTCACCAAGAAGCGGGTCGCGGCGCCTGTCGGGAAGCTGCTGCAGTCGGCGCTCGACAACGCGAACTTTCTCGCGAGCGAGAAGGGGATCGATGTCGACATCGACAACCTGTACGTCAAACGCGCAGTGGCGAATGACGGGCCACGGATGAAGAGAATTCGTCCGGCGCCCCAAGGTCGCGCGTACCGTTATCAGCGGCGTATTGCGCATATCGAGCTGGTGTTGGCGGAGCGCGGGAAGAACGGCGAAGTCGCTACTGTCGTCGGCGAAAATGCAGCGCCTGCTCCGGCCAAGGCTCGGAGACGGGCACCGGTCGCGAGGAAGAGCACGGGCAAGAAAAAAGCAGCTGCAAAGTAGTTTCAAGTTTCGAGTTTCGCCTGAGCGAGACGCGTTCGTCGAAACCTGACACTCGAAACTGGAAACTGAGTAGTTTAGGAGAATCAATGGGACAAAAAGTCCATCCTTACGGGTTCCGGCTTGGATTTACGAAGCCGTGGAAGTCGCGCTGGTTTGCGGAGCGGGACTACGACAAACAGTTGCACGAAGACGTGAAGCTGAAGACTGAGTTGAAGGACAAGCTCAAGTCTGCGGGGGTTAGCTCGATTGAGATCGAGCGTCCCGGCAACAAGCTGCGCATCATCATCAAGACGGCGCGACCGGGGATTATCATTGGGCGCAAGGGCGCGGAGATTGACAAGCTCAAGGGCGAACTGCAAAAGCGCACTGGTGGCAAAGATATTTTCGTGGACATCCAGGAAGTGCATAAACCCGAACTTGACGCGCAGCTCGTGTCGGAGTCGATTGCCCTGCAACTGGAGAAACGCGTTGGATTCCGGCGGGCCATGCGCAAAGCCGTGGATTCGGCGCTGCGCTTCGGATGCAAGGGAATCAAGGTTCGCGTGAGCGGACGCCTGAACGGCAATGAAATCGCGCGCTCGGAGTGGTATCTGCAGGGACGTTTGCCGCTGCACACTTTACGCGCTGACATCGATTTCGGCTTCACCGAAGCACGCACGACCTACGGTGTTATCGGGGTGAAGTGCTGGGTGTATAAGGGCGAAATCCTGCCGCAGAAGAAGCGGGAAAGCCAGGCGGCTGCGGCATTCTAGCAATTTCGTAGAGACGTAGCTGGCTACGTCTACTGCCGGTTGCGGCAAACAGTATGTGGTGACGAGACGTTGCAAACAACGTCTCTACGGGAAAATTCGATATGTTGATGCCGAAGAAAGTGAAGTATCGGAAACAGCAGCGCGGGCGCATGGCTGGCAAGGCTTGGCGCGGATCAACGCTGTCATTTGGCGATTACGGCCTAAAGGTGCTGGAGCCTGGGTGGATCACCGACCGGCAGATTGAAGCGAGCCGGGTAGCTATGACTCGTTTCGTCAAGCGCGGTGGGAAGATCTGGATTCGCGTGTTCCCCGACAAGCCGGTGACGAAAAAGCCGGCTGAAACCCGTATGGGAAAGGGCAAAGGCGCTCCCGATCACTGGGTTGCGGTGGTGCGTCCGGGAAAGATTTTGTTCGAGATGGAAGGTGTATCGCTCCAGGATGCGAGCGAGGCGATGCGGCTGGCCTCCCACAAGCTGGCGCTACGGACGACGCTGGTGAAACGCGAAGGCGCGCGGCACTAAAGTAGTCAGGTCCGGCTAGAGATTGAGGAATTATGAAGGTAGACAAAATTCGAAATTTGACCGACGTGGAGCTTGGCAACCAGGAGCGCGAGCTGGCGGACCAGTTGTTTAAGCTGAAATTTCAGCTGAACATGGGACAGACGGAATCGCTGAAGAAAATGCGCGGGCTGCGCAAGGACATTGCGCGGGTGAAGACGATCCAGGTTGAACGCAAGCGCACGGGCGCAACGGAGAAACGATAATGGCGGAAACAACACAGAAGGCGCAGGGCCGCCGTAAGGAAGTCGTCGGAGAAGTCGTAGCCAGCCGCATGCAGAAGACGATTGTCGTGCAGGTGACGCGGAAAAAGGCACATCCTTTCTACGGTCGCGTGATTGCGCGGCACAAGAAGTTCTACGCGCACGACGAAACCAATCAGGCCCATGTGGGCGACGTAGTGCGGATCGAGGAAACACGTCCGTTGTCGAAACTGAAGCGCTGGAAGCTGAAGGATATTGTCCGCAAAGCGGCGCTAGTGCCCGAGACCAGCGAAGCTGCGGCCAGCTAGCCGCGCAAGAGATTTAGACAGGGAGATTGGCCATGGCTGTGATGATGAGAACGATGCTGGAGGTCGCCGACAATTCCGGCGCACGCAAGCTGCAGATGATCCTGCCGCTGGGCGGTTCGACGGGATTGAACGCCGGGCTGGGCGACGTGATCACTGCGGCCGTGAAGGAATCGGCCCCCGAAGGCCAGGTGCAGAAGGGCAAGGTTGTCAAAGCCGTCATCGTGCGCACGCGTAAGGAACACCGGCGGCGCGATGGAACTTATATCCGCTTCGATCAGAATGCGGCAGTGCTGATCAACGAAGCTGGAGAGCCGGTAGGAACGCGCGTTTTCGGACCTGTCGCGCGCGAGCTGCGTGAGAAAAAGTTTTTGAAGATTGTCTCGTTGGCACCCGAGGTCATATAGAGATTTTGCAATTTGGTAATCGGGCATTTTGTAATTTGAGACCCGAGGATCAACGGTTACAAGATTTCCAAATTACGAAATTAGAAGATTGGGATTGGAAAAATGCAAACGGTAAGTACAGAACACAAGCGAGTGGACATTCGGCGCAACGACACCGTGAAGGTGATCACGGGACGCGATAAGGGCAAGGAAGGACGTGTGCTGCGCGTTTTTCCGAATGATGCGAAGATTCTGGTCGAGCACGTGATGATGGTGAAGAAGCACGTGCGTCCAAACCCGCAGCGGAATATCAAGGGCGGCATTGCGGAGCAGGAGAGCCGGATTGCAATTTCGAACGTGCAACTGGTGTGCCCGACTTGCGGCCCGGTCCGCATCGGACATGATATGCGTGGAGACCGGAAAGTACGGGTATGTAAGAAGTGCGGAACGACATTGGATAAGTGATTTGGTCATTGAGTAATCGGGAAATTTTGTAATTCGAGCCCAAGTTCTTTGAAATTACCCGATTACAGAATTACAAAATATTTCACGAACCGGTACACGTCAGTTGCATTCCACATGCTGACACTCCGAAACCGTGAGAGGAAGATGAAACGAAATGGCGAAAGACAAAAAGGGACCGAAGGAAGCACCGGCAGCGGAACAGAAGGGGCCGGACCAGCAGCGGCATAGCGCCAAAGAGCGTCCGCGGCTGCGGGCCAGGTTTGAGAAGGAAGTTGCTCCCGCTTTGCTGAAGGAACTGGAACTGAAGAACGTAATGGCGGTTCCACGGCTGCACAAAATCGTTGTCAACATGGGTGTGGGCGAGGCGACGCAGAATGCGAAGGTTCTTGATCCTGCGGTGAACGAACTAGGCCAGATCACCGGGCAAAAGCCCGTGGTGACTCGGGCGAAGAAATCGATTGCGGCGTTCAAGGTTCGGCAAGGCCAGTCGATTGGGGCGATGGTTACTCTGCGGGGCGATCGCATGTACGAATTTTTCGACCGGTTGGTGAATATCGTTCTACCGCGGGTGCGCGATTTTCGCGGAGTGTCGAGCAAATCGTTTGACGGACGCGGGAATTACACGATCGGCCTGCACGATCAGTTGATCTTCCCGGAGATTTCGTACGAGAAGGTCGACAAGCTGAAGGGCATGAACGTCACGATTGTGACTACCGCGGCCAACGACAATCAGGCTCGGTCTCTGCTGAAGCACATGGGAATGCCGTTTCGGGCATGAGTTTCAAGTTTCAGGTTTTCACAAAGGATTGAATGGCGACTACAGCAAAACGAGTTAAAGACGGAGTTGGGCTGCACCAGGATAAGGCTCGCAAGCCCAAGTTTTCCACGCGCAAGCATAACCGCTGCAAGTTCTGCGGGCGTCCACGGGGGTTCCTGCGGAAGTTTGGCATATGCCGGCTGTGTTTCCGGCAATTGGCGCTGCGCGGGGAGATACCCGGGGTTTCGAAGTCTTCCTGGTAGGTAATCTCGCGTGTGAGCGAGTTGCATAGATCCTTCGCGGCGCAAAAGCGCGGCGCTCAGGACGACATTGGGAAAAGCAAGTTGAAGTAGCAAGCTGCTGCAGGTTCTCCGCTGGACGCGGAGCGAACGGGCGGCTGGAGGAGAAGCAAACGATGAGGTTGACCGATCCGGTCGCAGATATGCTGACGCGAGTGCGGAACGCACTCCAGGCCCGGCACCAGAAGGTGGACATTCCCGCTTCACGGTTGAAGCTGGAGATTGCCCGCATCCTGAAAGAGGAGGGCTATATCTCCAATTTCAAGCCGACGGAAGAAGAGGGCCACAAGGTTATTCGGATTTATCTGAAGTATGGCGCGAACAACGAGGCGGCCATCTCAAAGGTGGAGCGTGTGTCGCGCCCGGGATGCCGAGTCTACGTGCGGCGTGCCGAGATTCCCCGCGTGCTGGGCGGGATGGGGATCAACATTCTCACCACGCCGCGCGGCGTGATGACTGGCCGCCAGGCCCGCAAAGAAGGTGTGGGCGGCGAATTGTTGTGCGAGATTTACTAACGCAGTTTTTAGCTACTGGCTTCTCGCTAGTAGCTAGAGCGGCGAGGTCGAGGGAGACTTGAAGTCAAACAGTCCTGAGAAAGTTGGGACTTCAAACCCAAGCGTCCTGGCTAGAAGCTAGGAGCTAGAACCTAAAAGCTTATGTCACGAATTGGAAAAAAGCCGATCGCGATTCCTAAGGGAGTCACGGTTACTATTCAGGGAAGTACGGTTCTGGTTCAGGGGCCGAAGGGCAAACTGGACACTCCGCTTCCGAGAGGAATTAAGTTCGAGCAGAAAGACGGGCACATGGTCGCGATTCGCGAGAACGATTCGCAGTCTGCTGTGCACGGACTCGCTCGGGCTTTGGTCAACAACGCGGTGGAAGGTGTCACCCGGGGCTGGACGCGAGAACTGGAGATCGTCGGAATCGGCTATCGCGCCGAGATGAAGGGCAAAAGCCAGATCGTGTTCAACCTGGGCTACTCCCATCCGATTGAATATCCGCTTCCAACGGGAGTCGATGCCGCGGTGGATCCAAAGCAGACGAAAATCACTTTGACGGGAATTGACCGCCAGAAGGTGGGACAGGTTGCAGCCGAGATGCGTTCGTTGCGTCCGCCCGATCCCTACAAAAATAAAGGCGTGCGCTACGCGGGCGAGCGTTTGAAGAAGAAGGTTGGAAAGACCGGAGCGAAATAGCGCTGTTATGCGGGCGTGAGCGAGGCGGGAGCCCGCAGCCGCTATGCTGAGCGAAGCGAAGGACCTGTACAAGGACTGACGAAATGCTGACAAAGATTACCAAGAACGAGAAACGCGGGCATGTTCACGAGCGCATTCGCAAAAAGCTGCAAGGGTCGGCCGAGCGACCGCGGCTGAATGTGTACCGTTCGCTGAATCACATTTACGTGCAGGTCATCGACGACCTGAGCGGGAAGACGCTGGTTTCCGCCAGCACTGCCGAGGGAAAAAAAGAAGATCGGCGGACGGGCGGCAACGTGGCTTCGGCAAAGTCGGTCGGCAAGGTCATTGCCGAGCGCGCCAAAGCCAAGGGCGTTACCAAAGTTGTGTTTGACCGCGGAGGATACATTTATCACGGGCGCGTAAAGGCTCTGGCCGACGCGGCACGAGAAGCGGGACTTCAGTTCTAAGATCAGCTTCTAGCTTTTAGCTTCTAGCCAACCCATGTCGGTCGCTAGAGGCTAGGAGCTGGCAGCTAGAAGCTAGGTTTATCAATGCCAACAGTGATCAAGAAACTCGATGCAGGGTCGTACCAGCTGAAGGACCAGGTGGTGGCGATTAACCGCGTGACGAAGGTCGTCAAGGGCGGCAAGAATCTTTCTTTTGCGGCACTGGTCGTGGTCGGCGATCCCTCGGCGGGAGTGGTGGGTTACGGCTCCGGTAAGGCGAAGGAAGTGCCGCAGGCCATCCGCAAAGGAATTGAGTCGGCGAAAAAGAATCTGGTGAAGGTGAATTTGACCCAGACCAGCATTGCGCATCTCGTGCTTGGCCGTTATGGATCGGGGAGAGTGTTGCTCAAGCCGGCTCCGGAAGGCACAGGCGTGATCGCGGGTGGAGCCGTGCGCGCCGTCATGACCTCTGCCGGTGTGCAGAACGTTCTGACCAAGTCGATTGGAACGACGAATCCGCACAACGTAATTAAGGCAACTTTCGATGCATTGAAGCAGCTAAAGAATAGAGAGAGCGTGGCGACCCTGCGCGGAAAAATGGCAGGGGAGTTGTAAGTTCTCGGGATTGAAGCCGGATGCATTTGTCTCCGGTGCCTTTCCACAGACGAGGTTGATATGACGGCGAAGAAAACAAATTCGGGCAGCGGAAGGATTCACTTAAAATGGGTACGCTCCGCGATCTGTAGCCCGGTGAAACACAAAAAAGTGATCAAGGGACTAGGATTCACCCGGCTGAACCAGGTGATAGACCGTCCGGACACGCAGGCCATCCGCGGGATGGTGGCAAAGGTGCCACATTTGGTTGAGTTTGTAGACTAACGCTGTACAGACGTAGCTTGCTACGTCTCGCGCCAGGACGTAGCAAGCTACGTCTCTACGAGAAAAGATAATGAACTTATCGAATATTCACGCACCGAAAAAGGCGACGGAAAAACGCAAGCGCGTGGGGCGCGGTATGGGCTCCGGCATGGGGAAAACTTCCACCCGTGGACACAAGGGACAGCGTTCGCGCTCGGGTTCCCGCATGATTCGCGGATTTGAAGGCGGCCAGATGCCGCTGCACCGGCGCATGCCCAAACGCGGGTTCACCAATATCTTCCGCAAGGAGTACAGCATCGTGAGTCTTGAGCGTTTGGCGGAGTTGGGCGAGACCACTATCAATCCCGACGTGCTGCGCCAAGCCGGCGTGATCAAGACGAAGCATCCAGTCAAAATTCTGGGTGACGGAGAATTGAGCGTCGCTCTCACGGTGAGCGCTCACAAGTTTTCCAAGTCCGCGCAAGAAAAGATCACGAAGGCAGGCGGCAAGGTCGAGGTCTTGCAGTAATGTTTGACAAGCTGGCGAATATTTTTCGGATTCCGGATCTGCGCAAGCGGATCCTCTTCACCCTGGGGCTCTTGTTCGTCTACCGCCTCGGTGGACACCTTCCCACACCCGGAATCGATACCCTGAAGCTGGAGCAGTTTTTCACACAGGGGAGCACGAGCGGTTCGCTGCTTGGATTTGTGGATCTGTTCTCCGGCGGCCAGTTGCGCCGCATGACGATCTTTGCCCTCGGCATCATGCCGTACATCACGGCATCGATCATTCTGCAGTTGCTGACGGTCGTGTACGAACCGCTGGCCAAGCTCCAGAAGGAAGGCGAACTGGGGCGCAAGAAGATTACGCAATGGACGCGATATATCACCGTCATTCTCAGCGCCGTTCAGTCATTCGGAATTGCCATCGGCCTGGAAAAGGGTGGTTTCGCGCTGACTCCGGGCTGGGGATTCCGTCTGATGACGATGCTCACCTTGACCACGGGTAGCGCTTTCATTATGTGGCTCGGCGAACAGATTACCGATCGCGGCGTGGGCAATGGAATGTCGCTGCTGATCTTTGCCGGCATCGTTGTAGGATTGCCGCGCGGCATCGTGGATCTGGTTGAGAAAGCCAAGAACGCCGCTTGGGGTGCGATGACCTTCCCATTAATGGTGTTCCTGCTGGCTTTCATGATTGTAGTGGTGGGGTTCATTGTTTATGTGGAACGCAGTGAGCGACGAATCCCCGTGCAATATGCCAAGCGCGTGGTTGGGCGCAAAGTCATGGGCGGGCAGTCGACGCACTTGCCCTTGCGTGTGAATGCTGGCGGCGTCATGCCAGTAATCTTCGCGTCTTCGATCTTGACCCTGCCGCAAACTATCGGCTACGGGATGCGCAACAATCGCTACTTCGCGGATCTGTTCCGGATGCTGGGATGGGGCGAGCCCCTCTATACCTTGTTGTACGCGGTAGGCATTATTTTCTTCGCGTATTTTTATGTCTCCATCGTGTTCAATCCCAGCGAAGTCGCCGACAACATGCGTAAGTACGGCGGGTTCATCCCGGGCATTCGTCCGGGCAAGCGCACGGCCGACTTCATCAACGAAGTTCTGACGCGCATCACACTCGTGGGCGCGTTGTACCTGATTATCATTTCGTTCATACCCGAGTGGATGATCACCGGTATTCACCTGAATCATCTTCCGGGAGTGATGGGGCGATTCTTCGAAGGACTGCCCAACTGGGTCACGAATGGTTTAGGCGTGAGTTTCTATTTCGGTGGAACATCGCTGCTGATTGTGGTTGGCGTGGCGATGGATACGGTAACGCAGATCGAAGCGCAGTTGATCATGCGGCATTACGACGGATTCACGCCCCGCAGCGGCCGGATTCGCGGACGTCGCTGGTGAGGGCGGGTTCGTAGAGACGTAGCTCGCTACGTCTCGGTGGCTATGCTTCGCGCGTGAGACGTTGTAAGCGACGTAGTACGGAATGAGGTTTGGGGTTGCTGCACCTCGGCAATGATTTGAGGCGCCGGGGAGACTGAGCTCGGGAGGCTTTCGCCAAGCCGATGGCGCAGGAAACCTCATGTGCAGTGGGTCCCGTTGTGCTGCTTGGGCCACCGGGTGCCGGGAAGGGCACTCAGTCCAAGCGAATTATGGAGCACTACGGAATTCCTCAGATTTCGACGGGAGATCTGCTGAGGGAGAACGTAGACCGAGGCACCGAGCTGGGCAAGGCCGCGAAGGCGGTCATGGCCCGCGGCGAGCTGGTTTCCGACGATCTGGTTTGCAACATGGTGCGCGAACGGCTGATGCTGCCGGACTGCGAGCGCGGATACATCTTGGACGGTTTTCCCCGGACTGCGGCCCAAGCCGGGTGGCTCGATGCGTTGCTCGAGCATGAGCTCTTTGATAACTCGAGGCCGACGCGGGCTTGGCCAATTGTGATCCGGCTCAACGTCGACTATAATCAATTATTGCTCCGGATTACTGGACGACGTTCTTGTCCCACCTGTGGACGGATCTATAACGTCCACTTCCAGCCGCCCCGATTGGATGAAGTTTGCGATGAGCCGCACGGGACGAAACTGGTGGCCCGCAACGACGACCGGTTGGAAATCATTCAACCACGACTTACGGCGTTTCAGGAGCAGACCAAGCCCGTAGCCGATTACTATCAGCGCACTGGCAGGTTGATCTCGGTAAACGGGGATCTTCCGGTGGATGATGTGACCGAGCAGATTTGCCGGATCCTGGAAGATCATCACGCGTAAGGACGAATGGCGATTGTCTGCAAGTCGGCGAGTGAGATCGATAAGATGCGGCATAGCGGCCACATCGTGCGTCAGGTTCTCGATCACTTGAAGACGATGGTCGCACCGGGTGTGACCACAATGGACCTGGAGAGGGCCGCGGACAAGAAGATCAGGGACCTCGGAGCCAAGCCGGCGTTCAAGGGATATTACGATTACCCCTGCGTGCTGTGCACGTCGGTGAATGAAGAGATTGTGCACGGCATTCCCTCGGAAAAGAGAATGCTGAAAGAGGGAGACATCGTTTCGATCGACTGCGGCGTGGTGCTCGACGGGTACTATGGAGACGCGGCGATTACGGTTCCCGTAGGAAACGGCCTGAAGCCGGAGATCAAGAAGCTTTTAGACGTGACCGAGGCGTCCCTTTACCGGGGCATTGAGCAGGCCCGGATCGGCAACTCCGTCGGCGATGTTGGTGCTGCGGTGCAGGAGCACGTGGAAGCCGCGGGATTCAGCGTGGTGCGGGAATTCGTTGGGCATGGCATCGGAACGCGGTTGCACGAAGAGCCGCAGGTCCCGAACTACGGCGCCCGCGGTCACGGCGCGAGATTGAGAGAAGGCATGGTTCTCGCGATTGAGCCGATGGTGAATTTCGGCAAGCCTGAAACGCGGGTTTTGGGCGACAAGTGGACGGCAGTTACCGCAGACGGAAGTTTCAGCGCGCACTTTGAACATTGCGTCGCGGTGACAAAAGATGGGCCGGTGATTTTGACGCAGTGAGCCGTGAGCTATGGTGCAGTGAGCGATGAGCAAACGGTTAAATTCTTGAATTGGAGCAGGGAGCTGAGAGGAATGCCTGGCGGGATTGCTCACAGCTCAGCGCTCATAGCTCACAGCTAAGGGGTCGATGAGCAAAGAAGACGCGATTGAAGTGATGGCGGTGGTGCTGGAACCGCTGCCCAATGCGATGTTCCGGGTCGAACTGGAAAACAAGCATCAAGTGCTGGCGCACGTTTCGGGCAAGATGCGCAAGAATTTCATTCGCATCCTGCCGGGAGATAAGGTCGCGGTCGAGCTTTCGCCGTACGACCTGAATCGCGGAAGAATCGTTTATCGCTACAAATAGTTTTGCTGAAGGCTCAGAGCCGACGGCTGAAGGCTGGGTTATGAAGGTACGGGCATCGGTTAAGAAGATTTGTGACAAGTGCAAGATCATCCATCGCAAAGGTGTGGTCCGGGTGATCTGCGTGAATTCGAAACACAAACAGCGCCAGGGCTAGACCCTCGCGGGGAGTTAAGGAATGGCACGTATTGCAGGCGTGGATCTTCCCCGCCACAAGCACATCAGCATCGCGCTGACCTATATCTATGGAATCGGTAATTCGCGCTCGGGACGCATTCTCGACGAAGCGAAAGTCGATCCCATGAAGAAGGTTCAGGACCTCAGCGAAGAAGAGGTGAACCGCATCCGCACGGTCATTGAAGCCGAAGGTTTGGTCGAAGGCGATCTGCGCAAGGAAGTTTCGATGAACATTAAGCGCCTCATCGAAATCGGCTCCTATCGCGGATTTCGTCACCGCCGCAACCTGCCGGTGCGGGGACAACGCACACATACGAACGCGCGCACCCGAAAGGGACCGCGCAAGGGAACGGTCGCGCAGAAGAAGAAGTCAATGGCCAAGACATAAAAGCAGCTTCTCGCTTCTAGCTCCTGGCTAGAAGCTACGAGCTAGGAGCTAAGAGCTACTATGGCAAAACCAGCAGCAGCGGGCGGCACCGGAGCCGCGCCGGAGAAAAAAGGCAAGAAGAAGACGTTCAAGAAGAAGGAGCGCAAGCATGTGCCGCATGGACTGGCGTACGTGCAGGCGTCCTTCAATAACACGATCGTGACGATTTCCGACATGAACGGCAACGTTCTGTCATGGAAGAGTTCGGGATCGCTGGGTTTCCGTGGATCGCGCAAGGGAACTCCTTTTGCCGCGCAGCAGGCCGCGTCAAATGCGGCGAACATGGCGCGCGATCATGGAGTCCGCAGCGTGGATGTGCGGGTGAGCGGCCCGGGATCAGGGCGTGAATCGGCTGTGCGCGCGTTGGCTGCTTCCGGCATCGAAGTGCGCTCGATTCGTGACGTCACCCCGATTCCGCACAACGGATGCCGGCCGCCAAAAAGAAGGCGCGTGTAAGCTGTAGAGACGTAGCTTGCTACGTCTTGTAAGCGCAAGAATAGGCGTTGCAAGCAACGTCTCTACATTCAACCGGGAAGAAGGGAAGCCAGTCCCGTAAACCGGTTTATCAAGGAGCAACATGGCACGTTATACCGATGCAGTCTGCCGTCTATGCCGCCGCGAGGGCATGAAGCTGTTCCTCAAAGGCGCCAAGTGTTTTAGCGATAAGTGCCCCATTGAGAAGCGCAACTTCGCTCCCGGACAACATGGGAAAGACCGCAAGGCCAAGATTGTTGGTTACGGTCTGCAGTTGCGCGAGAAGCAAAAAGCGAAGCGCATCTACTTCACCCAGGAAGGCCAGTTCCGCAACTACTTCGAGAAGGCCGCGCGCTCCAGGGGCGTGACGGGCGAAAAGCTGCTGCAGCAGTTGGAGCGGCGGCTGGACAACGTTGTGTTTCGGCTTGGCTTTGCGCAGTCGCGGCGCCAGGCGCGCCAATTAGTGCGTCACGGACACGTAGCCGTCGACAATCGCAAGGTCAACATTCCTTCCTACGAAGTGAGCGCGGGTGAGGAAATTTCTATCCGCGAGAACAGCAAGAAACTCACCGTGCTTGAGTTGGCGAAAGAATTCGCCAGCCATGGCACGTTGCCGAGTTGGCTTGAAGTTGATCGCGACAATTACAAAGCGCGGGTTCTGTCGTTGCCCAAGCGTGAAGATATTCAGCTGCCGGTGAATGAGCAGTTGATTGTTGAGTTGTATAGCAAGTAACAGAAATTGAGTAATTGGAAATTTAGCGATTGAGTAACTGAAAGCAAAACGTTGTCATCCTGAGCGAAGCGAAGGATCTATGTACTTTGCTCGTGGCACGAAGATGCAGAGATCCTTCGCTTCGCTCAGGATGACACTGGTCGGTGATGGGTTCTAAATTACCCAAATACCAATTCCAAATTACTCAATAGGTCCACTTTTCGAGCCAGATCAGCCTTTCGTGACAGTGACCTGAGTCGGACCACTCAGCGAGTCAGGATTGAGCCAAACGGCCGAAGGAGAAACACATGCTTTGGAAAGGTTTTCAGAAACCGAAACGTCTCGCAGTTGACCAGTCCACCCTCACTGATAAGTACGGCATCTTCTGGGCTCAGCCGTTTGAGCGTGGATTCGGGACCACCGTGGGCAATGCCTTGCGTCGCGTGCTGTTGAGTTCGATTGAAGGCGCAGCCGTCACTGCCGTGAAGATGGAAGGCGTGCTGCACGAATTCCAGTCCATCCCCGGAGTGGTCGAGGATGCGACGGACATCATCCTCAACCTGAAGCAGATTCCATTCAAGCTTGCGGGCGATGCCCCGAAAGCGATTTATCTGCGAGCTGATCAGCCGGGCGTTGTTACTAGCGGAATGATCGAGGCGGACGGCGACGTCGAAGTGCTCGATAAGGATGTTTACATCGCGACGGTCAGCGAAGGCGGCAAGCTCGACATGGAAATGCGCCTGAAGCGCGGGCGCGGATACGTTTCCGCAGACAAGAACTTCGACGAGGATCTTGGCATCGGATTCATTCCCATCGATTCCGTGCACTCGCCGGTACGCAAGTGCAATTACACCGTCGAAGCTGCACGTCTCGGACAGATCACCGACTACGACAAACTCACGCTCGAGGTCTGGACCAACGGCTCCATCACGCCGGCTGACTCGATCGGCCTGGCAGCGAAGCTGCTGAAGGACCACATGAACATCTTCATCAACTTCGAGGAAGAGATCGAGACCGGCACCTCAGCCTCCGATGATCGCAAGCCCGAGATTCACAACGAGAACCTGAACCGGTCCGTTGAAGAGCTCGAGCTTTCGGTGCGCAGCTACAACTGCCTGAAGAACGCAAACATTCAGACCATTGGCGAACTCGTGCAGAAGACCGAAGCCGAGATGCTGAAAACGAAGAATTTCGGCCGCAAGTCGCTGAACGAGATAAAAGAAATTCTGTCGTCGATGGGGCTGAGTCTCGGCATGAAGATCGACGAGCACGGCAACGCGGTGCCCGGACCGACCTCGAACGTACCATTGCCCGCGTCCGCTTACGGACCGGACGACCAGCTGTAAGAATCAGTTTCAAGTTTCGAGTTTCAGGTTTCGGACGATTGGTGAAAGCTAACCGCATCTCTGAACACTCGAAACTTGAGACGTGAAACCAGAAACTAAAAATTGGGGTACTCCCATGCGTCACAAAGTTGCAGGATACAAACTCGGACGGAACACCGCGCACCGGCGCTCATTGCTGCGCAACCTGGTCACTTCGGTGATCGTGGAGGAGCGCGTCGAGACGACCGTTCCCAAGGCGAAGGCGGCGCGTCCGCTGGTCGAAAAGATGATCACGCTCGGCAAGCGGGGAGATCTCGCGGCCCGTCGTTTGGCGGCGGGATATCTCATGACCGACGAAGCGGTCGTCAAGTTGTTCGATACGGTCGGTCCGCGTTTCGGCGATCGCAACGGGGGATACACCCGCATCATCCGCACAGCTTGGAACAAAGGTGACGGCGCGGACAAAGCGTTCCTGGAGCTTCTCGGCAGCGAGAAGGTTCTGGACGAAAAGCGCGAAAAGCGTGCTGAAGCTCGCGCCAAGAAGGCTGCCGAAGCCAAGAAGGCGATGGAAGAGGCCGAGGCACAGGCCGCGCAGGATGGTGGCGTCGAACCCGCCAAACAGGAAGATAAGGAAGATAAGAAGGAATAAACTCGTAATCAGGAGCCGACAGTCACTATGGGCACGGCTTGCGCCGTGCCCTTCCTTTTGTCTACAAAAGGTTGCGCGACTGTACATGTACGCTGGTGATCCCGCAGGTAATCTTGTTCCCACCCCACGCCTATTCCAGACTTAAAGGATGGGCTTCACCAAGACCCAGATCGCCATTGCCGTTGGCGCTGCCGTGCTGTTGGTAGGAGTGTTTGTTGGCTACTTATGGTGGCTGAGCAATCAGGGGCCGGTATTGGCGCGATCGGAAGATCACGATCCGCTTACGGGATTGCCTGTGAGCATTCGCATGAACCCGCTGCGGGACCGCGCGACTGAGAAGGCTGCCAACAGATTTCTGCGTGAGTTGCGTGATGGTCACTGCGACGAGTTGCTGCACAGTTGGGAGCACGACTACCACAAGAAATATGCCAAGTACATCTGCAGCTCTGAGGCGCAGCATCCGCTGCTCTCGTGGGAATTATTGGACTGGGAAGATCGGCCTCCACTGATTATTCTGCATTATCGCGGAGCGCGTCAGGGTGGTCCGGGAAGCGACCAAAGCCTTCTTACCGTGACTACTGAGCACAAAGGCGCAGAGTGGGTTGTCACCAAATACGACGCGATGTATTGACGCAGGTTCGGCTGACTCCTAGATGGACGCCGTACAAACAATACTTGACGGCGAATTCATTGAACTCGTGCATTCCCTGATTTCTTTCCTGCGTCCGTGATAGAACTGGTCCATGCCCGCAAGTTCGTCTGAGCGCCAGCCCTCCTCTGCGCGCAATCTGTATTCCTTCGGAATCACGTCATTCTTTAACGACACAGCCAGTGAGATGGCGTACTGGGTCCTGCCTGCCTTTCTGATTTCGCTCGGCGCTGGGCCAGAGCAGTTGGGACTCATCGAGGGCGTGGCGGAGAGTGTCGCATCATTCGCCAAATTGTTCTCGGGTTACCTCACGGACCGCATCGACCGCCGCAAGCCTCTCGTGGTTGCGGGATACTTCGTTGCCAATGCAGTGAAGCCGCTCATAGCAGTGGTGACGTCGTGGGTGCACATTCTCCTCATCCGCTTCACCGACCGGCTGGCCAAAGGAGTTCGCGGCGCTCCTCGCGATGTGATGGTGGCGGAGTCGGTCGGGAAGCAACATCTGGGCTCGGCATACGGCATGATTCAGTCAATGGACTCAGCCGGAGCGATTGCCGGGCCGCTCACCGCCCTGGTGCTGCTTTCGCGCTTCGGAACTCGTACGGTGTTCCTGGCGGCAGCTGTTCCTGGCGCCCTTGCCGTACTCGTGGCAATCTTTGGGATTCGCGAGACAAAGTTCTCATCCGCCGAAACCCGCGCGCGTGCAACGGAGTCCCAAGGCAAGGCGACCGTTGCTGAAAACCGCCTAGCCCAAGGGGCTATCCCTACCGGAGTCGTGCTGCCATCAGCTTTTTACATGGTTCTTGCTGCCGTGACTTTGTTTTCGCTCGGGAATTCGAGTGACATGTTCCTGGTTATGCGTGCGGAGAATGTGGGTATCAGTGTTTCTCTAGCGCCGCTGTTGGGACTCGTTTTCAACGTGACCTATACGCTTGGTTCGTGGCCTGCCGGATGGCTCAGCGATCGCTTTTCAAGACGCTGGCTCGCGGCGGCGGGATATCTGATTTTTGCCGGCGTGTATTTTGTCTTTGGCCGCGCTCCGTCCACTCTAGCTATCTGGATCACCATGGCCGTATACGGCATTTATTACGCGCTCACGCAGCCTGTTCTGAAGGCGCTTGTGGTGGACACCGTCACGCCCGACACTCGTGGACGAGCGCTGGGGATCTACTTCTTTATGACCAGTGTGGCAACTCTGGCCGCTAGTCTCATCACGGGGGAATTATGGAAGCGTTATGGAGCGAGTGTTCCGTTTTATCTTTCGGCCGGATTGGCGGTGCTTTCGGCAGCATTGCTGTTGGGCTCGAAATACATGCCACAGCAACAGCGGCGAGAGTGAGGCAGTCAGCTCTCGTTGGGAAAAGCATGTAAGGATCTTCGGCCCCGCAAACACACGGGCATCAGGATGACACGGTTCGTGCGATTCTTTTCACAAAGACTCACCGCCGGTCTCACCCGGCTCCGGTTTTGCTGTGCCGTTCTTGATGGCTTCGTCGAGAATCTGTTTCATCTCTTTCGTAGCCTTTTCCGCGAGTTCGGCTTGTTGGCGTCCAAGTTCGCCCTGCTGCTCTCCGAGTTTCCCTTGCTTCTCTCCCAGGGCGCCCATCTCCTCGCCGAGTTTTCCTTGCTGATCACCGGCGTGCGATTGAACTTCGCCCAGTTGGCTCTGTAGCTCTCCGATTTCAGACTGGAGCTTGCCGATCTGCTCCTGGGTTGCACCTGAACTGAGCGACTTCAGTTCAGCCCGCAATTTGTCGACCTGGGCGGTCAGATCAGGGACCTTCACCTGGACCTTTTCCATTCTTGCCCCGAGTTCCTCCTGCTGTTTTCCCAAGGCCTCCTGCTGCTTGCCGAGTTCCTCCTGCTTTTTTCCGAGTTCTTCCTGAGGCGCCCAGAGCTTGCGGGCTCGATCGACCGTGGCCGGGTCGCGAATAATGTACGACTTCTCGTCACGTTGGAACCAGATGAAATCGCCCGGAATTTGCTTTCTCAGCTTTTGTGCATGGCGGACATCTTGAGAACTCCCAGACATGGTGACCGAATCGCTGTTGCCGCTGACGATTACGAACCGTTCCTCATCATCGAAATCATACGAATAGTGAAAGCCATGCTTATCTCGGGCACCGGGCACGCCAGGGTGTGCCGGAGTAGCGGGCATAGCCGGAACTGCGGGGATTCCGGCGATGGGAGCGACCGGAGCAGGAACTCCAGAGATCACGCGATGACCCGGAACTCCGGGCATCGGAGCGACAGTTACACCTGCTGCCGGAGGAGGTACCGGTTGCGACGGAACTACCTGAGTGGACGCGGGTGGAGGAGGAGGCGGTTCCTGCGACGTACTGGCGATGGTTGAAAGTGAGGTTGGCTGGGCGGAGGCGGCGAGAAAGACAACGGGTACTGCCAACGCGACGATCACAACGGCTGCGGATTTCTTGAAACGCATAGTTACAGCTCCTCTCCATCCCAGAATTTTTTCCAATCTCTTTTCAGCTTGTCCCGCATTCGCCATGGAGACCCCCTGCCACCACACGCGCCTGGGCTTCGCATGGAGTGTCTCAAAGAACTGCAACAGGGTTCGCGCATAATGAGTGCGGTCGGCGCCCCCGCACAACGCGGCTTCGTCACTGGCCTGCTCGGCGAGATCTGCAATGTGGCGATTCAGCCACCAGGACAAAGGACTGAACCAGAAAATAGCCCGATGGAGCAACGCAACGCATTGCGTGAGCGCGTCGTAACGGGCAACGTGAGACATTTCATGGGCGATCACGGCATCTAGCTTTTCCTCATCCCATTCACGCCAACTTGCGGGCAACAGGATTGTCGAGCGAATCGGACCCACTGTCACCGGAACGGAAATTGCCGTGGACTCGCGCACTTCGGTCAGGAAAGATAACGCATTCGCAGAACTGCGGTACGCGAGCTTCGATCTCATCCGTGGATCGTTAATGCGCTCCGACGTTTCCACCAGCCGTTGAGTAAGACCGATGCCGATCGCAAGCCTCACCATCAAAGAGAGGGCGACAAGCAGATAGACCACACTGGCGGCGGTTCTCCAGGAAATCGGAACTGCCGAATGCGGCAACGGCTGCTGATGCTGAACAAGTATCGTTGAGCCGGAAACTGCAGGATGCTTTTCTAGGGAAGACTCTTCCGGAGGTTGGACGTTCCTGACAACCTTTCCGGACCACTGTCCGGCATTGCTCACAGCATCGACATCTGATGTGACTGCCTCGTTCGGCAGGTGACTCGCCGTGCTCTGAACCAGCGGCGGCATTGGAATCGGCAACGACGGCAAAACCCAGCCAAGCAGCGGAATCGCCAAGGCCGCATACAACACCGTGGTCCACGTGAACAGGCGCGCTGAGGTGGTTCTTACACGAAAGACCGCGAGCGCCAGGCCAGCGACTGCGGCCAACGCTAGGCTGCGCGCGGCAGCGTCGGCCAGTTGCGCGAGTAGGATGCCCGATTCGGCGGCGATATGCGGTTGGATCATGGCGCTATTCCTTAGTCCGAGATGTTTTTGCGAGCCCTCTCACTGCCGCCTTGCCTTCGCTCTCGGCAATCTTGTGGGCCAGGCGCTCTAGTTGTTTGCGGTCCAGCACCGCATTGTCCACCATGCCGAGAACTAGCTCTTCCGCCGAACCTCCGCAAAATCGGTCGATGATGCTCTTCACAGCACGTACGGCTACGTTCTGCCGCTCGGCCGAGGCGCGATAAATGAACGTGCGCCCATCGACTCGGTGGCTGATATAGCCTTTCTCTTCCAGTCGACGAAGAACGGTGCGGATCGTCGAGTCTTTCATGGGACGCGAGGAGGCCAGAGCTTCGCGGCAACTTTCAGCCGTCACTTCGTGCTGGCTCCAGACGTAATCCATAACCGCCTGCTCGACCTCTCCCAGATTCTTTAGACGTGGCTGCTTGGTGTTAGTCATTGTAGCGTTACAATATGTAACACATGTAGAAAAGCCTGTCAATGGAGGGGCCTACCGCGCGACTATTCTCGCTTGCGAAGAAAGAGATAAAAGAGATACAGGAGGATTTGGGTTGCGATGGCTGCGGAAGAGTCCAGCACCACGTCTTGCCAACGCCCCGTACGGGAAGGAATGAAGCTCTGGTGCCATTCGTCCAAGCTGGCGACGAGCGCGGTCCCGAAGACTGCGATATCGGCCCAGTAAAGGCTCCATCGGGGGATTTCCCGGCTTCGG
The DNA here is from genome assembly GCA_963785865.1 of uncultured Acidobacteriota bacterium. Classification (GTDB taxonomy): domain Bacteria; phylum Acidobacteriota; class Terriglobia; order Terriglobales; family Acidobacteriaceae; genus Sulfotelmatobacter. The sequence goes on along the minus strand of CAWAXF010000019.1, from coordinate 203,166 downwards.
CAAGGTCGCGCGCCACGCCCGGAACAAGAAGAAGCTCAACAGACCGTAACCGATAACGTGGCCGGTTTTTCGCAGAACGTGGTGCCATGGCTCGAACTGCGCGTAGTTAATGCCGAACAGGAAATGAAGGATCGGGTACAGGATCCGGCTGGTCTCATGCGACGAGAGATACGAGCTCGATTCGATGGAAATGACGATCAGCCACAAAATCGCGGCAATCCAGGCTTTCAGAGTCTCGCGCTGATGGGAGTTCAAGTTAGTGAAAGGACATCCAAATCCCAACCCTGTCGCACACAACGCGACAAGGATGGGGCACCGTGGTTCGTTCTATTCGATGGCATAGTTCGGCGCCTCGCGCGTGATCATGACATCGTGCACATGACTCTCGCGAAGGCCGGCGCCGCTGATGCGGACAAAACGTGTTTTCTGCAGCAATTCGGGAATAGTCGCACAGCCACAGTAGCCCATGCCTGATTTCAATCCGCCGACCATCTGATAGATGATCATCGATACCGAGCCACGGTAGGGAACGCGCCCCTCAATGCCTTCGGGGACCAGTTTGGCCAGACGGTTGGATTCACCCTCGGATGCTGAAACGCTGGAATCGCCATCCGCACTCTGGAAGTAGCGTTCGCTGGAACCCTGGGCCATGGCGCCAAGAGATCCCATGCCGCGATAGGACTTGAATGAGCGGCCTTGATACAGGATCAACTCGCCGGGGCTTTCGTCGGTGCCGGCGAACAGCGATCCGATCATTACCGCACTGGCGCCTGCGGCCAGAGCCTTGCTGATATCGCCGGAATACTTGATGCCGCCATCGGCGATGATAGGAACGCCGGAATCTTTGGTGGCGCGATAGGCTTCGGCAATGGCCGTGATCTGCGGCACGCCTGCGCCGGTTACGACGCGGGTCGTACAGATCGAGCCCGGGCCGATGCCGACTTTGATGCCGTCGGCGCCGGCTCGTGCGAGTTCGCAAGCGCCGTCAAATGTTGCAACATTTCCTGCAAGCAACTGCACGTGCGGCAGCTTCGATTTGACAATTTTCACGGCCTCGAGAACCTTGCTCGAGTGGCCGTGGGCGCTGTCGATGGCGAGGACATCCACTTTCGCCTCTGCCAGTTCGTGCGCCCGCTCCAGAAAATCTCCCGTGGCTCCGATCGCAGCACCTACGCGCAGACGGCCTTGAGAATCCTTCGCTGCATTGGGATACTTCAGCTTTTTCTGGATGTCTTTGACCGTGATCAGGCCCTTGAGGTTGTACTTGTCATCGACTACGAGAAGCTTTTCCACGCGATGCTGGTGAAGAATTTTTTCCGCCTCTTCCAGCGTGGTTCCGACCGGGACCGTGATGAGATTTTTCTTGGTCATCACTTTGTCGATGGGAATGTCGAAGCGGGTTTCAAAGCGCAGATCGCGATTGGTGAGGATTCCGACCAGCTTGCCGTGATCGGTGATGGGGACTCCGGAAATTTTGTACTTGCGCATGACATCAAGCGCATCGCTCACCTTGTCGGTGGCATGCATCGTGACCGGATCGACGATCATGCCGCTTTCCGAGCGCTTCACCTTGTCGACTTCATTGGCCTGCTGATCGATCGTGAGATTGCGATGGATGATCCCAATCCCGCCCTGCTGCGCCAGCGCGATCGCCATGTGCGATTCAGTAACAGTATCCATGGCGGCGCTCACGATGGGAATGTTCAAGCTGATCTCGCGCGTAAGCTGCGTCTGCGTGCTGGCAGTCGCCGGGACAACGTCGGAGCGCGCGGGCAACAGAAGGACGTCGTCGAAAGTGAGAGCCTCAGGTACGGGAAAATGAATCATAGATTTCTCGGGAATCCACAGGCGCGTGGGTAAACCTTTATTCTAGAGAGGCAGCGGCATTGAGGCAAATGAACATGGAAAGACTGTTAAGTAGATCATCGACGTGCTCATAAGACGACTACAGCCCGAGGAGCACGATACCGTTCGCGCCTTGGTCCAAACAGTAGTGGATGAGATTTACGGCGGCCTTTGGGCACCTTCACCGCTTCCAGTCGATGAGGGGAACTGGCATTCCTCTTGGGTCGCTGTACGGGACGCGAAAATCATTGGAGTGGTTCGGACAAGCGGAGAATGGCTGGATGATTTATGGGTGCTTCGTGAAAGCCGTGGAAACGGGGCAGGCCAGCATCTGCTCGCGCAAGCGGAGGCTGAAATGATCGCTCTGCGGCTATGAAACACTGCATCTGCGCGTCGTTCAATCGAATGCAGCGGCGATCGATTCTCGGATACGCCGACACGGTTGGCGGATGCTCGCGCATTCCCCCGTGAGAGATTTCCAATAACGATGTTAGAAATGTTCAAATCCTCTGGCAAAAGAAAGGTGCATGGCTCGTAGCGCCGCTCCGCGTTGGTACCTATTCTGATAGCTGCTGAAAGGAGGCTTTGCCATCATTGATAGAACGGCCGGGACCAGTATTACGTAGCCATCCCGAGCTTATGTGTCGGCATCCAAACGCAAAATTTCCATCTTTACGAAGGAGGAGCGATGATCGAAAGGAACATTAGTCTGCCTGAACTGATTCTTTGGACCGGGACGCGTGTTGCACTTGGCGCGGGCATAGGCATGTTGATTTCGAGGCGACTTAGCAAGGACGCTATGAAGGCGGCGGGATTAGCTCTGACGGTCGTAGGAGGGTTTACGACAATTCCACTGGCGATCTCCATCATGGGTAAGAAAAACTTGACCCAGGGTGAAATCCGGTCAGCCGCTTAGGGTCGCACGCTCGGCTCAGGGATTCACCGAGAGACACTTCGGCTAAGGTGATGCCATGTCTCGGCACAGTCCAGCGCCACGAAATCCCCTCTGCGCCGTTTGTCTTTTACCCTCGGACGGGCGTATATTAAGAGACTGAGAACTGCTGTGTACCGGCTTTTGGCGAAGCACACCAGTGGGCGCAAGCCCACTTTTTCGTTGCACGTCCTTCGGGTGTGACTGCCATCCGCCAGTAAGTTATTGGATTCATGGCGCTTGACGTTGAACGTGTGCGGGAAATTGCAGACCGGGTCGCCGCCTCGAGCGGGCTCGAAATTGTAGATCTCGAGTTCCTCGGCGGAGGCAAGGCACGCATGCTGCGGGTGTTTCTGGATAGGCCCGCGGCCGGGACTGATCCGCTGGCTGGAGTGACGCACGAGGATTGTGCGAAGTTCAGCCGCGAGTTTGGCACCATCCTGGACGTGGAAGACGTGATGCCCGGCGCGTACACGCTGGAAGTTTCGTCGCCCGGTTTGGATCGGAAGCTGGTGAAGGCGGCAGATTTCGCGCGCTTCACCGGAAGCCGCGTGAAGCTCACGACACGCCAGCCGGTGAATAACAATTGTCACTTTGAAGGACGGCTGGAAAAGTTCGAAGACGGCCGCTTGACGTTGGACCTGAGCGTGGCCAGCCACAAGTCGCGCAAGAAGATGGGCGAAGCGGCCGGGCAGAGGATTGAGATTGAATTCGCCAATGTGGAGAAGGCGAACTTAGTACCGGAGATCTAGAGCGTGGAAAGGATTTTGATTTTGTAATTTGGTAATCGGGTAATTTCGTAATCTGAAAACCGGCAAGCGCCGAGCAAATTACAAAATTACTCAATTACAAAATTACCAAATAGTTTTTCTATGGCTAGCGAGCTCTACAACACGATCGACGCACTGAGCCGGGAAAAAGGGATTGATCCGCAGATTGTGGTCAGCGCGGTGGAAGACGCCATTGTTATGGCTACGCGCAAGTACTACAAATCGCAGGAAAATCTCCGCGCCAAGCTTGACAAGGACACCGGCAAGATCAACGCCTTTGCGGTGAAGACCGTGGTTGAGACGCCGGAGCAGGTAGAAGATCCCAACCTGCAGGTCACGGTAGAAGACGCGCGCAAGGTCGATCCCTCGCTTGAAGTGGGCGGCGAATTGCAGATTCCCAAAGTCACCGAAGGAATTCTGGGACGCATTGCCGCGCAACTCGCGAAGCAGGTGATCTTCCAGAAGGTGCGTGAGGCCGAGCGAGACACGGTCTATAACGAATACATCGGACGCGTCGGCGAGATCGTCAATGCGACCGTGAAGCGCGTGGAAGGGCCGGACGTCATTTTTGATATCGGCAAAGCGGAAGCGCGCATGCCGCGGAAGGAGCAGTCGCGGCTGGAGTCGTTTGCCGTGGGCGAGCGCGTGCGCGTCGTGATTGCGCGCGTCGAACGGGCATCGAAGGGGCCGGGGGTTGTCGTATCTCGCGCCGCGCCGGACCTGGTGCAGCACCTGTTCCAGACGGAAGTGCCGGAAATTTATGATGGCACGGTCGTGATTCGCGCGATCGCCCGTGAAGCTGGCGAGCGTACCAAGATCGCAGTCATGTCCAAAGATAAGGACGTGGATGCCGTGGGTGCGTGCGTTGGCATGAAAGGAATGCGCGTGCAGTCGATCATCCGCGAATTGCGTGGAGAGAAGATCGACATCATTGAGTTCCACGAAGACCCGGTGACGTTCGCGGAGAAGGCTCTGCAACCTGCCAAGGTGAGCCGTGTGACCGTGGTCGACAGCGCCGATAAGCACCTGGAAGTCGTAGTCGACGACAGCCAGCTCTCGCTCGCCATCGGCAAGAAGGGGCAGAACGTCCGTCTCGCAGCGAAGCTTCTCGGCTGGAAGATCGACATTAAGAGTGAGGAAGAGAAGCGCCAGGAAGTCGAGTTGCAGATGGCTGCTATGGCTCCGCAGGCGACAACTCCTCTGGAGAATGTGCCGGGACTGGGCGAAGGGCTGGTGGAGAAGCTGAGTGCCGCAGGCATTACTACCGTCGAAGCGCTGGCTGATATGACTCCGGAACAATTGGAAGCCATTGAAGGAATTGGGCCGAAGACGGTGGAAAAAATCAGTCTTGCGGTGAATAATTATTTCGCTGGCCTTGAAGCTGGAGCTGCCGAGGGCGCCGTCGCCGAGGAAGCTCCTGCTGAAGGGGAAGCGCCAACGGAAGAAGCAGCTGCAGAAGCGGCTGTCGAAGAAGACGCAACGGTTTCGGGTGAATCCTCGGGCCCCGAAACTGCGTCAGAAGAATCAGAAGAGCGTGAGCCTCAAGGTTCCGCTCCCGAAACCACAGAATAGATATGGCACGCGCAGGCAAGTTCGAAAGTGTGCGGGTGCACAAGATTGGCTCCGTGAGGTTGCGATGAATACCTAGCGCGGGGGAAAAGAAAGGTCGGATGAAGGTTCGAATAAACGATCTCGCGAGAGAACTGGAAGTAAAGAGCAAGGCCATTCTCGACGCGCTGCCGCTTGTCGGAGTGACGGAGAAGAAGACGCATTCCAGTTCAATCGAGGACCATGAAGCAGAAAAAGTGCGGGCCCACATCCGCGGCTCCGCTGAAGCGCAGTCGTCCTCTGCGCGCAACGCGCGTCCATTGCGCGGTGAAGAAGAAATCAAAACCAAGATCGACTTGTCGCACATCTCGCGCCCTGGAGATGTGCTGAAGGCTATTACTCAGAAGAAGGAAGCGGCTGCGGCCCCGCCGGCGCCACGTCCCTCAACTCCGCCCATCGCTGCGAAACCTGTCGCGCCCGCTGCTCCGGCCCCCGCAGCCATAAAACCTGTTCCGCCTTCTCCGGCCGTTCCTTCGGGTCCTGTGGCCGTACCATCTGCGCCAGCACCCGCCGCTCGGTCTGCGGTTGTGGCTCCGCCAGTGGAGAAGCCTGCGCCCGCTGCATCTACGCCCCCGCAGGCGGTTCCAGCGCCGCCGCGTCCAACGCCGCCGCCACCTCCGCTTGCTACGGTAGTAGCTCCGCCGGCAGCGGTTGCAGCTTCTCCGACCGCTCCTGCGGCTCCACAACCACCGCAAGCCGCGGCGCGTCCGCCAGCACCTCCGGCCGCGGCGGCTCCACCACAGGCGCCTGGGCCGCGCATGATTGTGCCCCAGACCGGGCCGCGCCCGGTTTACAAAGCCCCGCCACCGCGTCCGCCCGCGCCGTCTCCTCAGGCGAGTGGTGCTGCCGGGACAGCGCGTCCTGCCCCTGGACGCCCGGTTCCTGGCCAGCCGATTTTCCAGCGCCCACGACCGCAAGCACCGGGAGTCGGAGCACCGCGTCCGTCGCTGCGTCCTGGCGAACGACGTCCCATGCATCCCACTCGCACCGGTGCTGCGGGCCCACGCCCGATTGGAGTTGGGCCGGGACTTCCGCCCCCAGGGCCATCTCGCCCTGGCAGCCGTCCAGGAGGCCCTGCGCGCCGGCCGGGACAGAGGTATGTCCCACGCGGCGTCAAAGAAGGACCGATGAAGGGCTATGTTCCACCACCACGGATGGTGGTGTCGAACGAGCCGATGCCGATTACGCGCAATATCACGATTACCGAGGGCATCAGCGTAAAGGATCTCGCCGAGAAGCTCGATATCAGGGCGAAGGATTTAATTTCGCGCCTGCTGGCTCGCGGCGTGTTCGCCACGATCAACCAGACGCTGGATGCCGAACTGGCCAGCGAAATGGCGAGATTTTTCGGCGCCGATACAAACGTGATTACCTTCGAAGAGGAAGCGGCAAAGGATGTTGATGCCAGCACGGGGGCTTCAGGAGAGGAAGGTGGAGCGGAAGCTATACCTCGTCCGCCGGTCGTCACCATTATGGGCCACGTCGACCATGGCAAGACGACGCTGCTGGATTCGATTCGCGCCACCAACGTGGCTGAAGGCGAGGCTGGTGGAATTACGCAGCATATCGGAGCGTACAAGGTGCGCATTACTGACAACGAATCTCCCGCATTTGGCCGCGAGATCGTTTTCCTCGACACTCCAGGTCACGAAGCGTTCACCCGAATGCGATCGCGCGGCGCCAAGGCTACCGATATTGTCGTGCTCGTGGTAGCTGCTGATGACGGAGTCATGCCCCAGACACTCGAAGCCATCGATCACGCGCATGCAGCGGAAGTGCCCATCATCGTTGCGGTGAACAAGATTGACAAACCGGATGCCATGCCCGATCGCGTGAAGAAACAGTTAGGCGATCGCGGGCTGGTTCCAGAAGACTGGGGCGGCAAAACCGTCTTTGTCGATGTTTCCGCGAAGAAGAAGACCAATCTCAACCTGCTGATGGAAATGATTTGCCTGGTCGCAGATCTGGCTGAGTTGAAGGCGAATCCCGAGCGTGCCGCAACCGGTGTCGTGCTGGAAGCCAAACTCGATCGCGGCCGCGGTCCGGTCGCGACCGTTCTCGTCCAGAACGGCACGCTCAGTGCCAGCGACAACTTTGTCGTGGGCAATGTGTTCGGCAAAGTGCGAGCGATGTTTGATGACCGTGGCGCTGCTTTGGAGTCTGCCCCTCCTTCGACACCCGTGGAAATTCTCGGTCTGGAAGGGCTGCCACAGGCTGGCGATCAGTTCGTCGTCGTTGCCGATCGTGACAAGGCACGTGGCATCTCCGAATACCGTGAGCAGAAAGCTCGCGAGGCCGCATTGGCCAAGAGTTCGCGCGTGTCGCTCGAGGGCTTGGCGGAGCAGATCAAGACCGCCGGCACCAAGGAACTCAACATTATCCTCAAGGGCGACGTGCAGGGCTCGGTGGAAGTGCTCAGTGATTTGCTTGCGAAACTCTCGAACGACAAGGTGCGCCTGAAGCTGCTGCGTTCTGGCGTGGGAGCAATCACCGAAACGGACGTGTTGTTGGCCTCCGCCTCCAACGCGATCATCATCGGCTTCAACGTTCGCCCGGAGCGCAAGGCGCAGGAACTCGCGGATCAGGAAGAGGTCGATATCCGCCTGCACTCGATCATTTACGAACTGCAGGACGAGATTAAGCGCGCCATGAGCGGCTTGCTCGAACCTACGATCAAGGAAACCTACCAGGGGCGTGCCGAAGTGCTGGAAACATTCCGCATCCCAAAGGTTGGTATGGTCGCCGGGTGCCGCGTCTTGGATGGAATAATCAAGCGCGATTCCGAGGTTCGCCTGCTGCGTGACAACGTTGTCGTTTTCAAGGGCAAGGTTGGCTCGCTGCGCCGCTTCAAAGATGATGCCAAGGAAGTTACTAATGGCATGGAATGCGGCATCTCGATCGCGAACTACGGCGATGTTAAGGTGCACGATGTCATTGAAGCCTTCGCCACTCAGCGGATCGCCGCAGAAGTGATTGCTTAACCGTTTCGAGTTTCAGGTATCAAGTTTCCAGTGATGGAGGAGAGCAGAGATGCTCGCTGCCCGCCCGAAACAAGAAGCCTGAAACTCGAGGCCATGCCCATCGCCTTTCTCACTCTCGAACTCCACATCGAAGCTGCACAATCCATAAAAGATCGCCGGAGCGTGGTGCGGAGCCTGAAAGATCGCCTGCGCACCACGTTCAACGTTTCGGTCTCTGAGTTGGATGCGGCAGAATTGTGGAACCGAGCAACCATTGGTGTAGTCAGCATTTCTCCCTCACGCGATTATCTCGACGGATTGATGAAGAATGTTGAACGCGCCGCTGTGCGAATCGCGAATAATCAAGGGGCGGACGTTGGCGACTCGTTCCTGGAATTCTTCTGACGCTCCTCGCCTCATCCTGAGGATCCGAGCGGCTAAGAATGCAAGCTGAATCGTGCATTCCCGGGTAGCTGAATTTATTTACATTTCTAAGCGATTGTTACTGACGTACTTACCAACGCTGCGTTATATCGCGCGACAATAGCTGCATCTTGCGCAACATTTGCATCAGATTTTCTGATATTCTCATGCGTTTTACCCGAGGTGTTCTGTGGAAAGTCGGGGGGTTCAACACCATCGTGGCCGTGTCGGCGAGGCTCTGCGGGAAGAAATTGAAACGCTGGTCGAAGGAGAACTCGCAGATCCGCGTATAGGCCTCGTGAGCGTCACATCCGTGCACGTGGCACCGGATGGTCGCTCGGCGGAAGTTTGGGTCAACGTCGAAGGGGACGACACCGACGCCGATCAGAGTCTGGAAGGTCTGGAAGCGGCCCGCGAATATATTCGTCACGAATTGGTCGAGCGACTGCGCATTCGGCGAGCGCCCGAACTGTATTTTCGCCTGGACCGAGCTGAACAGGCCAAAGCTCGGGTGGAAGAGTTGTTGCAACGCGCGAGCAAACGGCGTCCCCACAAGGAGTCCGGTGGAAAGAAGGCATAGCCGCATGCTTGAGGACGTACTCCGGCACATCGGACAACACGAGCGCTTCGTGTTGACCTCGCATGCCCGTCCGGATGGCGATGCGGTGGGATCAGCCCTGGCCTGTTGCCAGGTTCTGCGCAGCATGGGGAAGCATGCCGATGTCGTGCTGCACGATGGCGTCCCGCGCATCTATCGCTCGCTTCCTTTTGCCAATGAGGTTCTGCAATCCGACCGCGTTTCGGGGAGTTACGAAGCGGCCATCATTTTGGAGTGTGACAGCATTCACCGTACGCGCCTGGAGGGATTGGAAAAACATTTCCTGATCAGCATCGACCATCACGTCAGTGGCCGTCCTTTCGCTCACGTGAACTGGATCGACCCTCACGCTGTAGCCACGGCGGAGATGGTATTTCGGCTGGCTCGCGAGGCAGACGTGAAATTTTCGCCAGGGGTTGCTACGTGTCTTTACACGGCACTGATGACCGACACCGGATCTTTCATGTTTCAGGGGACAAATGAAAGTACCTTTTCTCTGGCGCGTGAACTTGTTCTGGCCGGGGCGGATCCGGCGCACTGCGCCCGCGGCATTTATTTCGCGCATTCCGTCGCCAAGATTCGGCTGCTCGGAGAAGCGCTTCGCAATCTCAATATTGAAGGCCACATCGGTTACTTCTGGGTCACCCAGAAGCAGATGGACCGCTGCGGGGCCATCGAAGAGGATTGTGAAGGCTTGGTGAATTATGTTCTATCCATCGGCGGTGTGGAAGTCGCTGCATTCTTTCGCGAGCTATCCGACTGCCGTTACCGCGTGAGCCTTCGCAGCAAGGGAAAAGTCGATGTCGCAGATGTTGCCGAAAGCTTCGGGGGCGGAGGTCACGAATGCGCTAGTGGCTGCTCGCTCGAGGGTCCTCTGGCCGATGCGGTCCGTCAGGTCATTCTGCAGATAAAACGCGGACCTTCCGTGCAATGAAAGCAATTGCTGATTCTTGATTCAAACCCTCGGCCAGCGTTCTTCAATCATCAATCGACCGTGATCCATCAACAATTCAGATGACCGCTCGCACCCGCACCGACGTCCTCCTCCTCGCCGGATTCTGTGCGTTCCTGTTCTTCTACGGATTGGGACAGTTTGGCCTGATTGGAGCCGACGAGCCGCGCTATGCCCAGGTAGCACGCGAGATGCTGCTGCGTCGCGACTGGATTACACCGACTCTGGGAGGAAATCCCTGGCTGGAAAAGCCCCCACTCTATTACTGGGAAGCCGGCCTGGTTTATAGAGTGCTCGGTGTAAGCGACATTGCGGCGCGGATTCCATCGAGCGTTGGACGCAACAATTCTGGTGGTTGTGATTTATATCTTTGTTCGCAGATTCCGACGCGGTGTGGAACTGGATGCGGCGCTGATGACAGCCTCTTGCGCCGGAGTGATTGGATTCGCCCGCGCCGCTTCCATGGACATGTCACTGGCTTCCACCTTCTCCGTAGGCATGCTTGCCTGGTGGGCGTGGCGCGAGAGCCAAAAGCGCGCTTATCTGCTCGCGTTCTACTTGTGCATGGCACTTGGCACGCTGGCCAAGGGACCGGTCGCGCCTTTTTTGGCGGCCATGATCGTCGGGATCTTCAGTCTGCTCGCCCGGGAGTCGCGTTTGATCCTCAAGACATTATGGCTGCCCGGGATTCTGTTCTTCATCGTAATTGCCTTGCCCTGGTACGTGGCGGTCCAACTGGCGAATCCACAATTCTTCCGCGAGTTCATTCTCGAGCACAACCTCGCTCGCTTCTCAAGTAACCTGTACCACCATCCCGAGCCCTTCTGGTACTACATCCCGGTATCTGCCCTGGCGCTCGTGCCCTGGATCGTTTTCGTTGTGGTTGCACTCGTGCAATCGGTGCGCGTGTGGTGGTCAGAAAGAAAGTCCCTGCCCGGAGATCGTGAAACCCAGTTCAGAGTCTTTGCCCTCTGTTGGCTCGTTATTCCAATCATCTTTTTCTCAATCTCGCAATCGAAGCTCCCGGGCTACATTCTTCCGTGCATTCCAGCGGGAACGATACTGCTGGCTGATTATCTGCTGCGTCATCGAGAAGACCAGGGCATTCCAAAGTGGACTGCCGTGCTGCATGCGCTTGTAGCCTCGGCGCCCGTGGTGCCAGCCGTGCTTGTCGCGTACATTGTGACGCAGCATCGCTTGCCAGGAGGGCGGCCGATGTTGGTTGCGATTGCGATCGCGTTCGGGCTCTGCCTGGCCATTTCCCTGACTCTCGTCAGCCGCCAGCGTCTACGGATGTTGCGTTTTGTCACGCTCATTCCTGTCATATTGGCCATCGCAGCTGTGCTCAAATTGGGGACCACCGCAATTGACGAAAAGCTCTCGGCGCGTCCGCTGGCGCTCGAATTGGCCAGCGTAGAAACGAAGAAATTGCCGCTTGCTGTTTATGGAGTATCGCGTGAACTGGAATATGGGCTCGCCTTTTATCGCAATCAGACAATCCAGCGGTACGATTCGGGAAACGTCCCATTAACTGAGCACCTGCTGGTTGCGCCGACCACGTGGATGAACAATGTCGCCAAGGAAACCGCGAAGCGCCACGTTACGTTGCTAGGAGAGTATGCTCCGCAAAGCGTAGCTTACTACTGGGTCTCCGCGGCTGAATCCAAGCCTTAGTTGCAGCAAAAAAACGCGGCAAACTTGTGAAGTTGCTCGTGTAGCTCCGGACGCCTTCGTCCAGGGTGGCCACAGGCCATGGTGCTGATAGGGTTGTAGGATGCTGTCAGCAGCAGTCGAGCTTCGCTCGACCGGGCGGACGGTGGCGTCCGCCCCTACGAGAGCAACCCCATTCGGGCACTGATTTTGCTTGTCTACTCTTTGGAGTACGCCAGTTCTTCCAGTTGCGGTCGAAGGGGCGCTTCCATGGAATTGCCGTACGCTAAGCCCCTGTCGAAAGCTTTCAGGTTTAATTCTCGAGAAGCGGAGGGCACCGAGTCCGCTACGGCTTTGCGTACCGAATCCGCGCTGAGCAGTTTTGTCACGGCCGTGAAAAAGCCCACCAGGACTGAGTTGAGCACCATGCGCTTTCCGAGTTCTTCGGCAAAACGAGTTGCCGGGACGCTGTAAACCTTAAGATCGCCTTTCAGGTCCGAGACCCGGACAAGATCTTCCTCAATGATGAGGACGCCGCCGGGCCTCAGTTCGGATGCGAAGCGGTTGTATGCTTCCTGCGACATGATGACCATAATGTCCGGGCGTGTGACATAGGGATAAAGGACCGGCGAGTCCGAAATCACCAATTGCGCGCTGCAGGCGCCGCCGCGAGCTTCCGGGCCGAAATTCTGGGTCATGGTCGCGAAGCCGTTCTCGTAAATGGATGCTGCCTTGCCCAGCACCACAGCCGAGAGAATCACTCCCTGGCCTCCAAACCCCGCAATACGAAGCTCGGTTAACCGCATACGCACTCCATTTCTGGCTCTGCGATGTAGCGCTCGCCCAGCGACTCAACATATTGCGCCCGCATCATCGATTGGTAGTCGGGGCGATCGCGGTCCACAAACTTCCCGACAGTGATTTCTCCGTTGAGGGTCAGTCCGACCTCGCTGGTTGGCGCCCCGTGCTTCACTTTGCTCTTCTCTTTGTAGTACTTCATTGTGTCCAGGCCGTCGCCCATCTTGTTGCGCCGTTGGTATAGCGTTGGGCAGGGCGATATGACCTCGATAAACGAAAACCCCTTCTTGTCGAACGCTTCACTGATCGACCGCGCCAGTTGGCGCACGTGAAATGTAGTCCAGCGCGCAATGTATACGGCTCCGGCGGCATCTACCAGATGCGGCAGGTTAAACGCGGGCTCAAACGTGCCATAGGGATTGGTGGACGTGGTTGCATGGCCTGGCGTAGTCGGGGCGGTCTGGCCTCCGGTCATGGCATAGATGAGATTGTTCACGCAGATAACTTTCAGATCGATGTTGCGGCGAGCCGCGTGAATCAAATGATTGCCGCCAATGGCAGACAAGTCACCGTCGCCGGAATACACAATCACGTTCAACTTCGGGTTGGCTAGCTTCAGCCCCGTCGCGAACGGGATTGCGCGGCCGTGAGTCGTGTGAAAGGAGTCCAGTTTGACATAACCCGCCACCCGCCCCGTGCACCCGATTCCCGACACCAACGCCAGAGACTGCAAATCGAGTTTTGAATCGATGAGCGCGCGCGAGAAGGCATTCACCGTGGTGCCTATGCCGCATCCCGGGCACCAGATGTGGGGCATGCGATCGGTGCGGAGAAATGCTTCGACGGGATTTACAGTGTCATCCACGTTCAACATCGGCTTGCCTCCACAATGGCGTTCAGAATTTCGGCTGGGTCGTGCACTCCACCGCCGGCATGCGGAACGGCCACAGTCCTGGCTTTCCCTTGAGCAGCGCGTTCCACTTCACGAACCATCTGCCCAAGATTCAGTTCGGGAACTACAAACGCTTTGACTCTGGCCGCCAACTCCAGAATCTTGTGATCCGGGAAAGGCCAGGCAGTGATAAGGCGTAGCTTGCCGATCTTCAGCCCCCGCTCACGACCCATATCGATCGCGCGCTGTGCCACGCGCGACGTAATCCCATACGAAACGACCACAACGTCCGCCTCGTCCAGGCCATCTTCGTCGAAAATGCAGATACGCTCAGAAGCGGCGCGAATTTTGTTTTGCAACCGGCGCACCAGCTTGTCCTGGGTTTGTGGCGTCATGTTGGGATAGCCGCGTTCGTCGTGCGTGAGTCCCGTGACGTGAAATTTGTAGCCTTCTCCGGCATGCGCCATCTCGGGAACCAGGTCGCCGTTGCTCGCATACGGAAGGTAATCTTCGATGGGCTTGCGAGTATGTTTACGAGGCACGACTTCGATCTGATCAGCGGGCGGTATTACCACCTTCTCCGTCATGTGCCCGACCACTTCGTCCATCATGAACATCACGGGAACACGAAATTCTTCCGCCAGGTTGAACGCTTTAATCGTGAGATCAAAGCATTCCTGTGGAGAGTTGGGGCAGAGCGCGATGATCTCGTAGTCGCCATGCGATCCCCAACGCGCCTGCATCATGTCCGCCTGTGCGGGAAGGGTTGGCAGGCCCGTAGACGGTCCGCCCCGCTGCACATCCACAAATACGCACGGGGTTTCTGTCATCGCGGCATAGCCGATATGCTCCATCATCAGCGAGAATCCCGGGCCTGAGGTAACGGTGAAGGCCTTGGATCCTCCCCAGACTGCGCCTTGTAAAGTAATGGAGGCAGCAAGTTCATCTTCCATCTGAATGAATGTGCCGCCAACCGTTGGAACACGGGCCGCGAAGCGCTCCACGATTTCTGTGGAAGGAGTAATCGGGTATCCAGCAGCGAATCTCGCGCCTGCCGCGAGCGCACCTTCGCAGCACGCATGATCGCCATCGATGAAATGTGTGCCGGTCAACACGCCATGAGGATCGGCTTTCATTTCTCACCTCCGCCAGCCTTCGGGACCTTCGCTTCGGCCGTCTTGGTTCCGTAAATCGCAAAATCCGGGCAGTACATCCCGCACAAATCACAGCCGCTGCATTTTTCCGGGTGCACCACGTGAGGTGGATGGTATCCCTTGGAATTGAAGGCGGAAGAGAGCGCTAATACGTGTGTAGGGCAGAACTCTACGCAAAAGCCGCAAGCTTTGCAGCGCTCAACTACAATGGAAACACGTCCTTTTGGCACGAAAGCCCCCAAATCGGAGCGAACTCGACTCCGGCATTTCAACTGCGCAGAATATGATTATGCGGTGCGCTGGCGGGGAAAGGGTGTGATGACCATCACAGACGGCCGTGAGGAAAAGCACGAAGAAGCCGGCCGCAATCATCCTGCAAGAGTATTTAGAGTCTGGAGCTTACGGCACTGTCCTGCTCGGCTTTGTCGCCGAGAATACGCTTGCTGAAATGAGCGATTGGTGATGGAAGTCACGAGTGCGCGCGTGCTCCACACTCCATGCGGTGCGGAACCGGATCACTGTTGTTTTCGCGTGTTCATCTGGTTTGCCTCAGTAGCGCGGAACCATCTACACTCGCTCTTTTGCCGCGACGTTAGCTGCCCGTCTGCCGCAGCAGGAGCCTAGTTGGAGATTCTCGATCTCAGACACTTTTCTTCTGTTGACCTGCGCTCGTTGTTGGAGGATGAAACCTCCGTCTGGTCTCGCATGCTCTCCTGGGATTATTCCGGGTCGGCAGAGATGATTCTTCGCTATGTAGACGCAAAAATTCTTCCGGGATACGCCGCCGTGGATCGCGGCCGCGTCTTCGGCTACTCATTCTTTGTGTACGAGGGCAGCAAGGGAGTGATTGGGGACCTCTACGTCACAAACGGCACTCGCCTGCCCGATGCAAGACATGTTGAAATCCGCTTATTGACGCATGTGATCGAGACACTGCAACAATCACCGGGAATTCATCGCGTAGAGGCGCAACTCCTGGCCCATGAAGCCAATGCAGTTTCTCGCCCGTTCCTCGAGACAGGGTTCCAGCGCCATCCCCGTTTGTTTATGGTTCTGAGCCTGGGAAAGCCGGCAACGCAACCGCCCGCGAAGCATCCTGAAGTTGTGATCCGTCCTTGGAACGAAGCGGACTATCAGCCATCAGCGGCGGTCATAACGGCGTCCTATCGCGGGCACGTGGATGCGCAGATCAATGATCAGTACCACACGCTCAGCGGTTCCCTGCGGTTTCTCAACAACATCGTGCGCTTTCCGGGTTGTGGAGTTTTCGATGCCGAGTCTTCTTACGTGGCGCTCGAACCCAAGTCGAAAAATATGGTGGGGCTGATCTTGTGCTCGCGCGTCCGCAAGGACGTTGGGCACGTGACTCAAATCTGCGTGTTGCCGGAATATCGCGGAAAAAAGATTGGCGAGTCACTACTGGACGCGACGCGAGCGAACTTGCGAAAACGCAACTTCTCTGCCTTGTCTCTGACGGTTACCGAAGCCAATGACAAAGCCGTAGCGCTGTATCGCCGCCTGAAGTTTGATTCCAAGAGAATCTTTGATGCGTACGTTTGGGAAGGATAGTGCTGAGCGTTGAGCCAGAGCTGTGCTTTCTCAGTATTCACTCAACGGTTCCGCGCTCATAAATTGTTACCTGCGCACTACCCACATCGCCCAGCCTGCGACTAGGACCCCGCCCAGGAACATGGCAAAGCAGTAAAGCCCATAGCGCACCATCTCGCGTGTGGTGTCGCGGTGCGTGATGCCGAAGACGATTGAAGCAAAGAGCGCGAAAACCGCGGCGGCGCTGAAATGATTGAGCGTAATAGTCACTGCGAAAATCTCCTGAAAGCAGGTGTTCTTGATAGCTTCATCATTGTTTCTTCCCGATCGCAATGTGATAAGCGTCTGCGACGGCAATGAAGTTCAGCAGTCCTGCAACAATCATGAATTTGGTTCCATAATCCGCAGTGGCATAGGCGATCGCACCCTGGCCCCAGTCATTCGCCAAAGTCAAAATATAGAGCCCGCCCGCGCCGACATCGCCGATGAAGCCAAGAATGTCGAGGATGTCTCCGCCATTCGCCTTGTAGATCCGCCCCTGCATCGCCAGGCCAAGCAAAAACAGCGTGACAATAGAGAGGAAGAGCAGCAAGCCGCGAATCCAGCGTTTCTGGATCATGTGTCCCCCACCGGGAACCAGCCAGCCCACTGCGGGGGCGAGCACCGACATCAGGCTCACTGTTTCTACGGGGGAGACCTTGGATTTATCAGTTGTGGAATTTGCCATTCAGATAGTCACAATCTCTCGTTGAATTTTTCCCGTCACTTCGGCTGATTTGGCGCGAACCAGCACGTTTACCTCGCTGCGCACACCGAATTCTGGCAGATAAATACCCGGTTCGATCGAAAAGCACGAGTTGGGAAGAATCTGCCGCTCATCGTGGATCTCGAGATCGTCCATGTTGGCTCCATTGGAATGGACCTCGGTGCCGATGGAATGTCCCGTGCGATGGATGAAGTAGTCGCCGTAGCCAGCCTTCTGAATGTGTCCGCGGGTGGCTCGATCAACCTCCCATCCGGCGATCCGGCGTCCCGAGTTGATTGCGTCGATCACGGTCTTTACGCCGGCATCTCGGGCATCGCGCACCACATGAAAAATGTCCTGCATCTGGGTTGACGGCGACTTTCCCATAAAGCCCATCCAGGTGATGTCGTAATACGTGGCTCCGGGAGTGTTCTTCTTTCCCCAAACGTCAAGCAGGATCAGATCGCCCTCGCGAATGGGCACCGGCCGGCTGGCATGCGGTTCGTAATGCGGATTGCCTGCATTCGCATTGACGGCGACGATCGGGGGATCCTCGGTCACAATATTCTCCCGCCCGAAGGCCTCCATAAACCACTGCTGGATCTCGTGCTCCTTGGTGCCGGCATTACGGGCTCGGCGGCCGATCTCTTTGAACGACTCGGCCACAATGCTGTCGATGCTGTCGCGTGCAGCGAAATGTGACTCGATCTGGTCTTGCGTCCACGTGGATTCGAACTGGGCCACAAGATCCGCGGAACTCACAACATTCTTGCCCAGACCGCGCACTAAATCGATGGTTCCACCGTCAACCAACGAGACGTAGAAAACGATATTGTTAGGCGAATATTGCATCGCCAGGTCCCGATAATTGGCCAGAATCGTCTTCAAGTTCTCAAATAATTCCTGCCACGCGGAATATTGGTTTTTCTTGCCGGGCAGGGAGTCGAGGTGGCCAGCCTCAATCTTATGAACCAATTTGACCGGCTCGCCTTCCGCGGGAATGACATAAAACCATCGCCGAGTCACCATCAGGTTCTGCGGTAGCCCGAGTACGCGATAGGCAATGGGATCACGATGGTGATGATCACAGAACAGCCAGGCGTCAATATTGCGTTCGCGCAGCGCAGACTGAATGGCAGCCAGATTCATGGGCAAACATCTATTGTAAACAAGGGAATGAGTTTGGGCGAATTCTCAAGGCTTCTGTCCGCGCATGCAGAGTCTGGACCACGCAAGAACTTGCTTTACGGTCGCTGGACGCCCTTGATTAGCGGAGCCATCGACGCTTACGAGCTTCTATCGCCGCTGGTGTTGCGGATCTACCGCCAAACTCTGCCGTATCGAGCGCCGATCTACTTTTCCTTTGACCATGCTTTGCTCCGAGGCTAATGTATTGCTCAATGTTCGGTTGTGGGGGTTAGTATGGGTTGGCGCTGCCTCTCTTTGGGGATCATTTGCATCGCGAGTACGTTCGCTGCGGCCACGGCGCCCTGTGCTCGTACCGGCTTCATCTCTCAGCCGGTCAAGACCGATCGTGAATTGTTGCGAATGCTGCGCGGTGCGCGAGATGGCGATCGAGAAGCGCAATTCCGAGCAGGTCTGAATTACGAAACCGGCTGCGGCGCCCCGCAAGATTTTGTGCAAGCTGCCCAGTGGTATCGGAAGGCTGCTGACAACGGACATCCAGTGGCCCAGAATAATTTGGCCAGGCTATATCTCGAAGGCCTGGGAGTGGCGCAGAGTGATGCTGAGGCAATGAAATGGTACCTGCGAGCCGCCTCAGAAGGATTTGCTCCTGCACAGAACAATGTCGGCTATATGTATGAAACAGGCCGGGCCGGTCGGAATACGGCAGCTTCATCCAGCAGCGACAATGAGGCGGTGAAGTGGTACCGAAAGGCGGCGGAGTCAGGTTCTGCCGCCGGAGAACTGAACCTGGGCCTGGCATACTTCAATGGAACAGGGGTTCGCCAGGACTTGACCGAGGCAGTGAAGTGGTTTCGCAAGGCCGCGGGACACGGATCTGGAGCGGCTTGCGACCAACTGGGCCGAGCTTATCAGAATGGCGCGGGCGTGGTGCGAGATGACCAGGTCGCCCGGAACTGGTACCGGTTAGCGATCAACAGCGGATACCGGCAGGCCGAACAGGATCTCGCATCTCTCAACACCGTTTCACTTCACTCCGCAAGCGGTGTTGGCACGATCCATGTACGTCATCCACTTGGACCTGAAATCACCTTCTGACGAACACGGGTCAAAAATGAGGGAGCCATAGTCTGGCTCCCGTTGCTCATTTCCCGAAAATCACTGTGCTCGAAAAATGCGAAGCGGCGGCCATGTAGAACAGCATGGGGACCGAAAGAAAGAAGTTTGTCCGTGATGCCAAAAATGCCTGCCGTGCCAACTTGGCCGCATCTTCGCGGGGAGCGCCTGCCAAAGTTGCGCGGATAATTTTTTTGTTGTTGGGCCAGATGATCCCCCACACGTTGAACAGCATCACGATTCCCAGTCCTCCGCCGAATCCGATGCAAAGAACGTGATTGTCGTCTCCGCCGACGGGCACGTAATTCACGAAAAACCATCCCGCCGCATACACCAGGATGGCAGTAATGACGCCCAGCACGTACCCGCTCGGCGTCATTTTCTTGATGATGACGAAAAGAATCCAGAAGACCACGATCCAGAGAAGCAGGAACATACCGATCGTGCTCCCCCCACCCCTCCCTTCGCGGTGGGCCGCCGGGGCAACCAGGAACTCGCCCCAATACCAGAAACCGACAAACACCGTCACCAGCGCGCTCCAGCGGAACCAGTTCAATGCCGGCAGGGTGAGGTTCTGAAAGATGTTGGCTTTGGCCGGTGCGTCCACGGTTTTCATAAAGGGAACGTTCACCAGATTGAAGAAGTAGAGCAGGCCGACCCAGGTGATCCCGGCAATGAAATGGAACCACCGCAGAATCAGCATCGTGGCTTCCTTGCCGGTGATGGTCGGCATAACGACTGTGCTTACGACGGCAACGAAATGGTGCATCGGATCTCCTCGCCAATTTGATTTGCGCTGACCCACGGATGACCCGAGACGCGCGTCATCTGTGGGCAGGAAAGCAGTTCCTGCCGTAAAGAAAGCAACCTGCCGAATCCGGGACGCTCTGCCTCCCAGTCATTCGAGGAAAGTCTGCGCTTCGCTTTCTGGTCCTGTCAATTGAGAGTAGCTGCAAAGATAACTTTGAGAGTTGAAAACCAACCCAGATCGCCGTATCGTACTCACATCTATCCGGTGGATGCGCGTAGACTGAGGTTGCGTTTCCGGCGGGTTTACCCCCCTTGTTTCTCGAGCGCGGGAAGGCTCGGGAACTTGCTGTAGTTTTTTCTGGCCCAGAGCGCCCCTGGGTCGGTGGTGGCAGGTTCGCAGTTCACAATTCAAGGAGATCGGCTATGGACAGCAATAAGCCGGCACAAAACATCCAGGATTCCTTCCTCAATACGGCCCGCAAGGAAAGAGCCAGCATCACGATTTATCTGCTCAGCGGGGTCAAGCTGACGGGCCGCATCCGCTCCTTCGATAAGTATTCGGTGGTGTTGGAGGCCAACGGTCAGGAGCAACTCATCTTCAAGCACGCGATTTCTACCGTGGTGATGGGACGCGTGGCATCGACCCATGTCGCGCATGCGCCGCATTCGGAGAAAGCGGCCGGCGGGCCGGTTCCCGCTGCCACGGCAGCGACGGCTTCGGGTACTGAAGGATAGGCTTTTTCGGCTTGGGAAGTTCTCATCGCAAGAAATCCCGCGATACGGCGCGTGCGGGCAGGACTGTGCCCATCACAGGTTCCGCTGGCGAAGAATCGCAGCGCGAACGGGCGTTCCTGGTGGGCTTGGACGTCCGCTCCAGGCGAGGCAAGGGTACGGTTCCCGCTCAGGCGGCAGCGGCTCGGGACTCGGCCGCACCGCAAGCTGCAGTCCTCAAAACGACGCGAAACGATGCTGCACCCAGCTCTCCCGCCAACGGTAAGCGCAGCATTCCTGAGTTCGATGCCGAGGAATCCCTCGCTGAACTGCAGACCCTTGCCGAAAGTGCCGGGGCCGGAGTCGTTGGCGAAATCCTTCAGCGACGTGACCGGCCGGATGCGGCAACTTTGATCGGAGCAGGGAAGCTCGAGGAGATCGCAGGAGCGGCCGCCTCGGTCAACGCCGATGTGCTGCTTTTCGATCATGACTTGAGCCCTTCACAGCAACGCAATATCGAAAAGATAGTGGGCCGTCGGGTCATCGATCGCACGCAACTCATCCTCGACATTTTTGCGCGGCATGCGCGAACCCGAGAGGGCCAGTTACAGGTCGAACTCGCGCAACTTCAGTACATGCTGCCCAGGCTAGCTGGGCGCGGCGTGGAGATGTCCCAACTCGGCGGCGGCATCGGTACCCGCGGTCCGGGTGAAACGCAGCTCGAGACGGATCGCCGAAAGATTGCCCGCCGTGTGCGCCATCTGGAACAGCAGTTGGAAACTGTGCGCCGCATCCGAGCGCAGCAGAGGCAGCGACGCGAATCAGCACCGTTGGCGACCATCGCACTGGTCGGATACACGAATGCTGGCAAATCTACTCTGTTCAACGCGCTGACCCATGCCGGGGTTCTGTCGTCGCCGAAGATGTTTGCTACCCTGGATCCCACCATTCGCGCCATCGAACTGCCGTCCAAACGAACGGTTTTGCTGTCGGATACGGTGGGTTTCATCCGCAACCTGCCTCACACCCTGGTCTCGGCATTTCGCGCCACGCTGGAGGAGGTCCAGCGAGCCTCCCTGGTACTGCACGTTTCCGACGCCAGCAGCCGCCTGTCGGCCGAGCAGGACGCCCAGGTGGAACTCGTTCTGAAGGAACTCGAAGCCGATAAGAAGCCCCGGCTGCGCGTGATGAACAAAGTCGACCTGCTGGACGAAGAAGTTGCCGCCTCCTTGCTCGCTGAAGCTGCGCGTCCAGCTTCGAATGCCGTCTATGTTTCCGCCCTCGAAGGCACCGGGCTTGATATGCTGCGGGAACGCATTGATCACAGGATCGAGGAAGACCGTGTCAGCCGCGTCCGTCTCAGAGTTCCGCAAAAAGAAGGAAAGACTCTAGCCCTGCTGGAGGCGCGCGCGAAGATTTATTCTCGCAATTACCAGAATGGCGCGGTGGATCTCGAGGCTGACGCTCCCGAATCTGTGCTTAGACGGGTGCGCGACTTCGTTGTCAGTTGAATCCAGCCGTTGTTGTACACTCTCGCGCTGAATCGGGGCACGCCCGAATCGTAAAGACTAATGAAGTTCCCGAGGATGAAGGCTCGCTGTTCGTCGTTGTATCTTTGTGCGGTATGCGCGGTTCTTGTTCCGGCCGCGCCTGTAGCCGTTGACACGGCGCATGCCCGCAGTAGTTCCAAGAAACCGGTCGCCACGAGTACCGCTTCGACGAAAGGCTGGGTAAAAGATCAGCCCGCCAATGTTGGACTCAAGGAAAAACCGCTGTTGGCCCTGGACTCCGATCTCGCCGCCGGCAAGTACTCCCTGGTCGACAGCGTTGGCGTGTACCGCTGCGGAAAAGTCGTGTTCGAACGCAACTACGACCACGATTATGGCCAGATCTACGGGAAAGAGGCGAAAACTCGTGGGCCGCTCAATGCGCGCTTGACGGGTCCCTACAATTACTTCGATCCAGCGTGGCATCCCTACTTTCACGGAACTGATCTGCACAGCATGCAGTCAGTCAGTAAAACCGTCTCCTCGGTGATTCTGGGCATCGCAAAAACGCGAGGAGACTTTCAAAGCGAACCTCGACACCCCCCTGCTCCACTACTTCGATGTCAGCAAGGTGAAGAATGTGGACGATCGCAAGCGGCGCATCACCCTGCGCCACGTGCTCACCATGACAACCGGTCTCGATTGGAATGAAGACAACGTGCCCTACGATGATCCCAGAAGCGATTCGAGCCGGATGGAAGCGACCGACGATTGGGTGCAGTATGTGATCGACCGTCCCATGGCACAGGAACCAGGGAAGGTTTTCAACTACAGCAGCGGAGTCTCCGAGTTGCTGGCTTACATCTTCCAAAAAGAAACCGGCCAGGACATTGAAAAATATGGCGCCCAGTACCTGTTTGCGCCACTCGGTATCGACTACTACTGGAAGCGGACCTATCTCGGAGTAGTGGATACCGAGGGCGGCTTGTACCTGAAAAACTCGGATTTAGCGAAGATTGGTGCTCTCTATCTGCACGACGGAATGTGGCAGCACAAGCAGATCGTATCGAAGCATTGGGTAAAGCAATCCCTGACGCCGTTCATCTCTGCGGGCGACGATTACGACTACGGACTTAAGTGGTGGCTGCTGCGCCGTAAAGACCGGCAAGGCTACATATGGATGGGACGCGGCTTCGGCGGCCAACGCCTGATGGTCTTCCCCGAGGAACAGCTTGTTGCAGTGTTTACCGGGTGGGACCTCTTGCACGAACCAGAAGCGAATCCGGAGCTGGTTTCGCGCTTGCTGACTGCGGTCCGTGAGCCTAAATGCCAAGTTCGCCCGCAATAATAAGTATGGCTGGGCACCGCAGAACCGTTGCTTTGCCTGCACGGACGACGCGAGGCAGAGCAGGCGTGAAGCCGTAAATACCGGTTGACCTCCTTCCAGGAAGCCGCGTCACGCTCGGCGGTAGAGCGCCCTGTGGAACCGCCGCCTGCCTCCGATGTGTCCTCCGGTCGGGAGCGAGCCGGGCATCAAGCAAATCACATGCGGATGCGTCGCGACAGCCGGGCTAAAAGGCGGGAATTAAAATGGGCCGGCAACCAAGAAGCGGTGACATTCCTTGGCTATCGGCCCATTCGATCCTGAATTGGATCGGAGGTGATATCTATATGCTAATCCTCTGGGGCGTTAAGTCAAGTGTTATATGCAGAAAAACATCCACCGAACAGCCGAATACAACCGAGGTCTTAAGCCCTTGATTTGCAGGACTATCAGGGCAAGTGAAAGGGCGTGGAACTCCCCGCTCCGTTTCCCGGCAACAGTCGAATCGGAGACCTAGAACCAATCTTCTTGCGTTGACATTAAAGTTCTCCGGACGTTAGACTTAACAGTTTCTAGAGCCCTCATTTTCCGGTCTATCAACAACAGCACCACCACATGGATCAGACGCTGCAACAATTAGGCGAATTACTGCTCGGAGCAGTCCCGACGGTTATTCTCCTGGCATTGCTCTACGTCTTATATAAGGCGATCGTGCATCAGCCGCTGCAGCGCGTCCTGGCGGAACGGCGCAGCAAGACCGAAGGAGCCGTCGAGAAATCCAAGGCGGACATTGCGGCGGCGGATGCCCGCACCTCAGAGTACGAGCAGCGCCTGCGCGAGGCACGAGCTGCAGTCTTCCGAGCCCAGGAGGCCCGCAGGCAGGCAGCAATCCAGGCCCGATCTCATGCCGTTAACGCAGCGCGCGGCGAGGCTCAGGCGCAGGTGCAGGCCGCAAAGGCAGATATCGAGAAGGACCGCGCTGCGGCCGAGCAAGGCTTGCAGGGTCAAGCGGCCACTTTGGCCCAGGAGATTGTGCGCCGGGTTTTGCAGCCGGCGGGAGTGGCGCGCTGATGACCTCCAGCAAGACAGTTTCGCGGATACTGTTAGCGCTGCTGCTTGTTTTTGGCTCCGCGGCCTTGGTACTCGCGCGCGGCCAGCAGGCCTCCGATACTGCTCTGAAGCAAACCAGCGATAACTCCCCGACGCCGGCGACCCCGGGACAACAACTGGCGCATGAAAGCCGCGAAGCAGCGGGTGAAGAAAAGGACGAGATGGAGGAGTTTAAACACTCGGCCTCGGTCCGTCTGATCTCGCGTCTGACCGGACTCAACCTGCAGCAGTCTTATTGGTTGAGCGTGGTACTCAACTTTGCGGTCATTGCCGGTGTGCTTATCTGGGCTGGCCGCAAGTATTTGCCCAGTATGTTCCGAGACCGCACGGCAGCGATTCAGAAGGCCATGCAGGAGGCGCAGAAGGCGAGCGAGGAGGCCCGCCGCAAGCTGGCCGAAATTGAATCGAGATTGCAGAAATTGGATGTCGAGATCGGAATGATGCGCGATGCTGCCGATAAAGAAGGAGCATCGGAAGAGGCTCGCATCCAGGCCGCGGCGGAAGAGGACGCGCGCAAGATCATCGCAAGCGCGGAACAGGAGATCGCAGCCGCAGCCAAAGCTGCCCGGCGCCAGTTGACCGCTCATGCGGCGGATCTTGCGGTAGGCCTCGCCGCGAAACAGATTCGTGTGGATGCAGCAACCGATCAGGCCCTGGTGAGGGACTTTGCCGCGCAGTTAGGATCGGCGCCGGACAAGTCAGGAAAGGACGGAAACTAAGCTAATGGCTTCCGTCGCCAGCACCTACGCTCGAGCCTTCGCAGATGTGGTTTTCGCAGCGCACCTTGATGCTGCCCGCGCCAGCGGCGGATTGCGCCAGATTGCGGCGCTATCTGAGCAGAGCCCGGATTTACGGCGGGTCTGGGAGAATCCCGCGGTTCCCGCCGAGCAGAAACGGAAACTGCTGGACGTGATTGTGCAGCGGGACGGAATCGACCGCCACGTGCGAAACCTGGTCGCGGTCTTAATCGATCATCGGCGTCTGACTCTTCTGCCGAGGATTGTTGAGCAACTCGAAAAGGAACTTGACACGCGCATGGGATTCGCCGAAGCGCAGATTTCCAGCGCCCGCGAACTCGGTGACACCGAAAAACGAGCTCTCGAGTCGCAGATCGCCAAAGTGACAGGCAAGAAAGTCCGTGCGCAATACGGATTAGATCCGTCGTTGCTGGGCGGTGCAGTGGTTCGTATCGGCAGCACGATTTATGACGGCTCAGTAAAGGGCCAGTTGGAGAGAATCAAGGAAGCTATCAGCTCTTAGCTTTAGCCCTTAGCTTGAGTCTGTAAGGGCAGAGCAATAAAGCTTAAGAGCTAACAGCTAAAGGCTAAGAGCTGATTTTATGGCACAAATCAAAGCAGACGAAATCACAAAACTGATCCGCGAGCAGATCGAGAACTATGAATCGTCGATCTCGGTGGACGAGACGGGCACCGTAATCACCCTGGGCGACGGCATCGCGCGTGTGTATGGCCTCGACAAAGTGATGGCCGGCGAACTGTTGTCGTTTCCCCATGGCGTGGCGGGCATTGCCATGAACCTGGAGGAAGACCAGGTCGGCGTAGTGCTGCTCGGCGAGTACACCGAAATCAAGGAAGGCGACGAAGTCAAGCGCACCGGGCGCATCATGAGCGTACCCGTGGGCGACGGCATGATTGGCCGCGTCGTGAACTCGCTAGGCCAGCCCATCGACGACAAAGGACCCATTTCAAGCGACAAGTTCATTCCGCTGGAACGCCTTGCTCCTGGCGTGATTGATCGTCAACCTGTGCGCGAGCCCATGGCGACTGGACTGAAGGCCATCGACAGCATGATCCCGATTGGTCGCGGCCAGCGCGAACTCATCATTGGCGATCGCCAGACGGGGAAGACCGCGGTTGCGCTCGACACCATTATCAACAGCAAGGGCAACGATCTGATTTGCATCTACAACGCAATCGGGCAAAAGCGGTCCTCGATTGCACAGGTCGTGAAGATTCTCGAAGATGCCGGCGCGATGGAGTACACGATCGTTGTAGCCGCTTCCGCCTCCGAGCCCGCGCCCATGCAGTACATCTCGCCGTACGCGGCATGCGCCATGGGCGAGCACTTCCGCGACACCAAACGCCATGCTCTGGTGATCTACGACGATCTCTCGAAGCACGCGGCCTCTTATCGGGAGATCTCTCTACTGCTGCGGCGCCCGCCGGGGCGCGAAGCCTATCCCGGAGACGTTTTCTATCTCCACTCGCGCCTGCTGGAGCGTGCTGCCAAGTTGAGCGACAAGAATGGCGGGGGATCTTTGACAGCGCTACCCGTCATCGAAACGCAGGCCGGCGATGTTTCCGCCTACATTCCGACCAACGTCATCTCGATTACTGACGGCCAGATCTACCTTGAGACTGACTTATTCAACCAGGGCGTGCGTCCGGCCGTGAACGTCGGCTTGTCCGTGAGCCGCGTAGGGGGCAGCGCCCAGATCAAGGCAATGCGTCAGGTCGCAGGCACGTTGAAGCTGGAACTGGCACAGTATCGAGAATTGGCAGCCTTCGCCCAGTTTGGCAGCGATCTCGACAAAGCGACGCAAGCCCAGTTGAATCGCGGCCAGCGCCTGGTCGAATTGCTCAAGCAGAAGCAATTCTCACCGCTACCATTTTCCAAACAGATTCTGATCATCATGGCGGGTACAAGCGGATTTCTGGATGACATGCCCGTCGATCAGGTGCGCGAATTCGAGGCCGAATTGTATAAGTACGTGGACTCGACCAATCCGGGCATCTTGCGCTCGATCATGGAAAAGAAAGTGCTCGATGATCAGCTGAAATCGCAGTTGCAGGCCGTGATTAAAGAAGCGAAGCAGCAATTCGCATCACAAAGGGAAGCAGTAGCAAAGTAATTCGTAGAGACGTAGCTTGCTACGTCTCTTCAGTCCACGTGGTGAGCGCGAGACGTAACAAGTTACGTCTGTACGACAATGGCTAACATTCTCGACATCCGGCGCCGCATCCGCAGCGTCATCAATACGCGGCAGATCACCAAGGCCATGAAAATGGTCTCGGCGGCCAAGTTGCGCCGCGCCCAGGAGCGCGCCCTCGCCGCCCGTCCCTATGCGCAGATGTTGACCAACGTCCTGAAATCGCTGGTTGCGCGCGCCGAGATCTATGATCCGGAAACGGGTGAGCCGAAGCATCCTCTATTGGCGCAGCGCCAGGAAAAGAACATTCTCCTAATCGTGGTGACCGGAGACAAAGGTCTCGCTGGCGCATTCAGCGCTAATATCACGAAAGCTGCCAAGCGCTTTCTGGATTCGAAGGCGGGTAAGAATATCGATATCGAGGCCGTCGGCCGGAAGGGGCGCGATTTTCTGCGAAGGCGCTATCTGGCCGCCAAAGTGCAAACGCGAAGTTTGGCGGATCTGGCGGAGTCAATCGAGACGGAGCAGGAGCAGGGGGAGCGGGCAGGGGAAATCCAGATTACCGGAGAACATGTGGGCGTTCTCGGCAAAGTGGAATTTGCTCAGGCCTCAGCGCTGTCTCGCAACGTGATCGCTCGTTACACGCGCGAAGAGATTGACGCTGTTTACATCGTGTTCAATGAGTTCAAGTCGGTCATTGCGCAGCGCTTGATTGTCGAGCAAATCCTCCCCATCGAACAGATCGGAGAGCAGGCGGTCCGCCTGGTCGAAGAGCCGACCGAAGAAGAAAAGAAGAAAGCGCAAGAAGCCGCAATCAGCGCAGGAGTCGGAATGCGCCCGCCCGAGGACGGAGGAGAGCCCGGAACGCAGTTCGGCACGGCGCAGGTGGATTATATCTACGAGCAAACGCCCGAGGAGTTGTTCCGCGCGCTACTGCCAAAGTACGTGAGCATCCAGATTTTCCGTGCGCTGATGGAGTCCGTAGCTGCCGAACACGCAGCCCGGATGACCGCCATGGATTCGGCGACTAACAACGCCACTGACATGATCGATTCGTTGACGTTGTTGATGAACCGCGTCCGTCAGGCGAAAATCACGAAGGAGATCATCGAGATCGTCAGCGGCGCAGCAGCGATGTAGAGACGTTGCTTGCAACGTCTGTTCGCAACGCCTTTGTTGCACAGGACAAGAGAGACGTAACAGTTACGTCTCTACGAGAAGACATATGGCTCAAAATATAGGACATGTAATCCAAATCGCAGGCCCCGCGGTAGACGTGCAGTTCGGAGAGGGCCAGCTGCCGCCGATCTATGAAGCTGTCCAAGTGGTGAGTGACGGCTTCGACGTACCCACACCAATCAAGGTCACTCTTGAAGTGCAGCAGCACTTGGGCGAAGGCCGCGTTCGCTGCATCGCTATGGAAGCCACCGAAGGCATGGTGCGGGGGATGAAAGCCATCGACCAGGGTGGACCGATTTCGGTGCCCGTGGGCCGCGGCACGCTGGGGCGCGTGATGAACGTCATCGGCGAACCGGTCGATCAACTGGGGCCGATCGAATACAAAGAAAGAAATCCGATTCACCGCCTGGCTCCGGCATTCGACGAGCAGGCCACCACCGCCGAGATGTTCGAAACGGGGGTGAAGGTCATCGATCTCATCCAGCCCTTCTTGAAGGGCGGCAAAATCGGACTATTCGGCGGCGCGGGCGTGGGCAAGACCGTCGTTATTATGGAGTTGATCAACAACGTCGCCAAGCAACACGGCGGCTACTCTGTGTTCGCGGGTGTGGGCGAGCGTACGCGCGAAGGCAACGACTTGTGGCTGGAAATGACGGAGTCGGGCGTCATCAAGCCCGGCAAGCCCGCGGAGTCCAAGGCCGCACTCATCTATGGACAAATGACGGAGCCCCCAGGGGCGCGGCTTCGCGTGGCTCTGACGGGACTGACGGTCGCCGAGTACTTCCGCGACGCGGAAGGTGCCGACACGCTGCTGTTCATCGACAACATCTTCCGCTTCACGCAGGCTGGTTCCGAAGTGTCGGCACTGCTCGGCCGGATGCCGAGCGCGGTGGGATACCAGCCGAACCTGGCGACCGAAATGGGCGAATTGCAGGAGCGAATCACCTCGACGAAGAAGGGTTCCGTCACATCGGTGCAGGCGATTTACGTACCTGCTGACGACTTGACCGATCCCGCTCCCGCGACCACTTTTGCGCACCTCGATGCGACGACGGTGCTGTCCCGCGCCTTGACCGAGATCGGAATCTATCCTGCGGTCGATCCACTAGGTTCGACCTCGCGCATTCTCGATCCGCGTATCGTCGGCCAGGAGCACTACGATGTGGCACAGTCGGTCAAGAAGACGTTGCAGACCTACAAAGATCTGCAGGACATCATCGCAATTCTGGGCATCGACGAACTCAGCGAAGATCAGAAGCTGACCGTGGCGCGTGCCCGCAAAGATTCAGCGCTTCCTGTCGCAGCCATTCCACGTTGCCGAGCAGTTCACCGGCGCGCAGGGACGCTACGTCAAGATCGCTGACACGGTAAAAGGCTTCAAAGCCATCGTCGAAGGCAAGTACGACGATATCCCCGAGCAGGCCTTTTATATGAAGGGCCCCATCGAGGAAGTGCTGGAAGCCGCTGAAAAGATGAAAGCCGCAGCGTAGTTGACGTAGCTGGCTACGTCTCCTTCTACGCCTCTGGCCCATGGTTTGGAATCCCGAGACGTAGCCAGCTACGCCTCTACGACGAAGTGAAAGTCACGGAATGGCCGATACTTTCCAACTCGAGATCGTCACGCCGGAAAAGAAGGTGGTGGATACGGCAGCCGAGGAAGTTCAGATTCCTGGCAAGAACGGCTATTTGGGTGTGCTGCCCGGCCATGCTCCACTGATTACTGAACTATCCGTCGGCGAAATCACTTATCGCGAGAATGCCACCGAACAAAAGCTGGCGGTGGCATGGGGATTCGCAGAAGTCCTGCCGAACAAAGTCACTATACTCGCCGAAACGGCTGAGCGGCCCTCCGAAATCAATGTTGAACGCGCGCGCAAAGCCAAAGAGCGCGCAGAACAGCGGCTCACGAGCGGCGACACTTCTGTGGACGTGGATCGTGCTCTCGATGCGCTGCACCGCGCTGAAACCCGTATTGACGTTGCGCAACAAGGCCGGTAGCTGGCATTACTTGGCGCGTGCAACCGTTATATTGCGGAACGCGACGTGTCCGGCCTCGCTGCCTTGAAGATAGATTGGTCCGGACTGCCCTTCGTGACTATCCAAAGCGCCGCCGGTGATGCCCGGAATTTCCTGCTTATCAATGATGGTCTGCCCGTTCTGCACGACGGTGACGATCCGGCCGACCAAAGTGATGTCATAGCTCTGCCACTCCCCGGCCTTGCGTGGTTGTTCCGGAGACGGTGCGATAAAGCCGTAGATGCCGCCTGTGCGCATGGATGGCGCTTCCGGTTCAGGGTCATCCTCGATCTGGAGTTCATACCGGCCGCGCAGGTAGACTCCGCTGTTTGATGCTTTCCCGCAATTGAATTCGAGATGCAACTTGAAATCCTGGAACTTGGCACTCGTAATAAGTTCGGGGCCGCGCCCGGGAGTGACCAGCGTGCCGTCTTCGACCTTCCATTTTGCGGTCGCATTTGGATCGCTTGGCCTCCATCCGGTCAGATCCTTGCCGTTGAAAAGCTTGATTGCCTTGCCCCACTTAGGCTCGCCGGTTTTTTTGAGGTCCGGTGCTCGTTCGCCCGTCCACTGCCACTGTGTTCCGTCAGGCCCGGTCGTGGTGCCAACGAGCTTTTCTCCGTTCAGCTTCCCTTCGAAGACCATGTCATCTTTTCTGTCTTCCTCCTCTTTGGGCGATACGAAAATGATGTGGTCATTTGCAATTTCGATTTTCGGAAGCGGACGCGCGTGGCCCCAACGACTCACCATTCGGGCTTTGAACTGCCCGTCTTCCTTAGTTATTTCCAACCATGATGGGGCTTCGCGAACTGGAGTTTTAAGGGTTAGATCCCATCGGCCCAGAAACGATTGAGGCGAAGCGTTTGCCGCGGAAGACTGCTGGTTCGCGGAAAACGTCCGCATAGAAATAATCACTATCAAAGTCGTTAAGGCGAGCACGCTTCGACGAATATTCATAGATCTGCCAGTCCTGTCTCCGGGGTAGTTTACCGCAGTAGCGTTCCACTACGTCCTTCCAAACCGTTCTCAAGCGAGTGGTACGATTGTCTTTTCACCTTATACAATTGGCCCACCCGCGAGGTTGAGGAGATGAAATCGTGAAGGTTCATTCAGCATTGAGTGTTGCGTGTTTATTCCTCTTTTGCCCGCTCTTGCCCGCACAGCAAACGAAGCCTGCAACCTCACCGCCTCAAACGCCGCCCGCGGCACTCGTCACGCCGGAAGTTCACTCTGACAACAGCGTGACTGTCCGTTTCCGCGCTGAAAACGCGCAGGAAGTTAAACTCGCGCGCGAAGGTGCGGAACCCGTTCCCATGCAGAAAGACGACTCAGGGGTCTGGACGGTGAATACCCCGCCTCTTTCGCCCGATTATTACGGTTACTCGATTCTCGTCGACGGACAGCGGACCATTGATCCTTATAACCACCTGCTCAAGCCCAATCTGCTTTCTACCGAGAACATGGTGCACGTGCAGGGCCCGCCATCATTGCCTTGGGAATTGAACAACGTGCCGCACGGTGAGATTCATCATCATTTCTATCGCTCTGCAGTCGCCAACGACGATCGCGACTACTACGTGTACACGCCGCCGAATTACGATCCAAAGGCGAAGACTACGTATCCGGTGCTCTACCTGCTGCACGGATACAGTGATGATGCCAGCGGTTGGACGGCAGTGGGCCGCGCCAATGTCATCCTTGACAACCTGATCGCGCAGGGAAAGGCCAAGCCCATGATCGTCGTTATGCCGCTGGGTTACGGCACCATGCAGATGATTACGGTTGGATGGGGAGTATGGAACCGTCAGGAGATCCGGGACGAAAATTTCTCCAAGTTCCGCGAAGCGCTCCTTACCGAAGTGATGCCGAAAGTGGAAAGCGAATACCACATCGCCAAAGACCGCAACTCGCGCGCCATTGCCGGACTATCGATGGGCGGGTCGGAGTCGCTGCTCACCGGTCTCAATAATCTCGACAAGTTTGCCTGGATTGGTGCCTTCAGTTCGGGAGGACTCCCGGAGCCCTTCGACAAAGATTTTGCCGGCCTCGATGGAAAGGCGAGTCCGCCGGTACGGCTACTCTGGGTTGCGTGTGGTACCGAAGACCGGCTCATCACCATGAATCGCAATTTCCGCGAGTGGTTGAAGTCAAAAGGAATTCAGCACACCGATATCGAAACCCCCGGAATGCATACCTGGATGGTATGGCGCAGGAACCTGTCCGAGTTCGCCCCACTGCTGTTCCGCTGAGTTCGCGGCCAATGTGTTGTGTAGCCCCGGACGCCTCGTCCGGGGTTGCGCGCCAGCGCAATGGCCAGGCCAGCTATAGCAACACGTGGCATCGCTCCGGGGAGGACGAGGCGTCCGCCCCTACACGTACCTACGGCACATTGACGTGATTGCGGGTTTCCGCTGGCACATACTTGACGGCGGCGGTCCGCTCCAACTTGTCCCATGCGAACTTGCGGCCTTCGAGAGCGCGCTTGAGCGTCTTAAACAGCACAATGGAAAATAATTGCCGGTAAGCGAAACGCTGCAGCCAAACCTGGCTGAGCAGCAGGACATCTTCTTTGTCATCGTCCCGGCGCCGTTCCAGTGCAAACGCAATTGCCGACGCAATGAAATCGATCACCAGGAAAGCGAAGAAAAATGCCACAAGTTTGTGGAAGCTGGCCGGGTCAGTGGAATCGGGATGGAAGTGTTTTTGAATGGAGTACCAGATTGTGCCCACCGCAAACATGATGTCGATGAGCGGCGACACCAGCGGCAGCAGGATCTGGAAGATCACGATGTTCGGCAGCGCTACCCAGCCCAAGGCTCCCTTGCGCGCAAATACTCCGCGATGCTTGTACACCGCCTGCAGGATTCCAAAGGACCAACGGAAACGCTGGCGCATCAGGCCATTGGCGTTCGTGGGCGCTTCAGTGTAGGCCAGCGCCATATCTTCATATTCGACGCGGTATCCACGCCGCAGCAACGCCATGGTGAGATCGGCATCTTCCGCAACGGTGTCGATGTGATACCCACCAGCCTCGCGCACGGCCGAAACACGCCAGGCGCCAATTGCGCCCGGCACCACGCTCACCGCACCTAGAACGTCGAGCGCGCGGCGCTCAAAATTCTGGCTGGTGATGTATTCCAGCGCCTGCCAGCGAGTCCAGAGATTTACGCGATTGCCCACCTTGGCGTTTCCTGCGATCGCGCCGACCTTCGGATTGATGAAATGCGGCACCAATCGCGAAATTGCGTCGGCAGCGATGATGGTGTCTGCGTCGATGCCGACGAAAAGCTCGGCGTCGCCGATGTGCTCGATTCCATAATTGAGCGCTTCTGCTTTGCCCGAGTTCTTCTTTCCCAGGATGAGAACCTTGCCGTCGGCGGCTTCTGCCCGAAACGCATTGCGCGCTACTTCTAGCGTCCGGTCCCTGGAACCGTCATCGATCACAATGACGCGCAGATTGGGATAATTCGAATTCAACGCCGCGCGCACTGTTCTCTCGATCACCTTCTCTTCGTTGTAGGCAGGGATCAGTACTGCAACCTTGGGCTTGAACGACGCAACCTCGGCTGGCTTTCCGAAAATCTTTTCGCGCAAGCGGTCGTAGACTGCTGCCGCTCCGATAAAAATAAGGCGCCCGGACATCAACAGGTCGCCGACCAGGAATATCCACGTGATCCCGATGATCACTGCATCGAACATCCAGAAGCCCAGCCGGTCCAGCCGAGCGGCCCACATCTCGCCTCGCGGCAGAGGCGCCATCACGTTGGACTTCTGCATGCCCAGCAGTTCGTACACCGGCGCAATCTCATATCCCTTGGCACGAATCCCATCAATGATCATGGGCAACGCGCGAACCGTCTCGGCGCGATTCCCGCCACCATCGTGCAGC
Organism: uncultured Acidobacteriota bacterium; assembly: GCA_963785865.1. Lineage (GTDB taxonomy): Bacteria > Acidobacteriota > Terriglobia > Terriglobales > Acidobacteriaceae > Sulfotelmatobacter. The sequence continues at coordinate 168,674 of CAWAXF010000019.1, read as the reverse complement.
AGAACGATATTTCCGCAGCGCAGGTTCTCCACTTTGCAGGGCGGCAGGTGGGTGAGTACGTACGATGTGATCTGCTCCGCCGAACGCCGTGGATTATCGCTCCAATCGTTGGGATCGATGCGGTTGCCGACCGTGATGTATCCCATCTCCTGCGGAATCTCCAGAGGACGAACCTGGTCGGAGGTGTCGGGTTCCTCGTCGATTGCATAAGGCGGCCGCATCAAAGTGGCGCGAATGCCCATCATGCTGCCAAATAGCCGCTGCGTCAGGTTCAACTCCACTTTCATGTATCCCGTGGAGATGCCGCTTACATCGGGATGCGTGAAGGTGTGATTTCCGATCGTGTGGCCTTCCTGATAAATGCGCTTGGCGAGCCCCGAGAACTTGTCCGTCTGAATCCCGATCAGAAAGAAAGTTGCGGTGGCGTGCTTTTGCTTGAGCACGTTCAGGATCTTTGGAGTCCACTCCGGATCCGGGCCGTCATCGAAAGTAATCGCAACTTTGTTCAGACTGTACCCGTAACGGCTCACGCGGTAAGGTTCCGGCAGGTTCTGGAAAACTTCGTCGGTGATCAGCTTGCTATCGGCATCGATCGTCAGATCCCGGGTCCCGTGAGCAGGCTTGTCTTCGATGCGGAGAATCTCGCCTTGCCCCTCCATGTCCACATCGGCGCCGGGTGGAACATCTCGCAGCTTGTCCGCTGCCCCCGCGTCTCCCGGCATGTCCCACACGCGCCACAGCGATCGGTCTTCGCTTCCCAAACGCCACAGTGCAAATGTCTGAATCCCCAGGCTCTGTGCCACGCGCATGTGATTGAGTGCCGTGACCCCATCGACGAACCAGATGTCGTGCCGGAGATTTCGTTCATCGAGATAGCTGAAGTGAGGATTCATCGCATCGTCGTCGAAATTGATGTCCTCGTCCGAATCGCGAGCTGCCAGCCATGCCTCCTGCACGCTGACACTGGCATCATGCACGCCGGGCGGAAGCTTCCCGTCTTTCGGCTTCAACACCCAGTCATAGCCATAATTGGCGATCGCGCAGATGATCTTGTTCTGCGGAACGACGCGGCGCGCGTATTTCAGATTGTCCAGAAACCAGTCCTGCGAAGCGACTGGCCCCGACTTGCCGCCGGGATAGTGCTCGTCATAATCCATAAGCACAACCCCGTCTACGTTAGCCGCAACTGCGGGATAATCGAACTCCTCATTATGCGGAGGCACCGCGACGTACAGCTTCATGCCCCGCGAATGCAGGTCCTCCGAGAGTTCTCGCAGGAGAGCAACGTAGCCGGGCTGCCCCTTTGCGGGAAAAGCTTCGAAGTCGATTATCAGCCCGCGATAGCGACCGGAGGACAAGAACTGTCCCGCTTCAGCCCGAAACCGCGCTCGCGCATCTGCATCGTTCAGAAAACTCGAAACGTCCACCCAGTCCGTGCCGTCATTGTTATTGACCATGGGGAAGACTTCCATCCCCGGATTTTCATTCCTCAGGAACGGCATTACGCGGTCATCGACAGGCAGGACGCTCTTTCCATCAATGACATCGAAATACTTGCTAGTCTGGTCGTCCACACCCTGCAGGCGTCCATCGGCAGTAAGAACGTGCAGCCAGTCCGGATAAAGCATGTCGATCTGATGGGCGAAGGCTTTCAGCGAGGAAAAACTGCCTGCATCCCAAGGCACATAAAACGCGGCGCGAATGCCCTCAGACTGGTTGAGAACGACTTGCGACGCCGCCAGTTTCGACTTGCGATGGGAACGCGCAGCAGCTTTCTTGATGCGCTCGCGGGCCTTTTCCCGCTCACTTTCTTTCAGGGCTTTGAACGCACGCTTTTGCGGTGAAAAAAGCAATTCGGGGAGCGGTTCGTCTCGCAGAGCCGTAAAAACGAAAAAAATAATCAGGGCCGAGAGAACGACGGCGGTGATGTCGAAGGTGCGCCGCAACCGTCTCCAGCGGGCGCGTCTCGGATCATAAAAAACTGGCTCAGCCATTGGGGACGTACTCAATCGTATGCTGTTGACAGCACACGGTCAATTTATGGCGCGGCAGGGTGAGTATGCTGCTGAATAGGATGCTTACTGGTCACTGCGGGATTGTCGCAAACGCGCTATCATGCGCAGCGTGCGCGAACTGGTGCGCAGTAAAGCCAAATTCTTTCTGCTGGGCACTCTAGCTGCTCTGGCGTTGCGCCTGATGCTGGTATGGCTAGCCCCTGGCGTGGTCGATGATTCCCGGCTGTATGCCGACATCGCGAAGAATTGGTTGCAGCATGGGATTTATGGAATTACCAACTCTGGGCAAATTGCGCCGACTCTCTCCCGTCTCCCCGGATACCCTGCATTTCTCGCCCTGATCTTCGCCATTTTCGGAAACGACAACTTTCGAGCCGTCCTGCTCGTGCAGGTTCTGTTTGATCTGGGCACTTGCTTTCTCGTAGCCGATATGGCGCGGCGATTATTTTCTGCTCGGGCCGCGCAGGCGGGTTTTCTTCTCGCCGCGCTGTGTCCGTTTCTTGCCAACTACGCAGCGGCGGCGCTCACTGAAACTCTCGAGATATTCTTCACAGCTCTGGCTCTGGACCTGGTCCTGCGCGGGCTCGCCATCGGTGAATTCAAAAGACCTGGCTGGATGAACTGGCTCGGATGTGGGCTCGCCGTTGCAGGAAGCATCCTGCTTCGTCCCGATGGAGGAATTCTGCTGGCCGCTATCGGCGGCTACCTGTTGTGGCTGGTCTGGAAAAGCTGGAGAGCTGCGCCCCAGAATTCGCATTCCTTACCCCATTCCCACAAGCCCCGCGAACTGATCTTTGCAGGAATCCTGGTCGCAGTTGGGGCGATAGCTCCTCTCGTGCCCTGGACCATGCGCAATCTGCACACACTCCATCGATTCCAGCCTTTGGCCCCGCGCTATGCGAACGATTCCGACGAGTTCGTCATGGCGGGATTCAATCGTTGGGTCAAAACCTGGATCGCGGACTATGTTTCTGTGCAGGAGATCTACTGGCCGGTGCCGGGATCAGACATGGATTTTTCCCGCCTGCCGAATCGGGCTTTTGATTCGCCGGAACAGCGGGAAGAAACGAGAAAGCTTTTTTCCGAGTACAACGAGAGCCACGACATGACTCCGGAGTTGGACGCCGGCTTTGCCGCGCTCGCGGCTCAAAGAGTTCGATCGGCGCCTATGCGATATTACGTTTGGCTTCCGGCACTGCGCATTGCAGACATGTGGCTGCGTCCGCGCACCGAATTATTTCCCTCGGATCCCCGCTGGTGGGAGTTCAACGACGATCATCGCTGGCTGGCCGTCAGCTTGGCCTTTGGTGCAATCAATTTGTTCTATGTTGTTATGTCTTTACTAGGGATTGTTCGCAGCCGTGCGATCTTTGGTATCGGCCTATTTGTTTTCTTTCTGCTGCTACGTTCCGCGTTCCTGGGAAGCCTGGAAAATCCCGAGCCCCGCTACACGCTCGAATGCTATCCCGCGGTGCTATTGCTGGCTTCAGCGCTGTTCCGTCGTGGTTAATTCATTCCAAATTTGGAATAAGTGCCTCCGGTGTTCTGTATTCAAACGTTTTAAAACAAGCTAACCCCTGCAGTTTCTACTTGAACGTTTTGGCAGAGAAGTTGCACAATTAGGCCCCATCACACTAAATTCCCCGGGGACCCCTGCAATCATTAACTCCTGGGCAAGACTTCGTGGGTGTATGCCCTGCGCGGCAAAGGGAGCGTCTATGCGATTTTTGCGAACTGTTGTGGTCACTTTCGTCAGCCTGTTTACCCTAGGGACTTTGGTGTTCGCGCAATCTGCCAACACCTCGCTGCGCGGCACGGTCAGCGATCCAAAAGGCGCCGTGGTTTCGGGTGCGACCGTAACGCTCGTGAATGCGTCGACCGGGTTTTCGCGCACCGTGAAATCTGGCAATGATGGTGTCTATCAGTTTCTCGAGGTTCCGCCCGCAACATACGTTCTGACCGTGACGGTTGCTGGCTTCGCCACCATCAAGCAGGACAACGTGACCCTGCAAGTTAGCCAGCCGGCGACCTTGGATGTCACCTTGCAAGTCGCGGGTACCACGGAAGTCGTCGAGGTCTCGGGTGCCGCGCCTCTGGTGAACACGACTGACGCTAGCCAGGGGAACGTGTTCAACAGCATCCAACTCACCAGCCTGCCGTCGGAAGGGCGCGATCCGGTCAGCATTCTGAGCCTCCAGGCGGGCGTGACTTATCTTGGCAACACGAACCAGGACTTCACTAAAGCCAAATCAGACCGAAGACAGCCGTGCGGGTGCCGTGGCAGGTGCGCGCAGTGACCAGACCAACGTCACAGTCGATGGTCTGGACAACAATGATCAATTACAGGGTTATGCTTTTCAGGGCGCTCTGAGGGTGCCGCTCGATTCCATTCAGGAATTCCGCGTTACGACGACCAACTCCAATGCAGATTCCGGGCGCTCGTCCGGCGCTCAGGTCAACATGGTGACCAAGAGCGGCACGAACAGCTTCATGGAACGCTGTACGAGTACAACCGGTCCAACATTGGCCAAGCCAATGATTGGTTCAACAAACAGGCCGAGGTTAAGGCCGGAGAGCCCAATGTACCCGGCGTCCTGCATCGCAACACTTTCGGTGCGTGGGTCGGCGGCCCGATCAAAAAGGACCGTTTCTTCTTCTTCGGCGGCTACGAAGGGCAAAGGACCAACGAAGCCGTGCAAACTACCCGCATTGTTCCGAGCGCGGCGCTGCGGCAAGGTATCATCCAGTATCCCTGCGGATCGGATCCTCTGTGCGTGCCAACCACTCTGTCATCGACCGGCGGGCTTTACAGTGTGGATGTCAATGGAATCGCCTCGGTGACCCCTGCTGGTCTTTCGGCTATCGACCAAAATTGCGCCACCGCAACACCAGCTACCTGTGATTGGACGGCTGCGGCTGGGTTCACCTTGAATGGCGGAGCTAACCCGTATGTCGCCAATGTCAACGGCACAAATCCCAATGCCATCTTCACGAAGTATCCCCTGCCGAACACGGATAGTGTAGGCGACGGCTTAGACTATCGCGGTTTTACCTTCGCAGCTCCCAATCCGACGAAACACGATACCTACATTCTCAAACTCGATTACAACCTGACCCAGAACGGAAATCACAAAGTCTTCGTGAAGGGTCACCTGCAGAACTGGCATACGCAACGGGGTTCCGCAATTTCCCGGTCAGCCATCCAATGATTTTCACACCAACAACAGCAAGGGCCTGTTTGCGGGCTACACTGCCCTGTTTACGAACAACTTCATCAACAACCTGCGGTATGGCTATGTGCGGCAGGGCATCGGCGATACCGGTCTTGGCGTCTCGGACTATAACTACTTCCGCGGCATGGATAACTTCCAGGGCGCAGGTTTTTCGCCTACAACCTTGACCAACGTCCCAGTGCACAACATTGTCGACGACGTCAGCTGGACGAAGGGTAAACATACCATCCAGTTCGGCGGCAATCTCCGCATCATCACCGACAACCGGAACGGTAACCAGTCCAACTACTCGTTTGCGCGTTCACGAATGTGTATTGGTTGGATAACGCTGGCATTGCGAACTCGGGTAGCAGTTTGGACCCTGCGAGCTGCTTTCGATCTCACTGGACCAGTATACCCGGCGGTCGACTCCTCTTTCGGGACAAACTATGACTTCGCCATGGCCGCACTGGCCGGCCTGCTCACGGAAACCAACAAGGTATATAACCAGGACAAGAACGGTCACTTCTACGCTCCTGGAGAAATGATCAAACGCAATTTCAAGAACCACGAAACCGAGTTTTACCTTCAGGACGCCTGGCGCGTTACTCCCAACCTTGTCCTCACTGGGGGCGTGCGCTACTCGCTCCTCCAGCCTCCCTATGAGGTGAATGGCAACCAGGTGTCTCCTACGGTCAGCACGAGTGACTGGTTCAAAAAACGCGACCAGGCCATGTTGGCAGGCCAGCCGTTTTACTCGGCCACCCCAGGCGGATTGGTTCAGATGGAGCTCTCCGGACAGGCGAACGGAAAAAAGCCCTTCTGGGGCTGGGACTACAAGGACATCGCTCCTCGAGTTGCTTTTGCCTACTCGCCCCACGCCGACGAAGGCTTTCTGCACAAGCTCTTCGGCAGCGCGGGAAAGAGTTCCATCCGCGGAGGCTACGGAATTTACTACGACCACTTCGGCGAGGGCATTGTTAATAGCTTCGATCGGAACGGTGCATTCGGGTTGACCACGGCTCTGGACAACCCTGCCGGCAGCCAGAATGTGGATTGCACACCCCGGCTCACGAGCCTTTACACCTTGCCTTCGGCAACGACGTCTTTCTGTGGCCAGCAGGTAGTTGGCCCTCCACCAGCCACTTTTCCAAACCTGGTTACCCCGCCGACTTTGTTCGATCCTGGCTCCTTCTCAATCTACTGGGGTATGGATGACAAGTTGAGGACGCCCTACTCTCACGTATTCGATTTGTCGATCACTCGTGACCTCGGGCACAATTTTGTTTTTGAGGCGACTTACATTGGCCGGCTTGGGACATCGCTTGCTGCAAGAAGAAGATTTGGCTATGCCACTGGACATAGTCGATCCGAAATCGAAGATGGACTACTTTAGCCGCCGCGACAATGCTGACTAAGGCTGCCAATGCCGGCACTGACATCAGCCAGATTGCTCCGATCCCGTACTGGGAAAACCTGTTCCCAGCCGCTGCGGGGACAGCCGGTTTTGGCCTCGGGGTCTCGGCAATGAAGCCAATATCGGCTGCGCTCATGGAAGCAATCCGTTAGTCACGAACTACACTGCGCACCCAAGCGATGTACGACATGTACTCCTGCTTTGCCGGCAACGAGACCTCGGCTTTGTTCGTAGCCGATCTTCTAAGTGCTTCCCGGCGTTGCTCACCAACTGCCAGGGGCAGACTGCTCCCGCAGCCCGTTCAATTTCTGGGATGATCAGTTCTCCTCTCTTTATGCCTGGCGCAGCATTGGCAACAGCAACTACAACGGCCTGCAGCTCACGCTGCGTCACGCTATGAGCCGCGGACTGCAGTTCGATTTCAACTACACCTATTCCAAGTCCATCGATATTGGTTCGAATGCCGAGCGGATCAATGAGTTTGAAGGATACGGATTCGCCAGTCAAGTCATCAATTCCTGGGTGCCGAATCAGCTCAGCGGGCGTTTCCGACTTCGACATGAGGCATCAGATCAACTCCAACTGGGTCTACGAACTTCCCTTTGGCCGCGGTCGCAGGTTCGGTAGCACCTCGAACAAGATTGTGGAGGCTGTCCTGGGTGGATGGGGCGTCTCCGGAATCTTCCACTGGACCAGTGGATTGCCGTTCAGTATGGGTAGCGGCGCTGGCTGGTCCACTAACTGGGAGTTGGAAGGGCGGCGGTTCAGACCGGCCTACCCGAAAGGTCGGTGTTTACAGCGATGCGAATGGCAATCCGAACATGTTCAAGGACCCAGCACAATTGGAGCACGGCAAACGCCCGGGGCGGATGCTACTTCCGCTTCCCCTACCCGGGCGAATCGGGACAACGTAACAATCTTCGAGGACCAGGCTATCTTGAGCTGGACGGCGGCCTTTTCAAGAGCTGGAAAGTTACCGAACGGCAAAACCTGAAGTTTGCATGGGAAGTTTTCAACGTAACTAACACGCCTCGCTTCGACGCGGCTCAGGCTCCGCGAACAGTTCGGCCTGACGTCTGGGAATCTTCGGCGCATACACCAACACTCTGAGCACCCCGCGCGTCATGCAATTTGGACTGCGATACGAGTTCTAATCGCAGGGAGTGCCACCTCGGGGCGGAGCAATCCGCCCCTTTTTATTTTTGGTCTGGTGTGACCGGGGTCAGGTCCGCAATCGTCAGAACTCTACGCCAGCGGCGAATCGCTCATGCGAAACCGTGTCCGCACGTGCTCCGAGATCAATTCAATCGCCGAGCGATGCCGGATCGGGTCGTCTTGCGCCAGATACTTCATGGCGTCCACGAGCAGTTTTTGACCGTCGACGTAGCGTGGATCGGCAGTGCGTTCGCGGCGTTTATTGCCCAACTTAGGAGGGACTGTAATCGTAAAAACTTTGGCCATGAATGAACCCAACTGAAGTGCCGTCAGTATAGCGTCTGCGTGCTAAATCTTCGAGCTATTTCTAGGAACGCTCTTTTCCTTTCCATTCAACAACTTAGCCTTTCGGCGTCACGGTCTGTGTCTTGCTCGTCGTTTTCAGCTTGAAAACATCGTCCGAAATTTTGTCGTGCAGCTTGATTTGCGAATACTTGGCCAGTCGGTAGTCGCCCTGCGGCTGAAACAGTTGCTGCTGTACTGACACCCCCCGGTCCAGATCGATCCATAAAAAAATCTGGCTGTAGGTGTTCTTCACCTTTTGCGATTTAGGGATGAGTTGCAGCTTGGCCGTCTTGACGCCCTCGATCGTCTCCGGCCCCATATAGGTCACATCAAAATTCTTCTGCAAATCCTGGCCGCTCGCGCCGAATCCAAGCACTATGTAGCTTTCAAAGTCAGATTGATTTTTTCCCAGATCGAATTCCGTGACTTGGTCTGTCTTGGGCTGATACAGCCGGACCTTGCCGCCGCTCAGCAGCACGAACTTCGGTTCGTCTTTCATCGATGACGCACTGCTCCCCGCGCGCTTTACTTCGGCCATCATCTCAATCTGCTTGTTCGATTTCCGGTAGTAGATGACGCCGGTTTGGTAATCCACGATTTCGTCGATAACTTTTTGATAAGTTTCCCATTGGAAGTCCGCCTGCGCAGTTGTGAAATTCGCGGCAACCGCGTCCATCTTCTTCAAAACCGCATCGAGCGCCGCAGGATCGGCCGGCTTCGACTCCTGGCTCGATGCGCCCGCCAGCGTCAGCGCAGCCACGGCGAGCGTGAAGATCAGCGAGAGACGTTTCATTCGAGCTTTCTGCTTTCTTTGAACTGCGTCTACTCCCGCTGGGCAAAAACTTTGTAGCTTTGCACGTTGCCCGTGCGGTCTGAAACAGCTTCGTAACTCTCAATTGAAACTGCACCCGAGATGGGTTCGATAATATGCAGCAACTGATCCCGAACTGCGGTGCCATCACCCGGCGTCACTGCTGTGGCCGCCACTTGAAAGGTCAAATGTCCGTCCGCCTCGGCTAGCACCGTCACTTCGGTGGGATGCGGATTCCGCGAGACGGGTTTGTCATTGAAATTGATCACGCGAGGCGAGAACAAAACAAACAGGATAATCAGCGTGACCATGATGTCGTAATGGAGGGTGCCGCGCTCGTACTGCCACAGAATGTATCCGCGGATTGTTCGCCAGATGGCGTTCATGGGCACGGGCGCGCCAGGCGCGGCGGTCGTGAGCTCTCTATGCAAGTCTAGTGACCCCCAATGCTCTTGGCAAATCGAGCCAGAGCAATGAGCGATGAGCGACGAGCTGTGACCACTTAGTGATGAGTAACGACAGACCGACGTCTAAAAAGCTCTTGCTCATGACTCACTGCTCATTGCTCACGGCTCAAAGCTTTCTCGGCGTAATTCGATCCGCTCCAATGTAGGGCCGCAGCACTTCGGGAATCACCACGCTGCCATCCGCCTGCTGATAGTTCTCGACAATGGCCACCCACGTACGCCCCACCGCCAGCCCGCTACCGTTCAGTGTATGTACAAATTCAGTCTTGTTCTTGCCCTCAGGCCGGAAGCGAATGTTCGCTCGCCGCGCCTGGTACGACTCAAAATTGGAGCAGGATGAGATCTCGCGATACAGTTGCTGTCCCGGCAGCCAGACCTCGATATCATAGGTTTTCGCCGAAGAAGCACCCATGTCGCCCGTGCTCAGCAGCATTGTCCGGTAATGCAAACCAAGTTTCTGCAGAATCTCTTCCGCATCGCGCGTCAGCTTTTCATGTTCCTCGTAGGACTCTTCCGGACGCGTGAATTTCACCAGTTCCACCTTCTGAAACTGATGCTGCCGGATAATACCGCGCACGTCCTTGCCATAGGATCCAGCTTCGCTGCGGAAGCATGGCGTGTAAGCGGTCAGCGAAATCGGCAGCCGTGCCTGCTCGAGCACTTCGTCGCGGTAAAGATTAGTGACCGGAACCTCCGCCGTTGGAATCAGCCACAGATCTTTCTCCCCATGCGGCACCCGGAACTGGTCTGCAGCGAATTTCGGCAATTGCCCGGTACCATACAATGACTCAGAGTTGACCAGAAATGGGGGCAACACTTCGATGTATCCATGCTCGCGCGTGTGCAGGTCGAGCATGAAATTGGCCAGGGCGCGCTCCAGCTTCGCTCCCAGATCCCAGTAAACAGCGAAGCGCGCGCCCGTGAGTTTTACCGCCCGCTCCAGATCCAAAATTCCTAGCTCTGGTCCCAAATCCCAGTGGGCTTTGGGTGTGAAATCGAATTTCGGTGCAGTTCCCCAACGCCGCACTTCGAGATTGTCATCAGCGCTGTGGCCCACCGGGACGCTGGCATGCGGCAGATTGGGAATACCGGCGAGGATCTCGCGCAATCGCCCATCAAGATCGGCGGCAGCTTTTTCCAGTTCCGCAATCTTTTCGCGCAGCTCCTTGCTCTGCGCCATGGCCGAACTCGCGTCCTGCCCGCTCTTTTTGAGTTTCGCGATCTCCTCTGAAGCCTTATTCCGGACCGCCTTACTGGTCTCCGCCTCGGTAATGGCCTGTCGCCGGTTCGTGTCTACTTCACGAAAATCCTTGAGCACGGCAGCCGGATCCATGCCGCGTTGGCGCAGCTTTTCTTCCACGAAAGGAAGGTTTTCTCGGACAAAGTTCAGATCGAGCATGAGAACTCAATACTGTATCGGAAAGCAGACGGGAAATGCACGCCGGCGTCATGCCTGCGTCGGATTGTCAGGAACCACAAAGAACACGAAGATGACAAGAATGCAGATTCCCTCGCGCATCTTCGTGTTCTTCATGATGACGCGCTTTATTTCGAGGTACCCAGCGACTTCAAGTACGCCACAATTGCTTCCGCATCCTCGTGGCTATACCGGTACTGCGGCATGGGTGGCCGTGCAGGCAGCCCATTATAGGCAATGCCCGTCATAAAGAACTTCACGGCCGCATCGTGTTCCCACCCGGGAAGTCCCGCGATATTGACCGACTTGTCCGCCCAGGGCATCGGAACCGTTGACTTGAAAGGAAGTTCCGTCCCCTTCAGCCACTGCTCTTTGATCGGCTCGCCTTTCTCGTTATGCGGAGTATGGCAGTCACCGCACATCCCGATGTTCTCCACGAGATATTTTCCGTGTTCTATTTTTGCCGGGGAAGCGCTGGAACGCGTTTTCGGTTCGCCGTTGACAATCGACACCAACCCGAGCGCAAGGATGGCCACAACAATAATGTTCTTCTTCATCACAGGACCCTTTATTTGGATTTTTGGGGGATTGGCCGAAATATAACACGTCATGACTTCAGCAGTCCTTGCATTCTCCACGCTGTGGTAGGAAGATTGAATTAACGCGAGGTGTTCCATGGCTGAGAAATGGCATTCCGGCATTACCATGCACAAACTCTCAGTTGGCGGTGGTTTCATCGGATTGCTCTTTGCCGCGGGAAGCGCCTTGATCTTCGTACTGGGGTTCCCGACACTCTGGTACTTCGTAGCGCTCGCGGCGGTCTTGGGAATTGCAGTTGCCTTGTTTCTAAAGTCCACAAGCAACTGGCGCTCCAATCGCGACAAGCCTCTCTCAATCATGACGGAAGCTGACGCGCCCCGCTCTCCTGTCACGCGGAATAGCAATGCGAAACCCCATTTACTTCAGGACTGCCCTGGCATCACGACTGCTTAGACAGCATCCGGGAGCCATGTTTTGGGCTCAGAGCGCCCGGCGTGTAAACTAGCGTCGGATGAGATCGTCCCCTAGGTCTGTCGGTCGTTTCACTGCGCTGGTGTTAGTTTCCTTCGCCGTCCTATTCAGTCAATCCCCCTGCGCTTTGCCGCTCGCTTTTTACGGCGTGCCCTTTCACCCTGGAACATACCGCGACAAAACGGAACCAATAGACATGGCCCCCACGCTGGCATCGCTGCTGGGAATCAATCCTCCTACTCACTCGGTCGGCCGGGTTCTAACTGAAGCTCTTGCGCCTCATTCCACTCCCAGTGCTGGAGAAAGCCGGCCATGAGCGCTACTTCCACTAATCCCGATCTCAGCGTGAACTTCGCCGGGATTGCGTTGAAGAATCCCATCATCGCGGCCAGCGGCACCTTCGGATATGGCGTGGAATTCGAAGATGTAGTCCATCTGGCCAAGCTGGGCGGCTTCGTTGTGAAAGGCCTGTCGCGCGAGCCAATGATCGGCAATCCTCCGCCACGTCTCTGGGAAACTGCCGCGGGCATGCTGAACGCTATCGGGTTGCAGAATATTGGCGCCCCGGCGTTTCTGCAGGAGAAGTTGCCGCACCTGCGGCAACTGAAAGATGTAGTCGTGATGGCCAATGTCTTCGGCTATACCCGCGAGGACTACGAGCACACGGTGCAGATTCTCAACGAAGGGGAGGGAATCGCCGCATACGAACTCAACGTCTCCTGTCCCAATACCCAACACGGCGGCTTGCAATTTGGCAGCGACCCGCGCTCCCTCGATGAAGTCGTGACCACGGTACGCCGAGTTGCTCAGAGGCCGCTCATTGTCAAGCTCTCGCCCAACGTGACCAGCATCGCGCAGATGGCCTACGTAGCCCAGGAAGCGGGGGCCGACGCCCTCTCGCTCATCAACACCTTCACCGCCATGGCGATCGATCCCGAAACCCGCAAGCCACGGATCGCGAATGTCACCGCTGGATTGTCGGGTCCCGCCATCAAGCCTATTGCTGTACGCATGGTTTACGATGCTGCCCACGCCGTCAGGATCCCTGTCATTGGGATGGGAGGCATTTCAACTCCCGCAGATGTAATCGAATTTATGCTGGCCGGCGCCACCGCCGTGCAGATCGGTACTGCGAGTTACTGGGACCCGTGTGCGACAGAGAAAATTGTGGACGGCTTACAGCAATGGTGTCGCGATCAACACGTCGCGCGGATCTCCGATTTCGTCGGTGGAATGTTGCTGGAGTAATTCGCAGCCACAGAGTCCCAGACAATCTAGGTTACCCTCACGCTACCGTCCGCGCGTATACCAGATTGATCCCGGAGATTTGTAGTCCCGTCCTTCACCCCACACCGCGTGTGTAGCGCCATCGCTGTCAATGGCGAGCCCGAAGTAATCTCCAAAAGGAAAGCGGAATCCGTCTGCGCGAATGTAGTCGTAACCTCGCGCCACGCTGGACAGTTGCTGTTCCGGACCCCAGGTAGCTCCGCCATTCGTGGAACTGCGGTAGAAAGTGTTCCACAGCGTAAGCGGGCGCGGCGACAACTCCGTCTTTCTCGTATCCATCCAGGCCAGACGAACATCTCCTGAAGGTCCGGCAGTGATAGCTGGAAATGCATGCTCGACACTGTCTCTGGCTCCGGAAACGTCCACCCGCGCCGACCAGGTTGCTCCCGCCGTGGTTGAGGATGAAAAGTAGATGCGCTCCGCTCCTCCGTTCACCGCACCGGCATTCCACAAAGCGTAGAGTGCGCCTGCAGCATCGGAGGCAAGCGCGATCTGAGGTCCCAGGTATCCCGTCTGGCACTTTTCCGGTTCGCATCCTGGAGGAGCGCTCGACTGATCCAGCAGGGCGGTAGTCCATGCGCGCCCGCCGTCCGCGGACCGGCTGAAATAAATGCTGACAGGCCGATTATTCACATCCCGGCGCGCGTACGCCGTCCACCCGATATAAAGATTTCCCGCCGGATCGACCGTGGCACCACCTGCTAGCGAGAAGCCCGGTTCCGCATTGGGGTTCACCACCACGCTGCTGAACGTCTGGCCCGCATCGTGGGAAGACGCCACAAAAAGTTTTTCTTCGTGATTGAAGCCCACGTAAACATCGGCGCCGTGCACCGCAAGCGTCGGCTTGTCGGCGTCTTCCTGCCCGCGTTCCGCCCACGAGAAGGACCACGTACGTCCAAAATCAAGTGACCGCGCCACGACAATGTCACGCTTGTCATTTTGCAGCCAGGACGCGTACACGGTCTGATGGTCCACAGGATCAACCACGATCTGTGGATCAAACTGTCCAGTCGGGAAGGGTAGCATCGGCCGTGAACTGTGCCACGAGATGCCGTTATCCTCGCTTACGACCAGCGCCATGATGGGGGCGGTGCACATTCGGCAATCTGCCACCGGCCCGTACTGCGGATACAGAACGTATATGTGTCCATGGGTATCGGCTGCCATCGCGGGCTCCCATTGATCGCCCGCTCGATAACCGAGCCGCATTTGCGGGGTGAATCCAGAGGCAGCCAGCACAGCTTGCGTGGCGCCGACCATGATGACGAGAGCCATCGCCATTCTCTGGGCACGTCGGACAACGGCAAGCAGTTGAGCTAAGAAAAAAATTCACGAATCGTCCTGCAAAGACACCTGCCCGGAATGTACCCCGATTCCACACAGTCGTCAATCGCCCCTTCAGGGAGGTGCCGGCCGGAATTCAAGCTATTCTGAACGGCGTGACTTTCCCGGCGCTAGATCATCTAATAATAGGAAAATACAAGACAGTCACGGAAAGGCACAGATAAATGGAGAAGGCTACCTTCGCAGCAGGATGCTTCTGGGGAGTAGAGGCAACGTTTCGCCAGATTCCCGGAGTGAATTCGACCCGGGTTGGCTACATCGGGGGCCATACCGACAATCCAACCTACAAAGAGGTCTGCACAGATCGCACCGGCCACGCGGAAGCCGTAGAGGTAGAGTTTGATCCCGCCCAGGTGAAGTATGACGATCTGCTGAAAATCTTCTGGGAGAATCACGATCCCACGCAGCTGAACCGGCAGGGTCCGGATTGGGGTACTCAGTACCGCACTGCGATCTTCTTTCATTCTCCGGAACAGCAGGCCAAGGCGCAGGCTTCCAAGGAAGTGCTGCAAAATTCGCACCGCTACTCAAAGCCGATTGCGACGCAGATCGTCCCCGCGGTGACCTTTTATCCAGCCGAGGACTATCACCAGCAATACTTGGAGAAGCGCGGCCTGGCCAGTTGCCACATCAAATAGCAGCCACGTCCAGCGCTGATCGGTGAAGAGCCGCCGCGGCCGGTCACGTGAGGTGCGGAAAGAGTGAGGGTGGATGAGTCCACTCGGCTAGAGGGCTCTGGCCCGATCACGCACCAACCCTGCAAACCTGTTTTCGCATCTCATTCGGCTACTTACCCCGTGCCTGGAGGCGCAAATGCCCTCGAACAAGCACGTCCGCGATTCAGCAAAAACACAGGCCCACGACACAAATAGTCACGTCAGCCGTCGAGAATTTCTAAAGTCCGCCGCTGTAGCGGGCGGCGGTGCTGTCTTTCTGGGCGGAGCCGAGTCTATTCTCGCCAAGACAACGACGCTGCCAACACCCAACAAGTCAGGGATCAATCACATCGTTCTCGTCACCATGGAGAATCGGTCATTCGATCACTTTCTTGGATGGTTGCCTGGCGCCAACGGAGTACAAGCGGGCCTCAGTTATACCGACACATCGGGGAGTACATACTCAACGTATGCACTTTCCGATTACCAGGGCTGCGGACATGCCGATCCTGACCACTCTTACGCTGGTGGCCGGGTGCAGTACGACAATGGCAAGTGCGACGGATTTCTCCAGACGGCCCCTCCCGGAGACACCTTCCCCATTGGCTACTATCAGCAATCGGACCTGGCATTTCTAGGGCAAGCGGCTCCGGGCTGGACAACATTTAGTGGCTATTTCGCCGCCATCATGGCAGAGACGTTTCCCAACCGCATCTACCAGCACGCTGCGCAAACCGATCGCCTCAGTAATTCCACGACGATTTCCAAGTTGCCGACAATCTGGGATCGCCTGGCAGACCACAGCATCAGCCGCCGCTACTATTACAGCGACATACCTCTCCTGGCATTGTGGGGTTCGAAATACCTTTCCATCAGCGCTCCCATTGCCCAATTTTTCGCCGATTGCCTCGCCGCGACTTTGCCCCACGTCTCCGTCGTCGAACCTCGCTTCTTAGGGGAGTCGCAAGGACTCTCCAATGATGATCATCCGTTCGCGGATATCCGAAATGGTGAAGCGTTTCTGAACTCGGTATATGCTGCCGTCACATCCAGCCCCTTATGGCGCAATACCGTGCTCATCATCAACTTTGACGAATGGGGCGGGTTTTTCGAGCACGTGCCTCCCACTGCTGCCCCGATCCCTCCCGCCGATCGCGCAGCCGGTAACCTCGACGGCCTCCGCGGCTTCCGTGTTCCTTGCTTGATCATTTCCCCATGGTCGCGCCGCGGTTTTGTCGCCGCTGGCATCTACGACCATACCTCGGTGCTGAAAATGATCGAATGGCGCTGGAACCTGCGACCGCTCACGATTCGCGATGCTTCGGCACGCAACCTTGCGCTGGCGCTGGACTTTTCTGTTCCTGATGTTGCTGCCCCGCAGTATGCGGTTCCACCGGGACCCTTTGGCAGTATTTGCATTTCAGGCGCGCCCACGCCGCTCGCTCAAGCAGGCTTGGCGAGCGAAAATTGGAGCAGTCTTCGCGTGCAGGCATTGCAGCACGGCTGGCCCATCCGCTAGCATCTGCGCTGCACAAATGGCGTGAAACACGCTGCACGGGCGCAGCGTATATCATTAACGGTGAGTGATCCCATCACCACCACAAGTGTCATTGGCTCGAAATCAACCGATAAGGGAAGCATATGGGCGTGAGTGACCCCGAAATTCGAAAGAAAGTCTTGGGACCCAGATTGCGTCAGCTCCAGCACGAGTCCCAGAAGCAGAGTTGGCCAATGTGGAAGCGCCTAATGCACCGTCTGCAACAGTGCCCTATCTGCCGCCCCAAATTTGAAACCGAAGAACGAAAGCCGCAATGAGCATTAGACAACTGATAGTGTGAACATGCACCGGGCGTAGTTATGCTTATTTCGGAGAAATGGCGCTGGTTTCTTCTCGCCGGTCAACTTGTGCTCTCTGGCTGTCGTGGCCAGAAAAACAGCATCAGGACGAATCCCCCAAAATAATAAGGCGCGCTCTGTTGCAGGCTGCTGCCGAGGAATCGCTGTACCAGTCCTAACAGGGCCAGGCTCTCACAAAGCGCATAGGTCACGATGTATCCCGTTCTCCACTGATTCAAGCTGACGAGATCGTCTGCTTGAGCAGCCAGGCTCAGCCCCGGACGCGCAACCATAGTGCGCCGAACCACGAAGATCACGCCCACCAGCGCCACCGCCAGAGTCGTGAACATGTAGCTGAGCGAGGGATTTACCAGTCTGAGAGGTGGACGAACCAACTCTCCCACCGCAACGTACAAGACAATACTGGCGAGCATTGACCACTGGACCACGCGGAGAAGTCTCAAGGTCCGCAACATCATTACGATTCTCGCTTGCTAAAGCATCAATTACAACCTGATGAATTTGGTTCACCAATCGCCTGAGCTTCAGTGGTGGGAGTGATGATCCTGCCCTTTGCCCGGACGCACGCGCAGAAAAATCTGAAATGAAAGCGGATGGTTGCCATAGCTGGCATCGAGTGCCGCCGGTTTCGAATAAACAGTGAGATCCGCTCCCAACCCAAGTTGCCATGCCCGATTCTGAATCAGGTCTCGCACGCCGCCAAAGGTGTACCCGCCGATGCGATACCCCGCATGCGTCAACACTGAGGGAAATAATTCATCCTTATCCACCAGTTCAAGCCGGGTAAATGCGTAATTGCGTTGCTGGAAATTCACTGTCGACTCAAGCAGATAGCTGTTGAGCGCGTTGCCGGTTTCGATTTTGTGCACTCGTCCCCAAATTGCAGTACTGACCCATGTCCCCCATTTCATCGGCCGGTTGTATTCCACGGACGCCGTCTGCCGCCACTGGCTGATCTCCTCCAGCGCCTCGGGACGATCCAGCCTGCCAATACTGTATTGCGCAGTCCAGTTGCGTGAAGGAGCGATGCTAGCGCGCGCTGACCATGAGTTAAGCGCCCCCATCTGAATGCTCCAGCGCTTCTCATTCGGCTCATGTCCATTGAATGCCGATACCTCCAGTTTGAGCCAATCGATGATGAGTCCTGTCGTGATCACTCCAAAGCTAGTGTGAGTGGAATCCTGCAGGTGATGGCTCAACGGAGCCAGGGGCAACTCGGCCGCCGATGCTCGGTGTATGTACGTGACTGGCCCCAACGCCGGCTCCGCCGCTGGGCCGCCATAAAGTTCCCACTGGACCTTCTCGCTGAGAGGCACAGTGTAAAGAGCTGCCAGTTCCGCAAAAACATTATGCGGATGTTGATGATCGACCAGCGGCGCTCCGTGATAGGTTTCCCCGCTCTGAAACAACTCCGGGAATCCCGGATGAGGCGAGGTCAGCGACTCGGCGGAAAACATCTCGCGGAAAAGTATCATCCCCGAGCCAAGCTTGTGCTGCTGCATCAGCATGCCCCAATTCACCGACTCGGCTTTGCCTGCGCCACGCGGTCCGCCTTGCTGGTTGTAGTCAGCGAAAATGGATCCATGCGCCATGAAGTCCCAGCCACGCCGCTTCCACATCCATGAATGCCCGCTGACAGAAGCCGGTTGCCATGACGTGCCCGAGCCTTCATGCGGGGATGGCAATGACGACACAGAAGACATCTGCTGTTCCATGTCCATCCCGGGCATTGACATGTTTTCATGCTCGTGGTGCTGCGCGGGAGTTATCGAAACGCCTGAAGTCGCCTGTGCGGCCGACAAGCCTTGGCAGAGAAGTAAAGATATCAATACGAATAAAATTGATCTCACACAAACCTCATGCATGCAGTTCGGCAGGAAGGTTTTTGCCGGACAAGCGAATGCTGTACAGACAGTTAAGCGTTGGCTTGGAGATCAGATCCGCAATGGCGAAGAGGGCGGGCTATCGGAAGGGATTACCAATTTAGAGTTCAAGTTATCAGGGATGAGCGCATCTTCCGGCAAGGTCACGAGCGACAGTGAGGCGGTAAGCGGCAGCTGCGCGGAAAACGCCGCCGATGCAATAGCCCAACGATGACCGGCAGCACAACACTGATAGTCCGAGCGGGCGGGAGGAGGAGTGGTAGGTCTTGCGCCGTGGCATGGTGCAGGATGGGCCGTGCCATTGGCCGGTACCGCCATCGCCAGCGCACTATGCAAGCTTGCCAGCATAGGGACGATAAGCACTAGCGCGAGCAGGCGTGAGCTTCTCTTCATTGCGCGCTATGTCCCGGTGATCTTCATGCGCAGTTCTTCCGGCAGGCGCTGCCGGATCTCCTCCGGTAGCCTGTCGTGAACCCGGCGTGCGCCCTGTTTTGCGGCGTCCAGTACGGTGACCGGCGCTGGAGTTGCCACCGCAACTCCCAGCCAGATCAGTGCGGAAAGCGCGAATCCAGCCAGGGCGGCAAGTTCGAGGATCAAGGCATGCCGCGGCCCCAAATATCGAATCACCGCAAAGGCCAACAGGAAAACCCCGGCAGAAACCGAAGCTAAAGCAATCAGTCCCACATCGATCATGCGATGGATTTTCTGACGGCTGCGGCAATATTCGCAGGTCTCAAAATGATCCTCGTAGTCGCCGCGCATCTCCGGCGCCAAGCCGGAAATATCGTATCTCCAGCCCGCCAATATTTTCCCTACGATTGGATCAATGCACTGCTGAGTCATTTGGGGGCACGAAATAGCCAACCACCCTAACCAACTACAGGCGAATCGGCTCTAAAGCTTCCGTCTGCGACGCCAGCAATACCCGGTTACAGAACAACCCACCACGTGTAGCTAGCGCCCGTTCTGCCTCTCTCCGGGCAATTTCCGGATGATTGTTCTGCTCAGACAGATGCGCCAGCACTACAAAAGTCGCACTATTATCATAGTCTTTGGTGAAGAAATCCGCGAGGGCTAGGTTGGATAAATGCCCTACGCGGCTCATTACCCGCTGCTTAACCGACCAGGGATAAGGCCCCACGCGCAACATTTCCAGATCGTGATTCGACTCCATAATCAGGACATCGCAGCCGCGCAAGTGATCCCGCACGCTGACCGGAATGTATCCCAAATCGGTGGCGACGCCCACCTTAATCCCTTCGGCGCGAAACGTGAAGCCCACCGGGTCTGCCGCATCATGCGGAATCGTGAAAGGCTTCACGGAAATGTCGCCCACCTGAAAGGTGTGCCCCGATTCAAAGCGCTCCAGCTTCTCCAGTTTCGGACGCTCACCATTTTCATCGCGCATGGCACGCGACCAGACCTGATGCGTGGCGCCCGTCATGAAGACTGGGATGCGCAACTTCTTAGCCAAAACTGCCAACCCGTAAATATGATCGCAGTGCTCGTGCGTGATCAGAATCGCGGAAAGCGAATGCGGATCTTCGCCCAGCGCCTTCATGCGCTTGAAAGTCTCCCGGCACGAAATTCCCGCGTCTACCAGAATTTTGGTTGAAGCGCTGGCCACCAGCGCACAATTACCGCGGCTCCCCGAGGCCAGCATGGAGACACTTACACCCATGGCCGCAAGCATACCCTTAGTTCCTGTGGAATCGCGAGTAACTTTTGTGGCTAGCCACCCCGAACCACGTAAGGGCAGCCCCTTGGGCTCACGTGCGCGAGGCACAGGTGGCAATTATTGAACCTGTTTGCACGCGGGCTATTCTCCTCCGCCGTGTCATCACTTCCACCGTATGTTCACTTCCACGGCTGTCATCGCTTCCACGCTGTCATCCTGAGCGAAGCGAAGGATCCCGGCAATCGAATCTCGTCACCGCCCTGCCCGCAAGTTATCAAACACCTTGCGCATGACCGCGCCCCCATAAGCACCCGCGACTCCGGGAAGAAGTGTCAGAAAAGAGCCGTACACCTGCGCTCGCGAAGGCTTCACGGTGAGCGCCAGGAATGCAGCAAGCTCGGTGATCGGGACAAAGATCCCAACTGTAACCACCCATCGCCATGGCCATCGCGGTCGCAATAGCCCCAGCAGGATGCACGAAGCTAAGACCAGCAGCGCAGTTAACAACAGATCGTCCACGGCAACATCAGCCCACCCGGCACCAATCCCACACAGCGCCGCCAGGACATAAAACCGGGTATCGCTCGTGGCAGTCGAGTTCTGTCCATTTGCTGGCATTCGGGCAGCGAGCGATGAGCAATGAGAGATGAGCAATGAGCTGACCGATCAAGGTGTATCAGCGAATTGCTCATGGCTCACCGCTCATTGCTGATATTTATAGAACCCCCTCCCGCTTTTCCGGCCAAGCCAGCCCGCATCTACCATCTTGATCAGCAGCGGGCATGGCCGGTATTTTGGATCTCCCAATCCGGCCTGCAGCACTCGCATGATGTCCAGACACACATCCAGCCCGATGAAATCCGCCAGCGTCAGCGGCCCCATCGGGTGTGCCATCCCCAGCTTGAACACTTCATCGACAGCCTCCGGCGTAGCGACGCCTTCCATAACCGCGTACATAGCTTCGTTCAGCAAAGGCATCAGCACGCGATTCGAGACGAACCCCGGCGCATCGTTCACCTCGACCGCAGTCTTCTGCAGTTTCAGCGCTAGTTCGCGAACGGCACTAAGAGTGCCCGGCGAAGTGGCCAGCCCGCGAATCACTTCCACCAACTGCATCACCGGTACGGGATTGAAGAAGTGCATGCCAATCACCTTCTCCGGCCTTTTCGTAAGCGCGGCGAGCTTGGTAATCGATATGGAAGAAGTGTTCGTTGCCAGGATGATCTCCGGCCGCGTCAGCCGGTCGAGATCGCGAAAAATCTCCGTCTTGATTTCGAACTTCTCCGTCGCTGCCTCAATCACAAAATCGCACTCCGCGAGCTGGTTGCGATCCGTTGCCGGATGAATTCGCCCCAGCGCCGCATCTTTATCTGCAGCAGTAATCTTGTTTTTCGCAACTTCGCGTTCCAGATTCTTGGTGATAGTTGCCATCGCGTGTTCGAGAAAGCTTTGTTGGACATCGCACAAAACCACATCGTATCCGCCGCGCGCGAACACATGCGCGATGCCGTTGCCCATAGTCCCGGCCCCCACCACTCCCACGCGTCGAATCTCCATGCCCATCCCCTCTTTCCTATGCAGTGCGCGATGAGGTGGCTCAAAGCTCATAGCTCAAAGCTCACTGCTCGCCGCCCACGAAAACGTTCGAGTCTACCATTGCCTTCGCTCCCCGCGAATCAGCATGCAGAAATGACATACTCCAAGTAAAAGTTGCCCGCTCTCAAACTGCGCTGTAA
The DNA here is from genome assembly GCA_963785865.1 of uncultured Acidobacteriota bacterium. Lineage (GTDB taxonomy): Bacteria > Acidobacteriota > Terriglobia > Terriglobales > Acidobacteriaceae > Sulfotelmatobacter. The sequence continues at coordinate 146,383 of CAWAXF010000019.1, read as the reverse complement.
CGTTGCTGCCGTATGGCCCGAAATCCCGCACCCAGCGCGGGCATCAGCCCGACCGCATCCAGCATCCGATTTCATGAAAGAAACAAAATGGCCCGTTTCGGGTTTGTGGTATCGGAGGTACCTATGTTGCGACAGAGGATCGGGAACTGGCTTCGGATGGCGGCCCTTGGTGCAGCGGTCACGCTGGCCTTTGGCACCGTCGCCTGGGGCCAATCATGGGGCTACTACAATGACGATGATTACTATCGTCGCCATGACGAAGCCCGCGAGCATGGTTACAGGAATGGTTATCGCGACGGCCAGCGCGCCGGTCAGTACGATGCTGATCGTGGCCGCCGCTTCAAATTCAAGAATGATGACTGGGAAGACTCACGCGGCTTCGAACGCTGGATGGGGAACAAGCACGACTACAAACACGCCTACCGCAAAGGCTACGAGCGCGGATATCGCGAAACCTACAACAGCTACGGCTACCGCTATCGTGATCGCTACAACGATCGCTGGCGCGACCGTAACTACTGGAGATAAATAGTCGAGTAAAGAGAGATAGTCGAGTAAAGGGTGCCCCACCCTTGTCGCGATTTGTGCGACAGGGTGGGGTTTTTGACTTCCGAGAAGCCCAAGTTTGCTGCGACCTCGCGCACTCCCCCGCGTGCGACAAATCACAGCCTGTTCTAATCGGCAAGATACGATGGTGCGTTTCGGGCTTCGATTTTTATGTCGAACCCAGGCCCATGCCCGTCAAAACCATTATCGAACCCTTCCGCATAAAAACCGTAGAACCCATTCGCTGGACCACGCGCCAACAGCGCCAGCAACTGCTGGAAGCCGCTTTTTACAATTTGTTTCTGCTTCCCGCCGAAGACGTTCTAATCGACTTGCTCACAGACTCCGGCACAGGCGCCATGTCCACGCATCAGTGGGCCGGAATCATGGAAGGCGACGAGAGCTACGCGGGCAGCAAGAGCTTCGACCACTTCAAAGAATCCGTCCAGGAAATCGTCGGCTACAAGCATGTGATCCCAACGCACCAGGGACGAGCCGCTGAGCGCATCCTATTTGGAGTCGCGTGTAAAAAGGCAGATGTAGTTCCCAACAATACGCACTTTGATACAACGCGCGCCAATGTAGAATTCGTCGGAGCCGAAGCGCTAGACCTTGTCATAGAAGAAGGTCACCAACCGTCCCTGCAGCATTCCTTCAAAGGCAATATGGACGTGGCCGCTCTCGAGTCTCTGATTCACCGCGTAGGCCGCGAACGCATCCCGCTAGTCATGCTGACGGTCACCAACAACTCCGGCGGAGGCCAGCCCGTCTCCATGGAAAATGTCCGCCAAGTCAGCGCTGTCTGCAAACACCACCGCATTCCGCTCTATTTTGATGCCTGCCGCTTTGCTGAAAATGCCTGGTTCATCAAGCTGCGCGAAAAAGGCTACGCAGATAAAACTCCAAAACAGATCGCACAGGAAATGTTCCGCTACGGCGACGGTTGCACCATGTCAGCCAAGAAAGACGGTATGGCGAACATCGGCGGATTCCTTTGCACCAACGACGATCTCCTAGCGCAACAGGAAAAGGACCTGTTAATTCTCACCGAGGGCTATCCCACCTATGGCGGCCTCGCCGGGCGCGACCTCGAAGCCATCGCTATCGGCGTGCAAGAGGCCCTTGAAGAAGACTACCTGCGTTACCGGATCGCATCCACTGCTTACTTGGGCAATCACATTGCCGAGCAGGGAGTCCCGATCGTACAGCCTCCCGGCGGACACGCCATCTACCTTGACGCGCGCACTTTCTTACCGCACATCCCGCCAGCCCAATATCCCGGAGTAGCCCTCGCTACGGAGCTCTATCTGGAGGGCGGCATCCGCTCAGTGGAAATTGGCACTCTCATGTTCGGCGATGCCGCTCAGATGGATTTGGTGCGACTCGCGATACCGCGCCGCGTTTACACCCAAAGTCATATTGACTACGTGGTCGAGGTCATCCTGGAAGTCTGGAAGCACCGTGGAAAAATCCCGGGCATGTGTCTTACCTACGAGGCGCCGTTTCTTCGCCACTTCACTGCTCGCTTGGAGCCGATCCGCGCAGCCATTCCGAGGGGCCTGTGATTCACATCGACGATTTCACGTCGGCTGTGCCGCGCCATTGCGGTGATAGCCGTCACAGCTCGTTTCTTCATCCCGGTGTACAAATTCTCTGGTGATACTGCGAACCAAACTTCGCGCGAGGAACTCCTATGCGAACTTCCGCAATTTTGACTAACATTCTCGTCCTGATATTGGCATCCGCCTCGAATGTTTCTGCCGCCAACATTGCGGGCGTGACCCTGCCCGATACAGTTCAAGTCGCCGGAACAACGCTCCTGCTCAATGGCGCCGCACTCCGCACCAAGTACATGGTGAAAGTCTACGTCGCGGGTCTATATCTGACACAGAAGTCCTCCGACCCTGATGCAATTGTGAAAGCTGATGCCCCGAAGCGGATCGTCATGCACTTCGTGCGCGATGTCAGCAAGAGCCAACTGACCGACGGATTCGCCGAGTCCTTCCACAACAACACGCCCGATGCGGAAAACACGTTGAAGCCGGACATCGATCGCCTCTTCTCCGCGCTCGAAGCCGTTAAGGAGGGCGAAGAAATCACCTTCACCTACCTGCCGGAGAAAGGCACTTCAGTCGCTCTTGGGGATAAAGAAAAGCTGACCATCGCGGGTCCGGCCTTCGCCGGAATGCTGTTTTCCGTTTGGCTCGGCCCGAAACCGCCCAATGCTTCTCTGAAAAAGGGGCTGACGGGTCAACCCTGATCCGCTCCGTGGAAGACCAGGAAATTCCCGGGGACAGGATTTAGTACAAGGCCAGCGAAATGTTCGCTCGAACCGGAGGAGCAGTCGAACAGCTCTTGTTTTTTAGTTATTTCGACGCTGCAACGGAGTTTTCCGTGGACGTAGAGGCTTGAGATCCGTTGCTATCCATTGTTCGCGAAAAGCTCTTCATTTTCAGATTGGGACAGCTCAATACTCTGTATGTCTCTCCCTCTCGGGCACAGAAAAACTGAAAACATCCCCTAGGCACGATAAAGGGTTCGTCAGGGCTGGAATACTCAACTGTACTGAAACCCGGCGCATCGTACGAAGGCAGCGTATGGACCGACTGAAATTTTAAATGGGAACAATGCGGATCATCCGCGGCACGATGATGAGTGCTCGCCAATTTCACGGTCTGCGAGGGGCTTACCGCTCCTAGAGCAATAACCGCAAATAGAACCAGCAAGCCTTTCATTTCAATCTCCCTCACTTGTGCACAATCTAACCTGCTCCGCCGCTTGTTCCTATTGCCAGTAGGTGTCATTACAGCCCCCACCTTTGTGTAGTTACTTTCACGCGCAGGGCGACAAATCGGTTTTTAGGCAGCGAAACGGATCCTTCCCGAGACCACAGGCACAATGAATGTAATCGGGATTATCAGCAGCTATCCAGCTTGGGCTTAATCGAGTGAACCATGTTGCGCTGCCGGGGAACCACGGCTGCGCTTCTTTTGCGGTGATAACAAGCATTTTCTCCTAATTGAGCGGTTTGAGCGTAAGGCGGGACTTAAGCGCAGGTCACTGCTTCTCGAATGCACGATCCGATTCCCGGGCGATCGCAATCCAGCGTCTTTACGAGGTGTAAACTGGTCAAAGGCATATACCGCATTTATCAGTTCTGAAAGGATCACCTCCCATGGCTACCCTGGAAGCTCCCGTCCGGCCGCGCACCGGTTTGCATTCTGGACCATTTGTCAGCGAAAAGTTTTTTGATTTCCGTAACGAAGAAAATGCCCGCCGCATGCGCGCAGCTATCTCCAAAGTCCGCGGGCAGTTGGGCCACGAGTACGACCTGATCATCGGCGGCAAGCGCGTCCGGACCACCGACAAGATTAAATCTCTGAACCCGGCCAAGCCGTCTGAAATCGTCGGCATCCATCAGAAAGCAGGCAGGGAGCATGTGGAGCCCGCCATGGCCGCCGCACTGAAAGCATTTGAGACTTGGAGCCGCACCAGCGTCGAAGAGCGTGCCAGTCTGCTCTTCCGCGTAGGCGACCTGCTTCGCCAGCGCAAGATGGAATACATGGCGTGGCTGGTCTTCGAAGTCAGCAAGAACTGGGTCGAGGCCGATGCCGACATCTCCGAGACCATCGACTTCTGTGAGTTCTACGCGCGGGAAGCCCTGCGGCTCTCGAAGGCCGAAACTCCCATCCAGTTGCCCGGTGAGCACGACACGTTGTTCTACATTCCGCTCGGAGTGGGAGCGGTCATTCCGCCGTGGAATTTCCCCTGCGCCATTATGGCCGGAATGACCTTGGCGTCGATCGTCAGCGGTAACACCGTGATCCTCAAGCCATCCAGCGACTCGCCCACAATCGCGGCGAAGTTTATGGAAGTGCTCGAAGAGTGCGGCATGCCCGAAGGCGTGGTCAACTTCTGCCCCGGATCGGGAGCGACCTTCGGCGACGCGGTCGTCGCGCATCCCAAGACGCGCTTCATCGCGTTCACCGGATCGCGCGAAGTCGGATTGAACATAAATAAGGTCGCCGCCCAGCAGGCGCCCGGGCAGCTCTGGATCAAGCGCACTATCCTTGAGATGGGTGGCAAGGACGCGATCATTGTGGACGCCGATGCCGACATCGACTCCGCCGTCGAGGGCGTTGCGCAAGCCGCATTTGGATTCCAGGGCCAGAAGTGCTCGGCGTGCTCGCGCGCCATCGTCGACGAGCGCGTCTACGACAAGTTCCTGCAACAACTGAAAGCCCGGGTCGAAAAAATCCAGGTCGGCGATCCTGCTGAGAATGCGAATATCGGCGCGGTCATCAATGAAGGCTCCATGAAGACGATCCTCGGCTACATCGAACAGGGCAAGAAGGATGGACGCCTCATCACCGGCGGCGAACGCGCCACCGAAGCCGGCGAAGGTTATTTCGTCAAGCCCACAGTCTTCGCCGACATCCCCCCGAAGTCCAAGCTCGAGCAGGAAGAGATCTTCGGCCCGGTACTGGCCGTGATCAAGGCCCGCGGCTTCGATCACGCGCTCGAGATCGCTAACGATACCGAATTCGGTCTGACCGGCGCGGTCTATACCAGTTCGCGGGACAAGATCGAGCGCGCCATCCGCGAGTTTCACGTCGGCAACCTGTACATCAATCGGAAGTGCACAGGAGCGATGGTCGGAGCGCATCCCTTCGGCGGCTTCAACATGTCGGGCACAGATTCCAAGTCTGGCGGCCCGGATTATCTCTACTTATTCGCGCAAGCGAAATCGGTTGGGGAAAAGATCGTTTAACGACCAATCATTTGGGGCGCAGCCGAGATTTTTTCCCGCAGCTGAAAGGCAATGTGCGCCTGACAGAAGACTGCGGATCGACGAAGTCTTCGCCGGGGGGCAAAGCCGGCAAGCCTCAGGGTTTCGCACTGCCCTGAAGGCGCGCATTGGCACCGTCGCGAATCAGATAATCCAGAGCCCCAACATTATTCGCGAACTCAACGATCCGACCCGCTTCTACGCGACCAGTACAGGAGAGTAGTGGGCGTCCTGGTGTTGGTACTCTGCGGAGAAGAACCGTTACTCCGACGCCATCGCCCGCAGGCGGCTTCACATCTGCAAACGATCTGTCGTTGTCCACTTTCGGACGCCTCGCAATCGAAAGCAGACACTTCGCGGCCCGTCCCATCTCGTTAACCGCTAGCAATGCAAGACATTGTCCGAGGCAGCGATTGGAAACTAACCTGCTTCCGACATCTTCCGAGCTGGGGAGATGCCCATGTTGTCTACCTTTTTGCAGGACTGCCGTTTCGCGCTGCGACAATTGCGCAAGACCCCGGGCTTCACGACAACGGCCGTGCTTACCCTGGCCTTGGGCATCGGGGCGAATGCTGCTGTCTTCACTTTGATCCACGCCGTCCTCCTGAAGAATTTGCCCGTTGCCAAACCCGAGAACCTGGTGAAACTGGGCGACGTAAACATGTGCTGCGTTGGCTTTGGATACCGGAACGACGGTGACTACGCGCTATTCTCCACTGCCGTTTATGAGCACCTCAAGAAGAATACCCCGGAATTCGAAGAACTCGCCGCCATGCAGGCAGGCTTTACCTATCGCCCGATAGTCATTCGCCGTGGCGGAGCCCCGGAGAATGCACGCTCGGTGATGGGCGAATTTGTTTCAGGCAATTATTTCCGCACTTTCGGCCTGAACCCCGCGACCGGCCGCTTATTCACCGATGCGGATGACGTCCACGGTGCTCCCTTTACCGCGGTGATGAGCTACGAAACCTGGAAAAATGAATACGCTGGGGATCGCGGCGTTGTCGGCAGCACGTTCTTCGTCAATACCAAGCCCGTCACCATCATTGGGATTGCGCCGGAGCATTTCTACGGAGACCGCCTCGCCAGCACTCCTCCGGAGTTCTACCTGCCGATCCAATCCATGCCGCCTCTGGCCAATGTTACCTATGTTGACGATCCCAACGGAAACTGGCTGTACATGATCGGACGGGTGAAAGCTGGGGTGGCGCGGCCGCAACTTCAGGCAAAGTTGAGTGGCTTGCTCAGGCAGATACTGGCCACGACGCGCACGTATTCTTCGGAAAAAGACCGGCAGGCATTAGGGCGCGCGCATCTCGTGCTCACGCCTGGAGGCGCGGGCATCCAGGCGATGCAGGAAGAGTATTCGTCACACCTGCGACTGCTCATGTGGAGTGCGGCGCTGGTCTTATTGATCGCTTGCGCCAACATTGCCAATCTGCTTCTTGCGCGCGGGATGGCGCGAAAGGCGGAAATGTCGGTACGGACCGCGCTCGGCGCGGGGCGCGCGAGGATTGTGCGGCAATTGCTGACCGAGAGCTTGTTGTTATCAGGATTGGGAGGTCTAGTCGGCATTGTTCTGGCCTATGCGGGAACGCAGATGTTATTGGCGCTCACTTTTCCTGCAGCAAAAAACTTGCCGATCCATGCCAATCCATCGCCTACCGTGCTGAGCTTTGCCTGCGGATTGTCGCTGCTCACAGGTGTTCTGTTCGGTGTGGCGCCCAGCTGGATCGCGGCACAGACTGATCCTGCAGACGCCCTGCGCAGTGGCACCCGCGCAACCGGTGGCGCTACTCTGCTGCAGCGCGGACTCGTGGTCCTTCAGGCAGCCCTGTCGCTCGTGTTACTGGTGGGTGCCGGATTGTTCTCGCAAAGCCTTAATAAGCTGCAGCAAACGGACATGAAGCTCGATTCCAGGAACCGCTACATCGTCCACATCAATCCCCAGGCGGCTGGGTACTCCCAGACCCAACTGGCCGATCTCTATCGCGCAATTGAAGATCAGTTTCACGCCATACCCGGCGTAGACAGAGTGGGCCTCTGCTCTTACACACCTATGGAGGACAATAACAACGGCACGGACCGTCAGATCGAGGGAAGGCCGGAGTTGGACCTGCAAACTTCGGATATCAGGGTAGGCCCGGAGTACTTCGATTCGGTCGGGACCCGAGTGCTTATGGGCCGCGGCATTGGAATACAGGACACCGCGACTTCTGCAACGGTTGCCGTGGTGAACGAGACATTCGTAAAGAAGTTCTTTCGCCCTGGTGAAAATCCCATTGGGCATTACTTTGGCGGAGAAGGACACACTCACGACTTTCAGATTGTTGGCGTGGTGGAAGACACCGTCTACACCGACGTGCGCTGGAAAGACCACCTGATGTACTTCGTCCCGCCATTGCAGCGGGCGCCAAGCACGAAGACACCGATCGACCAGGATGAAAGTCTGTACATGGGCGCGGTCGTTGTGAAAACCTCTCATCCCATGCCTGACATGGAGGCGCTCGCTCGCGGCACGCTTTCACAGATCAATCCCAATCTGGCCGTGGTGCAATTCCAGACTTTCGACGCACAAATCGCTGATCGCTTCAGCGACGATCGCATGCTGGCACGATTGATCGCGCTGTTCGGCGTCTTGGCTCTGCTGGTTGCCAGTGTGGGTCTGTATGGAGTGAGCGCCTACAGCGTGGCGCGACGCACGGCAGAAATCGGAATTCGTATGGCATTGGGCGCCGAGCGTGCCAAAGTTACGGTGATGATCCTTCGCGCTGCGCTCATCCAGACCGCTTTGGGCCTGGCGATTGGGCTGCCCATTGCCTTGCTCTGCGCGCGATTTGTTCAGGCGCAATTGTACGAGGTGAAAGGTGTAGATGTGACTGTGCTTTTCGGATCAGTTCTGACCTTGGCGCTGGCTGCATCTCTGGCCGGATTGATTCCAGCGCGTCGCGCTGCCTCGATCGATCCCGCCAAGGCACTGAGAACGGATTGAGCGCGCATGACCGGTTTCGGCGTCCCTGCGCTCAAAGGTGAACCGATGCAAATTCTACCGGACATCTAAGACGGCGAGGTCTAGGCTGTGCGGCTCTCGGTGAGCTTGGCTTCAGCAAGATTAAGGCCGCCAGAACTGGCGGCCTTTGTTGAATGCTTCGAAGGTTGATCCTACTGCGCGACTCCCGCCGGCGGCTGGGGAGCAGCGCCCGCAGTAGTAGCGGCAGCGGCTTCGTTCAAGATCCTGTGGTGGATAGTGAAGAGCGCCAGTTCCAGACGATCGGAGACGCCGATCTTGTCGTACACGTTGCGCAGGTAATTTTTAATGACTTGCTCGGTGGTTCCCAGTTGGGACGCGATTTCTTTATTCTTGTAGCCCTGCACGATCAAGGCAACGATCCGCAGTTCTTTCGCGGTCAGCCGGTCACGCACGCGCAATCCGACCATATCGTTTTCGGTGAGCTCACTGGGGACAGCGACGTCCTGCACCCAAGTCTCGCCGCGTGCCACTTTGCGGACGCAGTCCACCAAGGCTGCGCTGGTCACGTTGCGATAGACCACACCGTGTGCGCCGCTGGCCATGTGCTTCTGCGCGCTCTCGCCAGTGTCGGCCAGAACGATGACCCGCGTCTTCGCCTTGTTCGCGCCCTGCACAATTGCGGCAAAGTCATTATGGAATCCCGCCGCGACCACGAGTACGGCCGCGCGAAATTTATCCAGCGCCATGAACATCTGTTCCGGAGTCTGCGCCTGCGCCACGATGCGCATCTCGTCTTCCACCGCCAGCACTTTGGCGATGCCCGCCCGGAAAATCGCCTGATTATCCGCCAGAATCAATTTGAGCATTTTCAACGCTCCCGAAAAATCTATGAGTTCCTTACGAACTCGTAAGAATCGATCACGCACGCCACTCCGCGCCCTTCGCCACCTTCTCCGGTTTCATCGGCGCGGACCACGCGTCCCTTGCACTGAATGGTGACGTTTTCCTGTCCGCCGGTCATTTCTGGCGGGAGCGTGATTTCAAACTCCACGGGCGAACCAATCTCCATTGATGCATCCGCGCGGATATACACCCCAGCCGCGCTCAGATTTCCGGTGACACCTTTCTCGTCGGCGGCATCGCCCTTATGGATCTTGATCGGCAGTTCCAGCGGGAATCTTTTCCCGGTCCGTGCTTCTTCCCCCACGGTACCTCCTCTAAGTTGGCCGGTTATCATTTCGTTGTTCGTGTATGAGGCCAACGGCAAAGCAAGCTCCTGGCGGGCTGCTGCCCACTTTTAGGCTCACGGGCGGTTATATCACGGAACGTTATCCGTGTAAAAGCCTGATGGCCCGTTAGTTACCGGTAACATCTAGGTTCCCCCTTTGGGTTTGGAACGGTCCAGTGGCAGGTTTTTAGGCCGCAATACATAAATCGACGAAAACAAAGCTCAAACTGGCCGTACAAGCCGATCGGCTTTCTCCGTGCGTCTGGGTGTTCTCGCCATCGATTTGGCGCATAATCGACCCTCACAACCGTCATCAGGGCCGACACGGGGCTGCAGTCGGGACACGTGATTCACCGCCTGAACACAACTCAGATCGATTCCATAGAGCCGCTGGGCGCGGCCGTGGATAAGCTTAAGACGCAAGCCGGGCCTTCAGATGAGTTCATGATGTGAGCTTCGAGACGGATGCAGTGATAGGAAGACGTTGCCATGCGCCGCCTGCCGCGCACCCGTTCAGCCACAGGTTCAAGGGCAGACATATGGAGGGCCAATTATGATTCAGCCCACCGCTCTAGTTGAAAAGCTGTCGCAGGATTTTCGCCTGGCAGTTCGCAGCCTTCGTAAGAGCCCAGCTTTTCTCGCGGTTGTAACCCTCTCGCTTGCTTTGGGGATCGGCGCAAACAGCACGATCTTCAGCGTGATCGATACGCTGCTCTATCGCCCGTTGCCTTACTACCGCCCGGAACAACTCATCACGATTTGGAATACGAACGCCGGCGAGGGTATTGGAAACGCTCCCATTGCAGAGTCGCTTGACTGGAAACGGCAGAATCATGTGTTCCAGGACATCGCTCTCACCAGCTTCGACGAGGAAGCGGTGCTGTCGGGCGCCGGAGCTCCGGAACATGTCACTGTGCAGGACGTCACACCCAACTTTTTCAGCCTGCTCGGGGCAAAGCCAATTTTGGGCAGGATATTTTTTCCTTCCGAGATGCAGGATCACGATCAGACCGTCGTCATCAGCTATTCGTTTTGGAAAACTCACTTCAATAAGAATCCCGACGTTCTCGGAAAGACCCTGAAACTGAGCGGGATGCCTTCAACCGTGGTTGGAGTCATGCCCGAAGGCTTCGCGCCTTTTGATGGTGGAACAATAGTCTGGCAGCCTGTGAACCCAGAGAGCCAACGGTATGCAGATCGCTCCGATCACTGGCTGACCGCGATTGCGCGTCTCAAGCCCTCTATCACGCTGGCGCAAGCTCAAGCCGAGATGGATGCCATTGCGCATCGCCTGGAGCAACAATACCCAGCCAGCAATAAGGGAGTTGGGAAGAAACTTGTTCCGCTGCGGCAGGCCTTGTATGGGTGGGCGAGGCGAGCGCTCTATCCGCTGTTCGGAGCTGTGGCCTTCGTGTTGCTGATTGCCTGCGCCAACGTGGCGAACCTCATTCAATCGCGAAGCGAGGGGCGCAGGAGTGAATCCGCAGTTCGCCTCTCTCTGGGCGCAAGCCGGGCACGCCTGGTGCAGCAATCGCTGGTGGAAAGTGTTCCGCTGGGCTTGTTGGGCTGCGCCTTCGGGCTGCTGATCGCCTATTGGGGGATCCGTTTATTCCTCTGGATTGCTGGTTCTGACTTCCCCAACGCGGAGTCCATGACCGTCAACTTGCGCGTGGTTGCATTCACGTTTGGCATCTCCTTACTCACGACTCTGCTGTTCGGTGTGGCGCCTGCGCTGCAGTCTTCGAATACGGATCTGAACAATGCTCTTCGCGATGGCGCCCGCCGTACGGCAACCTCCTCCCGCGGGGGCATGCGTCACTTCCTGGTGGTTTCTGAAGTAGCGCTGGCGATGGTGCTGCTGGTGGGCACCGGGCTGATGATCAACACGATGCTGCGCCTGCGGCACGTCAACCCGGGCTTCGACACGAAGAATTTACTAACCATGACGGTTCAGTTGCCGGAGGGTGGGAAGTACGTCGAACGTGTGCCTGGCGGTGATATGGAAAGAGCCACGCCCGCGGTCACGAGTTTCTACCAACGCCTGCTCGAACGAGTCTCAGTCTTGCCGGGAGTGGAATCGGCCGGGTCGATCACCGGCCTGCCGACTCACTTCATGGAATGGCCATCGTTTGTAATTCTGGGCCGTCCCGTACCCACGCGCGACCAGCGGCCCAACGCGGGTTGTGCCCAGGTCAGCCCGAACATCTTCCGTACACTCGGAATCCCGCTGAAGAAAGGCCGCTTTCTCGACGAGCACGATAACAGCGCCGCACCGTGGGCGATTGTAGTCAATCAAGCATTTGTGCGCCGGTATTTCCCCAATGAAGATCCGATCGGCAAGGAGATACGGCTGCGCTACGAGCCTTACCCCACGGAGGAGGACCGCCCGCGGCAGATCGTTGGCGTTGTCGGCGACGTAAAACAGCGCGGATTGGCACGCGAGCCGATCCCATTTATGTACGCTTCGTTTGTGCAGCAGCCCGACGTGTATCCCGGAGGCTTCATTGTGTCTCACCTCTGGCAAGACCTCGCAGTGCGAATGGCTCCTGGCGCGAGGATTGGCGATTTATCCAAGTCCATCCGCCAGATCGTCGCGGAGCTGGATCCCGATCAACCCGTCGCCAACGTGATGTTGATGGACAAGGTGCTTACGCAGGATCTGGGCGAAACCCGAAGTTACATGCAACTGTTGAGTATCTTCGCGGTAGTCGCGGTGTTCTTGGCCGGGATGGGCATTTACGGTGTCATGTCGTACTTCGTTACCCAGCATACGCACGACATTGGAATCCGCATGGCGCTGGGGGCGCATCCTTCGGACATTCTCCGCTGGGTCGCCACTCTCGCGACAAAGCTTGTGTTGGTGGGTATTCTCGTAGGCATAGGACTCGCGCTCGGCCTCACGCGAGCGATCTCAGCTGTCTTATTCGGAGTCACGCCTACTGATCCGACTACTTTCTTGCTCGTCGCTGTCACGCTGGCGCTGGTTGCCTGCGTCGCGTGCTACATTCCAGCACGCCGGGCAACCAAGCTCGATCCGCTGGTTTCGCTCCGTTACGAGTGAAAGGGATCGACTCTATTTCGCGCCGGCTGCGGCTGCATTAACTTTGTGCGTCGTTAATGTCTGGATTGCGGGCCCAATCCGTTCAGTGAGCGCCTCAAGAACTCTAAGATCATCTGCGGTAAACGCGTCCTGCCCCGCGCGATATAGCGCCAGCACTGCGGCAAGTCCCGTGGTGCCTTCCAAGGGCACCGCCAGCGCCGAGCGCAATGTGCTGTACTTTTTGGTGTCGTTCAAGTAGCCGGGTTCGACCGAAGGATTGCCATTCAGAATCGCTTTGTGATTCTCCGCCACCCAGCCCGATAGCCCTTCGCCCAGAGGGATTTGCAATTTCGAGAAAAGCTGGAAATTTTCTCCACTCACGAAAACGGGGACGAGTAACTCTTCTCGCAAACAGTAAGCGGCCAGCGCGTCGTAGGGGACGAACTGCTTCAGTCGAATGGCAGCCAGGGAAAACACGTCTTCGAGTCGAAGGAATGAACTTTGCTTTTTGAGCTCGATGATTTCTGCGGCGGCATTCCGCGCGGCTGAGATCAGCGTGCTCAGATCAGCGTCTTGTGCCGCGGTCAGCGTTTCAGGTTCTTCCGACTTGGCAAATCCGGCGGCCGGTGCCGCACCTCGTTCCACCTTGATATCGGTGGACAACTTCGCGGGCGCATCCGGGGTTTGCTCGGTCGCTAACTTTTCCAACTCAAGATAGCGGCGCTGAAGAATCTCGACCACGCGCGGATCGAAGGCCTTGCCCGCGTCGGCGACGACCTTTGCCATGGCGTCATCGAGAGGGAGAGCCTTGCGATATTGCCGGTCAGAGGCGAGGGCATCGAAGCAATCCACCGCTGCCAGAATCCTTGCGCCAACGGGAATCGACTCTCCTGCCAGGCCGTACGGATATCCAGTTCCATCCCACTTCTCATGATGAGCACGCACGATCGGCACGACCGGATAAGGAAAGTTGACGCGCTCCAGGATCTCCGCGCCGACGATGGGATGAATCTTCATCTTTTCGAATTCTTCCGGAGTCAGCCTGCCGGGTTTGGAGATGATGTGCTCCGGCACCGCCAGTTTGCCGATGTCATGCAGCACGGACGCCGCTTGCAGCGCTTCGGTTTCATCCTCGGTCAGGCGCAGTTCTTTCGCGAGCGCCATCGAGTACACGCGCACCCGCTGCAGGTGCTCGGCGGTATTCTCATCTTTCGCTTCAATTGCCAGCGCGAGCGCTTCGATGGTTCGCAAATGCAGCTTTGAAACCTGTTCCGCGTGGCGCTTCTCCGTTTCCAGTTTTCCGAGATACAAGCGATAGGAGCGGTACATGCAGATAAATTGGCGGCAGAACCAGCAGTGACGACTGCCATCCGATGTGAGCGTTCAGGAAATGGATCAGCCCCGCGGTTGCCGCTCCCACCATGTAATAGGGAAACGACCAGAGATAGCTGTCGTTCCAGACCTTGCGAATCGGCTTGTTTTCTGTCAGTCCGATGATGGTCGACATGGCGCGTGGTGTTGCAGGCAAAGTGCGTGATTGCCGCCACCAGCAGCGCGAGATGTCCCGGTCCATGCAGGACTTTGAGCGCAATCAATCTGTAAGCGCCATAGGCCACCGCGCTCGACACAGTGACTTGCGACAGGTTGAATAGAAGTTGCACCGTCTTCGGGCGACGTGCCGGTCTCCAGTAGAACTGCGCGAGCGTGCTGGCGAGTCCGATACACAGAGTTTCAGGAAGGCTTAGTTCCAAAATACCGAGCAACGTGAACAGGAAGTTCACGGATAAAGTCCCGTCAATGCCCGGCAAGCTTACTTTCAGGGAAGAGGAGAACAGCGCCGCTACGAGGTATGCGCAGAACTTAACCCAATCGCTCGAGTGCCAATGAGTGAACGAAACGAGCAGACAGATGCTGCCCGCCAGAGACATCCCGGCGAGGAACGTTCGGACTGCTGTCGCGCGAACCCCAGACATAGCAAGTCCTTAAATTTTCAATGATATAAATGCGAATGTCCGCACCAAAAAACAGCGTTTGATTACCATCGTTTTCCCACACAGTAAAGACTTACGGGGCGAGAATCGCTCGGCTTACGCCTTTCCGATCGAGTACTGGCGAGACAAGTTGTCGCGCGCCCACGCTTGTGGGACAAAGTGCCCGTTGTGATTCACAACAGGACGCTCTAAGTCACTGATTCTGAACAATGACAGGGGTCACCATTTGGGCACGGAACTGCAACCGTAAAGGTCACGTGGGGAAGGGTACGCGCCCGTAGGCGCCAAGTGGGGGACCAATGAAGAAAGTGTTGCTGTTAATCCTGATCGTCTCGGTCACGATGGCCTATGCAGACGACTCTAAAATCTCGCCTGAGCTGCGGAATTATCCCTCGACGCAGAAGGCGCAGGTGGTCGTTCAGTACGCACCCGGAACTCAGCTGAATTGCAGCGGGTTGCTCGGACTCGTGGGCTGCGTGCTCAACACCGTTATCAAACTTGGGGGCACGATTCTGGGCCAATTGCCCCTTATCAACGGTGTAGTCGCTGTGCTGGATGGTAACGGCATCGTGAACTTGTCCAACCAATCGAATGTCGTCTACATCAGCGCAGATCGCCCGTTGATGCCCACGCTGAGCAATGCTGCTCCTGCCGTGAACGCCGATTTCGCGTGGCAGTCCAACTACACGGGCGCTGGCATTGGCATCGCTTTGATCGACAGTGGCGTCGCCAACCACCCGGACCTCTACCAGGGTCTTTTCCCGATCTCGAGAGTCGTTTATCAGCAATCGTTTGTGCCGGGAAATTCCAGTGCTGCTGACCAATATGGTCACGGCACTCATATCGCCGGCCTGATTGCGGGCGATGGGCTCAGCTCAACCGGGTTCATCTACAGCAAGACTTTCAAGGGCGTCGCACCAGGAGCAAAGCTTGTAAATCTGCGCGTACTGGATGCGAACGGGGCTGCTACGGACAGCATTGTGATCGCGGCCATCGACAAGGCCATTTCCCTGAAATCGACCTATAACATTCGCGTCATCAATCTTTCGATGGGACGTGCGGTATACGAGAGCTACAAGCTGGATCCTCTCTGCCAGGCCGTTGAAAAGGCATGGAAGAACGGCATCGTCGTAGTCGTCGCCGCCGGAAATAATGGCCGCTTCCAACCTACGAATGGTTACGGCACAGTCACATCGCCGGGAAACGATCCATATGTGATCACCGTCGGCGCGATGAAGCCCATGGGAACTCCTACTCGCGTGGACGATCTGGTCGCCAGCTACAGCTCAAAAGGGCCGACGCTCATCGATGCTGTGGTCAAGCCGGACATCGTTGCCCCCGGCAATCTGCTCGTCTCTCTGGAGTCGCCCAATTCGACGCTGTACAACGAATTTCCGGGCAACCGCATTCCCTACAATTTCTACGTCAAAGGTGGGAGCGCTTCTTCTTCACCCAGTTACTTCTCGCTGAGCGGAACCAGCATGGCCACAGGTGTGGTCAGCGGGATTGTCGCTGATCTTCTACAAAAGAGCCCGACCCTAAAGCCCGATCAGGTGAAGGCCCGCCTGATGAAGACCGCATGGAAATCGTTTCCAGCTTTCAGCAGCACGACCGATCCCAGCACCGGCATTACTTACACCGACCAATACGACGTATTCACGATTGGGGCTGGCTACGTGGACGTCGAAGCGGCAATGAGCAGCGCCGATGTAGCCAATGGTAGCGCGATGTCACCGATTGCCTCTTACGATACGAAGTCTGGGAATGTCTACCTGAAAGATGATCCCTCGTCCGTGTGGAACACCTCCGGCACGTGGTCGAATGCGGCGGTCTGGGGTTCCTCTGAGTTCCTCGCTGGCTCCTCTTCCGGTACGATGACGGGCTCGAACGCGCTGTGGGGCAGCAATGCTCTGTGGGGATCGAACGCGCTTTGGGGTTCCAATGCCCTCTGGGGCAGCAACGCGCTATGGGGAAGTAATGCCCTATGGGGCAGCAATGCTCTCTGGGGAAGCAACGCACTGTGGGGCAGCAATGCCTCCGCCGGTGAACAATAAACCAAGTCGCCGGAACCAGGAGCCGCGATGAACTCGCGGCTCTTGTTATTTGTGGGGGCCCCATGTAGGGACGGCCGCCCTCGGCTATCCATGCCGGTTGATGCGGCTAACTGGCAGGTACCACGCGATGCAATGCGGCCTGCAACTCATCTGGCTTGAATCCGAACGGTCCCGGCTTGCTCTTGTAAGCCACTTTACCGCTGCTATCGATGAGATAGATTCGATCCGGCCACGCGGTGTAAGCCGACTCGGTGGAATTCCCAAACTCGTCTAGCAGCGCCGGCATCTCGATCCCAAGTTTCCGGACACACGTTCCTGCCACGGACGCCCGTTCGTCTTCATTGCGCGGACTGGCAAAGACGACGTTGTCTTTGAAATTGTTCTGCGACTGCCAGAGGTCGCTCGGATGCGCCTCGGTGATGTACACCACCAGAAAGCTCACCCTGCCTCCGAACTCCTGGTAAAGCTTGTTGAGGGCGGGGACCTCCCGCCGGAATGGCGGTCACGTGTAACTGCCGAAAATCAGTGCAACCGGCTTGCCTTGCGTGGTTAGAGATGAGAGCTGAACGCGCTCGCTCTTGTCGAGCTTCGTCAATGTGAAGTCGGGCGCCGGATCTCCGACCTGCAGTGCGCCAGCACGTGCCCGCATCCACATACTTTCGAACGGGAAGATCATGAAAGGCACTTCTCCCGGCAACCTGGACATCGCCCGCCCAAACTGTTCAGGAGGCCGGCGCATGCTGCTGTAGATCAAGCCGCAGCCGAGGATCCAGAGCAACGCAAGCGCGCCGACTACCTGCGCGAGCGTCTTTTTTACAGAGGAAAATGTTACGCTCACGTTTCGTACCCCAGAAAGAAGTCCCGCGATTATAGGGTCGCAGAGTAGAACATCAATAATCAGAAAATAGTACGCTGGGTCGCGCGGCGAGGACACCCACAAGGGCCAAAATCTTTCTGTGATTAGCCGTGTTCGACGCGTGCCTTGATGTCGGAGTACGCCGCCTCGATGAGCGCGCTTAGCGCGGCGGCGTCCGTGGCCGTTCCCGGTCTCAATTTCACATGGCGCATGAACTTGCCGGTGCCTCCCAGCAAGCGTGCCGGATCCGGCAGCGCTGCGCCGTGAAAGAACCCTACGTTTACGTGCGAAGTGAATACATTCACGTAGCCGAAGGGCGCATCTCCCAGACATGCAACCGGGCAGCCGTCATGCAAAAGCTCCCGGACTTCGTCCCCGCATTTTCGCATTACCTCAAACCACCGATGCGCGATGGATCCCAATTCACCTGCATGCTCTTTCATCCACGAATCAATGGCTGGATCCCGCTCGACAGCGCCGTTGAATCGCAGCAGTTCCGTTCTCATCGTTGCTCCACATGGAAGCCGGTTCAGGCTAGAACGCGCTGCCTCCGCCCCCACCAAATCCGCCGCCGGAGAATCCACCTCCGCCCCCGCCTCCGCCGAATCCGGATCCTGTCGAACTCGCGCGCGGCGCCGACACAAACACCTGGTGCATGTCGCTGGCCATGCTGTGCATGGAACTGGAAAAGAAAATGGGATTGAACCCGCCGGAGTAGCCTCCACCTGGCCCGACGTACCACTGCGGCGGATCTTTCACAATCCCCGCAAAGGCCTGCGCCCAGTGATGCTCCACTCCCAGCGCCATGGCATAGGGCAGATACTTCTCGAACGTGGTCGGCGGCAGCCGTTTGAGCCGCTCCGCATCCACCCGGTTCATGAATTCCTGGAAGCCCAGCACCGCAATGCGCGTCCGAGCGCCTTTGAGAGTCCTGGCACTCATCACCCGCGCGAACAGCCACCAGATCACTACCGAAATTAGGGCGCAAACAATCAGCAAGGGAATGGAACTGAAGAAGTTTGCCCATCCCATGTACTGAAAAATGGCGAACGGAATCAAGATGCCAATTCCAGCCACAATGCTGTAGCCATTGGCGGATTCCGGATCGAGCAGATAAACACCTTTGTTCTTCAGCGACGACATGATGTCTGCGCGAATGATGGGCACAGCTGTATAGAATCGGTTTTTTAAGCTCGACAGGCGCGTCTCTGCTCCACCCGCAAATATGTTTTCCAGCATCACGCGCTCATGCGGAGCCAGATCTGTGCCCCACTGCTCGCGCGGTTTCAGCAGATGAAAGATGTAATCCTTGTGCGTGAACAGCAAGACCTTCTCGGCGGTCTCCTCGATCTTGATGTATCCACGCACCGCGAGATCGACCATCGTGCATGTAATATCGCGCGGGTGAATCGAGTCATCAATCAGAGTTCCCGCCTCGGCCGGGGAAATTCCTGGGGGTGGTTCATACAGGGGAGCGACTGACATGCCCGCGTCCGGATCGCGCCCCTTATACCACCAAAGCACAAACATGCCTCCGAAAGTGACAAGGGGCAGAAAGACGCTCGGATTTGCTGCCAAGAACCAGAAGAACTTAGTCAGCGGGCTCGGTTCTTTCAGGATGTCTTTCGGGATATACACATCAACAGTCAGCCCGCCGCGCATGGGTAGAGGATTGTTGGTCTCGAACTGCGCCGCTGATCCTGCGACGTTGGCGGTGGCGTCGCGCTGCGTGGAGCCATAGACGCCCGTGAACGCCTGCGCGCGCAGCGAACCAGCCGCCGCCTCGGGAAAACGCACCGTCGCAGTCGCGTGATCGATGGGCACCGGCCAATCATTCCCGGTAACGTTCCAGTAGAACTCGTCATAATCCTTGAAAAAACGAGTTCCGTTCCGCACGAGATAGGTAATCTCAACGGTTTTTGTACTATCAACTGCGCCGGGGATGTAGATCTTTAAATCGCGATCGCCCCTTGTGCGGGAGGATTCGTACTTGAGCTTGCTACCCGAGCCATCCGTGACGCTCTGAACGTCGACGAATAATTCGTAGTTGGTGCCATCTGGGCCCGGATATTCGATGGGGATCGTGCGATGGATGCCGTGCCACGCGCCCACAAAAACCAGCACAATGCGCTCGCGCACTACGGCGCTGCCATCTTTTTCAACCGCGATGGTGTCGTGAAATTCCGCTATGCGCCAGGATTTTTCAGCCGCGGCAGCTGTGAATGTGTAAAGGAGAACCGCGAGAACAGCAAATGTTTTTACCGTTTTCAATTACGAAATTACCCAGCTACAAATTACGTGATTCCGACAATCGCTCAGAACTTCACTTGAACCGGCTCGCGGTCGGTGGCGGCAGTCTCAAAAAATTGACGCTGCGTGAAGCCAAACATGCCAGCGATCAGATTGGTCGGGAACGACTGAATCTTGGTGTTGAGATCGCGTACCACGGCGTTGTAATAGCGGCGTGAGTTCTGGATTGAATCCTCCGTTTGGCTTAGCGATCCCTGCAACTGCGTGAACTCTTCCGAGGCTCGCAGCTGCGGATAATTCTCCGCCACGGCAAAAAGGCTTTTCAGCGCTCCAGTGAGCTGATTCTCCGCGGCTGCTTTGTCGGCTGGCGTTACCGCCTGCATGGCCTGGGAGCGAAATTTCGCAATGTTCTCAAACGTTCCCTTTTCGTGTGCGGCGTATCCCTTTACCGTTTCAACCAGGTTGGGGATGAGATCATGCCGCCGCTTCAGCTGCACATCGATATCGGACCAGGCCGAGTCGCAACGCACTCGCAGTTGCACCAGGCTGTTGTACATGCCGATGAGCACGACCGCGATTACGATCAGAATCGCGATCAAGATAATGCCAATCATGAGAAGAGCCTCCGCCGCGCTAACTACTGAAACGTAATTGAGAACTCACTGCGACGCTAGCATAGCGATACTAACCATGCAAAGCGCAGAATTCAATGCGGATTCGCATTTTGCAATAGCAAGAACTCGCAACCGAGCGGCGCGTGACCCCTCGTCCCACGCATGGATAAAAACTGAAGCCCGTTGCGTCTTGCTGAAATCCAAAATCAATAAGGAGGAAAATATGCAACGCATTGATTATGCCAAGGCGGCACCTGGCGCTTATCACGCAATGCTGGGGTTGGAACATTATCTTCATGACAGCGGCCTCGAAGAGCCGCTGCTTCACCTCATCAAACTACGTGCCTCGCAAATTAACGGATGCGCCTATTGCCTCGATATGCACTGGAAAGATCTGAAGGCAATCGGAGAACAGGATCAGCGCTTATACGAACTGGATGCCTGGGAAGAATCCCCGTTCTACTCGGAACGCGAGCGTTCAGCTCTGGCCTGGACGGAAGCCGTAACCCGTGTGGCGGAGAGCCGCGTGCCTGACGAACTCTACAACGAAGTTCGCAAGCAGTTCAGCGAAAAAGAACTCGCGGATCTCACGCTGGCGATCGCGACCATCAATGCGTGGAATCGCCTCGCCATCGCAGCAAGAACGGTACCCGGAACTTATCAACCTGCAAAAGTCCGGCTGAAACAGCCGGCGTAGCGAGCGGCGTCGGACGTCAGACCTCAGGATCAAACCTCCGACCCAAGACGTCGGCCGCAGAGTTTCCGCAGACGCATCTCTGAACTGGGATGAGAACTGATATACGAGGAGGCTGCGCGGAAGTCTGATGTCCGTTTTTACTGTTGCGGCGCGAAGTATCCCTTACGCGCGCGCACCTGCAGATCTTTCTTCAGGGAAGAAATCTCGATCGAGCGGTAGCGTCCGTCCGCATCGAAATTGGCGGGCTTGTAGGAAACGACATACTGGCTGCGCAGTTCGTCTTCAATCGCCGCAAACGAGCGTGTGATGTCTTTCATTTTGAAGGGGAAGAATACGCGCCCGCCGGTGGCTTCCGCGAGTTGCTCCAGCACTTTGTCGCCGCGCATTACCAGCCCGCTGTCATCGGTTGAGATGGCATAAATAATCACTTCAGCGCGCTGCGCCATTTCGATGGCTTGAGCCTTGGAAAATTCGCTCTGATTGTCTTCACCATCGCTGACCACGATAATCGCCTTGCGTACCGGCCGCTCCGGACGGTCTTTCAAGAACTTGTCCTTACAAGAGCGATAAACCGCGTCATACAGTGCAGTTCCGCCGCCGTTGCGCAGCTTGTGAACTCCAGCGGAAAGCAGCGTCACGTTATCCGTAAATTCCTGCGCCACCTGGCTATGAGTGCTGAAGCCCATCACAAATGCACGGTCAAATCCCTTGCGCAGCGTGTGCTGCATGAAGGCTATGGCGGCCGTCTGCTCGAAATCGAAGCGGCTGCCCACCGATCCGCTGCTGTCAACCAGCAATCCCAGATGCAGCGGCAGATCGGTCTCCCGGCGGAAATTCAGAATCGCCTGCGGCGGCTTATGATCATCCAAAATCGAGAAGTCCGCCTGGTTCAGGTCGCGCACGAACTTGCCGTGCTTGTCGGTGGCGATGAACAGTACGTTGACCTCATTCACGCGCGAGCGAATCGTAATCAGCGACTGGTCATCCGTGTTCTCGGTAGCCGCGGCTGGGCTGGCGCCGTTGAATGAGGGGGATCCCGATAGATACGCAGACTGCGCGTTTAACCGCCCCATCCCGAAAAGGGTTGCCAGCAAAAGGCCTAAAACCCGAATTTTGCAGTTCGTGTACTTCATGCCCAGGGAATCCAATTTTTTCACTCTGAATTGCGTCTAACCCGCGTCCTGGCAGATCCTTCACCCATTAGATGCACGCGGCTTGCCGAAGTAGGATCGCTGCCGGGCGGCTATCTGCTTGACTTTAGGGGCGTCCCGCGAATGTGCCAAGTTACAAAAGGAGCACGCAATTGGTCATGGCACAAAACATGCAAACTGAATGACTTGCACCGTCCCAGTGCATTGCGCTAGCTCTGATCGTTACCGCGCGGGTGCAGGGGCAACATAGTCTCACGATGTGCAGAGTTTTTCCTTAAAATCTTTTTTGGAGGGAGTCGTTCATGAATAGAGTGATCGTGTGTCTGGTGCTTCTCCTCATGTCTTTCTCTTCGGCATCCGGGTTCGCCGCCGATAGCGAACATGAGCAGGAACGGGTGAAGGATGCGGGAGAGGTCTTGAAAGAAATTATCAATATTCCCGACGACATCCCACAAGACTTGCTGGACAAAGCAGAATGTGTGGTTGTCTTGCCTTCCGTGAAAAAAGGAGCCTTTGGAATCGGCGGCAGCTACGGCCGCGGCGTGATGGTTTGCCGGAATGGGCAGCACTATACCGGCAAGTGGGGAGCTCCTGCGCTGTATGCCCTGGAGGGTGTCAGCATCGGCTTTCAGTTAGGCGGCCAAGCTACGGATTTTGTGCTCCTCGTCATGAATCCCAAGGGAGCGACCTCTTTGCTCTCCAGCAAGGTCAAGCTTGGAGCGGATGCTTCCGCCGCGGCCGGTCCAAAAGGCCGGACGGCTGAGGGTGCAACCGACATCGTCATGAATGCTGAAATCCTCTCCTACTCGCGCAACAAGGGTCTGTTCGCTGGAGTCTCTCTCGAAGGCTCCACGTTACGCTCGGACGGCAGCGCCAATGAGAAGCTGTATGGACGAAAGCTGACGGCAAAGGAGATTATTCGCGGCGGCAAAGTGGGGGTTCCCGCTTGCGCCGGGCAATTAGTGTCGCTGCTGGATAAGAAGTCTCCAGTGAACAGGTCTGAGCCCAAGTCGCTGCAGTAGCCAGTCTCTGTGCCCTCCGTGATCAAATGGTGAAGCGGAGGGCACAAATTTTCTCGATGTCATCGACACGATCCATTGACACGCCAATCCGGTGCTCGTGGGCGAAAGGCGAGAACTACATCCGCTACCACGACGAGGAGTGGGGCGTTCCCGTCCATGATGACCGAACTCTCTTTGAATTTCTTATTCTGGAAGGCGCGCAAGCCGGACTGAGTTGGAGCACAATCCTCAACAAGCGGGATAATTACCGTCGAGCCTTCCACAACTTTAATCCCAAGCGCGTTGCCAAATACGATCGCGCGAAAATCAACTCGCTCCTTTCCGACCCGGGTATCGTGCGCAACAAGCTGAAGATCGCATCGGCCGTTCAGAACGCCAAAGCCTTCCTGCGCGTGCAGCAGGAGTTTGGCACTTTCGATCGCTACATATGGCAATTTGTCGGAGGCCAGCCAAAGGTGAATCCATGGAAGGTACGCAAGGTCCCCGCGCGAACGCCCGAATCAGATGCCATGAGCAAGGATCTGAAACGCCGAGGGTTCAACTTCGTAGGCTCCACCATCTGTTACGCTTTCATGCAGGCAGTGGGAATGGTGAATGACCACGCGCCACAGTGCTTTCGCTATCGCCAGCTGTGATAAAGCCCCATTTCGCAGAGGGTTCGGCGAAACTCGAAGGTTGTAAGACCTATCTTCCGAGTGGCTTCACGAATTCTTTCCCAAAAACGTTATTCTTTATGTAGACTCTCACAGTTTTCCGTCATCCGGGTTTGGGGATTTTGATGTTGGGCCTGCATACATTTGCGAATTCTGCATCTGAAAATCAAGCGCAAGTGAAGCCAGAGATGCTCCTTCGCCTTCCGATCGCCAGAAGATTGCTGGTCATCGTCTGTGTATTCGTTGCAATCGTACTCTGCGTGTTCACGCTGGGCGTTCTGCGCTCCCAGGTTCTGAACGGGGCGCGAGCCTATGTGGCAGGCGAAGGTCTCTGGTCCAAGGCGGAAAAGCGAGCAGCCCTGAACCTGACGAGGTACGCAGAGACTTATCAGGAAGCCGACTTTCAGCAGTACCTCACCGAGATCGCCGTTCCGGTGGGCGACCAGCAGGCTCGGCTGCAACTGCAGCTTCCCTCGCCCGACATGAACATTGTGCGCACAGGGCTTGTTCAGGGCCATAACAGTCCTGAGGATGTAGAGAACCTCGCAAGGTTGTTCCGCCGTTTTGGCCGGACTGGCTACATGGCTCAAGCCATCGCGATCTGGACTGAAGGAGACCGCTACATCGATCAGCTTCGCTCCTTGGCTTCCGATCTCCATAAGGAAGTGAATTCCAGGCCCCGGAACTCTGCAAAGATCCGCGGAATCACTGAACAAATCGCTGCCATCGACGCTCGCCTCACGCCGTTGGAAGATGATTTTTCGTCCACGCTGGGCAAAGGCGCTCGCTGGATTGATCGCGTGTTCTCGATCGCGATTCTGGTGGCCAGCGCGGTCTTGCTGCTGATCGGCATCGGGCTTTCCGTCGTTGTGCTCAGGAAGATCCGGAATTCCGAGGGAAAATATCGCAACCTGATTAACACGGCCAGTGATGCCATCCTGGTCATCGATCCAGAAACCCGCCTGATTGTCGAGGCGAACAGCAAAGCGGCCGAAATCCTCGGAATACCCGAAGACAAGGTTATAGGAATGCCGGAATCGCGACTGTACCCTTCAACTCCCAGTGAATCGTCGCAGGTTCTGTTCGACCTTGCTCACGGAAAACAAAGCCGCAGGGTGGAATTGCAGCGCACCGATGGCGCGCGTGTTCCGGTCGAAGTCACCGCCAGCGCTACGGACCTGGAGGGCAAGGCGGTCATCCTCGGAATCTTTCGCGATGTGCGCGATCGTTTGGAAGCGGAAGCGGTTCTGCGCCGCAGCGAGGAGCGCTTCAGTTATCTCATCCAGAACCTTTCTGACATCATCACGGTGGTGGCGGTGGACGGAACCATGCTCTACCACAGTCCTTCCATCGAACGCGTGGCTGGCTACAAGCCAGCAGAACTGCTGGGACAAAATTTCCTGTCGTTCGTCCATCCCGATGACCGGCTGGCGGTGAGATCTGCGCTGGAGCGTCTCACGCTCCGAGTAGGAAGCGCGGCTCCTCCAGAGTTTCGTTTCTGCCGCAAAGATCATTCGTGGGTCTGGCTGGAGTCGGTCGGCAACAACCTGCTGAACGACGTTGCGGTGGGTGGAATTGTGGTCACATCCCGCGATGTCACCACCCGCCGCGGCCTCGAAGAACAGGTGCGGCAGTCGCAAAAGATGGAAGCGGTGGGACGCCTGGCCGGCGGAATCGCTCACGACTTTAACAATTTGCTCATGGTGATTCAGGGGTACGCGGAGATTGTGCGCCAGGAAGAAGACGTCAGCCCCGAGGCGCGCAAGAGCGTGGATACCATCCTTCGAGCCAGCATGAGCGCGGCCAGTCTCACGCGCCAGTTGCTTACTTTCAGCCGTAAGCACCAGTTCACGCCGCAGGTGCTCGATCTGAATTCCGTCGTGGACCAGATGGGCGAAATGCTGCTCGGAGTCTTGCGCGAAGAGATGGACTTTGTCGTGCATCTCGCTCCCGATGCGGGCTCCATCAGCGCCGATCCCGGGCAGATCGAGCAGGTCGTGATGAACCTCGTGGTGAACGCCCGCGATGCCATGCCGAAAGGCGGCAAGCTCACGCTGGAAACCGCACATATCGGAAGAGATACAGTGCGGTTGGGTCGTTCCTCGGGCGTGCCCTCGGGTGATTACGTCATGCTCGCAGTCAGCGACACTGGAATCGGCATGGATGCGGAAACCCAAACCCGCATCTTTGAGCCATTCTTCACCACCAAAGGCAAGGAATCAGGCACTGGTCTGGGTTTGTCGGTGCTGTACAACATCGTGCGATCCTGTGGTGGACACGTTCGCGTAAGCAGCGAACTCGGACGAGGTTCCACCTTCCGCATCTACTTCCCGCGGGTTTCTGCGGCGGGTAAAGTGGGTTTGCCCGAACTTTCCTCGGAACCCGCTCAACCGGGCAAAGAAACAATTCTTGTGGCCGAAGATCAACCCGACTTGCGCTGGATGATTTGCCAGTTCCTTCAAGGACTCGGCTATTCGGTACTGGAAGCCAAAGACGGCGGTGACGCGGTCGCGCTCGCCGAACACTACACGGGCCGAATCGATTTGCTGCTGACGGACGTGGTGATGCCGCACATTCGGGGCTCCGAAGTTGCCCGGCGGATGTTAGTGCGCCGTCCCGAAATGCATGTTGTGTTCATGTCGGGCTACACTGAGGGCGACCTTGGATCCATTCCTGAAAAGATAAACGGCACCGAGATCAGCATCCTGCAAAAGCCCTTCGAACTCAGCACACTCGCGGGCAGGATCCGGGAAGTGTTCGAAATGCGCAGTCGCAGATAGAGTAGCAGTACTGGTCACCTCTTCACGAATACTCCGGCGGTAAGGTAAACCGCAACCAGTCCCAGCACAAGCACTGCTCCTTCCACGCGTGTGGACCACACGTGCAAAGCATCGAACTGCACGCGGGCGGGATTGTCCAGGGGAACAGCCGCGAAATCGCCGACAGACGCGCGCAGGCTATCCATTCGAGGAATGATCCAGAACTGCGATAAAAGCGTCAGAGCCAGCATCACGATTACCAGCAAGTGTCGGAAGGCAAACACGTGCGAGTTCCTTCGGTGAACCGGCTATAGAGGAGGGAAGTGATGAGGAAGACGATCCCCGAGATAATGGCAATGCCGTGCAATTTCCCGAGCGATCGTCCAACCACATTGCCCGCGAGGTGGGTGTTGGGCAGAACCTGGAATGCGGTGGGCGCGAGCACGAAGGCGAAGAAAATCAGTCCGCCAATCCAGACTACCAATGACAGCAGCATAAGGAAGCGGAGAATGGACATGCGGGGAATTATAGCGTTGTCATCCTGAGCGAAGCGAAGGATCTATGGACTTTGCTCGTGGCACGGAGATGCATAGATCCTTCGCTTCGCTCAGGATGACAGTACTAGCGCGTGCTTAGATCGGAACGGCTACGTTCTCGATGATGTCTTTGAGGACTTGGTCAGACTGCTCTGATTTCTTCAGAGTCGAGGCGTACAGACCATTCACGACTACACGGTGCGCGAACACTGGAACGACCAGGGGCTTGATATCTTCGGGTGTGCAGAACGTTCGGCCTTCGAGGAACGCCATGGCTTGAGCGGCGCGATAGAGCGCTTGCGAGCCACGCGGTGAAACTCCTAGCGAAAGAAATTCGGATTCGCGCGTCTGGCGGACGATCTCGAGCGCATAGTTCACCAGCGAATCATCCACGCGGACCTGCTTGACCGATTGCTGCATCTCGAGCACATCGGCTCCGGTGAGGATTGGGCGCAGGTCGTCAAGATGCGCGATGCCAGCCTCGGAGCGCAGGATTTGGCGTTCCGCCTGCGCATCGGGATATCCCATGCGGACACGCATCAGAAAGCGGTCGAGTTGTGACTCCGGTAGCGGATAGGTTCCGTGATGTTCAATCGGATTCTGGGTCGCGATCACCAGGAATGGCTGCGGCAATTCGTAGGAGTGCGCATCGACCGTGACTTGGCCTTCGTTCATGGCCTCGAGCAGCGCCGATTGCGTCTTGGGCGTGGTGCGATTGATTTCGTCAGCCAAAAGCACGTTGGTGAATACCGGGCCGCGTTTGAACTCGAATGTCTGCTCGGCCGCTGAGTACACCGAAATCCCCAGAACATCCGAGGGCAGCATGTCGCTGGTGAACTGCACGCGCTGGAACTTGCAGTCGATGGCGCGGGCGAGTGCCTGTCCTAAAGTGGTTTTGCCGACGCCGGGAACGCCTTCGATCAGAAGGTGTCCACGGGCGAAGATGCTGACCAGCGCCAGGCGGACGACATCGTCTTTGCCGCGGATTACGCGGCGGATGGCCTTTTCCAGTTCGGCGGCTTTGTGGGATACGGCGATGGCGGTTTCCGGAGACATCCGTTCGATTCTACTAGGCAGCGGCGAGTTGGGCGGAGTTACGGGAGTCACAGTTGGGCAATGAGCTATAGCTAAATGCAAAATAGAGTCTTCGTCTCCCCATTGAAGAACGCTAGAACCACCACATCTTGCAGAGCATTGGCTGCGATTGTTCTCTGCTCGTCGCTCATTGCTCATTGCCCGCTACTGCATAAACTCCGCAGGCCTTCCGGTGAGGCGTTCGATTCGCTTGGCGATCGGAGGGTGCGTCGAGAACAGGTTGGCAAACATTCCTGCGTTCATTCCCAACAAGGGCTGAATGATGAACAAGTGCGCGGTGGATGGACTGGCTTGCAGAGGCACGCGGCGCGAGTAGGCGTCAAGTTTCTGCAGCGCGCTGGCTAGCGCGTACGGATTGCCCGTGAAATGCGCGCCTGTGGCATCGGCCTGATACTCGCGTGAGCGTGAGACGGCAAGCTGGATCAGGCTTGCAGCGATGGGGGCTACGATCAGCATGAAGAGTGCAGCAAATCCTCCGCCGCGATTGTCGCGATCGTTGCGTTCATAGCCTCCGAAGATCATGGCCCAACGTCCCATGCTGGCGAGCATGGTGATTGCGCCCGCGACAGTGGCAGCGACCGAGCTGATCAGGATGTCACGGTTATTGACGTGTCCGAGTTCGTGCGCCAGAACGCCTTCCAGTTCTTCATCGTTGAGCAGTTGCAGAATTCCATGGGTCACTGCAACCGAGGCGTGGCTTGGATTGCGTCCGGTGGCGAAGGCGTTGGGTGATTCGGTGGGGATCACATACATCTTCGGCATGGGAATGCCGATTTTCTGCGTGAGGCGTTCGACCGCAGCGAATGCACGGGGAAGCTCCTCGCGGGTTACGGGCTGAGCGCGATACATGGCCAGCGCAATCTTGTCAGAGTAGAAATACGAGACGAAGTTCATGACGGCGGCGAAAGCCAGCGCCAGGAACATTCCGTTTTGACCGCCGAAGTAGCGTCCAAAAAACATCAGGAGCAGCGTGAGTGCGGTCAGCAGGAACGCGGTCTTGAAAGTGTTTCCCATAATTTTGTGTAGCTATTCCATTGGATGTTACGTGGAAAGGGTTGATGCAAGTTCCCATTTTGGGAATTCCCGCCTTCGAGGTGGGGGTACCCTCCCCCCTGTGCTCTAATAGAATGATGAAGTTAGCAGCAAATTTGAGAATAATCTCTGGTGCTCAATTACTTACCGGCAAAATCTTGAAAAGCAAGGGGTTAGTAGCCGGCCTGAGTTTCGGTCGGATGCACCTCGCCCCACTGGATGGTTTCGCGTCGGGGCTGTGGATGTCAAGGTTAGATGTCACAGGGTAGACCCCAGACGTGGGACGCAAGCTGTCGAGCTTCGCTCGACTGGACAGCCGAAGGCGGCTGTCCCTAAATGCCATGGTGACGCTAGGCTTTTTGCGATTCGCGCTTCAGGGCGCGTTGCAACGTTTGGTCAAGCGCTGCTTTGGTTTTCTCGTACTCTTGCTGGCTGATTTGTCCTTGTTTGTGTTCGACTTCCAGTTCGAAGAGTTCGTCTTTCAAGCCTTCGAGCAGCATGGAACTTCGAGTTACGGGTGCCGCTGATGGTGCTGCTGCCGCTTGTACTGCGGGGCGGACGGGGCGGCTTTCGCGGGCTGCTGCGACCGGGGCCGGTTCATAGATTTCGTCCTCCTCGTATGTGGCGAGAGGCTTGGCCTTGCCCCGGGCCGTACGATTCGCGGATTGCTGGCGCGAGGCGATGAAGATTCCGCCCAGGATCAGGGCTGCGGCGAATCCGCCGAGAATCCACCACTGATACTGACGCAAGGGGGGTGGAGCGTCGATAGGCGGACCCAGACCGCCACCCGGCCGGTTTGCAGCTTGAGGTTGCCCGCCTTGGCCGTTTTCGTCGGCGGGTGGTGCCAGCACGCCTTCTCCGCTCAGCTTGAACGCCAAGGATTTGCCTGGCTCGGCATTGGAGGCTACCTCTACGTTGGCATCAGGCTGTCCCGGGAAGTTAGTTGGAGAGTAACTGGTTCCGGACGCGGGCTCGAACGTGATCGACTTGGGAGCGATGGCGACGAAATGCTGCAGCGGATAGACGCTCTTGGGATCGATATTGATGCTGCCGGTGTAGGGCATCGTGTAGATCACTTCGAAGCGGGTTTCCCCGGGGCGTAGCGGAAACAAAAATGAATATTTATTTTTCGCGTTCTGGCCTTCGGGGACGGGCGCCGATTTTACCGGTTGTCCCCCGGCGGTCATTGCCTGGGCCTCAGTGATGCTGGCTCCTTCGGGCACATAGAATTCGAGGTTGTGCTCGTTCATCTGCGTACGCGGCGGCTTGGAATTGTTCTGGACAGCGAACGTGCGCTCGATCTGAAGCTGTCCCTGCTGTGCCTGGAAACGCATGATGTCGGCGACGACCTCAATGCCTTCTACCTGCTTTCCCACATCGTAGACTTCGACCTCGACCGAGGTCGTTCCTGGAGGGGCCATGCGGTGGTAGGTGACTTCCTGGTGGATGACGCGGACCAGATGCGGGCCTTGCTGGGCGAGTTTAAAGGAGAAGTTGCCCTTAGCGTCAGCTTTGGTGCGTCCGGCTTCTTCCATGCCGTTACCCAGCGTGATCAGGATGACTTCGTCTCCGGCGGCGGGCTTGCCGGTGGTGGAGTTCTTTACCGTTCCGGTGAGGCTTTGGGCCGAGGCTGACAGCGAGACCGACATTAGAAGGAGGAACAGGAATGGCAGAGCTGAGAATGCGTTGCGGAGTCTAGCGACTGTGCCGGCGAGCATGAGATCCTTCGCCTTGCTCAGGATGACAGATGTCAGGGTTTGAGGTGCTTCGCATGGGATGACAGCTGGCTTCGCGTGCTGGCGGCCATGAGATCCTTCGCTTCGCTCAGGATTACAGGGCTTGGGACAGGAGAGTGAATTTGGTTCATGATCTCGCTTTTCGTGGCGCTGGTCCGGCGCCGGATTCCAGTTGCGCGATTTCGGCCAGCAGTGCCGCGGCTTCACCTTGCAGGGTGGCTTTGAGCGACTGATAGTCGGCATCGGGCACTTTGCCGGCGCGGTACTCGAAATTCAGGTCGCGCAGGTTTTCGTAAACCGCATCCTTGCGTTCGCGTAGATAAGAGGCGCGCGTTTTCCGGGGCCCAAGGTATAGTTCGCCGGGTAAATAGAAAACGTAGAAAAGCGAAGCTCCCGTGACGAGCAAGGCGCAGACCAGCGGCAGCATCATAAATCGGTCTCCTCATCAGCCTGTCGGCGGTATCGATCCATGTCTTCGTTCGGGATGGGCGGTCCACCGGCGGTGGCTGGAGACGGCCGGTTCTTCCAGGCACGCACTACGAAGCTGACTGCGACAATCCCGACCGCGAAGGCGACCATGGGAAAGATCCAGGCAGTGCGGTCGAAGCCTCTTGTCGTGGGCGCAGCCAGAACCGTGGGACCGTATTTCTGGACGAAGGATTGCTGCACAAGGCTGTCGCTATCGCCGCGGGTAACGGCGGCCATGAGTTCGTTGCGCATGCCATCGGAAGAAGGGCAGCCGACGTGGTTGCATTCGAGCAGGATTTGCCCGCAGGAGCAGATGCACATTAACTGGTGGCCGATCTCGTTGAAGCGCGTGGAAGGATCGGAAGCGCCGGAGAACAGGAAGATCGCCAGGGAGAGCAGAGCGCACTGGAGCCCTCGGCGTGGAATCGTGTTTGGTTTGGATGTCTTAGACATGTTGTGCGCTAAATTTTCGTGCGCCCCCAAGCGTTAAAGCCGCAATTGATGACCGTTCCTTGGGGCACGACTAGACTCGTGCCCTTTCTGCCAAAAAACTAATCCCCGGTGACGGGCGCTGCTTGTCCGATCATTTTCGGAACTCGGACGGTTACCGGAACCGGCGCGGGTTCCACCAGTGCTAAGCCGGTGCCGATGATCATGACCCAGGCGCCAATCCATATCCAGATAACCATGGGGTTCAGGTGTGCTTTGATGACGGGCTGGCCTTTGTCATTCTGGCCTTCGTAGACCAGGTAGAGATCTTCTTTGAAGCCTTGATCGATGTCGGGCTTGGTCGAGGCCTGCTGGCTTGCCTTATAGAAGATGCGCTGCGGGGTCATGGTGCGCACGAGCTGGCCGTTCTGGTAAACGTCCATCAATGCCCACTCGGTTTCCTGATTGGCATTGTCGTCCTGGGTGTAGGAGCGGCAAACCAGATCGTAGCTGCCGATCTGCATGTGGTCGCCATACCCGAGTTCGGCTTCTTTGTCCTGATTGAGAGCGGCGCCGGAGAATCCAATCATGACCAACACCACGCCGAAGTGGACGACGTATCCACCGTAGCGGCGCGTGTTGCGGTGCGTGAGCTGGACCATGGAGGCGAACATACCCTGTCCGGTCTTGTCGGCGATAACGCGACCGCCGCGATAGAACTCGCTGGCAACGGTGAAGGCGATGAGAGCTGCGAGAAAGATTGTCATCAGCGAGTAGAAGTAGCTGATGTCATGCCAGGGCTTCAGGCCGAAGATGCTTCCCCAGCTTGCGGGGGTGAACATCACGACTAGGGCAACAAGCAGTGCCGCGAGCAGGGGCCAGGTGAAGTTGCGTTTCAGACTCTCGAAGGACGTTTTGCGCCAGGCGAGAAGCGGGCCAATCGCAGTCAACAGTAACAAGACCAGTGCGACTGGAATGGCGACGCGGTTATAGAAGGGCGCCCCCACTGTGACTTTGTTTCCCTGCACCAGTTCGGAGATCTTCGGAAACCAGGTTCCCCACAGCACATCAAGCGTGAGCAGCAGGAACAAGAGATTGTTGAAGAGGAAACTCGATTCGCGCGAAATCATGCCTTCGAGCTTGTTCTCGCTGCGCAGGTGAGACTTGTTCTTCACGAAGAAGAAGACAAATACCGCGAACGTAATGCCGAGGAACCAGGCGAACCAGTTCCCAATGGAAGATTGGGCGAAGGCGTGGACTGAACTGATGATGCCGCTGCGGGTGAGGAAAGTGCCCAAGATGGCGAGCCAAAAGCTGGCGAAGACGAGCCACATGTTCCAGATTTTCAGCATGCCGCGCTTTTCCTGCATCATGACTGAGTGCAGGAAGGCGGTGCCGACGAGCCATGGCATCAGCGAGGCGTTCTCGACGGGATCCCATCCCCAGTAGCCTCCCCAGCCGAGGACCGAGTACGCCCAGTGGGAGCCGAGAAAGATTCCGCAGGTGAGAAATCCCCACGTGACCATGGTCCAGCGGCGAGTGATGTGAATCCATTTCTCGCCGGGATACTTCATGATGAGCGCGCCGAGCGCAAAGGCAAAGGGAACAGTGAAGCCGACGTATCCGAGATAGAGCATGGGGGGATGGATGACCATCTCGGGATATTGCAGGAGCGGGTTGAGTCCGCTGCCGTCGGGGCGAAGCGGGCCTTCGAGCAGGCCAAAAGGATTCGCGGCGAAATTCACGATCGCAAGAAAAAAGATCTGGACGGCCGCGAGGACAACAGAGGCATATGCGAAAAGGCGAGGATCTGTTTTGTAGCGCAGCCGGAGCACGAAGCCGTAGGCCGAAAGCAGCAAGGACCAGAAGACCAGAGAACCTTCTTGTCCGGACCAGAGCGTGGCGAACTTGTAGGGAGCGGGAAGATCTCGATTGCTGTGGTGAAAGATGTAGGCGATGGAAAAGTCGTCGCGAAAGGCGGAGACGACGAGGGCGATGGCGGCGAGTAACACGGCCCCGAAAACCACGACGCCGGCTCGACGGGCTGTTTCCGAGAGGCGTTGCGAGTTGGGTTCGTCCGGCGTCAGCAGCGCCAGCAGGCCTGCGCCAAAGCAATAGACGCTCAACGCAAAGGCGAGCAGCAGGGCAAAGTTGCCAGTGAATGCCATGTAGAGGAGTCCCCAGAGTATTTTTTCAGAAACTACGGGGGACGGCAACCGTTAGAAAAAACAAGCGTGGTATCGGGAGGACATGGCAGTCCTGGTGACCGGAAGGCTGTTGAAGGGGCGTAAACGTTTCCGCCGCGGGACGGCGGCCGGGGCTCGGCCGCCAGGCGGATGGAAGCGCTAGGCGCTCTGTTGATGATAACGTTGGCGAATTTCGCGCTCGGCTGCGATCCAGTCTTCGCCTTCGTGGCCGGGCTCGAATCCGCGACGCTCGGCTAGCAGGTACGCCAGACGACGCACTTCCTCTTCCAGATTGATGGGTAGAACATTCGAGCGCTGCTCGCCCTTGACGATGGCCGGTTTTCTGACCGACTTCGTGGGTTCGGCGCCGACAGTTTCGGTGATATCGGTGGAAACAGTGGCGGAAGACGCCTGAACCGTCGCGACTCCGGCTTCACCGTTCTGCTTCTTGGGACCTCTGGGTTTTGCCATGGTGGTGTACTCCTTACAAACTCCTAAGTTTAGGAAGAATTGAATTGGCTGATGAAGGAACAACATACACGTCGCCCCTTGGTGATTATGAGTTACGAGCAATTATGGGTTCGATGTTAGCTTCCACTATATCGCCAGTGGGGCTGTGAATGGGAGGGGAACGGGACAAAAAATTTCGATGAATAGATGCAGATTTCCGAAATGACATCGCATTGAACAAACAGTGTCAGGATTAAACTAGATGACGGAATGTAGTTGGACGCGACTCGGGTGATCCATGATTCATTCTGAGCTGTTTTTCCGCCGTCGCCCCTGACGAAAGTACCGCAAGAGCTTTGTTATAATCGAGGCTCACCTGAGGCGCTATCGTCTAGGGGTTAGGACGGAAGATTCTCAATCTTCAAACCCGGGTTCGATTCCCGGTAGCGCTACCAAATCGTGCACGTGATCCGCTAAGCGGACTTCTCCACGGGCAGCCCCGCCTCCATCCAGCCTTGCTTTCCTTCTGGATAGTGCGAGACGTTGGTGTAACCCATCGCCGCCAATTCACGGGCAGCGTATTCACTGGCGTGTCAATGAGTGTTGGTGCAGTAGGTGATGATCTCAGCCTCTTTGTTCGGCAACATCTGCGGGGCGAGTTCCCTGATACGTTCAGGGGCAATGTTCAAAGCTCCGGGGATGTGCGCTTCTCGATAGCGTTCAGGGGCGAGGGTCTCGACCACTTTGATCTTGCCGCTGTTTAACTTGGTCTTCAACTCTTTCGTAGATACTGCTTTTTCCATTTCGATTCCCTTTCAAGTGGATTCCACTGTCTGGCAACCCCTTTCTTTTGGCCTAAAACCATTGAAGGGAGTTCCGAACTCCCCCCGTGTTTGTTCGAGAATTCTACGCCGCCGTTCGGGAACAGCGTCAAAACAGAACGCCCCAAACGTACGCTAGGTCTTCGATCGTTTTTTCGGCCGGAAGGTTTATTCGGTGCCTTGAAATTCTGCGATATTACGAGCACAGATGCGCCCTCCTCAAAGGCAAGCAACTTTGGTAACTCGAGGTAATTAATGCAGATGCGTGGGTATAGGAAAGTGGTCACACGCAATATAGACCGGAGTAACGTGGACTGGTCACCGATGGTCTCCTACGATCTAGGGAAATCAAAATTCGTTGTATTGCGGATCCCTGGGGTCCGCTCGATGGAATCGTGTTTTGAACAGACTTGGGTCAAGCAAGACGGACTTTATGAAACTGGGGAAGAATCGGGGATTCACGCTGCTGGAATTGATGATCACCTTGACCATCGGATTTGTGATGGCGGGCGTGACGATCCTGGCATTGATGCCGCTGTTCAAACAGAATCACGTCGACGCGGCGTATGACACGACCCTGTCCGTGATCCGTACGTATCGAAGCCAGGCTATCGCGCAGAGCAAGCGCTACATCATTACGTTTGTCGCTCCCGGAACGATCCAGGTGCAGTACTGGGGCGTGGGAGTTCCCGTGTCGCCGGCTCCGGTGACGGTTGCTACTTACCAGATACCGAATGACATTCAGTTTTCTGTGCAAGCAGGGTTCCCACCCGCCGCGCCGGACGGGTTTGGCGGCGGGGGCACGGCCATCGATTTCGACCAAGGCATGGGATTGGGTAGTCAGAACTACATCATGTTCATGCCGGATGGCTCATCGCAGGACACGTTGGGCAATTACAACAGCGGCGTCCTGTACCTGACCCGGCCGGGAGATATTTACAGCTCGCGGGCAGTTTCGGTATTCGGGACAACAGGAAGGGTCCGGGGCTGGCGGCTTTACAACCAGGCGGGCGGAAACAAGTGGGTGCAGCAATGATGCCTCCCGAGACGCGGCATAAGGAAGAGCGCGGCTTCACCATCATCGAGGTGATGATCGCAATTGTGATTCTCAGTATCGGGATCCTGACCGTGGTCGCCGCATTTGCGACGGCAGTGGCCAGCACGGAGAACGCGCAGCAGAACCTGATTGCGCGCCAGAAGGCTCTCGAAACTTTGGAAAGCATTTTCACGGCGCGTAATACGCAGCAGATCACTTTTTCTCAGATCGCGAATATTCCTAATGGCGGGATTTTTGTCAGCGGTGCTACGCCGTTGTGGAGCGCCGGGAATGACGGACTGGTGAACACGGCGGATGACCTTCCATTTCCCGCGCAAGGAGTATGCGCGGCAGGCTCGGAGTGCATTACGCTGCCCGGCCCGGATGGAATTCTGGGAACCCCGGACGACGCTGCCATGAGCCTGGGGAACTTTACACGTCAGATCGAGATTGACCCCATTCTGCAGCCCGATGGTACGGCCAATCCGAATTTGAAACAGGTGATTGTCACCGTCAGTTATCTAAACTCGTCTCCGATCCCCCGCAGTTACACGGTTACCGCGCTGATTTCCGCGTTTCGCTAGATCGCTGGCAGAAATTTTATGGAAAGACGAATGAGTGTCCGGGAAAAAGGATTCACGCTGATGGAGTTGATCGTGGCCATGGCCCTGGGACTGCTGGTCCTGGCGGCAATGGCAAGCTTGTTCAAGACCGGTCTGAACTCCACGATGCTTGTAATGCAGCGAGCCGAGACCCAGCAGAACATGCGAGCTGCCGTGGATTTAATGGTGAAAGATATCAGCATGGCGGGGGCGGGACTGCCTTCAGGAGGCATTCAGTTACCGAACGGAGCCGGAGCGACGGCCTCCAGGTTTGGGTGTGATCAGGGTGGAACTTGTCACGTTCCCGCCTTCAACTATCCAAACAATAACTACATGTATGGAGTGATACCCGGCTTCAGCAACGGGGTAGAAAACAATGATGTCGTGACCGCAGCGCCGCCGCCTATCGTCAACGACAGCATCACCGTGATTTACGCGGACTACAACTTTCCTCTTTGGGAATACAACATCACCTTCCCGGTTCCGAATAATGGGGGAGCCGTTGCGCTGGTAGCGAATCCTACATTTGTGCCTGCGCCACCGCTGATCAATGCGGCGGGTGGAATTCAAGTCGGCGATCTCATCATGCTCAGCAACAGCGTTGGAACAGCGGTGGGTGAGGTGACAGATTTAACCCCGGGAACGATCACCTTTGCTGACACCGATGCTCTCAACATCAATCAGAACGGTGCGGCGCAGAACAACATCAAGGCGATCTCGACCGGGGCGAATACTCTGGGCTATCGACTGTTTGCAGTTACCTACTACCTGTCGGTACCAGGCAATGGCGAGACTCCGCGTTTAATGCGTCAGGTGAACGGATTGCCGCCGGTCCCGGTAGCGGACAACATCATCAATCTGCAATTCGCATACGACGCGTACGACTCGCTGACCGGAGCTCTTAACGCGAATCAGGCCGATCCGATCGGAGTGGGCGAATCTCCGAACCTTATTCAGAAAATCAACATTGTTGTGATGGGCCAGAGCATTCTGAACAACGGGAATAAGTCGCAGAACATGTATCTGGCCACATCGGTGAGCGCCCGCAACATGGCATTTCGAAACCGTTACCAGTAGGCGGGATGGGCAGGAGATAGTTGATGAGACAGGGCAAGCAAACTAATCAAGGTTTTACGCTGATTGCGGCACTCATCATTCTTGTGCTGCTGTCGGGAGTGGCGGCGGGGCTGCTGTTCATGGTCTCCAATGAGTCCCGCATGGGCGGCAACGACCTGGAGAATAATCTGGCGTACTACGGCGCCGAATCGGGAATGGAGAAACTCACTGCGGACCTGGCGGCGCTGTACTCCCAGTTCCAAAGTCCCACGAATGCCCAGATTCAGAATTTGATCAACCTCCCGCCCAGTTCCGCAATGGTGAGTGGGATGGGCTACAACGAGACGATTACTTATCCCCTCGATGTCAATGGGAACCCCTCGAGCACCTGGAACACCATCAGCTCGGGTTCGAACCAGGGACTCGGTGCGCAGATTATTCCGATGGAGATGCAGGTCATTGCCACGCGGCCATCGGGCGCGTCGGTGAACATGACTCGCAAGGTGGAAGTCTCGTTGATCCCGGTATTTCAGTTTGGCGTGTTCTGCGGATACGACTGCAGCTATTTTCCCGGGCCGAACTTCGGATTCGGTGGACGTGTCCATACGAATGGCAACTTATTCTTAGCCGCGGGCGGCAACCTGGTTTTCAACGACAAGATTGCGGCTTTCAAACAAATTGTGCTGGATCGCCTGGAGAATGGATTTCTGACTACGGGTGGTTACGGCGGTACGGTTTTTGTTCCCAAAGCCGGCGGTGGATGTGCGCTGGTGTTTCCGCCCCCGGGACCGAACTGTGTAGCGCTTTCCGGGGCCGCGACGGTACCTGGCGATGCCAGCTGGAGCGGCGGCTATCCGAGCATCGCAGGGACAGCGAACAACAATTTTCCCACGGTTGTTTCTCAGGCAAAGCTGAACGGATTTATGGTGAACGCGCTCACGGGCGCAACGAACATGCAGTTGCCGTTCGTGCAGAACAGTTGCACGAGCAACCCGCCACCGTGCACGGACCCGATTGCAATCGTGCGCAAGCCGCAAATCGGAGAGTCTGCGACGGGAGTTTTAGGAAGCTCGCGTTTGTATAACAAGGCTACGCTTCGAGTTCTGCTGGCCGATACAGTTGGCGATCTCCATCCCGAGCGCGGGCTGGGGGTGCTGGATGCGGATGACGTGCAATTTGTTCCGGGTAGCAGTTACCCAATTCCGGCGGTTGCCGGAATGAGGAACACAGCTGGAGCCGCGATCAACGGAGCGGAGTTCTACGGTCTTGCACAAGTGGGTTTAAACAACTGGCTGGCGCCTCTCGGCTATCCTGGATGGGCTTCTTATCCCTTGCTGGGTGAGTTGACGACGCCGGGAATTCCAAATAACGGGCAGGGGGCGTGGTTGCGTGTCGAATACATGGATGCAGCGGGCGCGTGGCATGGAATTACGCGCGACTGGCTCGGCTGGAGTTTCAGCCGGCAATACAACGTGGCGCCTACGGGTCCGGGCGCGGATCCATACAACCCAAACGCAATCATCATTCTGCAGCAGATGAGACCGGGAGTCCCATCGGCGATCGGCAATCCTAACGCGTTCTACCCGATCAACTTCTACGATGCGCGCGAAGGCGAAATGCGCGATGCGGCGAACGGGTGCGCCGTGAACGGCATTATGAATGCCGTTGAGATCAACGTAGGAAATCTGGCGAGATGGCTCGCCGGCCAGGCGCCTTACACCACGGCCAGCGATGCGGGACTGCTGGTGAACTTCGCCAATCAGAACGGATACATTCTCTATTTTTCAGATCATCGCGGCATGCTGCCGGATCCAAATCCTTCTAACGGAGGCAATACTCCAGCGGGCGTGATCAGCGGCGAATCAGGGTTAGAAGAT
This sequence comes from uncultured Acidobacteriota bacterium, assembly GCA_963785865.1. Classification (GTDB taxonomy): domain Bacteria; phylum Acidobacteriota; class Terriglobia; order Terriglobales; family Acidobacteriaceae; genus Sulfotelmatobacter. The sequence goes on along the minus strand of CAWAXF010000019.1, from coordinate 106,438 downwards.
GTGGTCAACTCGGGACAACCGCTGCCTTCGACCAATCCCGATGGGGCGCAGGAAGCCCCGAGCTACTACACGTACTCACCAGAAGATGCGGATCAGAATGGGCGACTGGACAACTGGGGCGCGGCCAATCTGGGCAATGGTTTTGGTGTAAACACCGCCGCTCCACTGAACCCGTACCAGATTACCGCCTGCAACACGACCGGACTCGCGAACGCGGTCTCGGGCGCGCGTCACGTGCTGAAACTGGTTGGCGGCGGAATGAACGCGGGCGTCAGCTATTTGCCCCGGCGGCCGGATAACGGATTGGGTGGCTTCACCGTAGCATCGGAAAATCCGGTTTACGTCCATGGCAACTACAACAGTGGGCCTTCCGATCCGATGTGGGGTGGAGGAATCAATACGACGCCTCACTCTGCGGCATCGATTATCGCGGATACGGTTACGGTGCTGTCGAACAACTGGAGCGATGCAAACAGCATGGCGAAATCCGACAAATGTTGGGGGCCGCCCAGCAGCGACGTCGTATTACCGGATGGCAGTGGCGGCAGGAAAGAATGTGCCTTTTCCCCGTCCCGGCTGGGCGGGTAACGACTTCGGAACCGATGGTGGACTGCACAACTTCCTGCGCTACCTGGAGAACTGGGGCGGGCAGCAGTTGTTCTACAACGGTTCGCTGGTGAGCATGTACTACTCGGAGTACAACACGGGGACATTCAAGTGCTGCACCGTCGTATACAGCCCGCCAACGCGTAACTATTCATTCGATACCCTGTTCCTGAACCCGGCGAACTTGCCGCCCGGCACGCCGACCTTCCAGGACGTGGTTAACTTGAGCTATCACCAAAACTTCACGCCGCAGTAGGCGAACGGAAGAGCGGCCAGGCAAACGTCCATTGGTAACTTTGAGCCGGTCGGGGGATTGGTTAAGCTGTGATTTGAAGTGCGGCGGCTCCGCATGAAGTGTTTGGAGGACCTTTGTCCCCGGTCGTAAAACATAAAAGGCCCATGGTTCCTGGCCGACGTGCCAGCGGAATCACGCGCGGCCGCATGCTGTTCTTCGCCAGCTTTTCCAGCGGACTCGTGGCCTTAATGGCCGGTTTCATTGTGCTCATCACGGTAGTCGGAACGTATGCAGTGCTGATCTGGCCGCTTACGTTCTGGGACCTTGCCAACCTTGGGTTGGAGAAATATGGCAACTGGACAGGCGCCATTGCTCTGTCCCTGTTCGCGGGTGGGGCCGCGGCTGGATATTGGGGATTCAGCGGCACTCCCTCTCGAGGTAAGCAGGGAAGCAGCGTCCCGCAGCTTGCCAGCCGTTCCCACCGATAATAGGCCGCCGATAGCGCTGTTCAGAGCTGGAATGCGTGCCAGTCCGTAATGATAGGACTACACCCAGCGTAACTTGATAGCCCCCTCTAGCGACGCTAGATTCAGGTGTACGCACCTCGGAAAGCGTGAGCATGAGCGACTGGAACTCAATCAAATGGCTGGTGTGGATCGCCCTGTATCTGCTGCCGGCATTCTTGCTGCCTTGGGCTGTGTCGCGATCATGGGTACAGCAGCGGGGCGGAACCGTGCGCTACAGTCCCAAACAACTTTTTGAGCGGGGCGAGTTAGGGCTTATGAGCCTGGTTCTCGCCAGTGGAGTGATTTGGGATATCCTGCGCTCCGAATTTGCTCCTCATACCATTGCGGCGGGAACGGTGCTACTGGCGATGGTTGGCATCATGGCGATGACGGTTTGGGTAGAAACCTACTGCCGTCAGCATAGTGGAACGGATTGGCATCCGGCACGTGCCTGGAGAGACTCCCGGAGTCTGGGGTTATTCGTGTTTAGCATGGCAGCAGTGATGGAGATTTTGTTAGATCGCCTCACGCGGTTGGGAGCACAATGAGCGCGCCGGCACCAGCGCTAGCAACGAGCCCACGACGGATCGTGGCGGTCCGGTTGGCGGACTCCGCCGAGGTAATCGGGGTTCTCTCGCTGGTCTATGCGGTACTGCTCGTGGTATTTCCTGTGGCCTTTCCGAATGTAATCGTGAAGAGCTGGGAGCGCGGGCAACTGCTCCCGCTGATGATGGTATTTACATTTTTGTTGGACACCTGCCTCTACTTGCGGGTGGCGCAGCGCCTCTCGGCTAAGCCCGGCATTCTGGCGTCGGCGTGCCTGGGATCGTTGCCACTTTTGGTGGTTGGTGCATCGAGTGTGCTTCTGCAACGCTCCGTGAAATACGTTCTCTTGAGCGACTTGCCCAACCTGCACGCCCAAGTTGGGGAAGAAATTCTGGCCCATACCTATCTGGCACTGGTCTCTGCAGTATTTCTGCCTTTCCTGGCCATCCGGCTTCTGCAGCAGTGGAAGAAGACCTTCTAAAAGCAGCACATCCAAATAGCGGGCGCGAATGCGACCAGCATGATGTGAATTCCCCCTGCACACTTTGCGGACGGAGCGCGCGCCTGGGCGCCATGGGAAAACGCGGTGCCTCTGCTTCCTTGCCGCTCATTTAACTCCCTTTCATTGTGAACGTTCTGGCCGTAGCTGTAATCTAAGAGGGATACCTAACTTGCGAGGAGAACTATGGTTTGGAAAGACCGGATGATCAGTTTGGCGGTTCTGGGGGTTCTTTTTTCCGTCGCAATGATGCAAGCGGTGGACACTCCGTTTAAAGATGCGCCAGCTTCGGCGAAGGCGATGAAAAATCCCTATGCGGGACAGCAGAGTGCGATTGATGCGGGCAAGACTCTATACGCGCGGAATTGCCTTTCTTGTCACGGCAAGGCTTTGCAAGGAACTGGCAATGTTCCTTCGCTCGTGAATGGGAAATTGAATGGCGTGACGCCTGGTGAGATTTTCTGGTTTGTCACCAAGGGGAGTCCGGACAATGGGATGCCACCCTGGGGATTCTTGCCGGAGGAGAAGCGCTGGCAGATTGTGACCTATGTTGAAGCGATGGCGTCTGGCACGGGGACAGCCCCGAGCGCGAGTGCTGCTCCAGAGCCGGAGCACAGCAGTAGCAAGATCAGTGCGCCGCCTCCCAAGGCTCCTTTCACGGATTTTCGATATGAGAAGCCAGGGACCGTTCGCAAAATTACGGTGGCGGATTTACCGAAGCCGTTCGCGACAGAGTCGGCGCGGAATGGAGCGGAGGTAGTGCCGCGGCCTGAGAATGCATGGCCGGTGGCGCTGCCCGGTTTCAAAGTCGAGTTGTACCAGTCCGGGCTGGACAATCCGCGGCTGTTGCGGAGGGCGCCGAACGGGGACGTCTTTCTAGCGGAAATGCGTGCTGGACGCATTCGCGTATTTCGAGGGATGACTTCCGATGGGAAGCCGGAGCAGTCGGCAATTTTCGCCAGCGGTCTGCAGAATCCTTACGGAATCGCCTTTTACCCGCCGGGTCCCGACGCTGAGTGGATTTACGTTGGCAACGAAAACGAATTGGTGCGGTTTCCGTATCACAACGGAGATCTGAAGGCGAGTGGAGGGCCGCAACACATCGCAGATCTGCCCCCGGGCGGTCATGATACGCGGGCAGTGCAATTCTCTCCCGACGGCAAGAAGCTCTTTGTGGCGGTTGGCTCGGAGTCGAACGTCGACGATCCTGATACCCATCCGCAGGAGAAGAACCGGGCCGATATTTTGTGGTGCGATCCGAATAATTGTCAGTTGCAGGTGTATGCCTCGGGAATTCGAAACGCGGGAGGCGGAATTGAAATCAATCCGAAGACTGGGGAGTTGTGGTGCTCGGTGAATGAGCGCGACGCGTTGGGCGATAATCTCGTGCCTGATTACATTACGCATGTGCAGGAGGGTGGATTTTATGGGTGGCCGTGGTGGTACATGGGGGCCCATCAGGATCCGCGGCACCAGGGAAAGCATCCGGAGCTGAAAGACAAGGCGATTGTGCCGGATGTGCTGCTGCAGGCGCACAATGCTTCGCTCCAGTTTACGTTCTATCAAGGGGACAAGTTCCCGGCGGAGTACAAGGGCGATATTTTTGCGTCCGAGCATGGATCGTGGAACAAGGGTGTGCGCGTGGGATACGAAGTGATTCGGATTCCCTTGCATCAGACGGGACATGCCACGGGGGAGTATGAAGACTTCCTGACTGGATTCGTGCTGCCGAATGGCGATGTATGGGGGCGTCCGGTGGGGATGACCGAGGCCTCGGATGGATCGTTGCTGGTAAGCGATGATGGGACGAACTCGATTTGGAGGGTGAGCTATACGGGCAAATAAGCAGATACGAGAAAGTTTTGGCCACGGATTTACACGGATCGACACGGATCAATTCCATTTCTCCGTGACTCTGTGGTGAATCAATGGAAATCGTGTGAGACGGTTTCGGCTTTGGTGACAAAAAGCGGCTGCACGCGTTCGGCTCGGACTGAGATTACATTGTCTTGATTCTGCAGGATGCCTTCTACAGCTAAGAATCGTTCGCTGGTGAGCAGCAGTCGATTTTCGTGAAAGAGATCGGGGCGGACGATCGCGTTCGCTACTCCGGTTTCATCTTCCAGACTTAAAAATACAAATCCTTTGGCGGTGCCGGGGCGCTGGCGGGTGATGACGCAGCCTCCGATGCGAATGCGCTTGCCCGTCGGCAGGTCGCGCAATTCGGAGGCGCGGCGGATGCCTATGGCATTGAGCCATTCGCGGCGGTATGCCATGGGATGGGGTCCGACGGTGAGTCCGGTACCGTGGAAGTCGGCGACCAGGCGCTCTTCATGGTTCATGGGAGCGAGGGGGGAAGGTGCATCGAGTTCGGCATCCTGTTCAAGTAAAGGGCCGGAGGGGCGGACGGCGCGTTCGACTTGCCAGAGGGCGTCACGGCGGTGGAGGGAGAGTTTCGAGTTTCGAGTTTCGGGTTTCGAGGGGGCGCCGGGCTTTCTCGAAAATTGAAGATCGAAACTTGAAACTGCATTGAGGGCGCCGATTGCCGCGAGCATGGTGAGTTCGTCCTTGCGCAGTTCTGGAACACGATGGGTGAGGTCGTGAATGGATTTGAATGGAGTCATTGCACGTTCGCGCAGGAGGGCGTTGGCACCGTCTTCACGGAGTCCGCGCACGTAACGCAAGCCCATGCGGAGAGCGATGGTTTGCCCATGCTCCAGATTCTTTCGCCGCTCCGCGACTCGGTTTTCACTGAGAACTGAGAATTCAGAACTGGGTACTGCCTCCAGCGTGCAATTCCACTCCGACTTCGTCACATCTACGGGCAGCAGTTTCAGGCCATGGCGTTGGGCGTCTTTGACGATTGTTGCGGGGGAATAGAAACCCATTGGTTGATTGTTTAGTAATGCGGCCGTGAATGCGGCTAGATAGTGACACTTCAGGTAGGCGCTGGCGTAGGCGATCAGGGCGAAGCTGGCGGCGTGGGATTCAGGGAATCCATAGAGCGCGAATGACGTGATCGAGAGAATGATTTCTTCCTGGGCTTTGGGGGAGATTCCGTTGGCAGTCATGCCGGCGCGAAGTTTGGCTTCGATCTCGCGCATGCGGGCTTGCGAGCGCTTGAATCCCATGGCGCGGCGGAGATCTTCGGCTTCGCCTCCGGTGAAGTTGGCGGCAATCATTGCGATGCGCAGCAGTTGCTCTTGAAACAGAGGAACGCCTAGCGTGCGCTTCAGCACTGGTTCGAGCAAAGGGTGCGCGTAGGTTACTTCTTCTTTTCCCTGACGGCGCTGCAGAAAGGGATTCACCATCTGGCCGACGATGGGGCCGGGGCGAATGATGGCGACCTGCACGACAACATCATAGAAGCGAACGGGACGCAAGCGCGGCAGACAAGACATCTGCGCGCGGCTTTCTACCTGGAACATCCCTACGGTGTCGGCCTGCTGCAGCGTTGAATAAACCTGCTCGTCGTCTTGCGGGAGGTGTGCGAGATCGACTTCTTCGTGATAGTGATCGCGAATGAGTTCGATGGAATCTTTGAGCACGGCCATCATCCCCAGCCCGAGCAGATCGACTTTGATGATTCCCATGTCGGCGCAATCTTCTTTGTCCCATTGCACGACGACGCGGCCGGGCATGGAGGCGGGCTCGAGGGGAACGACGGAATCGAGTTGTCCCTGGCAGATGACCATGCCGCCAGAGTGCTGGCCAAGATGGCGGGGCAGGTCCTGCACAGCGAGACAGAGTTCGTAATATTTGCGCAGGCGAGGATGGGAGAGGTCGAGTCCGGCGTCGCGAAAGCGGCGATCGAGGGCATCGTTCTCGTCGCGGAATTCCCAGGTGGCCACCGCAGCGGCAATTTTGGCGAGCGTTTCGGGATCGAAACCCAAAGCCTTGCCCATTTCGCGCGCGGCCATGCGGTTGCGGTAGGTAATGACGTTCGCAGTCATTGCCGCGCCGCGCTCGCCGTATTTTTTGTACAGATACTGGATCACTTTTTCGCGCTCGTCGCCGCTGGGGAGATCGAGATCGATGTCGGGCCACTCGCCGCGTTCTTCAGAGAGGAAACGCTCAAAAAGAAGTTCCATGCCGACGGCGTCGACGGCAGTTATGCCGAGCGAGTAGCAGACGGCGCTATTGGCGGCGGAACCGCGTCCTTGCACGAGGATGTTTTCCTGGCGGCAGTAACGGACCAGGTCCCACACGATCAGGAAATATCCGGCAAGTTTCAGTTTCTTGATAAGTGCAAGTTCTTTTTCGATCTGGCGGCGGGCTTTGGCTTGCATTTCCGGGGCGGCGCGGCCGTAACGATTGTGAAAGCCTTCCCATGCGCGATCGCGGAGGAAGGAATCCATGCTCTCGCCTTCAGGCAAGGGATAGCGAGGGAATTCGTAGCCTAAATCGTTGAGCGTGAATTCGAGCCGATTGGAAAGCTCAACCGTGTTGCTGATGGCTTCGGGCAAGTCAGAGAAGAGTTGCTGCATTTCTTGCGGAGATTTCAGGTGACGCTCGGAGTTGCGGGCGAGGAGACGTCCGGCGGTGGAGAGGGTCCGATGGTGGCGAATGGCGGTGAAGGCATCGGCAAGTTCGCGGGCTTTGGGGATGGCATAGTTGACGCCGTTGGTTGCGAGAAGCGGAAGCTGCAATGAGCGAGCGAGGTCGATGGCGATGCGGTTGCGGGATTCTTCTTCACGCTGGAAATGGCGCTGGAGTTCGACATAGACGTTCTTAGGGCCGAAGATGCCGATCAGGTGGGCGAGTTGTCCGCGGGCCTGGTCAGGGCCACCTTGGGCCAGGGCGGCGGCAAGCGGGCCTTCGTTGCCGCCGGTCAGCAAGATCAGGCCTGCGGCATGTTCTTCGAGTTCTTGTGCTGTGACAGAGCCTTCACCTTTTTTGGCGCGCAGCTTCATTTTGGTGATCAGGCGACACAGGTTCTGGTACCCGGTACGGGAGGAGACGAGGAGAGGGAGACGGAATTCACCACAGGGGCCTTTGTGAGTCCGTGGTGAATTTAAGGTTGCGGTGACTTCTGCGCCGATGTGGGCCTTGATGCCGATTTTGTTTGCGATGAGATGGAAGCGTGGGGCGCCATAGAGTCCGTCGGTGTCGAGCAGGGCCATGGCGGGCATCTGGAAGTGCTGGCACACGCCAACTAACTCCTCGGGGAGGGAAGAACCTTCGAGGAAGCTGAAAGCGGAGCGGGCGTGAAGTTCGATGTACAAGTTTCAGTACCAGTACTCAGTACTCAGTACTCAGATGCAGGTTTAACTGACGATTGAGTACTTTTTCAGTCATACGTCCCTTCCAAAAACCACGTGCCGCTTAGCAGGTCGTGTACCAGGCGGTAGAACGAGATTGCTTCACCGTTGCGCAACGCCAGATCCCATTCGTCGCGGGACCAGGCTTCGCGGTCCCACCAGTCACCGGAGAAACGCCAGGGGCCGGCCTTCCAGAGCACGTCGCCTTGCACGTCTTTTCTCTTTGCACAGCTCACACGCGTCGGCTTGCCATTTTCCAGAGTGACATTGACACGCAAAGGTGGGCGGAACCGGCGCAGGGCGGTGACGGTGGATTGGGCTTCTTCCACATCTGGAGTTCTTTTCCGTCGGAACTTTGCGTGCCACCTCGGCTACGAAACGGCGCATGCGGAATCCTTCGGGATGATGCGTATCGAGCAGTTCCAGAGCTCCGACTCTTTGCTCGCCTACTATGCCGGCGATGCGGGCCAAGGTTAGTTCCAGCTTTTCCGGTTCGGGGGCGGGAGGCAGGAAGAGGCCTCCCTGGGCTGAACGCGGGCGCGCGGGTTCAGCGGCTAAATGAATCTTTACGATGGGGGCTCCCGGGGGATGTGCGTTGAGATCCAGCTGCAGGAGTTTGAGAAATACTTTGGGATCGAGCATGGGCAGAGGAAGCGACAGCTTGCGGGTGAATCTTGTTTGAGGGCAGCGAGCCAGCGGAGCTTCGCTCCGCCGGACAGCCGAGGGCGGCTGTCCCCACATGGCCCTAGTTACTTCATCAGATTTATCGCTCTCACTGGGAATGCCTGCGTTTTCACATTCATCATCAATACCCGTGTAGCTTGAGAGATCCAGCGTGAGACGCAGTTCTTGCGTGCATAGCGCACGCGAGGCCAGGCGGGCGCAGAGTTGGTCTAGAAGGCGATTGAGTAAAAATGCCAGAGGCTCCAGCAGAACGATCGGGTGCTCCAGTTCAATGGCTTCTTCGAACACCATCAGCGCTTCGACGGGAACCAGGGTGCGGGAAACGGAGCCGCGGGCCAATTGCTGCAGGCGCAGGCCTTGCTGTCCCAAACGTTCCGTGAGCGAGACTTCGGGCAATGCCGCTAAAGCGCGCAGGCTGCGGATGCCCCAGCGACTCAGAGTTTCCAGTAAAGCGTTGGCGGATTTTTTCTCTTCTCCATCGAGGCGTTCGCTGAATAGAACTTCTAAGGGCAACGAGCTTAGCTTCTCGGCTTCTTTGCCCGCAGGAATTACGGTGATTCCGGGAAAGCCGCGTGCTGCAAGCAAGGCGACGTCGGGATTGGAAGCTACAGCAACATTCGCCTGCAGACCAAGTGCGCTGGCGCGATCAGAGATTGCCTGGGAAATCTTAGTCAGCGATCCAAACAGAGATGCCATGCCACGGAGATCAAGCAGAGCAGTGTCACATGCGGCATCTTCTACACAGGGAGAGAACGACTGGGCGCAGTCGAGCAGAGCAGCGTGAGTGGAAGATTCCTGCAGTGCAGAGCGCGGGCGTAGAGCGAGTTCGGGGCAGAGTTCGGCTTGCGCTTTGGTTATCCCGGGTGTGATGCCTATGTTTTTGGCTTGTTCATTAATAGCAATGATTTTTTCCAGCGGAGGTTTGCCTTCAAAGATGGCGAGGAGGTGGGCCTGCAGATCCGGTTCGGCGCGGAACGCGGCCGCCACGGAAAAGTTCGGGATGTAGATGCAGGCGAACATGGGTCATTTAATCTTGTAATTTGGTAATTGAGTAATTTGTTTCATGTTTGATCCAGCCCATTCAGTTGTGGTTTCGAACCTGACGGAGTGTGCGGGTTTGCGGTCCAGACGTGAACGGGTACGTTCGGCTCGGATTTGAAGTCCGCTTAGCAAATTTGCATGCAACAGTTCCGTATGTCTCGTGGAAGTGAGAGCTGAAAGGTGAGAACTGGGCACTTGCAGATTCAGCAGCAACGACGAGCAACTGCCGGCGATCGGCTGTTGCTCAATAGCGAGCAGGATCGTCGGCTTGTGCTCAACGGAGCGGCGAAAGCGGAACCATGTGGTCAGCGGAATGCGGCGGGCGGATTGCGAGGATACCTCGGCGAGGTCGAGGATGATCAGGCCGAAGCCTCCGCTTTCGAGCAGGAGGTCGGTGGCGCGGAGGACTTGCTCAAGACGATACTCGGATTGGCTTGATTCCGATTGTGCGAATCTGTAGTGCTTGAAATCTACATGCAGATGTTTCCTGGCAGGCAATGTTTTGTCTCCGCAGCGGACCCACAGAAAACGATCGAGGTCGACTCCGGCTGCCGCTACGGAATAAGGGTCAAGCGCGTCGCTGGCATCGAGAAGAGCGCAGAATTCTCCACGGCGGGTGGCGGCGGCGAGGGCGGCCAGCATCACGCTAGTACGTCCGGAAGACGCGGCGCCGCAAATTTCAGTTAAACATCCGCGGGGAAGGCCTCCGGTGAGGTGATCGAGGGCGGAGATGCCGCTGGAAGCCATTTCCGGGGCGGGACGAATCTCAAGATGCGACGCACAGGTCAGGGGGATGGTTGATTTTCGATCACTGATTGTTGATCGAATAATCTCGATTCCAGATTGCTTGCCGGCAGGTTTTTTCAGATCCTCTGCAACCCCGGCTGCTTTCCCGCTTCTCGCAAAAGCGGCGGGAACTGGGGCACCCCCAGATTCAGCATCGTCATCAAAAAGAAAAGGGCGGCCCAGGGCCGCCGAAGTGGAACTCACTGCGGAAGACATAGAATCCTCAAATTTCAGGGAACGCCGTGGCCGGAACCGCGGAGGCTTTCGCTTTTTATTCGCCTACAAGTATTGTGCGGAAACGTGATGTGGTTGTCAAGCGGGAAGCGAGGGCCGCGCTGCTTTTATTCGCCTTCGGAAACTCCGCGAAGACCCGAGATTGAATCGATCTGCATGCGGAAGAAGATGGGGGTGATAGCCTGGTCCGGCAATTGGGTACGGCGTTCCGCCAACGCGTTTAGCCACCAGAGATGCTGTTTTTCCAACAATTTGCGGGCGTGATTACGCTCGTCCGTGAAGCGAGGCTCTTCCAACTCCTGATAATGGCCATTGGCAAGGACACTGACCCACGCTGAGCGGCCGTTTATGTCATCGATTTGAACGCACACTTTGGGATTTGTGCGCATCCACTCGATCTTCTTTCCCAGAGTCGAAAAGAAGTAAATGTATCCCCGTTCGTAGGCAATGCAAATGGGTACTACGTAAGGTTGGTCGTCGAGCGAGCAGCCTAACCTGCCAATGGAAGCTTTCGCTAACAACTCGCGGCATTCTGCGTCGGGGACTTCTTTGATCAGCATGGTGAGGACCTACGGCGATTGCTCAATAGGTATTTTAAATGGAGTTTTCATTGGAGCGGAGTTTCGGGAATTGTATTCAGCAAAGATTGTCATCAGCAGAGACTGTCATCCTGAGCGAAGCGAAGGAGATCTGTGGCGTTTGCTCGCACGAAGAAGATACATAGATCCTTCGCTTCGCTCAGGATGACAGCGCTGTGGATGTAGGCGCACGGAATCGGCTTTAAGCTGCCATATTCCTGGAACGCTCGTCCGCGACATCTGGAAAAAGTGAGTTATCCGTGCAAGCGCGAACTGCCTTGAAAATGCCCATCCGGCGACTCAGCCAATGAGCGAGCTACTTTGTTGCCCTTTACCAGGGAACTCAATTGTTGAGGCGTAAGCCAATGCCAGTCTCGTTCGACGACAGGTGATTTTCCATCGCGCAGGCGAAGGCTGCGACTTTGCACGGAGCCATCTTCAATACGGTAATCCAGCACCGTGGAACCATCCCCCACATCAATACGAAGCCGGTTGCATTCCAACATTGTTGCCTCACACCCGCAGGAGCGATGCAAATACTTTGCCATGAGCTACAGAAGGCAATAATCGGTTGAAATCTGCAGGTTGCGACTCATGGAGTGCTGAGTAGTTCAGGGAAAACCGGAAAGTTTTTCGCAGTCCACGCAATTGTTGTCGCCCAACGGTGCAGAGAAAAGGAGTCGGCCACATGGGAAGTACAGCGTTTCCGAGGCCACGATACAGGCTTCTCCTGATCATTGGAGTGAACCGCGGCGCATGCGGCGAAATTGGCTGCCGTTGCTCACCTCAAATTCTCGTGTCCGTCTAAGGGGCAGCTACGCTTACGCGTGCTCGATCCCATTCCATCTCCAGCACTTCAGAATTGCCGGTTGCGCCATTTGCAGCAAAAAGGAGCCATGTATGCATCGTTTTCGTGTGTTTGCCGTGTTGTCCGGTGTCTTGTTGCTGGCCAGTCTTAGCCAGGCGCAGACCGCTACCGGAGAGACCTTGATGCTTGATTTGCCGCGAGCGAGCCAGCATGCGCAGGTGATGCAGCGAATTGGCATCACTGACATAACCGTTAACTACCATCGCCCTCTCGCCAATGGACGGCAGATCTGGGGCAAGGTGGTTCCTTACGGCCAGGTATGGCGGGCCGGTGCCAATGAGAACACAACGATCACCTTCAGCGATCCGGTCACCATTGAAGGGCAGGCGCTGGAAAAAGGCACGTATGGATTGCATATGATCCCTGGGCAAGAGCAGTGGACCATAATCCTTTCGAAGAACGCGACTTCGTGGGGAAGCTTCACCTACAAGCAGGACGAGGACGCGCTGCGAGTCAATGTGAAGCCCCAAGTGGTCGACATGCACGATGCTCTGGCTTACGACTTCGACGACGTGAAACCGGACTCGGCGGTCATTACCATGCGCTGGGAGAAAGTAGCCGTGCCGTTCAAGGTTCATGTCAACGTAAACGACCTTGTGACGGCGAGCATTCACCGGCAGATGCACGGTTTGAACCAGTACTACTGGGAAGGTTGGGACGATGCGGCGGGATATTTTCTGGCGAACAAGATCAACCTGGATGAGGCGTTGAAAGACGAAGATCTGTCGATTCAAGCGGAAGAGCGCTATGACAATCTGATGAACAAATCGAAAATTCTGGACGCGATGGGCAAAAAACAGGATGCAGAGGCTTTGCGGGCAAAGGCGCTGGATAAGGCAAATGCATTGCAGCTTTACATCTATGGGCGACAGTTGCAGGGCGACAAGAAGCAGGAGGAAGCGCTGGCGATCTATCGTTCGAATGCGAAGAAATTTCCGGATTACTGGACATCGCACCTGGGACTGGCTCGGGTGTACAGCGCGCAGGGAGATTTTGACAATGCAGTCAAGGAACTGAAGTTGTCGATGCCCGGAGCGCCGGATGCGAATAAGAACGCATTGGAGGGATACGTGAAGCGGCTGCAGGCTAAGGATGATATCAACCGATAGCGATTTCGCGGCTCCGAGACGCTCGGCGGCTCGCCTCGCCTGTACAGCCCAAGGGGGTGTCCCTACGTGAGTGTTGCTAGCCGGTGTTGTGCAGGCCGGCGGCGATTCCGTTGATGGTGGCGCCGAGCGGGTACTCCAGGTCGGAGGACTTTTCTCCATTCTGTTTGCGGCGGAGGAGTTCCACCTGGATGAGGCTCATGGGATCGACGTAGGGATTGCGCAGCCGGATGGAGCGGGCGAGGACTCGATTTTTTGCCAGCAATTCACGCTGGCCGAGTACACGAAGAATCATGCGGCGCGTGCGGAAGAATTCGTCTTCCAGCAGAGAGAAGACGCGTTTTCGCAGCGCCGCATCTTTTACGAGTTCGGAATAACTGCGAGCGATTCCGAGATCGGCTTTGGCCATGCCCAGCTCGACATTGCGGACAAGGTCGGAAAATACAGGGAAGCCGCGCGCGATCTGGCGCAGAAGTTGTTCATGCCCCGGAGCGCTCCTGGAAAACTTCTCGAGGGCGTGACCAATGCCAAACCAGGCGGGAACGGCGTGGCGGCTTTGCATCCAGCCGAAAACCCAAGGGATCGCCCGGAGGTCTTCCAAGTTGCGTCCTTTGCTGCGACGCGCAGGACGGGAGCCGATGCGGGCCGTATCGAGTTCGTTGACTGGCGTGGCTTGCTCGAAATATTCGAGCACGTCGGAATTTTCGGCGATGTCTCGACGGTAAACCCGATAAGCCTCTTGCGACATTTCTTCGATGGCTTCTTCCCATGCCAGGTTTGGGGCTGGCCGCGAACGGGTCACGGCTTCCAGACTGGCAGCGATCATCAATTCCAGATTCCATTCAGCCAGCACCGAGTCGGAATATTTCCAGTTGAGGACTTCTCCTTGCTCGGTGACGCGAATTTGCCCGGAGAAGCAGCCGGGTGGCTGCGCGAGAATCGCGGAATGGGTGGGACCGCCGCCGCGGCCAACGGTGCCTCCGCGGCCGTGAAACAGGCGGAGCTTCACACCATGTTCTTCGGCTGCCTGGTGTAATTCGCGGTGAGCTTTGTAGAGTTCCCACGTGCTGGTCAGCATGCCTCCGTCTTTATTGGAGTCGGAGTAACCCAGCATGACTTCCTGCCAGCGTCCCCAGGACTCGAGCAGGGGAGCGTATTCCGCATTCGCCCAGAGGCTACGCATGACCTTGGCCGCGGCGCGCAGGGAATCAATGGATTCGAAAAGAGGAACGGGCATCAGCCCGGGATCGTGCGACGAGGCTGAGAGCTGAACTCCGCGTGCTTTCGCCAGACGGACGACGGCCAGGACATCGGCTTCCGATTCTGCGCCGCTAATGATGTAGTGCCGAATGGACTCTGGTGGATAGGTTCGCTTCAGATCTTTCACCATCCCGAAGGTGTCGAGCAGTTCCTTGCCTTCGGCGGACTGCGGTTCGCCATCGAGCGAGGGGCCGAGTTCCTTGGCAACCTGTGTGTGAACCCGGGCGTGCTGGCGGATGTCGAGGGTGTAGAGATGGAATCCGAACTTGCGGACTTTGCGCAGCAGGGAACCGAGATAAACCTGGGCGAGGCGTTCGCCGTGATTGGAACTCAGGCTTTCCTGAATTAACTGCAAGTCGTGCTGGAATTCGGCAGCGTTGGTGTAGGCGGCAGGCGCCTCGACGGACTCGCGAGTCCTCTGCAACTTATGGAACATGTAGGAGAGGACGCGGCGATAACTTTCCACGCGATTTTCCGGCCCCCATGCGAGGTGCACGCCTGGGATCGTCTCCTCATAGTGTTTGAGACGGCGCAAGAGGTCCGCGGAAATTTGTGTCTGGCGGCGGGATGAACTGAGCCGGCTGCTTAGAGCCTCCACGTCGTGAAGATATTCCTGAAGGATCACGGCCCGCGCCATGTCCAGGGCGTCACGGATACATTTGGGCTTTACCAGCGGATTGCCGTCGCGGTCACCCCCAATCCATGAGCCGAACTGGATGACGTTGGGAACCGTGAATTCGTCGAGTGTCAATCCGTAGACGTCGCTAAAAGAATGCACAATTTCGCTGTAGATTCTGGGCAGCGAGTCGAACAAGGAAAGGCGAAAATAGCGCAGACCCATTCGAATCTCATCACTGACAGTGGGTTTGGCGAGGCGGACTTCATCAGTCTGCCAGAGCGACGTGACTTCAGCGCGGATCTGACTCTCACTGTTTTCTGCAGCTTCGTCGGTGAGCGGCAGGTGGTCGAGCCTCTCGAGTTGTTGGGCGATACGGCGACGTTTTAAAAGAACTGTCTGGCGGGCTACCTCGGTGGGATGAGCTGTGAAAACTGGAGTGATTTTGATCTGTTCGAACGCGGCCAGCGCGTCCTCGGCCGAGATGCCGGAATTTTTGATTCGCAGCAGCGTTCCGCGGAAGGATCCGGGGAGTGCAGCGCGTTCGTAATCCAACTTGCCGGCACGACGGCGGCGTTTCCGATGGTTGGTCTCTGCCAGGTTGGTGAGTTCGAAATAGATCGCGAAGGCTTTAGTCACCTGATACGCGGTGGATACGTCCATGGAGGAGACGATCTGTTGAGCCCGCTGCATGAGTTCGGATGAACTGGCCTGCTCCGGGTTGCGGCGGACCGCTTCGCGATGCTCGATCAGCAAGCCGCGCAGTTCCTCTACCGAGTCAAACAATTCTTGTCCGACCTGCTCGACCAGCGTTTGCCCGAGGATCGCCCCCAGCGAACGCACGTCCCGACGTAAAGGATTATCTTTTGCCGGTTGATCGGAGGCGGCGGTCAGTTCGGAAAGACGAGTTTGCTGATCGTCAGCTTTCCACAGCGGTTTGGGTTTGGTCACCATTTCTGGGGGATGAGGGACAGAATAAATGAGGGGACGGAGAATAGCGAAAATTGGAGAGGACAAAGCCCCCACATTCGTGGAGGGCGAAATCTGCAACCCGTGGGAGATTGATCAGCAACTGCCAGCGGGATGTCCTTGAGCCAAAGCGAAGCTTCCGCTCAGATCTTCAAGAACAATTTGCGGCGATACATCCAGAACAGGATGCACCAGAAGATCAGCACGATGACAAAGCCGTGCAGCACGGGCTGAAAGGTCGGGCCTGAAATCCATTCGATGGCTCGCCCGAAGTGACGGTCCAAGGCTTTGCTGAAGAAATCAGTCATGGTCCAACTCATTACGTAAACGGCGATCGAGTTCATCCCAACGACGACGAGGGGAAATGCCCAGCGCTGCCAGCCTTTCCACTCCATCATCGCGTAAAAGGCTGCGAGGATGAGCAGCACTAACCCGCCGCTATAGAGGGTGTAGGAAGAGGTCCAGACTCTCTTTACGATGGGGCAGATGCCGACCCATTGGCAGATAAGCCCAAGCAACACCAATGCCGCTCCCGCAACGAAAAGTCCTTGAGCTTTGCGCTGTTTGGAGCCTTCGGCCTTGAGCCATTCCCCGGTCAATAATCCCAGGATCATGGTGGCGAGCGTGGGAATGAAACTGAGGGTAGACCATCCGCCTTCGTTGAAGACGAACGGATGCTCACGCGGGAAGAGGTTCAGGAACCAAACATCGAATGCCCATGAAAGGTTCGAATTCTTGTTCCAATGGGAGAGAAATCCGGTGTAATTGTGAGTCCAGTCCGGGGGAACACCAACGCGCGCGTAATCGAAAGCAGGACCCGGCGCGGGATAGATTGCGAATGCAGCCCAGAAGCAGATCAGGATCAAAATGAAAGCAATCACTTGCGTCCGTACGCGTGTGAATCCCAGCAGAAAGAGGAATACGTAACCCAGTCCGATCTGGGTGAGAGTGTCTTCGAAGGTGAAGTAGGTCTGACGCGACGACAACGACCGCAGGAAAATGCCAAGGAAGATGAGAATGAATGCGCGGCGGATGGCATGGCCGAGCATTTGTTTGAAGGATTGCCCTTTGGACAGGCGGCTCGCGATCGAAAATGGAAGCGCCGCTCCCACTAGAAAAGAGAACGCGGGTTGGATCAAGTCATGCAGTGAGCATCCCTGCCAGTCGACGTGCTCGGTGTTGTAGGCGATCAGCGCCCAGATCGCGCTATGGGGAAAGGAGCGAGCTACCTCGGGGAGGCGCATCCGCTCGCCCAGCATAAGGACCATCACCAGGCCGCGGAATGCATCCAGAGAGAGAATTCGCGCAGGGCCGCGACGGCTTTCCGGTTGGCTTGTGCGGGACTCCGATACTGGGCTCTCAAGCTGTGCGGTCTCGACCATAAAAGGCTCCTGCGAGGATGCTTGCCTGCGCTGGCAATCTGCTTACTTTACTCCAGATGCTAAGAAGTCATCTCATCATTAGGTGAACAATCAAAGTTCCGGAGGACCCCAAGGGCCTGAAAGGCCCGTCGCTGGAGTCTGGTCTGGACGGCACGGCCCAAAAAAGTGGCCTTTCCCCAGCGACTAAAGCCGCGATCATTTTGCGGTATTTGCGGCACGACTGAAGTCGTGCCCTTCCCAACTACCTCCACCAGTCTGGCTTTTCCGCAGTATCTAGAGCCGTGGATCCCCCAATTTAAATGAGCCAGGTTCTCTTTTCGTGAGACGACTTCCATTTCGCGCGCGAAAAACACGCGAGAAATGGGGTGGGCACTTACGTATTGAGCGCAAAGCCTGTGGAGTTGGAGTTGTTCCACTTCCCTCGGGTGAAATCAGGGAACTTCTGGGAGGCTCCGTTCGCGGCGACTGACGCTTCACTCAGGGGAGTGGGCGCGCTCCAGGCAGCAGCATCATAGACGTCAATGTCAGGAGGCAGACCCCTTTTCAAGCAGTCCATCAGTCGGTAATTCATGATGTAGTCCATGCCGCCATGGCCGCCCATTTTCCGGGCTAGTTCTCCAGTTGTCTTCCACAACGGGTGTTGATACTTCTCACGAAATGCGTCGAGGGTCTGCCATTCCTCTTTTTCCTGCCCGTCAACGAAAATGCGCGGCGGATAGTCGGCGAAGATTCCCTTGGTTCCCGAGATCTCGTTCAGCCGGCTGTAAGGGCGTGGGTTGACGACGTCATGCTGCAGGAGAATGCTGCGTCCCTTCACGGTTTTGATGATGCTGGTGTTCATGTCACCGCAGACGTACTTCTCCGAGCGCTTCGCATCGCCCTCGGGAAAATTCGTTTTGACGAACTCACTCAGCGCGGCCTCAGCCGAACTGATCGAAACCATGTAGTCAAACCTGTCGCCACGATGGATGTCCATGTAATGGGCGACGGGGCCTAATCCGTGAGTGGGATAGAGATTTCCATTGCGCTTCATGTGGGGGACTCGACGCCACAGGCCTTCGCTCTCGCTGGCGGTCACAATTTTGCGGAGGTCGTGGAGATAGGCTCCCTCGCCGTGCGTGATCGTTCCGAAAAGTCCGTCATGAACCATGGCCAGGACCATCATCTCGGTCTCGCCATAGCAGCAGTTCTCCAGAATGATGCAGTGCTTGCGCGTGGTTTCTGAGGTATCGACCAGATCCCAGCACTCTTGCAGCGTGGTGCAGGCGGGAACTTCGACAGCCGCATGCTTTCCATTTTTCATGACATCAACAGCCATGGGAACGTGCCAATTCCAGGGAGTGGCGATGTAAACGATATCGAGATCGAGCTGATTCAGGTTTTTGAAATCGTGTTCGCCTTTGCTGAAGCCCGCGGGTTCCGGCTGGCCTGCGTTCGTGACGGCCTTCTGGGCGTGCGCGACTTTTTCCGGGACCAGGTCGCAAATGGCCTTAACGTCCACTTTTTCCACTCCCAGCAGATCGTTCAGCAAACTCGTACCGCGTCCGCCCACGCCGATGATTCCGAGACGGACACGGTCTTTCGTCTCGAAGGGAACGCCCATCATGGTCGCGTTTCCGGCTTTGGGGGTGCTGGCGAGAACCGCCGGATGTTCAGTAGCGATCACGAGCGCCGCGCCGCCGAGCGCTGTGCTCTTCATGAAAGCTCGTCGCGAGATTTCGTTCGATGGCTTATGGGAGTCCACAGCATCACCTCCGGGGATAATTGAGATTACGTTCCGGCGCCAATTCTACAAGGACGGGCAGCCACAAGGTTGGCCCTTTTTCGACAGCAAGGCCTGCGGTTAATTGTTGGATGGAGATGAACCTATTTTGGGACTTCGAGTCGGTAGCCGATACCGCGGAGCGTTTTTAAGTACTGCGGGTGGCGGGGATCGGGCTCGATCTTTTCACGGAGGCGGCGGATGTACACGTCGATGGAGCGGGGCGTGACAAAGGGAGTTTCCTTCCAGACAGCATCCAGCAGTTGATCGCGAGTCAGAACGCGGCCGCGGTGGTTTGCCATGTATTCGAGAAGCCGAAATTCGCGAACTGTGGTTAGCACGGTATGGCTCTGCACGCGTATGGTCATGGACGAGATATCGATTTCGAGATCTCCAAACCGAAGAACCTGGGTTTGTTCCGGCGATTGAGATACAGCGCGCAACACGGTTCGAACGCGTGCCACCAGTTCGCGGGGGCTGAAGGGCTTGGTGATGTAGTCGTCGCCCCCGAGTTCGAGACCCAGGATGCGGTCAGCTTCGGAGGTTCTCGCGCTCAGGAAAATCACGGGAATGCCGGAGAGCGTCGGAGTCTGGCGGATTTGTCGGCAGAGCGTAAAACCGTCCATGCCGGGCAACATAATATCCAGCAAGAACAGTGACGGAGGCTCGCGACCTGCCTCGCTTAGAACTGATGGCGCGGTGGCGAAGGCGTGAACCTGGAACCCGGACGCCTGCAGGCTGTGGGAGATGAGGCGAGCTATGTCTTCTTCATCTTCGACCACGAAGATCAGGGGACGATCAGCCGACGTGACTTCGCGAGCGCCGTTTCTTTCGTGGGAATCGCTTGGCTGGTACATGCTCGGACTTCGGGTTGCCTACGCCGCCATGGCTCTCTCGAGCAGTGCTACAGCCGAATGCGCCCGCTGCCCGCGGCGGAAATGGTACGGATCCTTCGTTTGGCTCAGAATGACAGTGAGCTGAATGTAGAAGCGGAATGTTGCTGCAGTATTTCGTTTCCGTTAATGAAAGGTGAATTTCTTCGGGGCGTTAGGACGATGCCTTCTTTTTGGGTACATGCCTGAGGCTGCGGCCCTCGACGAGGCTATAGAGATCTTCGGCCAGATTGGTAGTGTGATCTCCGGCGCGTTCCAGAGCTTGCGCCATGAGCAGGATCTCAAAGCCAGACGTGTCGCCCTGGGGCACAGTTTCGGCGAGATGTTTTTGGAACAGTCCGTGGCAGATGCGGTCGATGTCTTTATCCATCTGAAGAACCTTGCGGGCGCAATCCAGATCGAGATCTGAAAAACCGTGATGAATGAGCTCGAGCATGTCGTGCAGGATGGAAGACATTTCCACCAAATGGCGCATATCCGAGGCAGGAACCTTGGTGGTCCTCGCCTGAAAGCGCAGTGCAGCGCTCATGATGAGGTCTCCGATGCGCTCCAGGTCGGTCGTCGATTTCAAACTGGAAAGCAACTGGCGGGCACGGGTTTCGTTGACGCGTGTGATGGCTTCCGGCATCCGCTCATCAATCTGGCGTTCGAGCAGATCGAGTTCCTTTTCACACTCTTTGATGGCCAGGAAGGCCATTCGCGACGATGTGGTCAGGAGATCGCGAAAGTTGAACGCGGCATCGCGAGCGATAAGGCAGGCTTTCAATGCCAAACGGACCAGATCGTCTGGGGCAAGGTGTTTCCGTGGCGCGGTCCTGGGTGGACGCGGATTTGCGTCTTCCTGTTCCAGTTCGCTCTTCTGAGTCGTTGGTGCTTTGCGTGGCATCAGTGGTTGAGAGACAAGGGCCCCGACGGGCAATCATGAGTTTATCTCTGGAATGTGAAAAGACGGTTACAACGTTGGGTGATAAAGTTCGACGGATTACGGTTGCAAAAAGCACCTGGGGAATGGAGATACATTCGTGAATGTTGCTGATTATCTTCGGCGCCAGTTTACCTATAACGGGTGGGCAAATCGGGAAGTGTTGCACGCAATCCGGGCTGCAGCGGGGGAGAACAAGCGTTCCCTGCAACTGATGTCGCATATTCTTGCTGCCGAGCGAGTCTGGCTGGAACGTTTGAAAGAACAGCCACAAAGCGTTCCCGTGTGGCCAGAGCCGGACTTCACCCGCTGCCAGGCGGAAGCGCAAAGCCTGGAGAAGCTTTGGCTTGAGTATCTGGCCGCAGTGGCGGACCTATCTCAGACGATTTCGTACAAGAATACCAAGGGCGAGGCTTGGACCAGCAGCATCGCGGATGTTCTGACCCATGTGGTGATGCACTCGGCGTATCACCGCGGACAGATTGCGAGTCATATGCGGGAGAAGGGGCAGACCCCGGCGTACACGGATTTTATTCATGCAGTGCGGCAGAAGTTCGTCCGCTGATCGAAGAAAGTCTCATTCTGCTCCTGCCAATACGCGGTTGAGAACTCCCGCTGCGTCACTCCCATGCGGCAAGCCCTACTCTTATGAATGCGAAACACGTAATATCGGAGCGATGACGAAACGTCTCTCTGTGCTGTTCCCAATGCTCTTTGCGCTGCTTGTGCTCGCTGCCGATCAGCCGAACATTCCTCCCATGCCCGACGCGGTCACCAACAATGCCGTAGCCTCGCTAAGAAATGGGCTTGAGCTGTATTCGTTGATGGGACTTGGCACAAAGAAGACTTGGGACACTATCACTAACAAGGTATTCATGATGAAGCTTTCTTCGGGGAAGTGGATTGAGGAAAAGCCAGTGCCCGGAGTCGCAGGAAGACTCGGGGCCTCCGCGGTAGCAGCCAGAGGACAGATATTCGTGTTTGGTGGATTCGTGGTGGATGGGCAGGGCAGCGAACTCACGGTGGGGGACGTGAACGCTTTTCCTCCGGAAGATCATCGCTGGTACCGCGCGGCGGATATCCCCGTTCCGGTAGATAGCGCCGTGATCGGAGTGACGCACGACCGTTATGTATATCTCGTTGGGGGAAGATCGAAGAACGGACCTGTGAACAACGTGCAGGTCTATGACGCCGAGAAGAATACGTGGACTCAGGCAACGGTGATGCCGGGCACTCCCGTATTCGGTCATGCCGGGGGGATCGCGGACGAGACGATTGTGTACGTCGACGGCGCGAAGAAGGAGGGCACGGCGTATGTGGCTTCCGACGAGTGTTGGATGGGGAAAATCGATAAGAAAGATCCGAACAAAATTGAGTGGAGCAAACTTCCCGCCCATCCTGGACCAGGCCGCTTCGGCATCGTGGCCAGTGGTTGGGAACGGGAGCATCGGGTGTTGTTTTCCGGAGGCACGATAGTGCCGCACGACTTCAAAGGGCTGGCGGCGGATGGGAAGCCAGCTCAGCTTTCGGCGGTGACCTTCGTCTATCAACTGCACGGGAATCGCTGGGAAACGATCAGCGAGGACACTTTCGATGTGCGTGCAGACACTCGCGGGATCCTTTTTACACCGCTGGGTCCCTTTGTTCTGGGAGGCACGTTGAAGAACTCTGCCGTTTCGGCGCGCGTATTAGTGCTTCCTAAGAAATAGTTGAGGTCACGGTGCAGGTAATCGATTTCTGCAACTTTCTGCCGCGTACAGACTGTAAGAATCTTCTCTGCTTCGGAACATGAAAGTTTTCCCTTTTGGGAATTGCTACTCCGGCGATTTTGTTAAAGAGTACCTTGGTGATCTGCTATTTCTATGCCGGCGGACATAACATGAAATCGTTGTAGCGAGCGAACATCACTCACCTCCTGATGAAGCGGCGGATAGACCGGCTATCCGCCGCTTTCTTGTTGGAAGCAACCACCTTTTTGCGATAGAATCCGCCTAGAAAGTTATCTCCTGGGGACCCGACGGTCATCGATCCATGCAGAGGATCCAAATGTTTATCCCTCGTTAGTTCGCCCCCTGCTCTTGCCCATTGAATGGGGCTTTCCCACAAAGTTTTGTCTCAGCAGCGTCATCATCGGACCGCTGCGTGATCGTGAAAGGGAGAAGTTTATGGAAGCGGAAGCGATTGTCATTCCGTCTGGGGAGCCGCAGCGCTCGCTTTGGTCGTCGCTGCTCGAGGCGGTGCGTGGATCGCATCAAGACTTCACCAGCGTCAGCCTGAACCGGGCCATTCTCCTGCTGGCTGTGCCTATGGTTCTGGAGATGGTGCTCGAGTCTCTGTTTGCCGTCGTGGACGTGGCGTGGGTGGGGAGGCTGGGAGCGAACGCGGTGGCAACGGTTGGACTCACCGAGTCGATGCTGAGTCTTGTATTCGCAGTTGGCATGGGCCTGAGTCTTTCCACGACGGCCATGGTGGCGCGCCGCATCGGGGAGAAGAATCCGGAAGGTGCAGCCGTAGCTGCGGTCCAAGCCATCATTCTCGGACTCGTCATTTCGGTGGCGATCGGAGTGCCCTGCCTGATTTATGCGCCGCAGCTTTTGCGGCTTATGGGCGCGACTCCGGAGATCGTTGCGATCGGCAGCGGCTACACCAGAATCTGCCTGGGCGGAAGCTGCGCCGTGTTGCTGCTGTTTCTGAACAACGCAATCTTCCGTGGCGCGGGAGACGCGGCAATTGCCATGCGCCTGCTCTGGGTGTCGAACATCATCAATTTGATTCTCGATCCCTGCCTGATTTTCGGGTGGGGTCCGTTCCCAAGGCTGGGAGTGACGGGCGCGGCTTTGGCCACCTTCAGCGGACGGAGCATCGGTGTGCTGTACCAGTTCTACCGGCTGATGAAGGGGACAGAACGCATTCGTGTGCTCGCGCGGCAAATTCGCGTTCACTTCGACGTGCTCTGGCGGCTGGTGCGAGTTTCCCTGACGGGCATTTTGCAGTTCGCGATTGCGCACACAAGCTGGATCGGATTGGTACGGATCGTCAGCACCTTCGGCGCAGCTGCCTTGGCTGGCTATACAATCGCGATCCGCATCGTTATCTTCGTGATCTTGCCGTCGTGGGGGCTTAGCAATGCGGCCGCCACACTCGTTGGACAGAATCTCGGGGCGGGCAAGCCGGATCGCGCCGAGCGCGCCGTTTGGCGAACCGGACTGTACAACATGATCTTTCTGGGATCGGTAGGGGTCTTTTTCGCGCTGTTTGCTGAGCCGGTGGTGCGCCTTTTCATCAGCGATCCCGCGGTCGTGCCCCTGGGCACCGCGTGTTTGCGGATCGTGAGCTATGGAAATATCGGCTATGCCTATTTCATGGTGATGATGCAGGCGTTTAACGGCGCCGGGGATACGATCACGCCGACAATCGTGAACCTTTTTGGATTCTGGCTATTCGAGATACCGTTGGCCTATGTATTGGCAATGCCGCTGGGCATGAAATCGAATGGAGTTTTCTTTTCCATTGCGATTGCCGAGTCGTCCATGGCGGCCGCCAGCGCGATCCTGTTCAAGCGAGGGAAATGGAAGAAGCAGAAGATTTGAAGCTGCTACCGGGCGCGTGCCAGCACTAGCGTTACGTCGTCGGGTTGCTCATTGTCGCCGATCCAGTCATCGACCGCCATAGTGACAATCTGGCTGATCTGTGGCAAGGGCAGATGGCGGTTGGTGCGCACCAGTTCGATGAGGCGTTGTTCGCCGAATTCTCCAAAATCATTCTCCGGTTCGGTGACACCGTCGCTGTAAGCGAGGAAGATCTCGCCGGGGTGCATTTCGACGGAGTCTTCGTCGTAACTCATCTTGTCGAAGAGTCCTACTACCGTGCCTCCGGCTTCGAGCCGGCGCACGCTGCCGTCTTTGGCGATCAGGATAGGAGGTAAGTGTCCGCCATTGCTGTACGTGAGGCGATGGGAGTGCCCGTCATAAATCGCCAAAAACAGGGTCGCGTATTTCTCTGGCGGAGTGCTGTCGTAGAGCTGGTGGTTGAGCAAGGAGAGCAGCGAGCCGGGAGAAACTTCCATACCTTCGGGCCAGGTAGCCATTATCCGCCCCGAGCCGCTGACGGCGCCCACTGCCACGGGTTCCCGCATCTGTGGCAGGCTCTCCACACTATAAGCACGCACCGCCGAGTGAATGGTCGCCATCAGCAAGGCGGCGGAAATTCCTTTTCCACTGATGTCGCCAACCGCGAGAATCATCTTTTGTGAACTGGCCGTAAGGAAGTCGTAGTAATCACCGCTGACGGTGCGGGCTGGACGGCAGAAGCCGTGAACTTCGAGCGATTCCAGTTCGGAGATCTGGCGGGGGAATAGCTGCGCCTGGACTTCCTGCGCGATGGTCAATTCATTTTCCAGGCGCTGCTTTTCTTTCTGTTCCTCGATGAGCTTTTCAATGGAAGCGGTCATCGAGTTAAAGGAGAGCGCCAGGTCCGAGAGTTGATCATTGGAGCGGATGGGGATGCGGTGGCTAAAGTCGCCGCGATCCACGTGGCGGGTTGCGTTGTGAAGTTCGGCGACCGCTGCCGTGACTGTGCGCGTCATTCGTGTGCCGATGATGAGCGCGACGAGTTCGATGATCGTGAAGAAAATTCCGATACCGAGCAGGATGTAAATAACACCGCGCACGAATTCGCCGAGGGCCGCGAAAAGGTGAGCATAGAGGACCGCCGGGCGCGTGGTTACCTGCAGAACCGCGCCCATTTCGGGAGCTCCAGTCTTCCAGTCGATCACGGAGAGCGGCGTACCGAAAGTGATCTCGCGGTCGAAACTTCCGCTTGACTCCGGGATCGCTCCGACCGTGAACCGTGCGGGCAGTTCTTCCTGCTCACCCTTGTTCGATTCTCCCGTTTTGCCCTTGCTGATAACAATTGCGTTCTTCTGATCGGGACCGGCCGAGCCGGGGGATGCATTCGACGGGGTTGAACCGGCGGCCACATTTTTCTTTGCAGTTCGACCAGAATTAATTGACGGGGTGTAAAGCGTAATCTCGCCGAGATCAGAAGCGATTTTGCTGACCAATTGTTTGTCGAAGGGCTCCCCGGTCATGACCGTCAGTTTATTTGCCCCCACCTGCAAGGATGAGCCAACGCGCAAGTAAAATTGATCGCCGTCCCGAACAATGTCGCGGAAACTGCCCTTCATGAAACCGGGAAAGGTGAGGGACGCGCCATCAAACTCGTTGCACAGCGGTAGCGGCTTGTCTGCGTACCAGGCGCACACGTTACGCCGTTGCCAGGCAGGGTCGCGCTTCCGCAGGCCGGCCAGGGATTCTGCGGTCGGGATTTCGCCCCGTTCCAGGCGTGATGCCAAGGCGTTCGCCACCGCTTCGTTCACGGATTCCATGCTTCTGAGTTGCGCATGGATTTCAGAAGTGACGACGAACACGGCAAATTGTCCGCCCAAGCCGTAAAGGGTGATCAGTCCCATGGCCACCAGCAGCACAGCTGGAATCACGCCAATGAAGACATAGGTAACGATCAGTCGATTTCGGAGTCGCCACAGAATGCGTCTTTTGATCCAGCGGAAGCCAAGAATGAAGAAGAGCACCGCGGCAATAAAACTGAGAAAGCCGACCCAGCCTCCCAGATGCGCCCCCCAGGTTGGCGCAAATAACCCCAGAAGTTTTTCCAGCGCATACAAGACGACGGCTGAGCCGGCTAGATAGCAGGCCAGTCGCGCCATGCGACCCTGCGGCCACAGGTCGGTCTCGATCAGCCTGCGCCGTAACTCGAGGTAAGACCATTGCATGCGTTTCTTCGGGCAATCAGGAAATTAGGAATTATACGGCGACTTCGAGGTCGCCGCCCCGCGCGGGAACGGTGTTGAAGCAGCAGTGCTCAGCGGCTTTGGAAGCGTGCATAAGTCACTGACTCATCCCCACCCTAGATCACTGCGCAATCAGATCTCTGGATAGAGTTCGAAGAATGCTTCCAGGCTGTTGCGCAACTGCTTTTCGATCTCTTCCTTGCTGCCTTCGAGCACGTGCATAGCTACGTGAGCCTCGCGGCCGTTGGTGAGCTTGATCGACGCCTGGCCAACTTCAGTCACCTCTTCCGAGGGCAGCAGCCTCATGCCATAGACTAGTGTCAGATTCGCCATAAGCTGATTCTACGACTTATGGCTGGATCGCTGCGAACCGGCGCCATTTGAGATTTAGATTTATGGGAAATCTCGTTTAGAATTCCGGCGTGCCCAGAATCAAGCTTTTGATCCTCTGCCATCTTCTTTTATCAGCGATATTTGCCACACAGGTTGGCGCGCAACAGCAACCTGCGGAGAACCCCAGCCCCCAGCAGCCACAGGTGAAGGTAAACATGTTAAACGTGTGCACGCCGTCGGCGGAGGAACAGAAAGAAATCGCCTCGGCGCTGGCGCGGGTTCCCAAGCAGCCGCTATTTGGCAGCGACTTTGAAGTATCGCGGGGGCGCTCGACCCTGACGGATATGCCGGCCATGCTGCAAGCCGGCGCACCAGGCCACGTTGCCGGCGAGCCCTCGGTTGCCAGCTATGTCCGCATTCGGCGGGAGTTCTCAGTCCAGGCGCTGTTTTCCCTAGTGCAGTATTCCTTCAGCAACGACGGGCAGACGATGGTGGAGACGTTGGTGCTGCACGTGCGTGATCCCAAGGATTTGATTCAGGTTGCGCTTGAGGACAGTGCTTCTGCGGTGACGAGTTCCGATGCGATGTTGGGTGCGAACACGCCGGTGAACCGCATCCGCCTTGAGCGATTCGGCAAGCCTTCCGTGGCGCTGGCGCGTTGTCAGGCAGCAGACGGTGGGCCCGCACCGGATCAGAGCGCGTACGAACCACTGTTCCGGAGTGCGTCCCAGGTATTAGGGACCTACCGAGGCTTGCTGGGCGTGAAGAGCGTGGTGCCGGAAGAGCTGGCGAAAATTGGCGGGACACAAAAAACGGCATCGACGGCGGGGAAAGCTGCCACTGGGACTTCCAAAATGAGGAAGACAGTGCCGCCGCCCAAGTGATTGCGTTTTGCGCCGATCTCGCGCGTATGTGGAACTCGAATCAAAATTGCAAGGTCGCCATCTAATCTGCAGACAAAACATCCATGAGTGAAACTCGCAACGTTGTCATCATCGGCTCCGGGTGCTCGGGACACACCGCGGCACTTTACACTGCACGCGCCAATCTGAAACCGTTGGTCATCGAAGGCCACGAACCGGGCGGTCAACTCTCGATGACTACCCTGGTCGAGAACTTTCCCGGATTTCCGGAAGGAATCATGGGGCCCCAACTGGTTGAGAATATGCGCAAGCAGGCCGAGCGTTTTGGCGCTGAATATCGCATGGCACACCTCACCAGCGCAGATCTGAGCCAGCGTCCCTTTCTGCTGCACCTGAGTCATCATGTGGTGCACGCACAGACTCTCATCATTGCAAGCGGAGCGTCGGCGCGTTGGCTGGGTTTGCCGCATGAACAGCAGCTAATCGGGCACGGAGTTTCCTCCTGCGCGACGTGCGATGGTTTCTTTTTCTCCGGCAAAGAAATTGTTGTGATCGGCGGCGGCGATTCCGCTATGGAAGAAGCTCTGTTCCTGACCCGCTTTGCCACGAAGGTGACCATCATCCATCGGCGGGACAGCTTTCGAGCTTCGAAGATCATGTTGGAGCGCGCACAAAAACACGAGAAGATCGATTTCCTGCTCGATACCGTTGTGGAAGATGTGTACGACACTCACAAGCAGGAGGTCACTGGGTTGAAGCTGCGCAACGTGAAGACAGACAAGGTTTGGGATTTCCCCACGAGTGCCCTTTTCCTCGGAATCGGGCACGAACCGAACGCAAAAGTGTTTGAAGGCCAGCTAGATATGGACTCCGACGGATATTTAAAGACTCATAATTACGTCTTCACGCGGGTGCATGGCGTGTATGCATGTGGCGACGTCCAGGACCGGCGCTATCGTCAGGCGATTACTGCAGCGGGCAGTGGGTGCATGGCGGCCATGGAAGTGGAGAAATTTCTGGAAGCGCAAGGGAAATAGATAGCGGCGCCAGACCAAGCAGTTCTTCAGGGCTTCTTTTCAGACATTGCAGCGCTATCGACGGCACGCAAGAGTCACTCCCGTCTACGTTCTACTAACGATAGCCTGAGTCGTACTTATTTCGACTCCGAGCACGTTGGTAATGTCACGGGGGGTTACCTGCATGTTGACTCGCTTCGTCTGTATTCTGATCTTATGTAGCAATTTGTTCGCGCAGCAGTCCCAGCCTTCACTGACCATCTATAACCAGGATTTTGCGGTAGTGCGGCAAGATCTACCACTGGATCTCAAATCTGGCGAGAACCAGGTCAATGTCAATGAAATCACTATGCATCTGGAGCCGGATTCGGTTGTCCTGCGCGATCCGAGTGGGAAACATTCCTTGCAGGTGCTCGAACAGAATTACCGTGCGGATCCTGTGTCGCAGATTTCGTTGCTTGCGTTGTATGAAGGTCGGACCATCGATTTCGAGCAGCCCGATCATAGCCTGATCAAGGGCAAAGTCATTCGCAGTGGATACGTACGGCCGGACTATTTCAATCCCAATAACTATGGGGCAGGCGCTGAAGAGCCAATCATCGAAGTGGGAGGACAACTGCGCTTTGGGCTGCCCGGCATACCCATTTTTCCGGACCTCACCGCCGAGACTATTTTGAAGCCGCGGCTAGAGTGGCTGATAGCAACGGATAAGCCCGGAAGAGTTCCCGCTGAATTCTCTTACGTGACGGGCGGAATGAGCTGGCAAGCGGATTACAACATTGTTGCTCCGGAGAAAGGCGATGTGGTCGACGTCGTAGGCTGGGTGACGATCGACAATCGAACCGGCAAGGTGTTCGAAAATGCCCGTATCAAACTCATGGCCGGCGACGTGAACAAGATTCAGAACCCGATGGAGGCGCGGAAAGCAATGCGGGCGATGGCCATGGATGTCGCCGGTGCCATGGCGCCGGCAGTAACGGAAAAGGCATTTGACGAATATCATCTCTACACTCTGCAACGTGCGACGACCCTGCGCGATCGCGAGACCAAGCAAGTGGAATTCATTCATGCGAGCGGAGTAGCCAGCAAACAGCTGTACGTGTACGACGGAGCGAAGATCGATTTCAACCGCTACAGCGGCTGGAACTGGGAAAACATTCGCAACGACCATTCGTATGGCACGGAATCGAACCCAAAAATCTGGGTCATGCGCGAGTTCGCCAACTCGCAGGCGAATCATATGGGAATGCCGCTGCCCAAAGGCCGCGTCCGTTTCTATCGCCGTAACGATGATGGGCAGATGGAATTCACCGGTGAGAACATGATCGATCACACGCCGAAGGACGAAACCGTACGCATCTATACCGGGAATTCGTTCGACCTCAGCGGAGAGCGCCGGCGCACCAACTACACTGTCGACAATAAGCAGAATGCCGGGACGGAAACGTTCGAAATCAGGGTGCGTAATCACAAGAAGGAGCCTGTCGAGGTCCGCGTGGTGGAGCATCTGTACCGCGGCAAGAACTGGACTGTAGCGGCGAACTCCGACAAGTATGTGAAGAAAGACAGTCAGACGATTGAATTCCCGGTGACGGTTCAGCCTGACGGCGAGAAGGTCATCACGTACACCGCGCGGTACAGCTGGTAAAGGGCTGGTCCGATTTGAAGCGCAAACTCGGCGGGTGTGCGGCCAGTCATCCCCGCCGAGTTCCAATTGTGATACAAAAATCAGTGGCTTTGATACAGGCATCCGGCACTAGTCTTCCTCTGCTTTCGGACATGGCGGGTTCTTCATGCTGAGGGCGTTCTTCGTCCATCTGTCTGAGAACCGTTCAGTACGCAGATTTGCTGAAAATTCATCCATTGGTCGCCGTGTGTCTGGACGTTTCGTAGCCGGCACCGAAATTGCCGACGCCGTACGCATCACGCAGGCCGTGAATCGCCTCGGCATGAGGGTAAGCATTGACAACCTGGGAGAGAACGTCACAAATCCAGATGAGGCTCGCCACAGCGCGCAACTCTATCATCAGATTCTCGACGCAATCATCACCAATCAGTTGAATGCGAATATCAGTTTGAAGCTCACCCACATGGGGTTGGATGTTGATGAGGCGATGGCGCGCGATTTAGTCAGCGGACTGGTGGCTAAAGCAGCGTCTATGAACCCACCGGGATTCGTGCGGGTCGATATGGAAGGCTCGCCCTATACACAGCGAACACTGGATTTTGTTCACGAACTACACCGCCGGCCCGGGCACGCAAATAAAGTTGGCACGGTAATTCAGTCTTATCTGAAGCGCTCCGAAAAAGATGTGGCAGACCTGCTGGCGGAGAAGATCCGCATTCGCCTCTGCAAAGGCGCGTACAAAGAGCCGGCCACGATTGCTTACGAGAGCAAGACCGACGTAGACGGGAACTACATCAAGCTCATGAAGATGTTGCTGAAGAGCGACGTCTACCATGGCCTGGCCACACACGATGAAAACATCATCCGTGAGACGCAGTCGTTCGCGACCCGCGAGAAGATCGCACGCGATTCATTCGAATTCCAAATGCTTTACGGCATCCGCCGCGACTTGCAGCAGCAATTGGTAAAGGAGGGCTGGCGCATGCGGGTGTACGTCCCCTTCGGCACGGAGTGGTATCCATACTTTATGCGGCGGCTCGGCGAGCGTCCTGCGAACGTATTCTTCGTTGCCCGCAACCTGCTGCGATCCTAGTTGTTTCTGGCGTGGTTCTAAGGCGAACGTGCCATGCTGTGGCACGTCCGGGCCAATCCTTTGCGTGCGAATCGTTGCTACGATCGGGCCATGCACTACACTGCTCCGGCCGAACTGCTGGAAACATTCTCCGTTTTTGCGTCGCCCGATTTGGGGGACGAGAACATTGATCTGGTTCGCAGCGCGCTGGCCATCGCACGCACGGAATATCCCGGATTAGAGATCGAAGAGTACGCCGCCCGCGTCGAAACCATGGCGCGCCGAGCGTCTCTGCTAGCTCCGAATCTTGACGCACAACGTACCCTGGCCGCTCTGAACAAAGTTGTCTTTGAGCAGGCGAATCTTCGGGGCAATCGGGATGATTATTACGATCCGCGTAATTCGTTCTTGAATGACGTGCTGGATCGCGGCTTGGGCATTCCAATCACGCTGTCTATTATTTACATGGAGGTGGCCAAGCGAGTTGGTCTGCCGCTGGCAGGAGTCGGAATGCCGGGCCATTTCCTGCTGAAGCATTATGGCCACGATGGCAACGAGATGCTGATTGACTGCTTCAATCGCGGCGACATCCTGAGCCGCCAGGATTGCCAAAGCCGACTGGATGAGATCTATTCTGGCGAGATGAAGTTACGGCGGGAGTTTCTGCATCCGCTCAGCCGCCGTCAGATCCTTACGCGAATGCTGAATAATCTCAAGACGGTGTACTTGTCCACGCGCAACTTCCGCAAGGCCCTTCCAATTGCGGACCTGATCTTGGTGATTCATCCACAATCGGCGGAAGATTTGAAGCAGAGAGCGCTACTGCGCTACAGCATGGGTCTGCACGGGTTGGCTGCTGAGGACCTGGACCAGTATCGGAAGATGTCGCCAAATGCGTCGGATGCGGAGGACATCAAGCAGATGTCGTTATCGATCCGGCGGATGCTGGCGTTGATGAATTAAGCGCAGGCCTCGTTGCGAGCGGACGCGATGTCTTAAGTCCGAAAAACTATTCCTGCGGTCCTTCGGCTTGCGGTGGGGCAAGCGGCAAGCGGGCGGCGCCGCGCATCAGTTCGCGCTCCTGATCTGAGAACATTCCTTTAAATTTGCCCGAGTCAATTTCTCGATCGCGCTGGTCTGGCGGCATCGCTCGTAAATCATCAACCGCGGTTTTGACCATATTCTGACGATCCGGCGGAAGCTGGCGAAATTGTCCGAACAGTTGGCGCGCCTCTTGCTTTTGCTCGGGCGTCAGATGCTCCCAGGTTTCCATCCGGTTGAGGATTTTCAGTTGCGCCTCCGGAGGAAGACTGGAAAAGTGCTGCAGGCGTTGGCGGTATTTCTGTTGCCGTTCCACGGGTAAGCGGCGAAAGTCGGGATCATTCTCCAGAGCCTGCTCTTGTTCGTCGGGAGGCAGGTCTCCGTAGCGGCGAAGGAAGTCTCCGGCGTGGCCGCGCGGCCGCTCCGCATGCGGAGCCGTAACTTGTGTCCGTGGCGGCTGGGGTGGTGGTTGGCTTTTCTGCTGGGCCAGAGAAGAACAGGGAACTGCAATCCCCAGGAAAGCAGTGGCCAGATACACTACGATTTGATTTCCCCGCTTCATCTCTGCACTTTGGTGACTTCGCCCAGTCGCCAGCGATTCGACGAACGTAGAACTTACGGAGTCGCTGTTACGTCCTGTTGCAGGTCCAGATCATCCAGCAAATCGAAATCAGCATACATATCGTGATTCTTGTCCAATGTCTGCAGATCGCTGACTGCAGAGCCTGGTTGTGTAACATCGGCCACCTGCGCCGGCGGACGGGAAATGTGTTTTCCCTGAGTGAAGAATAAACCTACCCCAATTCCCATCATGACTGTGAGTGCCGCGGCGAGTACGGGTTGCCGGAACCAGCGCAGCAGCGAGTTCGTCTGAGGCTGAGCCATCTCCTCGCGCAGACGAGCTTGTAATCGCACATCAAAAAATGGAGAAGGTTCCGGTATCTGCCATTCGTCGAGCAGCGACATGGTCTTGCGCATTGCGTTCAGCTGATCAGCACAGCTGGTGCAACTGGCCAGATGATTGCTTTCTGCCGAAGTGGGCTGGCTCACACCAGCGGCCACATCCGGCATCCGTTCACGGATGTCTTCGCATTTCATACCGCTTACCCTCAACTCTCTTCGCCAATGCCGCTTCCAAAAGTGACGCTAAACAAATTCTTTTAACTGTTCCCGCAAAGTCTCATAGGCCCGGAAGAGGAGTGACTTGGTAGCCGACTCGCTCTTCTTTAACACTTCACCTATCTGTTTGTAATCCATCTGCTGATACTTGTGCATGATGACGGCCAGCCTCTGCTGCTCCGGCAAGGCCTCCACTTTCCGCCGGATGGCCATCATACGCTCCTGACGAACCAATGCTTGCTCGGCATTGAGGGACGCGTCCGGAACTTCGAGCGTCGTCCCGGTCTCGTCATCCGGTTCGTCTAAACTGACCTGAACCTCGGGCCGTTCATGGCGCGTATCGCGCGCGTGATTTACAGCCAGGTTGGTCGCGATGCGATACAGCCAAGTTGTAAATTTCGCGCTCGCCTCATAAGTCTCGCGCGAGCGATACACCCGCAGGAAAACTTCCTGCGCCAAATCCTCGGCGGCCGCGGCGTTGCGCGCCATCCGGTACATGAAACTGACTATCGGCCGGCGGTACTTTTGTACCAGGTACTCGAAAGCAGACTGATCTCCTGCCTTCACGCGAAGCATGACATCCGCATCGGAGAAGGAGCCCTCGGCGGTGATGAGCGAGAAGGCACCCGGTCCGGGCGAAGCCGTCGCGCCCATCAGCATGCCCCGATTCAGTGCGGCAGTGCTCACATCTGTTTCAACCCCATCTGGGCCCGAAAGTTGCGTTTCTGCGCCATCTTGCGGTCCAATGGAAAGCTCGTGTTCTGAATGACTTACATCCGGTCGCGTCGGCTTGGATTCAAATCCCATGTAGTAGGAAAACGAGCTCGGCAAGCCCGGGCACAATTTTGTTCAACATAGGCTACCACGCGTACGATGCAAAAAAACCAAAGTCGTCGGCAAAACCGGGGCGTGACTAAGCCATCGTATTGCGGAAATTACCATGCAGCCACTGGCGAGTGACGTTCACGTGTCGAGTTGGTCTGAGCTCCAGTCAAAGCTTTATGAGGGGTCCTGGCAGCCCAACCTGAAAAGATTCCGGTCGCCGTTCGCCTTCCGCGGCCTGTCAAATTCCAGCTATATCCCGGAAACAACACTGACTCGGCTGGGCGGAGAATATCGCTTGCGGGAACAATCCTTGCTCAGGAATTTTCGGAAGTACGCGCATCGCAATGCGACGGAACGAGATTCACTTTGGAACTGGATTGCGCTTGCCCAGCATCACGGGCTGCCAACCCGGCTGCTGGATTGGAGCTTCTCTCCCTACGTGGCGCTGCATTTTGCCACCGTAAACCGCACCCAATGGAATGACGACGCGATGATCTGGTGCGTAGATTGCGTGAAGTTGAAAAGGCAGCTACCCACCAAACTCCAGCGGCGGCTGAAGCAAGAAGACTCGGATGTCTTAACGGTTGAGATGTTGGACGAAGTGGCGCCCACACTGGCGAGGTTAGAACGTCTATCCATAAAACCATTCATTGCATTCTTTGAACCGCCGTCTCTGGACGATCGCATGATGAATCAGGCCGCTGTGCTATCCGTAAGCTCGAGAGCCGATCTGAGCGTCAGCCGCTGGCTCTACGATCACAAGAAACTGTTTCATCGAATCCTCATTCCGGCGAAGCTTAAACAGGAAATCCGCGACAAACTCGATCAGGCAAATATTAATGAGCGAATCCTGTTTCCGGGGCTGGATGGGTTGAGCCTGTGGCTCACTCGTTATTACAGTCCCACGGGAATGCCAAACGTTGTCTCGCGAGATTTCCGCGATGCAATGCATGGTACGACAGGAGCGCCCAACGAACTCACAAGGGAACGTTTGGAACCTGCAAGCATGAGATCTGGCCGCCGAGAGTCGTCCGGCAACAAGCGGCGAGCAGCTTGAAAGCATTGATCGTTCCGGCCATCTCTCTTTGGAATCGGCGTGAGAACTGGTGTGTTAACATGGCTTTACCGCGAATTGTGGGCGCTTAACTCAGCGGTAGAGTGCCATCCTCACACGGTGGAAGTCATAGGTTCGAATCCTATAGCGCCCACCATCTTTTCAACAGCTTACGATCCGCTATCGGATCACCTCCGTATTTTTCAATAGATTAAAAACGCGTGGTCCGTCTGGCGATCCGATAGCGAAGACCCCTTTCAGCACTCGCTAAGCTGCAGTCAATTCCGCATCGAGAGACCCAGCCGATTTTCTCGCCAACTGAGCTTTCGCTGCCCAGAAGTTAGTAAACACGAGCCGACTTAAGGGTAGCGATCGGGTTCAATGAGTACATTGGCGATTTATCAGGCGCAGGTGTCAGGGTTCAGAGTCCAGGGAACATAAATCTGGGCTCGCGAGAATAGCAATTGACATTCAACGGAAATCCACTACCATATGGTTGTGGATAGGCTGGGCACAACATTTGCGGCTTTGTCTGATCCAACCCGGCGGGCCATGATCGAGCGGCTCTCCCGTGGGCCTGCCTCTGTGCACGGCTTGACGGAACGGTTTGCACTCTCGCAGCAGATGATTTCAAAACATATTGCCTACCTGGTGCGGGCGCGGATTGTGATCAAGACGAAGCGTGGACGAGAGAGTATCTGCACGCTTAGGCCAGAGTCTATAAAGACAGTCAGCGACTGGGCGATTAGCTATCGCCAGTTCTGGGAAGAGAGTTTCGACAAGTTGGATGTGGTTGTGAATCAAATGAAAAAAGCGGAGATCAGAGATGACAAAAAGCACGGTGAATGAGACGGAGCGGATGGTTATCACCAGAGTTTTTGATGCCCCACGCGAGTTAGTTTGGAAGGCGTGGACAGATCCGAAGTACGTGATGCAGTGGTGGGGGCCGAAGGGCTTTACTGCCCCCGTTTGCCAGATGGATTTTCGCGTTGGGGGAAAATTCCTCTGCTGCATGAGATCTCCAGATGGGCAGGAGTTCTGGAATGCGGTTGAATACCACGAGATTGTTCCGCACGAGAAGATCGTTTCCTTGATGTACTTTTCGGACTCGAAGGGAAACAAGATTGATCCTGCGCAGCTAGGAATAGAACATGAGGCCATAGAGGGTGCGTACGATGTGACCATCTTTGAGGATCTAGGAAACGGCCAGACGAAACTCACCTTCATTGGAAATGAACCTATGGAGAGCGCGAAGAATAGCGGTCAATTAGAGGGCTGGAACCAGATACTCGATAAACTTGCTGCAGTTGTTGCGGGGCTGACACAGGCGAAATGAGAAGCTGAAGCTTTGATGATCGTCATGCGCGAGCAACTGAACGTAAAGTAAAGGCAGGCTATCTCCGAGACCCCGGCCAAGGGCGTCGGCGGAGGCTTAGTTGAAAGCTGCTTCTCATTACTTGGCCGGATGGTCGCCTTTCCGGGCAAGCGACCTTGGCTCGGCTGTTGCCTTCAGGGCTTAGCACTCAAACGACTGCTATCATTTCGACTGGCCGCGGACCGCATACCGCAGAGACATCTCCCCGTTGCGGAACCGCCGCTCCTCAACCAGCCCCAGATCCAGCCGCATACCACTCGGGAAGTATCGTTTTCCGCCGCCAATAACCACTGGGCAGAAGCGCATTTGGAACTCGTCGACAAGTCCAGCCCGGATCGCCTCGCCGGCGAGTTCAGGACCGGCCACAGCGATATCGCTCGGGGCGATAGAGGTGCAGGAGATTTTCTTTATGCCGGCCCCCGATAAGGACTGAGGCGGTACAACAGCAGCGAACTAGTGCTGGGCACGCGTCCCCTCGAGACTCGGCTGGCCACAGCCTTAACATGTCACATGCGAGTTCGCACACAGGAAGAGACTGACTGGGAACGGATCGTTCTTCTCTACGACGCTCTGAGGCAAATCACGCTATGGCCCAGGCGCAAGTCCGGCCGCCGGGCTTGATGCGCTCGATGCTACAGTCACGCCTGCTGTCAATTCCATTGCCGTGCATGAACAATGAAGCGTTTTGGTGCCGCTCCGATGTAGTTGAACGGATAACAAGTAACCAGGGTCAATTCCGCATCGACCGTCGGGCCAAGCACTCCCACATTCTCAGGATCGACGACTTCGGTACTTTCCACTCCATATTCGAAGGTGCGAATGGGGGTTGTGAATGTGAGCCGATCCTGCGGGCGAATCTCTCGCAGTGAGCGGAAGAAAGTGTCGCGATGCGCGGCAATTCCGATGTTTCCGATTACACCCGGAAGAGCCGTCCCTGAAATATGACCCGCTGCTACATCCAGAATGCTCGAATCGGATCCCTCAAGAACAATCACAGACACATTGATACGAGGAATGTCGAGACGTCCGATCGCCTGTCCCTTGCGGAGCGGGGTGATAGCTGGATCCAGCGGTGCAGTGCGTTGTTCTCTGGCCAAGTTCGCATGGCGATATCTGCTCCTGTAGCATGCGGCTCGCGGCTCTTTGAAACAAGAGCCCATGGCCCATCAAGTATCCCCATAACAGAAAAGCGAGCGCGCCCGTCACCACCAGAACGCGCCCGAAAGTTTTCTGCAATGCAATCATGTTACGAGTTGCTATGTTGAGAAGACATCCGCATCACCCGGCTGAGGATCGCCGAACCGCTACCCAGCAGGAATACCCCAAGCAGACGGCAGTATCAGGTAGTTGCCAGCCGTCCTCGGGAGCATTGCCGCGCTAGTCTGCATTGGTTGAGGACCCGAATTCTCAGCAAGAACTTGCGGCTCCGGTTCGTCGTTGGCAAGGACTGGAAGTACGGGAGGAGACATCAATTGCGAGACCATTGGCGCAGTGGATTCGGTCATTGGAGGCGGCGTAGCCGGTGTCTCTGGGGCCGCTGCGACTTCGGTATCAGGATTCCCGGCTGACTTGGGATACACGAAGTGCACGCCATAGTTGTCCCCGGGATAAAACCAGTTACGCAGTGCTTCCGGCTTTCCTGAGGGGCGTTCTTCGAAAGAGATTGCCGTTTGATCGGTTGCTTCGAGGCGGTAGTCGGGAATTGCTTGAATTGTGGCAAGAACCTTCCGCTGGTCTTGCGTGAAGATCTGCACAATCCGGCGGTCCGACTGGCTGCTCGCGAGTTTGAAGATGTAAGTCCCGGCAGGTAAAACCCTGCCTGGCACTTCAATCGGATTGCTGAAGGTCACAACGGTTTCTTTGTCCCACTGCTCTGCATGAGCAATCGAAACGAGCATTAAGACGACGAACAGGGCGAACAAGTTGAATGTAATAACGAATCTGTTACTCATTTTGTCTCCAGTGTTTGAGATTGGTCCCCTGCCGTAATAACCGGCTGCGCGGACGTCTACGGTCTTTCCAGTGAAGCCCGTTGAGCTAAGGACGACGAATGACGCTTGAGGCGGGGAACAGAAGAGGACACCAGAATTCGAAACCTGGAAAACCTAAATGCATCCCGCGCAGCTAATATTGCAGAGAGCAGTAACCGAGCAAAGATAACCAAAGTGCGTCACCGCTTGAGTGCAACTTCTGAGTAAGCCGATAAGCGACTCCCGGGCACAACTCGCCGATTCCTGCAGGCAACCAATCATGTGATCCTCGGGAGGCACTCCATGCCACGAAGCAAATCATCCGAAGAGGGATTTCCTACTGCGGCGCCGTTTCTACCCTCGCGCCTGACTATTCCCAATCTGCAGCGCGCGGCGGCGGTCTGTAAGGGCTGCGATTTATGGAAGAACGCCACTCAAACTGTTTTCGGCGAAGGTCCTTCCAAAGCACTTGTAATGTTTGTGGGTGAGCAACCGGGCGACTATGAGGATCGGCAAGGGCATCCGTTTGTGGGTCCCGCAGGCCGGCTTCTGGATGAAGTTCTGGTTGAGGTCGGGATCGATCGCGGGGAAGTGTACGTCACCAATATCGTGAAGCACTTTAAGTGGGAGGCGGCGCAACGCGGCAAGCGGCGAATTCACAAGAAGCCTCGACACTCGGAAATAGAAGCTTGCCGTCCGTGGCTGGATGCGGAGCTCAAAGTCGTGCAGCCGCAGGTTCTCGTTTGCCTGGGAGCCAGTGCCGCTCAGGGTTTATTGGGAAAAGATTTTCGCGTTACCCGCGACCGGGGAAAATTGATTCCCTCCGGGTTAGCGCCGCACGTGATGGCGACCACGCATCCGTCGTCGATCTTGCGCGCACCAGACAGTCAGGAGCGTGAGAGGCAGCGCGCAGAGTTCGTGCGCGATCTCAAAAAAGGTGGCTGATATTTTGCGTAACAAGAACGTTTCCCGCGCTGCGTAATATCGAGCACATATTCCGCCTGCGAAAAACTCACAACCTCATGCAGAAGAATTTGCTCTAAATCTCAGGAGCAACTTATGCCCAGAACAAAGAAGTCGTCAGGACGGAAGAAATCGTCGGGCCGCCGGTACAGCAAATCAGCAGGAGAGACGGTTGAGAGCGCCATGCGGCGGAAAAAGCATGGAACTCTGAAATCGGGACCGGGTGGCAAAGGCGGGAAGGTGAAAAGCCGCAAGCAGGCGATTGCTATTGGACTTTCCGAAGCGCGCAAGAAGGGCGCAAAGGTCCCCAAAAAGAAAGCGGCATAGGCGGCAAGTGCCTCTTCCGCGCCGAAGTGATCACGGGCGCTGGCGCATTCGTATATTCGCCCGCTTCATTTCTCGCAATCTAATATCGCGGGGCGTTCGGTCGAGGGCTATTTGTCCTCACAACCTCAGAAGTCTCCTCGCATCCAACCTGAAACACTCCACTTGAGTGAAGAGGCATGTCATGAAAGCAGTTGTATTCCATGGAATTGGGGATATTCGCCTGGACGAAGTGGATGATCCCAAGATCAAAGAACCAACCGATGCGATCGTGCGCCTGACGGCAAGTGCGATCTGCGGTACCGACTTGCACATGATTCGCGGCACGGTCTCGGGCATGGAGAAGGGAACTATTCTGGGTCACGAGGGAGTCGGCATCGTAGAGGAAATTGGAAAGAACGTCCGCAATCTTTCCGCAGGAGACCGCGTCGTAATTCCCTCCACCATCGGCTGCGGGAATTGTTCGTACTGCCGCGCCGGATATTACGCGCAATGCGACAATGCCAATCCAAATGGCGAAGGCACCGCATTTTTTGGCGGTCCCAAGACTTCTGGTTCCTTCAACGGGCTGCAGGCGGAGAAAGCTCGCATCCCGTTTGCGAATGTCGGATTGGTGAAACTGCCCGAAGAAGTGGACGACGATCAGGCCATTCTTCTGTCTGACATTGTTCCGACCGGGTACATGGCTGCGGATAATGCCCAGATCAAGCCGGGCAACACGATCGCGGTCTTCGGACTCGGTCCGGTGGGCCAATTCTGTATCGCCTCCGCGAAGTTCTTCGACGTAGGAAGGATCATCGCTGTGGACACGATCCCATCGCGCCTGGAGATGGCACGTGCCCAGGGTGCGGAGGTCATCGACTTCAATCAGGAAGATCCGATCCAGGCAATCAAAGATTTGACAGACGGCATTGGCGTAGATCGCGTCATCGACGCAGTAGGCGTGGATGCGAATATGCCACACAGTGGTCCCGCCGCCAAACCGGCTGCCAAGAAGCATGCAAAGGAAAAGGAGAAAGTAGCTCCCGATGCCAAGCCGAAGAATGGCAACTGGGAGCCCGGCGATGCATCATCGATCGTGCTGAACTGGGCCGTGGAGGCGGTGGCCAAGGCGGGCACGATTTCGATTGTTGGTGTCTATGGAGAACTCGATTCGTTTCCGATCGGCGACGCCATGGAGAAGAACCTCACCCTGATGATGGGGAATTGCAATCACCGGCGGTACCTGCCTCATTTGATTGAACTGGTGCGGACGGGAGCGCTTGATCCAGCCGAGATTTTGACCCAGGTCGAGCCCATGACGTCGGTGATAGAGGCGTACAAGGCATTCGACAAGCGGCGGCCGGGATGGATCAAAGTAAAACTCGAACCAGCACCGGCGGAAGCATCGCTGGCGGCATAACTCTTCTGAAAGACTGAAAGTAAATGCCGAGAGACCCCGACGTAATTGTCATTGGTGCAGGCATGGCTGGACTGGCTGCGGCCCGCGAACTGGGCCGCGCCGGTCTTTCTGTGTGCATCGTGGAAGCACGCGACCGGATCGGTGGACGAGTGTTCACCGTTCATGATCCAGAATGCAATGTGCCGATTGAGTTGGGAGCCGAGTTCATTCACGGGCGCGCACGCGAGATCTGGGATCCGTTGGAAAAATCCGGCGTCGAAATCACGGAAGTCGACGGAGACTACTGGTGCAACTCTGACGGTCATCTGTCGTCCTGTGATTTCTTCGAAGAGGTCGACTCGATTCTTGACAAGATGGATGATTCCGCCGCCGACGAATCCTTTTCGGCGTTCTTAGCCCGCCGTTTTGGCGAGCCAAAGACAAAAAGGCAGCGGGAGGTGCAGCGACGGGCGATCAGCTATGTCTCGGGCTTTAATGCAGCTGACCCGGCTGTAGTTGGCGTTCACTGGCTGGTGCAGGGAATGCGGGCCGAACAGAAGATTCAGGGCGACCGGGCATTTCGCGCACAGAATGGCTATACGGCGCTGCTGAAGCGAGTTTCGCGATCAGATCTCAAATTTCGGAGTGGATCTGCGCACCGAAACGGTAGTTGAGTCCGTCAACTGGCGTGCGGGGAATGTGAGAGTCACTGCCCAGAATCCGCGTGGAGCGCTGATGCTGGAAGCTCCAAGGGTTTTGCTGACTTTGCCCCTTTCTTTACTAAAAGCACAGCAGGGCGGTGCGATCCAATTTACCCCTCAACTTCCTGAAGATAAGTTGCGCGCTCTGGGCAAGTTGGAGATGGGCAAAGTGATTCGCGTTGTTCTTCGATTTCGCGAGCGCTTCTGGGAGACGATCAAGCCGTCGGCTCGCTCAAAGAAGACTTTGTCCAATATGGCATTTTTGTTTTCGCAAAACGAATGGTTTCCAACCTGGTGGACCAGCATGCCGGAAAAGAGTGCGATCCTCACGGGATGGGCGCCATTTCGTTCTGCCGAGCAATTATCCGGACAAAGCGAATCATTCATCACCGATTGCAGCCTTCAGACTTTAAGTGAGTTGCTGGGGCCACCGGTGCAGGAACTGCAAACTCTTCTGGAACGCGCTTACGTTCATGACTGGCAGACGGACCCGTTCGCCCTGGGAGCCTACAGTTACGGGAAAGTTGGCGCGGATGGAGCGCAGCAGGCCATTGCCGCTCCCCTTGAGAGCACCTTGTTTTTCGCCGGTGAGGCCACGGACACGGCTGGTCACAATGGAACGGTGCACGCGGCTATCGCTACAGGATATCGCGCTGCGAGGGAAATTCTTCAGTCTCAGTAAGGCGTATCAGTGTTGCTGGTTCACTGACTTCAGGTAGGCCAGAACGGCTTTGGCGTCCGCTTCACTCATTCGAAAAGGCATCATCGGTAAGCGCAAAGGTTTTCCGTCAGTCCAGATCCCCGTTGTGAGCAACTTGATCATGTCCTGGTCGTTAGCGGGAGGATTTCCGCCTATTCTAGGCGCCTTCAATGGCCAGTTCTGGTCCGGATGCGGAGGTTGGAAAAATTCTGCAGATCCCTCCAGTTCGTGCGCGTGATCCAGAGTGGCATCGCTGTTGCGGGGAGTGTGGCATTGCGGGCACATGGCGACGTTCTCGACGATGTACTTGCCGCGATCGATTTCTGCTTTGGAACTGGGAATTGACGGCGCAGCGGTTTTGTCCCCTTTTCTCTGCGGTCGTGGCGGTTGCTGTGCGCTGAGAGGTAGCAGCGACAGCCCCAGAAATAAAATGCC
The DNA here is from genome assembly GCA_963785865.1 of uncultured Acidobacteriota bacterium. Lineage (GTDB taxonomy): Bacteria > Acidobacteriota > Terriglobia > Terriglobales > Acidobacteriaceae > Sulfotelmatobacter. Next base: position 63,076 of record CAWAXF010000019.1, on the reverse strand, counting down.
TGGAAACAAAAATGTTTTGAGCCATCGAAGGGATGAACAACAAATCAGGCAGTTTGTGCACTTGCGTTCAGTGATCATCTGACCCTTAAACGCTAATCAGATATTCCATGGAGGGGAATCGGGAAAATCGTGTACCGCTCAATCCAGGAATGAATGGGGCGACAGGTGAGCCGTGAGCGGCAACCGAACGATTGCCGCTCTCCGTTGGTTACGCCTGAGTCGGTCTTTCCACGTCGCGTAGACGGGCCGCTTTGCCACGCAGTCCCCGTAGATAGAAGAGGCGCGCGCGACGTACTTTGGACGAGCGCACCAGGTCGATCTTGTCGATGACTTTAGAATGCACCGGGAAAATGCGCTCAACACCTTGGCCGAAGCTGATCTTACGCACGGTAAAGCTGGCTTGCGGCCCATTGTCGCGCTTGATCACAACCCCTTCAAAGGCCTGGACGCGTTCCTTGTCCCCCTCTTTGATTTTTACGTGGACGCGCACGGTATCGCCGGGCCGGAACGCGGGAATATCTGTGCGCTGCGTTTTCGCCAACAGTTTCTCGATGATCAGGTTTGACATGTTCTTATCCTCAATTCTAATTCTTATTTCCGGCTCCGTTCTTGATTCGGGCCAAAATCTTGCTGTCTTCCTCGTTTAACTGCACGCCTTCGAGTAAGTCTGGGCGATTTCGTAACGTTTTCTTCAGCGCCTGCTCGCGGCGCCAACGCCGGATCTCCAGGTGATTGCCATTGACCAGCACTTCCGGCACCGCCATTCCGCGAAATTCCGCTGGCCGTGTGTAGTGCGGATAGTCCAGCAATCCGCCGGAACCGCAGGTCGAATCCGCAGCGTCCGCGTCTTCCAATTGCACGTGCGCAGTGAACGATTCCTGCATGGACGAAGCCTCGTTTCCCAGCGCGCCGGGCAGCAAGCGCGTCACTGCTTCAATTACGACTGCTGCCGCGAGTTCGCCGCCGCTCAGCACGTAATCGCCGATGGAGATCTCACGGTCAGCCACGAAATCGATAACGCGTTCATCTACGCCTTCATAGCGTCCGCAGACCAGCACGATGCGCTCGAGCGCCGCCAATTCCGCTGCCACACTTTGCTTAAACCTCTGCCCCTGCGCGGAAAGCACGATCACGCTCTGCCTCGCGGTAGCGGCCATGCGTTCTGCGCGGCTTGCGAGTTGCAGAGACTCTAAACATTCAAAGAGCGGTTCCGGCTTCAGGACCATGCCTTCGCCGCCGCCGAAAGGGCGGTCATCCACGGTGCGGTGCCGGTCATGGGTAAACTGCCGCAAGTCGTGGACGTCGATTTTCACCAGGCCCATTTCCGCGGCCCGGCGAGTAATTCCGTGTTGCAGCGGTCCGCGAAAGAAGTCCGGAAAAATCGTGACGATGTCGGCCTTCATTTGCGAACCCAAACCACAGCACGCCGAGGCTTGCCAGGACTAATCTATTTGCCCTTTTTTGCGCTCGGACTGCTGTTGCTGCTTCTCCTCCGGCGTCATCGGTGCATTAATGTCCAGAATGCCGTCAGGAAGATTCATGCGGACCTGTTTTCCGGTGACGTCTACACTTTCCAGATACGCTTCCGCGAACGGCACCTCGAACTTCTTCCCGGATCCATCCGCGATGACCAGCAGCGGTGCTTCGCCGGCTCCAAACTGAACGTCTTCGATGGTGCCGATGGTGCGGCCCTGGTCCAGCAGCATACAGCCAGCCAAATCGCTGACGTAATTCCAGCCCGGTTCCAGCGTTGCCCGTTGTGCCCGCGGGACCTGTAATTCCGATCCCACCAATTTTTCCGCGTCGGAAATTGAATCTACCCCGCGGAACTTCAAAACCAGAAATTCCCGGTGAGGCCAGAGGTTCTCCACCTCCAGTTCGCACCTGGGCTCGCTGGCCTCTGCGAGAGCAAACAACTTCATTCCGGCAGTGAACCGATCGGGAACGTCGCTGTGCACGGCAACCGCGACCTCACCGTAACGGCCCTGCGTTTTCACCACCCGGGCCAACGTGATGAATTCGTCGTTGGGTTCTGTACTCAACGATCACGCCTCAAGGTTAAAGCCCGCCAGAAGTGCAATTCTTTGCCGCCCTAAAGCTCCTCAACACACTGAAGCATCTCACGGCCGGCTCAAGCGCCGATCTCTCAGGTCAAACGTAAAAGTTTCCTACTCGATGATCTCCAGCGTATAGCGCCGGCGTGCGCGGTATCCCGCAGCGTTGAGCAGCGTGCGCAATGCGCGAGCCGTGCGGCCCTGGCGCCCGATCACCTTGCCCACGTCGCTTTCTGCGACTTCGAGTTCGATCACGCCGTCGTCGAACTTTTCGACGAACACATCATCGGGAGCGTCGACCAGTGATTTGGCAACCAGTTCGACGAGCGCGCGCACATCTCCGGTGGACTCAGTCATAAATTCTCACTGTGGACGAGAGTAAATCGAGGAGCGGCTACGACGTTCTAGGCAGCTGATCCGGCCGTGACCGGGGCCGGAGCCTTCGAGAACAGCTTGTTCACTCGCTCCGACATCTGCGCGCCTTTGGCGACCCAATATTCCACGCGATCGCGCTTCATTTCGACTGTCGCGGGATTAGTGCGGGGATTATAGGTCCCCACGACTTCCACGGGACGTCCGTTGCGCGCGCGCGCCTTCTCGATGACCACAATGCGATAGTGCGGTTGTTTGCGCGCACCCATGCGCGCCAGACGAATCATTAACACGAGACGTATATCCTTGTTCCGGAAGAGTCCGGCGAGGTCGAGACAAACTATTATTATGCAGAAGCTTAGCTGGAAAGGCAAGCACAGCGCATCAGCGGGACTGCTACGTTTTGAAATTATCTACCGTACCGCCCGACGACTACTCCGATGATCGTGCCGCCGATTGCACCCATGCCGATGATGGGCCCATAAGCCTTTGTAATGAGAGCATCGGGGATGCTCAGTAGCAGACCGAAGCAAAGTCCGATTGCCCATCCAGGCCAAGGCAGACGGGCCGCGCCGATGGCGAAGCCGATTCCGAAACGGGCAATGAATGCCGCTGTAATCGCAGTTCGCTTATCTGGGAAGGACATCGGCAGCATGATCCCGATGTCGATGGCTCCAAACACCAGCCCGCAGATGACCCCAAGCAGGACTCTGGACATGCTCCTCCTTTAGACAGCTATGGAGTTGGAATTTTCCAGTAAACCAAGTAATTCGTGCGGTGTCCAGACGTGATCTGTGCGGCCAGATTCCATTAGGTGACGCGCAGCGTTTGATTGTCGATCTTCTTGTCGTGACTATTAGTAAGCAAAACTGTAACAGTACCGCATCCGCTGCAAATGAAAAATCCCATCTTGCATCGGGAACGAGCAAGATGGGATTGCAAGCGGAGTCTCGCTTAGGCGACCGCTTCATTAATGGGTTCCCGCGAACTGCGTTTTGCGGACGGTTTAGCCAGGAACTGTAGCAAAGCCGCATTCACTTCTTCGGGGTGGGTCCAGGCGACATTGTGGGGTCCGCCTTTAATAGTGACGAGTTCGGCGCCCTTCACCAGTTTGGCGGTGCGCTGCCCGGCGGCGGCGAAAGGAACGATCCGGTCGGAGTCTCCGTGAATCACCAGCGTGGGCACGTCAATTTTTGCGACATCTTTGCGAAAATCCTCATGCCATGTTGGAACGCACGCCACGCTGGCAGTGGCCGAAGAGATCGCGGCCACATTCCAGCTAGCGCGTACCGCCTCTTCGCTGACGCGCTTTCCGAGCAGGACGTCAGTATTGTAGAAGTTCTTAAAGAACTCGGTGAAGAATGCATAACGATCGGCGGCCACCGCCTTCTGGATGCCTTCGAAAACGCTGGCGTCCACGCCTTCGGGATTGTCGTTGGCCTTAAGCAGATAAGGAGGGACGCCTCCAATGATCACAGCGTGGGAAACATCCTTTGAACCGTACTTACCGATGTAGCGTGCGACTTCGCCGCCGCCCATGGAAAATCCGACCAGGACGAAATCCTTCAGGTTGAGATGGGTGATAACTTTTCGCAGATCCTCGGCGAAAGTGTCGTAATTGTATCCGGTCGTAGGCTGGCTGGATTTTCCGAAGCCGCGGCGATCGTACGCGATTACGCGATAGCCGCCATTGAGAAGCGCGGGGACTTGTTTTTCCCAGGACGCGCTGCTTAGAGGATATCCATGAATCAGCACTACCGGCTTGCCGGAGCCGTGATCTTCATAGTAGAGGTGAAGGGAAGTGGAATTTTCTTTTCCAATATCGACGTAGGACATAAAAACCTCCTGATAGCTGGTGAGAGTAGGGTTGCTGAGAGTATCCGATTGCGACGGTTCAGTAGATGGTCGACTTGGGGGTGAAGATTCAGCCTTTGGGTAGAGAAACGACCTCGCCTTCATCGTGTCACTTCCTGCTTTGTGGCCTCAAGGAAGTTTGAACCGTGAAGGACACGAGGAAAAGACATCCTGCTAGACTCAAAATATTGGAGGTAGCACGTGCAAGGGGTTTACATCCTCTCGGCGGCGCGAACGCCGATAGGAAAATTCGGCGGGTCATTGGCATCGTGCGCTGCCGCTGACATGGGAGTAGTTGCGGCAAAAGCAGCAATTGAGCGTGCCGGCGTGCAACCCGAGCAAATTGAGGAAACGATTTTCGGCAATGCGCGGCAAGCGGGCGGAGGCCCGAATCCGGCCCGGCAGATTTCGATTCGGGCGGGCATGCCCCAGGAGGTGCCGGCGTACACGGTCAACAAGGCATGCGCCTCCGGCATGAAGTCGATAGCCCTCGCCTATCAGGCGATTCTGCTGGGCGAATCCAGTTGCATTCTCGCAGGGGGCACAGAGTCGATGTCGCGCCTTCCTTATTACCTCGACGGCGCGCGCTGGGGATACCGCCTTGGCAATCAGGAACTGGTCGACGGTATGTACCGCGACGGCTTCTTCTGCCCGCTGGCGCAAATGGTGATGGGGGAAACCGCCGAAGTCCTGGCCGGTCAGTACAAGATCTCGCGCGACGAGCAGGACGAATTCGCCCTGACATCGCAGGCACGAGCCGCCCGCGCGATTGCCGCCGGCCGCTTTGATGCCGAGATTGCACCTGTAACGATTCAAAGCAAAAAGGGCGTCACAGTTTTCAGCCGTGATGAACATCCATTTCAAGACGCCAGCATTGAAAAACTTGCGAAACTGCAGCCCGTCTTTTCCCAGAGCGGCACGATTACTGCGGGGAACTCTTCTGGCATTACCGACGGCGCGGCCGCGATGATAATAGCCAGCGAGCATTTCGTGAAGCAGAACAATCTGAAGCCGCTGGCGCGCATTGCGGCTGTGGCTTCTGCCGGAGTTGATCCGCGAACCATGGGCATCGGGCCGGTTCCGGCATTACAAAAATTGGGGGACAAGCACAACTTGCGCCTGCACGATTTCGGACTCATCGAATTGAATGAGGCCTTCGCCGCCCAAGTGCTGGCCTGCGATCGCGTGCTCAACTTCAATCGCGACCGCCTGAACGTGAATGGCGGGGCCATCGCGCTGGGTCACCCCATCGGATGCACCGGTACCCGCATCACCATCACGCTCCTTCATGAAATGCTGAAACGCAACACCAAGCGCGGCGTCGCAACCCTTTGTGTCAGCGGCGGCATGGGTATGGCTCTGGCCTTGGAAAACGCGAACTAGACAGAGTTGTTGCGCGCCAATGTGCGCCGATCAAGCAAGAGTACGCGGTTACGGCCTTACGTTGCGCCGGCAATAACGCGTCACTATACTCATTTCAGAATTTCTCTGCCGGAGCAAAGATGTCCTTATCCGCGGTGATTGTCGATGACGAGCAACTGGCCCGGGATGAACTTGCTTACCTCCTGAAAAATGCGGACGACGTGAACGTTGTCGCCCAGGGAAAGAACGGTCTGGAAGCTGTGAACCTCATCAAAGAACACAATCCCGACCTGGTCTTTCTCGACGTGCAGATGCCGGGTCTCGACGGTTTCGGAGTAATTAAAAAACTGCTCGACAAAAAAATTCGCTTACCGAAGATCGTTTTTGCGACCGCATTTGATCAGTATGCGGTCAAGGCGTTTGAGGTGAACGCGGTCGACTACCTGCTGAAGCCTTTCGACAAAAAACGTGTATCCCAGGCGATCCAGAAGGCGCGTGCGCAGCAAGATGCTGACGAGGCTCCTGCCGAGAAATTTGAAACGCTGGTCAGAATGCTTGAGTCCCAGAAACAGCCAACCTCAAAAATTCTGCTCAAATCTCTGGGACGAATGTTCCTGGTAGACCAGAAGGATATTTGTTATGCCTGGATTGAGGATGGCGTGATCACGGTCGTAACAGCGGGAGCGGCTGGCATGGAAGGTCAATCGAACTGCCGGACCTTGGAAGAACTGCTGGAGAGCCTGGATAGCAAACTATTCTGGCGCGCTCATCGATCGTATCTCGTGAACATCAATCGCATCCGCGAAGTCGTTCCCTGGTTCAAGAGTTCGTACCAGCTTCGGATGGACGACAAGAAGCAGACCGAGATCCCCGTCAGCCGTGCCCAAACCAAGCGACTGCGCGAATTGTTTGGATTGTAAGTCAGGATTACCCGCGCCCGCAGGTTTGCAGAGAATTTTGCGGCCCAAATCTCTACCTTGATAGTTCGCCACCCGAGTATTTTTTCGGCAGTCAATAGTAAGTCTTCGATCAGCGTTCCCGTGTACATCGCGGCTTTAATCTTCCTCGGAATGCCACCGCGAAAAACCGGAGGGCGGCCGCCGATAACTGCAGCCGTCCTCTGGTTGCAACGGGGGAGGGTTCATATAGTTAATGCTTCCAATCCAGGACGATCCCGGATGACCAGGTTCGGTCCATCCAGGCGAATCAATTGCTGCTTGCGCAAATGACTCAAAAGTCGCGTGACAGTCTCGCGCGATGCGCCGATGCGCTGTGCCATTTCTTCGTGTGTCATCGGAGTTTGAACGCGGGTTTCAACCTTGTCTTCGTGGCGGGGTGCCTGCGATAGCAGCAATCGAGCCAGTTTTCCCGCCGATGATCGGGTCAGAACCAGGTCGTGGATGTCGCGATAGGCCGATTGGTACTCACGGCTTAAGCAGTGCGCGGTGTGGACGCCAATCTCGCTGTGCGATGCCATGAGTTCGGTAAAATGTTTTCTGTCGACAAATCCCAGTTGGCACGGGGTTGCAGCTTCCGCCGTAACTTCGTATGGCATACCGGAAATCGTGGCGCTCAGCCCTACTGTTTCCCCCGCCTGCACGGTCTTGAGAATGATGATTTTTCCCGTTCGCGAGCTCGTGGAAAGGTTCACCTTACCGGAGCACACGATAAATAGTCCGCGAGGCGCCTGGCCTTCGACAAACAGGATTGCGCCGGCCGGCAATATGCTTTTGTGACTGATTGCGTCCAGAGAACGCGATGCATCCTGTGAAATCGCACAAAAGTAACCGGGATTGATGTGGCTGCACTCAGTGCAGTTCTCCACAAGTTCTAAGTTGTACGGTGCCTTCATGTCAGTCTCCGTGGCCATTGCGAGTTTTCTGGACGAATTGAACTCTGGGCGTGCGCTCAAACCTGATCCGCCCAAATGGTGGGAAGCGGTGAGCAAAGCGCGCGCATGGGCGCGCGTTTCCGGATTAGAACTCTGAGCGGCCGACAGAAGCTCCCATGCAGCACTCGGTTCTTCTTTTCTTTCCCACTCGATGTGACAGGCGAAAAGGTACAAGGGATCCGTTTCGCTGGCCTGCTGCACTGGTGCGGGGTGCTCATGCGAGTGGAACAAATGAGCCGCGGAAACAGAACTTCCCAAAATGGCATCGCTGAATTTGCCTGATCGGGCTTTCCCCGCTGGAAATGCACGGCAATGCCAAGGGCGAACCGTTTCGACAGTCTCAACCCTAGGCGCTGAAACTATTTTGCGCAGGGCCTGATTCTGATTTGTGGGTGGCACATCATTACTCCAATAGGCCAGTTCCTGAGGTGGGGAAACTTCGGCGCTGGCTAATCTGCCGGGCAGGGGAGGAAGGAAATCGCCCGGCCAGAGGCAGTGAAACGTCTGTATTCTGCATATAGGGTTCCAAAATGGGCGGAAACTTCGTACTTCTAAGTTCCCTATTTGAAACAGGTTCCTGAAACAGGATTGCAGACAGTGTCTGCAAATTGCCGCAACCTCGGCGCGTCTGCCGAATTATCGTCTATGCCTGCAACTCAGTCGGGTTTTGCGTCGATGTAATCCTGCCGCTTGATCTTCAGGCGGTCCATCTTGGATTGAAGAGTTGTACGCTTCAATCCCAAGCGACGGGCAGCCCCGTCTGAGCCAGAAATTTTGCCCTTGGTTTCCCGCAATACTCGAAGGATGTGCTGGCGCTCGGCAGAATCCAGGCTCTGGTCGTGCACAGGTTCCGGCAAAGAAGTCTGAGCGCGCAGTTCCCATAACGGAACGCGCAGAGCTTCACCTTGGCTCAGAATTACCGAACGCTCCATTAAGTTCTCCAGTTCGCGAATGTTTCCGGGCCAAGGCCAGGCCTGTAAAGCATCCATGGTGGCGTGGGGTATCGATCTCGATGTGGCGATCCATGCGCTCGGCGAATTGACGTACAAAATGGCGGACCAGCAGAGGGATATCTTCTGTTCGTTCACGCAACGGGGGCAGCACGATTGGGAAGACACTCAGGCGATAGTACAAATCACTACGAAACTGGTTCTGAGCAATTCTCTCGGCCAGATTACGGTGGGTGGCAGCTACCAGGCGCAGATTCACCTTGATAGTGCGATTGCTACCCAGTCGTTCAAATTCCTGGTCCTGCAGTACGCGCAGCAGCTTGGGCTGCAACTCAAGGGGAATTTCGCCGACTTCGTCCAGAAACAGGGTTCCTCCGTCGGCAAGTTCAAGTCGGCCGATCTTCTGGCTGATGGCTCCCGTGAAAGCTCCCTTTTCGTGTCCGAAGAGCTCGCTTTCCAGCAGGCCCGTGGGAATTGCCGCGCAGTTCAATTTTATGAAGGGTCCGTCTTTCTGCCGGCTCAAGCGGTGAGTGGCCCGTGCGATCAGTTCCTTGCCTGTGCCCGTTTCGCCCAAAATTAGAACTGTCGCGCTGCTGTTTGCGACTGTGATTACTTGCTGAAAAACCTGCCTGAGCGTAGAACTGTTGCCTACGATTTCAGCGAAGTGACCCTCGTATTCGATCTCTCCTTCCAGGTACTTGCGTTCTTCGCTAAGGCGTTCCCTGAGGACCTTGATCTCGGAGGCGGCAAGGTGATTCTCAAGAGCCAGCGCCAACTGATTCGCCACTTGCCTCAATAAGTTCAGATCGTCGGTCTGAAACGCGTCAGTGCGCGTGCTTCCGAGGACCAGCACCCCGAGAGGTCCCTTCGGACGCATCATGGGTACGCAGCACAGAGACTGAACACCCTCCGCCATAAGACTCCTCGCCATACTGCTTTGGAAGGTCTCCAACTCTCTTCTGGAGAAAATGAGTGAAGTAGCTCGATTGAGGACCTCGTGTAACGGGCTATCGGTGGCGCTCAGCGGGCTTTGCGCGATAAAACCCCTGCTCAGCGGGAAGTCCAAGGCGTGCTGCACGAATACATTCGTTTCCGCGTTATAGCTGACGAAGCTGGCCATTTCCTGGCGCAGGACGCGGCGGATCCGCGCCGATACCGCAGGAAACACCTGGGGCACATCCCAGTTGGAAGAGAGCAGAGCATTGATCTCCGTCAATGCCTCAAGTCGATTCATTTCGATGCGCAGTCTTCGATCACGGTCCTCAATCTCCTTCTGGAACTTTTTTGCGTCCCTTATTTCGGTCACAACTACACCGACCCGCGCGACATGATTCGCTTTCCCCTTGATCGGGAAGAAGTGCTGCCGGCGGTGTACCGTCGTTTTTCTCGCAGAGTGGGCCCCCGAGATTTCTACGTTCAAAATAGACGCGCCAGTGGAGAATACGCGCTGCAGGTAAGGTTCAATTTCGTCGGCAATTTGACCGATTACTTCTCGCACTGTTTTGCCCAAGTGCTCTGAAGGTTGCAGTCCGTTGAGGGCTGCTAACCGCTGATTTAACCAAAGATATCGGTATTCGGAATCGAGAATGGCTATGCCGGCGGTGGAGGCGTATGCCGCGAGAAGTTCGTCGAAGACTTGCGCCTGATCGGAACCAGCTTCGTTCTCATGCCCGTGCCCAGTTGAGTTATCTGGCATGGCAGTCGGCCTCTATGCAGGTCCGCTCGTCGCGACAGAATTCAGGGCTGGGATGATGTTCGACTGACCAGGGAAAAAATAGGGGTACGCTGACCGAAGAAGTGAAGCACCGGACCTCGCCCAGCGAGAGCGCTGGATTTGAGGAGGATGAAAACAGATACACGAACGATCACTCCCACTACGCGCCCCCCCTCAAAGGCGACCGGATTGCCGTTCTGATCGCCGCATTATAGTCACTTTCCCCATAGACTAAGAAACAAAATTTGTAAAAAGGGCCGGATCACCTCCGACGGGTATGCAAGTGAGACTTATAATTTAGCTATGGCGCGGGGATGGGAAAGTAAGTCAATCGAAGCTCAGCAAGCAGAAGCTAGCGAAAAAAGCTCCGAACCTCGGCTGAAGCTCAGCCGCGAAGAAGCATCCCGGCAGCGCGAAATAGAAGGTCTGCGGCTATCCCGTCAAAGAGTCCTGCAGGAGCTTGGTGCCAGCCAGCACGCACAGCGCAGGAGGGTTCTGGAAGAAGCTCTCCGCGAACTGGATAAGAAGCTTCAAAGCCCGTGAAACACCTCATGCGGCTTACCAAAGTGTATAGCGGCAGAGTCTTACCCCTGGATACCCTAACGTATAATGTCGCCTATGACTGCTTACGTCTACGTGTCACTTAAGAAGAGCGTTCTCGATCCCCAGGGAAAAACGATTCACGGCGCGTTGAAGAAGATGGGTTACAAAGGGTTGGAAGGCGTGCGTCAGGGGAAGTACTTCGAACTTGCTTTGGATGGCGGTCTGTCCCGGGAACAGGCTCAATCTGAAGTTGAACGCATCGCTCGAGAGGTGCTGACCAATCCTGTCATCGAGGAATTCCGTTTTTCCCTGGCGGAATAACCAGAACTCAACACGCTCATTGAGGTTTCCATATGTGTGGCATTGTCGGGTATGTAGGCAAGAAGAGTGTTGTCCCTGTGATCCTGGAAGGGCTGCGGCGTCTGGAGTATCGCGGCTACGACTCGGCGGGAATTGCGGTTTGCGGCAATGGCGAGGGATTGCAACTGCGGCGTGCCGAAGGCAAACTGCGGAATCTGGAAGAGGCTATACGTCAGAAGCCTCTTGAAGGCACTTACGGCATCGGCCACACGCGTTGGGCGACTCACGGCCGGCCCACAGAAGAAAACGCGCATCCTCATCGCGATTGCACCGGAAAAATCGTCGTTGTGCACAACGGTATTGTCGAGAATTATCTCGGTCTCAAGAAGAAGCTGATCGAGGAAGGTCATAAATTTACAACTGAAACCGACACCGAAATCATCGCGCACCTGGTGGAAAAGCACAGTGCCCCGTCGGGCAATGGTCGCCCGTCACTCGAAGACGCGGTGCGCAAAACCATCAAGCAGTTGAGCGGAGTATTTGCGCTTGCGGTAATTTCGACTGATGACCCGAACAAGATTGTTGCCGCCCGCAACGGTCCGCCAGCCGTCATCGGCATGGGCAATGGCGAGTACTTCGTGGCTTCCGATGTACCTGCGATCCTGCATCACACGCGCGATATTTTCTTTCTTGCCGACGGCGACATGGCTGTGGTTACTCCCAACGGCGTGGAACTGACAGATTTCGATGGACATGCCGTTTCACGGCAGGTGCAGCGTGTCACTTGGGATCCAATCCAGGCGGAAAAGGGCGGCTTCAAGCATTTCATGCTCAAAGAGATTTACGAGCAGCCGAGCGCCGTTCGTGAAACCACCCTGGGCCGTGTTTCGCAACAGACTGGTCACATTTTTCTCGACGAAATGGAGATAAGCGAGGCGGAGTTCCGCGCCGCCAGGAAAATTAACATCATCGCGTGCGGCACCAGTTGGCACGCAGGACAAGCCGGCAAGTTCATGATCGAATCGCTGGCGCGTGTTCCCGTCGAAGTGGATTATGCCAGCGAGTGGCGCTACCGCAATCCGATCGTCGATCCGGACACGATCACGCTTGTCATTTCGCAGTCCGGCGAAACCGCCGACACGATTGCCGCCCAGCGCGAGGCGAAGGCCAAAGGCTCCAAGACGCTGGCTATCTGTAACGTGGTCGGTTCGATGATTACGCGCGAAGCCGCCGGAACCCTCTACACCCACGCCGGCCCGGAGATCGGGGTTGCTTCGACCAAGGCTTTCACGGGACAACTCACAGCGCTCTATATTTTCGGCATGTACATGGCGCAGGTCCGAGGCGTGATGAAGCCCGAACAGGCGCGCTCAGCGATGCTGGAGCTGACCCGCATCCCAGCGAAGCTGGAGCATCTGCTTTTGCAAGACGAGGCTTGCGACGAACTCGCCAAACGCTATCAGAAGGTGCATGATTTTCTGTTTCTCGGGCGCGGCATTCACTATCCCATCGCGCTCGAGGGCGCGCTCAAGTTGAAGGAAATCTCTTACATTCACGCCGAAGGCTATCCTGCCGGCGAAATGAAGCACGGGCCCAACGCCCTTATTGACGAGAACCTGCCGGTGGTCGTCATCGCCACCAGAGACTCCAACAGCCCTGATTCCTTGTTGCGTTATGAAAAGACAATTTCCAATCTGAAAGAAGTGAAGGCGCGGTCGGGAGTTGTCATTGCCCTTGCCACCGAAGGGGATGCAGACATCAAAGAATCCGTCGATCACGTTTTGTACATCCCGCCTGCGCCCGAGGAACTGTCACCGATTCTGGAGATCGTTCCCTTGCAACTGCTGGCCTACCACATCGCCGTGCGTCGGGGATGTGACGTGGATCAGCCGCGGAACTTAGCAAAATCCGTTACGGTTGAGTAATGTTCCCCTTAGAACCCAGCTATTTCGACATCCGTGTGACGGAAGTCGTCGCCTTTGAACAGGAGCGGCTCATCCAGATCCTTGGCTAGGGCATAGGCGAAACAGTCACCAAAATTAAGGCCAGCCTTGTGCCGTCCCTTTCCAAAGTCTTGGTAGGCTTGCCTGGCGATTTCTGCCTGTCTTAGGGTTACAGACTCGACCTGCATTCTGAGATCCTGCAACAGATCATCATAGCGTCGGCTGAGGACCGGGTTTCGGTTACCGTCGGTGACAACAGCTGCCTCGACATAGGTGACCGCAGACATCCGGCAGACGGATGCCTGCTGCAGTGCGTTAGACATCGCGCTCGCGTCAGGTTCATCCCGCAAAATTCCAATGATGACTGACGAATCCACGATCACTTAGGCAGCCCCTTTTCGTCGTATAACAGATCGCCATGATCCATCGACCGAAATGGTTCTTTCCAAAGCGGACCGCACTCTTTTGCAATCTTCATAAGCCGTTCGGCCATGCCGTCTCGAGGGTTTTCCCGAACGCGCTCCAAGCGTTCTCGGATCGCTTCGGTCACCGCCGTCGCCATACTCTCGCCTGTAATCTTTGCAAGTTGCCGCGCTAGACGGTGGGCTTCTTCGTTCTTGATATTTAAGCTCATGGTAGCATTCTACCACAAACGTCTACCACTTCTACCATGCGTTTGACTGGGCGTCGGTTTATTCCGCCTCGCGGAAAGTATATTCATGCTGCCCGTCCCGAATCACTAACACTCGTTTGCCTTCACGATCTGCAACCACAAACTCGAAGCCTTCCGTTCCCGGATCGATCGTGATGAACGAAGTTGTGCCATCGTCGTTCTTGCGGGACGCCACATGGCTCTTCCATTCGCCGAGATCGAAAATGGTGGCGCCATTTCCAGTAACGACGGTGAGGTCCCCCAATTCCTTGCTCGAGTAGTGCTTGGCCAGAGCCGAAGCGGCGTCTGGAGCCGCAGGAACCACTAAGCGTTCGCGATCTTTGGCGATCTGTGCCTTATGTGCGGCGGCGCGAGACGCCACGTCTGCTACTGCTTCCGGCTTGCCATCAAAGAGAATTTCCAGCAGGCGCCGTTCGAATGGGCCTTCGAGCAATCCGCCTGTATCGGAGTTGGTGAGAATGACGGCTCCGATCCCGAAATCCGGGAGAAGATACCAGTTGCTCTTGAAGCCCGACATGCTGCCGCCGTGGCTCACGATGGGAATGCCGTATTTGCGATCCACTTCCAGACCCATTCCATAAGTGGCATCTTCTCCCACTGGTACTTGAGGCGCGCGTCGTGCGAGCAAGTTCTCCGGGGAGACCAATTGTTTGCCGCTCGGTAGCTTGCCCTGCGTGGACTCCAGTTGCACGTAACGCATAAGATCGGCAGCGGAAGTCCATACTCCGCCCGCGGGACGCGCCGGCACGATCGAGTAATTAATGTCCATGCTGGCTACGCGGGTCTTGCCATCGACGTCGTCGCCGTGGGGGCTGGCGTGGTTTCCCGCGAGTGCCTTCGCATAATCAAACGTCGTAGACTTCATCCCCAGCGGATTAAAAATCTTTTCCTGCATTGCGCTGTCATAAGCAGCGCCTAGATCGCGATTGGGATACACCAGGTGCGCGCCAATGTAACCTGCCGCAGTAGCCATCAGATTGCTGTACTGGAAAACCTCGCCAAACTTGCTGGTCGGTTGCATGGTTCCGAGCAGCTTCAACTCGGAGTCCGGCGTAGCGGTTTTGTATTCGAATAACCACTCCAAATCCTGGCGCGGAAGTCCGGTGCAGGCACAAATCAAGTTCTTTACCAGAACCTTCTTTGTCGTATCCGCGTCACCGAGTTTGAATGCCGGATAAACTTCAATCACCGGCTGGTCCCAGCGGAGTTTCTTTTCATCCACCAGTTCCGCCAACAACAGCGTCGTCATGCCTTTTGTGTTCGACGCGGCCATGAACAACGTGTTCTGATCCACCTTCTCGGGCTTTCCGAGTTCGCGTACTCCGACCCCGCCTTCATAAACGACTTTGCCGCCATCCATCAAAGCGAGCGATACCCCGGGAACTCCAAGTTGCTGCATCGAGTTTTCGACGAATTCTTTGATATGCGCAATGCGTGCAGCGTCTAAGGGATGAGGCTTCCGTCCTACAAACATCTCGCGCTGATAGCCCTTGGGACGGATGCTCCCAAACACAAGATTGATAGGGGCCGATCGTTTCTCGACCGTAGGCTCCGTTCCATCAAGAATGAGAACAGTCCAGGCAGTACCCGCGCGCAACGCAAGGGCCTCCACTACGGCACGTTCGTTGGGCGATGTCTCGTAATCGAACACCTGGCGTTCTTCCCATCCCTCATGGGCTGGCCGCGGCGTTACCAACTTTACTGGACGTTTGGACTCCGGCTTGTACGCTGCCCAGGCAGACTCCACCGCAGCCTTTGCTTCCGATGCGTGCGCATCGAATATGGCAATGTGCGTGTCGGGTTCTGGTGGCTCCAGGATGACCAGATCCTTACCGCTCGCAATCGACCATCCCGAGGGAACGGTGAAGTTTGCACCGCCTGGCGTGGCGTGCGGCGAATCTGCTGAAACGCGCTCCGGAGTGCCCTGTTGCTGGGCGGGGGAAGGATTTGCCGAACTCGCTCTCGGCACAACGAAACTCGAGATGAATAGAGCTGCGAGAGCGAAGCGGAAGAAAAGAGCGCGATCGATCGGCACGGAACACCTCAGGAAAAACACGGTGAAATGCGGAACCACGATAACGCAGCGCTGGATGCTTGTACAACAATAGCCGTGTGTGCCGTGACCCATCGGTCGCTCGCGAAGCGCAATCGAGCGAACGCCAGAGTCGCAACGAACACTCACCGGACCAATACGTCCGTTGCTACGTGGTTTGGAACGGAGTTCCAAGAGTTCGTCGCAGTCTCAGCAACACTGCTCCGAGTCCTGCCAGGGCAATACCCCAGATCGCAAACGCAATGTCAACCACCCATCGCGGTGCCGCCCCGACACGTCTCAATAAAAAAGGAAAAAAGTTCCAGGTCGTGAGGTGCACGTAATCCCAAGCGTCTTCGTGCATAGCTTCAGTATCCAGTCCCCAGGCATTCATGTTCCCGAGAGAGAAAGCCACAATATTTTTAAACCGGAGCGCGATCACGAACGTCGGATGACCCAACGTTTCCATCTGGTAAATCTCGAGCGGCAGCCAGAACATGAGCGACGCAACCTGAATCAAAAGGCTTGCCGCAATCAGGAGGACCGCTGTGGCTCTCGTCCAGAAACCTAATTGTGCCTGATAACGCAGCAGGAGAGGTATGCAGAGGAGCGCGACCATCTCTACCGCGGTCGAAACGTAACGATCACCCCAGGCGAAATCGCCCGCCCAGTATGTGTAGCGCGCGTAAAAGCACATGTAGCCGGCAAGCAGAAGAAGAGCGCTTACTGCATACGCGCGGACCTCGGCTGCCATGCGCTTCCATAGCAGCGCGAACAGCAACAACGTTAGAATCAGCAGCGGGTCAAACAAAAAAATCGACTTCTCTGGCTTGAAAAGTGCACCGAGAACGCCTTCGTGGAGCGGTGTGCTCCAGGGAAAATTTGCGGGCAGGCTGGGGTCTTGCATGCGCGATTCGCGCGCAAAAATGGGAATGTAAGTCTGAGTCCACGATCCGAAGCGGTACCAGCTGTAGAAACGCTCAACCACTGCAAAAAAAATGTACACCGGCACAGTCACCTTGCAATATGCGACAGCGCGCGTCCACATTTCGCGCCCCCGCACTCCCTCGAACCAGACCACCATCAGCAGGAAGATGCCTGCCGCCATAATATCCAGGGCGGTCGTCACCCGCGTCAGCAGGTTCAGTCCCAAGGCGCCAGATCCAATCCACAGCGCTCGCCCACTACTCGTCCGCAACCACTCGTAGTGAAACGAGAATCCCACGAACGTGAGCAGCATGATGTAGTTGTTTTCCTGCATGTTCTGCGTGTAATGCAGGTGCGTCGTGCAGAACAGCAGGGCCAGCACGCCCCACACGCACTCGCGGACCTCGAACCGCAACTGCCTCAGAAAGCGAAACGCAATCAATGCGGTGAGCACATTCAGCAAAATGTTGGTGCAGTAGCTCACGAGGATGCTGCGCACGGCGGGATCGTCCTGATATCCGGAAAAAATTCTCCAGTGCGCAATCCATGTGGAAATCAAGTCGGCGGGAAGCATCAATAACGACTGTCCAATGCCGTACCAGCTGTAGATGCGACCGTCTCGCCCGTGCAATCCAAACTCGGGATACTCGTTGGGGAAAACCTGCGGCTGCGAAGTCCAGAGCCAGTGCGTCGTCTGCAGCCGGTGCATGGTGTCGGCCGTTCCCAGTTCCCCCGATTGCACCGCGAATGCGAGCAGTCCGGCTGCGAATATCAGAAGGATGACAGGATTGTTCAGCCACCGGGAGAGGCGAGAGGTCATCGTTGAGAATGGTAATACAATCCCGCCCGGGGGCGGCGAAACGTGGAAGCTGATGAGCACTCGCGGGCGACTGCACCGGGCCAGAACAAAAAATGCCGCCACGCGCGTCCAGCATGGCGGCACTATGCAATCGTGTTTACTTCAGCCCAACGCCGTAAACGTAATCGTAGACTCCGCTCTGCACCGTGCTTCCGGTAAACGATGAGAACAGCATCGTCCCTCCCATGAACGTGACGAATACATCCTGTTGGGTGCTTGTGCCGGTAATCCTGTATGTGAATAGACCGTAGCACGGATCTTGCAGCTTGTCCGTGCCATACAAGTAGGTTGCATCCGCGACCGGAGTTAGTACGCCCGAGGTGGGTGTGTTTCCCTGCTCGTCTGTAACAGTAAACAGGCCGGTGCTGCTTACGGTGATGGTAGCGCTACCGAGGCTCGGAGTTCCGAGCTCGGAATTATCCGCTCCCATGCTCGCCCCATCCTTCTGATAAGAGATGGAGTGGTAAGTCCCGGCGAATGACGGGTCGAAGTCTTTGGTGGTTGCCTTCTTCAGGCCCAGCAGTGCTCCATTGGGAGTGTCGACCGCGAAGATTCCATTGGCTGTGCCAAAGATGTAGTTGTACAGGCTCGGGTCGCCCTGATCCGCGAGTTTCAGGAAGTCCTGCGAGCTATCCAGTTCGGCACCAGCGATATCAATCGTGCCGTTGCCGAATGCCGTCCCTCCCTCGAAATACATGCCGCTCGGCCAGAACGTTGTCGTCGACGACAAGCCTTGTGCATCGACGCTGATTGCGCCAATCTGCACTCCGCCCGCGCGGGTTCGAAACTGCATGTAGTTGTATGCCTGATCGGTGAAGGTCGAAAGCGAGATGTCGGCACTATTCACCGCTGTGATCAGGGCAGGTGTGTCATGATTCGGGCCAGTCTTCGCCGCCTCAATCAGCAGAGCATAGTTCGGGACTTCATAAGCTGCGATCAGGTTGCCTTCTGGATCGGCTAATGTGTAGCTCCCGTCGTTGTTGACGCTGTACGGAATGGTGGCGGCATCTGCGTTGGAGTGGTTCGTATACGTGATCGTGAGAGCGTCCGGATCGATGCTCACGGTCATGAAGTCGCCCACCGAAGCAGTGCCCTGATACATGCGCGGGGCGGAGCCAGTTGCAGGAGGTGGCGCCACGGTCTTAGTCGAACTGCAGCCAGCCAGGAAACAGAGTGTGAATACCATACAGCAAATTCGCATTCGCATTGGAGATCCTCATGCGGCCGTCCATGTCGGGGCCACTCGGAATGATCGGCTAGACCCGGTTCAACTCCG
The DNA here is from genome assembly GCA_963785865.1 of uncultured Acidobacteriota bacterium. GTDB lineage: Bacteria > Acidobacteriota > Terriglobia > Terriglobales > Acidobacteriaceae > Sulfotelmatobacter. The sequence goes on along the minus strand of CAWAXF010000019.1, from coordinate 44,326 downwards.
CGGCAAATGCGGACCTCTTACAAGGAAATCCATGACACCATTCCCATTCTGGCGCGATAGACTGATCCGGGAATCGTGCGGCTCCAATCCTTAGGCCAACGCCACTCTGGAAGCTTGATGTGGACTAGATCAGATCTCAATTTCCCGGCAGAATCCGCAGTATGACTTTGCCACCGATGGGCCGCGATGTCTTCGGACCACCGCGACGCCCCAAGTCGCGCTTCGGATGTCTCGGGTTGTCTGGCGCAAGTGGCAATCATTCTGGTCATCGGTGGTGTATTAATGCTGGCGATCACCGCCGTATTTGCTCCGTGGGGCTTCTACTTGGGAGGCAAATTTCACTGGCTTCCTCAGTGGCAGGGCTACGGCACCATGCATGCCAAAAGCGGGAAATACGTCGTCTACGTGTACCTCTATCCAACGCCCTCGGGACAAAGAATCGTGCCCGAATCAGCTGTAAGGGGACAGGCCTATCTCTGTTCCCCCCGGCATGAAATCTTCCGAATGACCCTGGGCGGCAGTATGCGTCGAGGCCTGAATCTCAACACGGATGGAGAGAAGATCGGGCTCTACATGCATTATCGCCCAGTGTTCTCTTTCTCCTCGGGATACGATCACAGACCAAGGCTCGAACTGCGCGGACATTGGAAAAATCCAAACCTCGTCATGGATGACGACAGCAGCATCCAGCGCAACTTTGAATCCGATGGAACTGTATATCGCGGAGGAGGTAAGGATCACCCTTACAAGGGAGAGATCGTTCCCGTGACTCTTCAGCCGGGATCGTATTCCGATTTCGAGGCCGCCTGCAAAGCGCCGTAGCGATTTGTCTTGGGTACCTGCATCGCTCCTGTGGTGAAAGGCGTTCCGCTCCTTGGCTTAACGAAGAGCTTCCGGCAAGGTCCTCTATTCCGGCCTTACCGCACGTCTAACCAGATTTCGCAACCTCAACCCGTTATGGCTCATCTAAACCTTGACAACGATTCACTCAAGTTCTAGCATGATAATCGACGCAATCGTATATGCTCTGATTACAAAGGACTTAATAGTTTAGGAGGCAGCATCCATGGCAAAGATTATCGGAATTGACCTCGGAACCACCAACTCCTGCGTGGCCGTGATGGAGGGTGGAGAGCCCAAGGTCATCCCCAATGAAGAAGGAGGGCGCACTACACCCTCGGTAGTCGGTTTCACCAAGACCGGCGAACGTCTGGTAGGCCAAGTCGCCAAGCGGCAGGCTATTACCAACCCGGAGAACACCGTCTATTCGATCAAGCGGTTTATGGGACGCCGCTATGACGAAGTTACGGAAGAAATCAAGATGGTTCCCTACAAGGTCGTCCAGTCGGGCGATCACGTTGCGGTTCTGGCGCAAGGCAAGGAGCATACGCCGCCGCAAATTTCAGCACTGATTCTGCAGAAGCTGAAGAAAGCCGCGGAAGACTATCTCGGCGAAAAAGTCACGGAGGCGGTGATCACCGTTCCCGCGTACTTCAATGACGCGCAGCGGCAGGCCACGAAAGATGCTGGACAGATCGCCGGCCTCGAAGTAAAGCGCATCATCAACGAGCCTACTGCGGCGGCACTAGCCTACGGCCTGGACAAAGGCAAGGACGAAACCATTGCCGTGTACGATTTCGGCGGCGGCACTTTCGATATTTCGATTCTCGAAGTCGGCGAAGGTGTGATCGAAGTTAAGGCGACGAACGGTGACACTCACCTCGGCGGCGACAACATCGACCAGCGCCTGGTGGATTGGCTCATCGACGAATTCAAGAAAGACGAAGGCCTCGACCTGCGCGGCAAGGGAAACGAAATGGCCCTGCAGCGTCTGCGCGATGCAGCCGAGCGCGCCAAGATTGAGCTCTCCACCACGATGGAGACCGAAATCAATCTGCCGTTCATCACGGCCGATGCAGGCGGTCCGAAGCACCTGGTCAAGAAGCTGACCCGGGCCAAGCTCGAATCGATGGTGGAAGATATCATTCAGCGCTCGGTCGGGCCGTGCAAGCAGTGCATGAAGGACGCGGGCGTCGATACCAGCAAGATCAACGAAGTGGTGCTGGTCGGCGGACAGACCCGCATGCCTCGCATCCAACAGCTCGTAAAAGAGCTCTTCGGACGTGAAGGCCACAAGGGAGTCAACCCGGACGAAGTCGTGGCGATCGGTGCGGGCATCCAGGGCGGCGTACTTAAGGGCGAAGTGAAAGACCTGCTCTTGCTGGACGTCACTCCGCTGACGCTGTCGATCGAGACGCTGGGCGGCGTTTCCACGCCGATGATCCCCCGCAACACGACGATTCCGACCAAGAAGACGGAGACGTTCTCGACCGCGGCCGACAGCCAGACCTCGGTCGAAGTTCACGTGCTGCAGGGCGAGCGCCCCATGGCGGGGCAGAATCGGACTCTTGGCAAGTTCCATCTGACCGGAATTCCGCCCGCACCGCGTGGCGTGCCCCAGATCGAAGTGACCTTCGACATTGACGCCAACGGCATCCTCAACGTGACCGCGAAAGACACGGCAACGCAGAAGGACCAGAAGATCACGATCACGTCATCGTCGGGCCTGTCGAAGGATGAAGTCGAGCGCATGGCCAAGGAAGCCGACGCGCACTCCGCCGAAGACAAGGCAGCGCGCGAATCGATCGAGGCCAAGAACCAGCTCGACTCGATGGTCTACAACATAGAGAAGATGCTGCGCGAACACGGCGATAAGATCTCCGGCTCGGAACGCGGCGATGTCGAAAACGCGTTGGCCGATGCCAAGAAAGCGCTCGAGTCGAACGATAAGGCGCAGATGGACAAGGCGCGCGAAAGCCTGACCGCGGCCTCGCACAAGCTGGCTGAGCAGATGTACAAAGCGGCTCAGCCCGCAGGCGGAGCCCAAGCCGGACCGAGCGCAGGCCCAAGCGCCGGACCTCAGCCGGGCTCCGATGGCGGAGGTCAGAAGAAAGACGAAGGGGTCATTGACGCCGAGTACGTAGACGTCGAACCCAAGAAGTAATTGATGCCCAAGCAGTACAACGCCGGGACTGTCCGAAAAGGCAGTCCCGGCATCTTCGTAGTCACTTCAGGATCGGAGATCGGGTTCATATGCTTGGCAGGAAAACTGGGGGATCGAGTGGATTTTCTAATCAATGATGAAACGTATTTTCTGAGCCTCGTCGAGAATGAGAGGCGCTGGCAGGTGTTTGTGCAGACTCCCACGGGAACGCGGCAGGTCCCGGTGTATGAGGATGCGCCTGAATTTCTCGATTTAACCGTGGTGGTGGAAGACAAAGATAAGCGACAGCTAGTGAATTGAACCTGATGACGCCTTAGCTCAATGGCAACTGCTACCAAAAAAGATTATTACGAAATCCTGGGCGTGAAGAAATCCGCGTCCGTCGAGGACATTCGCAAAGCTTTCCGCAAGCTCGCGCGTAAGTATCATCCGGATGTAAATCCCGGGGACAAAGCCGCGGAAGAAAAGTTCAAGGCACTCTCCGAAGCCAACGAAGTCCTTAGCGATCCCAAGAAACGCAAGATCTACGACCAGGTTGGCTTCTACTCGGACAACATCGATCCCGCAACGGCGGAGGCTTATGCACGCGCCGGTGGTCCTGGCGGGGGCTTTGGCGGCGGCTTTCCGCCCGGAGCTGGCTCTGGAGCAGGACAGGGACAGGGCGCCCCATTCGATTTCGGCGGTTTCGATTTCTCTGATTTCATCAACAACACCGGGAGAGGACAGCGAACATCCGGAGCCGGCGGCGGTTTCCGGGACATCTTTTCCGGAATCTTCGGCGGTGGGCGCGGTGCCGCTGCAGCCGAGGAGGGTCCCGCGCCCGGCACGGACCTCGAGTATCAAGTCAACGTGCCCTTTTGGACGGCGATCCGGGGCGGCGTGATGCGGCTGAATATTCAGCGCAGCGATATTTGCTCGCACTGCCATGGGCAGGGCGCGCTCGAAGCTCCGGGAAAATGTCCGGAGTGCAACGGCACCGGCCAGATTACGCAGACCGGCGGACGCATGAAGTTCAACGTGCAATGCCCGCGCTGCCACGGTACCGGCAAGAATCTGACCATGTGCCCAACCTGCCACGGTGAAGGCACAGTCTCGAAAGCCGAGCCGCTCGAAGTTCGAATCAAAGCCGGCACGCGCGACGGCCAACGTATCCGGCTCCCTGGCAAAGGTAATGCCGGAGCCCACGGCGGCAGCCCGGGCGACTTGTACGTCATCATTCGTACCGAGAGCCATCCTGTGTTTCATCGCGACGGAGATGACATCTCATTGACGGTTCCAGTCAGTGCGACTGAAGCTGCCCTGGGCGCGAAAATAGAGGTTCCGACGATTGACGGACGAGCCCTGCTGAAGATTCCGCCGGGGACGCAATCCGGTCAGAAACTCCGGTTGCGCGAAAAAGGTGTACCGTCGGCCACCCGCGAAGGCGTGCGCGGAGATGAGATTGTGGAAATCACCGTGAAGGTTCCCATGCCTCGCGACGAGCGCACAAAAGAACTGCTGCGCGAATTGGCCAAGCTGAACCCCGAAGACCCAAGGGCGGAGCTGTGGTCGAAAGTGTAGTGCTTTCCCTGTGTTCCCCCGTGTCCCCGTGGTGAGGCAATTCCCGATTTGAAATTCAAAAACACATTCACCACGGAGGTCCCAGAGGAACACAGGGGAAATGTGATATGCAGTGGATATGGGCACCGCAGCGCGGTCGCGTCCACTTCGCGTCAATGAAATCACCGGCGCTGTCGTCAGCTCCGCGATAAAAGTCCACTCTCTTCTCGGCCCCGGCCTTCTCGAAAGTGCTTACCAAGCCTGCCTCGCACACGAACTCAGAAGCCGAGGTTTTCACGTCGCGACGGAGGTGGCTCTGCCCGTGGTGTACCAGGGCCAAAAAGTCGAAGTAGGCTACCGCATCGACTTGGTCGTGGAGCACCGGGTAGTGGTGGAGGTAAAATCCGCCGAGACAATCCATCCCATTCATCAGGCTCAACTCCTGTCGTACCTGCGCCTCAGCGGAATGCGTGTGGGCCTGTTGATCAACTTCAACGTCCTCCATCTCCGGGACGGAATCAAGCGCATGGTGGATGGTCAGGATTGGAGCAAGTAGCCCCTGTGCTCCTCTGTGCCCTCTGTGGTGAAAGTACTTGACTAAGTCAACTAATGAGTTGACCATGCTGAATCATGGCTTCACTCGGAACCATCCCCGATCCCCAAGTCCTCGCGGTCCGCAGCTTCAATCGCTTCTACACCCGGCAAATTGGCGCCCTCAATGATCACCTGCTCGATGGCCCTTTCTCGCTCACGGAGACCCGGGTACTGTACGAGCTTGCCCATCGAACTCCATGTACTGCAACAGATCTCTGCCGAGATCTAGGCCTCGATCCCGGTTATCTCAGCCGGATGTTGCGGAATTTCGAAAAGCAACAACTGATCACCCGCGCCGAGTCCGAGGCCGACGCACGGCAGAGCTTGCTTTCTCTGACTGCACGGGGAAAGAAGACCTTCGAGCCCCTGGAATTACGTTCCAATGAGCAAGTGCATGCTCTTTTGGGCAAACTATCGCCGGCGAAACAGGTGCAGTTGCTAACGCCCTACGCACCGTCGAGACCCTGCTTGACCCGAAGCCGCATCAGCAAACTGCCTACCTGCTGCGCTCGCATCGTCCCGGAGATATGGGATGGGTTGTTCACCGTCATGGTGCGCTTTACTGGCAGGAGTACAAGTACGACGAGCGTTTCGAGGCGCTGGTGGCCGAGATCGTCGCCCACTTCGTCCAGAACTTCGATCCCAAGCGTGACGCCTGCTGGATCGCAGAGCGCGACGGCGAGATTGTCGGCTCGATCTTCCTGGTCAAAAAATCGAAGACAGTGGCGAAACTCCGTCTGCTTCTGGTCGAACCCTCGGCTCGCGGCTTGGGAATCGGCAAACGCCTCATCGCCGAATGCATCCGCTTTGCCCGCCGGGCTGGATATAAAAAGATTGTCTTATGGACGCAGAGCGAACTCGATGCCGCCCGGCATCTGTACCGGCAGACCGGATTTAAGCTGGCGGCCAAAAAGCAGCACGACAGCTGGGGCCGTAAAAATCTGGTCGCCGAGACCTGGGAATTCGAACTCTAGCTCACGTTATGTAGGGGCGGACGCCTCGTCCGCCCTGCGGCGCGGAACGCGACGCATACGAAGTCACGTTTAAAGATAATTCCATCGCGCTTCGCGACCTCGGACGAGGCGTCCGAAGCTACACTCGCCTACATAATTTTTCCAATAAACTCAAAAAACTATTGCATCTGCATAAATTTCCCGTAATCTCACACTTGCGAACTAACTCCGCCGAAATGCCCGTGGAATCGCTCTTACCGCGGGAGCCGCGAAACGAAAATCAAGGGAGACGCGGTGGTGAGAGTGAGTCGCTTGCGGAGGAAGCCATAGAAATTGGCAACAGCTAGCGCCCAGCGTCCACAACCCGAACATCCCCAGCCCGCCGTAGTCCCCAACCGGAAAAAATTCGTCCGCCTGACCCTTTGGCCCCTGGTCGCCGCCACCTTCTTTATGGTGTCCGGCGGAACCTATGGCACCGAAGACATCGTGCACGGCGCCGGCTACGGACGGGGCATCCTGATCCTGCTCATCACCCCGCTGCTCTGGAGCCTGCCCACGGCTTTCATGATCGGGGAGCTATCGAGCGCGCTGCCCTTTGAAGGCGGATATTACGCATGGGTGCGCCGCGCCCTCGGCAACTTCTGGGGATTTCAGGAAGCCTGGCTCTCGCTGATTGCGTCAATCTTCGACATGGCAATCTATCCCACGCTCTTCGTTGCGTACCTCACGCGCATGTTCCCGTGGTTTCAGCAAGCAAGCCGCGGATGGTGGGTGGCGCTGGCGGTAGTCGTCGCCTGCGCGCTCCTGAATATAGCCGGAGTGAAAGTCGTCTCGCTGACGTCGCTCTGGCTGTTCTTCGCGCTATCGGCGCCATTCATCGCCATTGTGTTGCTGGCTCCGTTCAAACTTGGAGCTCTCGTGAGTTCGGTGACAAAACCGACTACATCGACGGTCGACATTCTCGGAGGCCTGCTCATCTGCATGTGGAACTACATGGGATGGGACAACGCCTCGACAATCGCAACGGAAGTAGAACGCCCGCAGAGGACCTATCCGCGGGCCATGGTGGTTGCTGTGACCATCGTGGCTCTCACCTACATTCTGCCCTTCGGCGCCATGTGGATGACTGGGCTCAAGGCCACAGCGTGGGAAACCGGCTCCTGGGCTGATATCGCCGCCCTCGTCGGCGGACCGCTGCTGCGCATAGGGGTTGTCCTCGGTGGCATGATCAGCGCCTTCGGCATGTTCAATGCCCTGGTGATGAGCTATTCGCGGCTGCCGCTGGCGATGGCGCAGGACGGCATGCTCCCGGCGGTCTTTGGAAAGCTGCGGAAGAAATCCCGCGCCCCTTGGGTTGCAATCATCGCGCTCGCCATCGGCTGGGCGATGTGCCTCGGGTTGGGCTTCGCCCGCCTCGTCACGCTCGACATCTTGCTCTACGGTGCCAGCTTGCTGCTGGAATTCGTAGCGTTGGCCGTTCTCCGCTTCCGCGAACCGGAACTGAAGCGTCCATTCCGGGTCCCCGGCGGAAAACTGGGAGCCATCGCCATCGGTGTTCCGCCCGTGCTTCTGCTGGCATTCTCGGTGGTTCGCAGCCAGCACGAGTCGATCCTGGGGATGAGTTCCTTCGCCTTCGGCATGATCCTGATCGCCGCCGGCGTTTTGGCTTATGGCCTGAACCACGCCGTAAAGCCGGCAGGATGGTCTGTGTCGGACTCCGAGAAACCGCAGCCGGTAGCGTAACCGAAAAGCTCACGAATCAAATATCGCGGGTGGGATCCGTGCAGATCCGCGCTCAATCCGTGCCTAACCGTCAGAACCGAAATCCGAATCCGCTGGAAATGATTGGATAAACCTTCAGAGCCGATAAATTGCCGTTGATCTTGTTTTCTTCCGAAGCGATATTGCTTAGTACCGCGGAATTGTTCGCGGCTGAACTGCAATCCGTACCCGGCGATGCGCAAACATTTCCGCCGAATGCCAAACTCGTCTTAGGGCTGCCCTGAAAGGCGATCCCAATCTCAAACGGAACGCTGAAGCGCGCCCCTTCTCTGCGCGAAATCAAATTCCCCCATCCCACAGTGATCATGGGAGCCGCCCGATTAAAAGTGATTTTGCCCTGCGCAGTGGTGGGGTTGGAAGCATCGCTGTAGAACCTGGTCCCGCCCAACGTAAATGACTGGCCAGGAGCGACGAAAGCATTGGCCTTAATCGGGTCGGCCACGTAGATCAAAATTCCCGGGCTGATATGAAAGCTGCCGGCCCAGGGGAAGAAGTCGTAGTGAGCTGCGAAGGTCTTCAAATTCAGATGACCATCGTAGGGAACACCATCCTTCGTAAATCTGTGGCTGTACCCAAGCACGTTGAATCCAACTCGCACATTGCTGCGCTCGCTTGCGAGTATTGCTGTTTCCACACCGAGACCTAGTGACGAAAGGCTTACACCGATACCCATGTGCCCGGTGGCATGTGTCGTGCCCGGCTGTTCTCGCTCGCTGGCCGGAATTTGTTGATCCTGTGGCACGCTAGTCTGGCATTCGCTGCCAAGAGAGAAGGCGCTTAACAAGGTGATGCCGACCGCAAGCCAGAACGCGAATAGCCTCATACAATGCTCCTCACTTGGCGGCAAAAATGAGAGGACTGGATTCCCAGTCCTCTGACGTTGTGCTTATCGCTGCATGCCAGCGCGCGAAACCAGCCGCAATTAAGCAGCTTTTGCCTGATCGCGAAACGCCTTCACCTGATCATGCACCCGCTGTACACTCGCGGCCTGTCGCCGGATGATTTCGCCGACGGTCGCTGGAAGATTTCCGCTGAGAGCTTTGTTGTAAGCATCCTTAGCAACGTCCTCGCCGTGTTCCAGCCAATCGAGAACGGTGTGGTCATCGCCGCCCAGTGCAACCTTGGTGTCGACCCAGGCACGATGCAGCGCGCCCTCAGCCGATCCGGAGACTTTTTTCTCCGGTTTGCCCAGCCTTGCAAGTTCCGTCTGCAGCTCCTCGGCGAATTCCCCGCGCTCCGCGCTCACCTCGATAAAAAAGGATTTCAAATCTGTCCTCTTTACCTTCTCCGCGGCTTCCTGAAAACCGTTCTGCCCGTCGCGGCACCTTTCAATCAAATGTTCGACTACATCGATGACATTGTTTTCGTCCATTTAAACCTCCCACGTTTCGATGCAGGGCCCCGTCCGATGTTTGGCACAATTCTGACGTGCGAACTGATGTGGGAACTAGAAGCCAAGGGAAGTCGTGCACTAGAATCGTCCAAGACACCTATGACGAAGCGCAAATCCAAAGGTGCCTACATGATCTCGGCCGTTGCCGAGATGTACGGCATCCACCCCCAAACCCTTCGCCTGTACGAGCGAGAGGGATTACTCAAGCCGTCGCGGACCGAGGGCAACACACGGCTCTATACGGATGAAGACCTGGAGCGGCTGGAATTCATCCTCTCGCTCGCTCGCGACCTTGGGGTGAACATCGCTGGCATGGCGATCATCCTGCAAATGCGTGAGCGCATGGAAGAAATGCAGCGCCAGATCCAGGAGTTCGTGCAGTACATCCAGCAGGAAGTGCTAACTCGCGCTAATGCCGCGGCTGATCCGTCCAAGGGAGCCATCGTTCCGGTGCGAAGGTCCATAGTTCCGGCAGCGGCTATCCCAAACAAGGAGAAGCGCCGCTAGAACACGGAATGGTCCGCCGAATGCGGCCACTGTCGGGAACGCTAACGTCGCTCTCTTCGAGCACTAGCCCTCATCCGCGTATCATAGAGTTCCTCGGCTCCGTGGTTGACGCTGATTGCGGAAATGCTTCCCTTCAAGCTCATTTACAGCGACGCATATTACCTGCCAATCGGGAAACACGTTTTCCCCGCCGAGAAGTACCGGCGCGTACGTGATCGGTTGATTGCAACTGGCGTTGCAGAAGCCAGCGACTTTCTTGAGCCGCAACCTGCGACCGATCAGGACGTTCTCCTCGTGCACAAGCCAGAGTACGTAGACAAACTGAGAACCGGCACCTTGAGCGCGCGAGAGGAGATGGAAATGGAGATTCCTTACTCCCGGGATCTGGTCGATGCCTTCTGGTTGGCAGCTGGCGGATCCATCCTCGCCGCTCGGCAGGCATTAAAGGACCGGGTCTGTATCAGCATAGGTGGCGGATTTCACCACGCTCACCCCGACCACGGAGAAGGATTCTGCATGATTCATGACGTGGCGATCGCGATCCGCCGCCTGCAGCGCGATGACCAAATTCGCACCGCCATGACGGTGGACTGTGACGTACATCAGGGAAACGGTACAGCAGCCATTTTCGCTGGAACGCGAACTGAAAGTGTTTCCCTACCCTCAGTCTCGGCCTCCACTCTGAACCAGAACTGGGCGGCGAAAACCCGCATGCGCGGGGCCCATGCTGGGGACGTGTTCACCATCTCCCTTCACCAGCACAACAACTACCCTCTGTACAAGCCTCCGTCCTCGATCGACGTCGATTTGCCCGACGGCATTGGCGACGACGACTATCTTGCCTGGCTCGACAACGCACTCAGTTCCGGTCTTCGCCAATTCGAGCCTGACCTGATCTGTTACATCGCAGGCGCTGATCCATATCGTGAAGATCAGCTCGGCGGCTTGGATCTGACGGTTGAAGGCTTGAAGAGACGAGACGAATTGGTATTTCGCGTAGCCAGGGCCCGGAATATTCCAGTGATGGTAACGTATGCCGGTGGCTACGCGCTGAACGTAGAAGATACGGTCACAATCCACAGCAACACTGTCATTGCAGCGAAAGAAATCCTCCAATCCTGATCCCTGTGCACCTCTGCGTCCCCTGTGGTGAATGGTTCTCAAAACACGGCGGAACACAGGAGCCTTGTCCATCTTGAGACTGCTAAAATAGAACGATTGAGCCATGTTTGAGAATCTTCAGGAAAAACTCCAACGCGCCTTCAAAACCCTCCGCGGCCAAGCTACGCTCACCGAGGAGAACATTGACGAAGCGCTGCGCGAAATTCGCCTCGCACTGCTTGAGGCTGACGTCAATTTTAAAGTCGTCAAGCAGCTCATAGACCAGATCCGCGCGAAAGCGGTTGGCCAGGAAGTAATGACTGCGCTCTCGCCGGGTGAGCAGGTTATCAAGATTCTGCGCGACGAACTCGTAGAAATTCTCGGCAAAGACACCGCCAAGGTGAAGTTTGCCTCGCAGCCCCCTTCGGTCGTCCTTATGGCCGGATTACAAGGTTCGGGTAAGACCACAACCTCAGGCAAACTCGCGCACTGGTTCAAAAATGGCGGACACCGTCCGCTGCTGGTTTCTGTTGACGTTTACCGTCCCGCGGCCCGCGAGCAGTTGAAAGTGGTCGCGCAGGGCGTGAAGAGTCACATTTACGAAGGACAAGTATCCGAGGCGAACACCGCAACCGTCGAACGCCTGGTTAAGGAAGCGCGCCGCGAAGCGGTGGTTACCGGGTGCGACGTGCTGATCGTCGACACCGCAGGTCGTCTGCACATCGATGATCAGCTCATGGATGAGATGCAGTCTCTCAAGAAGCTGCTGAACCCGTCGGAGATTTTGTTCGTTGCCGATGCCATGACCGGACAGGATGCGGTTCGCTCGGCTGAAGAATTCCATAAGAAGCTTTCGCTCACCGGAGTTGTGCTGACGAAAATGGACGGCGATGCGCGCGGCGGTGCGGCCCTCTCCATCCGGCAAGTTACAGGACAGCCCATCAAGTTCATCGGAATTGGCGAGAAGTACGATGCGCTCGAGCCCTTCCATCCCGATCGCATCGTGTCCCGCATTCTCGGCATGGGAGACATCCTCTCCCTGATTGAGCGCGCCGAGCAGCATGTGGACAAGAAAAAAGCCGAGGAAATGGCGAAGAAAGCCCTCGCCGGCGACGGCTTCTCTCTCGAAGATTTCCGCGATCAGCTACGCTCCGTCAGGAAAATGGGATCGATGAAGAGCCTCATGGGCATGCTTCCGTCGATCGGCCCGTTCAGTGGCCTCCAGAAAGCGGCTGACCAGGTGGACGAAAAGCAGATCGACCGTGTCGAGGCCATCATCAATTCGATGACCAGTCACGAACGCTCCCACCACGAGGTGATCAATGGCAGCCGCCGCAAACGCATTGCCCGTGGCTCTGGCACAACCATTCAGGAAGTGAACAATTTGCTGCGGCAGTACGCGCAAATGAAGAAGATGTTCAAGCAGATGGGAAAGCCCAGCTTCGCACGCAGGCTCGCCGGCATGAAGCTCCCAGGCATGTAAGCATGAACTAAAACAATGTCATCCTGAGCGCAGCGAAGGATCCCTCGCACCTTCGCCCAATTACGACAATGAAGTGGCGTTCTCTGGAAGAATCCGGCCCCGCTGTTGACACCCGTTCGCTGCGGGAAATTTTCGCTGAGCGCAAGGAACTCATCGCGAAGTACGTTCCTGCTGCGACGCAAGCCATTCATGCCCAGACAGTCGCCGAACTCAAAGCTCGCCAGCTTTCGGCGACAATCCTCCCAATCGGCGCCAGGGCTCCGGATTTTGAATTACAAGATCACAATGGCACGCTCGTTAACTCATCAGTCCTGCGCGCCAAAGGACGCTTGGTGCTTTGTTTCATCCGCGGACGCTGGTGCCCATTCTGCGTCGGGCAGATGGAAGCCATGAATCTGGTTCTGCCGCACATCGAGAAGGCCGGAGCAACACTGGTCGCCATCTCGCCGCAAACCGTGAAGCAGTCCTTCTTCATGCACGACCAGCACAAACTCCGCTTTCCCTTGCTGTCTGATGCCGGAAACAGAGTTGCACGGCAGTTTGGGCTAACGTATCGCGTTCCGCCACCGCAGGAAGCGGTCTACCGCCGCGCTTTTGTAAACTTGCCCTTCACTAACGGGGACGATACGTGGGAGTTGCCCATCCCCGCGACATACATGATCGAACGCGACGGAACGATCCTCTATGCCTCAGCGGATGAAGATTACACGCTCCGGCCGGAGCCAGCGGAAGTAGTCGCTGCATCTCAAACTCCGTAGAGACGTTGCTTGCAACGTCTCTGCCTGCAGTGCTCCGAATAGTCAGGCTTATCGCGGCGGCGAACGGTCTCCGATCCGTTCGTGCACTATCCATGGACATCCGTGCAGATCCGTGGCTCAGAAGCCCTTAGCCTTAAGCAGCGTATCCAGATCCTCCGCATGATGCGCTCGAGTCATCGCGTCTTCCCGTGTGAGTGCCTGCTGAAACACAAGCTGTGCCAGCGATTCCTCCAGCGTAAACGAGCCCTGTTTGCGCGTGATCGTGATCTCCTGATGCAGGTGCTGCAACGCATTTTTCCGGATATGTTGCCGCGCCCCGTATCCGACAATCAGCAATTCAGCCGCCGGCACCCGGCCCCCATTCCGCCGTGGAAGCAGATTCTGTGTAAGCATGGCTGCCAATGCCATGGCCATCTCCGCTCGAATGGAATGTTGCCGTTCCTGCGGAAACGAATCCGCAATGCGCGACACCGTGGACGCTGCATCGGTGGTATGCAAAGTCGTAAAGACAAGATGCCCGGTTTCCGCAGCAGACAACGCAATCCGTGCTGTCTCCGGATCGCGCATCTCTCCCACAACAATCACATCCGGTGCCTGCCGCATCGCCGCTCGCAACGCTGTTGGGAAGTCCGGAGCGTCAATCCCGATCTCCACCTGCTCCACCAGGCTGCGGTTGTGCTGGTGCTCGTACTCAATCGGATCTTCGATAGTGACTACATGCCGCGAACTCTCACGATTGATTTCATTCACCAGCGCGGCCAATGTGGTTGTCTTACCCGATCCCGTAGCCCCGCCGATAATCACCAGCCCACGCTGCAATTTGGCCAGTGCTCCCACCCCTGCCGGGAGATGCAGTTCGTCGAGAGTAGGAACCTTCGAGGGCAGTGACCGGACGGTAGCGGCCGCGCGTCCACGCTCGCGATGCAAATTGATTCGGAACCGGCCCAGCCCTTCCGCTCGATACGAGGAATCCGCAATGCCGTACTGCTGATACTCTTCGCGCGCATGAGCCGCCAACGCAGGCAGCATGGCAGCCTCGATCTCGTCCCCGCTCAGCGCACGATCCCCCAGCGAGGAAATGGATCCTTCAACGCGAATAGCGGCAGCAGCATCCGCCACCAGCAACAGGTCGCTGCCATTTTGCGAAACCAACTGCTCCAGCCAGCCTCGGAGCAGGCAGTTGTCGTTGCGGTTTTCCTCGCCAATCACTTCCATGCGCGCTGCGTTTCGTTCTGCTGTCATAGTCAAAATTAGATGCATCAAGATTGAACGCGAGCCATGATCTTCCTCGCTCGTTTCTTCTAGATCGTCGCCCTGTTGACCTCTTGCACGCGACAAGATAGCCTCTCCCGGACTCAGGTATTCCATGTCCCAGGAGGCTCTGCATGGTTCCACTCTCCGCTCTGTGGCTGCCCATTGCGCTCTCGGCAGTCATCGTATTCATTGCCAGTTCCATCATGCACATGCTGCTGCCATATCACAAAGGGGATTACCAGAAGGTAGACGAAGACAAGGTCCTCCCTGCTCTTCGCGCCGCCGGCCTCACGCGTGGACACTATGTCTTTCCATACTGCACGCCCAAAGAAATGAAGTCGCCGGCAATAATCGAGAAATATAAACAGGGACCGGTCGGAATGATTACGGTGTTCCCCAGCGGTCCGCCTGCCCTGCCAAAATTTCTCGGTATGTGGTTTGTTTATTGCCTGCTGATCAGCTTCTTCGTGGCTTACCTGACGGCGCACACGGTTGCGCCTGGCGCGTATTACCTCGCCGTTTTTCGCGTGGTAGGGACTGCCGCGTTCCTCGCGTATGGTTTCGGGACTATGAGCAACGCCATCTGGAAAGGTCAGACCTGGAGCTTCACGGTCAAGGAAGTAGTCGACGGATTGGTGTATTCGCTACTCACTGCCGGAATCTTCGGCTGGCTCTGGCCGCGCTAAACGCGCAGGGGCGGCCACATCGGTCCGCCCCTCAAGCGAGTTTTCCCTTAGTACGCGGAACCAGAGTGCCCGATCCGGCGCCTCGGTCAGCGAATTAGTTCTGCCGCAAAGCCGCCATCGGAATCGGAATGCTGAAAGCAGTAGCGGCTCCTCCCATTCCGTTTTCGCAAGTCGTCGGCGGGAACGTGCATCCGGTACCGTTTCCCTGGCATCCGGCCGCCCAGAACATGTAACCAAGCATCCCAGTGCTTGTGCCTGCGCCCGCAGGAGCCAGGTTCTCCACGAAACTTGCCGCTGTGTTCTGATCGGAGTTGCTGAAGTTATTGCAATTGGGCTTGCTGCCGACGAGCCAAAGACTTCCCGTAAGCTTTGCGGGAGCGAGCGGCGGCACGGATCCCGAAATGCCGCTCACATGCTGCTGCCATCCCGATTCCATCGTAGACACACTGGCCTTTTGGCTTCCGACCATTGCATTTGCATAATCCAACACTGGCGCGCTGGTCTTCAGCCAATTCGTAGTCGCGTAATTCGCCAGTGCCGTCAGATACGTATCGCCATCTCCCAGATCAATGGTCAGCCGCGCCGCGAAATTTGAGCCCGTCGCATCGTAAGGCACCACCGAGCGGTATGCGGTAACGAACTGCTGTAATCCTGTGAGATTGGGATTGCTGCTCTTTTCGTAATCAATCTCCATCCCCACATTCAATTGCTTGGCCGCATTGGCAGCATTGATCCCTAACTGCGTCGGATTGGCACCCAGCGCCTTCTCCCAATTCTTCGTATAGCTGAAGCCGCCAATCGACATCATCACCCGTACGCCCCGGCTCTGGAAATAATTGATTACAGCGGTGGACATCCCGATGGGAATGCCCTTGGTGGTGGTCGAGTCCGTAGTGAGATTCATCAACTTCACCGGATCGACGAAGCTCAGTATCACCAGATTCACCGACGGATGATACGTGCCATCCAGATTGCGGTCGATCAACCATCGATTATCTGTGTCAAAAGTGGTCATGTTCGGCACCGAAGCCCAGCTGCAAGCGTCCGAATAGCAATGCCAAGCCCCGTAAATCTGTATCGGAGTTTGCGCGTCCGCGCCAATCCCAAGCAACACAAAAGCAGCGAAAACAATTTCAGCTATACGTCGAGTCATAAATTCCTCCTTGTAACCACCGCGAGTGTCCCAAAAAACGCCGAAGGGGTGCCCCACCCTTCTCGCGTCTTTTGCGAGAGGGTGGGGAATTTGACTTCCTGGATGAAAATAGTTCCCGGAAAGAAGAAGTCGAACTCTGGCTATGGAGTCCCCGAAGGCATCCCCGCCATCTGCCACGAAAATGCCAGAAACGACGACGCGGTTAAATCAATTGCAGGCTCAACCGTGGAATACGACTGCACAAAGTCCTTGTACACGGCCTTGCCGTTGAACTGCGCGAAGACGTCCACCCCGTTTGGCGGACAAGCCACCATCCCCGAGAGCGTTCCCTTCGCCGCCACCGAGTTCGGTCCTTCCACTGCCGCGCCCGATAGAAACGGCGGCCCATTCGGCGGAGTAGGAATCAGATTGGTGACCTGATGCTGCATACACAGCGGGAAGGTCGTGCCATCATTCACGATCAAGGATGTTCCCCAGGCATTCGTTCCCAAAATATTTCCCAACTGCCGGTTGGCATACACTGCCGGTGACGTGCTGTTGTTCAAAATGCAATTCGCGCCGAGCGCCGCCAGGTAATTGCACTCCGCCGCCATCACGGAAATCCCTGCGCCGTGCGAAGTCGTGTCATAGGCAGCCCACGGAAACCCGAATCCAAAGGGATCGGTAGCACTCTGCGCGATGGCCTTGTTTAGTTGCTTAACAAGATCCGTCGTCAGCGCAGCCTGAGTAGTTTCAAGCCCGGTCGGGTTCCCCGCCAAGGCCAATGCGCGATACAGTTCGAAATGGGCTAGCCCACTGACATCATAAAGATTCAGGGTGTCCGCGGCATCGTTCGGCCCTGTGATGTATGCATTCGCCCAGTGCGCCGCCTGCTGCAGGTAGTAAGACGCCGGATGCAAATTCACCGGGCAACTACTGCCGCATCCTTGGACAGCGAAATACAACTCTGTGGCCCCTAACTCCATGTCATCCCGCCACTCCGTCTCCGGATAAAAGCTGAACGGAATCACGGTCAGCAGGTTGCCGCTTGGCGCAGTGTTGGCTACATCGAAAACGTGCTCCGCGGAAGACAGACACTGATTCGCATAAGCCGGATTACTTGTCTGATAGATGTGATAACAGGTTGCAAAAGCGGCAGCGAGCCTGCCCGCAAGGTTGGGGCTAACCGGCGCAGCCGCCCTGATTGCTCCCGACGACACCGCCGCGGGATTCACGAACACCGGACGGTGGCAAATGTACCGGTATTGCGACGTGCAGCCGCCGTAATTGTCGTCCCCCTGGGGCAATCGCCAGATGTCGTGATCGCTCACCGTCTGCGAATTCCCATTGCCAATGGCCATCTGGTAATAGAGGATCTGGTTAGTGTCATCCCACATTTCAAGCAGCCAGTCGACTCCGAACTTCGCCTCATCCGGCCAGTGCAGCCCGTTCTGCGTCACACCGCTGCTCCCCATCTGGTTGGGAAAATCGCGAACTCCCACCAGCATCAGCGCGACTGTATAGCTTTCCGTCTGCACGAACTTCATATAGTCTCCGGCATCCCACCAGCCGCCAGCTCCGTTGATGATTGGCTGGGTTCCGTTGAAGGTGGCTGCAGTCAGGTCTCCGGAGAATCGGCCGCTGCTGTTCGCATTCGGCGTGACGTAAGCCTTGGCGCTCTGATCGTTTAAATGTGCCGCGGCGGTCCGCAAGGGCGTACTTACAAAATTCGGACCATCCCTCTCATTCTGGTAATAGAACAGGCTGTTGGCGAGCGCGCCCGAATAAACGTTCGCCGCCGTGTCAATCTTGAAACTGGGAGAAGATGCGGCAATCGGCCCACTCACGCTGATTGAATATGTGCCTGCCGAAGTGAAGCTGTCGAAGTCAAGCGCATACACATTGTGATAACCAGTGCTCCAGGAGCCCAGACTGGCGCCAATAGCCGACGGTCCGAACACGGTCGATCCACTGGAATTCTTGATCACGAACGTGGCCCCGGTCTCTGCCGCCGAAGCCATAAGATAAGCGCGCTTGGCAGCTCCGGAAACATAACCAACCTGATTCACACGAACGAACGCCGTCTGACCAACCGCTGCGCCAGCCAGCGCGCAGGCAAAAAACATCAAGGTAGGGAGGAAAAATTTGGTGCGAGTGAGAGCAGGGGCCGGAGGTCTCATAGGGGATCTCCTAGTGAAAGGTTTCAATAAAACGCATGAATGCTGCCTCACGCTAGGACTGCTGTCAATAGGATTGTTGCTGTACCTACGGAAAAAGATAGGAGCGTAGGTTGGGTGCCTAGGTCTGGCGCCGTAGTAAGAAGTGGTTCCGGAACTCTGTTTGGACTACCGTCCCGGATCAAACTCGTTCTTGTATGCTTCCCAGCGCTGCCGCACTCCGGCCATGATCGTTTGATATTCCCGGTCGCCGCGCAATGTGTCAAAGTTCTTGTCCCGCTGGAACCAGGGATAATTCACGTCTCCCAACGCCACGGTGCGCCTTAACCATGCGAGCGCATGATCTCGCTCCCCGAGCAGCGCATAAATCCCTGCCATCCAATAAGCTCCATCACCATCCGTCATCTGTTCGGGACGATATTTCAGAATCCGCGGATCGATCTTCTCTCGTTGTCCGCGCGACGCATAGAGAAAAGCCGCCATGTTGCGCGCCGTATCGTCTGTTGAATCGCTTGCCAGTTGTGCCGCACGCGCCAGGTAGACTTCGGCGTCATCCAATTTCCCCTCGTAATACAGTACTGACCCAAGATAGGCCAGCGCCTTGAACTGATCCGGATGCTTCTCCACTAGTTGTCGAAGTTCCTGTTCCGCCTCCGCTCCCCTTCCCTCGTACAGCAGCATCCGCGCATGCATCCAGCGCGGTTGGGGCGGAACGGGATTCAACTCTGAAACCCGCCGGTAAGCCGGCTCTGCAAGTTCATTGAGCCCCGCGTAATAGTAGGCATAACCCAGCAGTTGCCACGCCAGTTCACCGTTAGGCGCCAGCGTCACCGCCTTTCGCAGGGTTCGAATCGCTTCCTGTTCGCGCCCCTGCTCGGTGTACACACCTCCCAGCGCGACCAGGGCTTCTGCCGATTGCGGATTGATTCGCACTGCGTTCAGCGCTGCCGTTTCGGCGCGCTTCAAATTCGTCTGTCCATTGTCAAAAAAATTCGCTCCCTCAAAAGAATAGAGCTCAGCCAGCACTGCGTACGGCTCAGCAAAGTTCGGATCCAGCGAAATCGCATGCAGCGCCGCTTTCTTGCCGTTTTCCAGGTTGTCCCGCAGGGAATACACCATGTACTCGTTGAAATGAAAACGCGCCTGCAGGTAATCGTTGTACGCTTCCACGTTCGTAGTCGCGGCCTGGTGCATCGTTTTCATCTCTGCAGCCGACGCCTGAATCTGCAGGCCTTGCACCACTTTCGTAGCCACTTCGTCTTCAAAGCTGAGAATGTCTGCACTTTTCAGATCGTACCGCTGCGACCAGTTCGTTGTTCCTGAACGCCCATCGATTAATTGCACCGTGACCCTGGTCGTGCCAGACACCCGCTGGTACGTTCCTTCCAATATCCTCTCCACTCCCAAGGCCTTTGCGACCTCAGTCGGATCGGGACTTTCTTTCGCGTACTTCAGTACCGATGTAGTGGGTCGTACGGCCAGATTCTGCAGCGAAGTCAAACGGCTGATAATTGCGTCCGTAATCCCAATACCCCAACTGTCGCTGGCCGAGTCGGAAATATCGTGGAAGGGAAGTACGGCCATGGTCTCAGGGCCAGCCTTCGGAGAACTGCTCTCCCCTGTTGTGTGCGGGTCAACTGAACGGTATCTGCGTACTCCGATCAAGGACAGAACTGCAAGAACTAGCGCGCCTGCAATCGCGATCCATACTCTGCCATAACGGCGCCTCCGTCTCGCAATGTCCGCTGGATGCAGATGCAGATGCTGGGATTCGGTATCCCGCTTCAACCGTCTCAGGTCGGCCTTCAGTTCATTCGCCGACTGGTAGCGAACCTCGCGGTCTTTCTCCAGCGACTTCGAAACCAGATCCCCCAGCTTGGTCGGAACGTCAGGATTCAAACGCACTGGATCGACAGGATTGTGGTGCAAGATCGAATCAAAGATGGTTCCTGAAGTCTCCCCGCGGAAAGGCAGCTTTCCCGTCGCCATCTCGTACAACACGACGCCAAAAGAAAACAGGTCGGTGCGAGCGTCCAGTTCCTGCCCACGAATCTGCTCCGGCGACATATACGAAACTGTTCCCAAAGTGCTTCCCGGGCTGGTCAGATGTTCCTCTCCGACGGTCACAGTGGCATCGATGCCAATCTCCTCCGGCTTTTGCGATGTCATCTTGGCCAGACCGAAGTCCAGAACCTTGACGTGCCCTCGTTTGGTAATCAGGATATTTGCCGGTTTGATATCGCGGTGCACGATGCCCTGCCCATGCGCAGCATCGAGAGCATCTGCCACTTCAATCCCAATCTCAAGCAGTCGCTCCAGCGGAACAGGGCTGGCGCCAATCACGTGCTTCAAAGTCATGCCATCGAGGTACTCCATCACGATGAACGGCTGCCCGTTCTGTTCATCGATCTCGTGCACCGTGCAAATATTGGGATGATTCAGTGCCGAAGCAGCTTTGGCTTCGCGCTGGAACCGGCTGAGTGCCTGGGGATCTCGTGCCACGTCCTCCGGCAGAAACTTCAGGGCCACGAACCTCCCTAGCTTGAGATCCTCAGCCTTGTAGACCACCCCCATACCTCCACCCCCGAGTCTCTCCAGGATGCGGTAATGCGAGATGGTTTGCCCGAGCAGTTGAGGACCCATAGCCATGGCATCGATACTAGGGCGCTGGAACTCCGCGGTCAACGGCCCGCCCGCGTGCCCCCGCATTGAATGTACCCGCGGTTAGAAGTGTCATCCTGAGCGAAGCGAAGGATCCATGCAATCTGCTGGGACTCGGCAAATTACATAGATCCTTCGCTTAGGATGACAGGGCCGTGTCCCGAAAGTACATTTCTGAATCTGGTTCCGGCTGTCATAATCAGCCCATGCGCGACGCGCTCATGCAGGATTTCACGTTTGCCATGCGCCAGTTCCGTCGCAGTCCTGCTTTCACCTGCACGGCAGTGCTGACTCTCGCACTCGGCATTGGGGCCACAACCGCTATCTTCGGCCTTCTCGACGGGATTCTCTTGCGACCGCTGCCTTTCCCTGACGTCGATCGTCTGGTCGCGGTCACTACACTGGAATTCGCTCCCGGCATTGCGCCGCCGAATCTGGCCGAAGCAGAGTATCTCCGAAGTTCCTATCCCAACTATTTCGATTGGCGGCGCGAAAATCACACCTTCCAGTCACTCGCTTCCTACGACTACACATCCCGCCTCTTTACCAAGGGCAACGGAGAAGATGCGCGGGTGATCCGCGGTAGTCGCGTCTCGGCCAATCTGTTTTCGACTCTGGGAGTCGCTCCGGTGCTTGGGCGCGACTTCACCGCCGAAGAAGAGCTGCCCGGGCATCGCGTAATCATTCTGAGCCACGAGCTTTGGGTCACCATGTTCGGCGCTTCCGCTGATGTCATCGGCCGGACGGTAACCGTCAGCAATCAGCCCTACTCGGTTATCGGAGTCATGCCCGCTGGCTTCCACTTCGCCATCGACGAGCCCGCGCTTTTTTGGTCGACTTTCGCTCCAGACACGGAAGGGCCATCACCACACACATCGGTCCGCGACTTGGATGCTCTCGGCGTGGTCGGCCGGCTGAGGCCCGAAGTCTCGACTGACCAGGCACTCGCCGATTTGAACGCGATTCAGCGAAGTCTTGCGCAACGCTATTCCGAAGACAAATACCGCCCCGCTGTTTTCATTCAACCTTTATTGCAAGAAGCCATCGCCGACATTCGCCCATTGCTGATGGTATTGCTGGCTGCGGTGGGAGTCGTCCTGCTGATTGGTTGCACCAACGTTGCCGGGCTGCTTCTTGCCCGCGCTGCCTCACGGCGCTCCGAGATTGCGGTGCGTACTGCGCTTGGCGCCAGCCGTGTCCGAGTCGTGCGGCAACTTCTGATGGAAGCTCTGATGCTTGCGCTCGCCGGCGGGGCAGCCGGAATTCTAGCTTCGTTTCTGCTGCTGCGTCTTGGCCTCCGCTGGGTCCCCAGCGACATTCCTCGTCTGTATGACGTTTCGGTCGACGCCCGGGTAATGTCGTTTGCGGTTCTTCTCTCGGCCGCGACCGCACTCATCTTCGGATTGCTTCCCGCCTGGAGAATGTCTCGTTCCGATCCCGCCCATACTCTACGCGAGAGCGCAGGCACCATGACCTCGGGACGCCGCCGCAATCGCATCCATCACGCCCTGGTCGTCGCAGAAACAGCTCTCGGCTTCTGTCTTCTGATCGGCTCGGGACTGCTCATCAGGAGCCTGCTCAACATTCTGCACCTCGACCCCGGCTTCGACACCAGCCGGAGCGTGTTCTTCGACATCGCTCTCAGCGCCACACGTTACCCGGATCCCGCCAAAGTTCCTTATCTAGATAAGATCCTCGCGGAGTTTGCTGCCATTCCCGGGGTAGAGAAGGTTGCCGCCGGATATCCTTTGCCGAGCCGTGGAGGAAGGGGTAATTGGAACAGCTTCACCATCGCCGGACATCTCAACTCACCAGACGATCTTCCCTTTGCCGAAGATGCTGCCGTGACCCCCGGTTTCTTCGAGACTTTATCTATTCCTCTTTTGCGGGGGCGCACCTTCACCCCGCACGACAATATTGCGACCTCCGCTCCAGTGGCCATCATCAATCGCAGCTTGGCGCAGAAGTATTTCCCGACTGAAGACCCCATCGGCCGTTACTTCACCCCAATCGAACGCGGCATCCCTCGACAGATCATTGGCATGGTCGCTGATACGCGTGGCGGCGATTACTCGGATCCCTACCAGCCGCGCTTTTATCTGCCCTACGCCCAGAATCCGACCCACCAGCGCCCGATCATCGTGATGAAAGTCGCAGGTGACCCTCTCAGCTATGAGAGCACAGTCCGCACCATCGTTGATCGCGCCGACCGCTTAGCTCCGATGTTCGGTTACCGCACCTTCGCAGAGAATTTGCAACTGCAGGCGGCGCAACCGCGATTCGAGGCCGCCCTGGTTTCCGTCTTCGCTGCCATCGCGCTGCTGTTCTCCGCTCTTGGGCTTTATGCCGTCCTTTCCTACGTGGTCGCGGAGAGACTGAGCGAACTCGGCTTAAGAATGGCCTTTGGAGCTTCCCGCTCCGATATCTTGTCGATGGTCGTTCAGCGTGCACTGATACTCGGTGTGACCGGAATTGTTGCGGGAGTAATAGCCTCAATCGTCGCTAGCAGGTTAATCAGCGGTCTTCTGTTCCGGGTTCAGCCAGTCGATCCGTCCACGTTCGTAATCGTCGCGGTCGTCTTGCTCACAGTTTCAGTGGTCGCTGCACTGGCGCCTGCAGTCCGGGCGGCGCGCGTGAATCCCATGAGCATTCTTCGCGAGCACTAGCTCGATCCGCGTTGATTGACCTGGTTTTTAGGCCATCGAAGCGGACCTTAGCCTCTCCCGCGAAACTGAATAATCCTTCTCCGGTCCCGCTTCGATGGCCGGTGCGGTGGAAGTACTTCAAAGTCCCGCGCTGCCCGGCGCTCGGCCGCGGCCTTCTGCCGCATCTCTTTGCTGGCCTCAGTCTCGCGATAAAGCTTCTGCGCCTCCGGCGCCGGCCCACGCACCTCGCTCACTCCCAACACCTCCACCTCGAAGTCCCCGCCATCCTTACTCACATGCAACATGTCACCTACGCGGACCTCGCGTGCCGCCTTGGCGGTCTGTCCATTCGAGCGAATCCTCGCCAGATCGCACGCCTTTTTCGCTAAGGTCCGCGTCTTGAAAAACCGCGCCGCCCATAGCCACGCATCCATCCTCACGCCATCCATGGTCTTATTCTCCTACGAATCGGGCGCGCTCAGGAACCGTGCATGCGTAGCAACAGCCCCTTAGGCTGTCCAAACAAGAGACCCACAGCCAAAGGCCGGACCCGACACGTTCGTTTGAACCCTGCAAATACCCCTCCGAGGAGCTGCTGGACCCACGTGTAAGTTATTTAGTTCCATCAGCTTGGACCAAAACGGTTCCTTTTCCACACGAAATTGACGTAGCTTTACAAATAATCGCTTGACCTCTTTCCCCCATACGGCTAAATTAGCGTGTTCCGAGGGACACCGAAGCTCCTAGGTGCCGCCGTATTCACCTCCGCCGCAGAGCTTAGCCCGGAAAATCGAGCATCTTCGAAGTCCCCCGGCGCATCTATTCAACAGAGTGAGTTTTACGCTGAACTCCTTTACAACCTAATCGGAATCAGTGACTTAGGTCGGAAACTGGGGTTTCCGGTCACCCTCCTTAGCGAAAGGACAGGCGAAAGGCCACAATCATATAGTAAGGAGAACTAACGCTCATGCGCTCTGATCGTGTGTTTGATGCTTTACAGACTCTTCGCAATCGTTATATGCTTTGTCAGCTTGCCTCCAAGGCCACGCGGAAGTTCCACCGGCCCAGCACTCGCATCCAGGAAACCATGAACGGCGTATTGGACCGGATCGCTGACTCGGAGCGGCAGGCAGTTTTGTCGGAACCAGAGAACGTTGCCGAGGCACAACGGCGGGCTGCTTAAACCAGCCCCGCCCTCCTGCCTGGCGTTGTATATTCGCATCTTTCCTGAGTCCCCTCCTTTTTGAAAAATCTCCCGTCGACACTACCGAATGCGTCTAGTGCACGGGTTCAGGTGAATCAATGACCATTGCTGAACTGAAAGAAAAGAACATCACCGAGTTGACCAAGATCGCAAGGACCTTGGATCTGCCCGGTGCCAGCGGTATGCGCAAGCAGGACCTCATCTTCAAAATCCTGCAGGCGCAGAGCGAAAAAGAAGGCCACATCTTTGCCGAAGGCGTCCTCGAAATCCTGCCCGACGGCTACGGCTTCCTTCGCTCGCCCGACTACAATTACCTTCCCGGGCCAGACGATATCTACGTCTCCCCGTCCCAGATCCGCAAATTTGACCTCAAGACCGGCGACACCATCAGCGGACAGGTGCGCCCGCCCCACGAAGGCGAAAAATATTTCGC
Organism: uncultured Acidobacteriota bacterium; assembly: GCA_963785865.1. Classification (GTDB taxonomy): domain Bacteria; phylum Acidobacteriota; class Terriglobia; order Terriglobales; family Acidobacteriaceae; genus Sulfotelmatobacter. The sequence goes on along the minus strand of CAWAXF010000019.1, from coordinate 19,020 downwards.
GCTCGTCAAGATCGAAGCCGTTAACTTCGAGTCCCCCGACGAAGCACGCAACAAGATTCTGTTCGATAACCTGACGCCACTGTATCCCGCAGGAGCGCGTCAAGCTCGAAACCACCCGCGACAATGCCAGCGCCCGCGTCATGGATCTGCTTACGCCACTCGGCAAGGGCCAGCGGGGTCTGATCGTTTCTCCGCCGCGCGCCGGCAAGACGATGCTGCTGCAGAATGTCGCCAACTCGATCACCGCGAACCATCCCGAAGTTGTGCTGATGGTCCTGCTGATCGATGAGCGCCCGGAAGAAGTCACCGACATGCAGCGCTCGGTTAAAGGCGAAGTCATCTCTTCGACCTTCGACGAGCCCGCTGCCCGCCACGTCCAGGTCGCCGAAATGGTGATCGAAAAAGCCAAGAGATTAGTCGAGCACAAGCGCGACGTGGTAATCCTGCTCGATTCGATCACCCGTCTCGCTCGCGCCTACAACACCATCGTTCCGCCGAGCGGCAAAGTCCTCTCCGGCGGCGTCGACTCCAACGCCTTGCAGCGCCCCAAGCGTTTCTTCGGATCCGCCCGCAACATCGAAGAAGGCGGCTCGCTGACCATCATCGCCACCGCCCTGATCGACACCGGTTCCCGCATGGACGACGTGATCTTTGAAGAATTCAAAGGCACCGGCAACAGCGAAATCATTCTCGAGCGCAAACTCGTCGACAAGCGCGTGTTCCCGGCCATCGACATTCAGCGCTCCGGCACCCGAAAAGAAGAACTGCTGATCCCGAAAGAAGACCTCTCGAGAATCTGGGTTCTTCGCAAAGTCCTGAACCCGCTCTCCCCAGTGGAAGCCATGGAACTGCTGATCGATAAGCTGAGCAAGACCAGATCGAACAGCGAATTCCTGTCAAACATGAGCGCTCTATAAAAGGTTGTGTGGGGGCGGACGCCTCGTCCGCCCCGAGCGCAGCGAGTCCCCAGCCCTCTGTGTCGATTGCTCTTTCCCGCGAAGTATAATTTTTGCAGAGCCGTTCAGTCCCGACTCTGCGAGGTACACGTGCGATTCAAACCTGGTCTCTGGCTAACCCTCCTGCTTCTTTCATCCCTTCCCACCGTGTGCCAAAACCGCGAAACCCCCGTCCCGCCGAGCACCACCGACATCACCCCGCAGATGGGCGAAGCTGACGAGGTCCGCGCCCGCATGACGCATGACATGGAAAAGAAAGCCGCCAAAGAGCGTGTCGCCGCCCTGAAGAATGACACCGACAAGCTGCTCAAATTATCTGTCGAGTTGAAATCGTATGTCGAAAAATCCGACGAAAATGTGCTCTCGCTGACAGTGGTAAAGAAAGCCGAAGAAATCGAGAAGCTGGCGAAAAGCGTGAAAGACAAAATGAAAGGCCCCAACTAGAAGCTCACCAGTCACGAACAGAGCGAACCGGAATCGCTAAAAGTCTCTACTCTTCCGACCAGCGCCGGTTCCTAACCCCTACCCCCGGGCCCCTGAGCCCTGCTGTTGCAAGTTCAACCCTATTGTTTCCCAGCCTGACCCGCGCAATAATTCTGATAGTGCAGGGAGGTCCCTATGTCAAAGTCCATTTCAATTCCCATCCTCGCCGCAACGATGCTTGCGGCGATCGGCACAATCCCCGCGCAGCAGATCCACCTCCCGCCTGCTGTCTCGCAAAGTCAAGGTATGGGCAATGTGCCCGTCAGAAGCAACGACGAAATCCAGCGAAAGCAGGCGATGGCAGCCAACCTGCAACGGCAGGCCGACATGAAACGGGACGGCGAGAAACTGGCACAGCTGACCCAGCAATTGAACGATTATCTGCAGAACAAAGGCGAAGGCGTAATGTCGGTTGACGCCCTGAAAAAAGCCGAACAGATCGAAAAGCTAGCCCACAGCGTTAAATCCAAAATGAAGCAGTCCTTCTGAACAAAACATGGTGGGGCAGCCGCCACCGGCTGTCCGGTAGAGCAAAGCTAGACTGCGAAGCCGCGCCCAGGTTCAATCGCCAATAACTAAATTCTGCACCTGCTAAATGGACTCGATAAATCCTATTCCGTACCCGACTCTCACTGCTCATTGCTCACGGCTCATCACTCACCACTCAATGCTTATCGCCCAAAACAAAACGCCATCCGGAGAAGCCGGATGGCGCATGCCGAGAATCGTTTTCTACTACGCGCCTTGTTTAATCCGCATCCCGAAGAACGACCGGTACACGAATGCAAACGAGATGACGAAGAAGACGAGCGCCAATATCCGTGTCAACGTCGGACCTTGATCGCTGGCCAGTCGTACCGCCAATTCCACCGCCAGCAATCCGAACAAGGTCGTGAACTTGATGACCGGATTCATCGCTACCGAAGAAGTATCTTTGAATGGATCGCCCACCGTGTCGCCAATTACCGTAGCGTCGTGCAACGGTGTGCCCTTCTGCTTCAACTCCACTTCCACAATTTTTTTGGCGTTGTCCCATGCTGCCCCGGCGTTAGCCATGAAAATGGCCTGGTACAAGCCAAAAATTGCAATCGAGATCAGGTAGCCCACGAAGAAGAATGGATCGACGAAAGCGAATGCCAGTGTTCCAAAGAACACCGCAATGAAGATGTTCAACATTCCTTTCTGCGCATACTGCGTGCAGATCGCCACCACCTTCTTGCTGTCGGCGACCGATGCCTTCTCCACTCCCTCGAGTTTGATATTGGCTTTGATGAACTCCACCGCCCGATAGGCGCCTGTAGTCACTGCCTGCGTCGAAGCGCCCGTAAACCAGTAAATCATCGCTCCACCGGTGATCAGACCCAAAAAGAAAGGAGCATAGAGCAGAGAGAGCTTACCCACACCTTCGGTATCGGTGAGCCCATTCGTAAGCGCCATAATGATGGAGAAAATCATGGTCGTGGCGCCGACCACAGCTGTACCAATCAGCACCGGCTTAGCCGTCGCCTTGAATGTATTTCCCGCTCCGTCATTGGCTTCCAGCAGATGCTTGGCTCGCTCAAAATTGACGCCGATATTGAAGTCTTTCTGGATTTCAGACGCCACGTTCGGCACTGCCTCGATCAGCGAAAGCTCATACACCGATTGCGCATTGTCCGTCACCGGACCATAAGAATCGACCGCGATCGTTACCGGTCCCATGCCCAGGAATCCAAAGGCCACCAGCCCGAACGCGAACACGGCCGGTGCCAGCATTCCTGCTGCCACTGCCAAGCCCATCGTGCTCATGTAGTAGGCGACGGCCATCAGCATCATCATCGATAAACCGAGATAATATCCCGAGAAGTTTCCGGCCACGAATCCCGACAAAATCCCCAGCGACGCTCCACCTTCTTCCGCAGAGGTCACCACTTCCTTCACGTGCCGTGACTCGACCGAGGTGAACACCTTCACCAGTTCCGGAATCAGCGCACCCGCCAGCGTCCCGCACGAGATAATCGTCGAGAGCTTCCACCACTGCGACCCATCCGTTCCCAGCGTCGGAATCGTGTAGTACGAAATCAGGTACGTCAGCCCAATCGATACTAACGAGGTGATCCACACCAGCGACGTCAGCGGCGCTTCGAAATTCATCTCGTTGGCCGATCCATATTTCGCCTTGGCTATGGCGCCATTCAGGAAGTACGAGAGCGAACTCGATACCAGCATCATCACGCGCATCACAAAGATCCAAACCAGCAGTTGCACTTGCACGCTCGGATCTTTCACTCCCAACAGGATGAATGTAATCAGTGCCACGCCAGTTACGCCATAAGTCTCGAATCCGTCCGCCGAAGGTCCTACCGAGTCACCGGCGTTGTCGCCCGTGCAATCGGCAATCACGCCCGGATTGCGCGCGTCGTCTTCCTTGATCTTGAAAACAATCTTCATCAAGTCCGACCCAATGTCGGCAATCTTGGTAAAGATGCCACCCGCAATACGCAGCGCCGCTGCGCCCAGGGATTCGCCGATCGCGAATCCAATGAAGCACGGTCCCGCATAATCGCCCGGAATAAATAGCAGAATGAACAGCATGATCAGCAGTTCCACCTAGATCAGCATCATGCCGATGCTCATCCCGGCCTCCAGCGGAATCTGGTACACGGGATAAGGTTTGCCGGGCAGGGAAGCGAACGCCGTCCGCGAATTCGCGAACGTGTTGACCCGGATGCCGAACCACGCCACGCCATAACTGCCGGCAATGCCAATCAAGCTGAACGCCAGAATGATCGGCAGTGTCAGCCCTACGGATTTTCCCGGAACCGGAGACAGCCAGCCAAAATAAGCCGCAATAATGACTGCAATGAACGCCCACAGCAGAAGGATGAACTTGCCTTGCGTGACCAGATAAGTCTTGCAAGTCTCGTAGATCAGCTCCGAAATTTCCCGCATCGCTCGATGCACCGGCAGGTTCTTCAGCCGCATATAAATCGCCATGCCGAACCCCAGCCCGAACAGGCAGAACAGAATGCCAATCAGCAGCAACTTGTGTCCGTCGATTGCCCCGTTGAAAAAGCTGACCGAGGACAGATCCGGCAGCTTCAGCGAAGCCTCCCCACCTCCACCTTCAGGTTGGGCAAGCGCCGACACTGTACCCGCGGTAAGCAGCGCAGCGACAGCTGAAATTCTCTTTGCCATGCGGCGGGAAAGCAGCGCAGCAGTGGCTAGCCATGTACGCATAAATGAATCCTCCGAATTGGACGGTTTCAGGAATAAAGACCGTGTTTAGATAATGCCATCCAGACCCAATCTCCCGGCCCGCGCCCTGAGCACGCAAAAAAACCCGAGATTGTTTCCGGAGTTCCGAACACGCTTCCACCGCAAGACCGAAAGGAGTGATGAAGCTTGGCCGCGTCGGGTCTTGCGCTGGAATCGACTCCACCAACATGCCGCAAAGGAACTAGAGAAATAGGTCTCTACCCACGGCATGCCAGCGCAAAACGGAAATTTATAACACGTCACAATAGGCCGGTCAAACCCATAAACCCAGTAGAACAAGAACTCTTCCCACTTCTGCAAAACACCACCGGGAAGGGAAAAGGGAAAAGGGGAAAGGGAAAACGGGAAACGAGGAAAGGGGTGCCCCACCCTTCCCGCGTTTTAAGCGGGAGGGTGGGGTTTTTGACTCCCTGTCAATCTGTGGAAACTCGTAAAGACTCTCACCCGACCACGATCACTGCAGCTTCACATCCATGTTCAAGTTGTAACCCACAAACGCCCATTCATCCGCAGTCTCATCAATAATCTTCGAGATAGGTTTTCCGGCCCCATGCCCCGCCTTAGTCTCAATCCGAATCAGCACCGGAGCGGGCGCCGCCTGATCCGCCTGCATAGTAGCTGCAAACTTAAAGCTGTGCCCCGGCACTACCCGGTCATCGTGATCCGCGGTAGCAATCAGAGTCGGAGGGTACTTCGTCCCCGACTTCAAGTTGTGCAATGGCGAGTAAGCGTACAGCGCCTTGAAATCCTCCGGATCATCCGAAGATCCGTAATCCGAGGTCCAGGCCCACCCAATCGTGAACTTCTGAAACCGCAGCATGTCCATCACTCCTACATGCGGCAGGGTCGCCCCAAATAAATCCGGATGCTGGGTCAGACAAGCCCCCACCAGGAGCCCCCCGTTGCTTCCACCCCGAATCGCCAGCTTAGGTGTGGAAGTGTACTTGTTCGCGATCAGCCACTCCGCCGCCGCAATGAAGTCGTCGAAGACGTTCTGCTTGTGAGCTTTGGTGCCGGCCAGATGCCACTCTTCCCCGTATTCCCCGCCGCCCCGCAAATTGGGCTGTGCATAGACACCACCCATCTCCAGCCACACGATTGTGGGGATAGAAAACGACGGCGTTAGCGAGATATCGAATCCGCCATAGGCGTACAGCAACGTCGGATTCTGGCCATCCAGCTTCAATCCTTTCTTATAGGTCAGAAACATGGGCACGCGGGTCCCATCTTTGCTGTTGTAAAAAACCTGCTTCGTCTCATACTGCGAGGCGTCAAAGCCCACCTTCGGCTGCCTGAATACGGAACTTTTCCCAGTAGCGGGTTCATATCGGTAAACCGTAGTCGGCGAGATGAAGCTGGTGAAGGAATAGAACGTTTCCTTGTCTTTCCGCTTCCCTTGAAAGCCGAAAGCCGTCCCAATCCCTGGAAGATCCACAGTCCGGATCGCCTTCCCCTGCAAGTCGCAAACCCGAACTTCCGTTTTCGCATCCTTCAGATAGCTCAGCAAGAACCGGTTATCCACGACCGTCACCTGCTCCAGTTTGTCCTTGCCCTCCGGCACAAGGGTCTTCCAACTCGCACGCTCCGGATGCCGAGTGTCAATCGCGATGAGCTTTCCCCGCGCTGCCTGCAAATCCGTCTGGATCCAGAACACCGGCCCATCGTTATCAATGAACTGATATTGCGCATCAAAATCGTCCAGCAACTTCACAACTTCACTCTGCGGCTGGCTCAGATCTCTGTAGTACACGCGAGTCTTCGGAGAAGTGCCTTGCGAGACTGTGATGATGAGATACCGTCCATCGTCAGTTACGGACCCTCCAAACAGCATCTCCTTATTGTCCGGACGCTCGTAGATCAGCTTGTCCTCGGCCTGCGAAGTCCCCAGCGCGTGGTAATACAGCTTCTGAAAGTAATTTGTATCCCGCAGTGCCGTCCCCTTCGGCTCATCGTAACGGCTATAGAAGAATCCCTTCTCATCTTTCGTCCATGCCGCTCCCGAGAACTTCGACCACTGCAGCAAATCCGGCAAGTCCTTTCCTGTACTCACATCGCGCACATGCCACTGTTGCCAATCCGATCCCGACTGCGCAGTGGCATACGCGAGCAACTTCCCGTCATCCGTAATCGACGCTCCCGCCAACGCCACAGTCCCATCGGACGAAAGCGTATTCGGATCCAGCAGCACCCGCGGCTCGGCATTCAGCGACTCCGCCACTAGCAGCACGTTCTGATTTTGCAGTCCATTGTTGTGCTGGAAAAAATACCTGCCGTTCTCCTGCTCCGGAGTGGTGAACCGCTCGTAATTCCAAAGCTTCATCAGACGGTCCCGAATCGCCCCGCGATAAGGAATCTTCTCCAGGTACCCGAACGTCACTTTGTCCTCTTCTTCCACCCATGCCTTCGTGTCCGGAGAGTCGGCATCCTCCAGCCACCGGTATGGATCTGCGACCTTGGTCCCGTGATAGTCGTCCACCTGATCCACCGTCTTCGCCTTTGGATAGACCAGCGCCGCCCCATCACTCTGCGCTGCGATCTGAATCGAAGTTGCGCATACCAGCACAATCGCGCCATACAAAACATTCCTGAACAATTTCATGAACCATCCCCCCGTAAATCCGTAAACACGTTGAACCCCCGCCAGCGCAGTTGTCAAGATCGAGACTCGAAACCCGGGGTGCCCCACCCTTCCCGCGTTTTAAGCGGGAGGGTGGGGATTTTGACCTCCGTTCCCGCGCCACCAAACAAGAAAGCACACACAGAATCCAGAAACTCCCCAACAAAAACCGCACTTAAACTCCGGGGTGCCCCACCCTTCCCGCGTTTTAAGCGGGAGGGTGGGGATTTTGACCTCCGTTCCCGCGCCACCAAACAAGAAAGCACACCCAGAATCCAGAAACTCCCCGACAAAAACCGCACTTAAACTCCGGGGTGCCCCACCCTTCCCGCGTTTTAAGCGGGAGGGTGGGGATTTTGACTCTCCGTTCCCGTGCCACCAAACAAGAAAGCACACACACAATCCGGGAAACTCCACGACAAAGACCCAGCCCTGGGATTGCTCTTCCACCCTTGCCGCAACCGTCAGTCCGGCATATATTTTCCCGGGTACCCGGAGGTCTCAATGAGAACCATCGCTCTCCTTCTGCTCAGCCTGACGCTCGCCAGTCCCGCTTTCGCCGCAAAACAATATTCCTATTTTCGCGTCGGCAATTCCACCGACATCACTACCGCCACAACCGCAGGCACCGTGCTCATGGGCGGAGGCACCGACGTCGACGCCGCCTTCCAATGGATGTGCCAGCGCAGCGGCAACGGAGACTTCCTCGTAATCCGCGCGACAGGAACCGACGCCTACAATCCCTACATCCAGCAACTCTGCCCCAACGAAAACTCGGTTGCTACTCTCATCATTCCCAACAGCACCGCCGCCAACGATCCTTTCGTCATCGACAAGATCCAGCATGCTGAGGCGCTCTGGATTGCCGGCGGCGATCAATCGAACTACATCAACTTCTGGCAGAACACCCCGGTGCAGAATTCCTTGAACGCTCTGATCGCTCAAGGCGTGCCGATCGGTGGCACCAGTGCCGGAATGAACGTCCTCTCCCAGTTCGTTTACACAGCTTTGACGAGCCAGGGTGTCACGTCCACGCAGGCACTGGCGAATCCCTATACCCGGTACATCACATTAGGCGAGAACTTCGTCAACATCTCCATCCTGCAAGGACTCATTGACGATCCCCACTTCGTCACGCGCGATCGTATGGGACGCGACCTCGCCTTTCTCTGCCGTATCTACACCAACGGCTGGTCGAATTTCCCACGCGACATAGCCATCGACGAGCAGACTGCGCTTCTCCTCGACGCCAAGGGCAACGGGACCGTAGTCGGCAACAGCACCGTGTACTTCTTGCAAGCTCCAGGCGCGCCCCAAGCATGCCAGCCCGGAGTCCCGCTGACGTATCAGAACATTTCCGTCTATCGCATCAATTCCGCCGGCACTTTTAACCTGCCCAACTGGAGAGGCAACGGTGGGACCGCCTATACAGTTTCGGCGAATGCTGGTGTAGTAACCTCCACCCAGTCCGGAGGCGCCATCTATTAAGCGCAGCAAGATATCACCAAAGAAATAAGTGGAAGAAGTAAGAGGGGTGCCCCACCCTTCCCGCGTTGTAAGCGGGAGGGTGGGGATTTTGACTTCCTATCCTAAATAATCTATCCCCCACGTCAGAAAATCCAGCGAACGTGGTGCTTGCAGGAATCGCTCAACTCCGGATCGCAATGTGCATGGAAAACGTGGGATCCAATCCCGATTCCCAGGGCCGCTCCAATGAACATATCGGACGACCAATGATCCCGCGCCATGAACCGGCTCACCGTCACAATGGATGCCGCCGAGTACGCCAGAATTTGCACCCACTTCTGCGAGTATTCATGCGACAGAACCGTTGCCATGGCGTACGTGAACATCGCATGTCCACCCGGAAACGAAGTATTGATCATGTGATGTTTCCAGAAATCTCCGTTCCCGTTGCCTTCGCCCGGTCGCTGTCTGGCTCCAATGAACTGCATGGGGGTGTAAATCAGGAACGTATTCACCAGCGTTTCCAGTTCGAGAAAGCCCGTTTCCCGCGCATGCCGGTGTTCATCACTCTTCAGCCCGTAAATCCATACTCCCGCCAGCGCAGCCGAAAGCCCTCCGATAGCAAGGTTCGATGTGTCTTGATAGAACTGGTGATGTGCATTCCCGATGTGGCTTTCAATGTGCCGGTCGGCGGCGATCAGTCCCCCCGTTCCGCCCAACATGATCACATCCCATTTGAAATTCGACGGTTTGAACGGCGTCAGATAAAGCTCTTTCTGGTCTTCCAACGTTCGCCGGATCGCCCGTCCTACAACTCCATGATGATCTGAAGTCTGCATTTGCCCCCCGCCAGCCGCATCTTCACCTTCATGGAACATGCCGGGGGGAAGCGAACTCACATCAAAGCGCACCGCCGTAATTGCTGGCTCATGTTGAGGAGCAGGTTGAGGGGCAGGCAGCGAAGGCAGAGAGGGTTCGCTTTGAGCAAGCGCGGCCACGCAGAATGATGCCCCTGAAATCGCAACCACAGTAAATAATTTCCAAGAACTCTTCGGCAAGTGAGGCAAGCGGTCTCTCCCGTGTGGGGTGACAACTTACAAACGTTGTCTTGGATGCATTTGTCGCCAAAGAGTCAACGCCCAGCCCTGACTTTTTCATGCGCACTCTGCAGGAAAGGCTGTATGCGGGTCCCCTCGCGGCCAACCGCACCTTTTCGGGACGCATCTCATTGTCGCGATCCGGACGCTCCGCTTCTGGTAATCCGCCGCCAGTCCCGATCGCATGGAGCCGTTCATCGTTTCTATGTATCTTTGGTGGCTTCCGTGCTTTTCGCGCCGAAGTAAGCGAGAGTGTTATCGCCTCGCCCCTGCCCACAGTTTCTATTTCCACGCCAACTGCCACCGGCCAAACCTACGCCGCCAATCCATGCAAGTAAAAGTGATCTCCATCAAACGCACGTAACCTCGAGGGTGCCCTACCCTTGTCCTCCGGTCTTCTTGGAGGACAGGGTGGGGAGTTTGACTTACTGCCAAGCAGGCCGGCGACTTTGACCCAGCGCCGATTTTGACGTCGCTATCTGCCAACGAACCCCCGCTACAGCCCTTTCTCACGCCCAATACCAGACCAGACCGATAGCGATACTGATTCCTCCTCACTACGGTATTGGAAAGCGCTTCTGCGCAAAGGATTTGAAAATGAATGCTCTCAGAAGACGCCCCAGCAAAAAAAACTGGATTCGCTTCGCCATGAAGCTTGGCCTTCTTGCCACCGACGCCGCCGTCTGGTCTTCGGTCGCTCGCATGTTGTCCGACCGCGACGACGCCACCGACATCAGAAGAGAAAGTCTTGTTTCAAATCTGAGCCCCAATCGTGGACGGTCGCACGCATCCACCCTCTTCATCGGCGTCGCTATCGGCGTAGGCGTCGGCATGCTCTTCGCCCCAGTCTCCGGACAAGAGGCGCGCAACACTTTGCGGGAAACCGCCGCCGACATGAAAGATAAAGTCAGCAATGCATCCGGCTGGGGAACCCGGGGACCCTCTACGGCAAGCCGCCGCTCCACCGGAACCTACGCCGAGTAAAGCTTAATTTCACTCCGCAACTTTCGCAGCTAAAGGTTTCCAACTTTCAAAGTGTCCAATCTTTGAAACTCTGAAACCTTTTGCTTCGCAACTTGCAACTTCGAAAGTTGAAAACTGTGAGGAGATGTCCATGAAAGCTCCCTTCCTGATCGGTCGAATTCTCTTCGGCGGGTTTTTTCTCTACAACGGAATCAACCACCTGATGCAGCGCAAAACCCTGGCTTCGTACAGCGCCAGTAAAGGCGTACCCAAGCCCGAAATCGCTGTCACCGCCACAGCCGTTCCCCTGATCGTTGGGGGCACCAGCATGCTGCTGGGCCTGAAACCGAAATGGGGCGCAATCGCTATCATGGGATTTCTCGCCGGAGTCTCTCCCATCATGCACGACTTCTGGCGCAACGAAGATCCCAACGAACGCGTCAACAACATGACGTCGTTCATGAAGAACTTGGCTCTCGCCGGCGGAGCCTTGGCTCTACTCGGCGTGGAAGAACCGTGGGAAGCCAGTGTGCGCAAACCAACGCTGGCCGATAAGGTTCGCAAAGCCACCCGCCAACTAGCCGCCTGAAATGTTCACCTCGGGACAGTCCTTTGGGCTGTCCCGCCAAAGCGTAGATGCCTCTACCGCTGAAAACCAATTACGAACCCATGGAAGCCCAGCCGGCCACGGCCCTACCCACCGGCCCAGACTGGCAATATGAACCCAAATGGGATGGCTTCCGCTGCCTCGCCTTTCGCGACGCAAATCGCATCGACCTGATGTCGAAAGCCGCCAAACCGCTCACCAGGTATTTCCCCGAACTCGCCGCCAATCTCTCCAGCGTTAAAGCGAAGCGCTTCGTTCTCGACGGCGAAATCGTAATTGCCGAAGATGGCAAACTCTCCTTCGACTCCCTGCTGATGCGCATTCATCCCGCCGCCAGCCGAATCAAGAAACTGAGTGAAGCCACTCCGTCGACCTTCATAATCTTCGATCTGCTCGTCGATGATAATGGCGAATCCCTGGTAAAACTCCCGCTGGAAGCTCGCCGCAAAAAACTCGAGCAGTTCGCAAAGAAATATTTTCAGAAGGACGAATCCATCCGCCTCTCTCCAGTGACCACCGATCTGGCGGTCGCGCGCAAATGGTTTCACATGGGAGTCGCACTGGACGGCGTGGTTGCCAAACGCCGCGATCTCCCCTACCAGTCCGGCGAACGCACGGGTATGCAGAAGATCAAAAAAGAACGTACCGCCGATTGCGTCGTTGGAGGATTCCGCTATCTGGAAGGCAAGCCGCTCGTAGGCTCGCTGCTGCTGGGCCTCTATAACAAGGAAGGGAATCTGGATCATGTCGGCTTCACCAGTTCCATTCACCAGAAGGATCGCCCGGCTCTAACGAAAAAATTGAAAGCCCTGATCAAGCCTCCGGGATTCACCGGGAAAGCTCCCGGAGGTCCCAGCCGCTGGAGCACAAAGCGTTCTACAGAATGGGAGCCTCTCGATCCGACGCTGGTAATAGAAGTTGGTTTTGATCACTTCACTGGCGGCCGCTTCCGCCACGGCACGAAATTCATCCGCTGGCGTCCCGAAAAAGCTCCGAAACAATGCACCATAGGGCAGGTAAAACGCGAAACCCAATCCGCCCTGAACCTTCTCTGAGTATGGTTTTCGAATGGCCCCCAAAACGAGGGTGCCCCACCCTTGTCGCGCTGTGTGCGACAGGGTGGGGACTTTGACTTCCTTTCGTCCGCAAAAAATTGTGCGAGCCCGAAAGGGAGTCCTCACAACCCGGAGCCCCCGCGTCTTCTCCACTTCCGCAGCTGCTTCCAGGCCTGTACCAGTTCCTGCACCGCCCGCGCGGGAGGAAAGTCCCTACCCGAAATCCTGCACTCGCGATACGCCCGCTCGTAAAATTCACGCACGCCCTGCACACTCAAGAGCGCCAGATTGTGCGTAATCTCCTTCAACTCCTCCCGCGTCCAGACCTTCTCCTCACCCATCTCCGGACGCCGCGCCATAACCAGCGAGTCTATCACTTTCGCCATTTATTCGCCTCAGCAGGGAAAGGGTGCCCCGCCCTTGTCGCGTTGTGTGCGACAGGGTGGGGACTTTGATTTCTTAAAAAGGAACCGTGAAAGGAGACACTTCTAAGCAGCCAGGCCGCTCTGTGCGTCCGACCCATGCTGCTTCACCATCTTGTTGTAGTTGCCCATGATCAACAGCGCCGGGGGCCACTGTCCGACGAACAGCGCCCAATCGTCCTTGCCCAGCAGTTTCAATACCAGTGATGTAGCCATGCAGCCAATCGCAATTCCTAGAAATGCCGACGATGGAACTTTCGCCGTCTGACTCTCAATGGCGCCAGTCACCCGATCTTCTCTTTGCCCGCTAGTTCTGGTTTCCATAACAACCTCATCCATTCAAAACGGTATTTTTCCCGAGCGGTGGATAGCTCTTAGATGCTCCCTCCGCCGCACGGTTGGCGCGGAATTCATCCACCGCACCTTTCCCAGCTGCGTTGCCAATGTCAACGATTCCCCAGAACGTCCCAAGCGCTCAGCCACGGCTCCCAGTCGTGTTCGCGCCTCTTGCTCGAGCCACCTTCCGGATACAGCCGCAAACTTTTCGCCCGTCCCACCGCCTCGATCGGAATCAGGTACCACGCATCCACCGGTTGCACATGCGCCGCAATAACATCAATCTCTTTCTTCGTATATCTTTTCTTCCCGCTCCGCCGAGTCGAATGTACCGGCTGCACTTCATACCCTCCCAGATACAATCTCCCCGTCCCCTTCACCTGCACGCGCATCACGCGCTCTGCCTCGCGCCCCCACACTATAAAATCCCAGCGCTCGCTGTCTCCCCAGGGCAACGCCACGTTGAACCCCATCGTCGTCGCCTTCAGCAAAAATGCTGCCTGCGAAATCTCCCCCGACTTTTTCGGATTCTTGCGTACCCGCTCCCACCACTTCTCTCCAGCATCCGCCATCCCGCTCATGTACGGAATCGTGATGCCATGCGCCCCGCGTTCGGTCGCATTTCCCGTCGCCAATGATCCTGCGCACTCGGCAGCTGTTGTCTCACTCTCCGACCTCTCCACCACCCACCTCCACCCACTCCCGATTTGTCGAATGACTACCCTCACAAAAACACTCCTCCCACTCCGCGACCTGGGCGCGCAGCAAGTAATCTCAACCTGATTTTCAGGCAGATGTTTCAGAATAAAATTTCAAACGAAAAAGCGCAGTGATCAGACTCACCGCTCCCAGTGACAGCAAACACAGACCGCGCCCGCGCAGCATGAAGGGGTGCCCCACCCTTCCCGCGTGTGTCGCGGGAGGGTGGGGATTTTGACTCGCTTCAATACCACGATCGTGATCGCGGACACCGGGAAACAGAGGGACAATGGTCTCCCCTATTTCCTTCCCATCTTCTCCCGCAACCGCTTCTCCTGCTCGTCCGTCCAGTATCCGCAATCCAGCCGGATAAATACCGACGTATACGGAATCGTCATTGTGCTTTTCAGCACCAGCACGTGAAATGTTTTGCCCGCGTCGTCCAGCTTGGAAATGATTTCCTCGTGCGGTAGGGAATGCAGTTCGGTCTTGCCATCGTTGAACTCCTCGAGAAAATGGTTCAGCGAGTCGCGGTAGAAAGTCACGCCCGGCGCGTCGTCCTCAGGAACAGATTTCAACTCCGCATCGGTGAAAATTATCGGACGCACGTGCTTGCTCTCCCCAACCTCATGCAGCACCCGCCGCACCACATCGAGTTGATCGCTATCGGTCTCAACAGTTTCGATCCCCGGACTGATCTGCAAGGGATATGCCGAGTCCACGATCGCGATCCAGTTGCGATGCCCCATCAAGGGCATCTCCTGCCGCACCCGCGTGCGCCACTCGCCCTGCTGCTTGGGACTTTGCGCAATAGCCAGTGTGGGTATCAGATATAGCGCAGCAAAAATGCCCAGAGTTCTGAACATTGAGATCACAGGTCCTCCGACAACTACTCAGCACCACTACTCAGAATCTTGTCTAGACTAATGCATTGGGAAGGGCACGACTCTAGTCGTGCCGCCGAGGCCACATTAACAGTGAGCTTTACAGGTTGCGAAAAATCCGTTTCCTGAGGCTTGTTTTGAAAGGGCCCGGCTTCAAGCCGCGCCGTAAGCATCGTCAAGTCGCTGTCGGCTTTAGCCGCTGAGGGACGCTGTCGACTCAAGGAAAAGTTTCCCAACATCCTGCTAGCGTTTCCGGGGCCGCTGAAAGCGCTGGAGCGGAAAATCCGCTGCGATGCTTCACCGGATACAGCAACTCGGGATCAATCCTGGCCAGCCGCGCCAAGGTCTGCGCATCCAGCCGATCGTCTTTCTTGCGACTCTCGCCAATCAGTCGCACCTTGCGTGCATTGGCCACGATCACCTCGTGTCCCAAATCGCTCAACAAGCGGCTGATCCAGGGTGAATGCGTCCCGATTTCCAGTGCGATCCGGCTGCGCGGCATGGCACCGAAAACTTCCTGCAACGCTTTCACAGTCGTACGTACCCGCTGCTCCAGTTGTATCCGGCCCGCTTCATCCAGCACACAGTACCAGCTGTTGCGATCGCCCAGATCCAATCCGATGGTCAGTTTCTGCCGAGAAATATTCCTGCTCTGCTTCGTCACTGCGGTGCTAACCTTCTTCATTGCCGGTCTCCTTTTTCTCTGTGCCTCGAGCACGTGGATACTTGGGAGCGTACAGCATCCCGTCGGAGACCGGCCTTCTCATCTCATCTGGTTACATCAGCTAAGATGGCGGTTGCAATGTCGTCAAGCCGCAAATAGATCCGCCGGGGCGTAGCAGTGCGCTCCCATCATTGGTGGCAGCAGCATCTACGGCTGCACGGTTTGCGTTAGAGACGCTGAACTCCCCTTGATATTCGAGTTCCCGTTGTAGGTCGCTTTGACCAGAATCGAGCCAGCGGGCAGGGACGAGGTTGTGAATATCGCTTTTCCACTGCTGAGCTGAGCCGTCCCTAAT
Source organism: uncultured Acidobacteriota bacterium (assembly GCA_963785865.1). Lineage (GTDB taxonomy): Bacteria > Acidobacteriota > Terriglobia > Terriglobales > Acidobacteriaceae > Sulfotelmatobacter. Next base: position 3,157 of record CAWAXF010000019.1, on the reverse strand, counting down.
ACCGTTGTTCCGGCCTTGAAAGTTACAGGACCGCTCGGTATGACGGTCGGCGATGTGATCTTCGCGGTAAACGTAACTGCAACTCCGACGGTAGACGGATTCGTCGATGACGTGAGCGCGGCCGCACTGGTGGTTTGCAGCACCGTTTGGCTCACCACCGGTGAAGTGCTGCTGAGATTGTTGCTGTCGCCCCGGTAGACCGCGATCATCGGATACGGATCAGCATTCAAGTTGGACTTCGTCAGAGTGGCCACACCGGCGGTGTTCAGGGTCGCGGTTCCGATCGTGTACGTCGTTGTGAAGTATTTCCACATGAAAACGACGATGCCGCTGGGCGGTACCGGGCCTGAGGTAGTCACCCGCGCCGTGAAGGTTACCTTCTGTCCGTAGATCGAAGGGTTGAGGCTGGAAGCAAGCGTCGTCGAGGTCGCGGACTTAGTGGTGGAGTTCACCACTTGCCGGAGCCCGGCCGAAGTGCTGGCGGCGAACGTGGAGTCGCCGGGATAACTTGCCGTGATGGTGAAGATTCCGGCAGGCAGCGACGTAGTGGCAAGCGAGGCTATCCCGCCGCTGAGTGATCCTGTACCCAGAACAGCAGAGCCGTTCTTGAAAGTGATGGTCTCCCCATTCGGCGGAGGGCCAGCACTCGAACTTAAGGTAGCCGTGAACGTTACTGCCTCACCGACCAGGGTAGGATTAAGCGACGAAACCAACGTAGTCGTTGTAGGGCTGCCGGCTTGGATGTTGTTCAGCAGCACGCCCACGGACCCACGGGCATCGGGTAGCTGGGCTGGATTCACTACCAACAGGTCAGGCTTGGCATCGCCGTTGATGTCTGCAGCCACTATGAACTTTGTATATAGCCCGCCCGAAGCGTACGTCGTCATCGACCCGAAGGTTCCATTGCCGTTATTGAGGAGCACGCCGACACTGCCCTTTGAGTTAGTACAACTCGTCACATTGCCGGTGCACTGGTTCGCCACCAACAGATCGGGCTTGCCGTCTCCGTTCACATCTGCGACGGCGATTGACCAAGCCGCATACCCGCCTGAGCTGTAGGTCACCGCCGGCTGAAATGTCCCGTCGCCATTGCCCAAGAGCACGCCGACCGTGTTCAGGCAGAATACGCACCAGTTGGTCACCAACAGGTCGAGCTTGCCATCCCCATTTACATCCGCCACGGCTATCGAAGTGACCTCCCCGCCACCCGATCTATAGGTGACGACCGGCTGGAAGGTTCCATCGCCGTTACCTAATAAGACCGCTGCACACTGAGCATCATTTGTGTCTGGGCAATCGCCGTTACTTACCACCAGATCGAGTTTGTTGTCCCCGTTCACGTCCGCAACTGCTACCGAGGTGGTACCCACCTCACCCGAAGGGTAGGTCACAACCTTCTGAAAAGTTCCATTACCGTTGCCCAACAGCACGCCCACAACTCCGCTCTTGGAGTTGTAGACCGTATCAAAAACACTAGCTACCACGATGTCTGGCTTGTCATCCCCGTTCACATCTGCCACCCTGACCGAAGTGGCACTGATGCCGCCCGAGCTATAGGTCATCGCCGGCTGAAATGTCCCGTCGCCGTTGCCCAGCAGTACACTCACGACGCCGCCGTCTGCGTATCCGCATTCCGGAGTGCCGGAGGGACCGCACTCGGCTACAACCAGGTCGGGCTTCCCATCCAAATTCACATCTGCCACCTCCACAGAATTCGCGTTGGCCGCCCCCGAATCGTAAGTCACGGGCATCGCGAATGTCCCATTGCCGTTGCCCAGCAGCACGCTTACCAGACCCTCCGCACTTCCGCCGAGATTTCCGCAGTTGGGAGGCCCACTCGGCTGGCAATCGGCTATGACCAAGTCAGCCTTACCATCACCGTTCAGATCGCCGACTGCTAGAGATTGAGGACTGAAATCACCTACATCGTAGGTCACCACAGGGCGGAAGAGCGGCGTGTTGCCACTCTGCTGCAGCGGCATAGCTGCGGCCTTCGCGGAGGGTTGATCTCCCCCCATTGCTTGTGCCGGCCCTCGAGTGACTAGGATGGCGAAGATTGTGATGAACAGAAAAACAACATTAAGAACGTGCTCCTTGGGGCTATGCTTGCAGGACATGGTGGAACTCCTCCACTGCCGACATTCGAGGTCTGATGAATCGTCAGGAAATCTGTCGCTGCGGACTATTGGGAAGTCTGGCCAAGGGGAACCATGTTGCTTTGTTGCGTCGCACTTCGCTCCTTGTGCCACGTAAGCAGGCTACTTGTGATTTCACCGCGAAAGATGGATACGATCCTTCCCGACATCAGCATACGAGCGAAGCTGCGTAAAACCGCAGGGCACTGGGGAGGTAGTTTCAGTTCGCCCCGCTTCGGCAGATAAGCCGGTTCCTTCGGATCACCCCAATAATGCCGGCCAGACCCGTGGCCATCATGCCGATCATCCCCGGTTCTGGGACAGGTGAGGGTGGTGTGCCAGCCGTGAACGTGCCGTGCACGAATGCTTGACCCTCGGCGCCGCCATCAATAAAGGTCAAGTTCCAGTTTCCGCCGCTAGGCAGCATAAGCTGCAATTGCGCATATGTGTCTCCGGAGCCAACCTGGCCACTGACCGAAGAATTTAGATCGGCGCCATTGAAAGCGCAACAGAAGAGGCTGAACTCAGAGTCCGGATCGTAGCTGACTCCGTTGACAGTTGCGCTCGTGAAGGGGCCAATAAAGAGTTGGGACAGTTCGACTGGATTGTTTGTGAAGTCCCCGGCGCACCAGCTCCAGCATCCCATGCCAGCAACTCCTGTAATTTCTGTACCTGGACCGATCATTGTGAAGGAGGCGTTGTCTCCTGATCCGTCGTTCGGGCCCATGGAAACCGTGACATATGTAATGGTGGTGCTGATAGAGGGAATTCCGTCAGCGTAGACGTACGGCCCAAGTACCACAAACACCATTGCGACTGCACAGAGAAGGCGCTTCATGGTTGTTACTCCTTTCACCAGTCGGCCTTCGTGCCATTGCGTCGAGGTGACTGCTTGCTATGGCCCAGAGGTGGGACACCAACTTGGAGCGAATCTTACACCCAACTACGCGATCAGAATAGCCCTTTCACCAAATACCTCCACGGATGCCCACTCTCAGCCATTTGCTCAGTGAACTGGGTTA
>CAWAXF010000018.1:0-98849 GCA_963785865.1 uncultured Acidobacteriota bacterium | reverse complement strand
CCCCGTCAAACAGGGGCAGGGGTGAGAACAGGACGGGATGGAATATCCCCCGTAACAAAAGGCATGCAATTCCGCGGCGGCACCCGTCTGCGCCCCTCTGGCGGAAGACGAAAACATCGGAAGCCGCACAACTCGCAACCTATTCGTCCCGATTGCCGAAGCCAGCCAAGATTTCCAGCCCCAAGAGATTTTCGAGACTGGAAAACAGCGCATCTCGTCAGTTCATGCAAGCGCGCTGGATCCTCATTTGAGGCTAGGCGCTCCGCCGCGATTTTCTAACAGCAAGTTTTTGAATTGATCTGTTTGGAACCGGAAGGATGAACTCGTTTTTGGGCGGACCAGGGTTCAATATGATTCGGGCAGGATTGCCGATAGCTCGAGCATATGGCGGAATATCGCACATAACTACACTCCTGGTTCCGATGATTGCGCCCTCGCCGACTGTGACACCCTTCAAAACCGTGCACCCCAAGCCAAGCCACGCATTTCGGCAGATCCTAACTGATTTTACCTCGCAATCAAAAGGAGGAAATCCCGCTGAGCGGTAACGATGATCCAAGGGGTGGCCGTCGTTGTCGCGTATGCAGCAGTCGTTTGCTATGTGAACCCCGTCTTCGATCGTCACCTCCCGGTCGATTCCAAAATAGACACCCTTGCCGATGCTTACTCCATTTCCGATAACCAACTTGGGGTCATCGAAGGTCCGACCGCTACTGATGCCAATCTTTCCGTATATGGAAGCGTCATCCCCGATACGAATGGACGTGTGCCCTTCTATGACTGGTAGGTCCCAAAGGAAGAGCCTCTCGCCGACGTGATCGCAGCGTCCCCGCAGCAGCGGCTCAGCATAAAGGAAAATATACAATCTCCTTAGTACCCGATAAATTGCCTCGTGACCGCTATAAACTGCTCGGAACAGTCCCTTGGAGAACGCAGGAACGGGAATGTGAGCGCGAAGTAAGAACACAATCAACCGTTTTATCTTTGCGTAACTTGGGGTATCTCCGCGTCTGATTCTGAGAAGTAAGTTCGACATGCGCCACTCCAAGTGGAGCCGGGGGAGGTTTAGCGACCTGATTCTGGCGCGAGATTGTAGCAAACAGAGTTCTCCTGGGCAAGGATGCATGTCGTTGTCCTGCGCGCATCGGCAATTCGCGGATTGCCGTAAACGACCAGCGGTAAATGCGGCGTAGAATAGTGAGAATTGCTCTTCCCGCGAGGATCTGGTTTCCAAAGCCCTAATCAGTTTGCGACCGCGACAGACGGATGTTGTATATGCTGCCGAAAGGACTACCGTCGAAACCCGTGCGAGGTCGAGATGTTGAATAATCAGCAAATCGCCAGCCTTACCACGAAGAAGATATTGTTTGGACATCAATCGGTCGGGAACGACATCATCAACGGAATCAGAGATCTGGCGAATGCGGACCCGCGGTTGAAATTGAAGATCGTCAAGTCCTCAGATCCACAGTCGATTCCCGGTCCAGCCATGGTCGAGTTCAACGTGGGCGAGAACGGAAACCCGCAATCAAAAATCGATAGCTTTACGGCTGTTCTCGACAAAGGAATGGGAGCGCAGGGCGGAATCGCGATGTTCAAACTTTGTTATGTCGACATCGTTTCGACGACTGACATCGGCAAGATAGCCGCCGCGTACCATAAAGGCGTCTATGCGTTGAAAAGCAAATACCCCTCACTTGACATTGTCCATGTCACCGTTCCTCTGACCGCCGAAGAGCCCGCAGCAAAGGCTTGGGTAAGACGGCTGCTGGGAAGGGCGACCCACGCGGAGCTCAACGTAAAGCGCAACCAGTTCAACGATCTCATCAGGTCTAAATACGCAGGCGTCGATCCGATATTTGACCTGGCGGAGGTTGAGTCCACGCATGGTGATAAATCGCGGTCCTTTTTCGTGCGGGGCAACGATAGGATCTATACTCTTGCGCCCGAATATACGGTGGATGGTGGGCATTTGAATGAACGGGGGAGGTACATGGCAGCGCAGAAAATGTTACTCGTGTGCTCACAGTTGGGGACGCGAGGCAATTGATCCCGGAGTCACCAGATACAAAGCACTGAGGGTTCGATGTTTATGCTTGCGGCAACCACAATCGGACACAAATTGCGTGAGTTTATTCAGGCGAATTTTCTTTATGGCCGGGAGTACCGCCTGAAGGACGACGATTCCCTGGCTGCAGAAGGCATCATCGATTCAACTGGAGTGTTACAGCTAGTTACGTTTTTGGAGGAGACTTATGAAATCACGGTCGAAGATGAGGAGTTTACTCCAGAGAACTTAGATTCTGTCAGCAGAATTGCCGCATATGTTTGCCGGAAACGGAGTGTCATCGCCCACTGAACTCAACGGCATGCCATACCCTCCGCGCCATGCGGCTACGCTCAAGAAGACAGTCTGAAAATGGGGGCCTGGTTTGACTTCCTGTACAACTGGGAACAGCTGGTTGCCCCACCTTTGCTGATTTTGCAAAGGTGGGCACCACGGACGCCGACGTCATTTTCATTCGTCAGCCTACCGTGCGCATCTATGCTAACCGGCATGCCGAACCGGCTCCATCGCTACCACTAACAGAAAGACCGGGTACAACGGGACGCACCCACAACCGGAAACTCATCCCAAAGTTTTCCACACAAATAAATCTTCCGATTGTGACAAACAACCTTTACTGAAAATCTTCAAAATGCCACCTTGGGACTATGCACGAGCAAAGTCCCAAGGCCTCTTCGGAAACAAGGTCCACAAACAACCGCTCCGCACGGGACCAGGTTGCTGAGGCCCGAACTCCGAGGCCCAACGGCCGCACTACCGTCGCCCGCACTCCCTGGATTCCCAATTCGGCACTCCCTCCGGTCCACCCAGACTCCATTAACTCCATTGTTCGCAAGACTTTACTCGCAACTCCTGAGTTCCCAAGACTTTACGCGGACATGGTCCTGGCCACTCGCCCCAACTCCCACGAAGCAAAGATCTTACGTCCGCAGTACCAAAAAATTCTCGACAGGATCAATCTCATGGAAAACAGCAAAACCTGCACTCATATCAAGATCTCCGGCGTCCGTTGCGGCTCTCCCTCTCTTCGCGGAGAGCAATTCTGCTACTACCATCAGCGCATGCATCGCGGCGTGCGCACTCCGCCGCAGTCGCGCCTGCACCCGCTCGCCTGCATCGAGGACAAAGAGTCCATCCAGTCCGCGCTGGCGGAAGTCATCAATGCGCTGCTGCGCAACACCATCGACATGAAGCGCGCCACGCTGATTCTGCGCGCCCTCCACATTGCCGTGAAAAATGACGCTCGCGCCAGCATCCACGCGCAGGCCAGCGACATGGTCAAAGAAGTTCCCGAGTACGACGAAGCCGCCGGCAGCTACGACTCGAATGGCCTGTTCGAATTGGAAGTCCCATTCGAGGCCAACTTCGGCCAGGACCCGCGCGCCGCCAAACCTCACCGCAGTTACAAAACTCCGGAAGAATTCGCCAGACAGCGCGACGAAACCATCGCGAATTACTACGGCTACCCCACTGCCGAAGCCCACGCCGCCGCCAAGAAAGCCGCCGCCGAAAAGAACCATGTAAGGGCGGACGCCCTCGTCCGCCCAAAAGCTGAACCCGCCACAACCCATGTAGGCACAGCCCCTCAGGGCTGTCCAGGCGCACCAGCATTACCGGTCCGCAGCGCAGTTCCATCCAGCACACTGTCCCCGCACGACTTCACAAAACCCGCCAGCGCCGCAAAATCCTCGCAGCCCGCGCCCGCCCCGAACCCCGCGAACTCCGCAGGCAATGGCGCACCCCGCAAGCCTCCGACGCCAGTCAAGGAAGGGCTCGCACGAAAAATGCAAGGAGTCTTGCACGCCCGGCGCTGAGCACCGCCGCTGTTCTGAGGTTCGTGAGCAGTTCACTCGCGCTCTGATTTTGGCTTTTCTTCGCTCATTCTTCGTTACTCTCGTCGGCAATCCTCGTAAGTTTCCATCACCAGGCAAGGTTAGGCACTCTGCGGCGACGTTTCTCGAGACAAAATCCAGGCGAGAAGACGCTTTATGGAGTGGAGTCTCGACAGCGAGCCCCTGCCGAGGAAGCTTGCAAGCGTCGGCCCTGCTGGTAAATAAAATTTACAAACAGGAGATAATTCCAATGAGTACTCCGCAAGTTTCCACGAAATTCAGATACATCACGAGCCGATTGCAGTGTTCCGCGATCGCTCTCGTGTTTATGAGCATTTGCCCGTTACATGCGCCGGCGCAAACGGGTCATTCGCACGGCGAGATAACAGCGGACCAGAGGAGGCAACGTGGTGCGCTCGTGCGGGCTGTGCGGGAAGTGACCGCACGCTTTCAGGACGTGAGGGCGGCCGAAAACGCCGGATACAAGCTGGAATTCGGCTGCGTCAGCGGCGACGATTTTGGCGCGATGGGTCTCCACTTCGTAAACGACACGTTGGTCGGCAATGGCATTATCGACGTCAGCCGTCCGCAGATTGTGCTCTACGAGGCTCAGCCCGATGGCAGCCTGAAACTGACGGGCGCCGACTACCTGGTGATCGCCAGCAGTTGGGACGCGGCGCATCCGGGCGTTGCCCCGCAACTCATGGGCCAGATTTTTCATTACTTCGAGGCGCCCAACCGCTTCGGACTCCCAGCCTTTTACACGCTGCATGTATGGGCGTGGAAGGACAATCCCGATGGCGCATTCGTAAATTGGCACCCCAATGTTTCTTGCCAGTCTTTCGTGGGAGAGACCACACCGTAGTTAGCGAGGGCTAGCTTGCTCGGATTGGGCGAAGGAAGTTGGTTGTGGAAGGAAATTCAAAAGCCCCACCCTCTCGCAGAAAACGCGAGAAGGGTGGGGCACCCTCATGGAATCAGTCGAGCTACTCGTAACGCAGGGCGACTATGGGATCCACTTTGGTTGCGCGCCTTGCCGGGATGTAACAGGCCAGCAACGCGGCGGCGATCAGCAAAGCGATCACTGCAGCGAAGGTCAGCGGGTCCGTTGCCGTGACCTCGAACAGTAACGATGCCATTGTCCGAGTGAGCGCCAGCGATCCGGCCAGCCCGAGTAGCAAGCCAATGAAAATAGTGCGCAATCCTTGGCCGAGAATCATCGTCAGGACGTCGCGGGAGCGCGCGCCCAACGCTACGCGGACGCCGATCTCGCGCGTGCGGCGGCTGACGGAGTAGGCCATCACGCCAAATACGCCTGCAGTGGCGAGCACTAACGCGACTATTCCGAAGAAGGCAATCAGGATCAGGTTGAAGCGCCTTGATCCCAGCGAGGCGGAATAGACCTGCTGGAAAGTGCGGAAGTTCGCGGGAATTTCCGGATTCATCTCCTGCAGAATCCCGCGCGCGGCGGTGGTGACCATCTGCGTATTGGCGTCGCTCAGCATGGTGAGCGTGATTGCGGGGCGCGGCCGCTGAAACAGGTCCACGTAAACGGTGGGCCGCGGCGGCGCGTCGAGCCCGTACTCGTGAATGTCAGAAACGATGCCGACGATGGTCAGCAGGCGCATGTCGCCATCCATGCCGCCAAATTCGATGGTGCGTCCGATGGGGTCCTGACCGGCCCAGCGGATGCGCGCGAGCGATTCGCTGATGAGCGCGACATGCGGGGCATCAGCAGTGTCGCGGTCGTCGAACATTCGTCCGCGAATCAGCGGGATCTCGAGAGCCTGGAAATATCCGGCGGTGGCGATGCAGTATTCCGCTTCACCGAGGCGCTGCTTCTGCTGGAAGAGAAGATCAAACTCACGCCCGAGTTCATCAAGGTTCTTTGGAGTCTTGGGTAGTTCGTCCTGGGTCATCACCAGGAAGAGGCCGTTGGGCAAGCCACCATCCATGGGCAGGCCGTTGGTTGCGCCGACCTGACGGACGCCGGGAATCTGTTTAAGGCGTGCAATGAGATTGGAAAAGAAGTTCACCTCTGCCGCTTTCGCCTTGTTATCGGTCCATCCCGGCCACGGAAGCGTGACATCCATGGTGACGATCTTGTCGACGCGGAAGCCGGGATTGACTTCGAGGATTTTCATCAGGCTGCGGCCGAGGAGTCCCGCGCCGATGACGAGGACGAGCGTGATTGCAATCTGCGCGGCGACGATGCCCCGGCCCAGGCGCTGGCTCGCCAGTGAGCCGGCGTGCGAGCGTCCGCCTTCGCCGAGAGCTTCTCGGACGTTGCCCGAAGTGGCGCGGATTGCGGTGAAAGCGCCAAGGCCGATGGCAACCGCACTCGAAAGCAGCAGCGCGAAGAGAAGCACCGGGGTGTTGATCGAGACGCTGTCGAGGCGGGGTAGACTTGCCGGAGCGAGCGCGAGCAAGCCGGATACACCGAGGTATGCACCGAGGACGCCCAGCGCGCCGGAGATTAGCGCGAGCAGGAACGCTTCGGTGAGGAACTGGCGGATGAGGCGTCCGCGGGCTGCGCCCAGGGCGCTGCGGACGGCGAGTTCACGCTCTCGGACTGAAGCCTGCGCGAGCAGCAGGTTCGCCACGTTGGCGCAGGCGACGAGCAGCAGAAATCCGACTGCGCCGAGAAGGATCAACAGAGCTGAACGAGTCTGGCGCGTCATCGAATCGTGCAGGGGGACGACCTCCGCATCTTTCAAAAGAAAGTCGTTCTGATCGCTGGCGGTGTCGTGAATGCGTCGGGCGATGGTGCTGATCTCGGCATTCGCTTGCTGCACAGTTACGCCATCTCGAAGCCGTCCCACGGCGCTGTAGTTGTGCGAAGTGCGGCTGGGATTTTCGCCCTCGAGATCGGCCGGGACCCAAACGCCAGTATCGGCGGGAAACTGGAAGCTCTCGGGAAGAACGCCAATGAGCGAGTAGATCGCGTTGTCGACTTTCAGATGCGACTGGGAGAGATTCGAGGGCGAGCCCAGATACTGTTTCCAGTATCCGTAGCTGACCAGAGCAACGGGTGCTGCGCCCTTCTTTGCATCAGAGGGCAGAAAGTCGCGGCCGATCATCGGTTGGACGCGGAAGATTTTCAAAAACTGGGGCGTCACGCTCGCCATCATCGTGCGGGTGGGCTGCGATCCGCCCGAAATGGAAACGACGTAGTTCGAGTACTTGGCGATGCTCTGGAAGGTATGGTTCTGGTCGCGGAAGTCGTCGAAGTTGGGATCGGCGAGACGCGACCACGTGCCCCGCGTGTTGACCTCAAAGATCGCCATGATGCGGTCGGGATCGCTGTAAGGCAGGGGCCGCAGCAGCACTCCGTAAACGACGCTGAAGATGGCCGTCGTGGCTCCGATCGCAAGAGCCAGCGTGAGCACTGAAACCGAGGTGAATCCCGCACTGCGGCGCAGAATACGGAACGCGTGTCGCAAATCTTGAATGATGTTTCCCATACGCATGAACCTCGCCGTGGCTCCGTCACGTCAGGACAGGTTGGCAAATTTGGCACAGCACATTCCATACCACTTGCCGAAATCTGTAAACATTTGGGACAAAAGAGCCAGCGAAATTCGCAGCGGTCTCCTGAAGGCCACTTCTTGACCAGTCACGGACTGGAGTGTGCGAAATCGAACAGGGCTATCGATCAGCGAGCACTTTTAGGACTTCGGTCCGGTATTGCTCGGATCTCGCAGATGCGGGCTCCAGCGACAATCGCACGGTCAACGCCTGCAGCAGATAGTTGTGGTTTTGATAGCGAGCTAACGAGGCGACGCTCGTCTGGGTCCATACATCGCGGTCTTCATTCTGCAGCGCGGCGAGCCACGGCTCAAAAGCCGCGACGTCGAAATCATTTCTGCGAATGACGGAAACCACGGCCGCAGCCAAACGATCCTGCTCTCCCTGGGTATAGACCTCCGGAGCCGTCGAAAGCCTGGCAGCGATGGCTCGCAGGATGCTTGCGGCCTCTTCTTTCGTCAGCATGGGGCTGTCGGCCAGAGCACCCAGCAGGTCGGCTGTGTGCGCCGTGGCGTGGATCCAGTGCAGATCGGCGTCGTACCCGCGCAGATCGCGCTCGGCTTGCAGATAGGCGATCGCTTCCGACACGAGGCTGTGATATCGCTGGGATCCCATGAAGGCCGCTTTGGCTTCGCGTTTCGCCGACTCGGAGAGACAGAGAGCCGAAAAGGATCGCTTCAAAACAGAATTTGTTCCGCGTTCGCCGATTCCCCTCGTCAGATTCGCACGCCATTCATCGGTAAGAGAGAGCAGGGTATTCTGCGACAGCAGATTACGATGTATCCAGGTGCCCAGTATGGAGTAGGCAAGATCATCGCGCAGTTCGGGATCTGGAGATCCCAACAGCGTGCTTAATTCGCGGGCGAGAGCGTCCACTGACTCATTCTCGGGAATGGAATATTTGTGCTGAACGATCCCGCGCCAATACTCGCGGTCATGCTGCTGGGCCTGCGACCGTGGCACGAAGGATAAAAGCACCAGCAGCGCAGCGCATGCATAGAAAATTGCGTATCTGATCATCAGTTGGCTCGTCCTGCGGGGCGGTGGCGAGAGCGACTGCCCGCAGTCGATAAAGAGACGAAACACCGGACAAGAAGTCAACCCGCTAGGCGTTGAAGGCAGTTTTGACCGTTGAACTGTTGAGGGATTTGGGAAAGCGGTATAGCTTTTCGTCTTCTGCAACGACATCGTTCAGTCTTTACGGCGGGCCTTGTCGTACGCGTCCCAGCACTCAACGTGGATCTCATCGCCGTTCGCCAGTTGGACAGACGGACGCTGCTCTGCAGTGATCGGACGCTTGCAGACGATACAAATCTTCGGTGATTGAGTCTCTTCCCGCACGTGAAGGGACTCCTACTTTCTTGGCGAACACGTTACAGGAATGAGATATGCATTGTCCACGACTTTGTTATCTTCCTGCGACGCGATTGTCGCGAGCACTGTAGCATGCGCATTGTTTCCCGTCGGTAGGAGAAGCAACACTCTCCTTGGGAAAATGAAACGCCGCGCCAGCATGCACTGTAGGAAAGGTGAAGACAAAATATTCAGCTCAACGCTCGCTGTTGCGTAGGAAGCGTTAGACCAATTGGCAGGCAACCGGTTTACGTTGGACACAGGAATGCACCGCTCCGCCGAGATTAATCCTTAGTTTTCCTCGTTGTTCCACAGGGAAGTGTTATCGTCCACAGCTTCTTCACAATCGACAGAGTTTTTTGTATTGCCGCCCAGGACGAAGTGGACGACAGTGGGTGCAGAGAAACGTGAGAGTTCTTGAGCTTGCTGGATGATTGCGGCAGACCAGCGGCAGCCGGTGATTCTCGAAAGCGAATTGCCGGAGGGGAAGACTTCCAGAAGGTGCGAGAGCGCGAACTGGTTGCCCGGGCGTTGCGGCCTCCTCCCCCATTTCTTGCTTTGCGAAGCAGGAAGGCCGCTGGCCACCCCGCAGCCGTGCTGGTCGTGATCGCAAGAGCACGGACCGGCACTTGTCTTTAGCATTGCGCTCTTTGGAGCGCTGGCTGAAGCAGTCACAGCGCCGCTTCCGCGGTGACTCAGGCAGAGCGCACGAACCCACGTCAGATGCGGTCCGGGGTGGCTGGCCCTGGACCGCATTCTAGCTTTTAGCTTTTAGCTCTTAGCTCTTAGCTCTTAGCTTCTAGCTTCTAGCTTTAGCCCCTGCCACTCAGGTCTGAGTATTCGCTACTGTGTTTACTGCCACAACTCGTTTGAACCATTTCTTGGGTACTTTGCCTTTCCATTCCTGGACATCAGGGTCGACTGCAGCCCGCTTGATTTTCGTATTTTCTTCTCCTACACTGAAAGCGGCCTCAAGGTCAATTGAAAAAAATTGCATTTGGCTGACTTTTCCTAGCATGGTGCACTCGCATTCACAACGTGGTCGCGAGTATGTTCGGGACTCCGCAATCAAGACTTTCTGAGAGAAGATTCCTTGGCCACTTCCGATTACACCATCAGCACGCTGCCGGCGAATGTGGAAGCAGAGCGCTCCATTCTAGGCGCCATCCTGCTCGACAACTTTGCTTACAACCAGGCGGCTGAGCACCTCCGCATTGAGGATTTCTCTCTCGACTCGCACCGGCGGATTTATTCGCGAATGGTGGATCTGGCGGAATCGTCTCGCCCGATCGACATGATCACGCTCATCGAGGAACTCGACCGGCGCAAGGATCTGCAGCCCATCGGCGATGTGGCCTATGTATCGAGTCTGGTCGAGGGCGTGCCGGAGCGGCCGAGCATCGAGCACTACGTCAAGATCGTTCGCGACAAGGCCCTGCTGCGGGGAGTGATTTCAGCCGCCAGTACCGCCATCGCGAGAGCGAGCGATCAATCCGACTCTGCCGAGGACGTGCTCAGCGATACCGAAGCCGCCATCTTTCAGCTCTCGGAAAAGCGCATTGGACGCGGTTTCATGGGTGTGCAGGATATCGTGCGCGAGACCTTCGGGTCGGTGGATGCACTCCTGCAGCGCGGTCAAAGGATCACAGGATTGGCCACGCATTACACCGATCTCGACGAGATGACTTCCGGATTGCAGAGGTCGGACCTGGTGATCATTGCAGCGAGGCCCTCGATGGGCAAGACGGCGTTCGTAATGAACATTGCGGAGAATGCTTCCATCGAAGATCAGCAGGTCGTGGGAGTATTCTCCCTGGAAATGTCGCGCGAGGCTTTGCTGATGCGCTTGCTCTGTTCGCAGGCGCGAGTGGACGCCCATAAAATGCGCACCGGGTCGTTGTGGCAGGACGATACGAAGAAGGTCGTTCGGGCGATGGAGCAGTTGGCGCATGCTCCCATTTTTATCGATGACACGCCCGGCATTTCGCTGAGCGAGATGCGGGCGAAGGCACGGCGCCTGAAGCAGGCGCAGGGCCGGCTGGATCTGATCATCGTCGACTACCTGCAGCTGATGTCAGGCGGCGGCAAGCGTTTTGAGAATCGCACCCAGGAAGTTTCAGCAATCTCCCGCGGGCTGAAGGCATTGGCAAAAGAGTTAAGCGTCCCGGTGATCGCGCTGTCACAGTTGAGCCGCGCTCCGGAGAGCCGGGGCGGAGATCATCGTCCGCAACTCGCCGACCTGCGCGAATCCGGATCGATCGAGCAGGACGCCGACTTAGTCATGTTTATATTCCGTGAAGAAGTCTACAAGCAGGACGATCCGGAATTGCAGGGCCGGGCAGAGATCATCATCGGCAAACAGCGCAACGGCCCCATCGGCCGAGTGAAAATGGCCTTCCTCAAGCACTGCACCAGGTTCGAGTCACTTGCCGAAGGCGGGGTCGCTCCTGATGAATAACGTTCAGCTAAGGTCTTTCCTGTAGAGCTGCTCCCCGGTAAGTACTGTAGGAAGTTAGGTTTGCGAGATTTGTCGCGGGACACCACTAGCCTGTGGAAAACTTTGTGGATTGAAAAGCTCACCTTTAAGAAGTCCGGACCAGAGACCGAGCGGTCGGTTCCAGCAACAGCGATTTCCAGCCGTTAAAGGCCTGAGTAGTAATCACTTATACAATTCATCTGCTGTTAATACAGTTGTGTACGGAAGATGACGTCATCATCGTGCAATTTGAGATTTGCACATTTCGAGGGTCTAGCACTTTCGTTTTCGCAGCGATTTCAGCGAGTATTTGACCAATTGTAAGTCATTGCCCAGATCGCAAAAGTCATGCGACAAATCGAATTTACAGTTTGCTTACACGCGGATCGCCCGCTACATATCAACTGCCTTCGCCGACTTTGAGCACTGCGAGGAAGGCTTCCTGGGGGATATCCACGCGGCCGATGCGCTTCATGCGCTTCTTTCCCTCTTTCTGCTTTTCGAGCAATTTGCGCTTGCGGCTGATGTCGCCGCCATAACACTTCGCCAAAACGTTCTTGCGCATCGCCGCAACTGTCTCGCGGGCGATGATCTTCGCGCCGATCGAGGCCTGGATTGGCACTTCGAACATCTGGCGAGGTATCAACTCCCGCATCTTCGAGACCAGCGCTTTGCCGCGTTCGTAGGCGACGTCGCGATGCACGATGATGGAGAGCGCATCCACGGGCTCGCCGGCAACGAGAATGTCGAGCTTGACCATTGGCGAATCCCAATAGCCGGCGAGGTGGTAGTCCAGCGAGGCATACCCGCGCGAAACGGATTTCAGGCGATCATAGAAATCGAGCACGATCTCGTTCAGTGGTAACTCATAGTGCAACATCACGCGAGTGGAGGCGACGTACTCGAACGTCTTCTGCTTGCCGCGTTTTTCTTCCACCAGAGCGAGAATTCCGCCGACATATTCTTCCCCGGTAAGGATAGTCGCGAGGATGACCGGCTCCTCGACCTTGGCGATCTCACTCGGATTCAGCCAGCGCGATGGGTTGTCGATCTCGACGACCTCTCCGTCGGTCTTTGTGATCTTGTAGCGCACGCCGGGGGCTGTGGTGATGAGATCGAGATTGAATTCGCGTTCCAGCCGCTCCTGGATAATTTCCATGTGAAGCAGTCCGAGGAAGCCGCAACGAAATCCGAACCCAAGCGCAACCGAACTTTCGGGTTCGAAGAAGAACGAGGAGTCATTGAGCCGCAATTTCTCGAGAGCCTCGCGAAGTTGCGTGTGCTCATGGGCGTCGACGGTGTAGAGTCCCGCGAAGACCATGGGCTTGATCTCTTCGAAGCCCGGCAGCGGCTCGATCGCGGGATTGGCGTCGTCGGTGATCGTGTCGCCGATCTTGGTATCGGCGACGTTTTTGATATTGGCAATAAGGAACCCAACTTCCCCGGCTTGGAGTTGGTCAATCTCTACGGGCTTGGGGGTGAGGACACCGAGGGTTTCCGCGTCAAAGGTGGTGCCATTCCACATCAGGCGGATTCTCTGACCCTTACGCAGCGTTCCCTGAAAGACGCGGGCGAGAACGATGACGCCGCGGTAGGCGTCGAACCAGGAATCGAAAACCAGCGCCTGCAGGTTGTTGTCGGGCGAGCCCTTGGGTGGGGGAACGCGTTTCACGATGGCTTCCAGGACGTCGGGAACGCCCAGGCCAGTCTTGGCGCTGATGAGCACGGCGTCGGTGGTGTCCAGCCCGACGGCGCTCTCGATCATTTCCTTGGTGCGCGGAATATCGGCGCTCTGCAGGTCGATCTTATTGATCACCGGGATGATCTCGAGCCCGTGATTGATCGCCAGGTAAGAGTTGGCGAGGGTTTGCGCCTCGACACCCTGCGAGGCATCGACGACCAGTAAGGCTCCTTCGCAAGAGGCCAGGGAACGCGAGACCTCGTAAGAGAAATCCACATGCCCCGGGGTATCGATCAGATTCAGCTGGTAAGTCTCGCCATCGTGCGCGGTGTACGCCATGCGGACAGCATGGGCCTTGATGGTGATGCCGCGCTCGCGCTCCAGGTCCATAGAATCAAGCACCTGGGCCTGCATCTCGCGCGCGGTGAGCGATCCGGTAAGCTCCAGCAGGCGGTCGGCCAGCGTGGATTTTCCGTGATCGATGTGCGCGATAATCGCGAAATTGCGGATCTTGGCGGCGTCCATGAGGTGCGGCTTAACCTTCGATTCTAACAGGGCAGCGCGGGTGGGGGCTTCAGCACTGAATGATCTCGACGATGCCATTTGAAGCGGAATCATTTGCGAGCCGGTAGCGCTTGAGTTAATTTGGTTCACCGGGGGAGGGAACATGTCCGAAAAATTTTTTATCAATAGCATACTCACTGTCGGTGTGGCAGCAGCGCTCTGGGTCACGATTCGCAGGTTTCCTCCGGCATCATGGAGCGCGATGCAGTTGCTCGGACTGATTCTGCTCTGCGTCGGATTTGTCTTGTGGAGCGTGGCACGATTTCATCTGGGGACTGCTATCACGGTCTCGGCGCAGGCCACCAAGCTCGTCAGTCACGGGATCTATTCGAGAGTTCGTAACCCTATTTATCTGTTCGGATCGTGCACGCTGGCGGGGTTGGCTCTTACGCTGGGGCGTCCGGTGTGGCTGCTGGGTTTTGTGGTGGTGATCCCGCTGCAGATTTGGCGGGCGGCGAAGGAAGCCGCTGTGCTGGAATCGGCGTTTGGAGATGATTACCGGCGCTACCGCGCAGGCACTTGGTTCTGAAGATGTGCCTCTCTTTGGTTTACGCGTAGATTGGGATCTTGGAAAAGTTTAGGCAAGGACGATGCAGACACGATCGCTTTCGGAAGGTTACATGCTAAGAGTCCTGGCGTTCTTACTGATGGTTGGCTGTGCGGCGGGACAAACGCTTTCACCAGATGTGCGGACCTTTGTAAAGGTCGATGCACCCGTCGTCGCTCTGACTCATGTGAGGGTGATCGACGGAACCGGTGCCGCCCCGATCGAGGATCAGACAATCGTTCTCCGCAAAGGGAAAATCGAATCTCTGGGCGCAGCTTCCTCGGCCAAAGTCCCCAGTGACGCGCAGGTGCTCGATCTGCACGACTACAGCGTGATTCCCGGACTCGTGGGGATGCATGACCACATGTTCTATCCCATGGGCAACGTGATCTTCGGCGAAATGGGATATAGCTTTCCGCGGCTGTACCTGGCAGCGGGAGTCACAACGATTCGCACCACCGGTTCCATTGAGCCCTATACGGATCTGGAACTGAAAAAGAGAATCGATTCCGGCGTCATGCCGGGTCCCAAAATGCACGTGACCGGGCCTTATCTCGAAGGAGCGGGATCATGGGCGCCGCAGCTTCACCAGCTAAGCGGGCCGGACGAGGCCGTGAAGACGGTGAACTTCTGGCTGGATCAGGGCGTGGACAATTTCAAGGCCTACATGTTCATTACGCGGGCCGAACTGGGGGCGGCGATCCAGGCTGCGCACAAGCGGGGAGCCAAAGTCACCGGTCACCTTTGTGCAGTGAATTTTCGCGAGGCCGCCGATCTGGGCATTGATGATCTGGAGCACGGGTTGTTCGTCGATACCGAGTTTTTGCCGGGTAAGAAGCCGGATGTGTGTCCGGACGAGCCAGAAGACCCAGCCGGGATGGCAAAGCTGGATGTGAATTCGGGGCCGCTGCACGAAACTATCGCTTATCTGGTGCAGCATCATGTGGCGGTCACGTCGACCTTACCGGTGTTTGAGATGGGAAGTTTCACGGGGCGGCCTACGATGCAGAAGCGGATTCTGGATGCCCTATCGCCGGATGCGCGCAGTGCGGTGCTGGCGAATCGCGTGCGCTCGAGCGACTCGGGTTTCCTCCGAAAAAATTACGGCAGCGATGAATCGCCTTTGCCGGCAGCGTTCAAGAAAGAATTGGAATTTGAGTATGCCTTCTCGAAGGCCGGCGGGTTGCTCTTGGCAGGGCTGGATCCGACTGGCATGGGCGGAGTGATCGCCGGCTTCGGAGACCAACGCGAAGTGGAGTTGCTGGTCGAGGCAGGGTTCACGCCAGTGGAGGCGATTCACATCGCGACCTACAACGGAGCGCAGTATCTCGGAGAACTGGACCGCATCGGGACAATCGCGCCCGGCAAACAGGCGGATCTGGTGGTAATTAAGGGCGATCCTTCGAAGAAAATTGAGGATATCGAGAATGTCGAGACCGTATTTAAGGACGGCGTCGGCTACGATTCGGACAAACTGATTCAGTCGGTACGAGGGATCGTCGGGTCCAGGTAGCGAACGTTCTTCGAAGACACGGCAAAGTGGTCGCGTATTCTCCCCTTCATCAGCAAAGAAGTCAATAATCGGACCTCCCTTTCAACACTCATTTCACCTCCCAGAGGCTAACCACCTGGAAGTCGGCATGTGTACGCATGAATTGATGTGCGCGGATTGAGGCTTTGTTGTCATGAGCTTACCTGTTGACCATTAGTTGATCTCGACTTAATGCTCTATGCATTGCTCCCAGCCCGGAATTGGACGACATTGCTCGCACAACAGAATGCGGCAGGTGGATGCATCTGGAGGCGAACGTGGCAACTTCCGGTTCCCAGAACATGACAGAATTTTGCGAGCAAGTGAACCCGGCGGTACTGCTTGAAATCCGACGTATGAGGCCAATAGCGGTGACCAAGAGAGTGCAGGAGAGTTGGGTGGCTTCGGGCGAAAAGCGCCTTTTAGTGTGGCTGGCAGAGAGGACGCCTCAGCGAATCGGGTCGGATCACCTGACGCTGCTGGGTTTCATCGCACAGGTGGGCGCCGGCCTGTGCTATGCGCTGGCTTTGCGAAATCGCTTTTGGCTGGTTGGAGTCATCGCTTGCCTGGCGCTGAACTGGTTGGGGGACTCGTTGGATGGCACCGTGGCTCGGGTGCGGCAGACCCTGCGTCCGCGCTACGGGTTCTATGTGGATCACATGGTGGATAGCTTTGGAGCAGTGGCTCTGATGGGCGGCCTCGCGCTGTCGGGCTACATGCATCCCTTTATTGCGATCGGTTTACTGGTTGCGTTCTTGCTGCTGTCCATTCAGTCGTACTTGGCTACTCATACGCTGGGAGAGTTTCGCCTGTCCTTTTGGCGGTTCGGGCCAACTGAACTGCGGATCCTGCTAGCTGTCGGGAACCTGGCATTGTTCTGGAAGCCTCGGGTGCATTTTGTCGGAGGACAGTATCGGCTGTTTGATGTCGGCGGGATGATCGGCCTACTCGGAATGTCGATCACGGTTATTTTTTTTACCGTCCAGAACACGCTTCGGCTTTATCGTGAAGAAAGGATTTCCCGATGAGGCGGGGTGCAGCGAAACACGGAGCGGGATCCCGACTTGCGCGCTGGTGCAAGTTCAACCTGGTGGGAGGAGCCGGGATTGGAGTGCAGTTCACCGCATTATTCCTGCTCAAGACTGTGCTGCAGTTCGATTACCTGCTGGCGACTGCCATTGCAGTTCAGGCGGCTGTGGTTCACAACTTTGTTTGGCATGAGCAGTTCACCTGGGCTGATCGGATTGAAGTGTCGCCACGAAGATCGGTTGGCAGATTCCTGCGCTTCAACCTGACTGCGGGGCTTGTGTCCCTTCTTGGGAATCTCGCGCTGATGAAGGTTATGGTGGGATTCGGCGGAATGAATTATCTCGTCGCCAATATTATCGCGATTGCGCTGTGCTCGGTGGCGAATTTTGTGGTCAGCGATTCTTGGGTGTTCGAGTCGTCTTAGCTGATCGAACTAAGGACATGCGGTCAAGGACAGCCAAAATCCCAAAGTCAAAAATAAAGACAAAATATAAATAAATCCTAAAGTCAAAATCCCAAAGTCAAAATCCCCACCCTCCCGCAGAAAACGCGGGAAGGGTGGGGCACCCTTTCGTTTATTTCTATTTCTTTCTTAGGCTATCTTCAGGATTAGCTTGCCGTAGTTCTTTCCTTGTTCCAGCAGTTTGTATGCTTCTGTTGCCTGCTCGAAGTCAAAGACCTGGCCGATCTGCGGGGTCAGCTTGCCGTCTTTGATCCACTTCGATAGGTGCTCCCATGCGGGGCCGATTATTTCTGATTTTTGCGAGAGATACGTCAGCCACAATCCCTGTACGCTGGCGGATTTTGCGTACATAGCCCGGAGGTCCAGCTTTGGTTGCGTGCCGGTTGCGGTTCCGTATTGGATAACTCTTCCAAAGTCTCGGAGGCAGCGAAGACTTTTCGCGGTGTGCTCGCCGCCCAGCATTTCGAAGACCGCATCGACTCCTTCCCCGCGAGTAAGATTCTTCACACTTTCTTCGTAGTCATGCCGCTTGTAGTTGATTCCGTGCTGCAGGCCGAGTTCCTTGACGCGCGCCAATTTCTCGTCGGAAGATGACGTTCCGTACATGTCGACCCCGAGCAGGCGTCCAATCTGAACAGCGGCAGTGCCGACTCCGCCTGCGACGGCATGAATGAGGACGCGGTGCGTCCGGCCCGGCGGCGCAGGGCTAGTCATGCCCGCCTGCCAGTATCCGAGATAGGCGGTGAAATAGTTTACCGGGAAGGCTGCAGCCTGTTCGTTGCTCCACTCATCGGGGACCGGCCACAGCATACTGGAGTGAGCGCAGGTTCTTTCCGCGAAGGCGCCCCATTGCGCGTAGCCCATGACGCGGCGCCCCGTGCTTTCTTCCGCTCCGGAAAATTCGCGGCCGACAATAACGGGCGGCGCCGGCATTCCTGGATATCCCCCCTTGGTTGTCATGATGTCGGCGAAGTTGAGGCCCCCTGCCGAGACGCGCACAAGCGTTTGTCCGGGTTTCACAACGGGCTCAGGCGATTCTTTGATCGATAGTGCCTGGATTCCAGAGAGGCTGGAAAGAACTAGCGCTTTCATGCTGGAAATTCTAGCAGTGTGGAGTGCTCACATGAACTCGGAGGGACGTGAGCGTTGGCTTCTGACACCGACCAGTGCGATTGCCAGCAGGACTGCGGCGGCGCCGATGGCTGTGCACGCGAGGAAGTCAATGAGGGCGTGGTCCAGTCCTAAGGTGAGGAGGACTGAGCGGGTGAAGGCCTCGGCGGCGTTTGAGGTGCGTGATGTGGGCATCGATTCTCTCCGTGGCGAGGAAGTCAAAACCTCAGGAAGTCAAAACCCCCACCCTCCCGCAGACTGCGCGGGAAGGGTGGGGCACCCCTTCATCATTGGTTCACTTTGTCACTGCGCCGGGGTTTCGGCTGGTGAATGCGATTCGGCTTTGATTTCTGGAGCTACCGGATTGATCTTTACGGTGGTAAGGATCTGCTCCAGGCGGTTGAAGACTTTGTCCCGATCCACGTGCTTCACCAAGCCTTCTTCGCTGGCGTTGGTAGTCACGTTCAGGGCGAACTCGTAGCAGGCCCCATTCTGGTAGAGATGGAAGTACTTGGAGTCACTCTGGCGCGTGCCTTCGCCGCTGACCGCTTCGGTGGCGCGAAGCTCCATGTCGCCGATCAGAAGTTTGCCGGCATCGGCCGTGGTCCTCGCGCTGACCGACTGCTCCGGGTTCGAGGCGGAAGTAGAGTCCGACTTAGCAGTCAGCTCTTGTTTCGGCGCGTCAGTGTTTGACCTCAGTCTTCACATCAGGCGTCGCATTGGCCGTCTGCGGCGTCTCGTTCCTTGCCTCTGAGACCGGAGCGGAATCAGGCTTCGCGAGTGTCTTAGGTTGCGGCACGGCGAACTCGCTGCATTGATCGGCAGTGAGGGTCTTGTGCACGCTCACGTTGAAGAATGCGGACGAGAAGTCCGTGTTGATGTAGTTTGTCTCCGGGAGTTCGACGGCGGCGAGCGCAACCCCGCCGGGCTGCACGAAGTTCATCGGAATGGGATTCGACATGATGAGCTGCGTGGCAGCGTCTCCGGTCTCGATCGCGTAGCGCCGCGGGTATTCAAAGGTCACGCCGTAGGTTTTGTCCGCGTAGTTTACCGTTGCGGGTTTCTTGCGGACGACCCTCTTCTTCGTCATTGGCTTACTCTCTGCTTGCGCGGTTGGCATCAGCGGGACGGGCTGCGGTTGCGCTGTGGGAATCTGGTTACTGCTGGTTACGGGTTGCGGTTTGTCGCTGGAACATCCGACAGCGAAGGAGCAGACGATCAGCACGGCGGCGAAAACGAGCGTGCTGGCGCTGGTACCCCAAGTCAGAATTGTGTATTTGCGAGTGTTGCTCAACAGGTTCATGCGGGTCATTGTGGTTGCCTCCTGCCGACAAGCGGCGCTTCTCGTAAATGCACGAGGCAGGCCAACGTGTTGTGGAATTGATTCCACGCGGGTTAGCCTTTTCACGGACGGGATTGGGCCGTGGACGCCAGAACACGATGTGGAAACGGCGACACGGAGATCGTCGGGGCATAGCCTGAGTTGGAAAGATTCGCGAGCGGCGCCCCGGGACCAGCGATCCTCTTCGAGAGCGGACGGTGCGCTATGCTTACAGCGGGTTTCGCAGGTGTCGTAAAGTCAGAACCCCACCCGCCCGCTCAAAACGCGTGAAGGATGGGGCACCCCGGTGGAGGTTTGGCTGATGCGAAGTGAAATATCCAGGTGGATTTTGTGTTTATGCTTCTGGTGTACAACCTCTGCGGCTTTTGCTCAGCAAAAGGTCATTATCGATACCGACATCGGGGACGATGTGGACGATGCATTTGCGTTGGCGCTGGCGGTGAAGAGTCCGGAATTGCAGGTGCTCGGAATTTCGACTGCCTTTGCCGAAACGGACGCAAGAGCCAAGATCGTGGACCGATTTTTGGCTGAGGTTGGCAGGAGCGACATTCCTGTGCTGGTGGGAAAGGCGGCGGGGAAAACACCGATGTCGCAGCGGCGCTATGGGGAGGAAGGACATTTTGCAAAGGGTTCCCATGGAGACTCGACGGACTTTTTGCTGGAGCAGATACGCAAATTTCCTGGCGAGATCACTCTGATTGCGATTGGGCCGTTGATGAATGTCGGAGAAGCAATTGATCGCGATTCGGCGACTTTCCGCAAATTGAAACGAGTCGTAATCATGGGCGGATCGATCCGGCGCGGCTATGGAGATTTCGGCTACAACGAGCATTTTCCGCCATCACCAGAGTGGAACATTTTGAACGACGTCAAGTCCGCTCAAAAATTGTTCGCGTCGGGCGTGCCGCTGTTCGTCATGCCTCTGGATTCGACGCAGTTGAAACTGGATGAGGTAAAGCGCGCGTTTCTATTTACGCGCGGCACGGCAGTCACGGATCAGCTTGCGATCCTGTATCACTTGTGGGCGCAGGAAACCCCGACTTTGTTCGATCCTATGACGGTTACGTTTATTTTGAAGCCCGAGTTGTGTCCGGTGCAGCCGCTGCATATTCGAGTGGACGAGAAGGGATACACGCGCGAAGAGCCGGGGACGCGGAATGCGCAGGTTTGCTTGAATTCGAATCCGGAGGATTTTTTTCAGTTCTATCTGCGCAGGGTGGGCGAGAGGTAAAGATTTGAGTTGTTGAAGCCCCTGAATTGAGGAAGCCCATTATGGATTCTGCAGCGAGTGGTCGACGCGGATTTTTGAAGCGAGTGGGCATTGCCGGTGTTGCGTTAGTTCCCAAGCTCCCCAGTCTTGCGGCACAAGACACGGCAAAATTGGGACACCCGGAAGGAGACAATCGAAGCGGTTTTTTCGACGTCCTCCGGTTCGGCGCTGCGGGTGACGGCAAGACAGTCGACACTGCAGCGATCAACCGGGCGATCGAGGAAGCGGCCAGCGCCGGAGGCACCGTTTACTTTCCGGCGGGAAATTATCTGTGCTATTCCATTCATCTCAAAAGCAAGGTTGCGCTCTATCTGGAGCAGGGAGCGACTATTGTCGCGGCGGATCCGGCACCGGATGCAAGTCGCAGTTACGATCTGGCGGAATCGAATAAGCCCTGGGAGGATTATCAGGACTACGGGCACAACCATTGGCATAACAGTTTGATTTGGGGCGAAGGGCTGAGCGATGTCAGCATTTATGGGCCGGGACTCATCTGGGGCAAGGGTCTGAGTCGGGGGTGGGGAGGGGGCCCGGTGGCGGAGAAACCCGGAGTAGCGAACAAGGCGATTGCGTTGAAGAATTGCCGCAATGTGCTGCTGCGGGATTTCTCTATTTTGCATGGGGGACATTTCGGGGTCCTCGCGACTGGAGTGGACAACTTCACGATCGATAATCTGAAGATCGACACGAATCGCGACGGCATCGACGTGGACTGCTGCAGGAACGTGCGCATTTCTAACTGCAGCGTGAACTCTCCCTGGGATGACGGGATTTGCCTGAAGAGTTCGTTCGCGCTCGGTTACGCGCGGGCCACGGAGATGGTGACAATTACCAATTGCCTGCTTTCGGGTAGCTTCGAAGAGGGGACGCTGCTCGACGGAACGTTCAAGAAATTTCCTGACAACGAGAAAGTGCCGCGCACCGGGCGCATCAAGTTTGGGACTGAATCCAATGGAGGATTCAAGAATATTACCGTTTCCAACTGCGTGTTTGAGGGCTGTCGCGGGCTGGCGATTGAGAGCGTTGATGGAGCGATTGTTGAAGATGTGACGTGCACGAATATCACTATGCGGAATGCGGTGGAGGCGCCGATCTTCATGCGGTTGGGAGCTCGCATGCGCGGGCCCTCCAGCATAGCTGTGGGCGTGATGCGTCGGGTGATTCTCAGCAACATCAGTTGTATGAGCGCTGTAAATTCGCCGCGGATTGGATCGATCCTGGCGGGAATTCCGGGACATCCCATCGAAGATGTGAAGATCACTGACTTGGTTGTCGTTCACTCCGGGGGCGGGACCAAGAGCGATGCGCAACGCGCCGTGCCGGAGGAAGAGAAGAAGTATCCGGAACCGACTATGTTTGGAACTACTCCGGCGCACGGCTTTTTTGTGAGACACGTTCGCGGGCTCGAAATGGACGGGATCAAAATTGAGCACACAAACCAGGACGGGCGCCCGGTCTTCGTGCTGGACGATGTGGACGGCGCAGACCTGGGCAGGATCAAAGCGGCTTCGGATGCGGGAGTTCCGGCTTTTTCTCTGAATCAGGTGCGCGATTTCAGCGTGGTTCGGAGTAAGCCCGTGGCCGACACGGATATTGATGTGGTGGGGAAAAAAGAATTTTAGATCGCGGCTTTTGGCGTCCCGCGGTTACGGAGAACAATGAAAACTTTGCGCACTCTGAGTGTGGTTGTGTGTCTTATGTGGAGTGTTGCTGCGCTTGGACAGCAGAAAGAGTCCGTCGATCTGATCGTCAGCGGCGGAATTGTGGTGACGATGGATGGGGCGCGCGCAATTTATCAGGATGGGAGCGTGGCGATTCGCGGGGATTCGATCGCGGCGGTCGGAAAGCGTACCGAGATTGAGTCGCGCTATCGTGCGCCTCAGGTGGTCGATGCACGAGATCACTTGGTGCTGCCGGGATTTATCAATGGGCATACGCATGTGCCGATGACGTTGTTTCGCGGCCTGCATGATGACGTCACGCTGAACGACTGGCTCTACAAGTACATTTTTCCCGCGGAAGCGAAGAACGTGAATGAACAGTTTGTGCGCTGGGGCACGCGGTTGGCGGCCGCGGAGCAGATTCGGGCGGGAGTCACCACGTTCGCCGATATGTATTACTTCGAGGACGCGATTGCGGAGGAGACCAAGGCCGCAGGAATGCGCGGGGTGTTGGGCGAAACGCTTATCGATTTTCCTGCGCCCGACAACAAATCCGAAGCGGAGATGTTGGCTTACACCGAGAAATTCCTAAAGCGATGGCAGGGAGATCCGTTGATCCACGCGGCTCCCGCTCCGCATTCGATCTACACGTGCTCAAAAAAGACGCTGCAGGACGCGACGGCCCTGGCTCGCAAATATCATGCGCCGATTTTGATCCATGTGGCGGAAATGAAGAAGGAATGGGAGGACAGCAAGAAGACGAACGGGATGTCTCCGGTGCAGTATCTGGAAAAGATTGGGGTGCTGGGTCCGGAAATTGTAGCGGCGCATTGCATTTTTGTGGACGAAGCGGATCGCAAGTTGCTGGCTGAGCGCGGAGTGGGGTGCGTGCATAATCCGTCAAGCAACATGATGATTGCCAGCGGAGTGTCGCCGGTTCCCGAAATGAGGGCGGCAGGAATCGCGGTGGGGCTCGGGACGGATGGCCCGGCGGGCAGTAATAACGATTTGGATCTGATGGAGGAGATCGATCTCGCGGCGAAGCTGGCGAAGATTTCGAAGATGGATCCCTTGGCGTTGAATGCCAAGGCCGTCGTCGAGATGGCCACAATAGACGGGGCTCGGGCGCTGCACATGGACAAGGAAATTGGATCGCTCGAGGCCTTGAAGAAAGCGGATCTTGTGCTGATCAGTTTGCGCGAGCCGAATGCTGTACCGATGTATGACGTCTATGCGCAAATTGCTTATTCGCTCAAGGCCAGCGATGTGGATACGGTAGTGATCGGCGGGCGCGTGGTGATGCGGGATCGGAAGTTGCTGACGGTGGATGAGCCTGGCGTGCTGGAGAGGGCGCGCGAGTACGGGGAGTCGGTCAAGAGATCTTTGGGGTTGGAGTAGGCGGATTCGAAGTGTCCGGTTAATTGTTCAAGTTCCTTACGCCGCCTCCACGCCTTACAGGAATTCAACACCCCCACCCTCCCGCGGACTGCGCGGGAAGGGTGGGGCACCCTGGCTCTTTTGTAGACGCTCTCGGTGAATTTATGAGCATTGCTCTGTGCTGAATTATTGTTCGCTCTGGCGCTGAAGACATTCGTCCGACAAATATGGATGCAGGCTTCCCGTATAATCGGGGGATTCCCCTGACTTTCGGGATCTCTGTATGGCTGCGTTTCTGGACGAAATCGTGGCGGCAACGCGTCGCCGGGTGGCGCGCAATAAGAATGCCGCGGACCTGCGCGCTTTGGAGCGCGAGGCAGAAACGCACGTCCCGCGGGGCTTTCGTCGGGCTCTCGCTGCTCGGGGTCAGGATGGGATCGCGATCATTGCGGAGTTGAAGAAGGCTTCGCCGTCGAAGGGATTGATTCGGGCGGAGTTTCGTGCGGCGGAACTGGCTCGGGAGTTGGAGGGCGCAGGAGCGGCGGCTTTGTCGGTGCTGACAGATGAGGAGTACTTTCAAGGGTCGCTGGGCAATTTGCGCGAGGCTTCGGCAGCCGTTGCGATTCCCTGCTTGCGCAAGGATTTCATCGTCGATGAATTTCAACTGCTCGAGGCGCGGGCAAATGCCGCCGATGCGGTGTTGCTGATTGTCGCGGCACTGTCGCAGGAACAGTTGAACTCGCTCTCGGCTTCGGCCCGGTCCCATGGTCTCGACGTGCTTTGTGAAGTACACGATCGTCACGAATTGGATCGGGCTCTGGAAGCCCGGTGTGACTTGATTGGGGTGAATACGCGAGATCTGCGGACGTTTAAGGTTGATCAGCTGGCGGCAATCGCGCTGGCAGATCGCTTTCCCGACTATGTTGTTCGAGTGGCCGAGAGTGGGATTCACTCCGCCCAGGATGTGAGCGCACTGCGCGCAGTTGGCTATCACGCATTGCTGGTAGGCGAGTCGCTGATGCGCGCTGACCGTCCCGGTGCTGCACTGCGGGAATTGATGGGAGGACCTGCAGTCCATACCTCGGTATCCCGTGTTCAGTGAAGTAGGGTTCCTGGGCCATTGATAGTTCATTTATGACTTGGGTGAAGGTTTGCGGGATGACGAATCTGGAAGACGCACTGCTTGCGGTGGATGCCGGTGCGGACGCGGTCGGATTCGTGTTTTACGAAAAGAGTCCGCGGTGCGTGACGGTGGAGACTGCACGAGAGATCGTCGGAAAGTTGCCGGAGAGTGTGGAGAAGATCGGAGTCTTCGCGGGTCTCTCAATAGAGCGCGCGGTAGATACCTCGCTTTATGCTGGATTCAACGCCGTTCAGGTGTATCCGATGACGCACACGCCTCAATCCGATAAAACTTTTGGCTGTCTCCGACACTATTGGTTTGAAAATTTACCTGGCACTCCCGATCGCGGCCTTCTTGGGGGAAGGAAACAGGAATGTGGTGACATTGTCCCAGGAGGGTTCGCCAGGGGCGTTCGATACATTGTTCCTCGATTCTGGGGACTCGAATCATCCCGGGGGAACCGGTCGGACGTTCGATTGGCACCAAGGTTCGAGTGCGGTAAAGGAATTGAGCTTGCATCGAAAGGTTGTGATTGCCGGGGGATTGACGCCGGAAAACGTGAACCAAGCCCTCGAGGTGTTGAATCCTTTCGGGGTGGATGTGGTTTCGGGCGTCGAAGCTTCTCCCGGGAAGAAAGATCCGGAGAAGGTGCGGGCGTTTGTGCACGCGGTGCGGGCAGCAGATCGGAAGGCGGGCTAGGGATGGTTACGGTTCCTCGGAGTTCTAAAGTCAAAATCGCCACTCTACGAAAAGCGCGCACAGTGGGGTACCCTCGTTCTTCTTCTGTTCGTAGTCAGGACCCGGGGCGCTTTGGAGTTTATGGCGGACGGTATGTACCTGAGACTTTGATGGCTGCGCTGGACGAATTGGAGCGCGAGTACGAGAAGGCTCGGAAGGACAAGAAATTCCAGGCGCGGTTGGAAGAACTGCTGCGGACCTACGCCGGACGTCCTACTCCCTTGTTTTTCGCGCGGCGACTGACAGAAAAGCTGGGCGGCGCGAAGATTTATCTGAAGCGCGAAGACCTGTTGCATACGGGGGCACACAAGATCAACAACTGCCTGGGGCAGGGCCTGCTCGTCGAACGCATGGGGAAGCATCGCGTGATCGCCGAGACCGGCGCCGGGCAGCATGGAGTGGCAACTGCAACGGTATGCGCGTTGCTGGGATTTGAGTGCGTTGTATATATGGGTACCGAAGACATGCGGCGCCAGGAGTTGAACGTATTCCGCATGCGGCTGTTGGGGGCGGAAGTACGTGGCGTAGAGTCTGGGTCAAGGACGTTGAAGGACGCGATTAACGAGGCCATGCGCGATTGGGTCACCAACGTGCGTACTACGCATTATCTGCTCGGTAGCGTGCTGGGCGCTCATCCGTATCCAACGATGGTACGCGACTTCCATCGGGTCATCGGGCGCGAGGCACGGACGCAGATTCTCAAGGCAGAGGGCCGGTTACCTACAGCAATTATTGCTTGTGTGGGCGGCGGATCCAATGCGATTGGCGCGTTTTATGAATTCATAAAAGATAAGGGCGTGCGGCTGATTGGAGTGGAAGCCGGAGGACGCGGCGAGGCGCTGGGCGATCATGCGGCGCGTTTTCGAGGTGGATCGCCGGGCGTGCTGCAGGGAACTTACTCTTACGTGCTGCAGGATTCGGGTGGGCAGATTGCGCTTACCCATTCGGTTTCGGCGGGGCTGGACTATCCGTCGATTGGGCCGGAGCACGCCGCATTGCGTGATGCTGGGCGGGCGGAGTATGTGCCCGCTTCCGATGCGGAGGCGCTCGAGGCGACCACCGTGCTGGCTCGCACCGAGGGCATCATTCCTGCTTTGGAGTCGGCGCATGCTGTGGCTGAGGTCATCAAGCGCGCGCCTCGCATGAAGAAATCCGACGTGGTGATTGTGAATGTGTCGGGACGCGGCGATAAGGACGTTGGAATTCTACGTGAGAATCTGACGCTCGCTTGAAAGGGACCACCGGCGAAATCGCTAAGCTGCGCGCAGGAGTCTTTTTGCTAAGCGCACTTGCCTGGATTTCGGTTGTGACGGTAGAAAGACATTATGAAAATACTGGTTGGTTGTGCGATGACAATTATTACGGCTGTCGCGCTCAGTGCAGTGTGTCCCGCGCAATCAACGACGAATACGGCAGATTCGGTCACGCAGAAGTTGATCGGGGCATGGCGGCTGGCTTGGATCGAGGAGCAAGCGGCAGACGGAAAAATGAAGCACATAACCGACCGCCAGGGGACGCTGCTTTACACGCAGGATGGGCACATGTCGGTGCAGATTATGTTGCCTTCAGCGCAATCTGCTCCCGACGGGAACCCAGTGAAGTACGATCAAGCTGGCTATGAAGCGTACTTCGGTACATACGAGGTAGATGAGCAGGCGCATACGGTTACTCATCACGTTCGCGGATCGCTGGTGCGGGCACTCATTGGCAAGGACCTTACACGCGTGTACCGGTTCTCGGACGGGCAACTGGTCCTGAAATCGTCGAGGCCGGACGAGCACTGGGCGATTGCCTGGGAACATTATTGATCTTTGCCATGCCGCTAACCTTCCATAAAAAACCGGCACTGGTGGCGTACGTGACTTGCGGCGATCCCGATCTGGCGACCACGCGGGAAATCGTGCTGGCGGCGATTGAAGCAGGAGCGGACGCCATCGAGTTGGGCGTGCCGTTCAGCGATCCAGTGGCCGATGGGCCTGTGATTCAGCGGGCGAGTGAACGGGCGCTGAGGCATGGAACATCGCTGGCGCAAGTGCTCACGCTGACTGCCGAAATTCGCCAGCAGGCACAATCCACCGGGCTGATCGTATTTTCGTATCTCAATCCCATTCTGCGGATGGGCATGGAGAAATTTTGCAAAGTTGCGCGTGCTGCCGGGCTGGATGGCGTCCTCGTGACCGATCTGCCGGTAGAAGAATCCGGCGAGTATCTGAGCGCGATGCGGGCCCATGATTTGTCTCCGGTGTTTCTGGCGGCGCCTACCAGTCCGGACGATCGTTTAAAGCGCATTGCGGATGCGTCGCGCGGATTTGTGTATGCGGTGTCGCGGACTGGGGTTACCGGACAACGACAGCAACTGGCGGAAGATGCGCGGAAGCTGGTGAAGCGGCTGAGGCGTGCTAACCAGGTTGCCCATCGCTTTGGGATTTGGCATTTCTACGGCGGAGCAGTTTGCGGAAGTTGGCGAGTTCGCTGACGCGGTTGTCGTGGGTAGCGCGATTGTACAAACGGTTGAACGGAATCCAGGGCGGGAGGCGACGGCTGTAGGAGAGTTTGTGAGAGGGTTGCTCCGACCAGTTGCTGTGGGCACTGGGTGAGGCCCCGAATTGTGTTGCGAAAGGAAGTCGAAATCCCCACCCTCCCGCAGAAGCGCGGGAAGGGTGGGGCACCCCCGCGTTAATTGTTTGGAAATTTATGGACATCGAAGATTGGCGAAAGCAAATCGATGAACTAGATCAGAAACTGGTTGCGCTTTTGAGCGAGCGGGCGCGGGCGGCGGTCGAAATTGGCAAGCTCAAGCGAAATACTTCTTTGCCAATTTATGAGCCGGACCGGGAGCGAACTGTCTTTGACAACGTCCAGGCGGTGAATCCAGGGCCGCTGCCCGGGCGGGATCTGGTGCGCATTTATGAACGCATCATCGATGTCATGCGGAATATTCAGAAGGAAGAAATTGTCCCGCACCAAAAACCGGCTGAGACCGAGACTGAGTTGGAGTCGGATGTCAATGATTGACGGAGCTTTTAGCTATTAACTCTTAGCGTTTAGCTAGAAGCTAGAGCTGGTAGCCAGGAGCTAGAAGCCAGGAGCTGTTCTTCATGATTGTTGCCATGCAGGAACGCGCCGACGAGGCGCAGATACAACAGGTCATTGAGCATCTTGTGAAGATGGGTTTCGAGGTGCACCGTTCGACCGGGGCGCGGATGACCGTGCTCGGGGCGGTTGGATCGAACATCGACTTCGATATCCGCATTCTGGAGTTGCTGCCCGGGGTGCAGGAAGTGCACCGCATCAGTTCGCCGTACAAGCTGGCGGGGAGAAGTTTTCGTCCCGAAGGCACAGTCGTGAAACTGCGGAACGGGATTGGTGTTGGTGGAAATGAAGTCGTTGTCATGGCCGGACCCTG
Organism: uncultured Acidobacteriota bacterium; assembly: GCA_963785865.1. Classification (GTDB taxonomy): domain Bacteria; phylum Acidobacteriota; class Terriglobia; order Terriglobales; family Acidobacteriaceae; genus Sulfotelmatobacter. The sequence goes on along the minus strand of CAWAXF010000018.1, from coordinate 69,750 downwards.
TTCGGTGGAGTCCCGCGAGCAGTTGTTCAGCACGGCGGAGGCGATTGCCAAGGCGGGTGCGAAAGTGCTGCGCGGCGGAGCATTCAAGCCGCGGAGCTCTCCGTATTCGTTTCAGGGGCATGGCGAAGAGGCACTGAAGCTCTTGCAGGAGGCGGGAGAAAAGTTCGGGCTACTGGTGATCAGCGAAGTGATGGAGATTTCGCAGATTCCTATGATGCTGCCGTATGTGGACATTCTCCAAATTGGCGCGCGCAATATGCAGAATTTCAATTTGCTGCGTGAATTGGGAAAAGTGCGCAAGCCGGTGCTGCTGAAGCGCGGGATCGCGGCCACATTCGAGGAGCTTTTGCTCTCGGCCGAGTACGTGATGTCGGGCGGAAATTATGACGTGATTCTGTGCGAGCGCGGCATCCGCACCTTTGAGACATACACGCGAAATACCATGGACATCTCGGCGATTCCGATCATTCACAAGCTGTCGCATCTGCCTATGACGGCCGATCCGTCGCACGGCACGGGGCGTCGCGACAAAGTTGCTCCCATGGCGCGCGCCTCAGTGGCCGCGGGCGCTGATGCATTGCTGATCGAGGTGCACTGCACTCCTGACAAGGCTTTATCGGATGGAGCACAGTCGCTATTTCCGGAGCAATTCGCGAAATTGATGGATGAACTCAGGATGATTGCGCCGGCCGTGGGACGGAAGATTGGGTAAATAGAATTGAGTAATTGGGAAATTTGGCCATTGAGTAATTGAAATTCTTGCCTGGGTCTGAGCCAATTACAAAATTAAATAATTACTAAATTTTATGTCGATTCGGCGAATTACGATCATTGGCACCGGCCTGATTGGCGGCTCACTGGGGCTGGCGCTTCGCAAAGCGAAATTCGCTGGAACGATAGTGGGATGCGATCGCGAGGCGGCGCTGCAGAAAGCGCACGCCCGCGGAGCCATTGACCTGGGTGCCATTGATCCTGCGGATTCGATGCGCGGAAGCGATGTGGTGGTGCTAGCCACGCCGGTGCTAGCAGTTGTCGACTTGATTGATCGATTAGGACCGACGCTGCCGTCCAAGACTTTGATGACCGATGTTGGGAGCACGAAGGGTGCGGTGGTCGAACGCGCTCAGAAGGTATTCGGCAAAAACGCGAAGAAATGCTTTTTGGCTGGGCATCCGATGGCTGGCAAAGAAATGAGCGGCGTCGATTATGCTGACGCGGATTTGTTTCAGAAAGCCGCGTGGTTTCTGACTCCGCTCGAAGGACAGAATTTAAACGAAGGATTGTTTCCGGAGTTTATCGGGTGGATTGATCATATCGGGGCGCGAGTGGCGATGATGCCCGCCAGCGAGCACGACCGGCTGTGCGCGTGGATCAGCCATGTGCCGCAGATGATCTCCACCGCATTAGCGGCTGCATTGGTGGAGGAGTTCGGGGAAGACGCTCCCTTGCTGCCCGCCGGGGGACGCGCCCTGCAGGAGATGACGCGAATCTCGGCGAGTCCGTATTCGATGTGGCGGGACGTGGCGATCAGCAATAAGAAAAATCTTGAAGACGCGCTGTGGAAAATCGAGCAGCGGTTAGCGCACATTCGCGAGAATCTGACGACCCGGGAATTGGCGCAGGAGTTTGACCAAGCGCACTCGCTGCGCAAGCGTGCAACACCGAAGAAGGCCCCGCCCGATTGATGCTGGATTGATCTGGGCCTCGGTTTAATTACTCAATTAGCAAATTACCCAATTATCAAATTTCTTTTACAATCTCCTTCGCGATGAACAAAGTCGTAGCCAATGCGGATGAGGCCATCCGCGACGTGTTTGACGGGGCGAGCATCATGATCGGCGGCTTCGGCCTGTGCGGAATGCCGGAGAACCTGATTCGCGCGCTGGTGCGTAAAGGCACGAAAAATCTGCATACCATCAGCAACAATGTGGGCATCGATGGCGTAGGCAATGGTTTGCTCCTAGCCGCGGGACAGATTGTGCACCACATTGGCACGTATGTCGGCGAAAACAAGCTATTAGAAGAACTCGTGCTGAGCGGAAATATCAAGCTGGAGTTGATTCCGCAGGGGACGTTTTCCGAGCGCATTCGCGCCGGTGGCGCCGGCATTCCAGCTTTTTATACTCCGACTGGCGTGGGTACCATCGTTGCTGAGGGCAAGGAGACGCGCGAGTTCGATGGCCGGCCCTATTTGATGGAGCGCGGACTGACGGCCGATTTCGCCTTCGTGAAGGCGTGGAAAGGTGATCGCGCAGGCAATCTGATTTACCGCAAGACCGCTCGGAATTTTAATCCCATGATGGCGACAGCGGCGAAGATCACGATTGCCGAGGTCGAGCATCTGGTCGATGCTGGTGAGTTGGATGGCGACGCCATTCACACACCTTCCATTTTTGTGAAAAGGATTTTTCAGGGAGAGTTGTACGAGCGGAAGATTGAGAGAAGAACTGTGCGTAAGGTTGGGTAGGTCTGATACCTAGCAGCGAGAACTGAAGTACAGGTCCTTCGACCGCGGTTTTGCTTCGCGTTCGCGAAGCAAAATCCTCGCTCAGGATGACATTTCTGGGGCATGACAAGATGAGCAAACCTGGCAAAGACGCCGATAAGCGCGAACGCATTGTGAAGCGAATTGCGCGCGAATTGCGCGATGGCTATTACGTGAATCTCGGAATCGGGATGCCTACGCTCATCGCGAATCATGTGCCTAAGGGGATCGAGGTCACTCTGCAGTCGGAGAACGGGATGCTGGGCATCGGCCCTTACCCCATCGAGGGCACCGAGGATCCCGATCTGATCAACGCCGGTAAAGAGACCGTCAGCGAAATGCCCGGGACGTCTTACTTCTCCAGTGCGGACTCGTTTGCCATGATCCGTGGAGGGCATATTGATCTCAGCGTTCTGGGCGCCATGGAGGTCGATGAACTGGGCAGCATTGCGAACTGGATGATACCGGGGAAAATGGTGAAAGGGATGGGCGGCGCCATGGATTTGGTCGCGAGCGCGCGCCGAGTGGTCGTTGCCATGGAGCATACTACCCGCGAAGGCGCTCCGAAGATTTTGAAGAAATGCACGCTGCCCCTGACTGGGGTGCGCGTGGTCGATACCATTGCGACTGAGATGGCTTACATTCGGGTGACTAAGGATGGACTCGTGCTGGAGGAAGTCGCTCCGGGGTTGACGGCCGAAGACGTACAGAAGGCAACCGAGGCGAGGCTGATCGTGAGTCCAAACCTGAAATCAATGGAGTGTTAGGGTAAAGCGAGATTTTTTGATTTGGTGTGGCGAGTTTCTCTTCCGCAATCAGGCGCCGAGTCTGCGCGATACGATCCTTTAAGTTCTTTTCCGCCTGGCTCGGGGTGTGCAAGGAGACTTCCGGGTGAGCGACTGCGGAAAAGGAACAGAGAGCCAGCATTGTCGTTAGTCCGAGATTGGCGATCATGGTCATGGACACGGCTGGGGGAAATTTCGTTAGATCGGCACTAGAGATTGCAAATACAAAGTCAAAAACCCCACCCTCCCGCTAAAGACGCGGGAAGGGTGGGGCACCCTCAAGTACTCCACCCTCGCAGTGTGCAGCCCGCTCTTAAGCTGCGGAGATGCGGCGGATCAGGTCTTCTTGTTCTTGCTTGCTTTCGGCGCCGATGGTGAATGCATCAAGCAGGCCTAGCGACAGCGCGTATTTGATTCCCTCGTCCTGGCGGTTGCGCAGTGCGCCCTGGCCCAGGATTTTCATTCCTACCACGGCTTTCCCCGCGGACTTCATTTCTTTCAGGACGCTCACGACTGTAGCTGGATCGGCGTCCATGTAGGCGCCGACAGGATTGATGCGAGCCAGATCAATTTCCACCCAGGAAGACTTTGCGGCGGCGCGCAGAGCTTCGATGCTGTGGCAGGAGCAGCCATGGGTTCGGATGATTCCTTTTTGCTTGGCTTCGGAGAGCACATCCATGGCTCCGCGAAAGCGGTCGGTCCAGTCCGCTTCCGTCACGCAATGCATGAGACAGATATCGAGATAGTCCGTCCCGAGTTCCTTGCGAAAGCGATCGAGATCGGCCCGCATGCCATCGGCGTCGCGTGCCCAGGACTTGGTCAGGACCGTTACTTTGTCCCGCGGCACATGCTTGAGCGCTTCAGCAACGTGCGGATGGCTTCCGTAGGAGTCAGCGGAATCGAAGAAGCGTAGGCCATGATCGTAGCCGTTCAGCAGCAGGTTGGAGAGGCCCTGAATTCCCAGCGCGGTCTGGTGCGAGTGATGGCCTGAGCCCACCGTGCCCGTGCCCATCGCGAGGCGGCTGGTCTTGATGCCGGTACTGCCCAGAGTGACCGTCTCGGAAGCAGAAAATTTCTTGTCGAGGGTTTGCTCCGCGAGAGCGCTAAAAATGGATTTCGAGGAGAGCCAGGCTGCTCCCGCGGCGGTGGCGGTGCGAACAAGGAATTCGCGGCGACGCATGCGTCCTCCTGAAGACCTGTGGCGTTTCTTCAGGCTACACCAAAGTCTGGGCGCGGGGAAAGTTCAAGGCCGCAATCCCGCCCTTGCCGCGGTTTGTAGCGGGAGGGCAGGGAATTTTGAGTTCCAAATGGAATGGATCCTGCCCTGTGTGGTCAGGCCATTGCTAGCCTGGCACTTCTTGAGTCTCTACTTCTTTGTACTCCACATCAAGCTTGGCACCGCCTGGTAGATCTTTGCGGCCAAACAGGGCTTCGGTTACCAGTTTGAAGATAGTATGGCGGTTCTCAGTAATCACTTTCAGCCATGCCAATTTACCCAGCATGGGGAAATAGATACCACGGAAACACAGGCGAGCCAGGAAGATGTTAATTCGGTAGCCCAGTGGCTGATCATTTAGCGAGTTCACTGCATGTGCCAGCGCCTCCGGACTGTAAGAGTGGGACCATCCATAATTCACTTCGGCGTGCGCTTCTTCGATCGACATCTTCAGCGGTGTGTGTGCCATGGCGAACGGGATGAATTCCTGCCAATGCTTGCGACGAGTGAGACGTCCAGCCGCTTCCAGTCGCTTATAGAGCGGGGTTGCAGGCAGCGGGGTCAGCAGACCGAAGATCGGCAGCCCCGGAGGCCAGGTGCGAACCTGCTCCAGCGTCCGCTCCGCCACTCCCGTCGTGTCATTGTCCATGCCGAAGATGAACGAGGTGATGGCATACACGTTACGTTTGGCCAGACGCTCCAGCACGGCCGCATATTCGCCGGGCTTGTTGAATCCCTTGTTGACATCTTTCAGATTGGCCGGGTCGATCGACTCCATTCCGATGAATACCCACTTGCCCCCGGACGCTGCGATTAGATCGCAAAGCTCTTCGTCGCGCAGTAGGTTGGCGCTGATCTGTGCGACCCAGTGAACTTGCGCTTTGGCGGCAATGATGTCGCGCAGCAGCGATTTAGTACGCTTCACGTTGATGGCGAAATTGTCGTCAATAAAGAAGACCGCGATCTGCCCTCTCTCTTTGCGGGCCCGCGCCTTCAACAACAGGAGTTCGTTGACCACGCTCTCGTTGGTGCGGAAGCGGATCGAGTCGCCGAAGAATCCGGTCACCGTGCAGAATTCGCAGCCATAAGGACACCCGCGCCCCGACTCCACCGGCACGATACGGAATGTGCCCCAGCCTTCGCCGACTCCCTTTAGGAGCGGGTAAAAAACTTTGGGCAGAAGATTGAACTGCTTGAGATCGATCTTATCCCACGGAATCTCGGGATAATTTTTGAGCGCCGGCTTGCTCTCTTTTCCGGCTTCATCGACGGGTGCGTAAATCTCTTTGAGTTCGCCGCGCACCGCATCCTCGACAATCCGCGGCCAGGTGTCATCGGCCTCACCAAGCGCAACCGCGTCGGCGTGGCGCGGCCCACCATCGCGGCCCAGAGCTTCGTCAGCCAGTTCGGTGACGTGCGGCCCGCCCATCACCACGCGAACGCCGGTCGCGCGAATGGCGTCGGCAATGCGGTAAGCCTTGGCGATCATGCGAGTCATGGCTCCGATGCCGACCAGTTCGATCTTCTGATCGCGGACGTATTGCGCGATCTCAGTCTCGTCCATGGGTTGGGCATTGCCGTCGATCAGGAGAACTTCGTGTCCCGCAGGAGTCAGCGCCTGCAGCAGGAACATCCACAGGTGCGGCATGAAATTCCGCGTGACGCCATTATCGGGGTTATAAAGCAAGATTCTCATGACAGCTCCTCCTCTGGTCGCGTGCCGTTCACGCCGGGGCCGTCACGTGCAAAGCCGCGCACAGCAGCGCAGCCGGGCCGTGCCATGCAAAGGATAGTTTGGGATTCCCAGTGTCGACGAATTGTACACCCTTGCCGTCCACAAATCAGGTGATTCAGGCAGCCAGGCGCCAGATGCGACATAAATTTGGCCGGGGTGGACCGTAACCGTGCTCGACACCTCTCCTCTGCTTTAGCCATTGAGTGCTCGTTTAGCCGGTTGAGGATCGCTCCCCATTTCACCGGAGTGCCTCGCGCCGGGCCGCTGTTTTCCAGTTCGAACGCGAATTCGCATTGCCGTGAACCGAGCCGTTCGGAACTGCGCACTCCCCCGCCCCGGCCGCAGCTTGGCCCATCGCAGCGAACATACCCGCCGCAACCACCGCCACTTCGGCAGCCTGCGGGTCGGGATGCCCATCTCCTTGCGCTCTCACGTCGTTAAGCAAACGATCCAGGAACCCCGTGTCGATCTTTCCCGCCTGAAAATCAGGGTCGCCCAGAATGCGCCGAAACAACGTTATATTGGTCTTGATGCCCCCGACGAAATACTCATTCAATGCACGCTGCAGTCGTGCGATCGCTTGAGCGCGATCGGTGCCATATCCGATCAGTTTCGCCAGAAGAGGGTCGTAATCCATGGGCACGGTCCAGCCTTCGTACATTCCGCTGTCGCGGCGAATGCCCGGGCCCGACGGCAGCAATAACAACGTGATCTTGCCCGGGCTGGGGAAGTAATTGTTATCAGGATCTTCCGCATAAATCCGACATTCGATGGCGTGCCCTCGAATCTGAACCTCGTCTTGCGTGAAAGGCAGGCGCTCCCCGTTCGCGATGCGGATTTGCAGGTGGACCAGGTCGAGTCCCACCACCAGCTCGGTAACCGGATGTTCGACCTGCAGCCGCGTATTCATCTCCAGAAAATAAAAATTCTTCTTCTGGTCGACCAGGAACTCAACCGTACCGGCGTTCGTGTATCCCGCCGCCTGTGCCACTCGCACTGCGACTTCGCCCATACGGCGCCGCATGTCGGCGTCGACTATCGGCGAGGGTGCCTCTTCCACTACCTTCTGGTGCCGGCGCTGCAGCGAGCATTCGCGCTCGCCTAGATAAACCGTGTTGCCGTGCTCGTCCGCGAGAATCTGCATCTCAATGTGCCGCGGGTTCAGGATGGCCTTTTCCACGTACACTTCGCCGTCGCCGAACGCCCGCTCAGCCTCGCTGCGGGCGCTTTCCAGTGCGGACTTGAGCTCTGCGGGTGAATGGACCAGCCGCATCCCTTTTCCCCCTCCTCCTGCTGCCGCTTTCAGCATGATGGGGTATCCGATGCGGTCAGCAGCGTCCTGAGCCTCTGCGAAAGACTCCAACCCGCGAGCAGTCCCCGGGACGAAAGGCACCCCAGCCTCTTCCATGGCCTGCCGGGCCCGCGTCTTCGAGCCCATTGCCTCCATGGCCGTTGCCGGAGGGCCGATGAATTTCACGCCTGCGGCGGCACAGGCTCGCGCGAACTGTGCATTCTCTGACAGGAAGCCATAGCCCGGATGCACGGCATCCGCTCCCGAGCGTTGAGCGACGTCAAGAATTTTCTGGATGTTTAGATACGATTCCCTGGCATCCGCGGGACCAATGGGGTAAGCCTCGTCCGCCTTCCTCACATGTAGCGCGGCGCGGTCCACCTCGGAGTACACCGCCACGGCCGCAATTCCCATCTCGTGGCAAGCGCGGATCACCCGTACCGCAATCTCACCGCGGTTCGCAATCAGAATCTTCTTGAACATGACCGGTTAGACATTTGGCCTTTGTTGATGGCTCAATGTTCGGCGACGGTAGCTCCGAAGCTCGACCGAACTTGCCACTCGATTGTAACGGAGCGACTCGCCTCTATTTGATTGTCTGCTATCCAGCATGCCACTGCTGTCCTGGAGAACTCTCCCGCATAATGATTGCTGTAACGTACTGAACGTCGCTATGCGAGTCCAAGGCGCCACAAATACTTCATCCGTTTCTCCTGCAGGTGCCAAACCGCGGGGCTGGGCTCACAGGATCACCTTTGCCCTCCTGATGGCGGCATGCATTGGGCTACGCCTCGTCTGCCTGGTCTGCAAGCCGCTGTGGTTCGATGAGGCCTTTAGCGTTGAAGTTGCCCGTCTCGATTGGCCCTATTTCCTGCACCTTCTCTGGTGGCGCGAAGCAAATATGTCGCTCTACTACTTGCTTCTGCGTGTCTGGCTCCATCTGGGGCACAGTCCCTACTTCATTCGCAGCCTGTCGGTCATCATCGCGGCGGCGACGCTACCTGCGATCTACTGGCTGGCACGATTGCTGTTCGACCACCGGGTGGCCCTAATTTCGGCTGCGCTGTTCACCTTCAATGCTTACGATGTTCGCTATTCTCAGGAAGCCCGCAGCTACTCGCTATTGGTTCTGCTTGCAACCCTGTCTTCAGGCTTGCTCGTCTGGTGGCTTGGCGAACCGTTGCGGCGCAATCTGCGGGGATACATCGGCGCGGGCGTATTGGCCGTCTACGCCCATTTATACGCGCTGTTGCTGATCGTGGCACATTGGCTCGTGTTACGACTGACGTGCCCACCTCAGATCGCAATCGGCACCCCCGCCCTGCGAATGCGGAGGGCGTGGTGGACCATCGGCGTTCTTGTCTTGCCCCTGCTTCTCTTTGTCGCCAAGACCGGAGCCGGCCCGATCCGCTGGATCACCCGCCCCAGCCTTCAGAGTCTTGCCGAATTCTTCCAGCATCTCTGTGGCAGCAACGAGTGGCCCTTGCCGGCGCTTTATGTCGTGGCCTGCACCATCGCTGTCGCGTCCGCAGGCAAACGCCTGGGGAGGCGAGATCCCGATCGGGATGTCTGGCGCTTGCAGTTTCTCCTGACATGGCTACTGTTCCCGGTCGCTTTCACTGTCCTGCTTTCTTTTGCCAGACCCGTCTTTCTCGCCCGCTACATGATCTTCTGCCTGCCTCCCCTGGTGATACTGGCAGCCGCCGGGTTGGAGCGCTTGCGATCTGCATGGATGCTGGGGGTGACTCTCGCCGTCATGCTCTTTTTGTCTCTGCAGGGGGTGTTCTTCGTTTACGCTCATGACTTCGATAAAGAGCGGGATGCCTCTGTCGCAGCCAGCACTTTCGTCCTCGATCATTCTCGGCCAGAAGATGGCATCGTATTTCACATCGCCGAGACGCGTATTCCTTACGAGTTTGCGCGTTCAGAGCGTGCGGGGGAAGATACGGCGAGCGCGAAGTTCACGGCCCAACTCGGCCCCGTGATTCTCTTCCCATACCATGGCGCTGGACTCAATTATCGGGACTTCACTGGGAAGCCAACGTCCGAATTTATACGGCAGGTGGGTGCCAGCTATCCGCGGCTGTGGCTAATGCTGATGAACAACGGCCCCGCGGAAAAGCCGGATCCCACCACGATCATGCTCACGCAAGTGCTTGCGGAATCTTTTCCCAGCCTGCAGCGATGGCAATTTGCCAAGGTGGAAGTCCGACTCTACAGCAAGCCCTAGCTACTCCAAATCGAGGGGCACAAAATGAAAGCCCCGGATAACGTCCGGGGCTCAGTAAACCTCGTACAGAACCGGCCTACTTGGATTGATCCATCGTGATCCCGCCGCCCTGACTTTGGGCAGCTTTCTCCGCCTTGGCCTTCTTCACCCTCAAAGTTTCGTCGACCCAGTGGTCCGCGGTCTTGAGGTCCTCGGTTCGGGCAGCTGCATCATCGCACTCAATATCGGCCCTCTCACGGTACATCAGGTTCATGTACGCCATAGCATCGTCGTAATCCGGGCGAAGCTGAATGGCCTTATTCAAGCTGTCAATGCCTTCCTGGATGAAGGGCGTGTTCTTGGGTTTCAACGCCTCGCACACTTTCTTCTGTTCTTTGTTGCTGTTGCTGAGGTGCTCATCCGGCTTCATGCCCAGCTTCGCACGCTCTTCCATGCGCGGCTGGTATGCCGCGGTCCAGTCGATCACGCCGATGGAGTAATAAGGCTCGGGATCGTTCGGGTCCAGTTCCGACGCCATGCGATAGTACTTTTTCGCATCGTCCCATTTCTTCTCGTTCAGGTAGAGATATGCAATCCCCTTCGCCGCGTTCACCTTCTGATCGCGCGACGGATTGGAATCGATTACTCTCTGATACTCATCGATCGCCTGCTGCGCGGTGCGCAAATTATCCGGCGAGTCCACTCCCGGAATGTACTGAGAAACGTAGGCGGTTGCCAGATACATTCGAGCATTGATCAGGGTCGGGTCCAGCCGCACGGATTGCTGAAAATGGTCGATCGCCTGTTCGTAGTGATTGTCCTTGTAGGCCTTCACGCCCTTGTTTAATTGATCGCGCGCCTTCAGCTTGTCACAACCTAGAGAGGAAAAGAGCGCCAGCGCTACCGCCACCAACATCAGCAATCTTAAAGTTTTATTCATTGCGGTATAAGTCTCCCTCGCCACAGCATCCTAGGCCCAGAGACAGCGATTTGACAAGCGGAGCCTTGGCAGCACGGAAGCCGTCCGCTCCCGTGCTGTGGCGAATTGAGAAGAATGCGAACTCCTGGGCCTTACCGGACGGGCAGTTTAGCTGCCCGCTTCGATCTTTGCGGTGATCAGACCAACCTTGTCGACGCCAGCGGCGTGGGCAAGGTCAATCACATTGGCGACGTTGTTGAACGGGATTGCATCGTCTCCCTTAACGAACATCACCTTCTCCGCGCGTTGCTTATAGATGTCGGTGAGGCGGCCCTGCAAATTATCCCAGGTCGCGTCTTCGTTGTTGATTTTCACGCCCGGCTCTTGTCCCGGTCCACGGTCGATCAATTGAACGACAATGGTGCGGTCAGGATTCACGTTCTTGGGCGCGTTGGGCGGAGGCGGCTGAGGTACCAGCGCATCCAGTCCTTTCGGGGTCACTGGCGAGATCACCATGAAGATGATGAGCAACACCAGGAGCACATCGATGAGCGGCGTAACGTTGATGTTCGCGGTCTGGCCCCCGCTGGGGCCCACTGCCATTCCCATGGTCGTCTCCTTCTATTGGCCTGCCGCGGGTGGAGCGGGCGGCGGCGTGCTCGTCTTCCTCTGATCAGTCAGCAATCCCAGATCGTCAACTCCAGCGGCGCGGACGCTGTCTACCACTTTCACCACGCCACCAAAACGTGCGCGCATATCGGCCTTCACGTACACCCGCTTGTCCGCCTTGTTCGCCAGGCGGTCTTTTACCTTCTGGGTCAGGCCATCCACATCGGCAATCTGTTCACTGCCGAAATAGACTTTGCTGTCGCGCGTAATCGATACCAGCAACGCGTCTTCTTTATCCGCGTCGGGCATCTGCTCCGGATTGTTCACCTTGGCCATGTCCACGCTGATGCCTTTCTGCAACATGGGCGTGACCACCATGAAGATGATCAACAGTACCAACATCACGTCCACCATTGGTGTCACGTTAATGTCGGAGTTGACCTTTGCGCCTTCGTCTCGCTTTGCTAATGCCATAGCAGCAATCTCCGGTTAGTTGTGCAGATCCGGGTCAGCGATCGTCCGCTGAAGTTGGGAGGTCCGGCGCCGGTTCGCTCCAGCGCCGGACAAGCAACTCACAGCCGAGATCCGACCCAGCCTTCTTACCGCCGAACGTCGCCGCGCTTCTTCAGGAAGTAATCGATCAGTTCGCTGGACGAGTTATCCATTTCGACGTCGAATGCTTCCACGCGCCCGGTCAGGTAGTTGAACATCATCACGGCCGGAATGGCGACCAGCAGCCCGATAGCAGTCGTGACCAGCGCTTCCGCGATACCGCCGGCAACCGCAGCCAGACCAGTAGCCTTCGAGTTGTTGATGCCGATGAACGCGTTCAGAATGCCCATCACGGTTCCGAACAGTCCCACGAAGGGAGCTGTCGAACCAATGGTTGCGAGGCCGCCCAATCCGCGCTTCAGTTCCGCGTGGACGATGGCTTCGGTCCGCTCCAAAGCGCGTTTCGAGGCTTCAATAGTTTCGCCAGGGATAGCGCCTGGGCTGTCCTGGTGGGCCTTGAATTCCATCAGGCCGGCGGTGACCACTTTCGCCAGGTGGCTTTTCTTGTTGCGCTCGGCAACTTTGATGGCTTCATCAATACGGCCATCGCGCAGCGCTCCCGCTACCGCCGGGGCAAACGCACGCGATTGCTTGCGGGCCGCACTATACGCCATCCAGCGATCAATCATTACGCCGATGGACCAGCCCGACATGATGAAGAGGATGATGACCACGGTTCGAGCAACCCACCCCATTGCTTTCCACAAGCCTAGAGGATCGGTTGCCATGGCGCCGCCGCCTTCCTGAACCACCCAGGTAGCGAGAGCGGGTACGTGATGCAGAACTGCTCCTACGTGTAGTGCGAACATGAGTTGCTTTTCCTCCTCGGAAACTCGTCTATGTAACGGACACTTTGATGCGCTTTTTGGTGCCAACCGCTGGCCGGGATCTCGCGCCAGCAATCCGCGTAGCAGATGCCACGCCTAGAACTTCACCCGCTATCACAGCGGCGAAATCCGGGCTCTCGCAAAAGCCCTTCCCAGCCACCGCTTTCCTCAGGTGGGAGGGGAGGGCCAATGCACACTTCCAAACCGTATATCCGAACTACCTGCCCGGAGAGTTTAGCCTCCTGCGAGCGTGAAGTTCACCTGTACCTGCGTCTCAACCTCGACCGGCTCTCCGTTGAGCAGGTAGGGCTTGTATTTCCACTGCTTCACAGCTTCAATCGCGGCGGGAGCCAGCATCGGGTGCCCGCTGATCAACTGCAGGTTCTCGATAGCGCCTTCCTTGCTGATCGTGGCCTGCAAAATAACCGTACCTTGGATGCGCGCTTGCCGAGCCAGGGGCGGATAAGTTGGCGGCACCTTGCGGACCAACATGCCGGTGCTCACGCCCGACGACACGCGCACCCGCTGCGGGGTAGCAATCTTCGGAGCGACAGTAGGCGTCGAATTAAGAATGCTTCCCATGACTCCGCCCATGGAGCCACCCGGGACGCCGCCCGGAACGCCACCCACCACACCAGCCGATGCCATGGCCGGCGGCGGAGCCTCGTCCTCTTTAATCATCTGTACTTTCTTTGGAATTTTGGTGGGGGTGCGCAGCTCGCCGTTGACGATATCGGTCTGGATCTGCTTTACAACCTTGACCGGAGCCGCTGCTGGCGGAGGTGGCGGCGGTGGCGGTGGCGGTGCCACCAGCATGAACATTGTTGTGCCCTTAGGCAAGGCTTCCGTGAAAATCAACGGAATCAGGATCATGACGCCGACAATCATGACCTGCAATATGAACGAAACTATGGAAGTCCATCCTCGGCTCGTCTTTAGCTTGCCGCCTGACTCGATAAGGCTATCTTCAAACATGAGATTCTCCCCAAACTAGTTCAGACCCCTACGAATACTTAGACACCGGACGTTTCTCCTTTGCTCCCAGTTTCTTTTCCCGCGCCAGGGGTCCTCTTGGCCAAGCGGCGCGCCTGAGCAAACCTCCTAAATCGTTACAATAAGAAGGCCTAAACTAATGATTGCGGGAACGCCATCGGGTAACCTACCGAGCTTTGCCCGGCACGGCCAGTGGACGCTTTCCTTTTTCTACCCGCCATTCCTGATAAGCCACCAGAATGGGAGCAGCAATCGCAATCGACGAATACGTCCCGATTAAGATGCCAATTACCAGCGCGAGGCTGAATCCACGAAGTACCTCGCCGCCAAACAAGAAGAGAGCAAGTACAGTAAGGAAGGTAAGGCCAGCTGTCAAGATTGTTCTACTTAGCGTCTGATTGATGCTCCGGTTGACGATATCGGCCAGCTTTTCGCGCCGCATCAACTTAATGTTTTCCCGGATTCGGTCAAATACCACAATCGTGTCGTTGTTGGAGTAACCAATCAGCGTGAGCAAGGCCGCAATCACGGTCAGAGAGATCTCGGTATTCGTCAGCGAGAACGCGCCTACAGTGATCAGGGTATCGTGGAAGACGGTAACTACCGCCGCCAGTCCATAAATCCACTCAAACCGAAGTCCCAAATAAACCAGCATTCCGAGCAAAGAGTACAGCGTCGCGAGTCCCGCCTGCGTACGCAGCTGTCCGCCCACCTGCGGACCCACGATGGCTACGTCCTGCACCCCGAAATCGGATAAGTAGAAGTTTTCGGGAATCGCAGCTGCCACTGCCGGATCGATCCCAGGTGCACCCTTCAGTTGATCCAGCGAATTGAGGACTCCTCCCTGCACCTTGTCCCGGAAATTCACAACAGCCTGTGCCTGCGCCGTATATTTCTGGTCAGCATCCGTGCCCAGATGCATCGGATCCTTGTCCATCAGGTAATTCTTGACGGCCAGGAAGCTGGCGTTATTCAAATCGGTTTTTCCAGGGGGAGCATTCTTCTCCAATGCCTGGATGATCTTGATTTTTCCCTCATCGAGGGCTTTCTCGCTGGTTTCCCGCACATCAAGGTCGACGAGAACTTTGTTCAAAGAAGGCAGATCGTAAGGCTGAATCTTGGGATCTTTCAGGCCAGCGCGATCCAAATCCGTTCGGATCGCATCCACGTCTGGCTTGTGCGAGAACTTCACATAGACCAGCGTGCCGCCGCGAAAATCCACGCCCCACGGAATGTGGTGCCAGAACAAGATGGAGAACAGTCCCGCAACGCTGAAAATCAGAGAAAAGGCAAGGAAGTACCACTTCTTGCCGAGAAAATCGATGTTGACGTTATGAAAGAACTCCACCGGTTTTTAGCCCCTTATCAATCTATTCGCATTGTCATCCTGAGCGTAGCCATTGTCATCCTGAGCGTAGCGAAGGATCTATGCATTTTGCTTGCGCGAACCAGGTGCATAGATTCTTCGCTCCGCTCAGAATGACAACTCATTAAATGCTCAGTGCATCCCCGCGCTCTTTGCGGGTCAATACCCAATCAAAAATCACCCGCGATACGAACACTGCAGTGAACAGGTTCGCCAGCAGACCGAAGGTCAGCGTAGTCGCGAAACCTTTCACCGGCCCAGTACCGAAGATGAACAGAATCGCCGCAGAAACGATGGTCGTGACGTGCGTATCAACAATAGTGATCCAGGCGTGACTGAAACCCTGATCCACTGCCGAAGGCGGCGTCTTGCCGTTGCGCAGTTCTTCCCGGATGCGCTCAAAAATCAGCACATTCGAATCCACGCCCATACCGACGGTCAGGATGACTCCCGCAATACCAGGCAGGGTGAGGGCCACGTTCACTCCTGCGATGGTGGACCAGCCCAAAAATCCGAGCAGGATGATCAGGTTCATGATCAGCGCGATGTCGGCGTTTACCCCGGCGCCGCGGTAGTAGATCAGCATGAACACCAGTACGGCCACCATGCCGATGACGGCGGCGCGCACGCCAGACCGGATCGAATCCGCGCCCAGCGACGGTCCCACAGTCCGCTCTTCCAGATATGAAATGCTCGCGGGCAAAGCACCAGAGCGCAGGATCATTGAAAGATCCTTCGACTGTTGCTCGCTCATCCGGCCGCCGCTGATCTCGCCCCGATCTCGGATCGGTTCCTTGATGTTGGCCACTTCTTGAACCTTGTTATCAAGAACCACAGCCAGGCTGTCGCCCACGTGATTGGAGGTGAAATTATAGAAACGCTGTCCGCCCTCGCCACTGAGGGTAAAGCTCACGCTCGGCTGTCCGTTCTGATCGCGGCTCGCCTGTGCGTCGCGCAAATCCTTGCCGCTCACCGCCGACACGCGAGATACCAGGTAATAGGCTTGACCTTCACCCGACGCCTCCGCCCCTGGCATGCTGTGTCCCGGGAGCAGAATTGCATCTGCCGGAAGTACTCCACCTTTATCTTGTAGAGCGGCCTGCTCGCTCGGATACGGTCCACCCATCTGCTGTTTGATCTCCAGCATGGCGGTAGACTGCATAATGTCCTTCACCCGCCCCGGATCGTCGATGCCTGGCAGCTGCACCAGAATCTGGTACTGCCCCAGCCCGTGCTCCTGAATTGTCGGCTCACTCACTCCCAGAGCATCAATACGGTTGCGGATGGTATCGATCGCCTGCGTTACTGCCTTGCTCCTGAGGTCGGAGAGAATTGACGGCTTCATCGCCATCGTCCACGTATTGTCCGGGGCTCCCGTGAGGTCGTATTCCGGCAGCCGTTCCTGCACGATATTGAGCAGATCGCCGCGTGCGCCCGGCTGGACTCCTTTGAGCACGATGTGATCGGGATTGTTCTGCGGATCAGACTGAGCAATGTCGGCGTAGTCGATCTTCCGGCTTTTCAGCTGCTGCTTCAGGATTTCAATCGCATTCTGCGCGTCTATGTTGATCGCGTCATTCACGTGCACCTGCAAAATCAGGTGCGTCCCACCCTTCAGATCCAGGCCCAGGTGGATGTGGTCGGTCAAAGCCGTGAGCAGCGCCTCGCCGGAAAGGCCCTTCGGAATGCCGAAGATTCCGAACAAGAAAAACAGCATCGTGCCGAAAATGAAAAGCAGCTTCCAGAGAAGATTCTTATTCATAAATCAGTTTCGAAGTTTCCAGTTTCGAGTTTCGAGAATTTGGGTTCACATGAGACACGAAACCCGAAACTTACTTTGTTTTTACTTCCGGTTCCTCACTCGTCGTCACCTGAACCACCGAAGCCTTCGTCACTTCCAAAAGCAGATTATTGGGAGGCACGCGCAGATGAACGCAGTCATCCTTGAGCGCCATGATGGTTCCCCGCAGCCCACCGCTGGTCGTGACCTTGTCCCCGGTCTTCAATTTGTCCAGCATCCCCTGCCATTTTTTCTGCTTCCGCTGCTGGGGCAGGATCAACAGAAAATAAAAAATCGCGAAAATAAAGATGAGCGGCGCGATTCCGAGCCATCCCATGCCACCGCTACCGGCCTGTACCGCCAATATGTATTGCATGCTCGTCGAGGTCTGAACGGATGTATCCGCAAATCGTCACGGCACTCACCAGCGCCGCGCAGCTGTCATTTCACCACGGGGTTTTAGATCAACTTCGGCCGGGTTCCTTCAGCTTTCAGGCTTGAATCCGGGGAGGCCTCACGTTCGGTTGAGACCAGATACCAGAAAGAGAACGAGACTCTTCCCCAAGTAAAATAGAATGCCGCACGCGCCTCATAGTGTCAAGGTAGAAGCTCAGGTTGTGAATGGTGTTTAGAACCTGAGCCAATATCTCATTAGATGCAAAAAGATGCCGTAAATAGCCCCGGGAATACCGCTGGCACACGCGGCAACCGCAGTTCGGATCCAGCGGCTCGGGATCCTGCGCGTAGCGCGCCTGCTTGATCGAAATCTTCCCCTCCGAAGTAAACAGAAGGCCATGCCGCGCGGCGCGCGTAGGCTGGACGCAATCCATCATGTCGACGCCCAAGCCGGAGTACTCCACAATCTCTTCCGGGTTCCCCACGCCCATGAGATAGCGGGGTTTGTCCTTGGGAAGGTATTCCAAGGTTGACTCGACGATTTCCCGGGTCAGAGCGCGAGGCTCGCCAACGCTAAGGCCGCCGATCGCGTAACCGGGAAATCCAAGCTCGACTGTCCGCTCAGCCGACTCTCGCCGAAGCTCGCGATCCATTCCCCCCTGAACAATCCCAAACAAAGCCTGTGTAGGATGCTCACGTAGCGACTGCCCCTTGGGCCGTTGAGCGCCTTTTGTAGGGACAGCCGCCCTCGGCTGTCCGGCGGAGCGAAGCTCCGCAGCCAAGTTTCGAGTGTCGGGTGTCGAGTTTTGAGTACTCGGTCCCGCTGAAACTTGAAACTCGAAACCCGAAACTTCCTCCCACGGCACCTCGCTCTTGTGCGCCTCAAAATACTTCTTGCTGCGAGCCGCCCAGCGCGCAGTCATCTCCATGGACGCTCGCATCCGAGCCAAATCCGCCGGATATTCCGTACATTCATCAAACGCCATGATGATGTCAGCGCCCAGTGAGATCTGCGCCTCCATGGCACTTTCCGGGCTAAAAAAATGTGACGATCCATCCAGATGCGACCGGAAGGTGACCCCGTCTTCGTTGAGCTTGCGCAGTTCGCTAAGGCTAAAAACCTGAAATCCTCCCGAATCCGTGAGGATCGCCCGATCCCAGGACATAAACCGATGCAACCCGCCCATCCGGCGGACCGTCTCGACACCCGGCCGAAGATACAGGTGATAGGTATTGCCCAGAATGATCTGCGCCCCAAGCTCTTCGAGAATGTCCTGTGGCACACCCTTAACGGATCCCACCGTTCCCACCGGCATAAACACCGGCGTCTCAATCTCCGCATGCGGAGTTACCAGCCGCCCCGTGCGAGCCTGCGCAGCGACGCTAGTAGTCTGGAATGTAATGGACACCAGCAGAATTGTAGTTTAGGGGCGGACGCCTCGTCCGCCCCGAGGGCAGCGAGTAAGGAAATGTAGAGGGCCCGTAATATTAGCGCCCAAGCAGCGTGCCGGGCTGCAAGTTGTGTTGTTCTTCAGTCCAAAATCTTAACGATCTCAGCACGAAGCCCATCCCCGTCGAACAGCAGCCGGCCGACTGTAATCGGCAACTTGAACCGCCTCGGCCCCGCGCTGCCCGGATTGAAATAGAGCACGCCATCCCGCATCTCCTGCTTAGGAACATGACTGTGCCCAAAGATGACCGCATTGAATCCCGCAGCATGCGGCTTCAAATCGAGTTTCGCCAGATCGTGCAGGATATAGACGACCTTGCCGCCAAACTCCACCGCTTCGGTTTCCGGCAACTTGCGCGCCCAGGGATGCTTGTCGATATTGCCGCGAACAGCGCTCACCGGCGCGATCTCCCGAAGCATGTCAAGAATCTCAGGCTTTCCGACATCTCCTGCATGAATGATGTGCTCCGATCCACGCAGCGCCACGACAGCTTCAGGACGAAGCAGCCCATGAGTATCAGAAATAACGCCGATCACGATGCGATCTTTCATTTCGTGACGATAAACAGGGTGCCCCACCCTTCTCGCGATTTGCGCGAGAGGGTGGGGACTTTGACTTCTCTACATGCGCCGGATGCCCACGTTTCAAATTCGAAAACGTGAGTTCAAATGTTCCATTCGCAAAATCGCCTTAATTCCGCTTCCAGTCCATAAGCTGATTCATCTCGGCATGCGAAGGTGCACCACTCAAAGCGGAATACGTACCCTGACACTTGAGTTCCCCCGCCAAACGGCGCAGCAGGCCGAGAGCAGCCCGCATCGGCCCCGAACCCAGGCTGATCCGTCGGACGCCAGCATCTGTCAACTGGGAAATTGGAGGCGAACCGGGCATCGCAAGAATGTTAATAGGACAATGCAGATCGCACACGAATCGCCTGATCGTCACCAGGTCCACAACACCAGGCACAAACACGCAATCCGCGCCCGCGTGCCGAAAAGCGCTAAGCCGCCGCAACGCTTCGTCGTACCGCGTAGCCGCCTCGCCGACTTGCAGCAGGTAGACATCAGTCCGGGCATTGATCACCAGCGGAACTCCCAGGCTTTCTCCCGTTTCCCGTATGGCCCGAATTCTTTCTAGTTGCAATGGCAAATCGAAAAGCTGCTGCTTCGTATCGCCGGTCGCATCTTCAAAATTCATGCCCACGGCGCCCGCCTCAATCACTTGGCGTGCTGTGCGAGCCGCGTCTTCCGGCCTTCTCCCATATCCTGCTTCGACATCAGCCGTGACCGGCACCTTCACGGCGCTCGCGATATCCGCGATCACCGCCAGCATCCGCTCTGGAGGAATCTTCTGCCCGTCCGGAAAGCCCTGCGCAAACGCAATCCCTGCACTACTCGTCGCGATCGCCGGAAATCCCGCGTCCTCGACAATGCGCGCGCTGGCCACGTCCCAAACATTGGGCAGCAACAAAACATCACCTTGCGTATGCATCTGCCGGAACGATTCTGCTTTTTGTTTTTGCTCGACGTTGGACATACGCTGGAATTGGATGCGCTCCCTGGCTCCGGTTCTTCATCTTTTACAAAACCTGCGGACGTTATCCGCCCTCGATGCACGGCGCGTCATCACGAATTGCTAAAATGAATACAAGGTCGCACGCCGGGCTGGGGCAATCCGCTTTTCATGCAGTTCACCGAACAATTCGACGTGGTCGTAGTCGGCGCCGGCCATGCCGGATGCGAAGCCGCCATGGCCTCCTCGCGCATGGGCCTGAAAACGGCTCTCTATACGCTCAACGTCGATCTCATCGCGCAAATGTCCTGCAATCCCGCAGTAGGAGGGATTGCCAAAGGACACTTGGTCCGCGAAGTCGACGCCCTGGGCGGCATCATGGGCGAGATTACCGATGCCGTTGGCATCCAGTTCCGTCTGCTGAATACGTCTCGCGGCCCGGCAGTATGGTCTCCCCGAGCCCAATGCGACAAGCAGGCCTATCGCCTCAAAATGCGCGAAGTCCTCGAATCGCAGCCCAATCTCAAAATCAAACAGGCGGAAGTCGCCGACCTGATCACAGAGCAAGTTTCAGGTGTCGAGTTTCAAGTTTCGGGACAGGCACAAGCGGATGGCGCAGTAACCTCTAGAAATTCGAAACCTGAAACCCGAAACCTTGTACTTGGAGTCAAGCTGCGCGACGGGCGCACCGTAGGCGCACAAGC
Organism: uncultured Acidobacteriota bacterium; assembly: GCA_963785865.1. Classification (GTDB taxonomy): domain Bacteria; phylum Acidobacteriota; class Terriglobia; order Terriglobales; family Acidobacteriaceae; genus Sulfotelmatobacter. Next base: position 48,920 of record CAWAXF010000018.1, on the reverse strand, counting down.
AGTCATCATCACTACGGGAACATTCCTCAATGGCTTGATCCACTGCGGCGAGCAGCAATATCCTGCCGGCCGCTCAGGTGAACCCAACGCAGTCCTGCTCGGAGAGGCTCTGAAGAAATTGGGCCTGCGCGGCTGCCGCCTCAAGACTGGCACCCCGCCTCGCCTCGACGGACGCAGCATCGACTGGACGCGTTTCTCACTGCAGCCCGGCGACGCAGATCCCACTCCGTTCAGCTTTCGTACCAGGCGCGTCGCTCACCACGATTCGCAAGTCCCTTGCTACATCGCCTGGACCACGCCCGATACGCACCGCATCATCCGCGAGAACGTACATCGCTCCCCGATGTACAGTGGGCAGATCCAATCCATCGGCCCGCGTTATTGCCCGTCCATCGAAGACAAAATCGTCAAGTTCCCCGACAAGGAAATGCACCAGCTCTTCCTCGAGCCCGAGGGCCTGAACACCCACGAGATCTACGTGAATGGCATGAGCACGTCCTTGCCAGTAGACGTGCAGCTGGAAATTCTGAAGTCCATCCCCGGGCTCGAAACCGCAGAAATGCTGCGCCCCGGATACGCCATTGAATACGACTCGATCGATCCCACCGAACTGGAGCGCACTCTCCAAACGCGCAAAATCTCAGGCCTGTTCCTCGCCGGGCAGATCAACGGCACGTCCGGTTACGAGGAAGCCGCCTGCCAGGGAATCATGGCTGGCATCAATGCTGCCTTGCAGGTGAAACAGGAACCGCCCTTGATCCTGGACCGCACCGAAGCCTACACGGCGATCCTGATCGACGACCTGATTTCCAAAGGTACGAATGAGCCCTATCGCATGTTTACGTCGCGAGCCGAGTTCCGCCTGCACCTGCGCATCGACAACGCCGACCGCCGTCTCACTCCGCACGGCCGCCGAGTCGGCCTGATCTCACACCAAGCCTGGAACGATTTCCAGCAGAAGCAGCAGCGCCTGGCAGAAATGAAAAAGCTGCTGGAGACGACCCGCCTGACGCAAGAACTGCTGCAGGCATTTCATTCATCCGAGATCAGCATGGACCGTGTAGGGACGGACGCCACCGTCCGTCCAGCCGAGCAAAGCTCGGCGGCGCTCTCAGCCCAATCCCAAGGGCAAACGCTGGCGCAACTCCTGAAGCGTCCCGAAGTGTCGATTGAAGAACTAGCGCCCATCCTCAGGAAGCTCAAGCCGGAGTTTTTCCAAAGAGAAGATACGTCGGCGGTATTCCTTACGTCAGAAGTCCGCAACGAGCTAAAGTCCGTCGAAACGGAGATCAAGTACGAAGGCTACCTGCTGCAGCAGCAACGCGCGATGGAGCGCCTGAAGAAATCAGAGCTGCACGCAATCCCCGAATGGTTTGACTACCGTTCAGTGAGCGGGCTCTCCCGTGAGATGCAGGAGAAGCTGACGAAAATCCGCCCTCGCACGATCGGACAAGCATCGCGAATCCCCGGCGTGACTCCCGCCGCAGTTTCTCTGGTGAATGTCTTTATAGAAATCCAGGCGCGAAGGCGCGAACAAGCAACCGCAATCTGAGGATGATTGCTAAAAGCGCTTCCAGAATCCCCATCCCTCAACGCAAGCTCTGGTGTTTGTAACTGCTCCGCCAGCTTCAACTCCCGTTCCGCGTCTTCCTTCTTCCCGATGCTCCGATAAGCTTGTCCGAGCAACTGGTGAGTCATAGGGTTGTTCGGATCCATACTCGCCGCGCGCTGCAACGCCACTACGGCCAGATCAAACTCACCTTTTTTCTCCAGCACCTTGCCCCTCAGAATGAAGGGCCCTGTAGATGTCGCATCCAGCCAGATGGAACGCTGCAGCAAACGATCCGCCTCTTCGAATTTCTGAATGCGTGAATAGGCATCCGCCAGCTTGTAGTAGGTCGCTGCATTCGCAGGATTGATCGCCAACTCCTTCTGAAACTCGGCGATAGCTTCGGGTATCCGCGACTTGTAGAGATACAATTCGCCCAAAAGGAAATGCGCCAGCGGCAGCCTGGGATCGAGCGCCGCAGCCTTCTGCGCATACTCTTCCGCCACCGGATCATATTCCTGCCGCAGCAGCATCCGTGCGGTGAACAAATACCCGGCCGCCGAATCTCCCGGCACATCGAACATCTTTCCAAACGACTTGCGCGCCTGATCGTAATTCTTCGTCTGGATGTACGCGATTCCCAGCACGTACGCCGCATCCACATTCGCGCGCGCATACCAGCCCTGCACTTTTTCCAGCAAAGGAATGGCTTCCGCTGGATGCCCTCCACGAAAATACGCAAGCCCCAGCATCTGAACCGCCTCGTCATTTGCCGCATCGGCGGTATTCGCCTTTTTTAAATATTCGATCGCCTGCGGAAAGTCGTTCTTGCGGTAATATGCCGTGCCCAGTTCCAGCGGCAGTCCTTTCGTCTCGGGATTACGCGACTCCACCGCGTGGAGCTCGTTGATAGCCTCGTCGAGTTTGCCGTCTTGCATCAGCTTTCTAGCGTCAGCAAACGCAGATGAGGAATTCTGCGCCGTGCTGGTTTGCGTAGGCGCTATTTGCTGCGCCGCAAGGGTCGCCCCCAACAAGAGGATCCCCGAAACGAATATCTGAAATTTACGCATCACGGTTTTGAAGTCGGGATTTCAAGCGTAAGCGCCCGCTACTGCTGTGATTTCTCGTTCTGCAGTGCTTGCAGGTTCTCTCTCGCGATCGGCTGGTTAGGATCCAGTTGCAGAGCATGTTCAAAGTGCGCCTTGGCATCGGCATAGTGTCCCATCTCAGCCAAAGCTGCCCCCAGGTTCGCCTCAACCGCCGCATCCTGAGGCTCCAAATGCAGTGCAGTCCGGAAATGCTCCACCGCGCCCCGGAAGTCATCTTGCTGCGCCAGCGCGAAGCCCAGATTGTAGTGGGCGTCAAAATAGTCAGGACGCGCCTTCAACGCTGCCTGCAAATACGGCGCAGCCTGCTGCGGACGCCCCTCAGCCACCAATGCCGCTCCCAGAGCATTGTTGCCCGTAGCGTCTTCCGGCCGCAACTGCACAGCCGCTTTATATTCCGCCAGAGCCGCATCCAGATTGCCTTTGGCCTGCAGCATCGCTCCCAAATTGTAGTGCGCTTCGAAGTCCGCAGGATTTTTCTCGACGTTATGTCGCGCCAGCGCTTCCTGCAACGCCATTCGCGGATCGCCCTTCGCCACATCAAAATTCACCGGCAGCACCTGCAGCCATAAATGACACATCTCATCGCTGGACCGGTTTCCGCCCTTCACCCTCATGGCAGGATGATGCGGATTCATTGGATTCTCGTCCGAATTGTCATACGTGTAGCGCAGGCTCACCGTCGTTCCCTTCGGCAGCAACACGGGCGCCGCGTAGCGATACACCGCCTGCCAATTCAGGTTCCACTGCGGAATGTGAATGAGCGTCTTTTTCGTACCGTCGGGTAGGGTCGCAAGCGCCTGTATATCTTTCCCCAGATAGTGCGCATGCGGATAAATCGCGATCAGATCGACGTCCACGGGCAGCGTGAAATTGTCCGCAACCAGAAAATCTTTTTCCTTCGGCGGAATGTCCAGCTTCAAATCGTTCTCCAGCTGCAACAGCATGGGAATCTTCGTCGCAGGATGATTTGTGAAATACAGGCCGATGCTCGGCTGAATTACTTCCGCTTTTCCGGAAGGTTGCAGGTGCGTGTTGAGCACCAGGTCGGTTCCCTTATCCAGCCGCAACGCCATCCCCTCCGGTTCCACATAAGGAACCGTCCCCGGCTTCCAGAACAATAAGTGGCTATCGGGGTCGAACACCTGCGACTCAATCCGGATCTCCATCCCCCCAAAACCCGCACCGGGTACGCTCTCTCGCTTGCGTGAAGTCGCTGCTCGATCGACCAGTATATTGGCATGATGTACGTAACGCTTGTCGCCCGGCCGAATCTCGACCGCCTTCACCCACTTAGTTTGCTGGATGGGAACGCGGAAAATGAAATTCCAGTAGGTGTCCGTTCCTTGCGGTGGAAGAATGAATGGCTTTTCTGCTTTCAGTACCAAATCCGGCTCACCCAGCCGCCAGCCCTCGACAAATTTCGGCGCAGGCGGCAAATCGGCGGCATCACCTTCCACCGTGCCCTGTTCCACCCAGGTCACGATGCGATTGATCTCGGCATCGGAAAGCCGAAGTTCGTCGGCAAACTTCGTTTCCTGCTGCTCAGGAAGCCACGGTGGCATCGCCCTTGTCCGTACCATAGCGGCGATCTGCCGCGCATGCTTCTTCACATCCGAATAACTTAGGAGTGAAAACGGTGCAGCTTCTCCCGGACGATGGCAGGAGGAGCAGGAACGAAAAATGATCGGAGCAACATCACGGTCAAATGTAAGTTCAGACGAACTGTTGACGGAGGAATCTCCAGGCGAGGGGGTGCCCCACCCTTCTTTCGCGTTTTGTGCGATAGAGGCTGGGGTTTTTGACTTCCCACCGGCAGACAATTGGGGCAGCAAGAGGATGGTCCCGCAGATCAGCAAGCTCCACCCAAGCCGCCGTCTCCGGAGCGTCATTCCACGTCTGCGATGTAGCATCCAACTCCCCTGACTTCCCTCTGCGCTACCATGGTTCGCGCCACCGCAGCGGTAATGGCATCCTGCAACTCGTGCGTACTCGGTGCAGGCCGAGCACGGCTCAAGTCGATGTACCAATCGTCAATGCGCCCGTCATAAACGAGTCGCCGATCGCGATCAAACACCGCAACTTCCGGAGTAATCTGCACCCGACTCAACTTCACCAAAGCGTGCTCCGGATCGCGCAATGCGGGCAACTGGTAGCCATATTCATTCACGGACTTGCGGATATCCTGCGCCGTGTCACTTCTGTCGGGATACACGAGCCAGAAACTGGCGCGATCGGAATAGCGCTTGCTGATTTGCTGGATAACCGGAGCATAACGCCCAGATACAGGACAATCGCGCCGCAGAAACACGAGCACCACTGGTTTACCTGAGGCGGCCGCGAAAGGATCCACCGCATGCCCATCGAGATCGAGCGCCCGCTGCCCCGAGGCCAATCCGCAGAGCACGCCAAGCACCATCCCCATCCACGTCAACTTGATCCAGAATTTGACCCGCCTCATAAGAACGCCGCGCCCACGAACTCACCAATTCTAAGAGCCACTGGCATGGGTGTCCACCGCGCGCCCGCGCTACAATGGCGCAGAATGATCGCCCATCTTCGCGGAAAGCTGCTGGCCAAGCATCCCAACCAGGTCATCGTCGAAACTTCGGGCGTCGGTTACGACGTCACAATCACGGTTCCAACGTTCTCTGATCTTCCCGAGACCGGAACTGAGGTCGCGCTGCACATCCACACTCACGTGCGGGAGGATGCACTCGCGCTTTACGGTTTTCTGCGCAGCTCGGAAAAGCTGCTGTTCGAAAAGCTGATCACCGTGAGCGGCATCGGGCCCAAACTAGCCATTACCATTCTCAGCGGCATGCCGGCCGATGAGATGGTCCGCTCCATCCGCGGCAACGACATAGCGCGTCTCACCCGCATCCCGGGCATCGGCAAGAAGACGGCGGAACGCATGGTGCTGGAGTTGCGCGACAAGCTGCCTGAAATTGGACCCACGGCGATCCCCACGGCGTCGCCCCTAAGTCCAATTGAAGATGATGTCTGCTCGGCTCTGTTGAATCTTGGTTACCAGCGCCCCGCGGTCGAAAAGGCATTGGCTGCCGTTTCCCAGGATGGAAGCGCTAAGTCCTTCGATCAGATGTTTCGCGCCGTTCTAGGGCGGCTTTCGAAATAGAGCCATTTTCCGCTGGACACAACGTTCAGTTTGGGGTTTAATCCCCGGCCATGCAAACGCTCGGCCTCTCTGATTCCACGATACGCAGCGAGAGTCGGCTGAGAAGCCTTTTCTGGCCATCGATCCAAAGCGGAGCTGATGTCGACTATCTGGCCGTGCAAGGTTTCTGGGTGTGCACAATCGTGGGCGTGATCTCACTCGCGACGTTATGCTTTGCGGGTCAACCCATCACTGGCATTCTGGTTTTTCTCATCTTCCACTTAGGCGGCGTGGGAGTACGTGAGCACAACCCTTTCGCTGCGGTGGTCATGCTGGCCTACTACGGGCTCGACTGGCTCGCAGCTCCCGGATTTAGCGTTGTCCGCATAATCCTCACGGCCCTGCTGCTGTCGAACGTTCGCGCCACCTGGATCGCGGGGGGATGGAAGGCCGATTCGGAAGAGGCGGTTCTGCCGCCACGGCTGGCGGAGACGTTCTTTGACAAACTGGCTGACACATGGCCTGCGTTCATTTGGCCCAAGGTGAAGGTGCTCTATTACATCTTTTCGCTCGGATTCCTCGCTGTCGTCGTTGCCGGCGTAATTGTGATGAGGCTTAAGGGCGGAGCTTTGCGCTGAATTATTTCCCGATGCAGAACGTGCTGAAGATGAGATTGAGAATGTCGTCCGTCGTAGTGGCTCCCGTGATCGCGTCGAGTGGCCGCAGCGCGTTGTAGAGATCGAGCAGCAGCATCTCATGGGGAATCCTTTCGGCAACCGCCTTGGTCGCCGCATCGAGCGCCTGTACCGAATCTTCGATTAGGCCCCGGTGCCGCACATTCGTGAGAAAACCTTGTTCAAGTTCTGCACCTGCGTTTCCACGAATGTGCTGTAAGATCTCGGCGCGCAATTCTGCAACGCCTTCCCCCGTCAGCGCAGAGGTGCGCACGTCAGTCGCTCTGTCCCCTGACCCCTGTCCCCTGATCTTCAGGTCGATTTTGTTTTCGATAACAATTGTCGGCCGGATCGAAGCTTGAGCAATTAACTCAGCGTCTTCGGCAGCTTCATGCTGCGACGCATCCAGCACCACCAGCACCAGGTCTGCATCGGCAAGCGCCTCCTTCGACTTGCGAATGCCGATGGACTCGGCTTCGTCCAGCGACTGACGAATGCCGGCCGTGTCGACCAATCTGACGGGAATGCCCCCGATAGCAACGGTTTCAGTGACCAAGTCGCGCGTGGTGCCCGGAGTCGCGGTCACGATCGCCCGTTCGCGTTCGACCAGTTGATTAAAGAGACTTGATTTGCCCACATTCGGCCGGCCCACAATGGCGAGGGTCAGTCCCTCATGCACAATCTTGCCGTAAGCAAAGCTGGCCCGAAGTTGCTCGAGGGGAACCTGCACCTCAGCGATGCGTTGCAAAATCACGGCATCGGGCAAGACAGAAATGTCGTCTTCCGCAAAATCGATTCCGGCCTCGAGCTGTGCGATGAACTGCACGAGATTCTGCTTGATTGGCTGCAAACGGCGTGAGAGCGCCCCATCCAACTGCTGCGCCGCGACTTTGGCCTGATAGACAGTCCGGGATTCAATAAGGTCGTGGACCGCCTCGGCCTGCGTCAAATCGATGCGGCCATTAAGGAAAGCCCGCATTGTGAACTCGCCCGCCTCCGCCAACCGTGCCCCCGCAGCGACACAAAGCTCGACAATATGCCGCAGCACCACAGGCGACCCATGAGCAGAGATCTCGATGACATCGTCGGTTGTGTAAGAGTGCGGCTTAGGGAAATAGATAACCACAACCTCGTCAATGCGCTCTGCCTGCGTACCCGGGTCCGGAGGGTGCCCCACCCTTCCCGCGGTTTTCCGCGGGAGGGTGGGGCTTTTGACTTCCTGCGCGCCGAGTCACGGACCATGATGGTTCCACGAACTCGCCAAACACGGCCCGCCCCGCCTCAAGTTCATGCCGGAGCCGCAACATTGGCCGCGCGATTTCCAAACCGCGAGGTCCCGACAGGCGCACCACTCCAATCCCTCCGCGCCCCGGAGGCGTCGCGATCGCGACAATTGTGTCGTCCAGATTCACGTCCCAATTTTAAAGGTAAACTAGATCCAGGTGCCCCACTTCTAGCGCGATGTGAGCGCAGGAAGTGGAGCTTTTGCGGATCATCTATCAAGGAGCATTCATCTTGTCTGTAGCTGACGAACTGCTGAAAGCCAACCAGGACTTCGCGCGCAATTTCACGCTGGGAGAACTCTCCGTACGCCCCAAGCGTCACGTTGCTGTCCTGGCTTGCATGGACTCACGCATCCTGTTCGAACACTGCCTGGGGCTGAAGCCGGGAGATGCCCACATGATCCGCAACGCCGGCGGCATCGCCACCGACGATGCGTTGCGCTCGCTGATCGTCTCGCATCACCTGCTCGACACCCAGGAGTTCATCATCATCAACCACACCGACTGTGGCTTGCTCAAGGTGCAGGAATACGAGTTGAGGCATCGTCTAGCCGATAAGATGGGAGCCATTGCCAGCGAACCCGCCCACTTTTATGCCTTCGATGATTTGGAAGAAAACGTTCGAAGGCAGGTGCAGCGGGTGAAATCGCACCCCTGGATTCCGAAGAGTATTCCTGTGCGCGGGTTTGTGTATGACGTGAAGACGGGAAGGCTGCGGGAAGTGTCTACATAGAACATGTAGGGACAGCCGCCTCGGCTGTCCAGCCGGGCGAAGCCCGGCGGTTTGCATGTAAATTACCAGAAAACCCGTCGACCCAGCCGGTGGCGGCTGTCCCTACAAACGCCTATCGCACTACCTTTTCGATTTGCGATCTTAGCTCCGCATATGGCAAGGCTCCCGGGTGATACCAGGCGACCTTGCCGTCGCGGTCAACTAGCACCAGCGTTGGCGTCGTCGACGCTCCGTAGACGTCGAAGTTGTGTTTGCTGACGGGCACCGGCATATCCAGCAGCCCGCTATAGAACCGATGCCGCACCGCATCGATATAGCGCATTTCATCGCTGCGCGACGCGTGCTCGATTTGCGCGGTGTACCCGTAATAACGTGTCGGGCCAATCACCTTCAACCCCTTGCTGGCGAACTCCGACCGCAGTTGCGTGATGATCGGAGCCTCCGCCTTGCAATCCCCGCACCAGTGCGCCCAGAAAAACAGCAGCACCGGAGAACCTCGTAACTGTGCTGGAAGTGGCGCTCCCAACGACTCCTCGGATTTCAACGTCGGCGCAAGTTTTCCCTGAAACGAAAGCAGGTTGAGATTCTTCTGAATCCGGTCATGGATGGAAGTCGTTCCATACGTCCGCAGAGCTCCCTGAAGGAGTGCAATCGCCTGCGTCCGCTGCCCGCGCGCGGCCAGCACCTGAGATTGCACTTCCAGAGCTGCTCCCAAGGCCAAGGGCAGGTGCGGCTCAGCGTCCAGCGGACGCTGCTTCAACTGTTCGAGTGCTAGCGTCTTTGTCTCTTTTGCATAAGCCGCAGCCTGATCGTACTGACCCTGGTCAAGCGCGGCGCGACCAAGCCATGAATACGCTTCCAGATACTCCGGATCGACCCCACGCTGGCTTCGATAAGAATTGAGTTGAGCCTCGGCCGCGCTATAGTCATTTTGCATGAGGGCGACGCGGACGTTGTCCACGATCCCAGCCCACACAAACGGCGTGGTAAACAAAAAGGCGATTAGAGCAACTCTCAAACGCATTTTTCTAATGATGATCGTTTTCAGAAAAAGTGGCAAATGTACGCCATCGGACGCTCTCCAGCCCGACACATAACAGGCTGCACATCAGTAGCTTAGCTGTACGTGTACACGATTTTTGTAGCTATTTTGGGGCACCTTAAGGTACAATCATGTTGCGTTTGACTTTAGAGTTCCTCGCAGTACATGCATCTCCGCTTAACCCAGCGTGTGACCTGCCTGCAGAAGAATCCTGAAAGCTTCAGCGCTACATCAAGAACAAAGGAACAAAGCATCACATGGAAACAGGAACAGTGAAGTGGTTTAACGACGCCAAGGGCTATGGATTTATCAGCCGCCAGAACGGTGAGGATGTATTCGTACATTTCTCCGCCATTCAGGCAAGCGGATTCCGCAGCCTCCAGGAAGGTCAGCAAGTGCAGTTTGACGTGGTAAAAGGCCCCAAGGGCTGGCAGGCAGAGAACGTCAAGGGCGTCTAACTCCCTTCACAGCAAGACAATTCGAATGAAGGCGGCCAGCGATGGCCGCCTTTAGTTTTGGAGACTAATGGTTGAATCTACGGCGAATATGTAGCGGTAATGCCCAGGTTCGCGACTCATTGCTCATTGCGCATCGCTCATCACCAGTAAGTATTCCCAGATTCGCAAAACTTCCCTCTGCCATCTACAATCGACACTCATGAGTGTCGCAGGAGCTCCCACTCCAAACGCCTTTATTCGTCAGCTTCCCAAGGCCGAGTTGCATCTGCATCTGGAGGGAGCGGTGGACCCCGCAACCTTGCTGGAACTTCGCAAGCGACATGGCGATTCGGCCACTCTCGCCGCAACCGAAGCTCTGTATCGCTATACGGATTTCCCCAGCTTCCTCATGGCTTTCAAGGAAGTCAGCGCCCACCTGCGCGGACCAGACGACTACGAACTGGTCACCTACCGCTTGATGCAGAAGCTGAAGGAAGAAAGTGTGCTACACGCCGAGGTGTACGTAGCCGTCGGAGTTTGCCTCTATCGTAAGCAGAATTTCCCCGCGATCTTCGAAGCTCTGGAGCGCGGACGCGCCCGGGGCGCCAGGGATTTCGGCGTATCCCTGCTCTGGATTTTCGACGCCACCCGTCACTTCGGAGTCGAAGAGGCGCAGAAAGTTTTCGAACTCGCGGTCCGCTACAAAGACCGTCATGTGATCGCCATCGGCATTGGCGGAGACGAGATCAAGGCGCCTCCAGAGCTGTTCCGGGGCGCTTACGCTTACGCCGAAGATCACGGCCTGCACCTGACCGCTCACGCCGGCGAAACCGCATCGCCGGAATCGATCTGGGGAGCCCTCAACCTGCACTGCGGAGCGCATCGGCCATGGATTTACCGCCAGCCAGGATCCTGACCTCATCGAGGAATTAGCCTACCGGCAAATCCCGGTCGAGATCTGCGTCACCAGCAATCTTCGTACCGGAGTTTGTAAAGCGCCCGCCGAGCATCCGGTGAAAAGTTATTTCGACCAGGGATTGATGATCACTCTCAACAGCGACGATCCCGCCCTGTTCGCCACGTCGCTAGCCCGCGAATACCAGTTCGCCCAGCAGACTTACGGCTTCACCGACGAGCATTTGCGGGAACTGGCGCGCAATTCGTTCGAGGCCTCATTCCTGCGCCGCCGAGAAGAAATTAGAATTACTAAGTCTTTTCGACGCAGCTGCGGCGAGATAGGTCACCATGCCCGTTCTACCCGTCCTGCAACTCGGCGACCCGCTCCTGCGGCAGAACTGCGCTCGCGTCGATGACCCGGCCTCGCCTCAGATCGGAAACCTGGTCACCAATCTTGCCGACACTCTCGCCCATTGGCGCAGCCAAAACCGGCTACGGACGCGGCATAGCCGCTCCCCAGATCGGTGTTCTTCAGCGCGTAATCTTTCTCAGGCTCCCGGGCGAAGATCCCTGGCCGCTGATCAATCCCGAGATCATCCACCGCAGCCTCGAAAAAATCGTCGTCTGGGATGCCTGCCTGAGTTTCCTCTCCATCTTCATGCAGGTCGAGCGCCATCGCGACATCACCGTCCGCTATCAGGATCTGCAAGGACATACATCGCAAGTCGAAGCCGGAGAAGATCGCAATCTCTCCGAACTATTGCAGCATGAAATCGACCACCTGGATGGAATCCTGGCCATCGATCGTGTGACGGACACAAAAACAATTTGCACTCGTGAAGAGTTCGAGAAGCGTTACAGAGATCTAAGTCCCTATGCACTCGCATCACAAGAGCAAGGCTGAGTATTCGGATACTGAGTAGAGAGTACTGAGTACTAACTAATGCTTCATATCGGCATAGTCGCCTGCAGCACTGAAGGAGCAGCTCTCTGCTACCGCACGATCTCTTTCGAAGGCTCCCGAGTGCTCGGCCGCCACGATCATCCTGAGGTGTCGCTGCACTCGCACTCCCTGGCTCAATACATGAAGAGCATTGACGCGGGAGACTGGGCCGGCGTTGCGCAACTGATGCTTTCCTCCGCCGACAAATTGGCCAAAGCCGGAGCCGATTTCCTCATCTGTCCCGACAATACAATTCATCAGGCCTTTGATTTCATCGAACACCGTTCTCCGCGCCCCTGGCTGCACATAGCGCGCGAAGTCGCGGCAGAAGCAAAGCGCAAGAACTTCAAACAGCTTGCGGTTCTGGGAACGCGTTACCTGATGGAGGGACCGGTCTATCGCGAGGCGCTGACAGCGGCCGGCATTGACCACCGTGTCCCTAAAACGGAGCAACGCGAACGCATCAATCAAATCATTTTCGACGAACTGGTCAATGGACAGTTCCCGGCGCGTTCGCTCGCGTACCACGTAGAAGTCATCCGCTCTCTCAAAGACGAGGGCTGCGACGCCGTGGTCCTGGGCTGCACAGAAATTCCCTTGCTGGTACCTCCAGAGTCATCGCCGCTACCGACATTGGATTCAACGCGCCTCCTAGCCCAAGCCGCGGTTCGCAAAGCCGTGGAAGGATGAGTTGCTGTAGTCCGGTTGTGTAGGGAGGGACGCCTCCTCCGTCCCCGAGCGAAGCTCGGCTGCTCTTGCAGTAAGCTTGACCGAATGCCCACAACGCCAAACCAAGCCCGCCCTCAGCTTCACCGCCTTAAATTCCGCTCGCTCCGCGGAGCCTATGCCATCTTGCGCTTAGAACCGGATGCCCCCATCCCCGATTGGGCGACCCAGGCCGAGTTCAGTTCGATCACGCGCAGCCAGGACGAGCTTTCCATTGTCTGTCCAGCGCAAGGCGTTCCCGCTCACCTGCACTCGCCGCACCGCTGGACCTGCCTGAAACTCGAAGGCCCGTTCCCCTTCTCGCTTACCGGAGTGCTGCTGTCCTTTATCCAGCCGCTGTCGGACAATGGAATTCCGATTTTTGCAATCTCGACCTACGATACCGACTACGTGCTGATTCAGGAGGAGTTCGCGGGCAATGCAATCACCGCCTTGCAGCAGGCTGGACACGAACTTTGCACAGGGATGAATCCTCGCGCAAACTCATAGCGCCGGGCGACATCTAGTTCCTGAACGCTGTTCCGTAATGCCGTTCGGTTTACTTATCGGCCCACACGCTGGAACCGAGGTGCGTCGGTTGTAATCCCTGTGTTCTAATAAACGTTAACCACCGGAAATGCCATCGTTAGTCACAACCCTGCGCCGCCATGCAAAAGCAGTGAACCGCAATCTGCGCGGAGCCAAGATGGTCCTGCGCGCCATTGCTTCCAGCGAACATCCGCTTCTCGCGCACATCATCCCCATGCGCCGGTGCAACCTGGCCTGCACGTACTGCAACGAGTTCGATGACTTCTCGAAACCGGTCCCGATCGAGGACATGTATCGTCGCATCGATAAGCTCGGCGCCCTGGGAACGTCGGTGGTCACGATCTCGGGTGGAGAGCCTCTGCTGCATCCTCAACTCGATGACGTAATCCGCCGCATCCGCGCCAACGACATGGTCGCCGGTTTAATCACCAACGGCTACCTGTTGGTTGCCGAACGCATTCAGCAACTCAACCGCGCCGGGCTCGAATGGCTTCAGATTTCCATCGATAACGTCAACCCGGACGAAGTTTCGAAAAAGAGCTTGAAGGTGCTCGATAAGAAACTGCAACTCCTGGCCGAGCACGCCGACTTTCATGTGAACATTAATTCCGTCGTGGGCGCAGGTATTAAGCATCCGCAAGACGCGCTGGTGATCGGCAAACGTGCCGTAGAGCTCGGCTTCAGTTCCACCATCGGCATCATTCACGACGGCGGCGGCCAAGTGCAGCCTCTCGGCGATGAGGAGCGCCGGATCTACCATGAGATGAAGCGCCTCGAAAAACGCAGCTTCACTCGGGTGAACTCTTTTCAGGACAACATCGCCAAAGGCAAGCCCAACGATTGGCGATGCCGCGCCGGATCCCGCTATCTCTACATCTGCGAAAACGGACTGGTTCACTACTGCTCACAGCAGCGTGGCTATCCCGCGATTCCGCTGGAGAATTACACCCTCGAGCATCTCCGCCGTGAATACCTGACTGAAAAATCCTGTGCCCCGCACTGCACCGTCTCCTGCGTTCATCAAGTGTCGATTTTCGATTCCTGGCGCGCCCCGCAGCATCCCTCGACGATCCCGGCCTCGGTTCCGTCGGAAAATCCCCTGGTTCAAATCGAATAAAACGTTGTCGGAATGACCAGCGAATGGGGAGAGAGAAACCCGAAACTGCGCAGAAGTGACTACTACAGAGCGAACTCCCGGCTAACCCACCAGGTTCCAAAGATTCCAGCTTTGTAGGGCGCCGAACAGACAGGTCGTTGTCATCTTCGCTACATTGTCCCCGCTCCCTGTTATTCAGAACGTAGGAGGCGAAAGATGACCCCCGAAGAACGAGAGCGCATGACTTCAATCTGCCAGCGCATCGCGACGGAACAAGACCGCGACGTGTTCACCCAACTGGTGAAGGAACTGAACGATCTCCTAAGCCAAAAAGACCATCGTCTAAAAGACCGCCCGGAAGACATAGAAAGAAACTCAAGATAGCTTCTCTCGGAAGCGCCCGATCCCTCAGGCGGCCGCACGTTTACTTCTTATTAGGCTGTGCGGTTGGAGGCAATAGCCCGTTCAGCCGCAAGTATGTCGCCGCAGCGCTGTAATGGTCCGCCCACCCGTTACTCAACGCAATCAACCCGAAAGCTTTCGATCCCTTGCGCCCGCCGAAGACTTCGATTTCGTCTCCGAGTTTGGAATCGTCCACCTTGGCCAGAGCAGTCGCGCAAAACTCAAAGCTGGCCTTCACCGCTGGAACCAACTTGTCTTTACCGTCAGTTTCTTTCAGCGGCACCGCGGCTTTCACCTCAGGCGTGTCCCCAATTTTCGAGCACAGGAGATTGTTGGACTGGATCACGTGCAAAACCAGGTGCCCGAAAGTCATCTGGCCCTCGGTTGGCTTGTAAGCATATTTCTCCGCCGGCATCGCTTCGGCCGCTCCCACAAGATTCTTCTGCTGTCGCGGAAGGATCTCTTTCACGGCCGAAGTAACCGGATTCTTGTCTTGCGCCAACACAGATACCGCAGCCACAACAAGAAGACCACACAGAGCCCATTTCATAATGTTGTCTCCGTTAGCGAAATGAGTACAGCCCATTCTACTCAGCTCTTACATTCACAAACAGCGGCGAAACAATGCAGCCCACAAGGGAGCGCTCAAAGCGGACGCACACCCCTGCCCAACAGACCTCGCGTGGCACAATGATTCCATGCCAGTTCTTCCCACATTTCTCTACGGCACCGCCTGGAAAGAAGATCGCACGGCCGCGCTCACCGAACTCGCCCTGCGCACCGGCTTCCGCGCCATCGATACCGCCAATCAACGCAAACATTACTTCGAAGCCGCAGTCGGAGAAGCATTGAGCGCTGCCTACCGCAAAGGCATAACCACCCGCGACAATCTCTTCCTGCAAACCAAATTCACTTACCAGCGAGGCCATGACCATCGCCTGCCCTACGATCCCTGTGCCACCCTTGCAACTCAGGTAATGCAATCGCTTGCCAGTTCTCTCGAGCACCTCGGGACCGATTATGTCGACAGCTTTATCCTTCACGGCCCCGCTTCACATCACGAATGGACCGACGCTGATGTCGAAGTTTGGGAGGCAATGCAAAAAGAACGCGACGCCGGTCGTACTCGATTTGTAGGAGTAAGTAATGTCGCCCTGGAGCATTTACACCAGATGAAATCTTCAGGCGCCGAATTGCCGGCGTTCGTTCAGAACCGCTGTTTCGCGCGCCTTGGATGGGATCGCGAAGTGCGCTCCTTCTGTTCCGAACACAAGATTACGTATCAGGGATTCTCGCTGCTTACGGCCAATCCGGAAGTGCTGCAGCATTCACCATTCGTCGTCCTCGCACGAAGTCTTGCCGCCACCCCCGCGCAGGTGATCTTCAGTTTCTCGCGTGCGATCGGCATTCTGCCCTTAACCGGCAGTACCGATCCTGAACATCTGAAGCAGGATCTCGCGAGCCTTGATATCAACCTTCCGCTCGAGGTAGTTCAAGGAATCGAATCGATGTCAGGATAAACACGTCTTACGAGAACGCGGCAGCCAGGCCCGCTCCCAGCAGCGAGAACACCGCCCACCAGCCGAACACGATTGCGTATGCTGTGCCGCGTTTCACTCTGCTGACACAAGTGAAACCGATTGCGGTGAGCACCAGTGTCCAGATCATAAAAATGTCAATCCCAGACGCGACGCTGTAGAGAAACACATTGTCTGCCGGATTCATGAAATAGCCGGGATTTGTGGCGACCGGATTCTGAAACGTGAATGAATCCGGGCTCATCCCTGCCAGCACGGACAACAGCGCAAGCAGAGTCTTGACCAGCAACGGCAGCGCAGAATAAATCACGATCGCCAGTGCGACTTTGAAAGAAACGTCCGCCCCCGCCGCAAACTTGAAAGTTCCAAAAAGAGCAGTGGCAATAATCAGCCAGATTACGAGCGTGATTACGGGAAAGACGTACGAAATTACCGCGGTAAATTTCGCCCCAGCCTCGAGTTGAGCCTCGCGCTGATCTGCTGGCAACTTGTCCAGGCGCTCCTGTGACTTGGGCTGCCCTTGCATCTGGTTCTCCATAATCTTGCGAAACCCGATTTTCTGATTGGCGGTGTAAACCATCGCCGACGAGATGATAACCATCAGCAGGAAAGGCGCCCACCAACTCGCGTTGCGGCGCAGGTCAGTAAAGGTTTTGGACGGCGCCACAAAAGTATCGACAATGCGAGCGCCTTCCGACATTGCCGTCGGCGCTGGACTGGGGGAAGACGAAACAGGAGGAAGCGGAGCAATAGCCATGAAGCACCTCTGATAAGAACTGCGCCGAGAATTCTATTCTCGGAGACTCACCTGCACAAGCATGTAGGGACGGCCGCCCTCGGCTGTCCGGGCGAATCGAAGCTTCGCTGTGACGAAGCACCTTTGATAAAAGACCTCTTCGCGACCACTACGCAATTCTTCTCCAAATTAATTACACTAATAAGTTGCATTCCACGCAGCCATTTCTGGTCCCCGAACGCCTGAAGGAAGGCACCCATGTCTGTGAATAGCTTCAATTCCCGCTCCTCCCTCAAAGTTGGTAAGAAGGAATACGAGATCTATCGCCTCGACGCGCTCGACAAGCACGGCATCTCCACCAAACACCTGCCCTTCTCTCTTCGAATTCTGTTGGAGAACTTGCTGCGCACCGAAGACGGCCGCAACGTGACCAAGGAAGAAGTGCGCGCGCTCGCCAATTGGAACAGCAAATCGAAGCCCGACAAAGAAATCGCCTTCACCCCCAGCCGAGTCCTGCTTCAGGATTTCACCGGCGTCCCCTGCGTAGTCGATCTCGCCGCCATGCGCGACGCCATGAAACAACTGGGCGGCGACCCATCCCTGATCAACCCCCTCCAGCCTGTGGAGTTGGTAATCGATCACTCGGTCCAGGTGGATGAATTTGGCACCACCAATGCGCTGGACATGAATGCCCTGCTGGAATTCCAGCGCAACAAAGAGCGTTACTCATTCCTTCGCTGGGGCCAAACCGGATTCAGAAATCTGGCCATAGTCCCCCCTGACACCGGCATCGTCCACCAGGTCAATCTCGAATACCTGGCAAGAGTGGTCTTCGTCCACGAAAGCCCAGGCAAGCGAGTAGCCTACCCCGACACCCTGGTAGGCACCGACAGCCACACCACCATGATTAATGGGTTGGGGGTTTTGGGCTGGGGGGTTGGTGGAATTGAAGCGGAGGCTGCGATGCTCGGACAGCCTGTGTCCATGCTGATTCCCCTTGTTGTGGGGGTGAAACTTACGGGAAGGTTGCGAGAGGGGGCTACTGCTACCGATCTGGTGCTCACTATTACCGAGATGCTTCGCAAGCACGGCGTGGTCGGAAAGTTCGTCGAATATTTCGGGCCTGGGCTGCGGGATCTTCCGCTAGCCGATCGCGCGACCATTGCGAATATGTCTCCAGAGTACGGGGCCACGTGTGGAATCTTTCCGATCGACAAAGAGACTCTGAAGTATCTGCGGCTCACCGGACGCACAGAGGAGCAGATTGCGCTGGTCGAGGCTTACTCGCGCGAGCAAGGCCTGTTCCACGACGAGAAGACTCCCGAGGCGGAGTATTCGGAACTGCTCACGCTTGATCTGGCCAGTGTTGAGCCTTCGCTCGCCGGACCGCGGCGGCCCCAGGATCGTGTCGTGCTGTCGGAAGCCGGAGAGTCCTTCTGCAACGCATTGCCTTCATTGATCAAGCCCAAGGCCACAGCGAAGACTGGCGCGATTCCTGCTGTCGCTCCGATCACGAAGGATCGATGGGAGCAGGAGGGTGGGAGTCCTGGTGCGGTTGGCGTAGAAGACCAGATTATGAAGGAACATGTGCCCGAGTCGGTAAAAGGCGCTTTGCAACACGGCAGCGTGGTCATCGCCGCGATCACCTCGTGCACTAACACATCCAATCCCTCGGTGCTCATTGGGGCCGGACTGCTGGCCAAGAAGGCAGTCGAGAAGGGACTCACCGTGCCACTGTGGGTAAAGACTTCGCTTGCCCCGGGATCGAAGGTAGTCCGTGACTATCTGGACAAGGCCGGATTGTTGGCCTACTTGGAGAAGCTGAAATTCCATGTGGTGGGTTACGGATGCACCACGTGCATCGGCAACTCGGGCCCGCTGCCCACCGAAGTTTCGCAGGCAATCGAAGAGAAAGAACTGGTCGTCGCCTCGGTACTTTCGGGCAACCGCAATTTCGAGGGCCGCATTAACTCCGAGGTTCGCGCTAACTATCTAATGTCGCCCCCTTTGGTGGTGGCGTTCGCGCTTGCCGGGCGCATCGACGTGGATATGCGCAAAGATGCTCTGGGGAACGGCAAAGACGGCCAGCCTGTGTACCTCTCCGACATCTGGCCGAGTTCGCGCGAGGTCGAAGAAACGCTTCAGCAGGCAATTTCTTCCGACATGTTCAAGAAATCGTACGGCGAAGTCTTCCAGGGCGACGAGCGCTGGCGCGGACTGTCGGTGCCCAAGGGCCAGACGTATGCGTGGGATCGAGACTCGACATACATCCAACGCGCACCGTACTTTGATGACATGGACGTGAAGCCCGCTCCGATCGAGGAGATCAAGAACGCGCGCGTGCTCGCGCTTCTCGGAGACAGCGTCACTACTGACCACATCTCTCCGGCAGGATCGATCAGGAAAGACGGTCCCGCCGGACGATATCTCCAGGAACACGGGGTGAAGCCCGCGGACTTCAACTCCTACGGATCTCGACGCGGCAATCACGAAGTGATGGTACGGGGCACGTTCGCCAACGTTCGTCTGCGCAACAAACTGGTGCAGAGCGAAGGCGGATTCACCCGTCACCTGCCGACGAACACCGAGATGTCGATTTTCGAGGCGTCAGAAAAATATCGCGCCGAAGGCACGCCTCTGCTGATACTAGCTGGAAAAGAATACGGTTCAGGCTCGTCGCGCGACTGGGCCGCGAAAGGTCCGGCATTGCTCGGAGTGCGAGCGGTCATCGCCGAGAGCTACGAGCGCATTCACCGGTCGAATCTGGTCGGCATGGGCATCCTCCCGCTGCAATTCCCGGCGGGGGAGAATGCGGAGTCGCTGAAGCTGACGGGCGACGAAGTATTCGAGATCGCGGGTATTCATGATGTGCTGAACCATTTCGCCGCCGGACGGGTCGTGAGAGTGCGCGCTACTTCGAAAGACAAGAACCCGGCCGAGTTCGATGCGGTGGTGCGCATTGATACTCCGCAGGAAGCACTCTATTACGCGAACGGCGGAATACTGCAGTATGTGTTAAGGCAGTTGCTGGCGAGCCGGCCTCAGCCTGTGGAAGTGTAGAAACCGCGCTCACGACCGTCATTTCGACGCCATCCCGCCTCGGCACGCCGGACGAGGGCGTCAGAGGACATGCTCCCGCACCCCGGACGAGGCGTCCGGGGCTACATGCTCCGGCCCAGCAGTTCCTCAAGGGTCTTCAGTAGTGCAGCGCTTTGGGATTTGGAATCAGCTTGCGTATGCCTGATTTTTGTGCGGCGAGTTCAAGCGATGGGGCCAGTGCATGGTGTACATCAGGATGGGAAGATGGGGCAGGGCGGGGGAGATCTGCCGGGCGGCGGTCAAGCCGTCCATGATCGCCATCGCCAGATCCACAACGACGAGGTCGGGACGGTACTGGAGCGCCCGCGATACGGCGGCTTGCCCATCTTCTGCATCGATGACTCGCCCGATGGGTCTGCTCCATAAGGAGATGCAGCGCCCTTCGGACCGCCGGACTATCGTCCGCGATCAGGATGCGCTTCACGTCAGACCTCAAGGCAACAGTCCGACGCGGGCGGCGCGTAGGTCTGGTTCGATGCCCTACAAATTACGCCATTATGAAAGTTTCGTTGAAATCGGGAAAATCTTGTAGAGCATAGGGCTCTTACCCGGTGCACCTACAAAGCCATTCCCCCCGCGCCAGCCATTGGAAATGCATCCCAAAGGAGGGCCCAGGTAAAAGAAGATTCATTCGAGCACGGAGGAAGCTTTGAGCAAGCCAAAAGTGGTTCCCGGAAGCCAAGCCTTACATCCTGGCGAGCGCACGAACTTTGAAGGCAAGCCGATTCGCAATCAGATTTTGCTCGCCATTCCTGACGAGGAGTTTCATGCGCTCCGGCAGGATTTGCAGTATATCGAGTTGCCGCAACGGACGATACTGCACGAGCCGCGACAGAAACTGGAATTCGTTCACTTCTTAAACTCTGGCATGGTGTCGCTGGTGTTTCGCACCAGAAATGGAGATAGCGTCGAAGTGGGAGTGTTGGGAAACGAGGGATTCACTCCGATTCCGGTAGCGGCAGGACTGCGGAGCAGTCCACACCAGGCGATTATGCAGATCAGCGGGGAAGGGTTTCGCCTGGAAGCTCAGCCAATTGCAAAGAGTTTTGAGCTCCAGTGGGCGGCTGCAAAGCGCGCTCAACCGCTACGCAGCGGTGCACGGCATGCAAGTGGCGCAGACAGCGGGCTGCAACCGGCTGCATGACCTGGAGCAGCGGCTCTCCCGCTGGCTGCTCCTTACCCAGGACCGCGTGGGCTCCGGATTGTTGCGCATTACGCATGACTTTCTGGCAACCATGCTGGGCACGGATCGGCCAAGCGTAACCCTAGCAGCGGGAGGATTGCAGAAGAAAAGGATCATTGAATACACCCACGGAGCAGTGAAGGTTCTGAATCGCAAGAAGCTCGAAGGCACTGCCTGTGAATGTTACAGCGCGATTCAACAGTTCAACGGAGAGGCGATGCTGGACGCGGAGGCGGCTTTGGAGTCGGGAACGGCGAGCGCGGACTAGGTTTGCGCCGAAAGTTTACCTCAGCGGCTAAAAGCCGCGAAAAAAAGCAAAGTACTTACCGCAGCGCTGAAGCGCTGCGCCATCCCAAAAAGCCGTAAGCCGATGGAGTTTTTCCGCAACCTCTCAACTCGTGCTCTTTCAAAACAGAGGGGTTCTTCATCAACCTGAGGCACGATTGAATCGTGCTTTTTTTCTTGTGGAAAACTGCTTGAAAAAACTTCTGCCGTGATTCCCTTGACGAGCGGTTTACGACTATTGCATTTCGGGAATTCTGATTCCGAGGAGGGATCCCCCTCCCCCCTGGGTATTCTCTGAAATCATCGACTTAGAGAAGATTTCCAGAAAAAT
The DNA here is from genome assembly GCA_963785865.1 of uncultured Acidobacteriota bacterium. GTDB lineage: Bacteria > Acidobacteriota > Terriglobia > Terriglobales > Acidobacteriaceae > Sulfotelmatobacter. The sequence goes on along the minus strand of CAWAXF010000018.1, from coordinate 27,217 downwards.
CCTAGAGGCACAGCAGGTTGCGGGTAAAATCTTGTTTTCAAAGAACTTACATCTTAGCCGTCTGGGCTGTCGCGGACCGGTTGCGCCTCACGCATGATGCGCCGCGACGGGGATCTCGCGCAAGGTCAGATGTCACATCGTGCTGTGGAAGCTTCCGGAGTCAGGTGTGGTTGAAACGAATTCGCGATCGTGCCAGAGGTCAGAGGTCAGCAGGGGTCAGCGTCAGGGGTCAGGATTCAAGGTTCAAGGGCACGTCAGGCTGTGGGTTGCTACTACGCGGCTTTCATTTGAGTTAGGACCTGCCGCTTTTTCGACTCGATGGCGGCAGCTTTCTTGTCTTCGTTTTCGATAACCTGGTTGACTTCGCCACCGATCAGGATCGCGAAGCCTGTGAGATACAGCCATAACATAAGGATCACAGCTGCACCGAGGGATCCATAGGTCGCAGTGTAATTGTTGAAAAAATGCAAGTAGACCCGGAAAGCTGCGGAAGCCAATAGCCAGAGTGCGACGCCAACCACAGATCCAGGAGTGACCCAGAACCATCGACGCTCTCCGACATTGGGCGCGAAATAGTAAACGAGGGAAAACGACAGGAACATCGCGAAGAAGGAGACCGGCCACTGCAAAACTTTCCACGCGATTTCGAAAACGCTGCCCAATCCGACCTGGGAAGCGATGGCTCCGCCGATTTTTCCGCCGTAGAGAACGAGAACGAGGGCGACAATGATTAGTGCGGCAAGAGCGAGGGTCAGTGCAATCACGGTCAGCTTTTGCTTCCACCATGGACGCGTTTCGGGCGTGCGGTAGATTACGTTCAACGATGTCACAACAGCGCTCATCCCACCAGAAGCCGCCCACAGCGCGCCCAGGATGCCGGCGGCGAGTTTGAGGCCAGTACTATTCTTGAATGTCTGGTCGATCACAGCGTGAATCAGGCCGGAAGCTGAGCCCGGAGCGAGGCGACCAATTCCCGATAGGATGTTGTCGCGCAACGGAGAGCCGGGCCCGGCGAACACTCCCACCAGCGAGACGAGAAAGAGGAGCATGGGAAAGAGCGCGCCAAGGAAGTAGTAAGAGAGTGCGGCGGAGCGGGTGGAGAGTTCGTCCTCTCCAATCTTGCCGTAGGAGAGCTGGACCAATTTGAGCGGAGTAAGGCCGCCGAATTTCCAAAGGGACGGTAGCGGGCTGGAGGCGCCCTTTTTCTCCGCAATCGACGGCATAGGCTCAGGCCACTTTCGAGCGCTCTTTCTTTCGGCTCGAACGCTCGGGGTATTGGGTTAACTCGCTGCCAATAGTGATCAAGGCTCCCTGCGCCAGAAAGAATTTCTTCTGCGGTTCGTCCTTGAACGCAAAGAATTCGGGCATGGTGGCGACCATGGCGGCCAAGCCCAGGTCAATCTCCCTGCGTGCGCGAGGAGTGATGACTCGGCGAACGCCGCCCGGACTGTCTGTCAAGAGGGTAACGGCGAGTTTGGCTCCGCCGCAGAGAAGCGCGGCTAAGGCTGCCCGTTTGTTGTGACGCCAGAACCAGGTTGCGGTTCCAATGAACGAGCCCACGAGGATGTAATCCAAGATGGCTTGAGCCTTCGGTGAAACCACTCGGGGGAGCGGTTTGGCAATGACTTTCGCAAGGCTTGTAACGGCGGGCATAGTTCTCCTTTGTGTTTTTCCGCAGCTAACGCCGCGTGAACATTCCTGCGATGCCGAATCCCACGAGAGCAGCGACGGCGGCCACCCCGACGGCAGCGGCAACGAAGTGTTCACGCAAATTTCTGGAAGGGTCGAGTTGCTCGCGGGTGGCTGAAATCTTCCCTTTTAGCTCAGAAGTTGTCTGGTGAAGACGATTGCGCTGCTCGATCGCGCGCAGTTCCAGATTCTCGACCGGTTCGGGACTCATATCTGCTTGACCTCGGACTGGATCCAGAGCTTATCTTCCTTGAGTACTTCAACGGTTCTCTTGGGCAACAGGCCTTTGACTTCAAGCTCGCGTTTCGCCATGTATCCGGCAATGCCGCCCACGATCGACCAGAGCACTGCGATGGCGAGGAAAGCAAAGAACCAGCGGTATTCGTTATCTGGCAGAAACGCAAATACCAGTGCGACCAGCGCCAAAGTGAACAGCAGGAATGCGGTGATGAGCAGGAGAGCGCCGAGCACAGCGAGGGGCGCGGCAGCTTTGATGACTTTGAGTTTCTCCTGCACTTCAACTTTCAACATTGTGATGCGGGTCTGCGCGAAATCCTGCAGCTCCCGCTTCATCTCAGCGATGAGCGTGGCGAAGTTCTTACCGTTATTGATGTCGTGATTCATAACTGCGGACTCCAGGTCCCGAGCTGTTGAATCTCAGCGTAGTAGGCCAAAAAAGCAGATGCGATCAGGCATTTCAGGTAGGCGAAGTGGGAAAGAATCCCGGTCGTCGTAATCACGGCACGTCGTCGTAATTACGGCACAAGGCTCAAGGCAGCCTTGCGGCTGCCGGAAGGGTGTGAAAAACTAGGGAATTACCTTACCGCTACAGGAGCCGCCGGTTGAACCCGGCTCTTTAACTTATGGCGCGCACATTATTTGAGAAGATTTGGGAGGCGCACGTCGTGGCGCAGGCCGCACGGCAATCTCCCATTATTTACATCGACTTACATCTCGTGCATGAGGTGACCTCGCCGCAGGCCTTTGACGGATTGCGGGCCACGGGACGGCGCGTTCGGCAACCGCTACGCACCGTTGCGACTGTCGATCACAACGTCCCGACTGAGCCGCGCGGGACTCCGATTACCGATCTGATTGCCGCAAAGCAAATTGCTGCGTTGCAGGCCAACTGCAAAGAGTTCGGAATCCCGCTGTTCGATATGGATTCTCCAGAGCAGGGGATCGTGCACGTGATTGGTCCCGAACTTGGGTTGACTCAACCGGGAATGACGATTGTGTGCGGCGATAGCCACACCAGTACTCACGGGGCGTTTGGCGCGCTTGCGTTTGGCATCGGGACGTCAGAGGTGGAGCACGTCCTTGCGACGCAGTGCCTGGCCCAGCAGAAACCGAAGACCATGAAGATCGAGGTGCACGGGAACCTGGCTGATGGGGTCACCGCGAAGGATCTGGCGCTGGGAATTATCGGGCAGATTGGCACTGATGGTGCAACCGGCCACGTGATTGAATACGCCGGTCCGGCGGTTCAATCGCTTTCCATGGAAGGGCGCATGACGTTGTGCAACATGAGCATCGAGGCCGGGGCTCGCGCGGGAATGGTCGCACCTGACGAGACCACGGTTGCGTACGTGAAGGAGCGGCGATTTGCCCCGACTGGAGCCGACTGGGACAAAGCAGTTGCGTACTGGCAGAGTTTGCCATCGGATGCGGATGCGAAGTTTGACAAGGTCGTGGAAATCGATGCAGCGCAGCTTTGTCCATTTGTGACTTGGGGAACAAATCCAGGGATGGTGGCTCCAATCACCGGACGGGTGCCGGAGATCAAGGGGCTGCAGGAGTCCGATCGCCGGGCGGCGGAGTTGGCGTTGCAATACATGGCGCTGGAACCGGGCAAGCGCATTGAAGACATTGCCGTCGATCGCGTGTTCATCGGTTCTTGCACGAACTCCCGGATCGAGGATTTGCGGGCTGCGGCTCGGGTAGCGAAGGGACATCGGGTTTCATCGAAGGTTCGGGCGATGGTTGTACCGGGATCGCAGACGGTGAAGCGTGTGGCGGAGCAGGAAGGACTGCACCGGATTTTTCAGGAAGCGGGATTTGAGTGGCGCGAGTCAGGGTGCTCGATGTGTCTGGGGATGAATCCGGACATTTTGCAGCCGGGAGAGCGGTGCGCTTCCACCAGCAATCGGAACTTTGAAGGGCGGCAGGGACGCGGAGGACGGACACACCTGGTGAGTCCGATGATGGCAGCCGCGGCGGCGATCGCGGGACACTTTACTGATATTCGGAACTGGAAGTTTGAGTGAACGGATGTGCCTCCGAGAAAGTCAAAATCCCCACTCTAGCCGCAAAGAACGCGGCTAGAATGGGGCACCCTCGTGCAGATGGTCACCCTGCGACAATGGCACTGTCTGGAGTGGAGCGAAGATGAAGCCTTTTACTTTGCATCGTGGGCGTGTGGCGCCGCTGGATCGGGTTAACGTTGATACCGACCAGATCATTCCTAAACAGTTCTTGAAGCGGATCGAGAAAACCGGGTTTGGGCAATTTCTTTTCTATGACTGGCGGTTTGGCGCGAATGGGAAGAAGAATTCGGATTTCGTTTTGCATGAGCCCCGTTATGAAGGGGCGTCGATTCTCGTGGCGGGAAAGAATTTTGGCTGTGGGTCATCGCGTGAGCATGCCGTGTGGGCGTTGACCGATTTTGGATTTCGGGCAGTGATCTCGTCTTCGTTCGCCGATATTTTTGCCAATAACAGTGCGAAGAATGGTTTCCTTGCCGTGCGATTGAGTGACGACGAAGTCGCCACCGTGATGAAGCGCGCGCAGGAGATTGATGATTACCAGGTCACGGTTGATTTGGAGAAGTGCGAAGTGCGCGATGAGCAAGGCTTCCGCGCGAAATTCCCGATGGATGAATTCGTGCAGCATTGCCTGTTGAACGGACTGGATGATATTGGGCTGACCTTGCAGCACGAGAAAGAGATTGCGGAGTATGAGGCGCAACATCCAGCGCCGGCGGCCCTGAAGCTTTCCTGACACTCCAGAGATGGATTCCCAACCCGTCATATCTCCCGAATCTCATGTTTGCGAACGCGGGAGCGGCGCCAGGTCAAGGGACAGTCAACGCGAGTAAAAGTATGTAAAAGGTGGGGCACGGTATTGACCCGTGCAGGGCACAGAGTTGATCCTAGAGTGGCGGTTCTGCCATGGCAACTGACGGCCGTTCTGAGCGAGAAGATAGGTGTTTCGGCCTGCCGATTCTCAGCTAGAGATCTTTTTTGCGGGGCCTACGACTTCGCTCAGGCAGGCTGCCGGCGCTACGACGAAAATCCCTCCGGAATCGAGTTGCCGCAAACCGAGGCAGCAATTTTACGTCTAATAGCTTTGATCTCCTGCCGAGCTCGGGTAAAGCACCGGCGAATGGACTAATAGCGAATATGAATGATTCTTATGCAAGAACAAGCCGCACGGAGGGGCGTTTCCGTGTGGCAGCAGTTTGCATGCTGGCGGCAGTTTGCGCGTTTTTCGTCGGGTGCAGCGGCGGAGATGCCAAGCCGCAAAAAGCGCAAGCGGCTGCCGGACCACGTGCCGTCTCGGTGGCGGTAGCCCCGGTACAGAAGCAGGATGTTCCCGTGTATCTGAGCGGGCTGGGATCAGTAACCGCATTCAACACGGCGAATATCAAGAGCCGAGTGGACGGGCAGATTATGAAGGTAAACGTCCGGGAAGGACAGGAGGTTCACCAGGGTGATCTGCTGATGGAAATCGATTCGCGTCCTTACCAGGTGCAACTGGAGCAGATGCAGGCACAGTTGTTCCGGGACCAGGCGCAGTTGCGGGATGCACGGCTGAATCTTGAGCGCTATACGGCATTGATTCCCTCGGGGAGCATTGCGCAGCAGCAAGTCGATACGCAGAAGGCAATGGCAGATCAACTCGAAGGAACGGTGCGCAATGATGAGGCACAGATCAACAGCGCAAAGCTGAACATTACGTATTGCCACATTACTGCGCCCTTCAATGGACGGGTCGGGTTGCGACAGGTGGATTCGGGAAACATCGTACATGCGTCGGACGCGAATCCGATGCTGATCCTGACGCAACTGCAACCGATTGCGGTGATCTTCACGCTTCCGGAAGATGTGCTGCCCCGAGTAGCCGCCCAGATGAGGCGCGGGACGCTAGAAGTGGATGCATTCAGCCGCGACGATCAAACGAAGCTGGCGATGGGGAAACTGCTGACCATCGACAATCAGATCGATCCTTCCACGGGGACGGCGAAGCTGAAAGCGGTATTCAGCAATGCAGACAGCAAGCTGTGGCCGAACCAATTCGTGAATGCAGATCTTCTGGTTGAGATGAGGAAGAACAGCACAGTGGTGCCCACAGCCGCGATTTTGCGAGGTCCGCAGGGCACGTATGTGTACGCCGTGAATCCGGACAAGACAGTCGAGGACAAGATCGTGACGGTGGCGCTTACCCAGGGCGACACAACTGTGGTCAGCGATGGGGTGAATCCAGGCGACACGGTGGTTACGGACGGACAGGACAAATTGCAACGCGGCAGCCGCATTGAGCCCCGGACGGGGACTCCGAGCCATGGCACCAGTACCGGTCCGGTCACGGGGGCTGTCAGCCGGCCGTCGCCGGAATCGCCCGCGCGGGGCCGTTCCCACGCAAGCGCGGCGAGTTCAGGGAATCCAGGTTCATGAGTCCATCACGATTATTTATTCTCCGGCCGGTGGCGACCACGCTGCTGATGGTTGGAGTGCTGCTGGTCGGGTGGGTTGCGTTCACACAGCTGCCCGTCTCGGCCCTGCCGGAAGTTGATTACCCCACAATCCAAGTGGTGACGTTCTATCCCGGGGCGAACCCGGAGGTGATGTCTTCATCGGTGACTTCGCCGCTGGAGCGGCAGTTTGGGCAGGTGCCCGGACTGAGCCAGATGACGTCTACGAGTTCGTTTGGCAGTTCAATTATCACACTGCAGTTCGGAATCGATGAGAACATCGACGTAGAAGAGCAACAGGTACAGGCAGCGATCAACTCCGGGTCGACTTATCTTCCGCAGGACCTGCCGAATCCTCCCATTTACAACAAAGTGAATCCGGCCGATGCACCGATTATGACGGTGGCACTGAGCTCGGATTCGCTGCCCCTGTCGAAGGTCGAGGACATTGCCGACACGTCGCTGGCGCAAAAGATTTCTCAGCTGCCGGGAGTGGGGCTGGTATCGATTAGTGGCGGACAGAAACCGGCAGTGCGGATTCAGGCGAATCCGACGGCTCTGGCCTCGTACGGGTTGAGCCTGGAAGATCTGCGGGCATCGCTGGCGCAAGCGAACGTCGATCAGGCGAAAGGGGTGATTGACGGACAGCGGCAGTCGTACACGATCGGGGCCAACGACCAGCTGTTTTCGAGCGAGCAGTACAAGCCGATTGTGATCGCGTATCGCAACGGGGCGCCGGTGCGGCTGATGGATGTCGCGAATGTGATTGATGGGACGGAGAACGATCAGCTGGCGGCATGGATGAATTTAACTCCTGCAGTAATCATGAATATCCAGCGGCAGCCGGGGGCCAACATCATCAGCGTGGTGGACCGCATCAAGACGCTGCTGCCGCAATTGCAGGCCGCCCTGCCCAGCGCGATCAAGGTACAGATTCTGACGGACCGCACGACCACGATTCGAGCTTCGGTGAAAGATGTGGAATTCGAGTTGATGCTGGCCATCGCGCTGGTGGTGATGGTCGTATTCGTGTTCCTGCGAAACCTTTCTGCGACGCTGATTCCGAGCGTGGCGGTGCCGCTCTCGCTGATTGGAACGTTCGGCGTGATGTACCTGCTGGGGTACAGCCTCAACAATCTGACATTGATGGCGTTGACCATCTCCACCGGATTTGTGGTGGACGATGCGATCGTGATGATCGAGAACATTGACCGGTTCCTCGAGAGCGGAGACTCGCCGCTGGACGCGGCATTGAAGGGGTCAGCACAGATTGGTTTCACGATTATCTCGCTGACTGTTTCGCTTATTGCGGTGCTCATTCCGTTGCTGTTCATGGGCGACATTGTGGGGCGGCTGTTCCGGGAATTTGCGATTACCCTGGCGGTGACGATTCTGGTTTCGGCGGTAGTCTCGTTGACGCTGACGCCGATGATGTCGGCAAAACTGCTCAAACACCGCAAACAGGGAGAGCAAGGGCGGTTCTACGAAGTCACTGAGGATTACTACAACCGCATCATTGCGTTCTATGGGCGGACGGTGAAGTGGGTGCTGAAACACCAGACGGCGACTCTGCTGGTCACTGCCGGGACGCTGGTGCTCACGTTATTTCTGTACGTGATCGTACCTAAAGGATTCTTTCCGGTGCAGGACACGGGCGTGATTCTGGGAATCTCGGAAGCTCCAGACTACGTTTCATTCGAGTCGATGTCGCAGCGGCAGCAGGCGCTGGCAAAGGTGATTCTGCAGGACAAAGATGTTGAGAGCCTGTCGTCGTTTATCGGGGTGGATGGGACGAATACGACTCCGAATCAAGGGCGTATTCAGATCAATCTGAAGCCGCTGGATGCGCGGCACGATAACGCCTCGGCGATCATCCGGCGGCTGCAGCCGGAACTGGCTAAGGTCGAAGGGATCACCTTGTACATGCAGCCGGTGCAGGATCTGACGGTGGAAGATCGTGTCAGCCGGACGCAATTTCAATATTCGATTGAGGACGCGGACTCCAACGAACTGGCGCAGTGGACACCGAAGCTGGTGGCAAAGCTGCAAACGTTACCGCAGTTGCGCGACGTGGCAACCGACCAACTGAACAACGGTTTGCGGACCAACGTCACCATCGACCGGGACACGGCCTCGCGCTTGGGGATCTTTCCGCAGGCAATCGACAACACGCTGTATGACGCGTTTGGGCAGCGTCAGGTATCCACCATTTTTACGCAGTTAAATCAGTACCACGTTGTTCTGGAAGTACTCCCGAACTTCGCCGTATCGCCCGAGAACCTGAGAGACATTTACATTCGGCCGAGCGTGGTGACGCCCAACAGCGGCGCGCCTACGGCAAACGGAGCGACGGTGACGACCAGCGGGGCTCCGGTTCCGATCAGCGCGTTCACCCGTTTTCACAACACGAATGCGGCGCTGGCGGTGAATCACCAGGGACAGTTCCCGGTAGTGACGCTTTCCTTCAATCTGGCGCCGGGAGCGTCACTGGGTGACGCAACCAAGGCCATCCAGCAGGCGGAAAAAGACATTCAACTGCCGGCCAGTATTCATGCGTCGTTTCAGGGCACGGCGGCGGCTTTCCAGAATTCGCTGGCGTCGGAGCCGTACCTGATTCTGGCGGCGGTAATAACGGTGTACATCGTGCTGGGCGTTTTGTACGAGAGCTACATCCACCCGATTACGATTCTTTCGACGTTGCCTTCTGCAGGCGTGGGCGCGATTCTGGCGTTGATGCTGACGGGAAACGATCTGACGGTGGTGGCTTTAATTGGCATCATTCTTCTGATCGGGATTGTGAAGAAGAACGCCATCATGATGATCGACTTCGCGCTGGAGGCAGAGCGAGACGAGCACAAGCCTGCCGAGGAAGCGATCTACCAGGCGTGCCTGCTGCGCTTTCGTCCGATCATGATGACGACGATGGCAGCTCTGCTGGGAGGACTTCCGCTGGCACTGGGAACCGGAACCGGGGCCGAGTTGCGACGTCCCCTGGGCATCACGATTGTGGGCGGCTTGCTGGTCAGCCAACTGCTCACGCTGTACACGACGCCGGTCGTATATCTGTGGTTTGACCGTCTGGCGCAGAGATTCTCGCGGTACCGGATCGGCAACCCCATTCCGCACGAGGGCATGGCGGATTAGACGATGAGTATTTCCACTCCATTCATCCGGCGCCCGATCGGCACATCGCTGTTGGCAGCGGCATTACTGCTGTCAGGGATTCTGGCGTTCAATTTTCTTCCGGTCGCCTCATTGCCGCGGGTGGATTTTCCGGTGATTGGCGTGGGAGCCAGCCTGCCGGGAGCCGATCCGCAAACGATGGCGTCGGCCGTGGCCACGCCGCTGGAGCGGCAATTCGGACGCATCTCGGGCGTGAACCAGATGACTTCATCGAGCGAATTAGGCTCGACCGGAATCACGCTGCAATTTGATCTGAACCGCAATATCGATGCAGCGGCGCGCGATGTACAAGCGTCGATCAACGCGGCTCGCAGCCAGCTTCCCGCCAATCTGCCGAGCAATCCCAGTTACCGGAAGGCCAATCCGGCCGACGCTCCCATTTTTATCATCGCCCTCACCTCTGACACGATGACCGTGCCCCAGATGTACGACGCGGCAGATTCCGTTCTGGCGCAGAAGGTTTCTCAAGTCCAGGGAGTAGGCCAAGTCTTTGTGTGGGGCTCGTCGCAACCGGCGGTTCGTGTCGAGATGAATCCCACTCTGCTAAATAAGCTGGGAGTCGGGTTGGATTCGGTGCGGAACGCGCTCAACGCCGCAAATGCCAACCGTCCGAAGGGCGCAATCACGGGGCCAAACCGACATTATTCCATCGAGACCACTGACCAACTGTTTACGGCCGATGAGTACCGGCCGCTAGTGGTGGCTTATCACAATGGCGCAGCGGTTCGTGTGGGAGATGTGGCCGAGGTGATCGATTCGGTGGCCGACAGCCGTCGCGTGGGGCTGGCCGACGGAAAGCCCGGCATCCTTATGGTCGTCTTCCGTCAGCCCGGGGCCAACATCATCGATACGGTGGATCGAATTCAGGCGATGATGCCCTACCTGGAGTCTTCGGTATCGCCGGCCATCAAGTTCACGGTCGCAATGGACCGCACCGTAACGGTGCGCGCGTCAGTAAAGGACATTGAGACGACGCTGTTGATTTCCGTGGTCCTGGTGATTCTCGTGGTCTTCGCATTTCTGCGCACAGTACGGGCGACCATCATTCCCAGCATCGCGGTGCCGTTGTCGCTGGTAGGAACATTTGGCGGGATGTACCTGCTGGGATACAGCCTGGACAATTTGTCGCTGATGGCGCTCGCGATCTCAACCGGGTTCGTGGTCGATGATGCGATCGTGGTGCTTGAAAACATCATGCGGCACGTCGAACACGGGATGGGTGCCGTGAAAGCGGCGTTCCAGGGCGCGTCGGAGATTGGATTTACGGTCGTGTCGATGAGCGTGTCGCTGGTAGCGGTGTTCATTCCGCTATTGATGATGGGAGGCATCGTGGGACGCCTGTTCCGTGAATTCGCAGTGACGCTCAGCATGGCAATCGGCGTTTCGCTGGTGATTTCCCTGACGACGACTCCGACCATGTGTGCGAAGTTCTTGCGACCCCCAAAGATTGAGAAGCACAACCGCTTCTACCGCGCCAGCGAGTGGGTCTTCGAGAGGCTGCTGGCTGCTTATACGCGCGCACTCAAGTGGGTGCTGGCGTATCAGCCGGTCACGCTCATGGTGACGATCCTGGTCGCGTGCCTGAGCGTGTATCTCTACATCATTGTGCCCAAGGGCTTCTTTCCGCAGCAGGACACGGGGCGAATCATGGGGGCCGTGATGGGTTCCCAGGATATCTCGTTCCAAGCGATGAGCGCGAAGATGAAGCAGTACGTGGGCATTGTGATGAAGGATCCCGCCGTGGAGTCGGTGGTCGGATTCGCGGGGGGAAACACCGCGCAGAATCAAGGACGTTTCTTCATGATGTTGAAGCGTCTGGAGCAGCGAGGTCCGTGCAACAAACAGCACTTCTGGGAATCGTGCCACTACGTCACCGCGGACGACGTGATCAATCGCTTGAGGGGCAAGCTGGCGGGCGTGCCGGGCGCAACCCTGATTCTGCAGTCTGCGCAAGATCTGACCATTGGCGGACGCTTTGGCAATGCCCAGTATCAATACACCTTGCAGAGCGCGAACCTCGACGAGTTGAACACGTGGGCTCCCCGTTTGCTGGCCACGATGCGCACGCTGCCGGAATTGCGGGACCAAAACTCGGACCAGCAGGACAAGGGATTGCAGGCGAAGCTGGTGATCGATCGCGATACGGCGAGCCGAATGGGTGTTACGCCGCAGATGCTGGACAACGCTCTTTACGATGCGTTTGGCCAGCGGCAAGTGTCCACGATGTACCGGGCCTTAAACCAATATCACGTGGTGATGGAAGTGGCACCGCAGTACCAGCAGACGCCGGAAGCACTGCAGAATATTTATTTGAAATCGACAACCGGGACGCCTATCCCGCTGGCGGCATTCACGCATTACGAGGCATCGAATACGCCACTGGCGGTGAACCACCAGGGCCAGATCCCCTCGGTTACGATTTCATTCAACCTGGCGCCGGGAGTTTCTCTTGGTCAGGCGACGCAGGCCATTGAAAATGCCGAGCGCAGCATCGGGTTTCCGCCGACGGTCGCGGCCAGTTTCCAGGGAACAGCGGCCGCGTTTAAAGATTCGCTGTCGAGCGAACCGATCTTAATCATCACCGCTCTGATCACCGTCTACATCGTGCTCGGGATGCTGTACGAGAGCTACATCCATCCCATCACCATTCTTTCGACGCTGCCCTCGGCAGGCGTGGGCGCGCTGCTGGCGCTGCTCTTGACCCATAACGAACTGAATGTCATTGGAACTATCGGGATCATTTTGCTGATCGGGCTGGTGAAGAAGAACGCAATCATGATGATCGACGTGGCACTGGACGTGGAGCGCAACCAGGGCAAGAAGCCAGTGGAAGCGATTTACGAGGCCTGTATCCTGCGCTTCCGTCCGATCATGATGACGACGATGGCCGCGCTGCTGGGCGGATTGCCGCTAGCTGTGGGCAGTGGTACCGGCTCCGAATTGCACCGGCCGCTCGGCATCACGATCGTGGGTGGACTGATCGTGAGCCAGATGCTAACCCTGTTTACGACGCCCGTGGTGTATGTATACATGGATCGCCTTCGGTTGTTCCTGCGCGGCGGAGCGGATGAAGCTTTGCCAGACACATCGACTCCGGGCGCGCCGCCACCTCATCCCGCACACTGAGTGGTCTTTGCCGGCCCGCCACCGTATCAAGCAGAGATGTACAACCTGACGCCAGAACTTTTGCATCGCAAGTACGAGCCATGTAGCTGCGCAAAGAAGCGCTTGTCCCGTATGATAGGGGTCACGAGTAGCACTGCCCCAAAGTAGCGGATCGAAGCAGTTTGCGGGGGCAGACCAGCGTTTCCGAGTACCGTTTTCGATCAATTCATAGAGGAGTTACGGATGCTAAAGAAAGCAGCAGCCGCGCTGCTGGTTTGCGCGAGCGTGGCTATGGCGACAGGATGTGGCACTACGAGCAACCGGTTCTTATACGCGGCAATTCCCGCTTCGAATGAAATTGTGATCTACCGCGAAGACCCCAACGCGGGCGTATTAACACAGCTTGCAGGCAGTCCGGTTACGGCGGGACTAGGAGTGGAAGCGCTGGTCCTGCATCCTTCGAAAAAATACCTGTACGCGGCGAATTCGGGCCAGGACAATATCTCGCTGTTCACATTGAACGCAAACGGAGGAATCACCGAAGTCACACCGCGCACGAACGCGGGAACAGCGCCGACCGTGATGGTGATGGACTCGGCGGGAACTTTTTTATATGTGGGAAACACAGGATCGAACGACATTTCGGTGTTCTCGATCGATCCGAGCAGCGGAGCGCTCACGCCAATTGCTCAACCGACGACTGGATCTGACAGGTTCAGGATCGGGATGTCCCCGCTGAATATGCGGCTCTCGCCCTCCGACAACATTCTGTATGTGACGGGGGAGCCGTTGACCGGCGTGGTGCAGGCGTTCGCGGTGAACGCCGGAGTTTTCAGCGATCAGCCGGTTCCCGGATCGTCTTTCGCGACGGGGAATAATCCTTTTGGCATGACGATCAGCCCTGGCGGCGATTTTCTATATACCGCAAATAAGATCGACAACTCCATTTCCGAATTCAAGATCAATGCTGACGGGTCGCTTACAGCATTGCCTGGTTCTCCGATCGGAGAGACTGGGACGGGACCCACAGCTTTGCTGATCGACAACTCGGGAAAATATCTATACGTGGCCAACGACCAGTCTTCGGGAAATCTTTTGGCGTACTCGATTGGCAGTGATGGTTCGCTCGCGCTGATCTCGAATTCACAATTCAGCACGGGCGCACAGCCAAACTTTATGGCCAGCGATCCCAGCGGCAAGTATCTGTTTGTAGGGAATCAATCCAGCCCGGCCATTCAGTCGCTCAGCGTGAATACCGGCAGCGGGATTCTGACGTCAGTGGCGTCCTACTCTGTTTCGGGCACCCCCACTTCGATTGTGATTACTCCGTAGCTGATGGGAGAAGGAATGAGTACAGCGGTACAAGTGCGGAAGTCGGCGAGCGGGTCAGAGCGTTACGCCGAGCGAGTCAATCCGGAATGGGTGCGGCTCTTGAACCTGCTCGAGATGAACGTTCGTTACGAGCGGTGCGTGGGGGCGGAGTTGTTCACGTCCGACGGCCGGCGCATTCTGGATTTTCTCTCCGGGTATTGCGTTCACAACATTGGGCACAACCATCCTGATGTAGTGGCGGCGCTGCAACACGAACTGGGGCGATGCGGTCCAGCGATGATTCAAACCCATGTTGCCGATCTCGCCGGAGAGCTTGCGGAAAAGCTTTGTGAACGCGCAGGCGGACGACTAAGCCGGGCTTTCTTTTGCTCTTCGGGGAGCGAGGGAGTCGAGGCTGCGATCAAGTTCGCCAGAGCGCATACGAAGCGCGTGGGCATCCTCTCCGCTGAGCATGCATTTCACGGGCTGACCTGCGGCGCACTGTCGTTGATGAGCGACTCATATTGGAGAGACGGGTTCGGGCCATTGCTGCCTCATACGAAGAATGTCCCGTTTAATGATCTGGAAGCGCTGGACCGGGAACTCAAGAGCAAACAGTTTGCTGCGTTCGTAGTAGAGCCTATTCAGTCGGAGGCCGGCGTACAGCTGCCGGATCGCGACTACCTGCGGGCCGCGGAATCGCTTTGTCGCCGCTACGGGACGCTGCTTGTGCTGGACGAAGTACAAACCGGTATGTACCGTACCGGTCCGTTCCTGGCGGCGCACAGTTTTCAGGTTGAGCCGGACATGGTGATTCTTGCAAAAGCCATGAGTGGAGGACTGGTGCCGTGCGGGGCGGTGCTCATGTCGAAAGCGGTGTGCGAATCGGTTTACTCCTCGCTACCCAAGGCGTTCGTGCATACATCTACCTTTAGCGAAAACAGCCTGGCGATGCGCGCGGGGCTGTCAACTCTGGAAATCCTCGAACGCGAGGATCTGGGCGCGCGCTCGATCGAAGCAGGGCAATACTTGCATCAGCAACTGTCTGACGCACTGCGCGGTTTTGAAATGGTGAAAGAGGTGCGCGGCGCGGGATTGTTGATGGGAATTGAATTCCAGGCTCCGCGACAACTTCGGTTGCGCATTCCTTACGAAGCATTCAGCGCCATTCATCCCGGAATGTTCGGACAAATTCTAGTGATGCGGCTGTTCCGTGACGCGGGATTTCTGACGCAAATTTGCGGGAACAATTTCAGGGTGCTCAAGGTGGCGCCGCCGCTCGTGGTTACCAACGCGCAACTGGACGCATTTGCAGAACGGGTGCGAGATGTCATCGAACTCGCGCATTCTCCCGGCGCGTTCTGGTCAGAAGCGCTGGGGATGGCGCGGCGTGCGTTGCAATGATTGGCTTTCGTTTTACAAAAGTGTGACAATTCCTAACCGCAGTGTTCGCACAATTGCATTGAGTGCAGCGCTTTAGCGAGTACAACCGGCAGTAAGGTTGAAACATCTAAAGCAACATCCGCAGGCGCTGACTCGGTGTGGGGCCGGGATCCCAAACAAATGAAAATTGCCAGTGCCGCGAGCGCGTTTCCCAAGCATTACTACCCGCAAAAATTCCTGATGCAGAAGCTGCAGCAATACTGGGGAGATCGCTTGCGAAATCCTCAGATGCTGGAGCGACTGCATCGTAACGTTACAGTGAATGGTCGACATCTGGCGATCCCGCCGGACGAGTACTTTGAACTCGATACCTGGGGCAAAGCCAACGATGTTTGGATCGCAGTGGCGCAGGAATTAGGGGAACAGGCTTTGTGCCGCGCGCTGCATCATGCGGGCCTCGAACCGAATGAGCTCGGGGCTCTCTTCTTTACATCGGTAACGGGCATCTCAAGTCCGTCGATTGATGCCTTGCTCATCAATCGTATGGGGCTTGCGCCCAACATTCGCCGCATCCCAATTTTTGGTTTGGGATGTGTTGCGGGAGCGGCGGGAATAGCGCGGGCCGCGGATTACGTGAAGGCGTATCCAAAACAGGCTGCTGCCCTGGTCTCCGTCGAACTGTGCTCTTTGACGATTCAGCGGGACGACCTCTCGGTGGCGAATTTGATCTCCTCCGGATTATTTGCGGATGGTTCAGCAGCAGTCATTGTTACGGGTGACGATTTGAATGCGATTGGGCCTGAAATCGTGGCGACACGATCTGTGTTCTACCCCGAGACTGAAGAGATGATGGGGTGGAACATCAGCGAGAAGGGCTTCCGCATCACGCTGTCGCCCGAGGTGCCGGTGCTCATCCGCGAGCATCTGGGGCATGATGTGAATGCTTTCCTGCAAGAGCATGGGGTGGAGAAAAAAGATATTGGGAGTTGGGTGTTGCACACCGGTGGTCCGAAGGTGCTCGAGGCCACTGCGGACGCGCTCGATTTGCATGACGGACAGCTGGACGCCTCATGGGATTGCCTGAAGAAAGTTGGCAATCTTTCTTCGGCTTCGGTGCTGGTGGTGCTGGAAGACGTGATGAGAAACCGGCGTCCGGAGCCAGGCACGCTGGGTGTGCTGGCGGCCATGGGGCCGGGATTTTGTTCGGAGCTTGTACTTCTAAAGTGGTGAGGACTGGTTGCTGAATTCAACAGATGTATTCGTTATTGGTGGAGGACCGGCGGGCTTGGCTGCAGCAATTGCCGCACGCCAGCGCGGCTTGCGTGTCATGGTCGCGGATGGCCAGCAGCCGCCGATCGATAAAGCATGCGGCGAAGGGCTGATGCCGGACGGGTTGGCGGCACTGGAGCGATTGGGCATTCGCGTCCCATTGAGCGAGGCTCATCCGTTCCGAGGCATCCGCTTTGTGGGCTCGAATTCTTCGGCTGAGGCGCCCTTTCCGATGGATGGAGTTGGGTTAGCTGTGCGGCGGACGACCCTGCATCGCATCATTGCCGAGCGCGCCGAACAATTGGGAATTGAATTTCTCTGGCGGACCAGCGTGACGGGCATCTCCAGGGATGGAGTGCAGCTCGGTGAGCAGAGGGTCCGCGCGCGCTGGATTGTTGGCGCAGATGGATCCAACTCACTCGTAAGACGCTGGGCAGGGCTGGACAACTCGCGCAAACCACGGATGCGCTATGCATTCCGCCGGCATTTTCGAGCGGCCCCCTGGACAGACCACATGGAAATTCATTGGGGAGAACGATGCCAGGGATATGCAACCGCAGTGGGACGCGACCAGGTTTGTATTGCGTTGGCCTCGCACGATCCAAGGTTGAGGTTGGAAGCTGGGCTTCGGGAACTCACCACACTGAGGTCGCGGCTACGCGGCGCTGAGGCGGTTTCGGAAGAACGAGGCGCTCTCACCGGCAATCGCACTTTTAGAAGTATCTGGCGAGATAATGTGGCTCTGATCGGAGATGCTGCCGGGACTGTGGATGCCATCACGGGGGAGGGATTGGGATTGGCATTTGGGCAGGCCGTGGCGCTGGCGAAGGGATTCGAGTCGGGAGATTTGAGCAGCTATCAAGAGGAACATCGGAAACTGATGCTTCGTCCGCGCGCCATGGCACGGCTGATGCTCACTCTCGACGGACGACAAGGACTGCAGCAACGCACTCTGCAGACGTTTCGCAAGCACCCGGAGATTTTCCGGCGGTTGCTGGCTTTGCACGTGGGCGACTTGCCTGCATTAGATTTGGTGCGCGATGGGCTGACTTTGGGATGGGGATTGTTGACGGCCTAGTTATGAAATTCAGGCACATTTTCGAACAGATCCAGACGTGGCGGCGAGACGCCCGCGCTACGGGCTTCGAGTTCGGAAGGATCGTCCTCGCTCTCTGCGGAGTGTTCTTGCTGTTTGCAGTTTCTGCGTCTGCTCAGGAGCAATCGTTCCAGATGGATCCGGCTCAGACATCCGTCAAGTTCACGTTGGGGGATGTGCTCCACACGGTACATGGAACGTTCAAATTGAAGCAGGGCACTCTGCAGTTGCAGCCAGCCGGAAAAATGGCGGGTGAAATTGTGGTGGATGCGGCCAGCGGGAACAGCGGCAGCGGGATGCGCGATCGCAAGATGCACAAGGAAGTCTTGGAGAGTACGCGCTATCCGGAAATTCATTTTCGTCCCGACCGCTTCGAAGGCAACGTTGCAGAGCATGGAAAAACTTCCGTGATGGTGCACGGGATTTTCAGCATTCACGGGACGGATCGCGAGATTACCGTCCCAGCTGAGGTGGAAATGAACGGGGATCGCTGGACTGCCAATGTGCACTTCACGATTCCCTATGCGAAGTGGGGCATGAAAAATCCCAGCACATTGTTCTTGAGGGTTAGCGATACCGTTGTGATTGATTTGACGGCGGCTGGAAGCGTCACGCGAAACACGGCAATTTCCACTCAGTAACCTTGCTGCGGAACAATGCCTTTGCCTTCGGTGCATTCGTAAGTTCGTCCGGCTGAAAGGTTCTTGAATTCTTCGGTGCGGCCGCTGGGCCAATAAATGACAGCGCGTTCGATGTGATCCCGTTTTTCGAGGCCGAAGGTGACTGGCAACTCCGACTGCGATAAATAACTGGAGCCGCCTTTGACCATTCGGGACTGCTGGACTCCCGCCGAAAAGATCTGAACAGTTGTGCCGATTGCATCGCGATTGGATTTCGTCCCGATCAACTGAAAGCGGATGCTGCGGTTGCCCGAGAGTTGGTCGTTGCGGTACAGATACGCGGGACCGTTGTTGGTGGTGATCAACAGATCGAGATCACCGTCGCGATCGAAGTCGCCGTAGGCCAGGCCGCGGCCTACTTTGGGTTGATCGAAGCTGCCGCCCGCTTCCGCCGCAACGTCGTGAAAATTTCCTTTCCCGGTATTCAGGAACAGCTGTGGAGGCTGTGCATACCCCACATTGCCACGAATGTTGCGCACCGTCTCGTCAATGTGTCCGTTGGCCACCGCGAAGTCGAGCGACCCGTCAAGGTTGACATCGAGGAATGCGCAACCGAATCCGAGACTATTTCGCGATGCGATTCCTACACCAGATTGGGGCGCGATGTCTTCGAAAGATTTCCCGGTCATGCGGTAAAGGCCGATCATTTCGTTATCGAAGTTTGTGATGGCAACGCCGGGCACGCCGGAATTATCGAAATCAGCGACGTCGACACCCATCCCTGCGCGGGCTTTGCCCTCAGTGCTGAAGGCGAGTCCCGCTTCGACCGCTGAATCTTTGAAAGTGCCATTGCGCTGGTTACGGTAAAGCTTGTTGGGCTGGGTGTCGTTGGCCACAAGCAGGTCGGCCCAGCCGTCGCGGTTTTCGTCGAACAGCGCAACCCCCAGAGACTTGGAACTGCTATCGAATATGCCGCTGGCCGCAGTGACATCTTCAAACGTGCCGTTTCCGCGATTATGAAAGAGCCAGCAAGTCGCGCCGCGGTAGGCTTCCGGCGTGCAAAAAGATTTGTGCTTGCCATCGAGGCTGCAGAAGACGTCCGTCTCGTGAGACCATTTCACGTAGTTACAAACGAACAGATCGAGCAGTCCATCGCGATCGTAGTCGAACCAGAGGGCGGAGGTGCTAAAGCCCTCTCGCTTGCCCAGTCCGGCTGCGTTGGTTACATCGAGGAAGGTTCCCTTGCCGGTGTTGTGGAACAAACGGTTTTGGCCGACGCAGGTGACGAGAATGTCCGGGAAGCCATCGTTGTCGTAGTCTCCCACGGCAACACCCATTCCATAGAGTTCGACATCTAGACCGGCGCGGGTGGTCACATCGGTGAAGGTTCCATTCCGGTTGTTGCGGTAGAGGCGAAGAATCGTCCGATTTTTCTTGTGTCCGGGCCAATCGGCTCCATTGATGAGCAGAATGTCTTGCCAGCCATCGCGATCGTAATCGAGGAATGCACAGCCGGATCCGAGTGTCTCGGGCAAAAACTTCCCGCCGAACGCTCCACTGTTGTGTTGGAACTGAATTCCGGCGGGGACAGTTACGTCGGTAAACCGGAATCCCAGGTTGGCATTCTCGGCCTGCGCTGCAAGCGAGTGCAGCCCCGAAATATATGGCCAGGATACGACCCCGGCCATTCCTCCCAGGAAAGACCGGCGATTCACGGAACGTTCACCAACCCGGCGCGGATGGCGTAGACGACCAGTTCGGCGGTCTTGTGAATGCCAAGAGTGTTCATGATATTGGCGCGATGTACGGCCACCGTATTGGCACTGAGGTCTAAAGCGGTCGCGATTTCCTTGTTCGATTTGCCATCGACGATCATCTGCAGGACTTCAAGTTCGCGTGGCGTCAGGGCTGCGTTACGCTCTCCCTTCAGCGCTGTGCGTTGCTCCACTTTGGGATCGAAGACCGTCTCCCCGGACGCGACCTTGCGGATCGCGGAGCTAAGTTCGAGATCGAGAGCGTTTTTCAGCACATATCCTTTGGCGCCAGCTTCGATCGCCTGCCGCACCCAGGTGTTCTCAGTATGCATGCTGAGCATCAGGACGGCAGTTTCCGGGGAATTCTCGATGATGGCCCGGGTAGCCTGCAGGCCATTCATGCCGGGGAGCGCGCAATCCATAACGACGACCTGGGGATGAAGCTGTTTCGCGAGTTTGACCGACTCCTCGCCGTCGCCCGCCTCGCCGACGACTTCCATGTCAGGCTCATCCTCGAGCATTCGACGAAAGCCACGGCGAACCAGACTGTGGTCATCCACGAGCAACACTGTGATCTTCTTTTCCATAGAACTCCGCTTTCGACTCGGCTTTCTCTCTTGGTACAGTGAGGTGGACCAGCGTGCCACCTTCGGGTGGACGCGAGAATACGATCTGACCGCCCATTAATTCTGCCCGCTCGCGCATCGCCACCAGGCCGATGCCGCGCTTGTTCGGGCTCTCGGCAAAACCACTGCCGTGGTCTTGCACTTCCAACTCTAGCGTGCGTGAAAGAAAACGCAAACGGACCGCAGCCTGCTTCGCTCCGGAGTGGCGGGCGACATTGTTCAAAGCTTCCTGGAGCACACGATAAACGTGCACCCCAGCGCTGCCATCCACCGGAAATGGCTCGCCCTCCTTGTCATAGGATATTGCAATGCCGGTTTGTCTTTCCACGGTGGGGATGTACCAATCAAGGGTGCTCTCAAGCCCAGCTTCATCGAGCATGACTGGGTGCAGCGCTTGCGACAGACTGCGTACGTTTTCAAGGGTAGCCTGCACGGTCTGCAGGACTTCCTGCAAATCCGCGCGCAGGGACGAACCCTCAGGAGCGTGAGTGCCGGCGCGGCGCAGCATGGAGCCGATCGCGGTGAGAATTTGTCCGAATTCGTCGTGCAGCTCCCGGGAGATGTACCGCAGGGTGGATTCCTGGGTTGAGATCAGTTTCTGAGCGAGTTCGCTGCGGCGTTCCGAGATTTCTTCCAGACGGGCGAAAAGGCGGCGGTTCCAGCGGATCAGTGAGAGGCTACTCAACAGAATAGCCAGCAAGGTTGCCGCCAGAAAGACATAAACCTGGCGACGTACCCGGTCATAGATCTGGATGATGCGTTGTCCGGCCTGCTCTTCATTTTCGCTGTTCTGGACCAACAGGCGGGCAACCGCCGTGCTCAATGAGGCCTGGCGTTCCTGGAGCGAGTTTTGAATCTGTTCGCGCGCGTCTTTCTCTCTTTTACTGCGCGCGAGAGAAAAGACACGGTCCACGGCGTCCCAGAACTGGTTAAAGGAACTGGTCAGGAACGCGCTCTGCTCTGGAGTACGGCTGCTGGCGAAGCTGGCTTCCAGGCGCATCGCGTCGTCCAGGTCGGTGCGGATACGATCGAACTGCGCCGACCATGCTGTGAGCGGATAAGGCTCGTTGCTGCTAACCATGTCGCGCATGGCTACGGCGAGCAAGTTGAGATCGTTTTGAATACGGAGTAACTGCAAGGAGTCCTTGCGGTTGCGGTCCACGAGATCCGTCTGAAGCTTGCGCAAGCCCCGGATCTGCCACGTCATGTAAGCCGAATAGGCGAGGACCGCGGACAGCGTGATCACCAGGCCCAGGAGGAGGCCGAAGGTCGGCGAACGGTCCGACGGAGACGGGCGGGACACGTGCTGAGCATACAACGGCAGGATGGGCTCTGTCACAGACAAGGGCCATTCAGCGCGGTAGAGCCGGATGTGTGACAATGCAGTAAAAATGAAGCGAAACAGAGCTGAGAGGAGT
Source organism: uncultured Acidobacteriota bacterium (assembly GCA_963785865.1). GTDB lineage: Bacteria > Acidobacteriota > Terriglobia > Terriglobales > Acidobacteriaceae > Sulfotelmatobacter. The sequence continues at coordinate 5,070 of CAWAXF010000018.1, read as the reverse complement.
CAAAAAGAGGGTTGAATCACGGCGCCAAAACTGACGGCAACAAGTTCAAGATGGAGCGACTGAAGGCCGTTTGGCCGGAGGTTTGGAGTCTGATGCAGCCGCGGCGCGGGTTGCTCGCGATCGGCTTCGTCCTGATGGTCTTGAACAAGCTTGCCGGGTTCGTACTACCTTATTCGTCGAAATTCCTGATCGACAATGTGGTGACAAGACACCAGACGGGCTTGCTTCGGCCTCTGGTCTTCGCCGTCTTGACGGCTACGCTCATCCAGGGCGTTACGTCGTTCTCCCTGACGCAGCTGTTATCGAAAGCGGCGCAACGATTAATCGCGGACCTGCGGCAGAAGGTGCAGAAGCATGTCTCGCGATTGCCGGTGAACTACTACGACGCGAACAAGACAGGCGCCCTGGTTTCGCGAATCATGACGGATGTAGAGGGCGTGCGAAACCTGTTAGGCACGGGCCTGGTGGATTTTGTCGGCGGAATTGTCGCTGCGGCGATCGCGCTTGTCCTGCTGATCCGCATCAGCGCACCACTGACATTGATCGCGGTGGGCTCTCTCGCCTTTTTCGCTTTTTTTCTAAACAAGGCGTTTGCAACGATTCGCCCGATTTTCCGTGAACGAGGCAAGATCAACGCCGAGGTCACGGGGCGCCTGACTGAATCTCTGGGTGGTGTGCGTGTGATCAAGGGTTATCACGCGGAGCAACGTGAGGAAAGCGTCTTTGCCGCAGGAGTGCGGCGCCTGCTGGATAACGTAATGAAAACGCTCACAGCAACATCGCTGATGAGCCTCTCTGCCAGCGTGCTTCTCGGAGGCGTGGGAGCAGCAACCATGTATATCGGCGGACGCCAGATGATGGCGCACACGCTCACTCCCGGCAGCTATTTTTCTTACAACTTTCTTCTGGTGTTCCTGGTGGCCCCGATCATGCAGGTGGTATCGATCGGCACACAGCTGACCGAAGCGCTCGCTGGGCTGGAACGAACGCAAGAAGTAATGCGCGAGCGGCCCGAAGATCAAGATCCGAAACGGTCGGTGAGATTGCCTGACATTGTGGGCACGATCGAATTCGATAATGTCAGTTTCAGCTACGACGGAGCACACGAGGTGCTGCATAACGTTTCGTTCCACTCAGAGCCGGGGACGGTGACCGCGCTGGTGGGCTCGTCCGGGTCGGGCAAATCCACGACGATTGGCTTGATCTGTGCATTCTACGTACCTACTCAGGGCACTATCCGAGTGGATGGCGTGGATTTGAGTACGGCGCGCCTGGATTCGTACCGGACACGTCTGGGAGTGGTGCTGCAGGAATCTTTTCTGTTTGACGGCACGATCCGGGAGAACGTGGCTTTTTCGCGACCCGAGGCGAGCGAGGAAGAGATCATGAGAGCGTGCCGGATCGCCCGGGTGGATGAATTTGCCGAATCGTTTGCCGACAAGTACGACACGATCGTGGGAGAACGTGGGGTCAAGCTGTCCGGCGGCCAGCGGCAGCGCATTTCGATTGCGCGGGCAATTCTGGCCGAACCTCGGATTCTGATTCTCGACGAAGCAACGTCGAGCCTGGACTCGGAATCGGAAGAAATGATTCAACACGGGCTGTCCTACCTTATGCAGGGGCGCACTACATTTGTGATCGCGCATCGCCTCTCTACTATCCGGCGCGCGGATCAGATCATGGTCATGGAACAGGGCCGGATCGTGGAGCGCGGGACGCATGCGGAACTTTATGCTGCGCGCGGACGTTATTACGATTGTATACGCGGCAGCATGGAATCGAAAACAATCTTTTCCTGGCTCCGGGCGAGGGAGACGCGGTGGCGGTCGAAGGCAATGGCAGCGAACCGAAGAATGGCGATGTGAATGCTGCCGACGCTTTGCGCGTCCTGCGGGGAGAGATGCGGTAGAAATGACCACTTCCCAGGCACCTGCGGCAGTGGGCGCAAGCCTAGCCATTCGCAGCGAGAATCTCTGCAGGCATTACCGCATGGGGGACACATTGATTCGGGCAGTCGATGGAGTTTCCCTGGAGGTGCGAGGCGGCGAGTTTGTGGCTTTGCTGGGCAGTTCAGGTTCGGGTAAGTCGTCCATGCTCAACTTGATTGCTGGGCTGGATCGCCCCACATCAGGAAACGTGATCGTGCAGGACCGCGATCTGGCAAAGCTCTCGCGGGAAGAATTAGCGAAGTACCGTCTGCATATCGTTGGAATGGTGTTTCAATCGTTCAATCTGATCGCCAGCATGACCGTGGCCGAGAACGTGGAATTGCCATTGCGGTTTGCCGAGGTGGAGCGCAGCCGGCGCGAGACCCTGGCGCGGGAGGCCCTGGAGCGGGTTGGGCTGCAAGCCCGAATGGATCACCGGCCAAGCGAGCTTTCCGGCGGGGAGCAGCAAAGAGCGGCATTGGCTCGTGCGCTCATCAATCGACCCCAACTTCTGCTGGCGGATGAACCCACCGGAAATCTTGATAGCCGTACAGGTACGGAAATCTTGAACCTGGTTCAGTCCTTCAACCGGGAACTAGGTATGACGGTCGTGATGGTTACGCACGAGCGTGCGCTGGCGGAGCGCTATGCGCAGCGCATGATTTTCCTTGCGGATGGGAAGTTGCTAGCGGATCAGGCAAACTCGACTGTAACCCTGGATTCGGGCACGCAGGGAGGTCATGCATGAAGATGCCGGATCTGGCCGAACTGGCAGTGCGCAATCTGCGGGAATCACTCCTGCGGAATTCCCTGACTACGGTCGGCATTTCCGTGGGCGTGGCGTCGCTTGTCGCAATGCTTTCCTTGGGGATCGGACTGCAGCAACTGGCCTCGCGGCGACTCATGAGATCAGGCCTGTTTGACACGGTTGTAGTCACTTCGCGGCGCGACGGCCGGGGTGCAGCCCGCGAAGAGGGCGGGAATGGACCCACGTCGGGAGAGAGCCGGGTTTTAGACGAGGCGGCGCGAGTTGAAATGGAGAAGCTTCCCAACGTGAGCGAGGCCAATCCGGACATTCGCTTTACGACCGAATTGCGGTTCGACGACAAACCTTATATGAAGATGATTTCTGCGTTGCCTGCTTCGGATAAGTCCAACGACGCGTTCGAAGGTATGCAGGGCAGATTCTTCTCGTCGGATACGGCTGCGGAAGCGATCCTGCAAAAGTCATTTGCCGAGGAGCTGTTGGGAAAGACTCCCAGCCGCGGCGCGCCTGAACCCAATGTGGCGGAACTCGCGAAACCGCTGCTCGGGAAGGAACTGACGATGACGTACGCCCAGCGGGCGCCCACTCCGGCGCCGGTCGAAAGATCCGCCGATAAAGCAAACTCTGTGGGCGATGAGGTAATGGGCGCTTCTTACTCGGTGGTCTCGCGCGAGCAGAAGCTAAAGATTGTAGGCGTGTCGGATCTGGATCCTGAGAGCATGCGAGGTCCGACACGCGCAAGAATGTTCGTACCGCTGAAATTCGCGGAGAATCTGCATGTGATGCAGCCGGCGGATCTGCGAGAAATTTCTCGCGCCGGCAGGGACGAGCCTGTCTATTCCTCAATCAATGTGCGAGTGAAGAATCCATCGCAGGTTCAACTGGTGGAAGATGCAATCAAGAAAATGGGATTCACGACATTTTCCATTCTTGACGCCAGCAAAGGCTTGCGACAGTTCTTCGCAGTTCTGTATGCATTTCTCGGAATCTTCGGCAGCCTGGCTTTGATGGTCGCTTCCATCGGCATCGTAAACACGCTGGTGATGGCAATCCTGGAGCGCCGGAGAGAAATTGGAATTATGAAGGCCATCGGCGCAAGCGATGGCGACGTGAAGAAATTGTTCTTCGCCGAAGCAGGCGCCATGGGCATCTTAGGCGGGATCGTCGGAGTGGCGCTGGGTTGGGCGATCGGCCAGGTGATCAATGTGGGCACGAACGTTTACCTGAAATCGCTGTCCCTTCCTCCGGAACATTTCTGGGCCGTACCGTTGTGGCTGGTCGGAGGCGCGATAGCGTTTGCCTTCGTTGTGAGCCTGGTTTCCGGGCTCTATCCTGCGGGACGGGCCGCCCGGCTTGATCCCGTGCAGGCGTTGCGCTACGAGTAAGTTGGTCCGCATGAGGTTTTTACTCGGCCACTGGCCCATTCTGGCTGCTGTCTTCTTGATGTCCCCGGTATCGGCCGCACAAAGCAGGATCGACTGCAGTGCCCTAAACAGCCGCATTCTGAAGCAGGTCGTCCACTACTGCGTCTACCTGCCATCGGGATACGACCAGAGTGCGGCGAAGCCTGCGCAGCGCTATCCGGTGCTGTACTTTCTGCACGGCCTGGGCGACAACGAACGGACCCTGTTTAACAGCGGAGGCTGGACGTTGCTCGACGATCTGCGCAAGCAGCATAAGATGGGTGATTTCCTGGTGGTCGCGCCGGAAGGCAGGCGAAGTTTTTACGTCAATTCCTCCAGCGGGTCGATCCGCTACAGTGATTTTTTCCTACAAGAGTTCATGCCGCATATTGAACACAAATACCGCATTCGAACGGGACGCTCGGGACGCGCCATCAGCGGAATCTCCATGGGCGGATACGGAGCCCTGCGCTTTGCCTTTGCGCATCCAGAGCTATTTTCAGCAGTCAGCGCACAGAGTGCGGCACTGATCACCGAGAAACCCAAACAGCTGGACGCCGCCGGTCGAACGGGTATGCCACTGACGGGCGTGCTTGATCCGGTGTTTGGGAAGCCCATTGACGTCGCGCATTGGAACGCAAATAGCCCGTTCCTTCTGGCGCGAAAGAATGCGGCAGCGTTGCGAACCGTTGCCATCTATTTAAATTGCGGGCAAGAAGACAACTATGGCTTTGAAAAAGGCGCGGCCGCTTTGCACGCCGAACTTGTAAGAGAGGGCATCAGACATGAATACCACGCCTATCCCGGGGATCACAGCGTGTCGTATTTCCTGTCTCATTTCGCGGAAGTTATGGAGTATCACTCCAAGGCATTCGGACTACTGCCGCAGCACTGAGATTTTCAGTGTGATGTAAACTACGCAGACGGGCTCGCCGCACTCTTTGTGGGGGTCCTGAGTGTTAATTCCGCCGGA
>CAWAXF010000017.1:0-74401 GCA_963785865.1 uncultured Acidobacteriota bacterium | reverse complement strand
TCCCTCTCCGCCAGACCTTCAGCCGTTCGGCATCAGCACGATCTTGCCGATCACGCCTCCGCTCCCCAGTAATTCGTGTGCGTGCCGCGCTTCGCAAAGGGATAACCGTTGGGCGATCAGCGGCTTGATCCTCTTTTGTTGCAGCAGGTCGAACACTGTGAGCAGGTCGTCACGGAACCACGCGGGTTTCAGACGCATCAGCCACTGGATACTGTAAGGCACCATGCTCTTGCGGCCCGCCAGAAACCAGTTCCGGAGGATATACCAACCCAAGGTCGCGGATTCGCGAATCGGATGCCGCCCGCTTGGCGAGCCCGAAGCCATCCTTCCTCCGCGCAGCTTGGACTGGAATCCGTAGACCACTACGCGACCTCCTTCGCGAAGCGCTTCGCGCGAGCGCCATAGGTTGTCCCCACCGATGCCGTCGAAAACAGCATCCACACCGTCACCGGTGAGGCGCTGGATTTCCTGGACGAAATCAGAATTGCGGTAGTCGATGGGGGTAGCGCAAAGTTCCTTAACTACGTCCGCCGCCTGCGCCGAACACGTTCCGTACATTTCCACGCCGGCGAGCCGCCCCAATTGCAGCAATGCCGTGCCGACGCCGCCTGAGGCACCGTGAATCAGCACGCGTTGTCCCGGCTTTACCTTCGCCGAACGATGCAGCATCTGGTAGGCCGTAACGTAGTTCAAGACGACCGCGACGGCTTCTGCAGGATCCAATCCTGCGGGCACTGGAATGAACTTGCGTTTTGGCAAGCAAATATATTGTGCGTAACAGCCGCTGATCGGCATAGCTGCAACCGTCTGGCCCAGTTCGAAACCGGACACTCCTCCGCCGATCTCATCGACCACGCCGAACAGGTCCCAACCGGGCGTATAGGGCACCCGGGGTGTTTCCGGATGGATGCCCTCGCGCGCCAGGACGTCAGGCAAGCTCACGCCTGCGGCCAGCACCTTCACCCGGATCTCCCCAGCGTGGGGCTGCGGGCACTCCTCTTCAATCACCTGCAATGCGTCAGGTCCGCCATAGTGCGTGACGATGACTCGGGTGTGTATCACGAAATAGCCATCCCTAGATGGGCGCGGATTATCCGAGAACCACCTCACGATGTCTGTGATTTCGGTCACAAGCAATGATTAGGGTAGTTTTAGCAACACCAGGAACGATGGAGCGGTTGGGAATGGATGGGGTGTAGCATAGAAACTCCGTCGTTTACGGAGTGACGGATGACATGCGGTCAAGCACAGTGGGGCGCACCTTTCGAATCACGAAAGGTGGGGAAACCGCTTTCTTACCAGTTCGGCATGGGTTCAAGCTGGGCCAGCACCTGGCGTTCGGGCAATGGCTCATGGCCTTCAACGACATTGCGGGGGACCAGGAATGCGACTCGGAAGCATGCTGCCGAGCGAGACCTCTAACCCATCGATCTACGATGCCCGTTTTAGAGGGTAGCGGCGAGAGAACTGTTCTTCGATTCTCTTTTCCATCGAGAAGGCTTTGTTGCCGAGCTTGAAGAGTTGAATGAGTTCTTTCTGAATCTGTTGCAGACGTTCATGTCTCTCCAGGTGAGCTACCCGGGCTTCGCCTGCAGCTCCAGCAAGGCGATAACGTTCATTCAGCAGTTTGATATCAGCGATTTCCGCCCGGAGACGCTCAATCTTCTCCAGAAGAGCTTGAAAATGATCCATAGCGCATTATAGCCTGTTGCTGCGCTACCGTCTTCCGACTAGTTCAGGCACACCATAAAGCTGCTCGCATTCTTCCTGGCTGAGCCGCAGGGATGCTGCCGCAAGGTTTTGCTCGAGATGCTGGATGGATGACGTGCCCGGAATGGGCAGAATGATGGGCGAACGCCAGAGCAGCCATGCCAGCGCCACCTGCATGGGTTCGGCATGGTGGGCCTCCGCCACTCTCTGCAGAGCTTCTCCGGCAATTCTGCCTGCTCCCAGCGGAGCCCACGGAATGAAGGCGATACCATTGCGCTCACAATAATCCACGACATAGTCCCATTCCCGGTCCGCGAAGCTGTACCGATTCTGCACGGAGACGATAGGCACGATCTTGCGCGCTCGCTCGATGTGTTCTTGAGTGACATTGGACAAAGCGACGCAACGGATTTTCCCCTCCTCTCGCAGTTGAGCCAGAGTTTCAACCGAGCGGTCAAACGACACGACGGGATCCGGAATGTGCAATTGATACACATCAATCCGCTCCAAATGCAGTCTCTGTAGACTGCCTTCCACAGCTTGGCGGAGGTGCGGGGGCGTCGCATCGTGCGTCCACTGATTCGGTCCGGGACGGTTCCATCCCCCTTTTGTCGCGATTACGAGCCCCTCGGGATAGGGGTATAAAGCTTCCGCAATCAGCTCTTCACTGACATTTGGCCCATAGGAATCTGCCGTGTCAATGAAGTTCACTCCCAGTTCGACGGCGCGCCGCAGAACTGCGAGGGCGCGGCTGTGATCCTTCGGAGGACCCCAGATTCCCGGGCCGGTGAGGCGCATTGCGCCAAAGCCCAGACGGTTGACCCTAAGCTCGTGGCCAAGAGAAACCTGGCCGGCATGACTTGCAGATACTTGCTCATTGCTCATTTCACTTTCTCCAAACTTTGCACTCGAACGGGGTGATGCGGTACTCGACTGACGTACTGGTTGCTATTGCATTCCCCACGATTGCTCTGATGTATCAATAGCTTCAGGCAGAGCCCGCATCTCAGGGGCTATAAAAATGATAGCGCCATGCAATGGTGATCGCACAGGAGCCTGCATCGGAGTCGCCCGCACATAGGCGAGCGCCTCATTATTGATGACAATTTATTACAGGAGGGCGGCCTGCAAAGCGCACATCGAGGCACTCATTCGGTGTGCGACAAAAATCAGCGGGAACGCGCGTTCCAACCGAGTTCACCGCTTTCCCGCAACCATGATTCCGAGGACCACAGGCAGGTAGAGGACGGAGGCGTGCAGCAGGCGGCTGGCCGTCCGGGTGGAGGCTGATCGCAGAAGCTTCCCGGCATGGTAGAGCAGAAACGCCCCGGACATGCCCATTCCGGCCGAATACCACCAATTCACGCGTTCTCCGATTGGCAGCATGGTTACGATCACCAGGATGACAGCAAAGCCGAGAATCTCCGCGCGAGTGAAGCGCGCGTCTTCATCGAACGCCGGCAGCATGCGATATCCGGCGCGCGAGTAGTCGTCGCGATACATCAGTGCGATCGCCAGGAAGTGCGGAAATTGCCACAGAAAGAGAATCGCGAACAGGAACCATGCTTCCCGGCTGATATGCGCCGAGGCGCCTGCCCAGCCGATCAGTGTGGGCATCGCTCCCGGGAAAGCACCCAGCATCGTACACAGCGGTGTTTTGCGCTTGAGCGGCGTGTAAATAAGAAGGTAAGAGAGCAAGGTTGAGACTGCCAGGACCGCTGACAACCCATTGACCACAACCAGCAGGTACACCCCACCTGCAAGGCTCAGCAGAATCCCGAAGATCAGCGCTTCCAACGACGTAAGACGGCCCGAGGGAAGCGGACGCGAAGCAGTGCGGCGCATCTGGGCGTCCCAGGCGCGCTCCATCCACTGATTGAGGGTTGCGGTGCCGCTGGCGACAAGAAGAGTACCGATCAGCGTATTGATGAGTCCGATGATTCGCACCGGACCGCGAGCCGCAAGGTAGTACCCTGCGGAAGTGGTCATCAGAATCAGCAGATTCACTTCCGGCTTGGTCAGCGTGTAATAGCAGCGCAGCCTTGAGCGCAGGGTCTCTCGCGAAAGGCTTGCCATCGGCAGAATAGTCGCCATATCAGTCCCCAAAAATCTCGTCCCTCTCGCCAGAATCGCGAACCTGGTTGCGCTTCCGATACACAACGAAAATCATGCCGATCGATCCGAGCGTCGGCGGAACGATGAGCACCAGGATGCCGCTCTTCAGTGCCTGAATCATGCGGGATCCAGAAGACGCTGCCTGGGTATAGCACAGCGCGCAGCTTTGAGAAAATGCGGGGGCCGTGCTGAGAACCAGGCTCAGCGCGACGCTTGCCAGACCCATCGACTTCAATAACGGACGCATCAATTCCCTAGACTCTGCAAGAGCCTGAATTCTACCCTACTTCGCCCATGGCACGCCGCTGGACAGGCGAAAAGCATCCGTCCAGCCATATTGCATGGCCAATAGAACGAACACGTTGAAAATCACGACGAACCAGAGCAAGCCGCGATTATCCGCCAGATGCATGAAGAACAGCAATGCCAGGCTGGCCTCGACGACGGCGACCACCAGCATGCGGGTAAACATCTGCCCTGGACTGATACTCTGATAAGCAATTACAAATTGAATTCCCGCCAGAACCAGCAGGCAAACGTAAACCATCAAATCCTTACTCATTGAACGGCTTTTCTGTGCTTCCGCGGTCATAGAGATTTGCTCCAGCCCCTGCGATGGTTAGTGAGCCAGGTTCAACAGATAAACGAAAGGCACAACGAACATCCAGACCAGATCCACGAAGTGCCAGTAGAGCCCCAACACTTCCAGATCGTCGGCGTTATATCGGCCAGCCTTGTAGCGCAGGCCCACGACGACCAAAGCAATCACTCCTCCGGTAACGTGGGTGAGGTGCAAACCCGTAATGCTGTAGAAGGTCGCGCCAAACAGCCCCGTACCCCAGGGATTCTTGAACAACGTCATGCCTTCATTGATGAGGGACATCCACTCGCGAATATGGAGCAAGGCAAAGAGTATGCCCGCCGCCGCGGTGATGAGTGTCCAGCGCAGGGCCCTCGCCTTATCGCCCTCTCTAGCCGCCCGTACGCCGTTCAGCATGGTCAAACTGCTGGTGAGCAGGATGAAGGTCATGAGAGCTAGATTGGTGATGCTATGGAAAGGTCTGGGCCAATTGGAAGTGCCGTTGCGCAAAAACCCGTAGGCCACAAGACAACCGGCAAAAGTCGCGGTATCGGCGATGATAAACAACCACATCGCCATCTTCTTAGCGGGAATGGAAAAGGTCGGCGTTTCCATCACGGCGATGCTGGAATGAGATGGGATGGTCATTTCCGCCTGTGTTGTGCCCATAGTAGTCGATGTCTCCTGTCGATTCAGCGTTGCTAAAGCCTGATCCACAGCAGCAACAGCAGATAGATCCAAAGCCCGTCCATGAAGTGCCAGTAACGGGCGGTCGCGTCCAGAGTGCTCTTTCGCAGAGTCGAGTTGCCGATCTTGCGAATCACCCTGAGCAAGCCGCCCAGGCCACCGAGCACATGCACGGCATGGACCGCGGTCAGTACATAGAAAAACGAACTGTTGGGATTCGTGGCCAGATACAGGCCCTGCGCTCGCAATTGTGCCCACGCCAGAGCCTGGCCTCCTACGAAGACCAGCCCTAGAGCGAGGGCGATGTACAGGAAACGAGTGGGCTCGCTGGCGCCAGTCCCGACTCCACTCGCGAAGGCACGCATGCGGCGTCTCGCAATTTCGAGAGCAATGCTGCTCGCTATTAGCACGAGCGTGTTGAAGTACAAGATGTTCGGCAGGGCAAGATGCCGCCAATCCAGCGCCGAGCCCTGCCGCACGATCAGGGCGCTGGTGAACGCCGCGAAGGTCATCGTGATGGACGCCAGCACCACCCAGATTCCAGTGGAGGCCGGAGGTGGAGCATAATCCTTCACCGCCGGCAAAAGCCCATCTGCCGGAACCAGATTGCGGCCGCCCCCGTTGTTAAAACCATCGCGGCCGCGCGAGCGTTCCCCGCGTTCTTCGATTTTGGGCGGCTGATGAACTATTGTCGCCATAGACTGCTGACTCCCTTATGTAGGTCGCTTAAGCCTCGTCGTCTGCGCTCGCCTTTTCAGGCGAGGTTTGCATGACGTAATCGCCGGTTGAGCTTTCCACGCCGTATTGATAAGGATCGTGATAAACCACCGGCAGCTTCTCGCCAAAGTTATTGTGAGGCGGCGGCGTGGTCGGCGTGCTCCATTCCAGCGAAGTGGCTTGCCATGGATTGTCCGAAGCAGGCTCACCCTTGAAGCGGCTGATGAACAGGTTGTAGAGAAAGACCAACTGCGCCACCCCGGTTACCAAAGCAGCTATAGTGATGAACTTGTGCAGCGGAATAAGGTGCTGCATGTACTCGGGTGCGAACGCCTGATACCGCCGAACGTTGCCCGCCAATCCCAGATAGTGAAAGGGCATGAAAATCGCGTACGCGCCGACGAAGCTGAACCAGAAGTGAATCTTGCCCAGCTTTTCATCCATCATGCGGCCGTACATCTTGGGGAACCAGAAATATGTTCCCGCAAAGATTCCGAACATCGCGGCAACGCCCATCACCAGGTGGAAGTGTCCCACCACGAAATAGGTGGCGTGCAGCATGATGTCGGTCGAGGGCTGCGCGAGGAAGAACCCGCTAATGCCACCGCTGATAAACATGGAGATGAAACCCAGCGCGAACAGTGAAGCGGAGTTGATCCGTAATTTCGCGCCGTAGAGGCTTCCCATCCAGATGAGGACGACGATGGTTGAGGGGATGGTGATGATCAAAGTGGGGAACGAGAACACCAGCGAGGAAACCGGATTCATGCCGCTGACGAACATGTGGTGCCCGTACACCATGTAGCTCAGCACAGCTAGCGCGCCCATCGCATAAATCAGCACTCGGTGGCTGAGCATGGGTTTGCGCATATTGGTGACGAGCACATGCGACACAATTCCCATGCCTGGTACGATCGCGATGTAAACCTCCGGGTGCCCGAAGAACCAGAACAGATGCTGCCACAGCAGGGTTGATCCCCCGGAGTGTGGCTGCAGTTGGTCGTTAATAACGGTATTGGCCGGCACGAAAAAACTGGTTCCCGCCACGTGATCGAGAATCAGCAGGATGCACGCCGGCATCAATACCGCGAACGCGGTCAGGCCCATGCAGGAAGTGATGAACCAACTCCATGCGCTCAGCGGCAGACGCCAAAGACTCATGCCTCGCGTTCGCATGTCGAGAGTGGTGGTGATGAAGTTCAGCGAGCCCAGCAACTGGCCAACGCAGAAGATGGCGATAGACAGAGCCCACAAAACCACTCCGGAACCTTCTCCGGGACCACCTACCTGTCCCACGGCGCTCAACGGAGCGTATTGCGTCCAGCCTCCCAGGGTAGGGCCATCGCCCACGAAGAAGGACGCCATCAGGACCAGAAAAGCCGTGAACGTGACCCAGAACGACATCATGTTGAAATGGGGGAAGGGCATGTCCTCAGCGCCCACCTGAATCGGCAGAAAATAGTTGCCGAACGCCGCAAAGGGCGCGGTGGTGAGCACAAAAAACACCATGATGGTCGCGTGCATGGTCATCAGTTGCAGGTAGAACTCGGGGGTCATCATGTCGCCCGGCGCGCCGTTCTTGGTGAGCAGATGCAGGCCAGGTATGGCAAAGTTCGTCCACCCCAGGTGAATGCGCATCAGCCAGGAGAGCACCATGCCAACAAACACGGCCACGAGAGCGAGTCCGTAATATTGTTTGCCGATGACCTTGTGGTCGAGGCTGAATACGTGCTTCCGAATGAAGCTGGTAGGCGCAGTGTGCTGTGCTGCGTGGGCATGCGCCGAAGTGTCGTGCATCAAGTTCACCTCAAACAAAGATCTGTTCGCCGCAAATGCTGCAGCTGTTCCGCATCACTGCAGGGCGGCTTGCTTCTTGAGCCAGGCGTCAAAATCTTCCTGCGACAACACTGAGAGATACGCCTTCATGTTGTAGTGTCCGAGACCGCACAGTTGCGTGCAGACAATCTCGTAGCGGCCAACTTTGGTGGCTGTGAAATGCACGGAAAGGTCCATTCCCGGAACAAAGTCTTGCTGAATGCGCAACTCAGGGACGAAGAATGAGTGCCCAACATCCTTCGAGTGCATGAGCAGGTGAATCTCGTGATTCACAGGCACGGCCATCTCCGCGGTCACGATGTCGTCCTTGGAATCGGGATCATGGTCGATGTCGATTCCGTAAAAGTTCTGATTGGCTTCGCTGATCATGTCGGCATGGGTGGGGCCGAACTTTCGATCGGCCCCTGGATAGCGAAAGTAAAAGGCGAATTGGCCGGCTTGCACCTGGACGGGCATTGAGTTGGGGGAGGGCGGCGTGAAGTAAACATTTGCCCAGGCCTTCACGCCAAAAACACCGAGTGCAAGAACTTCAGTTCCGACCAGCAGGATCGCGGCCCAAACCATCGCTTTGGCTCCGCCCGGAAAGCTCTTGATTTTGTCGCCAGGGCGGGGGTTCGAAAATTTCCAGATAAAGAATCCCAGGATCAACTGGGAAGCGAGAAATGAGATACCCGCCTCGGCCATCGTCTCCGACATCTGCTCATCAATGGGGGCGCCATGAGTCGAGATGTCCTCCGGCATCCACCAGGTATGTCGCAGGATGGGAATTGCGGAGACAATTGCGATCACGAAGATGGTTATTGCGAACAGTTTCGCCACGGTGTCCTCGTCTTGAGCGATTTAGCGTATTTCTTGTGAATGGCGCATGAGCCGCGCTGGGCGACCACAGCGGCTCATGCGCACTTAATTCTCACTTCGCCTTGAACGTGAAGTCGGCTTTGGCCGGAGCGCCCGCAGCAACGGTTACTTTCTGCGTCTGCGTACCGTAGGTTTCCTGCCACGCCGTGACGGTGTAGTTCCCCGGGGGCACGTTATTGATCGTGTAGTTGCCGCTCGCGTCGGAAGTGGCATAGGGGCCCTTCACCACTGCGAACCAGCCATGCATCCAGGGGTGGATATTGCACTTCACTTCGATCATTTCCGGGGCCTTCCAACTCTTTTGCACGGGCGGCGCTCCCGGCGGCTGCGACTGATTCCAAGGAATGTTTCCCGTCATGGGGTTCGGATTGGGATGGATGTTGTGTGCAGTCTGATCGCTGGTCGTCACTTTGAAAGTCTCGCCAACATTCATAGCCAACACGTGAGGCGTGTAGCGGCAATTCTTCTGGTCGAAAACGGGGACGGCGTTAGCGGGTTGAGTCAAGGCTGCGCCACTCAAACCTTCGGAAATATAGAGCACCACGTTCTCCAGACCTCCGCCAGAGCCTACGACTACGTTCTCCATTTTCGGCGCATCGTTGGCATTCGCCTTCGCGCAATACGGATCTTTTGACATGTCCAGGCCCTTCATATGCGGGGCCGTCCCATCGAATTTCACCGTACCGGTAATCTTGCCTTCCGCGGCCGCGTTGACTTTTTGATTCAACAGCAACACCCCGCAAGAGACTAAAAGTACCGCCGTACTTCCAGCTGCGAATTTATGCATTCTTTTCATGCTCTCTCCCCTTAGACTCGAACCCCACTCCCCCTGTAACTACTTGTTGCGCCGTCACTGTTGTCCGGCGGGCGCATTTGGATCAACCGGCTTCAGGCCAAGTTGCTTGGCCATCGCCTTTTCCTTGCTGGGCTGGGACATAAGCGCGCGCAGGTAAAAGACCAGATCCCACGCCTCGTCGGGCTTGATGTTATCCGCGAAAGAAGGCATCGGCGTGCCATCCAACCCGGTCATAAAAATGCGGTAGATGTCTTGATCGGAAGTGCCGCACTTCGGCCGGCTCCCATCGGTAAAGTTGTACGCCGCGATGGGGCGTCCAAGATCATCCTGGAGCGTTGAGGCAGAGGGTCCATTCGCTTCGCCTGTAACTCCATGGCACTTCCAGCACTGAACTCGAGCGAACACCTCTCGGCCGTTTTTAATACGCTCGGGCGTGACCTCAGGCTCTTTCGGAATTTCGATCGGCGTGCCCGGCTTCTCGTTCGCCCAACGAGGAGAAAAGTGCTTGATCCATGCGACCAGGTCAGCTTTCTGCTGTGCAGTGAAGGTATTCCACTGCGGCATATTCGAGCGATCGAGTCCGCGGGCGATCGTGTCGGACAAGTCCTGGTCGGTGGGCAGAGTCCCAGTCGGAGTCGAGCGGCATTTGAAGATGCCCAGTTGGAAATCGCGCGGCTTGGGATCGATCCAGGGAAAATTCTCTCCCATTCCGTCTCCCCGCTCGCCGTGACAGCCGACGCAATAGCGGCGATAGTCGTATTGAGCGCTCCTGGCATGGCCGGTCACACTGCCGATATGGCTCTCCATGCCCATGCGGGCGTTGAGGTCGGATTGTGTTTGTTGCGCGAGTGAGGCCAAGGGAAATGCCATCACTACCGTGCCGAGACCAAGCAATGATTTGTGCAGTCTGGTTCGCATGCATCCCTCTTAGAAGTCGAAGTCAAATCCGAGCATCAGACTGTTGCTGCTCAAGTCCGTTCCGCTCACAGGCGAAGTGCCCCGTTGACGGATCCAGGAATACTCGTTGTGGAAGGCGAAACCGGCGCGGCTCGTCATGAACGGGTTATAGCGATAGCCGACCACATAGTTATCGATATCGCCGACGTTGGATGGAATGGTGGCGAACGCCTGCTGCGACATGCGGACCCATTCCGAACGCTGGAAGATGGTCAACTGCGGGCTGTAGACGTAATGCGTTTCAACGAACGCACCGTTCCATGTGGGATTGCGCGCACCCACGGGTAGGGCGCCAGTCGTGTTGTTCTGCGAAGCAGGATCGCAAGTGCCCGTGATGATGTCGCCGTAGCACGCTCCGAACCATGCGCTGTCGGATCCGTGCTGTGTGAATACCTGGAAGTCCAAATGCGGGCCGACATAAAACAGGCCCTCAAATCCTACCCGGCTGAAGGTCTTGTTTCCGATGCCGGAGCCCGGAATCGGAACCCCTCCGCTAGTCAAGTAAGTGGTGGGAGCTACGCCATACATGGCATAGCCGCCGATGCGTTGCACACCCAGCCTGCCTGCACTGAAGGCCTGACTTCCGGCGAAGAATGCCGTGTATGAGTTCTGGCCGTACGGCAGATCAACATTGCCATCGGTGGAATTGAACACGGTTGCCGACAAGCGGGTACGATCGTCCCCGGAGTGACCCATCCACTCGACGCCAAGTTGGTTGTCGCCCACCTGGCCGAAGATGTTGCCATCTCCGACAGGAATGAAATGGAAGAGTTGATAGCCGCCGCCGCTGCCCGACAAGGTCAGGCTCCGCTTTTCCGAAATAAAGCTGTCGAGTTCAAACTTGCCTACCTTCACGTTCAGCCACGGGCTATGGAAGAGATTGTCAAAGCGCACGTTTACGGCTTCGAAGTGAAAGGCCCCCGTCTCGTCGGAGGAGGGCACAAGCTGGAAGGAGAAGTTTTGTTCCAGCGTGCCCATCGCCAAGATGTCGAGCCCGCCCAGGTTGAAGCCGGTGGTGGTGATCTTTTGTTCTCCGGTGGGAGCGGTATCGACAGCGACTTTATTAACGCTCTCGCGACTCCAGAACGGAGTCATGCGCAAGGTGATCGGCCAGTAGGAAGCATTCTGCCAGATCGGGGCGTCACGATCGTTCATGAGCTGGTAGCCATTGTCTTTAAATTTCTGGCCAAAGTAGTTCAGCATCGGAAACGATTCATGGCAGGCTGAACAGCGCAAACCGTATTTCCGAGCGAAAGCAGGAAGAGCATTAGCCTGTGGACTGGTAGCTAACACCAGGAAGACAGCTAGTAGGGTGAAAGGAATTGCAGATGCCGCACACGAATACTGGCGAGACTGCGTCCCCATACGCATGCCGAACTCCTTCTGAATGTCGTGTTGCAGACCACTAAGTTCCCACAAATTCAAAGGAAGGTATAGCTCGGGCAAGGCTGAGGAACCAGCAAGGAGAACCCCCTCCCCTCGAGGCAGGTCGGTATCCAGCAACAAAAATCTTTTAATACCGCTCCTACCACCTTACCGGGTGCGAATCCTACTATCATTCCTTGGAATCTTGCAAGAAGAATTTGCAAAGATTTTACACGCCCATGACAACTCTGTTGGTTGACTTCCGATTGGGAGGTAGATGGGCCTCATTTATGCAGTTGACAGAGGCGCTTACGAGCGTTATCAAGGATGGCTAACGTTGAACTTTTCTTCTATGCGGGGCCTTACCTTCCAGGGGATGGCGAGCCGGGAATCTTTCTGCGCGTCATCGAGGCGCGGCAACGCGCGCCAAAAGAGTGCCTTAATCCTCATCGCCATTGTTGTTGCACTTTGGTTTGGCATACCAACCCTACAGGCTCGTGAGAAAGATACGAGACAATACGGCGCTGGTTTGATCGTCAACGTGCCATTCCCACTGGCTGATGTCACGCAAGCCGTCAACGATGTTATTCAGAGTGGGATCATCCGGGGCAGCAAAGAATATGACCGCGAGGAATATGTCACGGGGGCGGAGGTAGCCACATCCGTGCGAGGTTTCCCAGCCTGGCAGGAAGGCGGAACCGTGTTCTACAAAGTGCGGACTCATGCGCTGGATCCTAGAAATTTCAAGGAAAGCGGCGATGTGGGGACGCTTGCTGTGCGCTATGTGCTGCAACCTCAGGGCGAAAAAAATACGGTGCTGCGGATCGATGCGATTTTCGTCGAGGACTTCCGGCACACCGTGCATCTTTCCAACGGAACGGTTGAGGGCGCAGAATATAAAGACGTTCACGACCACCTCGAGACCTTGCACGTGCTCAAGCAGCAGGCCGCCGAGGCCGCGGCGCAGGGCACACAGGTAAACGCGAAACTTCTCCGGAAAGAAAGCTCTGCACCATCTCTTCCCGTTCAGAGCCGGGTGTCGTCCGATGCAGCCCCGTCTGCGGCAAAACCGCTGACTGCGGACCTAAAATCCAGTGAGAGTCCGGAAGAGCGTCTGAAGTCGCTTCGGCGGCAGGTAGAGCGGACTGTAAAATCTCCGGGCGCACCCTTGAAAGCGTCTCCGTTCCGCACTGCCAAAACACTGGTATCCCTCCCGAGCGGGACCGAGGTTCTGATCGTGATTTCCACTCCGTACTGGTTTGGGGTTGAGACGCACTACGGTCAACACGGCTGGCTATCCCGCGACGAACTGGAGATCCTGCCGTGAAGTGCGTCGCCAGATTCAAAGGACAGGTAAGCCTGCCTGTGCTGCTGATCGCAGTGTTATGGCAGCCGGGCGTTTGCCAGAGCAACAGCTCTCCCGAACGGGCTTTCCCGCAAAGCAAAGACTCGATCGAACAGATGGTCAAAAAACTTCAGCCCGCAATGTCAGGTCGCCTTCCAGTGCTTGATGGATTCGTTTCTGCCGTCGATCAGCCGCTAGATCACTATCGGCGGGCTTACTACCAAACCGCGGTACAAGTGATATCGAACTCGTCGAAAGGATCTGTGGTTCGAGTCAGCACGAAAATCACCGCCTGGTACACGGATCCGGCGGGAGTTCATTCCGGGTATCGCCTGCTCAACTCGAATGGGCGGCTGGAATCCGATCTTCTCGATCAGCTCTCGGATGAACTCACCGCTAAAACTGCGCCCGTTCCTTCGGCGAGCGCGGACGCGACCGTTGAGACCACTCACAATTCTGCCGAACAGACGGCCCTGCCACCGGTGCACCCTCCGACCTCCGCGGCGGGAACTCCTTTTTCCGCGCCCTTGCATGCGAGCCTTCCGGCACGTGATGCGGTATCTTCGGCCAAAAAAGCACCAGACGCAGATTTGCAGGAGCAGATCAAGAGCCTGGAAGAGGTTCTGCGCAACCAGGGGCATCCCAATAATCTTGTGGCCGTCAAGCAGGCAGGAACGGCGGTGGTAGTTTCTCCGAGTCTCACTGCCAAGACACTTTTCCTGGCTAGCGCGCACGATGAATTCGAGATGCTGGACTTCAACGCAGACTGGGTGCACGTGCGGGTCTCAGGGCTGTCCAGAGGATGGATATGGCGCAACAGCGTTGAAATGCCTGAGGGCATTCCGGACACCGCGACGCGCGCCGGAATCTGGGGCCAAAGCCGCTGCCGAGCAACTGTTCCACGTGACTCGTGAGGAGACGGCAGCCTTCCCGGGAGATTGGGAACCGCTGAAGGGCAAGAGCGTCAAGATCCTTTCCATCGAGAAGATGAGCGATGCCGCAACCGATAGCGGATTGATCATGCGGCTGGAGTTCGCCAAGTCCGAACTCGAGAAGAACTACAGCGAAGTCGCGCAGAAGTCTTCCACGCTGGCGGGCATCGTTCTGATCTTCGATTCCGCCGATGGCGGCATGATTGCTGCCACGCTACCTGCAATGCAGAAGTGGAGAGCCGGCATTCTGTCGGACTCAGCCTTCTGGCGGCAGTGTTTCTTTGATCCACCCGAACTGGGCGGCGCAGGTGACGGTTCCGCGAGCCGGTGATTCCCGGGCGCATGTCCATGCCTGACCGCCGCTACGTGTTTGGTTCCTGATACACCGCATCTCCGAACTCAATTACATGCTGAGGTGTATTGCCCTGTTTCCGAACGGGTTTGAGACTATGCCTGAACGCCACATGACTCAGGCAGGACGTCAAGACGCTGGCGAATTCTTTGCACCACCAGGAGTAGGAAAGAATGGAGAGCAATCATCGCTTATTCGCGGTAGTAACCGGCGCATCGAGCGGTATCGGATATGAACTGGCGCGAGTATTCGCCAAGAATGGATACGACCTTCTTGTGACCTCGGGAAGTGACGGGGCGGAAGAAGCAGCCCGTGATTTCGGCAGCCTCGGAACAGAGGTGCAGAGTGTGCAAGCCGATCTGGCGACGTACGAAGGGGTGGAGAAGCTCTGGCAGGCGATTCAAGCTACGGGGCGCCCGATCGACGCCATTGCTATCAATGCCGGAGTCGGGGTTGGCGGAAAATTCGCCGAGACTGATTTACAGCAGGAACTTAATCTCATCCAGCTCAACGTGACCTCCATCGTTCACCTTGCGAAATATGTGGTGCGAGAAATGCTCGCTCGCGGCGCCGGGCGGATCCTGTTTACGTCCTCGATTGCGGGCACCATGCCGACACCCCTGGAGGCGGTCTATGGGGCCTCGAAGGCGTTTGGGTTGTCCTTCTCGCAATCCCTGCGGCACGAACTGAAGGACAGCGGGATTACTGTAACCGCGCTGCAACCGGGGCCGACGGACACAAATTTCTTCCATCGCGCCGGCATGGATGACACGAAGGTCGGCTCGGAGGGCAAGTACACCAACGACCCCGCGGAAGTAGCGCAACAGGGTTATGACGCTCTCATGGCAGGCGAGGATCATGTGTTCTCCTCGTCGATGAAGACGAAGGTGCAGGGCGAACTTGGAAAGTTCATGCCCGAGTCGGTGAAAGCCAAGATGCACGAGAAGCAGGCGGAGCCGAAGTCGAAGCAGGGGTGATTGCGCGTGACTCCAGCGCGGGGGTTGGGCGCACCTCCGCGCTGTCCGTTCGCGAACAAGTCTGCGCAATAATTTTGATCGAAAATTCGTAAAGTCTTCCATCCTAAGTAGTTGCCTACCAATGGTCTCATTCTTCGACCGCAAAGTCTTAAGCACAAAGGACTTACGGGCAAAGTATTCTGAAATAAGGACTTAGTATTGATGTCAACGCGGATGTGCTTTAAAGAGGACGTCTGGCGACGCACTCTCTGTGGCGTGCCGACTGGCTTGGCTGCTCTGCTACCCATATCTCCACTGTCGCGCATTCGGATTTTTGAGTAAAGGTTATCGGTCACAAGCTCGCGAAAAAGGCTGTGGAAAATACGCCCCCTGGGTCGAGAGGTTACAGGCAAGTCTACGGGGAAATAGTTCCGCAAAGACGCGACAGGAAAATGCGGTTAGAGGTATCATGTCGCATTCCTTCAGCTGGGGTGACAGCATTCTTTCTTGCAGGATTCGGGTCTGCCGTCGGGTTTGAGGGAAATGCGGAGTCTTTCACGTGTTTGGATGTGAGCTTCGCATGGGCAGTACTGTTCTCTACCGTCCGAACCCATTGGGGTTCATCAGGGATTTATTTCGCACTGTTGCGCTGATACCGCATGGGCCACCCACGACTTGGGCGGGAGTGGACTCGATAACGGCATTGGCAAATCTTCCACGATCTGACCTCGATCCACATCGTCTGGGCCCCTAAATTCGTCTGTCAGGAGCGCACATGGGACAGCTTGTTACGATCACCAATCCCTCCAATCAATTCATCGCCCCTCCAGTAAAGCACTATGAAGCTTATCGTCCCAAACCATTCACGCGGGAAGAACGCGATACGACGACACTGTTGTTTGGTGGATTGACGTGGAAGCATGAGCGCATGATGCAGGGCGCTCTGCACAACCTCAAATACAAGGCCGAACCCCTGCCGAATATCGCGCGGGAAGACCTTGATGCGGGGAAAGAGTTAATCGATGTGGGGGCGTGCTGTCCCACGATTTTCACGACGGGCAGCCTGGTGAACTTCCTGAAGAAGGAAGTCGCGCTGCATGGCAAGGAGCAGACGAACCAAAATTACGTGTATCTCACGGCGGGAGCGTGTGGTCCGTGCCGCTTCGGGCAGTATCACGAGTCGTACTCGATGGCGCTGGACGGGCTCGGCCTGAAAGATTTCCGGCTTTTTCTGCTGGCGCAGGATGAACTGGACCAGGGCGACGCCGCAGGCGGCGGGCTGGAGATCAATATGCCGCTGAGTTTAGGGCTGATCTGGGCCATTCTGTGCGGGGATGTAATTACCGATCTGGAATACGCGACTCGGCCCTATGAGGTTAATCCCGGTCAGACCGATGCCGTGTTGAAAGAGTGCATCGAGTACATGTACCAGGTATTCCATGACCGGCCGGCTCAGGGCGGAAAGTTGAAGACACTCACGTTCCATCTGGCGAGCAGTTATTTCACCAAGGCTCTGCGGGAAGTCCGGCGGAAGTGGGACGCGATCGAAGTGGACAGGACGCGGGTGAAGGCGCGGGTGAAAATTACCGGCGAGTTCTGGCTGCAAACTCACGAAGGGGATGGCAACTACAACATCAAGAGGTGGCTGGAGCAAGAGGACTCGGAGGTCACGCCTCCGCCGGTGGCGGTATGGCTGCATTATCTGCTGCATCCGGCAATCCGCAAGCTGGAGCAGCGGCATTCGACGAGCAAGCATCCGAAGCGCGATGACCTGATGCTGAAAGCGCTGGAGCGGATATTCGTGGGCACATACAACCGGTTCCGTAAATCGCTGGCGAGCATTCCCAATGAATTGCCGGATCAGATGGAACTGAAAGATCTGGCCGAGCCGTTTTATCACTTCGAACTGCGTGGTGGCGAAGGACACATGTTGATTGGCAAGGCTCTGTACGCCTATCACCACAAGAAAGCCCACATGGTTTGCGAGCTTTCGCCGTACTCCTGCATGCCGAACACCATGTCGATCGGCTCGATGGCGAATGTGATCGGGAAATATCCTGACCTGCTATACGCGCCGATCGAAGTGAAGGGCGACGCGGAAGTGCATGCGTTGTCTCGCTGCCAGATGATTCTGACCGAAGCGAAGAAGCGGGCGCAGTCGGAGTTTGAAGAAGTATTGAAGAAGACTGGCCTCACGGTGGAGGCCATTCACGAATACGAGAAGCATCATCCGGAATTGCGGCGCGCTACTTATAAAGTGCCGCACAAAGGATATTCGGGAACGTCCGCAAATTACGTGCTGCACCTTGCTCAAGACCGCGGACTGGCGCGGGCTTGAGCGCAAACATGAACCGAATACCGAAGTGAGTGAGGGCAAAGTTCATGGCAAACGGTTTGGTGCAGATTCAGGGAATCACGGGGGAAGGATCGGCAATGATGGCTCCGATACCTTCTCCCCAGGTATTTGAAGGCGAGAGCCTGCTGTGTGGATTGGACGTGGGCAGCACCACGTGCAAGTACGTGCTGGCCACGCCGCGAGGCAATGTGCTGGCGCAAGCGTACGAGCGCCATAATACCCGCCAGGCAGAAAAAATCCTGCAGTTCCTGACCATGTTGGAGTCGAAGCACGGATTCACTCCGGGGCGCGACCGCGTCTTTTTCACCGGTTCAGGCGCGGGAATCATTGCGCCGCTGGTTGGGGGCAAGGTGGTGCAGGAGGTGGTCGCAGTAGCGGCCGCGGTGGACAAACTTCATCCCAGCGTCCGGTTCGTCAGCGAAATCGGCGGCGAGGACATGAAGACCATCTTCTTCCAGGGAGAAGGCGCGAGCCGCAGCAAGCAGGTCTTGATGCAGAGCGCGTGCTCCGGCGGAACTGGCACATTCATCGAGAAGACCGCGCGCAAGCTCGAGATCGCGCCGGAGAATCTCTCGCAGATGGGATATTCCGGCTATCCGCTGCACAAGATCAGCAGCAAGTGCGGCATTTTCGCCGAGGCCGATGCCAACACTTTGCTGAAGGCTGGAGTTCCAGTGGAGGAGATCATCGCGTCATTGTTCGAGGCGGTGGTCTATCAAAATCTGGCGACCTTGACGCGCGGAAACACACCGTTGCCCGAGATCCTGCTGCTGGGCGGACCTAATTTGTTCTTCAAGGGCCTGCAAGAAGCGTGGCGACATCACCTGGGGAAGGTTTGGAAGGAGCGCAAAGTTACGATCTCGGACGATCGCGATGTTTCGAGCCTCATTCGAGTTCCTGACAATGCTCTTTATTATGCCGCGCTGGGCTGTGTTGAGGTTGGATTGCGCGAGAACGCCGCGGCCGGGCTCTACACCGGACACGAACGGCTGAAGTACTGGATTGAAGAAGGCCAGTACGAAGAGAAGAAGAAGATTGGGCGCGGCGGGCTGTGCAAAGATGACGCGGACCTTTCCACTTTTAAAGCCAAATACGAACAGCAGAGAGCAGCAGCGCCGGTAACCACGGCTGCGGCTTCGGGGCAAGACCCTGGGGCCGGTGGTTCTCGGTTGCGACTTTGGCTCTACTACGGCGAAAGCTGTGTGTATGTCTCCGGAGAAAGAACTGCTGTTCTCCTGTTACGCGCTGAGCAAAGGCAATCCGATTGAGGATGCCAAGTCGCTGTTCCGGCAGGTTCGAGAAGTAGTCAACGATAAAGACATTCTGGGACTTGCGCTTACTGGCTACGGCAAGGACCTGCTCAAGGGCATTCTGGGCGCGGACTGTCCAGTGGTTGAGACTATCGCGCATGCTTCCGCAGGGCTTCACTTTTTCCCCGACGCCGATTGCATCTGCGATGTGGGCGGAGTCGATGTGAAGATCATGATCCTCAATAACGGCGCGGTCACCGATTTCCGCCTCAACTCGCAATGCTCGTCGGGCAATGGGGCTTTTCTGCAAGGTGTCGCGGAGCGCTTCAATATTCCGATGTCCGATATGGCGGATGGAGCGTTTCAGGCGCGGGCGATGCCGCAGCTGTCGATGGGGTGCGGCGTGTTCTTGCAGAGCGACATCGTGAACCAGCAACGCAAGGGATGGCAGGCGGAGGAAATTCTCGCCGGGCTCTGCGCCATCCTGCCACTGAATGTATGGATCTACGCGGGAGGCATGAACAACCTGCAGCAGGTGGGCAGGAAATACATTCTGCAGGGCGGCACGCACCGGAATCTCGCGGTGGTGAAGACCCAGGTGGATTTCATTCTCAACAAAGTTCCTGATGCGGAGGTCGTGGTTCATCCTTACTCCGGGGAAGCGGGGGCGATCGGAGCCGGCCTGGTCGCGCTGGATTGGTGGAAGAATGGCGGCAGCACCATGTTTCGCGGATTCGATGCGATCGAAAAACTCACTTACAAGACTGCGACTTCTGTGGACACGGTTTGCCACTGGTGTCCGGTCAACTGCCAGCGCAGTTTTATTGATGTGGCACTGCTTGAGGGCAAGGGACGTCCATGGAGCAAGGTTCCGCTGGGCACGGGCTGGGAGCGGGTGATCGTCAATAATTCGTGTCCGAAGGGGCTGGTGGAAGATTTGAACGAAATGAAGGTCATCAAGGCCGGAATCGAGAAGACGAAGAATGCTTTTCCCAACATTGCCGACATGGTTCGGCAAGAAGGCTTCCGCCGCAACTAGGGCAAAGCGCAAAGACCGCTCGATGCTGCGCGTGGGCATTCCCAAGGTGCTCAACATCTGGACGACTCACCAGTTCTGGGTGGGGTTCCTGAAGGAACTTGGCGTGTCTTCCGAGAACATCATCTTCAGTTCCGATACTTCAGAAGAACAAGGACGCGAATTTGGGAAAGGCCGCGGCACGGTGGACTGCTGCTATCCGGTGAAGTGCATCAGCGGACACTACGGCGAGCTGATTTTTGGGCAGAAGAAGAAGATCAATATTCTGCTTAGCCCGATGATTCACTCGCTGCCTTCGCCGCTGTACGGGCATGTTGTGGATACCGTAACGTGCACTCGTGTCATGGCCGGGCCGGAGAACATCAAGGCCGGGTTTCTCAAGGAGCAGGACATCTTTGCTGAAAACGCGGTGGTGTATGCGTCCCCGTTTGTCAGCCTGGGCGACCGGGAGATGGTCACCGAGCAACTTTACACTTCTTTGAAGGATGTATTCGATCTGGATCAGGAGGAAACGGCGCGCGCAGTGGCGAGCGGGTTCGCGGCGCTTGACGATGTCACTGAGCGAATCCGAGCGCGAGGACGAGAGATTCTCACCTGGTGCGCGGAAAATCATAAGCCTTGCGTGCTGGTGCTGGCTCGACCGTACCACATGGATACTGGCATTGGACACGAGATCGAGGCAGAGATCCAGGCGTGCGGTTATCCCATTTTATGGTTGCAATATCTGCCAACCGATCTGGACCTGATGAACTGGCTTTTTGAGGCAGATCTGAAAGTGGGACGTATCAAGAGCCCGTTCGATATTGCGGATGTGTGGACGTCTTCGTACAGCAGCAACACGAACGAGATCATGTGGGGAGCGAAGGTAGCGGCGCGCTGTCCCTGGATTACTTGCGTGGTGCGGCTTTCGAGCTACGAGTGCGGCATGGACCAGCCCACTTACACGCCTTCGCAGAAAATTGTGGAGGCCACCGGGACGCTGTATTTCAAGTTCGGGGATCTTGACTCTACAAAGCCGGCCGGGGGAATCAAGATTCGAGTCGAGACCATCTCTCATTATCTGGGGAAGTATTCGGCGCAAATTATCCAGCGCAAGTTGAGCTATCTTTCGCCTGAGTGTCCTTTGGCGCAGCTCGGAGGCTGCCAGCAGGCCGAAGATTCTTCCGAGGGGTCCGCGACCGTATCCGTCAACGTAGTGTGAGGATTCGCGATTCCCCCAACTCTGTCCACACCGCTGCCTACACCCGGATTTCCGGCTTTCTCCTTTGCGTTTTCCTGCTGGCGCATTGCGGTAGCAGGACGAAGACTCAAGCTCTCTCAAGTTGACTCGGACAATCACGAGCCCCGACCCGCAACGTTCTGCAAACAAGGATAGTCTGATTAAGAACAGAGGCGGGACACGCGTCCATTTATTGACATTGTTGTCAAAAAAGTCTTTGATACACAACACTACTAATGCGATTTAGTAATCTTCTCGATACAACGGAGATATCGTGCCGTCCTTATATCCCAGGTTCATTCTGTGCCGCTGTTCTCTTCGTGACTCTGCTGCCACTGTGGTGCGCAGCATGGCAACGTTGCTGGTTGCTTATTTCGGAGTTTGCGTTGTACTCGGCGTTGCCACTTTTTCTCAGGCGCCGGCAGCGTCGCGCAGCCCCGCGAAGGGCATTAATGATCCGGCGTTGGATGCGCGGGTGGATGCAATTCTTCAGAACATGACGCTGGAAGAAAAGGTGGGGCAGTTGGTGCAATACTCCGCGGGGCAGCCGACTGGCCCGGGAACGGGGCGCAGCGATTACGGGGAGATGATCGCCAAGGGGCAGATCGGATCGTTATTTAACGTGATCGATCCCAAACAGATCAACATGTACCAGCGGATTGCCATGGAGAAGTCCCGGCTGCATATTCCTATCCTGTTTGGGCTGGACGTGATCCACGGATTCAAGACGGAGTTTCCTATTCCGCTGGGATTGGCCTCGACGTGGGATCCGACGATTATCGAGAAAGCATCGCACGTGGCCGCGATGGAAGCCGCCGCCGACGGGATCAAATGGACATTTTCCCCGATGGTTGATATTGCGCGCGATGCGCGGTGGGGACGGATGGCGGAAGGGGCGGGAGAAGATCCATTCCTCGGGTCGGCAATGGCTGCCGCTTATGTGAGGGGATACCAAGGCTCGCGATTAGATGCCGCGGACAGCATTGCATCCTGCGCGAAGCATTTTGTGGGTTATGGCGCGGCCGAAGGTGGAAGAGATTACAACACTACGGAAATTTCAGAACATACTTTGCGGCAGTTTTACTTACCGCCGTTTCATGCGGCGGTGGATGCTGGTGCCGCCTCGCTCATGAGCGCTTTCAACACACTGAATGGGACGCCGGCATCGGCGAATCCATTCACGCTGAAGCAAGTTCTGAGAAAGGAATGGGGCTTTAAAGGATTGGTGGTAAGCGACTGGAATTCGGTCGGAGAGCTGATCCAAAAAGGCGTCGCCATCGATGGTGCGACCGCAGCGCGTAAGGCATTTGTTGCCGGCGTTGACATGGATATGGTGAGCAGTCTCTATCACGATCATCTCGAGGCGCTGGTGAGTTCGAGGCAGATCCCTGCAGCGGAAGTGGACGATGCGGTTCGGCATGTGCTGCGAGTGAAATTCGCTTTGGGATTGTTTGAACATCCGTTTGTGGATGAGGCGGCGGCTCCGAAGGCGCTCTATCACCCGGAGAGCCTTGAACTGGCGCAAACTGCGGCTGAACGTTCTTTTGTGTTGCTGCGTAACGCTGACGGACCGGACGGGAAGCCGCTGCTTCCGCTGGGCGAGGGCTCAAAAAATTACGCTTTAATTGGTCCTGTGGGCGACGACTCTTCGTATCCGAATGGAGCACCTCCGGGATCTGGCCCACGCACAACGCTGATGGGCGCGCTGGTTGCACGAGTCGGCCAGGAACACGTGGCACGTTACAAGGGCTGCGGGATTCTGGATGGCAGCGATCAGGAGATTGCGGATGCGGTGGCGGGAGCACGGAAAGCCGACATCGCTATCCTGGCCTTAGGAGAGAGCCCGGAAATGAGCGGCGAGGCGGCTTCGCGCGCGCATCTGGGACTTCCGGGACGACAGCAAGAATTACTGGAAGCGGTGGCGCGCACTGGGAAGCCGATCATCCTGATTCTTTTCAGTGGACGTCCGTTGACTGTACCCTGGGCCTTTGAGCACGTGCCTGCGGTGATGGCGGCGTGGCTGCCAGGCATCAATGGGGGACCGGCGCTGGTGCGAACGCTTTTTGGCGATGTGAATCCCAGCGGAAAACTGGTTGTCAGCTGGCCGCGCAGCGTGGGACAGGAGCCGCTTTATTACAACTCCAATAATACTGGCCGCCCACCCGAGAGTACCGATCTGACCCATGCTCCGCGCAACATTGAAGAACGATATGTATCGCGATACATCGATGAGCAGAACGCTCCGCAATTCCCTTTTGGTTTCGGATTGTCATACACGAGCGTCTCGTATGGAGCGACAAAGATCAGTGCGGATCATCTGAATGCGCGCGAACTCAATCAGAATGTGGGTGGGAGCAGCCGTCCAGTCGTGACCGCGCAGGCGGACCTAAGCAATACCGGTTCGCGAGCGGCCAATGAAGTCGTAGAACTCTATGTGCGCGTGCAGGGCACGAGCACCGAGCAGCCGGTTCGGGCGCTAAAAGGGTTCCAGACTGTGACGCTGGCGGCGGGGGAAATGAAGACTGTGAAGTTCGAATTGCGGGGGGATTCATTTGCGACATGGAATGACCGGAACCAGCTTGCGGTCGAGCCTTCCAAGGTAACGGTATGGATTGCCCCGGATTCCGCGCATGGAACACCGGCGCAGGCGGAGATTGTGCCGTAAGAATCTGGTGGGTCCACCATAATTGGAGCTGGCAGTGATGAAATTGGGGGCGCGCGGTCTAGTCAGCGCGGTCAACAACTGCTCTTGCATCCCTTGCCTGGGGGAACACAGAGTATTCCCGGCACGTGGGGTGGGGTCTAAATCACACAGCAAACACATTAGGTTTCTTCTTACTCGGGACCCTTCGCTGATTCGCAACCCGGGCAGTACGGGTAGTAGGTATTTCCCTTGTAATCGAGTTCCTTGAGTCCTTCGGCAGAGGTGAAATATCCGCGAATCGCCTGGTTGCGAACCAGTTCGTAAAATTTCTTTAGAGCCGAATCCGACGGGATGGCGCTGATTCCACGCACTACCTCCTCCTGCTGGGTGGGCGTTAAGGATGGGAAGTCTGCCTGATATTTTTGGTCGCAGAGCTGATGTAAGGCTACCAGCCCTTGACGCGCCACCGCGGCTGGGTCGGCAGTTTCAATTTCTTTGACGGATGCCTCTCCGAAGTATGCCGCTGCGAGTGCGCGGTGGAGGGGATCGAGCTTTCGGATCGCGTCGCGCACGCCTTCTGCGGAGTGAAACCAGAGGTCCACCCACTGCCCGGTTTCCGAAACGACCTTGGGCTCTACGTCACCAAGAAGGACTGAGATAAAACCGCTCATGGTACGGAAATCTTCTGCCGAAAAAAATTGCAGGGTAGGGCGGGCTCCGGGCTGCACATAATCTGTCTCACTGCCGACCGGAGGGGTGAAGGACTTGTGGCTGCTCAGGGCATGTACTAAATCGTCGGGCGTCGGTTCGTAGAGGCCGGGAGGCAGGGCGGCGTAGTTTTGCTGAGCCGCGAACAAGCGAAGCGGTGTTTCCGGCAGAATCCCACTTACACCGGCGAGAGCAACCGTTTCGCCGAGGCGCAGGATCCACTGGCGGCGAGTAATCTGGTTGATGATATTTAGATCATCGGTTCTGTTCACAGTTCACCTCGCCGAAAGGTCTCCGCGATGTGCTCGCCAGCCCGGGCCGAGATCGCCATAATCGTGAGGGTTGGCTCGTAGCAGCCCTGAGTCGTAAAGACCGCGCCGTCCGTTACAAATACATTAGGCGCATCATGAACCTTGCAGTTGCGGTCTACGACGCTCTTGTCCGGTTTGTCGCCCATGCGGGCGGTACCGCATTCGTGAATATTTTTGCCGAAGATGCTGAGCTCGTTCCTGGGCATCGCTACATCTGCCAGTTTCATCTCGTCAACAATGGCGGCAACGTGGTTGCGCATTGCCACTGCCATTGCCTTGTCATTGTCTCCATAACTTGCGTTGATGTGCAGCACCGGAATACCCCATGCATCCTTCTTATTTGGATCCAGCTTGACGAAATTATCCTCCCGCGGAAGGCACTCGCCCTGTGCCTCGATGGCGAAGTAATAAGGGATGTCTTTTTTGACCCGCTCGCGCCATTGGTTGCCAAACTCCGGCAATAGAAAGGCGTGACCGTAAAGCTCCTGGCTACCGTCGCCGTCGAAGCGATATCCGCGGACAAAATTTGAGTTGCGGTCGTCCTTGCCTCCAGCATTTACATATTTGGGAATGAGGAAACCGCAAGGTCGTCCGACGGGCTCGCGCCTGGAAGAGCGTAGAGTCGGCATATAACCTCCGGCGCCCTCGATGGTGAAATGATCCATCAGATACTTGCCGAGAACGCCTGTGGAATTGCCAATGCCGTGTGGATGGGAGGGCGGCTTCGAATTCAGAAGGATGCGAGTCGATTCGAGAGCTCCGGCGGCAACCACGACTGCATGCGCATAAGCTTCGCGGTGTTCGTGGGTGATCCGGTCGATGTAGTGGACACCCTCCGCCCTGCCGTTGCGGTCCATAATCAGATCGCTGACAACGGCATCGCTGACCAGCGTGAGTTTTCCCGTGCGCGCCGCAGCAGGCAGTGTTACAGAAGGACTGTTGAAATAGGAAGCGGTGTAACAGCCGCGCTGGCATTGATCGCAATAGTGGCAGGCAGGCCGGCCGCGGTGCTCTGTGGTGAGATTGGCGACCCGGTCGGGAATCACGCGCCATCCGAACTTCTCTCCGATTACTTTCTTGGCTAGCGTGCCGCCGCAGGAGAGTTCCATGGGCGGTAAGAATTGGCCGTCGGGCATCTGCGACAGGCCCTCGCGCGAACCGCTGACGCCGATGTAGCTTTCAACCTGGTCGTAGTAGGGCTCGAGCTCTTTGTAGCTGATCGGCCAATCTTCGCCGTAGCCGTCGCGGGTGGCCGCTTTGAATTCGTTGTCACTGTAGCGATAGCTTTCGCGAGCCCAGCAGAAAGTCTTGCCCCCTATTTGCCGGCCGCGAATCCACATGAAAGGCTTGTCAATGGGGAATGTGTAAGGGTTCTCCAGGTCATTGACGAAGAACTGATGGCTGTACTCATCGCAGGCATAGCAGAGGCGCTGTACCGGCTGGTTCTGCAGCAAGCGGCGCTGATCGCCGAAGCCGCGAAATTTGAGCTGGTAAGGCCACACGTGCTCGGTGAAATCGCGAGTCGGAATGCGAGGAGGTCCGGCTTCGAGCATCAGGACCGTCAAGCCGCGCTCGGCTACTTCTTTGGCGACCCAGCCGCCGCTGGCGCCCGAACCGATCACTAAAACGTCGTGAACTTTCTTACGTGGAACCCGCATCAGGCAGCCAGTCTAGCAAAGATTAGGGGTTAAGCTCCGTTGGGTCACGGGGGGATCAGGAGCCGCGGACGCCGGAAACCCATTTTCGCAGTTCGCCGGCCGTCATGAAGTTCAAGATGCGATCGCGATGCACTCCGGCCTTCGATGCGGCGGCAAGGGAGTATTCGATAAATCGGAGCTGCAAGGGATCGTGGGAGTCCGTTCCCAAAGAGATTCGGCAGCCGGCCTTCCTGGCAAGCTTGAGCAAGTCGACGTTCAGATCCTGACGATCGGGGTAGCCGTCAATCTCGACGGCTTTGTCCAGCTCGGCGGCAAGCGCGAAAACTCGCTCCCAATCGGCAGTGAGACCGAGCCGGAAGTTGTAAATCCGTCCGCGGGGGTGGCCGAGGATCTGAATATCGGGGTTGCTCAGGGCGGCGAGATAGCGCTCGGTCTGGTCCTCCTTTTTTCTCAGGGAGGAGTGGAAGCAGCCGAGCACTACATCCAGATCCCGGAGCGAGCGTGGATCCATGTCGCCCTGGCCTGACGGAGTAAGGTTCAGTTCGATCGAGCGCAAGACCTGGAGACGAACGCCCTCCGCTTGCAGAGAGCTGTTCACAGACTCAATCTCCTGAGCTTGCCGTTTCAGCTGCTCTTCGTCGATTCCGCCGGCGATTTTCAAACCTTTGGAGTGGTCGGTGATGGCGATGTATTGGTAGTGGCGTTCGGCTGCGGCTCGCGCCATGTCTTCAATCGTGCCCGAGCCATCGCTCCACTGCGTGTGCATCTGGAGATCACCTTTAACAGTAGAGCCAAACTCCGGCTTCTTCTTCAATTCCGCACGCGCCTCCGGCAGGGTTAGAAAGCCTCGGCGGATCTCAGGTGGGCTCGGCACTTCGGGAGGGTTTTCGATCCAACTCGTAATCAGGCGGGTGAGGTGCGGTCCAACAGCAGGTAGTTCAAGCAGAGGCCGGCCCTGATCCAATAAGGAAATGACTTCTTCGGGCCATAAATATGCTTTTCGGGAGGCGCGCCGCAGAGCCTTTTGCAAAGGCATTTTGGCTGAATCGGCGGCGAGCGCGAGTAGTTCCGCAATCTCGGAGTTCCGCAGCATAGGAGTCTTTGTACGTCGCTTTTGGCGGGCAATTGCCATAAAGCCGAACATTCGATCGCCGGTTTTCACGCGGATCGCGTTTGATCGGCCTCGGTTGGATGCCAGTAATGCTTCAGCTGTGCAAAAAGGTGGCCTCGCTTTGCAACGAACACCGTAGGATTCGCTCTTGTCTACGGGAACAAAGGTAGGAGAAGCGCCTGCGGATCAGGAACCCTGGCCCGAAAGTGGCATGGCTTCATCCTTCTGGTGTGGCTTTCAATGGCAGCACGTACTCATATGTCGGCATCCAAACGATTGCCATGAGACGAATGACTTCTTTTTTTGGCGGCGCACTATCAACCGCACAGGTACTTGCGCTGTTGTTCGTCTCATTCGCCGGAGCGCAAGACGTGCAACCGGCCTCTTCCAAGGTGGAAGGTTGCCCGCTGAGTTTGAACCAGGTCCTCGGGAGGCTTGAGGAACACAATGCGAGGCGTGCCGCAGAACTGCAGCAGTTCGATGCCAAGCGAATCTATCGCATGCAGTACCACGGTGTCTTCCGGGAACGCGACGCGGAGATGGTGGTGAGAGTGCGCTTTATTGCGCCGAACTCAAAGCAGTTCACGATTGTTTCGCAATCGGGATCGAAGTTCGTAATTGATCACGTGTTCAAGAAGCTGCTGGAAGCGGAACAGGAAGCGACGACGGGAGATCACCGCAAGCAAAGCGCGCTTTCCCGTGAGAATTACAATTTCGCGCTGGTCGGCTACGAAAACACTCCGGCGGGCGCGCAGTACGTCCTGAGTGTGCAGCCGAAGAGCAACAACAAGTATCTTTATCGCGGGAAGATCTGGGTGGATGCGAAAGATTTCGCGGTGGCGCGGATTCAGGGAGAGCCAAGCCGGAATCCGTCGATGTGGATCACGAAGACGGATTTTGCGCACGAATATGCGAAGGTGGATGGGTTCTGGCTGCCATCGCAGAACTACACCGAGACGTCGGTTCGTTTTGGCGGGAAATCCAAGCTCTCCATCGAGTATCAGGATTACAGGGTGATCAAGGCCCCGCCTTTGCACATCATTGAAACGGCACACAGAGACCAAGTCGTGCTGCCAGTCCCGACCAGCGATTAGCCCGATAGCGATTCGTCTTGAAGCTCGATGACAAGTTCGATCGTTGAATTTGCCACGAGAACCGCAGTCCGATGCCTACCAGAGCTGCTGGCTCAATATGAGCTCATAGCAGGCAAGAAATTGGCTCGCTGGAGTGTCATCTTCCTCTTTGCCCAGTTAGGTCTTTCGGTCAGCAGTCTAAGCCGAAGCAAACGCCACGACCTCCCTTTACTTCTGCGCAGAGCGCGCCAGCAACGTTGCATGGATCCTTCGCTTCGCTCAGGATGACAGGGTCACATTTGGCGCCGCTTCGGTTCGATAGCAACGCGCCGGTGCATCATCTGAACCAGGTCATAAACTGGTATCGCCATGCTAGGACTGGAGTGCCCATCTATGCGGGGTACAGCAAGGAGATTGAGCGACAGCATGCCGACATTGAACGGCGGGTTGACATTCTAATTGCGACTCCCCGACCCGAGGCGCGGTTGCAGTTCGCTGACGGTGGACTGGAGCTGCTGGTGCGATACCCCGTCGAGATCCGGAAGGCGCTACCGATGCGGACCTCAAAGCCGCCGTCTCAGGCACGCCGAAATTCGGTCGGCTATCAAGGGTTAGCGACTCACACCATTGCCTGGCGAGCCGGAGCACCGGCCACATCTCCTCCCCTGAAATCCCGCGTGACCAACATCACAGCGAAACGTAACTGAAATCACAGACGCACTCGTCTCACAAGCTTACATTGCACTGTTCGAAATCGGACCAACCCGGTCCAATTTGGAAAGAACATGCAGATCACTCGGGCTTCTGATTACGCAGTTCGGGTGATGATCCACCTGGCTGGTCTGCCGCCGGCTGCAACGGTGCGGCAGGCTGAATTGTCGAAGGCGACGGACGTATCCGGTCATTTTTTGTCGAAGGTCCTGCAGCAGTTGGTGCGCTCCGGCTTGATTCGTTCGCAGCGGGGATCCGGCGGAGGTTACGGCTTGGCCGTTTCCGCCCACAACGTTTCGCTGCTCGATGTAGTTCAGGCACTGGAAGGACCCATTCACCTTAATCAGTGCATAGCCGAGGGGCCTTCGTGCGAAAGGAAGTCGTGGTGTCCGGCTCATCAGGTGTGGGCCGAAGCGCAGGCGGCGGTGGTAAGGATTCTCGGAGACGCGTTGCTGGCAAAACTGGCGGCTCAGGCGAAAACTTCTGGTGCAGCGGGATCTCGGGGAGCAAAGCGAGGCGGTATGGATTTCGGGCGTGGGGCCGTAGAGCCAAGCCGGAGGGGATTGGCCGCACCGGGATTCTGTGGATAGGGCGATGGAACTCACGTGGATCGCGATTATCGCCAGCTTGTGCATGGGCGTTGGGGCGGTCCTGGTGTTTATTTTTGCGGTGAAGAAGAACTACTTCCGCAATCTGGAAGAGGCGAAATACCAGGTGTTCTGGTCGGACGTGGAGGAAGCAGCCGCGCCTCCAAGGCAGGAGAACAAGTATGAAAGTTCCGGTAAGAACCGCGGTTGAAGAAAACGGAGATGCCGTCACCCGGCGACGGGTGCTGGCATGGTTCAGCGGATTCGGCCTGTTTGGATCTCTGATCATCACCGCACTTTCCAACTTGATTTTCATAAAGCCGCGCGCCACTTATGGGCAGCCCAACCGGTTCTCGATCGGCAAGCCAGAAGATTTTCCTTCCGGAGCACGCGTCTCTCTGGACGCGCAGCGGGTCTGCATAGTTCGCGACGGCGACAAACTGGCGGCGATCTCCACGACTTGTACGCACCTGGGCTGCATTGTTTCTGTGGCCGAGACCGGATTCGCCTGTCCTTGCCACGGCTCACGCTATGACCAGGACGGCAACGTCACTGGCGGCCCAGCACCACGAGCACTGCCCTGGTACCAAGATCAGTCTGGCACCCAATGGCGAAATTGAAGTGGACAAAGACAACGAGATCGAAGCGGGGAGCTACTTGCGAGTATGAGCAACCAAACGGCACCATCGCCCTGGAAGTCGCTGGTCGAGTTGCCGGCGAATGTCTGGCATTCGATCTTTCGGAATCCGCTTCCCTCTTCGGACCTGGGGCGGGCTTCCACCAGCTTCACGAATTTCTTCCTGCATCTGCATCCGGTCAAAGTCCACCGCAACAGCCTGAAGGCGAGTTACACGCTGGGCTTGGGACTGATTTCGTTCTTTCTCTTTTTCATTCTCGTCGTGACCGGCATTCTGCTGATGTTCTATTACGTGCCCTCGACCACGCAGGCCTATGACCGCATGCTCGACCTGCGCGGCACGGTGGCGTTCGGCATCTTCCTGCGCAACATGCATCGCTGGTCCGCGCACGGCATGGTGGCGGTCGTATTCCTGCACATGTGCCGCGTGTTCTTGACGGGCTCATACAAGCCGCCACGGGAGTTCAATTGGGTGCTCGGAGTCCTTTTACTGCTGGTGACTTTGTTCATGAGCTTCACCGGCTACCTGCTGCCCTGGGATCAGCTTGCATTCTGGGCGATCACGGTTGGGACCTCCATTGCAGGCTATGCACCGGTGTTTGGAAAGCAGATCAAGTTCATTCTGCTGGGCGACTCGACAGTAGGGCAGGAAGCGCTGCTCCGATTTTATGTGCTGCACGTAGCGGTTCTTCCCGCGATTCTCTCTCTTTTGGCAGCGATTCATTTCTGGAGAATTCGCAAGGATGGCGGTCTTTCCCGTCCAGCGGAGCAAGATGCATTGCCGGCTGAAATGGCGGAGGTTCAGATCGTGCAGGGTCCCGCGGTGGTGATGGCCACGTCGGCAGCCGCGGTCAATGCCGCCAAACCTGTCCTGCAGAAACGTCACTACGGCATTCAGGGGCTGGTACGCGGACCGTTTACCAAGGCCGGCAATGTTCCAGATCGATCGGTTTTCGCCTGGCCGAATCTTTTTATGGCGGAGCTTGTAATTTTTCTGATCACGGTTGCGGGCGTGCTAACCGTGTCGCTGCTTTTCAATGCGCCCTTGGAAGAGCCGGTGAACGTCATGCATCCTCCCAATCCGGCAAAGGCGCCGTGGTATTTCCTTGGACTGCAAGAACAGGTCAGCTACTCAGCTTTTTGGGGAGGCGTCGGCATCCCGAGCGCAGAAGTGCTGCTGCTCCTGCTTGTTCCTTATATTGATCGCAAGGTAGCCGGTGTAGGCCGCTGGTTTGCCCGCGAGCGTCTGCTGGCCAACTCTCTTTTCCTGACGTTCGTGGTCGTGAACGTGATCCTGATCATCATCGGGACATTCTTCCGGGGGCCAAACTGGGAGTTCGTCTCGCCGTGGTGAGCCGAAGGAGCATTCTGTGAGCACGCGCGTAGCCTTGGCAGTCGCGAGCTTTATCGTCCTGATCGTGCACGGCATGGTGTTTTACGATCAGTTTTTCAACCGGTGGGAAAAGCACCAGACCGCCTATTTCGAGCAGTCCCGCAGCCTGGCGAAGAGCGACGCGGAGAAGCGCGCTGTGGACGAGCGCAGTCCGCGCATCGAGCAAATCATCGTGACGCAGTTCGGCGAATCGCGAGTAGATCGTTGTACTACTTGCCATGCTGCCAGCGACGATCCTCGATTCGATGGACACGCTGAACCGCTGCGCGCGCATCCATATTCAATCGCGTTGGGCGACGTCCAACACAATGGCAAATGGGAGCGGCGACACAAATTCACAGATTTCGGATGCACGATCTGCCATGACGGGCAGGGCCGGGGGCTGGAGAGTTTCTACGCGCATGGCGAAGACGTGTTCTGGCCCGATCCGATGCTCGGCTATGTGACCCAGGCCAATTGGCACAAGGAATTCAAAGCCAAGCTAACGGGCAAAGAGTACATGCAGGCCAACTGCGCGCAGTGCCATACGGAAGAGACTTTTGCAGGAACTCCACTGGTGAAACACGGGCGGC
Source organism: uncultured Acidobacteriota bacterium (assembly GCA_963785865.1). Classification (GTDB taxonomy): domain Bacteria; phylum Acidobacteriota; class Terriglobia; order Terriglobales; family Acidobacteriaceae; genus Sulfotelmatobacter. Next base: position 41,929 of record CAWAXF010000017.1, on the reverse strand, counting down.
AGCTTTTCTTCGAGAAAGCCTGCTATGGCTGCCACCGCATCGAAGGACTTTCCAACGGGACGCTCGGGCCTGACCTCACCGAAGTGGGCAAGAAATTCAAGATCAACTATCTGTGGGAACACACAGTGAACCCCCGGGCATTCCAGCCGACATCGTTCATGCCGAAATTCGACCTGACGGATGATGAGATCAAAGCCCTCACCGTGTTCCTGAAAAGCCGCCGCGGCAAAAATTTCGCCGAGACCTCTCTGGGGCAGTATCGCGCGCGCCTGCAGCAGACGAAAGCGGACGAACTCGCTAAGCCGCAAACACCAGTAGCGCCCAGCCCCATTCGCGGCGAGCAACTGATCAGCGAGCGTTCGTGCACGGCGTGCCACAAGCTGGGGGACCGTGACGGCCACGTCGCACCTGATCTTTCCTACGAAGGACTAGAGCACGACGAACCCTGGCTGATGGCCCACTTCCGCGAACCAAAGTCGCGCACGCCCGACTCGGTCATGCCGGTCTTCGGGTTCAGCGACCCAGATTTCCGCTCGATGACGGCGTATCTGATGACGCGAAATACTCCAGCGCCATACAAGACCGGAGAAGAAATTTACAAGAATCTCTGCGCCCGATGCCATGGAGATAGCGGTGATGGCAAGGGGGCAACCTATCTGTATGTTGATCCGGCGCCACGCGATCTCACCAAGGTCGCGTTCATGAATAGCAAGCCGGAAGCCCGATTTCTGGATTCGCTGCGATACGGCGTACCAGGAACGTCGATGCCGGCATGGGATCGCGTTTTGACCGAGGAGCAGCGTCGCACGGTCCTGACGTTCGTGTTCGAGAAGTTCGTCAGGGAGGCTCGTCCGGAAATAAAGGCACACAAGGTTCCGGAGCAGAACCCCGTTGCGTCCAATGCCGACTCGGTCCATCGTGGCGAGCAGATATTCCTACAGCGCTGCACCGGATGTCACGGCCGCAAAGCCGATGGAAAGGGTCCAAACTCGCTCGACATCAGCCCACGTCCCCGGAACCTGCGCAATTCTTTCTTCGTCAATAGCGTTCCCGACCGCCGAATGTTTGATTCAATCCTGTATGGCGTGCAAGGAACGGCGATGCCGTCATGGATCGACTATGGGCTATCGCAGAACGATGTCGGCGATCTCGTCAATTTCATTCGCAGCATTAATCCGCCGCAGAAAGCTTCACCGCCGAGTGATAAGGCGCCAAACCTCACGACCCAAATGAAACAGGAGGTGCTATGCCAGGAGTGCAAGTAACGCGCTTTACACCAGCCGGGGCAGTGCCGTTGGCCGATTCGATTCATGAAGACACCACGGCAAAGTGGTTCCTGCTGAGCTCGGTCGCCTACTTCTTCATTGTCGGGATCATTGCTCTCACCATCGCAGCGAAATTCGTATGGCCACAGCTGCTCGGCACGGTGCCTTACTTGTCCTACGGACGTCTGCGCCCGCTGCACGTGAACGGGATGCTCTTTGGCTGGCTTCTTCCCGCAGATCTCGGGCTGGCTTACTACATCGTCCCGCGTCTTTGCGGAGTGAAGTTGTGGAGCGAGAAACTCGGGATTGCCACGGCGATTCTCTGGAACGTCATCGTGCTGGGAGCGGTGTATGCCCTGCCAGCGGGCTACAACAAAGGATGGGAATACGCGGAGCTGCCTCTGCCGTTGGTCGGGCTGGTCGTAGTGGCCTGGGTCATGTTCGGTCTCAACATCTTCGCCACCGTCGCCACCCGCAAATACCAGCAGATGTACGTCAGCCTCTGGTACACGATGGCAACAATCCTGTGGACGACGTTTGTCTACAGCACCGGCAACATTGCCGTGTTCTTCACGACAGGAACCAACCAGGCCAATCTCAACTGGATGTACGTGCACAACGCGGTGGGCTTGATCTTCACGCCAATCGGGCTGGCAATGGCGTACTACTTCATCCCGAAGGCGTCCAACACGCCGCTCTATAGCCACAAGCTCTCAATGATCGGCTTCTGGTCACTGGCCTTCGTCTACGTCTGGACGGGCGCACACCACATGATTCACGGGCCGATCTCGCAGTGGCTTCAGACGATTGCGATCGCGTTCTCGGTCATGCTGCTCGTCCCGGTGTGGACGGTGGTCTACAACTTCTTTGCCACGATGAAAGGACAGTGGCACCAGCTGCGGGACAACGTTCCCCTGAAGTTCTTGATGTCGGGAGTGGTGTTTTACCTGCTGACCTGCTTCCAGGGCCCGATGCACAGCTTGCGCTCGGTGAATGCAATCGTTTCCAAGACGGACTGGATTCCCGGCCATGCACACATGGCATTGCTCGGCTGCTTCTCATTCTTCGCAATCGCCGGCTGCTATTACGTGATCCCGCGTATGTTCCGCACCCAGCTTCATTCGGAGGCGCTCGCCAACTGGAGTTTCTGGTTCTTTATGGTGGGCGGCCTGGGATTCTTCGTGACGTTGTGGCTGGGAGGATTCTGGCAAGGATGGCAATGGAATAATCCGTCGATTCCATTCATTGACACCGTGGTTGCGCTTAAGCCGGTGTGGACGGTTCGCTTTTTCTCTGGCGTGCTGATGTTCTGCGGCATTGCCACATTCTTGTTCAACATACTGGCCACCGTTGTTGGCCGCGGCCAGACGACTAGCCGTGAAGTTCCCGCGGAAGCGGTCACAGTTTAGAGGAGGCCTGCCATGCTAGAGAAAACTGACAAGAGCGCCGTCGGATTCGTAATCGCTGCCCTGGTGTTCTTTTTCATCGGAGGCTTGATGACCACGGTGGTCCCGCCCCTGGTGGATAAGAGTTGGGGCAAGCCCTTCGCAAACGACGACTCGTCGAAAGGTCCTACTGGCAAATTGCGCCCTTACACGGAACTTGAATTGAAAGGGCGGGCGATTTATGTGCGCGAGGGCTGCTGGTATTGCCACACTCAGCAAACTCGCACGCTGTTGGCCGATACGAAACGTTCCGGATGGAAAGGCGTGGATTCGCCTGTTTCTACTCCTGACGAGTTCGTCTACGACAGCCCGCATATGTTTGGCACGAAGCGCACCGGCCCCGATCTCTCGCGGGTAGGTGGCAAGTACGATCGCCAGTGGCACCGCACCCACTTCCGCAATCCTCGTGATCTGGTTCCTGGCTCGATTATGCCTTCGTTTCCGTGGATTGCGAATAACGAGGAAGATTTCAACGCTCTGGTGGCATACCTGCAGACACTTGGACGCGCGAAGAACTGGCGGCCAGATAACGATTACGAGAAATAGAGCGCAACCATGCACGACTACGTCTATCCGAGCATTTTCCTCGCGTACTTCATGTTCTTCCTGTTTGTGGCGGGAGCTCTGTTTTTCGCGATTCGTTCGCGCCACGATGGCTACTGGGGAGATCACAGCGAAGATCCCAAGCACCGAATGCTCGAGGACGATGACTGCGGCCGCGCCAATTCAAAGAGAGATTGAGGGAGATTACAAATGCCGACATTGATCGAAAAAAATCCCGAAACCAACAAGCCTGAAATCAAGGAATACGCCGAGGGCTGGATCAGTGAACGCAAAGGCACAGGGGTGCCCACGTTTCTGAAGTTCGCATATATCGCGATTATGGCGGGTGCTGTCGGCTACTTCTTTCTTTACATGAATGGGGAGCTCAACCATTCCGATCGTGGTGCGCTCGTGCGCCAGTTTAATGCGGCGACGCAGTCATCGCCGGTACTGATGTATGGCGTGATTGCGCTGGTGGCAGTGTATGCCTTGATTGTCATTGGATTCGCGTTCAAAGCGGTTCACAAGGACTGATCCCAGTCGATGAGTGAATGGGCACAATTCGAAGCAATCGAAGGGGCTGACTACTGGATCAAGATGGTGAAATGCCAGCACGCCTGCCCGGTGCACACCAATGCGTGCGGCTATGTCACAGCGATTGCTGAGGGCCGCTACGAAGCGGCATACCGAATCGCGCGCGCCACCAACCCCTTTGCTTCAATCTGCGGACGAGTTTGTGGGGCCCCCTGCGAGATGAATTGCCGGCGCGGCGATGTTGATGCCCCAGTTTCCATTCGCGCGTTGAAACGCTTTGTAAGTTCACAATTCGGTCCTGAAGCAGGAGACTTCCGGATTCATCAGGAGGCTTGCGACGTGCGTATGCTGCCTCCGAACCGCGGCCACTACGAACGGATTGCGGTGGTAGGCGCAGGCGTTTCTGGACTGACGGTTGCGCACGATCTCACCCGGATCGGATACAAGGTGACAGTGTTCGAAGCGGACTCTGAACCGGGCGGAATGCTGACGGCGGGCGTGCCCGTGTTTCGTTTGCCCCGCGATCTGGTGAAACGAGAGATTCAAGCCGTCCTGGCGCTTGGGGTCGAACTCAAGTGCAACATGAAACTGGGTCGTGACTTCACGATTGCGAGCCTGCGCGAACAAGGCTACAAGGCAATTTTTCTCGGGATCGGCCTTCCCAAAGGACGGAAACTCCCGCTGCCGGGATCCGATCGCGAGATGGTTTACGACGGAATGGATTTTCTGCGCGCGTTTAATGAGGGCAAGCCTCTGCCTCTTGGCCGCCGTGTCGTGGTGATCGGCGGCGGCAATGTTGCTTATGACGTGGCCCGCTCCGCGGTTCGACCGGCGGGGGCGATGACGCGCGGTGAAGCCATTGCGGACATGGAGCGTGGAGAACAGGTGGCGTACGACGTGGCGCGTTCTGCGCTGCGCCTCAGCGGCGATAAGGAAGTTCATGTTGTCTGCCTCGAGAAACGCGAGGAGATGCCAGCCGATGAAGTCGAAATTATGGAGGGCGAAGAAGAGGGCATCCACCTGCACAGTTCGCGCGGTCCGAAGGCCATCTTCGGCAATAACGGAACCGTGACGGCGTTGCGCACGATCCGGTGCACATCGGTTTTTGATGCAGGCGGCCGGTTCAATCCAACGTTCGATGAAACGGACGTGGAAGACATTCCCGTGGACACTGTGATCTACGCCATTGGCCAGTCGTCCGACCTCTCGTTCTTGAAGCCCGAAGACGGGGTGCAAAGCGAGCGCGGGCTGATCAAAGTAAATCGTGAGACCTATCAAACGAGCGCGCCGGATGTATTCGCGTGCGGCGATATCGCACACGGACCACGCCTATTCATCGATGCAATCGCTTCGGCGCAGATTGCTGCCCGCTCGATGCACGATTTCTTGCGCGGCACGCGGACCGACATTGCTGTCCGCAGTCACTGGACGCCAGCGGTTTACACGATGGCTGAGGGCTGGGATCGCCTGCCCCGCACGACTCCACCAGTGCTGGAAGCGGCGCAGCGGTCCACTTCGCTGGACATCGTCGAAGAGGATTTTTCGCGCGATGATGCGCACCGCCAGGCTTCCCGCTGCCTTCGCTGCAACGTAAACACGGTGTTCGACACCTCGGCTTGCATCGCATGCAACGGGTGCGTCGATGTGTGTCCCCAGAATCTGATTCGCCTGGTCGGGCTCAGCCAGTTTTGCGAGGACAAGCAGTGGCACGAGTTGGTTGCCGGAACCCTTGGGATAAGTGTCGAAGAATTGCGCTGCATGGATCCGCGTGCGCTCGACGCCATGGGTGGGATGATGCTGAAAGACGAGAGCGCGTGCATTCGATGCGGGCTCTGCGCCTCCCGCTGCCCGACTCACGCCTTCACGATGAAGAAATTCGAGTTCTACCGTGAGTGCGTCACGGTTCCGACGCCGAATTCAAAAATTCAGTATCGCGTCTCCGGGCCTGCCCCTGCGGCGCAGGGTGCGCCGTGAGTCCTCTCGACTTGGGCGTAATGTTTTCGCTGGGACTGCTTAGCAGTTTGCATTGCGTGCAGATGTGCGGCCCCATCGTCCTTTCGTACAGCGTAGCGCTTGAGTCGCTGACCGGGAACTCTCGCCGCAGCCTTATTTCGCCGCTGCTGACGAACCATCTTGCTTACAATGCGGGACGCATTCTTACATATTGCGCGCTCGGTGCCGTCGCTGGTTTTGCGGGCAAAGTCGTCGCGGTACTGGGACGTATTTCAGGGTTCGTCCAGCCTCTAGCAATCCTCGCAGGTATTTTCATGGTGCTTGCCGGAATATTTCTTTCCGGAATTCTTCCCGCGCGGCTGCAAAGCCTTCTTCGAATTCCGAGTTCGTGGGTCCGGCGGGTTGGAACACTGCTTTCCACACCTGGATCCCGCAACCGGTTCGTACTCGGCCTGGCACTCGGATTCCTGCCATGCGGGCTGATATACGCGGCGATGATGAAGGCGATGGCAACCGGCTCTCCAGTCGCAGGAGCCGCAAGCATGCTGGCGTTTGGAGTGGGCACTGCTGTTGCGCTGCTGGCAATTGGAATCTTTTCTTCGAGCCTGCGCATGCAGGTAAACCGCTGGGGCCCACAACTGGCCGCGCTCGCTTTCGTTGTGATGGGAGCATGGCTTATCTGGCGCGGCTCTATGCCTGCAATGCTTGTGATGGAGCACCACATGCATGCCGGCCACTGAAGCCAATCCGGACGCATCAAACGTTTCCCTATCTACAAAAGCGTTGCCGAAGTGTGAGCGCGGGAGTTCTAAAGATGAACGTCCATTTTCATTCCACCGCCTCCGCAAGCTGATTCACCTGATTTGTGTGGGCATCTTCTTTGCGCTGCCTTTTGCCAACTTGATGCGCTTCGACATTCCCCGCCAGCGGTTTTATTTTTTTGGCTACGAACTATGGATCAGTGAATTTTCCATCATTTTCTTCTCGCTGATGTTCCTGATGTTCATCGTGGCGGCTATGGCGATGCTGTACGGGCGCGTGTATTGCGGGTACTTGTGTCCACAGATGATTTTCAGCGAAGCGTCTGTCGCCCTGGAAAGTAAAATCACCCGGGCCGTCAACAAATACATTCGATGGAAGGCGAGGCCCCGAAAAATTCTCAGCAGAAGCTTGTTCTACGCGATCGCCGTCGTGGCGTCGATGCTTCTGGCATTTGGGTTCATTTCATATTTTGTAGAGCCTCGGGATTTGCTGCGTAGATTATTAGTCCTCGACCTCAGAACGGCTGGCGGAATCGCGGGCGCTACAACCACGCTGCTAACGCTCCTGGACCTTCTCTTTGTACGGCAACGCTTTTGCACAACCGTATGCCCCTATGGATATCTGCAAGGAATGCTGGGCGACGGCGACACCCTGATCGTTCATTATCGTGACGAAAATCGCGAGTGTATCGAATGCACAAAGTGCGTTCGCATTTGCCAGATGAACATAGATATTCGCACTTCCCCTTACCAGATTGAATGCATCCACTGCGGCGAGTGCATTGATGCCTGCGCCGATGTCCTCGCGCGACTGGGAAGGCAAGGGCTGATCCACTACGTATGGGGAGAACAGGGAGAGAAGCTCGGGGGCAGCGACGGCTCCTGGTATCGCAAGCTCGGTATTCGCAACAGCAAACGAGTTGTCGTTTTGCTGATAATTCTTTTCTACGGTGCTGGTCTTTTCACCGCGTTGTCCATGCGCCGCCCGGTGCTGGTGCGCATTGCTCCGGACCGAACGACCATGTACCGCCTCGCAAAGGACGGCACCGTTTACAACCGTTTCCGGCTGCAGGTCGCGAATCGCAGTCGTGTTCAAGGCATCGCCCAACTCTCGATTGACGGACTCCCCGGTACGCGTTTCTATCAATTCGAAAACGCAGTCGTGATCGAGCCGGGGCAAACCGTGCAAACGGAATTTGAAATCGAGGCCCCACTTTCCGCCAACCTGCCGTCTACCATCAACCATTTCCGGCTGATCAGCAAGGTTGGCAATGACAGAGATGTGTTCGAAGAAACCTTCATCATTCCAGACAAGGAGTCGCAATGAGCGCATTCAATGAATGGAACACGTTTTCGCCAAAGGTCTGCCGGGAGCTCAATTCTGCGCCCGCGTTGCTCTACTTCCTTGCTCTGGTGTTCGTTCTCTTCATCGCGATCCTGATTCTCTGCTTCATCATCAGCAAGCGCGCCAGCCCGGTGTTCCTGGATTCTCAGGGCCATCCCGTCAGCCACGTGTCTCATCACTGAAATGGCTTTCGGGAGACAATGCGATTTGTGCGGCCTGGGATGCGGGAAGTATCCGCTCCAACAGCGTGTTGCTGATGCGGATCGTTTCTTTTGCTGCTCCGGATGCTTGAACGTTTATCTGATTCTCTGGGAGAGCGGCGCTATCCGGCCGGGACAAGATATTCGGCAGACGGAATTATTCCAACGCAGCCTAAAGCTTGGCTTGATTTCCAACCGGGAGAGTAGAGACGAACCCGACAACTCCGCCCGGAATGAAACCGAACACACGGAAGAAATCCTACTTCACGTCTCTGGTATGTGGTGCACCTCGTGCGCGTGGCTCATCGAGCGCGCTGTTACAAGGCTGGGCGGAGTAGTCCGGGCTGAAGCATCCTTCGCATCCGATGTGGTCAAGGTTCAGTACCGGCCGCAAGCGGTGTCGCGCCAGCGCATTTGTGACTGCATTGGCAGCCTCGGTTACAAAGCGCAGGACGCAGCCGAGAGCGCGAACAGTAATCGCGAAGGGCGCGACCTCGTTATCCGCACCGGACTGGCAGCCTTTCTCTGGGCCAACGTCATGAGCCTGAGCCTGGTGCTCTACGCCGGCTACTTTGAGCAGATCTCCGGCAGCATTCGACGAGGCCTGCCATTCCTATTGATGGTTCTCGCGACACCAGTTGTCTTCTATTGCGGATACCCCATCCTGAACCTCGCCTGGCGCGGTCTCTTGAATCGCAACATCCGCATGGAAGTTCTGCTCTCGCTCGGAATTCTCGCAGCCTATGGGTACAGCGTAGTACAGGCGTTGCGCGGCGATATTCACCTCTATTTCGATACGGCAACCGTGATCGTCACGCTGGTGCTCGCAGGAAAGCTCATCGAGCGCGGCGCAAAAGAGAAAGCTTCGCGCTGGATAGCTGCCCTGCACGGCATGATGCCGAACAAAGTACGCTTACTGGCACAAGGCTCTGAGCGTTTCGTCAGCATCGATGCGCTCGAGCCTGATGAGATTTTTGTGGTGAAGGCTGGCGAGCGGATTCCGGCGGATGGTGTGGTGACGGAAGGAGAATCTCACAGCGATGAATCTTTGTTAACCGGAGAATCCGCTCCAATCTCGAAACGGGCGGGCGATTCCGTGGCTGCAGGGAGCATCAATCTGGACAGTGTTTTGAGAGTCCGCGCGATAAAAACAGCCCAGCAGTCGACCCTGTCTCAAATTATTGCTTTGGTCGAGGGTGCTCTGGGCAGCCGCTGCGCACTGGAGCGTGCGGTCGACCGTGTCTCGCGCGTATTCGTTCCATCTGTCGTGTTGCTCGCATGTGTTCACCTTTGTATTTACCTGGTTCACCGGTGCGGCAAACCTCGTGCAATGTCTGATGCGATCGATCACGGTGCTGGTGATCGCCTGCCCTTGTGCGCTTGGATTGGCGACTCCACTGGCCATCACCGCAGCGTTTGGCTCAGCGTCTCGCCGAGGAATGCTGGTTCGAGATAGCCGCGTTATTGAAACTCTCCCGAAGATCGACATGCTCATTCTCGACAAGACGGGAACTGTGACCGAGGGAACCTTCGCTCTGCTTGATCTCATTCATTTCACAGTGAGCTGTGACCAGCACGCATTCGCGGGCGCGAGCATGACTCCTTACGCAGATGGGAACGCTGACTTCGGGTTTTCTGAGGCCGCCCCAGTGTCCCGACGAGAACTACTGTCGCTGTTTGGCTCTCTCGAGCAATATTCCGAACATCCCTTGGGCGCCGCGGTCGTTAATGCCGCTCGGGAGGAAGCCATTGTCATGCAGCCTGCTAGCTCAATTGAGATTCATAAAGGCAGTGGTATTAGTGGTGTAGTCGGAACCAGAAGCATTTTCGCTGGGAATCGTCGCTTAGCAAAGGATCTGGGCATCGTGATCGAGGACGAGGTGGAGCAGCAAGCCCGCGCATGGGAGGCGCAGGGCAAGACCGTCTGCTTACTGGGCTGGGACGGCATTCTTCAGGCCATGGCCGTCTTTGGCGACAAGGTGAGATCCGACGCGGCGGAATTGATTTCGCAGCTCAAGAGGCGCGGCGTTGACGTGCAACTGGTGTCGGGAGACTCACCGGTCACCACCAAATGGACGGCCTCAACATTGGGCATCGACAACTTTGATTCCGAGGCATCTCCCGCGCACAAGGCGGAACTCGTGCGCGATCTGCAAGCGCGAGGATTGGTCGTCGCCATGGCGGGAGACGGCATCAACGACGCTCCGGCTCTGGCGCAGGCCGATCTGGGGATTGCGATGGGATCGGGGACTGATATAGCGATGAAGGCGGCCGCGGTGGTTCTGTTGCACGGCTCTCTTCAGAAGATCCTTGAAATCGTTGACTTGTCCCAAAGAACCATGCGCATCGTTCGGCAGAATCTGTTCTGGGCATTCTTCTACAATGCGATCGGAATCAGCTTGGCGGTTGTTGGGATTCTTAATCCCATTCTGGCCGCATGCGCAATGCTTCTCTCGAGCGTATCGGTCGTCGCAAACTCAATGCGGCTTACCCGCACCGCAGCAAAAGCCTTTTCGTGAGGCGCTGACCTGCGATACCTGAAACACGGTATGGACCGCCGCGCTTCGAGCACAGCAAAATCGAAAGTAGGTTGGAGAGCATCGGTTTATAATCCGCTTCCGTGGCGTTGCCGTGGATAATCGGTCGCCCACAGCTTATCCGTTAATGTAAGGAGCATCCGTGCTCAAGTCTCTTCTCTCCCGCTGGCCTCTTATCGAACAAATTCGCTCCGGTGTGGATGGTACCGGTGCGGAGTCGATGACACAGCGCACTCGCGAGTTGCGCCCGAAGAATGATGGAGCGGAAGTAGCGCGTTCCATTTGTCCATACTGCGGGGTGGGCTGCGGACAGCTCGTGTATCACAAACAAGGCAAGCTAATTTCGATTGAGGGCGACCCCGAATCGCCAATATCGCGCGGACATCTTTGCCCAAAAGGCGCAGACACCTTCGAATTGCACACACATCCCGGGCGCCTGAAAAAAGTGAAGTACCGGGCACCGTATTCGCGGCGGTGGCAGGAGATCGAACTGGAAACGGCGATGGACATGGTGGCCGACCGTGCCTGGGACACACGGGATCGTACTTTCCAGGAAACGCGCGATGGTGAGTCCCTGATGCAGACTACCGCCATGGCACATTTAGGTGGCGCGACTCTCGACAACGAGGAAAACTACCTAATCAAGAAGTTATTCACGGCAGGCTTGGGGATGGTTTGTGTCAGCAACCAGGCGCGTATATGACATAGCTCCACCGTGCCCGGTCTGGGCACATCTTTCGGCCGCGGCGGCGCGACCACCGCACAACAAGATCTCAGCAACGCCGACGCCATTCTCATCATGGGCTCCTCCATGGCTGAGAATCACCCGGTTGGTTTCCAGTGGGTGATCGAGGCTCGTGAAAAAGGCGCGAAGGTCATCCACGTCGATCCCCGGTATACACGCACTTCGGCGATGGCAGACATTTGGATTCCGCTGCGCGCCGGAAGCGACATCATTTTTCTGGGCGCCCTGGTTCACTACGTTCTCGAGAACAACAAAGAATTCCGCGACTACGTGGTGAACTATACGAACGCAGCGACCATTCTGCGCGAGGACTTTCGGGATACTGAGGACCTGGATGGTTTCTTCTCTGGCTGGAATGCGGAAAAGGAGAAGTACGATCCTGAAAGTTGGCTGTATCAAGGTTCTCCTCAGAAGGAGACCAGTCAGACTCCGGGGCACGCCGACGCCGGCGGCGGGCACGGAAAAGACCGTGGTGGCGAGGCGCAAGATACTGCCAAGTACGAATCCGATCCAACCTTGCAGCACCCGCGCTGCGTATTCCAGGTGCTCAAACGTCACTTCCAGCGCTACACGCCGGAAATGGTGGAGCGCTACTGCGGTATCCCGCAGGATGTTTTCTTGAAGGCCGCCGAGACATTCACTTCCGCTTCCGGTACTGACCGAACTGGCGCGATCTGCTACGCCGTAGGCTGGACTCAGCATTCAAAAGGTGTACAGATTATTCGCACGGCCGCGATCTTGCAGTTGCTGCTGGGCAACATCGGCCGGCCCGGCGGCGGCATTCTTGCGCTTCGCGGGCACGCTTCCATCCAAGGCTCGACTGATATTCCCACCCTGTACGACATTCTTCCGGGCTATCTGCCGATGCCTATGTTTGAAGCGGACTCTCACAAGCTGTCTGGTTATCTGAAGAAGCACAGCGCACGCACGGGCCTTTGGTCCAGCTTCGACAAATACTTCATCAGCCTGATGAAGGCTTATTACGGCGATGGCGCCACGAAGGAAAACAATTGGGGCTTCCACTGGCTGCCGCGTGTCAGCGGAGATCACTCCCACTTCGGCTACTGGCTCGACATGGCCGATGGCAAGATGGAAGGCCTTTTTGTCATGGGGCAAAATCCTGCGGTTGGCGCTTCCAACGGGCGTCTGGAGCGCAAAGCCCTGGCGAAATTGAAGTGGCTGGTGGTTCGGGATATGGTCGAAACCGAAACCGCTTCCTTCTGGTACGCGTCGCCCGAAGTGGAGCGAGGAGAGATTTCTCCGGAGACGATCGGCACGGAAGTTTTTCTTTTCCCCGCGGCCGGGACTGCGGAGAAGGAAGGCACATTCACCAATACGCAGCGACTGCTGCAGTTCCGGGAGAAAGCTGTAGATCCGCCCGGTGACGCGCGCAGCGAGCTCTGGTTCATGTATCACCTGGGTTTGCGACTCAAGCGCAAAGCCGAGAAAGATCCTCGTCCACGCAATGACGGGCTCAAGTCGCTGACGTGGAACTACTCCACCGGCGGTAAAGATGCCGATCCGAGTGCGGAAGAAGTTCTGAAGGAAATCAACGGGTACACCGTCTCCGATCGAAAACAACTGGCGCACATCAAAGATCTGAAGAAGAACGGCTCGACTGCGTGCGGCGCATGGATCTACTGTGGAGTATTCCCGAAAGAAGGCTACAACCGAGCGCACGAACGCAATCCCAAAGATCTTTTGGGGCACGGCTGGGGCTTTGCATGGCCCAACGATTGCCGGATCATCTACAACCGGGCTTCAGCTCGGCCTGACGGGCAACCGTGGAGTGAGCGCAAGAAGCTGGTCTGGTGGGATCCACAGAAAAAGGAATGGACCGGGCTGGATAATGCCGATTATGAAAAAACGACGCCACCGGATGCCCCGTCGAATGTGCAGGAGGGACGCGGTACGGAGGCGCTCGGCGGAGCGCGGCCGTTCACGCTGCATCCCGACGGCTTGGGCTGGTTGTACGTGCCCAGCGGGTTGAAAGATGGGCCACTGCCGACGCACTATGAGCCTCTGGAATCACTGGTGGAAAATCCGCTCTACGGACAACAGACGAATCCCGCTGCCGATCGCAAGAAGAGGCCTGATAATCCGTATGCTGCGCCAAACGATGCGCGATTCCCGTTTGTCCTCACGACGTACCGGCTCACTGAACACCACACGGCTGGGGGAATGTCGCGGCATCTCTCCCATTTAAGCGAACTGCAACCGGAGTTGTTCACGGAAGTGTCTCCTGAACTGGCGGCGCAAGTGGGGCTGACGCATGGCGACTGGGCCACCATCATGACTCCTCGCGCGATGATTGAAGCGCGGGTGATGGTCACACCACGGCTGCGCCCACTGCGAATCGACGGACGGGTCGTCCATCAAGTCGGACTTCCGTACCACTGGGGCTACCGCGGTCAGGTCAAAGGCGATGTGGTCAACGATCTGCTGGTCATCAGCGAAGAACCCAATGTTCGCATCATGGAGACGAAGGCACTGGTGTGCAACGTAGTCCCTGGGCGTCGCCCGCCCGATGATGAAGTCCTGCAGCGATTGAATTCTTATGAAGGACAGCACGCATGAGCGTAACCGCCTTTCTCACCGACTCCACTCTGTGCATTGGCTGTAAGGCGTGCGAAGTCGCGTGCAAGGAATGGAACGGGGTGTCGGAAGACGGCCTGGAGTGGAGCGGGTTTTCTTATGACAACACTGGTGCGGTTGGAGCGTCGACCTGGCGGCACGTGAAATTTGTGGAACAACCACCCGTTCCGGGATTCGGAGGCAACGCCGGAGAGCAAACCTCCTGGACGTTTTCTTCCGATGTATGCAAGCACTGCGAACAGGCCGGCTGCCTGGAAGCCTGTCCGACGGGTTCCATCGTGCGTACGGAGTTCGGGGGTGTTTTCATTCAACCGGACGTGTGTAACGGGTGCGGTTACTGCGTAACAGCATGTCCCTTTGGAGTGGTGGAGCGTAACCAGAAAGATGGCCGCGCCTTCAAATGCACTTTCTGCTACGACCGCCAGAAGGTTGGATTGCAGCCTGCGTGCGCGAAGGCTTGCCCCACCGAGTCCATCAAATTCGGAGAAATCGAAGATCTCCGCCGCGAAGCGCAAGGCCGAGTCGAGGAATTGCATCGCCGCGGCATGGATGATGCTGTCATCTATGATCCCTTGGATAGCAGCGTGGAGGGGACGCATGCATTGTTCATCGTTCGTGGCGATCCTCGTAGTTACAATCTGCCTCCAACGCCTGAAGTGCCTACCGTTTATCTGAAAAAGAGTTGGCGCTCATCCGCGATTGCCGCAGGATTGCTGCTGGGTGGAACGCTGCTCGCTTTTCTCTCCGATGGAGCCCGTCAAAACGGGAGGGGCCGATGAGCGACCTGCTACCATTGCGCGACATGGACGAGCGCGAGTTGCAGCGCGAGAAGCGCCTCGACGACATACGCCGAGAGGCCGAGCGACGGGGAAAGCTCGAAGTGGTCAGCGCGCGACCCAGTGGCGCCCCATTCCCGCAAGCGTCGCCTGAGAGCGGCTACTACGGTATTCCGTTGCTGAAACAGCCCCCGTGGACTTGGGAGATTCCACTTTACTTTTTCGTAGGCGGCGCTGCCGGTGCTGCGGCTGTGATCGGAGCTATCGCCGATTACACCGGAGCGGATCGTGAACTGGTTCAACATGCGAGATGGATTGCCGCGGCCGGTTCGGTCATCTCTCCGGCGCTGCTGATCTCCGACTTAGGGCGCCCGGAGCGTTTTCTCGCTATGCTGCGCGTATTCAAGCCGCAGAGTCCAATGTCTGTCGGGGTATGGACGCTATTGGGATTCTCCAGCGGGGCGGCGGCTGCCGCTTTCGCGGGTTTTCTGCGCGAGCGCTACGGTCCGTCGTTGCCTTTGAAGGTCCTCGAGAATGCCGGGCAAGCGGCATCGCTGGCATTCGGTCTTCCGTTTTCCAATTACACCGGAGTCCTGATCGGTGCGACCGCCATTCCCGTGTGGAATCGCAATGCGGGAGATCTGCCGCTTCACTTCGCGGCGTCAGGACTTGGAGCAGGAGTGGGGATTCTAGAATTGCTGGGCCATGGCAAGAGCCGGGCTTTGCAAGCGCTTGGATTGGGCGCGGCTATTTTCGAAACCTGGGAGGGCGTGCGGATCGAAGGGCGGTCGCACCATCATCTTGATCCTCTGAAGCATGGCCTGAGCGGCGTGATCACTCGAACTGGCGGCGCGCTGTCGGGTCCGATTCCAGCCCTGCTTCGCATCGCAAGCCTTTGGGGACCAGGGAGGCGGAAGTCTTCCCTTCGCCGTTGGGCATCGTGGTCCGCCATAGCGGGGTCACTGATCACGCGCGTTGCTTGGGTTCACGCAGGTCACGTGTCTGCGCGAGACTGGAGACTGCCGTTACAGGAGCGCACATCAGACAAACTTTCCAATAAACTGGACCGCGTTCCGGAGCAGGCCTGAGTTTGTTTCTACGCGGCTGTCTTTTCGCCCGGCGCTTTGGCCTCAATATGCCCATTCTCGGCGGCAGCATGCTCGATCGTCGCATTGATTTGACTGCCGATCAGAAACGACAATCCTGTGAGATAGAACCACAGCATGAGAATGATCACCGCTCCTAGTGATCCGTAGGTCTTGCTGTAACTGTCGAAGAAATGCAGATAGAGCCGCATTGCAACCGAAGCAATGGCCCACATGGCTACCCCAACCACGGAGCCGGGCGTGATCCAGTACCAGTGCTGTTCGTGAACGTTCGGCGCAAAGTAGTAAATTGCGGCGAACGCGAAGACCACGAATGCAAAAGCGATGGCCCATTGCAGCACCTTCACCACAATCCATGCTGCCGTGTTGAAGCCCAGCGTCTTTCCCGCGGAAGCTACTATCTGGCCGCCGGCAAGCACCAGGAAAAGAGCAGCTATGAGCAGGATCGCCATGGCCAAGGTCAACGCCAGAGAGACCAAATGAACTTTCAACCACGAGCGGCTTTCGCGGACCTCGTAAGCCGCGTTCAACGTTGACATGAGCTGCGTCATGCCGGCAGAACCGGAATAGAGAGCGAAGAGCAGTCCGAAGGTAAGTTTCCCGCCGGTGGAGCTTGGAGTGACCTCGCGAATTGTGGTAACCAGCAAATCGTAAGCCGCAGGCGGAAGCACAAGCTGAAAGTAATAAAACAGGTCGGCACGGATTCTGCTGCCTTCGGAGGCGAGCATCCCGAGCAAGCCCCAACATGAACAGCAGCATTGGAAATACGGCCAGCAAAAAGTTGTAGGCTAGTTCGTAGGCGCGATTAATCAGATCGTTTCGATTAATGCCTCCCCAGACCCGCCGTGCCAGCTCCCGCCAGGTCAGGCCTCCGAGAGCCCATATGGAGTCAAGTTGCTGATCGGCGGTTAGCACGGAGTCGGTCATCGAAGTTGCCGGATGGTGCGATGCCAATCAGCTATGTACGGTTGGAGTTAAAGCGACCAGTTGCCGGCGAAGGCATGTAGCTCCAAACACCGGCAACCGCTCGCGGCAACCTCGGCAAACACAGGATCATCCTAATTCCGCCCATTCGTCTGAATAGCAAGCGATTCTGAAACACCGGAGAAGAAACAGCAGGTTGGTGAAGCGCAAACCTGAGCGCAATCACAGATCAACAAACCCAGCCTCCGCCCGCTGAAGTTCCTGCCAAGCCTGCGATCCACATCGTCGTTGAATCAGCACCAGCAAACAGGAGTATTCACTATGACAAAATCGATTCTGTTTAGTTTTATCCTGCTCTGTTGCACCGCATGGGTCGCGGCGCAGAGCACAACCCCATCCTCTCCATCCTCGGGCAGCTCGGGAAGTAGCGCGGGCACCGGAAGCAGCGCGGGCAGCCAGAGCGGCACGGACCAAACCGGCAGCCAAACGACTGGTCAGAGCGGCAGTGAAAACGGCCAAACGTCGGGGGCTGCGGGCTCATCCGGGCAGTCGGGAGCTAGCGGCTCATCCGGCCAGATGAACGGCGGCAGCAATACCACTCTCCGCGGCTGCCTGAGCAGTTCCGGTGGTGGCTATACGCTGACCGATGCCTCGGGAACGCAATACCAGTTGTCGGGAGACGCGTCCAAGCTGAGTGACCATGTTAACCAGGAGGTCGAAGTGAAGGGCAGCGCCTCCGGTTCCGGCGCAAGCGCGTCGACGGGATCTTCAGCCGGCTCGCAGGCCGCGACGGGTTCAGCCGGAGCGGGTACGTCTGGACAGATGTTTAGCGTGACGAAAGTGAAGAAAGTCTCGGGAACCTGCAGCAGCGGGAACAACGGCACGGGCGGGACCAACCGGTAACGTTCACAGCCTCAACGTGAGAAGCCGGCAGACCAGTGCCGGCTTTTCTTTTTTTACATCAATTTCCAGATTGGTCCTCGTGGAAGTCCGAGCGATTGCCAATCCGGCGGCGCCACACAGCGTAAAACGGAACTCCCGCGAGAATCACGAGCAGCCCGATGGACGATCGCACCGGTCGCACCAGCCACAGGTTCACCGTCAAGGCGATCGCGGCCAGGAGAAACAGGCCCGGCGTCCACGGATACCCCCAAACACGATAGGGCCGGTTGAGATCCGGTTCCTTGTGGCGCAAGCGAAATAGCGCTACTGCAACGAGTGCGAAGAAGATCCAGACGGCAAATACAAACAGCGAGTAGAGTTCTTCGAACGTTCCAGTCAGGGCTAACAGCGTCGCAACTGATCCAAGGAAGAGCAGCGCACCGCTGGGCGTGTGAAACGAAGGGTGCAGCCGTTTGGCAAATGTGAAGAAAACCCGGTCACGAGCCATGGCATAGGGAATGCGCGCACCGGTCAAGACAACAACGTGCAGCGCTCCAAGCGCGGAGAGTGCCATTGCGAGTGTGAGCCACCGCGCCCCACCCGATCCCCAAAGGGATTGCACTACGTCCGACGCGACATGCCCTGACGCGGCCACGGATGCGAAGGACAACACGTGAAAATAAACGACATTCGCCATGAGGTAGAGAGCGGCGATAATGGTGAGGCCTATGAGAATAGCTCGCGGAATGTTCTTCTGCGGGCTGAGAATTTCTTCTCCAAGATCACCGAGATCATTAAAGCCGTTATATGCCCACATCGCGGGCACGAGCGCTGTGAGCAGGGACGCGATGGTTTTGAAGCTCAACAATGGAGCAGTTGCAGGTGCAGCCATGGCGCTCATCTTCGATGTGAATAGCGCCCCTCCCATAACGATAATGAGGATCGCTGCCATCTTCAAAGTCGTCAGCAAGACTTGAATAGCCCCGCTCATGCGAACGCTGAAATAGTTAATTGCGGTGGCAATAACGACAACCAGAGCTGCCAGCGGCTGGGCGGTAGTAAACGTGAATTCATAGTTCCCCAGATGCACTATGAACCAAGGTCGCGCCACAACCGGGAAGAGAAAGCTCATGAACTTCACAAATCCCGCTCCCAAAGTTGCCATCGCGACCGGGCGCTCAAGGAACGAACTCATCCAGCCAAAAAGAAATCCCCATAGTGGACCCAGACCGCGGCTGAGATACACATAGGGCCCGCCGGCTTTGGGAAAGGCAGCGCCGAGTTCTGCGTAGCAGAAAGCGCCGAAGAGAACGATGAGCCCGCCAATGATCCAGGCGGCCAGCACTCTTGAGGTCGAGCCAGCCGCACGGGCCATGTCGCTGCTGACGAGAAATACTCCCGTGCCGATGGTGTCGCCGATAACGATGGCTGTGGCCGACAACAAGGTGAGGCCGCGGACAAGGTCTGGGCTTCGAGAGTGACGGTTCTCTAGATGTGGCATTGTGGCAGGAATGGAGAGCGTACTCTTCGTGCCTGAGAGGGTCAACCTGGCTTGCCGGGGTGGAGTGCGGTACCATCGGGCTAGTGAGGGACGGGGAAATCCATGATCAATAATTTTGCCTGGAACGATCGTTACCGTGTCTTCGACAGCGAGAACTTACTTACTCCTGCCCTCCTGTTGTATCCGGAAATCATCTCCTCGAATATCGAACGCACCATCGATCTGCTGGAGGGAAATGCGGATCGGTGGCGCGCTCACATCAAGACTGCGAAACTCAGCTACACGCTGCGAATGTTGCTGGATCATGGCGTCCGGCATTTCAAATGCGCTACGACTCTTGAACTGCTTAGAGCTTGCGAAACTGGAGCCGCAGATGTCCTGGTGGCATATCCGATGATGGGCGCGAATGCAACGAGAGTGCGGGAGATCGCGCAACGCTTTCCCCAAGTGCGTGTTTCCGTGTTGACGGAAAACACAGACCAGGTGCGGCAATGGAGTGGCACAGCTGTCGGCATATTCCTCGACATTAATCCAGGGATGAACCGTACCGGTGTGGATGCGACGAGGAAAGCGGATGTGGTTCGTCTCATCCGCGCGGTTCACGAATCCAAGCTGGACTTTCGTGGCCTGCACTACTATGACGGACAATATGGCCATACAGACGAGCCAGAGCGCACGTCCCTGGCCCACTCTGGTTATGACCGCTTGTTAGATTTGGTCAGTGAAATTGAGCGCAGCGGATTTCAAGTACCGGAAATCGTCACCTCCGGGACGCCAACGTTTCCCTGCTCCCTGACGTACGGGGGATTCCGCAATTCCCGATTTGTGCACCGCCTCTCTCCCGGCACGGTCGTTTACTGCGATGCAACGAGCATGGCGCAACTACCGTCGAAGTACGGCTATGCTCCAGCGGCAGTTGTCTTGACACGTGTGGTGAGCCAACCCGCGGAAGGAATGGTGACGTGCGATGCCGGGCACAAGTCGGTCTCGGCGGACGCCGGCGTGCCCACCTGCGTAGTCATGGGACACCCGGAACTCACTCCGGCATCGCCGAGTGAGGAACACTTGCCGATGCAAGTGAAGTCTGGGACCGCGCCGGGTTTAGGCGAGCTTCTTTACCTGATCCCTCGCCATGTCTGCCCCACCGTAAATAATTTCGACTGCGCGCTTCTAGTGCGTGATGGGCAGATTGATTCGCTCGAAGAAGTCTCCGCCAGAGGGCATGAAATGCCCCTGTTACAGGGCGGGGGAATGTTGCACGGAAAGGTTGCGACGCTGCAGAACAGGTAGCTTGATCATCTGACGACCATGGAGCACTCGGTTTCGATCCTCATCTGGATTTCCGCGGCTTCGATCTTTGCGACCTACGTCGCGATGGTCGCTGGCTCTTCTTGACGCTGTACGCGACACAATCAATCTCGATCAGCATCCCTGGCGTATGCCCCAAGTCACTGCCGACCGTCGTGCGCACCGGGTAGGGACGCGAAAAACGCCGCGAATAAACCTGGTTGTAACGCGCAAACAGGCTCGTGTCGCTTAGGTGCACATTCACTTTGACCACATCGGCCAGCGATGCTCCATCGGCCTCGAGGATCGCGCCTAGATTCTCGATCGTCTGCTCTGTCTGGCGTTCAATCGTGTCGCCCACCAGCTTTCCGGTCACTGGATCGATAGGCCCCGTTCCGGTCACAAAAATAAAGTCTCCGGCCCGCCACCCCTGCGAATACGCGCCTTGGGGCGGCGCACCCCGCTTACTCTCGATCACGTACTTAGTTAGCTTTGCCACTTGTCTCCTCCGTAATGCAGCAGCTTTGCACCGCTTTTAGTGCTCCAAAATGTACACGAGACACCACTATAGCCGGGGGCAGTATACTTTCCAATGTCCTGCCGAGAGCAGCGCACATCCGAAATCCAGCGCGAGAATTGTTGGGCGGCTCCGCCGTCCGAGGTATCATGAAGCCAACGCTGATGAGAAGAAGAGACAAAGGAAATTCGCTTCCCGAGTGGGCCACTAAGATCACCGCGTTGAGGGAACACCTGGAGATCAATCAAGCCGAATTGGCGCGCAGAATGGAATGTTCCGCGATGACCATTTCCCGTTGGGAGAGAGGTTTGCTGCAGCCTTCCGCCGAGCATTTCATCCAACTCGGGAATCTCGGGGGCAAGACGGAGGCATGGTTCTTCTGGGAAATGGCGGGCGTTGAGCCCGCAAAAATGGTGCAGGCTCTCAGCACCACCTCGCGTAAAAGACGTTCGAATGCGCCCCGACTCGAACTGGCTCGCGCCAGCGCGCAATCCGCTAATCCTGCACATTTCCCGCAAGTCATCGGCTTGCCTTTGCTCAAGGGAGTGGTGGGCGCACTCGGGACTGCGGGAGATCGTCGAAGCCTACGCACCATCCCGGCAGCTGAAATGATCGGCGCACCTGTTAGCTGGTGCCCGAATCCTGCGTACACCAGCTTGCTGCGCGTGACCGGTCACGCGATGGAGCCGCTTATCCGGCAGGGCGACATCCTGGCCGTGGATTCGTTTCAGACGGAACGCGAGCAGCTTTACGGCAAGCTCGTAGTGGCTTGCTGCGACCAGCAAGGATTGTGCGTTTCCCGCCTTCGCCGTTACGACACTCTGGACCTGCTGGAAGCCGAAAATCGTGAATACGATTCCGTGGTACTTAGTAAATCCAGCGGCTGGCGTATCGTTGGTAAAGTTCTGTGGTGGATCTCCAAAGCCATCAGTTGATGCTGGAGCGCCGCCCCGCCGATTCCTCCTGAAGTATCGTTTGTGTTATCTCTTCAACGATACGGATTTCTCTGTATTGTTCCCGCCTCCGTTCTCTTGTTAACTAACAACCGCGAAACATGCGTCTCCAGGTTTGACGAGTTTGAATCGTCAGCTGCTGATCGGTTTCGATTCCGGCAGGCTGTCGATGCACCAATCCGAATCAGAACGGCTGGCAAGAACACAATCTGCAGAACCTACCTGGTACCACGCGTACTTCCTGGCAATGGTGGAGCACGACCGAAACAAGGCGCTGTTTGAAATTGAAAAAGCGCGAGATGCTATTCAGCAGCGAACGCGCGAACTGCAATATGGCGCCCCCAGCAGTCCGCGCGAAGTTCAGGATCTTATGAATGCGTTGACTTACCTTCGCATTCTTCTGACACATATGAATGCTGAAACCGGGACTCTGTTGTGGGATTAAGCGTTCTCTCCGCTGCCAGAGCGTACCGCCTCAGCTGTGCAGCGTAACTCAGGCACTCACCCAGTTCGTGCGTTCCAGAATGGTGGGGGGCTCATACGTGGTACCGCGCCGCAGTCGCCGCTCTTCGCGTTGGGTCGTCCACAAGAAAACCGGGCCCAGGATCGGGGGCATGATCCGCGATAATATTCCCATTTCCTTGTTAAA
The DNA here is from genome assembly GCA_963785865.1 of uncultured Acidobacteriota bacterium. GTDB lineage: Bacteria > Acidobacteriota > Terriglobia > Terriglobales > Acidobacteriaceae > Sulfotelmatobacter. The sequence goes on along the minus strand of CAWAXF010000017.1, from coordinate 19,411 downwards.
TTCCCGGCGGAGAGCACGAATTTGCTCACTGCCGGGACGATTGACTTTCCTGAACTGCCGCTCCATGGCCCACAATGCGGAGCCGTATATTCCGCTCAAACGCCGCATCTCGCCCTCGAATCGGTCTCGAACGCGGGCATCCGGCCAGTCCTTGTAGCGCCTCCATCCTGCCAATAGCGTACGCGAAATGCGGTAGAGACTCGGCCCGTTCATCTCGAAATCACGCCAGAAGGCCAAGTCCAGGAAGCGTTTTGATTCGTCGCGCGAAATCGCTGCATGCTTGAAATTGAATTTGAACTGCCCGTGGACGTCCGCGTAATCCACATCGCTTAATAGGCGTCCCTCTTCTGCCATCTGCTGATACAACGGAGTGCCCGGCACCGGAGTGTAGAGCATGAACTGGTGAAAGTCGGTATCATGCGAGACCGCATGCTCGATCTCCGCCAGCATGTTGTCTGGCGTGTGATGCTCCAGACCAATGATGGTCGATCCCTGCACGCGGATGCCGTGCTCGCGCAACTCGCGTGTCAGTTCCCGCGTGTCCGCGCCCTGCAGCTTACTGTAGCTGGCACCAGGGGACTCCAGTCCCATCCAAAGCCATGAGACGCCCAGCTCCACCAACTCCTGCATCGTGTATTTACGGATCGCGTTTGCCGAGGCGAAGACCGAGAGGGCCCAACTCTTGCCGCCCGCTTTCATGAGTTCGAGCAACCGCATGGCTCGCTCGCGGTGGAGGAGAAAATTCTCGTCCATCACAAAGAAAGAGCGCACCTTCAATTCCTCTTCCATCCGGCACATGACTTCGAACAACTGGTCGCCGGTCTCGAAGAAGTTTACGAACTTTCCCTTGCCGCCAAAAAAGGCGGACGTCGTACAGAAATTGCACCCCATGGGACAACCGACCGAGGGAATGATAGTGGCTGCGGTAGATCCCTTCCGATCGGGCACGCGAATGCCCATGATTCTCGTGCGCATTCCTGAAACGATCGCCGGATGCCGGATCGGTGCGGCTTCATCCTCTCCCAGATAACGCCTCATCCAGGCCACCCCCTCGCCGCGCACAATGTGGTCGGCGTCGATGAGCCGATCAATGCCTGGAATCGCGGCCACGTGTCCGCCTACTACAATCACGGACTGCGGGGAGATACGGCGAATCATGCGACACATCTCGCGCACCTTACCCAGGTTCACGATGATGGAAGAAATGCCAACCACGTCGTACTGCTGCTGCTGGAGCTCGCGAGCAAAGTGCTCGAGCGTGGGAAAATCCAGGACTGTGCAGGCCGCTGAGATATTGGCCTGGATCATCATAATGCCCCACGAGCGATGAAACATTCGCAGCGAGAAGGCCCCTTGGGCCCGCGTGACTTGATTGTGGTAAAGCTCCATCGGATTGATGGAGCGGCTGCCAAATTCGTCATCCTGCGCGTATGGACCAAAAACAGAGCTCAGCAAGATGCGAGCTTGCGTGCCTTTAGGATGGGTGGCAGGTTGTTCCGCGGTACTGGAAGCAGCATGGATCTGCACTTATTCTCATCATCCATTCTCCCCACTTGCCGTTATCACCATGTTAGAGGCTGTCAGCGGCTTGCGATATGTTGTTGCGCAGATATCACAAAAAAATTACAAACCTGCGGAAGTGTTCGAGGACAATGAATACTGCGAAGGGCACATCAACTTGAACCGGACTGCCTTCCTGGCCTAGAATCGCTCTCCCATGGCTTCCGAACCGCTAGAGGTGGAGCGTCTCGAACGAGGAGTGTTGAGCTTTCGCGGCCCGCTCACCATGGAAAATGTGACTCCCTTTCTGAACGCAGTTCGTCGAGAGAGCGCTCCCACCATGATTCTCGATTTGAGTGGGGTTCCTTACCTGGACTCTTCGGGGTTGGGGTCTCTCGTGAGTGCGTGCACATCCGCGACAAAGGCGGGACGCCGCATAGCCCTGACTGGCGTCAACAAGCGCGTTTTGAAGGTATTCGAGATTACAAAAGTTGAGCAGGTATTCCTGATGTTCCCTACCCTTTCCGATGCAATCGAAGCATTCACCAATGCCGGCAGCGCATGAAGGATAAGTAGATCCAAGAGACGGAAAGATTCGGACGCGTCGCGCCGCAGCTATGCTGGAGCTATGCGACCCGGCCCGAATTCGATTTCTTGCCGGTCGGGGAGTTCACGGCGTCAAGGCGAATCCGGGTTACGCGAGCGGTCCCTTCCACCAAACTACTCATGACCTTGCCGCCTTCCCCGGCCATCACCGAACCTGCGGCCAGTGCGAAACGAAGCGCGTCCGCTTGATCTTCAAAGTACAAAACCACTTGTCCCGCCATAATTCAGTTCTCCCTGGGCGAAAGCCCAAACTCGCGAGCGTGCACTGGAGGTCTTTACCAGCGAATTTTCGACGAACGTGGAGCGCGGTCGATCTGTTTCCTGATTTTCAAAGCATCTTACCAACCTTCAAAGTGATTCTCTTGGTTCCCGTAAACTCGATAGGTCCTTCTGCCGCAAATTCACCAGCCGTGGGAAGAAGGGGAGCAGGCTGGTTGTGGAAAAAGAGGCTACAGGGATGTGATCGCGAGGCGAGAGGCCGCTTTTTTCAGAATCGCCATTTGCCCGGCGTGATACAGCTCATGCTGCGCGATGCCGTGAAGCATGTGATAGAAGTCGTAGCGTTTGCCCGGAACACGATCGCACAGCCGTTGATCGGACATCCGCGAAACTGTTCTAACCAGGCGATCATGCGTGCGTTTCGCGTCAGCGATGGTCTTGCGCCATGCGGCGTCGTTGGCGTTCATAACGGGCGGAAAGTTCGCCTCGCCGGTCGGTTGACATTTCGATCCGCCAAGTCGAGTCAGCGCGGCTCGGTCCCAGACCGCGACATGCAATAGAAGCTCCCAAATATTGTGAACGTTCACGATGGGCCTAGCTGAGGCCATGGTGGCATTGACGTCTTCAAGCACTTCCATAACCGCCGGGCCATGCCAGGCGGCGCCATAGAAGGCACGCTGCAACTGATCAGCAATGCGGCCAGCTTCGCCCGATGCCCCTGGATTTTCTTTCATGCGGTTCGTTTGCCCTCATCAGAAACGATGGCGACTCCCGCCGAATTGGCAGCTTCAATGACCTTTTCTCCATCTAGCAGCAAGCACTTACCTGCATCCACCGCCAGGCAGGTGGCGCCCGCAGCTTGCATGACTTCGATCGTTTTGACTCCGATGACGGGCACGTCGAATCGCATATCCTGATTCGGCTTGGCGATCTTCACGACGGTTAGAGCGCGGCTCAGAGTCGAAGCATCCCCGTGCAGAGAGCGCATGATTTGTCCGGCGCGTTCGATGGTTGCATCCGTACCCTCCATCGCTTCGACGGCGACGCACGCGGACTCGGCGATGACTACAGTCTGCCCGATATCATGCTGCGCCAGATTTTGCGCTACCTGGCGTCCGTATTCGATATTGCCGGATTCCTGCTCGCTGGGTGCGCGCTCCGTCAGTACCCCGGGACGAACCAGCAGCGGCTCGAGCAGCCAGGTAGATTTTTCCAGGATAATTCCCTCGTCAGCTAGAACTTTTGCCACTGCACCCAACAGTGAATCGGTGTTTCGGGTTGTAAGCGATAGCAGCAGCTTTGCCAGCCGCCAATCCGGCCGGATGCTGGAGAAAATCTGCTTATGCTTCACCTGCCCCGCCATAATCGCGCGCCGCACACCTTCACGCTGAAAGGTCTCGATCAGCTTGGAGAGCTCTCCCAACGAAAGCCAGTGAATGGATTTGGCGCCATGCTGGGAGATTTCGGGAGAAGCCTCTTCCTTAATCGCTGCAACGACAACTTCATAACCTTGTGCCCGCGCGGCATCCAGCACCAGGAAAGGGAACTTGCCATTCCCGGCTATGAGGCCGAGTCTCTCAGAATGAGAAGCCATCGCGTAAGGCGTCCGGAAACCGGCGCGGAGTCAGTCTAGCATTCGGGGATTCATAGGATCATGGGACCATAGAACGGAGCGGCTACTACTTGCGGGTGGATCAGGGGTGGGGTGGCTGTGATCTATTAAGACGTTGTTCCCATTTAAATCGGGTCGATTGGACCTGGTTTTAGCCAAGAGCCGCAAAAGGCGGCGCATAAGTCCGCGCCCTGCAAATCGATACAGCCGATTTGCACTTTCGCACCGCTCCGGCGGCTACGGCGTTGGTCCGGTCTGATAATGGGAACAACGTGTTGAAGATCTCACAGGCACCCCTTTGTCTCATCTTACTTTGTTTTGTAAAGTACTTGACTGCGACGAACAGTGCAGTTAGGCTATGCGCATGTTCGATTCGCGGCCACATCGGGTGCGAAGGTTTCATCGATCAGCTGCGGCGGATTTGCGACCGGCGCAGGAGAGCATCCCTGATGTGGCGGAGCATCTCCGCTTCATTCGCGACACGATGGAGCGGTCCGCGGCATTCACGGCTGTTTCCGGCTGGGGACATGTGGGTATTGGAGCGACGGCGATCGGGGCCGCGTTGCTGGCTTCGTGGCAAGCATCAGGGCTCGCATGGCTGCGGGTGTGGCTGGCCGAAGGAATTCTGGCGATTGTGATTGGACTGCTGGCCTGCACCTGGAAAGCAAACCGGCGCGGATTGCCGCTGTTTTCTGGACCAGCACGAAAAGTGGTGCTCGGACTGGCTCCTCCATTGGTCGCCGGAGCGTTTCTCACATTTGTGATGTTTCGCGCGGGGCTGCAGTCGGCGTTGCCCGCGTCGTGGCTTTTGCTGTACGGTGCCGGCATTATGACCGGGGGGGCGTACTCGGTCTCGATCGTTCCTGTGATGGGACTATGTTTCATGGGGGTGGGCGCATTGGCGGTGCTGGGTCCAGCGGCTTGGGGAAACTGGTTTCTGGCGGCGGGCTTCGGCGGACTCCACATCGTATTCGGATTTTTGATTGCGAGGAGGCATGGTGGGTAGGGCGAGTTCGATACAGGGTAAGCATGCAAAGGTGCAGGATCGACGACAGCAGCCTGCTTTTGAGAAGGCGCGTGATCACTCACTGGCGCGTGCGCCGGAGCTTCCCGAACTCGATCGCCTTATTCACGAGCGCATTCGGCTGGGAATCGTGAGTGCGCTGGCGACGAACGATTCCCTGAGTTTCAATGATCTGAAGCGGGTACTCAAGACGACGGACGGAAACCTCAGCGTGCACGCGCGAAAGCTGGAAGAGGCGCAGTACGTCTCCTGCGTTAAATTCTTCGAAGGGCGAGTACCGCGAACGGAATACCGGCTGACGGCCACGGGGCGCAAAGCGCTGGAGGAATATCTGGACCAGATGGAGGAGTGGATTCGGGTGACGCGGAAGTAGCAGTTTTTTTTGTCTATTTACTTTGTGGTTAAAAGTACATTCTGTTAAGGAGTGGATCATGGACAGTTCACCATCTATCGACACGAATCAGGGCGGCTGGAGAGCAGCGCTTCGGTTCTGGGAGCTGCGGCGCCTCTGGTACAACGCGGTTCTCCTTGCGATCGTAATGCTCTGGCTGGTATTGAGCTGGCCGCACTTTCGCCCGGCGCTGAATTGGCTGGATTTCGGAAGGATGTGCGTTCTCGCGCTGCTGGCGAACATTTTCTACTGCGGGGCCTACGTGGCGGAGTTTTTCATGCAGGGTGCGCTACGGGTGACGTACTGGGGGCGGGTACGTCACGCAATCTGGATTCTTGGGATGGCGATTGCGGTCGTGTTGTCGAATTACTGGATTGCCGATGAGATTTATCCCGACTTTGCGCAGGGAGCCGGTCCCGTTGCCGCAACCATGAGCAGTATGGGGGCCGGGAGCAACATGAATTTCCCAGCGCCGCTGGCCGTGGTGGGCTTTGTCGCGGCATGCGGCGGAGTTTTTGTGGCGCTGGCGGCAGCCGTCATTTTCTGGTTTGCGCGCAAGCCAAGGTTTGTACGAGTGGCGGGGATTGCGATCGGCATTGGCGCGGTGATCTACTTCGGGCTGCTGGCAGGATTTTCGGAGGCAAGCCATGACACGGCGCTAGGGATGGGACAGGAGAAGTATTTCTGTGAAATTGATTGCCATCTGGCTTATGCCGTCGTAGATGTGAAGAGCCAGACGGCAGACGCATGGAAAGATTATGTGATCACGTTACGTACGCGTTTCGACGAACAGACGATATCGTCGAAGCGGGCTAAAAACGCTCCGTTAATGCCTTCTCCGCGCGCAGCGCGCATCATTGATGGTTTGGGGCATTCGTATGAACCGATCTCTACGACGGGAAGTTCCCTCGTGACACCGCTGCGGGCGGGAGAGTCGTATATGACGCGGCTAGAGTTCCGAGTTCCCAAGGATGCGAAAGGTTTGCGGTTGTTGATCAACACGATTCCCGGATGGCCGGAGCGGTTCGTCATTGGAGATGAGAATAGTTGGTTGCATAAGAAGACGTATTTTGCGTTGTGAACGCGCGTTGGGGAGTCAGCCGGAATCTGCTCTCAATGGCGGGTTCCGGGCGTGAAACGTCGGGCGCAGGCTGCAGTCGCTCGCAGGAGTTACACACCCAGAGCTTTTTGGATTTCCGCGGCTATGGCGGCAGTTATGGATTGCATTTTGGAGTCGGATTCGGCTTCGACCATAACTCTTGCCAGGGCTTCCGTCCCAGAATAGCGGACCACTACACGGCCGTTCCCATCGAGTTCGCGCTCGGCTGACTGGATTGCATTCTGAATCGCGGGGACTTGCGCGAAAGGAACTTTTTCGCGGACACGGATGTTTTGGATTTTTTGCGGGAATACTTTCAGGTCACCGATCAAGTCTGCCAAAGGCGTGTTCGCACGAACGATGATGTCCATCAGGCGGAGGGCGGTGAGGAGGCCGTCGCCAGTCGTGGAGTCTCCATCGCGGAAGATGATGTGGCCGGATTGTTCGCCGCCCAGGGTGGCGCCGGTTTTCAGCATCTCCTCCAGAACGTATTTATCGCCAACATTAGCGCGGAGCATGCGGATGCCGGAATGCTTCAGCGCAAGCTCGAGGCCCATATTCGACATGGTGGTGGCCACCACGACTTCGCCTTTCAATTCTCCGCGCGAGTTCATGTCGCGGGCGGCGGCCAGCAGAACGGCGTCTCCATTCACGACCCGGCCCTGAGCATCACAGAACAGGGCGCGATCGGCATCGCCGTCGAAGGTTACTCCCAAATCGAACTTGCCCCCAGATTGAGCGACTTGTTTGCCCAGTGTTTCGGGATGAAGTGCGCCGCATTGTTCGTTGATGTTTTTCCCGTCGGGCGAAATGTGGACGAATGTTGCCTGAACGTTGAGAGTCCGAAACAATTCCGGGGCTTCGGCGGTGGCGGCTCCGTTGCCGCAGTCGACCAGGACGCGCACTTTGGCAAGGTCGGACTTCACGCTGGACGCGAGATCTTTGATGTAAGCGTGCCGAAGTTCTGCTTCCCCGGGAAGGGATGGGCGAGGGACTTTTAGCGCAGTGTCGTCGGCAGAGGACGGATTCTGCAGCAGGGCGAAAATTTCTTTTTCAATGGCGAGTTCGCGCTCGTCGGTAAGTTTGAAACCGTCTCCCGAAAACACTTTAATGCCATTGTCGGTCCAGGGATTGTGGGAGGCGGAGATGACTATGCCCGCAGCCATGTTGCGCGAGCGGGCCAGGTATGCGACGCCGGGAGTGGTGATTACTCCGGCGCTGTGCACCTCCACACCTACCGCCGCCAGTCCTTCGGCAACCCGATCGGCGATCCAGCGGCTGGATTCACGTGTGTCCTGGCCGATTACGGCCTGGGGCCTGGGTTGCGTGCGGACGAGGTCATGCCCCAAGGCACGGCCAATCAGGTACGTGCTTTGTTTGGTCAGGGGGAATTCGCCTGCTACTCCGCGGATACCGTCGGTTCCGAATAATTGGCGTTGGGTCATGGGACAGCTTGCGCTCAGCGCTAGTTTCAGCTTCTTGCCTTTGCGCTCGCTTCGCGTTTGCTGGACCGCACAGGGGCGGCCTACCTCGGCAAAGACTACGCTGGCAAGAAAGAGATCATATATTAGCGGCGACTTGTTTTCAGTGAGTGGTGGAACTTCCCAGTTTCTCTACTACTACGGTCACGCGGATCATGGAGGTGTTTTGTGCGACTTGAACTAGGGGGTCGGCAACGAAGGCGTTGCTGGTGAAGACAGCGCGGCCTAAAGTTCCCGTGGCATCGATGGGATCGGTTGTGGCAGCGTCAATCTTTTCGACGTGCTGGCGCGGGCCAGTGATGGTGATGCGCGGAGGATCGGCGTCAATGCGAACGATTTGATCTCCGCTGGCGAAGTTGCCCGTGACCCGGGGATGAACTTCGACTTCCCTGGTGAGGCGAGTGTCGAAAGCGATGCGCAATTGGCTGGGAACGACTTGAACGATGCTGATGTCCCGGGGATGACGCACCTGCTGGGCTGTGAGATCGAAGGTGCGCTCCTGGGGCTTCGAACCAGCGAGGTCAAGTTCGGCCTGAACTTCATTGGGACCGAGCTGGCGAATCACCCGCTCGGGGCCACGCACACGAATCAGGGCTTGAGGAATGGACTCGGAGCTGATTTCAAGGTTGGGCGGAACGTTCTGAAAAACGATAGGAGCGCGCAGCGCAACTTCGGCGGGGCGCTCATCGCGGGCAATCATGAACCACAACGCGGAAGCGAACAGCAGTGACATCACTTTCAGGCTGAAGTTGTGGAAGACGAAGCGCTTGAGGAATCCCGTCATAAAGACTCCGAGGGTGAACCGGGCTCAGACTTACGATTGGGTTCGCTGAAAGGAGACTGGAGCGCTCCGTCGGATTCGTCATCGATGCTATGTGCGATGGGCGTGGGCAGTGCGGCGGGATTCATGTGGCGGCGCAGTTCAGCACCCAGCCGTTCCCGGAGTTGCTCGACACTCAGATCGCGCTCGATGCGTCCTCCTACCGCCACGCTGATCGCGCCGGTTTCTTCAGAGCAGATAACGGCGATGGCATCCGTCTCTTCGGTGATGCCGATGCCGGCGCGGTGGCGGGTTCCTAGTTGAGTCGAGAGCAGAGGATTCATGGACAGCGGAAGGAAGCAGGCAGCGGCTGCGATCCGGTCTTTCTGCACGATCACAGCACCATCGTGCAGAGGTGCGCTGGGGCGGAAGATGGTCGCAAGCAAATCGTAGGACAGGCGGGCGTCTAGAGGGACTCCACTTTCGATGTGAGTGCGGAGGCCGATTTCACGCTCGATGACGATCAGGGCGCCGGTCTGATGCTGGGAGAAGAGATTCGCGGCGAGAACAATATCATCGTAGGCATCACTTTCGGTTGACGAGCCCCCAAGGAAAGTCAGACGGCGGCCGAGATCAGCGAGAACGTGGCGGATTTCCGATTGAAAGACCACGATCAGGGCAAATACTACGTAGGGGAGCACGCGGCTGACTACCCAGTTCAGGGTTGTGAGTTCGCCGACGCGGGCAAAGTAAAACAAAACGGCCAGCACCGTTAACCCCACGAGCATGGGGACGGCCCGGGTACCGCGAATCATCATCAGGACTTGATAAATGAGCAGGGCGACCAACAGGATGTCGAGTGCGATCCATGCGCCTTGCGTCCAGGATGTGATGACTGGTGGCATTTGAGGTCCATTGTAATGCAGCGCATTCGATGAGACCCGGGGCCGGGTTGTATTCGCGGCATTGCGCCGGCCGGAACGCCGCCCGGTATAGCCGGGCGGCTCGGCGAAAATGCGTTACCTAATCGTTCTTCTTCGTGACTTGGGCCTGGATTTCGCCTTTGGCGAGGCGGGCAGAGATTTCATCGCCTACTTTGAGTCGGCCTGAATCTTTTAACAGCGTGCCCTCCGAATCGAAGACGAGGGCATAACCTCGGTCCAAAATTGCCAGGGGAGAGAGCGACTGGAGTGCGGTATCGAGGCGCTCGGTACGAACTCGGTGTTGCAGCAGGACGTTACGGGTTACGGCGACTAGGGCTGTCGTTTTGCTGTCCAGCTCTTTGCGCATGCCGGAGAGGACGAGGCGTAGATCGTAATGACGGATTGCTGCGGAGGTCGTTTCCCACCGCCGGTGCAACTGCTGCAGCAGGTTGCGCTCGGCCAGTTCCATGCGATGCGTGAGATCGTCCAACTTCTGCTGGCGTTGGCGGATCACTTCCATGATGCGGCCGAACGCGCCATGCTGGGCCAATTCGGTCAAGGACTGGCGGCCCATGAGCAGGCGGTAGCGCATGGCGCGGGTCAGACGATCGTGGAGAGCGGAAGATTGCTCTTCAATTTCCTGTCGGGAGCGGATCACCAGTTCGGCTGCCGCCGAAGGCGTGGGAGCGCGCAGGTCGGCAACGAAGTCGGTGATGGTGAAATCGGTTTCGTGTCCTACGGCGGAAATTACCGGGATTGCGGAGGCGGCGATTATGCGGGCGAGGGCTTCATTGTTGAAGGAGGCAAGGTCTTCGGCGGAGCCTCCGCCCCGGGCTACGATGATGACTTCGACGTTGTCATGCTTGTTGAAGTAACGGACTCCTTCGGCGACTTCGTAGGAAGCGGCGTCCCCTTGAACTTGCGCGGGGAAAATCATCACGTTCACGGAATGATGGCGGCGCTGCAGGATGTTGAGAATATCGCGAAGCGCTGCGGCCTGTGCAGAGGTAACGATACCAATGCGCAAGGGGAGCGACGGAATTGGCTTTTTGCGTTCGGCGGCGAAAAGGCCTTCGGCCTCCAGCTTGGCTTTGAGTTGCTCGAACGCCAATTGGAGGGATCCGGCACCCTTGGGCTCGATGTATTCGGCAGAGATTTGCAGTTCGCCGCGATCTTCGTAGACGGTGACGCGTCCGCGAACCACAACTTGCAGCCCATCGGCGGGACGGAAGCGGAGCAGGCGCGCGGAAGAGCGGAACATCACTACGCGGATTTGGGCGTTGCCATCTTTCAATGTGAAGTAGAGGTGGCCGGATTCGGGGGCGCGGAAGTTGGAGATTTCGCCTTCGACCCAGGCATCGGAGTATTCGCGTTCGATGTGGGTTCGGACTGCGGCGACCAGGTCGCGGACTTTCCAGACGCGGCGGTCCGGGGCTCGGAAGTTGAAGCCTAACTGGTCAGAGAGGGAGGACACTCCCGCAGTGTATCGCAGGACTGAGGCGGGCTCCGGACGGGGAAACTGGGATCGCTAATCCTAAGCGCAGCTCGATCAGGAAGAAAATCAAAGCGCTTTCCCGAGAAGTCCAAATCCCCACTCTCCCGCGAAGGAGCGCGAGAAGGCTGCCCCGCCCTTGTCCCGCGTCTTAAGCGGGACAGGGTGGGGTCTTTGACTTCCTACAAGCAAGCCCGTAATACTTCGACGAACTTGAAACCTCCGGCACGGGAACGCTCATCAATACAACATGGCAGAATTCGGAAAGCTCTTACTAATCCTGGGAATAGTCCTGCTCGCAGCCGGACTCCTGCTCATCCTGCTAGGCCGCACCAACCTTCCCCTGGGCCGCCTCCCCGGCGACATCATCCATCGCGGCAAACACACCACGTTCTATTTCCCGCTGGCGACATCCATCCTGTTAAGCGTGATCCTCTCGATCGTCCTGTATGTCATCGGCCGCTGGAAGCGCTGACTTCTGCATGCAATTTGACAACCCTCGCCGCTCCCATTAAATTCAAAGCCCACGGTTGTTTCAGATCTTTGGAATCTTGCGGAACGCGCGTCTTCGTCATTCAGCGAAGACTGGGAAGCGGGTGCAAATCCCGCGCTGCCGCGCAACTGTAAGCGAGGAAATCGCCTCCGGCCACTGGGCCCGAACCCTGGGAAGGCCGCTGGTTTTCACGGATGCCGTAATCATCCTCACTCGCAAGCCAGGAGACCGGCGTGCTCCGTCCGACTAAACCTCTTTCGCGTGCCAAGGAGGATGGAATGCACGTATTCGCCACGATCTTTCTACTGCTGCTTTCGCTCAGCGCTTCAGCTGCCGAACTCAAAATTAAGGTTGTGGATCCCAGTTCCGCCGCCGTATCTGGGGCCCGAGTCTCTCTCGTTCGCTCAGGCGATTCCAAACTGGTCGCCACAAAACTCACTTCCGCCGAAGGTACAACCAGCATTCAGCTTCCTGCTGGCGGTTCCTTGCAAATCAGAGTTCTCGCTCCGGGATTCGCCGTCGAAACCATCCCGCTTCCACTCGAGCGGGAACTCACAGTTCGACTTCATCTCGCGCCAGCTGCCGAAACCGTGGTCGTTACCGCAACCCGTACGCCCGTACCCGGCGAGGCTGCCGGTTCCGATGTTGACACTCTAACTGCCGAGCAACTCACGACTATGCAACCATCCGAGGCCGCCGACGCAGTCCGCTTCTTGCCTGGCGCCGTGGTCAACGCCGCCGGACAACGCGGTGCTCTCACATCTCTCTTCGTACGTGGGGGAGAATCCCGCTACAACAAAGTCATCGTGGACGGCGTCACCGTCAATGAACCGGGGGGCACTTTTGACTTCGGCACTCTCCCCCTCGAGCAAGCCGGACGCATGGAATTTGTCCGCGGCGCGCAAAGCACGCTCTATGGATCGGATGCAATCACCAGCGTAGTCCAGGTCTGGACCCGCACCGGCAACACTCTCACTCCCGAACTTCGTTTCGGAGCCGATGGCGGAAACTTCTCAACCGCCAATGGCTACGCGAGTCTCGCCGGCGCTCATGGCCGCTACGATTACAACCTCTTCGGAGACCAGTTCAACACCGCCGGCGCGTGGATTAACAATGCCTATTCCGATTCTCTCCAGGGCGCAAATGTGGGTGCTGCACTCAATGACAACACCTCGCTTCGTGTGCGGTTCCGCCACTCCAACTCGCACAGCGGTGTCCCGGGCGAATGGAATTTCAACGGAACCACCCTGCAGCCTCCCAATCACAGCGACTGGTCCCAACTCAATAACCTCCTGGGCAGCGCAGAACTCGCGATCAGGGCCCCGTCCGGATGGGAGCACCATCTGACCGGGTTCGACTATCTTTATCGCTACTACGAACTGAATCCCACCGGCGATCCCGCCCGCGTCTTCGACTTCCCCTCAAACGAAGTCGACCGAATCAACCGCTCAGGCATGGAATATCAGGGAGACTATTCCCAGCGCAGTTGGTCTCACACCACGTTTGGCTATCGCGTGGAGAACGAGAATGGCTTTGTAGGCAATCTGCAATTCCCGCCGCAAACTCATGGCCAGCGCCTGAACAACGATGCCTACCTGCAACAGCAACTCATGCTTGGCCGCCTCGAACTGATCGCTGGAGCACGCTTCATCCACAACAGCACTTTTGGAAATACCGGAGTGCCGCGCGTGGCCGTGGCCTTCCAGGCTCTACGCGGTGGGGACATTCTTTCCGGAACCCGCCTGCGTTTCTCCTACGCCACGGGATTCAAAGAACCGCGCCTGGAAGAGACATTCGCGGGACCGCCTTTTACTCAGCCCAATACCGCTCTCAAGCCCGAGCGCTCCCGCTCGTTTGAAGCCGGACTCCAGCAGAATTTCCTGCAAGGCAGATACGTTTTCACCACCACGTACTTTCACAATCTTTTCCATGATCAGGTGAACTATGTGACTGTCGATCCGGTGACTTTCATCGGCGAATACGTGAACGTGAACCAGGCCCTGGCCCATGGAGCCGAAGCTGGCTTGCAGGCCAAGCTGCGTTCGCGCCTGTTGCTGAAAACCGCTTACACCTACACCTCTACCCAAATCCTGGTGAATCCCGCGCCGGTCAATTCCTTTTTCAATCCGGGCTCACCCTTGCTGCGCCGCCCCAAACATTCCGCCACTGTTCTTTTGGATTATCTCGGTTCCCGCTGGGGAGCAAACCTCTCCGGAAGCTTCGTCGGACGTCGTCCTGACTCCGACTTCCTGACCTTCAACATCGATCACGCCGCCGGTTACGTCCGCGCCGACGTAGGCGGATGGTACGCCATCCACCCGCGCCTCACCGCGTACCTGGACATTCAGAACGCGCTGGATCGTCGCTACAACGAGGTCGTAGGATATCCAGCCCTACCCATCAACTTCCGCGCCGGACTCCGCTTCCGCGTGGGAGGCGAATAGGCAACTGCTGAGTCGATGAAGAGCAACTTGCGAACGCCAAGTAGCCAGGAATTAGCCGCAAAGCGGCGAAAGAATGCAGGCCATGACGCAAGCCGTGGGGTTCGCAATTTCTGCTGATGATTAAGCTCCGAAGGGGAAAGAAAAAGAAGGAGGGAACCGAACCTCTCACAACTGACCCAACCAAAAAAGCTCGAAACGGGAAACTTAATCCCGAGCCTCCAACCGAAAAACTCTAACTAAACTTCTCCGGCACCCGCGGCAAAGGTACTGGCATGGACGCCGCATTCTTCGCTCCAAAATACTTGGTGCGCGCCAGCAACAACTTCTCGATCTCGCGTTCCTTCAAAGGTTGCTGTCGTCCCAAAAGATGCGTGACCAGCGCGATCTGCGCAAAATGTTCCACGGTCTCCATCTTCATATACGCGTGTTCCAGCGTATCGCCGTACGCCACCACTCCATGATTCGACATTAGGATGGCGTCATATTTTGGAACATACGGCTCCAGACTCTGCGCCAGTTCTGATGTTCCAGGCGTTCCGTACCGCGCCAGCGGAATGCATCCCAGGCCCATCACCACTTCGCACACCAGCGGCTCGGTCAATGCGATGCCCGCCGCGGCAAATCCCGTCGCGGTCGGCGGATGTGCATGCACGATGGCCATCACATCCGGACGCGTCCGATAAATCATCAAATGCATCCCGATCTCGCTGGTCACATTCTTGCGCCCGGAAACGTGTTTCCCCTCGGGATCGACAATGACCAGATCCGTCGGACGCATGGCCCCCTTGCTCAGCCCCGTGGGCGTGACCAGGATTCGCTCCTCCGTCAGCCGCACGGAAAGGTTCCCATCCATGGCTGCGACGAATCCTTTATCGTGCACCATTCGCCCGTAGCGGACGATTTCTTCCCTGTGTTTGCGTTCCGTAGGCATTCGTTACCTTAAGGGGAGATGATAAAAAGCGGGCCGCACGCGGCATTCCGCATAGTACCAGCCACTCACAGCCCCATACAATCCATTTTCGACAAAAAACACACTCAATTCCACTCTGAAATGCAACAATTTTGTCTCCTGTTCCTATAATCGATGTCCACGTGCTGGTTTCTGATTTTCATTACGAACTTCCGGAAGCATTGATCGCCCAGCAACCGCTGCCGGATCGCGCCGCCTCGCGTCTTTTGCGCCTGTCCAGAGCGAGCGGAGATCTTACGGATCTCGAGTTCCGTGATTTCCCCAGCCTTCTAAATCCCAGCGACCTCGTAGCCTTTAACAACACAAAAGTATTTCCCGCACGTTTGTATGCCCGACGCAAAGGTCTTAAATCCCAGGTTTTGAGTGCCCATAATCCCGCCTCCCGCGAGTTCCTCCGCGGACGCGTGGAAGTTCTTCTCACTCGTCAACTGCGGCACGATCCGAACGAGTGGGAGTGTCTCGTGCGTCCTGGCCGCAAGATCGGAGTCGGCGAGCATCTCTTCTTCGGTGAGCATGACGAACTTCAGGCCGAAGTCATCTCCCGCGGAGAATTCGGCGAGCGGCACATCCGCTTCGACCCCGTCGAGGACTTTTTCGCCCGCGTCGATACCATTGGACACATTCCTCTGCCGCCCTACATCGCACGCCCGGACTCTCCCGAGGATCACGACCGCTACCAAACCGTGTTCGCCCGCGAAACCGGTTCGGTCGCCGCTCCCACCGCTGGACTCCACTTCACCCCCGAAACTCTCTCCCAACTTGCCCAGCGAGGCGTTGAGACCGCCGAAATCACTCTCCATGTCGGACTCGGCACGTTCCAACCTATCCGCACCGAGCAAGTCGAAAAACATCATTTGCACTCGGAGAAGTATTCGATCTCTCCCCAAGCCGCCGCTCAAATCGAAAAGGCTCGCGCGCAATCGCGACGGATAGTTGCCATAGGCACAACCACGGTTCGCACCCTGGAATACGCCGCTCAGCAGCACTCAGGGCAAGTCCGCGCAGGCTCCGGCGAGGCCAATCTCTTTATCTATCCCGGCTACAAATTCCAGATTGTGGGAGCGCTACTCACCAACTTCCACCTGCCGCAATCCACGCTATTGATGTTGGTGTGCGCCCTGGGCGGAAAAGAGCATGTTCTGCGCGCCTACCAGTACGCAGTGGAGAAGCGTTACCGCTTCTATTCCTATGGGGATTGCATGTTCGTGGAGTGATGTCCGGCCTTAGACCAGAGCCAAGCATTAATGTTCTCGTGAGTGCAGCTCCAGCCTGCAGAAACCCTCGTGATTCGAGTGCAGCTTCGGCACTGGTGACACCGTGTCATCCTGAGCGCAGGAACGCGATTCGGTTTTTCGAATGGCGTTCCGGGAGTCGAAGGACCCCATGTACCATTGGCGGCAAGTTCTTTGACCTACGGCATTTCCAGGTCGAACGCGTAAATCTCCTGCGTGCTGATGTCCCTCGGTACCAGCGGAATATTGCCCGGGCCCAACCCGGTCCATGAACCTGGCCCAAACTGCGCACGGTACTGCCGGATCTTCGACAGGTCCGCCACCTTCTCCAACTTCCCATCAGGAATTCGCAGGCGGAAGAATCCATTCTTCCCGCTCAACACCGTATCGAAGTACAGATACGCGCTGTCGCTGGACCAGGAGAGATAACCAATGAATGTGAGGTCAAGCTTCACTTCTCGCCAGCTCTGACTCTTAGTGTCGTACAGCATCAGCTTGTTGTTCCCGGCCGCCGTGAGCGCAATTATGTACCGGCCGTCCGGCGACCAGCGCGGCGCGAAGATACCATCCGAGCCCGGCACCTTCGACAGTTGATGCGTCCTCAGGTCGCACGTCTGGATGAATGTCGACTCCGGATGCAAGTCATCGACATGACCAAAAGCAAGCGTGTTGCCGTCCGGAGACCACGTCGGGTCGGTCTCCTTGAATTCCTGCGAGGTCACTGGCTGCGGATTCCCTCCGTCCTTCCCGATCACAAATACCTTCCAGGGCTTGCCTGGCAGTGCCGCTGAGAACGCGATCTGCTTGCCGTCCGGCGACCAATGAGCCAGCCCTGTCTGCATCGGAGCGTAAGTAAGCTGCAGGCGCTCGCTGCCATCCGCCTTGCTCCGCCACAGCGTGCCCTCGGGATAACTGACATAAGTCATCCACTGCCCGTCGCGTGTAAACTCCATATCCCCGGCCGAAATTCCCCCCAGATAGGGAACGAAATCGCCGGACTTAGGCTCATAGCGCAGCAGTTCAGCCCGCGGCTGCGAACCCACTACAAACAATTTCTTTCCATCTCGGCTCAACGTCGGAAAATTGAACTGCAAAGGCCCAGTCGTGAGCTGCACCGGCTCACGCACCGTTTTTCTCCACCAGTTCGATCCCGTGCCTCACCACCCAGATATTGCTCGCGCCGTCCCGCGCATTTTGAAAGAAGTAATACCTGCCGTCCGGCGACCAGACCCCGCAACACTCGGCCGGAGCAGCACTCCATCCTGGAAACAGCTGATGCATCTCGCTGCCATCCGCCCGCGCTTCCCACAAGGCGGAGTTGTTGTTCAGCAGATTCATCAGCGTGAAGCGGAACCGCTTTTCATCCGGTGAAAAGCGGATGAGGGCCGGAAAATCGGGCGCGGTTGCCAGCTTGTGCGCGTTCGATCCATCATGCTCGCCAAGGTAAATGTCATTGCCCTTGGCGAAAACCAGCTTCCCACTCGCCGTCCAGGAACCGTCGTGCCCCATAACGTCGCTCAGCCGCCGCGGCGATCCCGCCGGCATCGGCAACGACCAAAAAGCCGCATCCACACCCGGTCCCGATTCCGTGAGCAACAGCTCCGATCCGTCGCTGGAAACGTCAGCCAGGCCCGGATTCCGCAGAGGAATCTGTACCTCTACCGCCTCTCCGCCTCCGCTGGATACTTCCGCGACTGTGAACCGCCCCGGCGGATTTTCGTCGAAGTAAATGCGATTGCCATCCGTTCCGAGAAACGCCTTTGGCAGGCCATCATTCGTAATCTGTTTCGATCCCACGATGTGCGGCCCCGCTAACGGTCTCCGCAGCCACAGACCTGACCCGACCGCAAACGCCAAAAGCCCAACGGCAACAATCACCACATGTCAGCTTTTCTTGCCACCGCCGGCGATGTGGACCGTGAGGCAGACGTCCCTCCGGCCGTCGGCGGAAAAATCCCGCCCGCGCTCACTCTCGTTCAGAGCGACTGGCATCGCCGTTTTCCCCGATTCCGAGTCCCGCTTCAGTCGCTTCAAATCCGTTTGCAGATCCGCCGCTGAGCGATACCGCAGCTCTCGATCCTTCTCCAGCGCCTTCTGGATGATCCGCTCCAGTTCCCCGGGAACATCGGGATTCAAGCGCACCGCCGCCACCGGTGCGCGATTCACAATCGCTTCGCAGATCATCGCCGCCGTCTCGCCCCGGAACGGTAAGGTCCCCGTCGCCATCTCGTACAAGACGGCGCCAAACGAAAACAGGTCGCTGCGGTTGTCCAGTTCCTTGCCACGTACCTGCTCCGGACTCATATAGGCGACCGTGCCCATCATCGTGCCCGGGCTCGTCAGATTCTCCTCATCCATGCTCAGAGTCTGCGTCCTCAGCGATGCGATCTGGCTCGACGAACCGCTGAAAGCGACCGCAACTTTCGCCAGTCCGAAGTCGAGAACCTTTGCGTGCCCCCGCGTCGTGACAAAGATGTTCGCCGGTTTGATGTCCCGATGAATAATGCCTTTGCTGTGTGCTGCGTCCAACGCATCCGCAACCTCGATGGCCACCGGGAAGAGAACGTCCAACTCCAGCGGACGGCTCGCAATCCGCTGCTTTAGGGTCGCGCCCTCGAGGTACTCCATGGCGATGAACGCCAGCCCATTTTCCTCACCGATATCGTGAATGGTGCAGATGTTCGGGTGATTCAGCGCGGACGCTGCCTGTGCTTC
Source organism: uncultured Acidobacteriota bacterium (assembly GCA_963785865.1). Classification (GTDB taxonomy): domain Bacteria; phylum Acidobacteriota; class Terriglobia; order Terriglobales; family Acidobacteriaceae; genus Sulfotelmatobacter. Next base: position 450 of record CAWAXF010000017.1, on the reverse strand, counting down.
CCGTTGAAAGCGGGCCAGTGCCTGTGCGTCGGAAGCCACTTCGGGAGGCAGAAATTTGAGGGCAACGAAACGGTGAAGGCGGGTGTCCTCAGCCTTGTAAACCACTCCCATGCCCCCGCCGCCCAGCTTTTCCACAATGCGGTAATGCGAGATGGTCTGCCCGAGCATCGACTTTCGGTCATGGTAGGCGGCACGATCGGCTAAGTCAATGCACGCGTGCGGGTTTGCAGCCGAGTGGATCGCTTCCGCGAGGAATTACAACGCGCCTTCCTGAGGGAAACACCTGAAAGCCGAAAATGCAAGGTTGGCAGTATGTTCTACAGTCTTTTTGGGCTGTCAAACTGCCGAGGTGGCTCCGAACTTAGAGGAACGCATTCAGCAACTGTGCTCCAGAGTCCTGGCAACTGAGGATGACGAGGAGCTACACCGCTTATGCATGGAGTTGCGAGA
>CAWAXF010000016.1:0-97266 GCA_963785865.1 uncultured Acidobacteriota bacterium | reverse complement strand
TTACGCTCAAAATGACCCCCGCACAGGTTTCAGGCGCGATCCGCCGGATGTATAGGAAGGCCCTGCACAGACCTACTTCGCAGCCTGCAGCGCGGTATCATGCTGCTTTGACAGCGCTTCGAAGTCGATGAACAGGCGCTGCGGTGGATGCGTTACAGTTTGAAGGGGCTCAAGCCCGTGTGGGATTTTCAAGCACTTGCGGCACGAGTAAACTCGTGCTCCTTCAAAATAGAGGGGGTTCTTCATGAGTCTGTGCGAAGCTTTGCTCCGCTGGAGAGCGTGAGAGGCTGTCGCTACGTGGGCGTTTCTGTGATTTGAGTTAATTTGCAGTCTTTCGGGTTCTTGTCATCGCGCAAGCCAAGGAAGACGGGTGCGCGCAGTTTTGGTCCGGTGGCCGGACCGGTTCCGTGGGTCCATTCAGCGTATTCGATTTCAGCCACGAGTTCCGGCTTTACCCAACTGGCAACCCGGCGCAGAGCCTCAACTTCACCGAAGAATGGTTTTTTGTCGATCTCGAGCTTCTTCAGAGTCTTCCACATCTCCGCGAGGGATTTCTGATTGAAGCCGCTTCCGGCCTGGCCCACGTGAATCAGACGCTGCTGGTCGTCATAGAGGCCTAGCACGAGCGAGCCGAAGTGGGCGCGGCTGCCTTCGGGCTCGGTGAAGCCTGCAATGACGCATTCAATGCGATGGCGGATTTTGATTTTCAGCCAGTCGCGGCTGCGATGTTCTTCGTAGCAACTGGCGCGGCGTTTGGCGACAATGCCTTCCAGTTGCTTCTCCCGGGCAATCTCAAAGAGAGCCTTGCCGTGTTCCTCGTAATGATCGGAAAAACGGAAAGAATCGCCCGGAGTGATTAGAGAAGCCAGCTTGCGCTTGCGTTCCTCGAGGGGAATCTTCCGCCAATCCTCGCCGTCGGCGTAGATCAGGTCGAAGGCGTAGTAGAGCACGGGCACATCGGCGTTGGTGGGAGCGCGTTTTCCACCAGGACGGAATCCAGTGCGCTGCTGCATCAGGCTGAACGAAGGCTTGCCATGCTCGTCGATGGCGACAACTTCCCCGTCGATGATGGCATTGCTGGCTTTGACAAAACCCGCCATGTCTTTCAATTCCGGGTAGCGCGCCGTGAGTTCATTCTGGTTGCGCGAAACCAGGCGGACCTTGCCTTTTTCTATGAAAGCTACGGCACGGTATCCATCCCATTTGATCTCGAACAGCCAGTCGGGGCTGTCGAACGGCTCGGGGATTGATTCCGCCAGCATGGGATAGATGGAGGTTGGCATTGGCCGCTTGACTGGTTTCGCATTCAAAGCTGCAGAGGGGGCTGAGGTTTTTGGAGGATTCAATTCTGCTGGGTTCTTGCTGCTAACAACCAGCGGCAGTTTCTCCGACTTGGGAGCGCCGTTGTTGCCTGAGGAAGAACGGGCCGTGGGACTCTTCAGCGGCGTTTTTTCACGTTTTGTTTTTGCGTCCTCGGGGACTTTTGGTCTTTTTTTTTTCTCGACACGGGCGATCGCATCGGCGAGCCATGCGGCTTTCAATTTGCCGCGTGCAGCGGGACGGTCGCTCTTCCATTCGCGGGAGCGGGCGTCTCCGGCGATGTCGTCCATGCTGCGCTTGCTGAGAACGGATTCGTCAATTTCCCCGGCATCATATCCCTCGACCACATGGTCGTCGTGCTTCTTGATCATCAGCCACTCGTTACCCTTGCTGCCCGGGCGACGTCCTTTCATTTTGATCAGGGCGAAGTCTCCCTTGAGGCGCTTTCCATTCAAACGGAATTTCAAATCACCTTTGGCGATCATGGCAGCGGCCTCGGCCTCGGTGCCCGGCACATACTTACCATCCACCGGCACTGGGGAAAGAGGCTGCCAGGTACCCACATCCCACACCATGACACTGCCTGCCCCGTAATTGCCTTCGGGAATATTTCCTTCGAAATCGAAGTAGGAAACCGGATGATCTTCGACCTGCATGGCGAGCCGTTTGTCAGCGGGATCGAGCGATGGACCTTTGGGAACGGCCCACGATTTCAGCACTCCCTCCATTTCAAGGCGGAAGTCATAGTGCAGGCGGGTAGCTTCATGCTTTTGGACTACAAAGCGATTGCCGCGCTTCTTCTCGACCTTCGGCGGAGGTTCCGGCGTCTCTTCAAAACGTCGCTTCCGTTTGTATTCCTCGAGGGCCATGATCTTGACAGCGCCATTCTAGCAAGTGGACGCGAGGCAGGATGTACATGCTGCACCGTAGGGGCTTTGAGCTATGAGCACTGAGCTATGAGCTGTGAGCGAACCAAGTTACGCTTGCTCACGGCTCATCGCTCATGCTCACGGGTCAACGCTATAATCCAGCTTCGACATGGTTGTCCGGCGTGAGTTTCCTGAGCTTCCGCTTGTGGGTGTGGGCGCGATCATCATTGAAGGTGATCGGGTGCTGCTGGTGAAGCGCGCTCATCCGCCGATTCAGGGGCAATGGTCGATACCTGGAGGGGTGTTAGAGGTTGGTGAAATGGTGCGGGAAGCGGCGGTGCGCGAGGCGCGGGAGGAGACTGGCTTGACGGTGGAGGCCGGGGAGCTACTTGGGGTATACGATCGAATCCTGCGCGATGCCGAGCGGCGGGTGCAGTACCACTATGTACTGATTGATTTCTTATGCCATCGGGTTGGAGGCGAGTTGTTAGCCGCCAGCGATGCGGCTGAGGTGCGGTGGTTCAGGCGAGAGGAACTGCCTGTTCTCAGACTCGCGGAGGATACGCTGGAAGTGATTGAAAAAGGATTCAAAGACTAGTTCGAACGTGTAGCCCCGGACGCCTCCTCCGCCATAAGACTTGTCGTAAGGAGGCAGCGGGGTGATGCAAACGCACGGCGCCCCCGACTCGCTTCGCTCGGGGCGGACGAGGCGTCCGCCCTACATAAGATCTACGAACTTGGCTCCTGCATGCCATCATCTTCCCATTGGGCGTTGCACGAATGGCAGCGCCATCCCTTGCGTTGGATGGGCATGGGGACTCTCAGGAACGCGCTGAGGTAGGCGATGGGGCGATCGAGTTCTTCGAAGTTCACGTCCAATGACTGGCACTTCGGGCAGCGGGGCTGTTCGTAGAGTCCCACGCCGTGCACGTACATGCCTTCGAGAATTGGCTCCTCAAGCAATTGGCGGGCGGTTTCCGCTTCCTCGGGGTTGACGCAAAGTTTCACGCCTCCGACGAAGTTGGAAATGAACCAATCCAGGCGCACCAGGTTGTCGTCGCGCAGAAAGCATTGAATCCCCGCCGACTCCAAGCTTCCTTTCGCCAAGAGCGCTTCTGGAAGGTCACGGAATTGGCGAATGGTCACCAGCTTGCGGAAATCAGCCTGTTCGCGGGGTTCCGAAGGCTGTGCTGGAATCTCCAGATGCCGCCGATCCAGTTCATCTTCCAAGGCTTCCCATGCAGGTTCGGTGAGCGCGTCCGGTTTGAAGGCGAGCTTCAGCAGTTCGCCATCGCTCATGGCGGCGTAGGTTTTCGTCAAGCGACTGCGCTCTTTGGATTGGTCAGAATTTAACACTGGGCAAGAGTATTCGGATCCAAGGATCCCGGGCTGTTTCCATGCATTTTACTATGGCGGCGTCAGCCGAATTGCGGCGAATGTACAGCATCTGCGTCACGCCTCTTCGTGACGGGCGTCACAGCCTCTGCGTCAATCGGCGTTTAGATTCCGAGCGGGTGAAGCTTCGTGGCATCCAGGCTCACATTCAGTCGGCGCTCGTTCCTGCAAGCGGCGGTGGCGGCTGCGGCCGCAGGTGGAGTGGCAGTCGGATGCGGCAGGAATGGAACGCCCTGGCGCTTCTTCACAGTCGATGAGGCGCGCACACTTGCCGCGATTACGGACCAGATCATTCCCCCTGATCAGGATCCGGGAGCTTCCTGGGCTGGGGTGGTGAACTTTATTGACCGGCAGCTTTGTGGGCCATACAAAGCTTTGCAGCAGACGTACCGCAAAGGCTTGACGGGCGTTGATCAAAGCAGTCGCGGCTTGTACGCCAAGGCCTTTGTTGATCTTTCCTCAGCTCAGCAGAACGACGTGCTGCGGCAGCTTGAGAACGGCAAAGCCCCTGGCGCGATCTGGAAGCAGGTCTCATCTTCCGAGTTCTTCGGATATCTGGTCGATCACACGATGCAGGGGTTTTACGGCGATCCGCGGCATGGCGGCAATCGCGAGGGCGTGAGTTGGAAGATGCTGGGGTTGCCCTATCCGCCGATACGCGGAAGGCAGCAGAACGCGCCGAAACAGAAGACGTGAAAAAGATTCCCTCATGGCTTTGAAGCATGTCAACGCGGTTGTGGTCGGAAGCGGGGCGGGAGGCGGCATTGTCGCCAAAGAACTCGCCGAAGCTGGCCTGAGCGTTGTGCTTTTAGAGCGAGGGAAGTGGTTTACCGCATTCGACGATCGCAAAGACGATCTGCGCAACCAGCGTACGAGCGCGTTGGGAGCTTCCTTTGGTCCGGACGAACGCAACCCCCGCGTGTATGCCGATAACTCCGGTGGCGAACATGTAATTCCTTCGAATCATTGGGCGTACAGCAACAATGCCGCTTGCGTTGGGGGAGGCACTCTCAGCTATGGCGCGATGGCATGGCGCTATATGGAGAAAGACTTCCGCTTGCGATCAACCTATGGGGCCGTCGAGGGCAGTACGTTGGAGGATTGGCCCATCAGTTACTCGGATCTCGAGCCGTTCTATGAAAAGGCCGAGTGGGAGATTGGAGTCTCCGGAGATGATTCCGCGAATATCTTTTGCGCTCCCCGCCGCCGGCCACTGCCGATGCCGCCGCTTGCACCGAATCGCAGCTTCAAGATGCTGGAGCCGGCGGCAAAACGCCTGGGGCTTCATCCTTTTCCCATCCCGATGCTGCGGAACTCTGTTCCCTACAACGGTCACGGCGCTTGCATGCGATGCCGCTGGTGCGTGGGATATGCCTGCGAGGTAAATGCGAAGTGCGGCACGCAGAATACGGCGATCCCCAGAGCAATCGACACCGGGAATTGCGAACTGCGCGCCGAGTGCATCGCGAAAGAAGTGGTTACGGATGAGCGGGGGCACGTGAGTGGAGTCGCCTATTTTGATTCAACAGGAAAACTGCAGGAACAAACCTCTGATTTGGTGGTCGTTTCCTGTTCGGCAGTGGAGTCGGCGCGGCTCTTGCTGAATTCGAAAAGCCGTTTGTTTCCGAATGGGCTAGGCAATCGCTACGACTGGGTAGGGCGGAATCTGCAAGGGCATTCCTACACGGGGGCTGCTGGGTTGTTTGAACAAGAGACTTACGACGACCTCGGGCCGGGGGCTTCGATTGCAATCTGCGACTTTAATCACGGGAATCCGGGATTTGTCGGTGGCGGCCTTCTGGCTAATGAGTTTCTGCGTTCGCCTTACCAGGTAGTCACGGGAGTGACGGGAGAGGGAATTCCGCGATGGGGAGCTGCTCATAAAGATTTCATGCGGCGATATTTCAAGCGCAACATGACCGTCATGGGTCCCATGCAGGAGATGCCCATGTTCGAATCGCGGGTGCAGGTTGATGGCAAGGTGAAGGATGCATGGGGAATTCCTGTGGCGCGCATCTCTGGGCGGCATCATCCGAACGACTTGCTGGGCACTGAGTTCATGGCTGGGAAAGCAGAGGCCTGGCTGAAGGAAGCGGGCGCGACCACCACGATCCGTTTTCATTGGACGTTCCTCGACATTCCCAGTGGCGGCCAGCATCAGGCGGGCACATGCCGCATGGGTGACGATCCAAAGACATCCGTTGTGGACAAATATTGCCGGGTGCATGAGCTGGACAACTTGTACGTCATGGACGGCAGCGTGCATGTGACGAATGGCGGGTTCAACCCCGTGCTTACGATTATGGCGATCGCCTATCGCGCGTCGGAGAATCTGGTGAAGACGTGGAAGGGAACGCATGGACGCGCCTGAGCGAGCGGCGAGCGTCAAGAGGCGAAAGTTCTTGCGGCCTCGCGTCCTGGTGCCGATGGCAGGGGCACTGTTGGCCATCCTGTTTCTGCCCAGCGCGAGCGTCTACTACAGCTATTCCCAAGGCCGCTCGTGCGCCAAATGCCATGAGATCTGGCAGCCGTATAGCGATTGGCATGAATCCGCTCACCGGAATGTAGCCTGCTCGGAGTGTCACGGCGATGTGCTTACGCTAGACGCCGGCTTTCACCTGAAAAACCTGCGGCAGTTGGCCAAGCACTTGCGCGGTGACATTCCGGAGCAGGTTCGGTTAAAGACCGACGATGTTGCGAAGGTCGAGAAGCGTTGTGCAAAGTGTCATCGCGAGGAATACGCGGACTGGTCCACGGGTCCGCACGGAGCGAGCTATTCGAAGATATTTCTTAACAGCGACCATAATCAGCGCACGCTGCTGATCGATGACTGCCTGCGCTGCCACTCGATGCACTATGAAGGCGGCATTCGAGATCTGGTCACGCCGGTGAACACGAAGGGACCTTGGGAGCTTCGAGATCCGGCATTGAGCAACCAAGCTGCAATGCCATGTCTGACATGTCATCAGATGCACCGGCACGGGGCACCACTCACGCGGCCGGTGACGAAAGCGAACGACGCAAGTGCTAACGAAGATATCAACCGTCCTTCGCTGGCGTTGTTTGATCGCCGTGCGCAGGATTACGTTTCAGTCAGCCGATTGCCTCTGCCTGAGATGCGTGACGGGACGCGTCTGGTGAAGATCAGCCCGGATCAGAGGCAGGCACTCTGTTACCAGTGCCATGCGCCGACGGCGGCTGCACAAGTGACGTCCGGAGATGATCGTACGCCGGTCGGTGTGCATGAAGGATTGAGTTGCCTGGCGTGTCATGAGAAGCACGGGCAGAAGACCCGGGCATCTTGTACGACCTGCCATCCCCAGCTCTCGAATTGTGGTCTGGATGTGGAAAAGATGGATACCACGTTCAAAACTTTGAAAAGTCCTCACAATATTCACACCGTCAAGTGCGCTGACTGCCACGCCAAGGGTGTGCCCCAGAAGAAAAGGCGCAGGGAGCTGGCAACATCCGGCGGCCTGCTGGTGACTAATACAGGGCCTCGCTAGTCGGCGTGGCCGGGTATGGCCACGCGCGAATCCAAAGGCGTTATCTACGCAGCGATCTTCGCGAACATAGCGATCGCAATCTGCAAGTTTGCGGCGGCGGCGGTTACGCACAGCTCCGCAATGCTGGCGGAGGCCTTCCATTCGACCGCGGATTCAGGAAATGAGTTGCTGTTGCTTTTCGGGATCAAGCGGAGTGAGCGTCCGCCGGACGCCCTGCACCCGTATGGTCATGGCAAGGTACTTTATTTCTATTCTCTGCTGGTTGCGGTTTACATCTTTGGCGTGGGTGGAGGGCTCGCGGTCTATGAGGGGATTTCTCATTTAAAGCATCCGGAGATTCCTACTCACCCAGGATGGAACTACGCCGTACTGGGTTTGGCGGCGGTTTTCGATTCTTACTCGTGGTGGATTTCCTACCGTGAGCTGCGGGCGAGAAAGGATCCGAACGAGAGTACCTGGGAGGAAATTGTTGGCGGCAAAGACCCGACTGTGTTCACAGTTTTTCTGGAGGACTCAGTGGGCTTGATCGGCGTAGTGCTTGCGTTCCTTGCAATTTTTCTCGGGCGCCAGTTCAACAACCCTTATCTGGATCCTATAGCGTCGATTGTGATCGGCTGCGTTCTTGCAGTCATCGCGGTTTTTCTTGGACGCGAGAGCGGTGCACTGCTGGTAGGGGAGAGGACCAACCGAGGGAGAATCAAGCGCCTGCATGAAATCATTTCCGCGGAGCCCGCGGTGGAGAAAGTTGGGGACCTGCTGACGATGCAGCTTGGGCCCGAGCAAGTACTGTTGAACGTAAACATTCAATTTCGCAGAAGCTTGACGCTGGAGCAGTTGGAATCCGCGATTGAACGCATCGAGAGCCGCATTCGGCAAGAGCAACCATCGGTGCAACGGATCTTTATTGAAGCGGAGTCGTTCAAGACAGCGGAGAAGTCGCCGGGCAAAGCTGCGTGAGCGGCGTTTAAAAACAAACGTCCCGCAAGTTCGGAGAACCTGCGGGACGCCGGTGTACTGTTTGGGATTGACCAAGAGGTGGTCACTCTACGTGGCCTCTACGGCAACTCCGGGTTCCTGACCGACCTGCGTCAGGCGGAATCAATCCTTATTCACCGGTAGTGTGCGGGCTGTAGCTCGTGACGCAGTGCTTACGAATTCCGCGTCCAGAGCCCCGCTTAGAGCGACCGCTCTAAGTCTCAGCCACCTCACCTGGTCTTTTGGTCTTTCTACAACTACCTTCTGAACTTGTCATCAGACCACCTCCTTTCCGGTGTAATCGCAGATTAATACGAAGTCAGATGCCGCGTCAATCGGGGGAACGCTGAATGCAACAGGCGGATGGCGGTCGCTGCGACTTGGGGCGGACGAAGGCTCCGACATTACATGGTTTGTCAGGGCAGGCCAAATGTGTAAATTGCGCTGCCGGCCGCGATCGCGACATATTGCTTCCCGTCCAACGCGAATGCTATCGGGGGCGCGTAGACTGCGCCGCCCATTTGGAAGTGCCACAGCGGCTTCAGGGAGGATGCGTCGAAGGCGATGAAATTGCCCTCGGCATCGCCACTGAAGACCAGTCCGCCGGCAGTGGAGAGCACTCCCGACCACGTCGGAGAGGTGTGTTGAAACGCTCCCTTGATCTGGCCGGTTGCGGGGTCGATGGCTTTCAAGAATCCGAGATAGGGCTCAGAGTCTTCTGAGGGAAAATAAGCGCTTCCGTAGAAGGCGTGGCCGGGCTCGTAGGGCTGGGGAGCGGTGCTGAAGATGTCGCACTGGTCTCGTGCAGTTACGTAGAACGTGCCGGTCTGCGGGCTATAGGTTGGCGGCATGAAGTTGGTCGAGCCCAGCGCGCCCGGACAGACGGTGTGTCCCTGCAGTGTGGGCGAGGCTTCCTTCTTTGCAACCGGATGGCCATCGCTATCTTTGGTGTCGCTCCAAGTCTGCTTGCCGTAGGCGGTGGCCGAAACGAGTTTCCCGGTGACGCGATCAAGCACGTAGAAGAATCCGTTGCGATTTGCCTGGGCGATCAGATGCTTTCCGCCGGCTTCGATCATCACCGGAACCTGGGTGGCGTCCCAGTCATGCTCGTCGTGTTTGGTGAACTGAAAATACCAATTCAATTTACCCGTATCGCCGTCGAGTGCCAGGAGGCAATTGCTGTACAAGTTGTCTCCTGCGCGCCCCGCGCCGCGATTGGACGGAGATGGATTCCCAGTCGGCCAGAAGATCTGATTGGTGCCCGGATCGTAAGTTCCCGTGTTCCAGGCGGGAGCGCCTCCGACCTTCCATGAATCGCCTTGCCATGTATCGTGGCCCGGTTCGCCCGGGCCGGGCACGGTGTAGAAGCGCCATTTGCGCTGGCCAGTCGCAGCATCGTAGGCATCGATGAAGCCGCGAATGCCATACTCGCCGCCGGAGACTCCGATGACGATGAGACCCTTGACCGCGAGTGGCGCGACGGTGAAGCTGTAACCCGTTCGATAGTCGGCAGCCACCACGTCCCAGCGGACAGATCCAGTTTTTGCGTCCAGTGCAATGACGTGGGCGTCAAGCGTGGCCATGAAAACTTTGTCGCCCAGAATTGCCAGGCCACGGTTCACGCGGCCGCAGCACGGGCGAATGTCGCTCGGGAGTTGCCGCTGGTATAGCCAGATCGGTCTTCCCGTGTGTGCATCGAGGGCGAAGGCGCGATCATCCTGCCCTGTCGCGTAGAGAATTCCATCCACCTCGAGCGGAGAAGTCTCGAGTTTGCCGGTGGATCCCAGTTGATAGACCCACTTCGGCACCAGAGAGTGCACATTTCCGCTGCTGATCTGATCGAGGCCGCTGAAGCGGTTTCCGGAATAGTTGCCGGAGTACGTCATCCAATTGTGGGGTTCTTTGGCCGAGTTCAGCAGGCGTTCAAATGTCACCTGTGCGGCTGCGCAGGCACAGCACAGAAGTACGGCAGCGGAGATAGCAATGATTCTGCTTGCTTTCATTTCGCCACCAACGTCATGAGGAATGCAACAACGTCATCCAGATCTTTATCGCTCAGGGTGTCGGTGCCGTACTTGGGCATGGCAGACGTGCGGGTTTTTTGAAACGAACGGAGCTTGTTTTTTTCCAGGGAATGGATTTGCTCACTCATGTCCATGATCTGCAAGCTGAAGGTGTCTTCGTTGAGAGTCACTCCTTTAATCTGTTTTCCGTCAGAGGTAACGGCAGTCACTGTTTCATACTCCTGCGGGAACTCTTTGGTGGGTTCGGTCAAGCCTAGGGCCAGGCGGCGGCTGGGATTTCTTACGGAATCAATAAGTGCCTGGCGAGTGCGCGATCCGGCGACTCCAGTCAAATCTGGTCCAAGCCGTCCTCCCATGCCCTGGACCATGTGACAGAGGGAACAGTTTGCATCGCCGTAAAACAATTCTTTTCCATGAGCGGCATTGCCTATGGGCTTGGCAGGAGCTTTCACTTCCTGGCTGCGAATGTAGGCGACGATCTGCCAGATTTCGCGCTCGGTCATGCCGACGCCTTGTCCGTTGGTCCCATTGGCCGGCATGGCGGTGCCCGGAATCCCGTTGCTAATGACCTGAAACATTTCGGGATCGGAATGAGTGTGTTTCTTTGTGGCAGTGGTGAGATCGGGACCCCGGCCGCCGCCTCGGGCACCCAGTCCGTGACACAGAGCGCAATTGATGCGGAATTCGTACTCGCCAGCTTTGGCCGCTTTGGAATCCCCGGCGAGAGGATTTCGCTGGGCGACGGCTTGGGCTGCAAATATTAACGGCAGTGACGCAACCAAGGCTGCCGGGAAGCACCTGAACATGTGAGTGAACCTTCCCTGAAGGTGGTCGAATTCTACGCCATTGAAACCGGCTTGAGGCTTTGGAAATCTGTGCGGGCCGGGCCCCACTCTCGCTGCCCGCACCTCACGCTCGCTGTGCTCACGGGGCGGACGAGGCGTCCGCCCCTACACAGGCACCGGGGGACATGGCCAGCGGGCATCTGACGGGTGCACTTTTGGCTCTCTACACTGAAATCCTGTGCTACGGGACCGATAATTCCTGAGGGAGGGAAGTATTTTCCTTCGTCCGGCTAAGTCTTTGTATGTTCAGGACTTCCAACGGAAGGCATTGACCTGCGGAAGGCCCAGATGAGCCAGCACGCGATAGGCGAACTCGCGCGCCATTTCATCTAAGGAAGCAGGATGGTAGTAGAAGGCCGGAATGAGGGGAAAGATAGTCGCCCCGGCATCTGCGGCCCGGTACATGTTACGGATATGAATTTTATTGAGAGGCGTTTCGCGCACGCACAGTACCAAGGGACGCTTCTCTTTGAGTGAGACGTCGGCGGCGCGCTCGATGAGTTGGGCGGCGACGCCATTGGCGATACGGGCCAGAGTGCCCACGCTGCATGGGATGACAATCATGGCATCGGCGGGATAAGAACCGCTAGCTACATTGGCTCCAATGTCAGCGTTGGATTGAATTTGAAATTTTCGCGAGGCCGAGCCGGCCAGGAGTTGGCTCACGAGATTGGATCGTCCTTTCAGGTCCAGTTCTTCAGCCATGACGCGAAGCGCGCTGTCGGAGGCGATGAAGTTCACTGTCTCGACCCGCTCATCGCGAGCTACGGCGAGCAGCAAGTGCCGTAGAAATATCGCTCCACTGGCGCCACTTGTGGCAATGGTCAAGTTTTTGGGCGGGATGCTGGGCAACGGACCTCGCGCGTGAATGGGGATTGGCTCCGTCGAACAACGGAGCATATGGAGTTCGAGAAGCGGAAGTCAAGCGACGGAAAAGAAGTTAGTTTATGGCCTCTACCGCGAATCTTCGATTGAGACGCAGCGCCGCGCAACTTACCGCGCTGGCGGGCGTGGAGCGTGAAATTCGCGCGCAAGATTCGCACAACCGGCGCAAATATCTTCGCGAATTCAACGAAGCGTTCAAACGCTATGAATCCGTTTTAAGCCGCGAGCAGTTGCAGGAGACGCTACGCGCTGCCGACGTGATTCTGATCGGCGACTATCATGCATTGCCGGCGGCGCAACGCTGTGCCGCGTCACTTCTGGAGCAACGCGCGCTGGCTGGCGATCGTCCCGTCATTCTAGGGTTGGAAACCATTTTCGCCCGCGACCAGCACATTGTGGATGAGTGGTGGCGCCGTGAGATTGAGGAGGCGGAGTTCCGCCAGCGGATTCGCTTTGATCTCGACTGGGGATACGACTGGGCACCGTTTTACGATCTCCTGCTAGCCGCACGCGATCATGGGGAAGCTGTGTATGGCTTGGATTGCATGCCGCGGGACGACCTGCGCAAGATTGGAGCGCGGGATCATCACGCGGCTCTGAAATTGGGTGAGATTCGTCAGCGCCATCCCGAGGCCGCTATCTTCGTACTGTTCGGCGAATCGCATCTGGCGCCGTCTCATTTGCCAAGTGAACTGCGCGCGCAAATGCCTGAGGCCAAGATCTTGACGGTTTTGCAGAACATTGACGCTCTTTACTGGCGGGCCGCGGGAGAACGGGCCGACTCGGTCGAGGCGGTGCGCGTGAATAACGATGTAATCTGCGTGTTCAACGCTACGCCACTGGAAAAATACGAGAGCTACAGGCTGTGCCTCGACCAGTGGAGCCGTTGCGACAGCGCGCCCGATTTCGCGCCGACTATATACAACCTGGTCGATAGCCTCGCCAATTTTCTGGAGATCAACCGCTACTCGCCACACAATGGCACGCAGCCGAAATTCCTCGTGGACATGCTGCCGGAAGTTTGTGGAGGAACATCTGACGCACTGTTGCGACGCCTGCTAACCCGCAAATGCATCAGCGACGCGGAGCGGGAGACGATGTTGTCCCGCGTGGAGCAGTGCGGCAGCGCATATCTGCCCGAAGTGAACGCGTTTTATGTTCGTGAATTCCAGATGATGCACGCGGCAGAAGATGCTGCCCGGTTTCTGCATCATGCCTGCCAAGGCCTACCGCAACGAAGGCATTCTCTGACGGCAACGGGCGAGATTGGACTCGACACTGACGACCGCCACAGGGCGCTGGACCGCTTCTATGCTCGTGTCATGGAACATGCGATTGCGTACTTCGGATCGCGCGTGCTTTATCCTTCGCGTCCGGCACCGGAAGATGCGAATTCCGCGCTGATCTCGTTTGCAGCCTGCGAAAAAGCCTCGCAGTCTGCATTCCGAGCTGATGCGGTCAAATTTGAATCGTCTGCGCAGGAATGGGGATTCCGGATCGGAAGCCAAGTCTACGACGCCTACCTTGCAGGAAAGATTACCCCGTCCGCGGTTCGGCGCTTGTTCCTGGCCCACCTGTATGAATCCGGAGTCGCCCGCAAAGTATGTGCTGCCGTGATCAGGAGACTGCGATCGTTCTCGCGGTCAGTCACGCGCGCGGCGCACGCGTAAGCGTGCAATGCTAAGCTAGAGTTCGCGCCGGCTGAATGCCAGCGCCGAGTGCTGCTTGGACGCCGAATCCATCCGCAAGCTGTTCCAACAAGTACGGCAGGGCGAACTCTCTCCTGATGATGCCGTGAATCGCCTGCGGCATCTCCCGTTTGAAGACCTGGGCTTCGCCAAAGTCGATCATCATCGTGCGCTGCGAAACGGCATGCCGGAAATCGTCCTGGGCGAAGGCAAGACACCGGCTCAGGTCGCCGGGATATTTTCGCGGCTAGCGAAGCACGGCGGAAATGTTCTCGCGACTCGCGCCAACGTGAAGCAGTTCGAGGCTGTGAAGAAGAAAGTTCGCGGTGTGGAGTACCGCGAGCTGGCGCGCGCCATCGTCCTGCAGAAGGATGCGACCAAACGCGGGAAAGGCGTTATCGCCGTCGTATCGGCTGGAACCAGTGATATTCCCGTGGCTGAGGAGGCAGTGGTGACAGCCGAAGTGATGGGAAATGAAGTGCAGCACTTGTATGACGTAGGAGTGGCTGGCATCCACCGGCTGCTGGCGAATCGCGAAACCTTGACTCAAGCTCGGGTGGTGATTGTCTGTGCCGGAATGGAAGGCGCCCTGCCCAGTGTTGTGGGAGGGTTAGTCGGAGTACCGGTGATTGCTGTACCGACGAGTGTTGGGTATGGGGCGTCATTTAAGGGGATGGCGGCGCTTCTCGGAATGTTGAATTCGTGCGCGTCCAACGTTAGCGTCGTCAATATCGATAACGGATTTGGAGCGGGATATGTGGCTTCGCTCATCAACCGCTTGCCGTGAATCAGGAGTGAATCATGGGTATTCCGCTCTCGCCGGAGGTCAAGCAATTGATCGATCGTCCGAACTTTGCCCACCTCGGGACGCTGATGCCCGATGGCTCGCCGCAATGCGTGCCTGTATGGGTGGGGCGGGAAGGGGATCACGTTGTGATTTGCACTGGCGAGAACTCACTCAAGGCCAAGAACACGCGCCGCGACGCGCGGGTGGCATTGTCCGTGATCGATTTCACGAATCCTTACGAAGAGGTGCAAATTCGCGGTCGCGTCGTGGAGCGCCGGCCTGACCCCGATCTAAAGGTAATGGATCCGATCTCGCACAAATACACAGGCAAACCATTCCCCTTCCGCAGTCCTGAGGGACGCGTCGCCCTGATGATTGAAATTGAGAAGGCGCGGTACACAAAGTTGCCGTTCGAGCATACGCCGGGGCAAAAATGAAAGGCGCGGCTTGCGCCGCGCCTCCCGTCAGCGCTGTTTCAACTTACGATTTGTCTACTACCAGTTTGTTATCCACGGTGAATGCACCGAAGATCTGGTTGGCGCGGATTCCCGCGATATTCTTGTCCATCGCGTTATCGACCGAGCCGTACAGGGTCACATGGCCGTTGGCTACGATGATGCGGATGGGATGTGCGGGATCCATCGCGTACTTGCTGAGCACAGGATCACGATAGATCGCCTGCAGAGCCCGGAGTCTCACTCCATCATCGAAGGTTGAGACCGGCGCGATCGAAATGTTCTCGATCACATCCTTCACGCCGGGCATGTTCGCGATCTCCGCAAGAGCCTCATCGCGTCCCACGCCGGTCCGGTCCTGCCCTTCCACGGTTACAACGCCATCCTTCACACCGAGTGCGAAGTAATCGAAGGCATTGTCATAGCCGACTCTCACATAGCGCAGCTTGGTCGCCAGTTTCTGCTCCAGCTGTGCATCGGGGACGTCGGGTCCGCCCACGGTGATCAGGTTGCGGACGCCCTGCACGTGCGCAGCTTTGCGCGCCAGTTTGGCGGCGTCCAGCTTGCGCTGGTAGAGATCGACCGAGCCCGTCAAAGTTACGATGCCATCTTCCACGCTTGCTTTGACGTCTCGAAATTGTTTCTTAGCGTCCAGCTTGTGTGTGACGGCAGTCTGAACCTGGTTGTCATAGCGTGACGCAGCGCCGGTGTCGGCAAAAAGCGTGACGCTTAGCAGGACCACCGCGATCAACGCTCCCGCCACATTCTTCATTTTCTTCGTTGCTTGCATAGGTCACCTCCCGACCCATTGACGAATCTTTACTAATTAACTGCTTGGTTAATTATTCGATGCGGGCATTTGGGGTGAAGATGCATGCGGGTTAGGTGGTCGGCCGTTGGATATTCCACCGCAACTTTTGCGGTGAAGCGGGGTTATTACGCTCATCATTTACAAACCCAAGAACTGCGACGGCAGGGTTCCAGTGGCACATCAGGGCCACGGTTTGCGCAACGCTGGAACCGAGTTCCTTCCCATTTCGACTCACTCCGTTTCAGGATTACCCCGGTAACTTTCGAGGCGGTACTTCCCGTTTTACGCTGAAAGCTGCGATCTGGAGGGGGATTCGCGTGGGCGAACGTGGGAACACGTCCGTGCCGATGGATCGGGCACGCGCGCAGCGGCTGCAAAAGGCTCTCGAAACTGGAGCCCCGCCCTCTTTTGTGCCGGCGGAGATGGCAGCGAGTCATTCTTCGTGCTCCCAAAGGTCCTGTCCGGCTCCTCCATATCTGTCGGCCTGGGATAATCCACAAGCGAGACTGCAGTTTCTCGAACAAATATTCGGAGCTTCTCCGGATGCGCTTACTGTGGCGGACAGCGCACATCATGTGCTGTGGGCCAACGAAAGATTCCTAAGCATGTTTGGATTCTCTTCCGCCGATGTGATGGGGCGACCACTGGAAAATCTTGTGGTTCCCCCAGACCGGCTGGCTGAGTCGAAGTGGCTCACCGAGGTGCTCGGCCGAGGCGAACGCATCACCCTGGAAACGAAACGCAGGAAAAGCGACGGGACGTTGTTGGATGTTTCACTCTCCTGCTCGCCGCTGATGCAGGACGGAAAGATGGCTGGCCTTTGCGCCGGATACCGCGATGTTTCCGATCGTAAACGTGTAGAGGCGCTCAGTTCCGCGCTGTACCGGGTAGCTGAAAAGAGCAGCAGCGCTCACGATCTGCAGCAGTTCTTTGCGGCAGTACACGGCATTGTTGACGAGCTGATGTACGCCCGGAATTTCTACATCGCTTTCTACGATTCGGCAACCGACCTGATTACGTTCCCATATTTCGTGGACGAGCGAGACGGCGCGCCATCGTCTAAAAAGCTGGGCCATGGGCTGACGGACTATGTGATTCGGATGGGAGAACCTCTGTTAGCTACTCCGGAAGTTTTGCAGGCGATGGAAGAGCGAGGAGAAGTGGAACGCTGCGGCGCACGTTCACTGGATTGGATGGGCGTACCGCTGAAAGTGAATAGCCATACGTTCGGCGCTCTGGTTGTCCAGACCTACTCGAAAAACATTCGCTATGGAGAGCGGGACAAGGAGATCCTCACGTTTGTAGCCCGCCAGCTGGCGAGCGCGGTTGAGATCAAGCGCAACGAGCAGGCGCTCCGGCGTTCCGAAGCCCGTTACCGATCCCTGGTGCAGAGTTCGGTGTACGGCATTTACCGTTCGAGCCTGGAAGGGCGTTTTCTGGATGTGAATCCGGCGCTGATTGCCATGCTGGGCTATGAGTCGGTGGAAGATGTGTTGTTGCTCGATCCTGAAAGGGATGTATTCGCCAATCCCGGGGAGCACGCGCACTTGATCGAGCAGTTCCGGCGGACAGGACGGGTGGACGGCATCGAGGTGAGGTGGAAGCGCAGAGATGGAAACACGATCACGGTAAGGATTAGCGGCCGTGCGGTGAGCAGCGCCGACGAGCCAGCGGATGTACTGGAAGCAATTGCCGAGGATGTGACCGACCGCCGCGCGCTGGAAGACCAGTTCCGGCAGGCTCAGAAAATGGAGGCAGTTGGCCGGCTGGCGGGTGGAGTTGCCCACGATTTCAATAACCTGCTGATGGTAATCAGCGGATACGCGGAGGTCATGCTGGCGAAGCTACCGGCGGAAAACCCGCTGCACGAAAAAGGAAAAGCTATCCAACTTGCAGCAGATCGTGCGACGACGCTTACGCGCCAGCTGCTGGCCTTCAGTCGCAAGCAGATTCTGGAATTGAAAGTTGTTGACGTGAACGCGATCGTGCAGGATATGCAGCGTTTGGTGAACCCGCTCATCGGCGAAAATGTCGAACTTGCCAGCATACTTTCGCCGCAAGCCGCGCACACACGGGCAGACGCCGGTCAACTTGAGCAGGTGCTGATGAATCTGGTGGTGAACGCGAAGGACGCTATGCCTGATGGGGGTAAGTTAACCATCCAGACGCAAAATATTGTTGTGGATGGAAGTCCACCTCGCGGCCAGCAATTCATCCGGCCGGGCAAGTACGTGATTCTTTCAGTCAGTGATACGGGGATGGGAATGGATAAGGAGACACAGTTGCGCATCTTCGAGCCATTCTTCACCACTAAAGAGAAGGGCAAGGGTACTGGGCTTGGTCTCTCGACGGTGTACGGCATTGTCAAGCAGAGTGGGGGTTATGTAATGGTACAGAGCGAGCAAGGCCAGGGGACCACGTTTCAAATCTACTTGCCACAGGTGGAAGGTGCGGCGGAAAAGCAACCGGCTCTCCTGCCCGACGCCGCGCTTGGGGGCACGGAAACCGTTTTGCTGGTGGAGGACGAAGACTCAGTGCGCCAGTTGGTGCGCGATACGCTTGAGGCGAAAGGCTACCGCGTGCTCGAAGCGGAAAGTGGGGAAGCAGGGCTCGCCATAGCCGAGGGCCATGACGGCAAAATTGATCTGGTAATCACGGACGTGATCATGCCTGGTATCGGAGGCCGCGAATTGGTCAAGCAACTTGCCCGGGCGCGTCCCTCGACCAAGATCCTGTATTTATCGGGCTATACCGAGGACGCTATCGTCAGTGAAGGTTCCCTCGAAGAGGGCACCGCGTTCCTGCAGAAGCCGTTCAGTTTGCAGAGCTTGTCCCGAAAAGTCAGAGAAGTGCTAGGGTAGCTGACGTTCTTCTCGCTCCCTCTCCGCAACATTCGATTCCCCCTTTGGGATGAAACTTTTCTGCGGCCATACGCGTCCTATGGTTGAGAATAGAGTTGCCAGGGACTGGGGTCCTATGCTCATCAAGAAGGCAGCAGACATACGCTCATCAGAGATCACGCCCAGAAGTGTTTACTTCAATCGCCGAAATTTTATTGCCGCCGCAGCGACGGCTGGAAGCGCGGCAATTTTCGGGTTCAAATTGCGCGACGTTGTGATGCCGTCGCAGACAGTTTCGGCAGGCAATAAGATCGAAGGCATTAAGAAAAGCCCTTTGAGCACTACTGAGACCATCACTCCGTACAAAGATGTGACGCACTATAACAACTACTACGAGTTCGGCACGAGCAAGGACGAGCCAGCCCAGCTGGCAAAGAATTTCCGAACGCGCCCATGGAAGGTGAAGATTGACGGCCTGGTCGAGAAGAAGCAAGAGCTCGGCGTGGATGAGATCATCAAGATGGCGCCTCCAGAAGAGCGCATCTATCGCCACCGTTGCGTAGAAGGATGGTCAATCGTCGTCCCCTGGGTTGGTTTTTCACTGAGTGAACTCATTAAGCGCGTCAATCCCACAAGCAAGGCGAAGTTTGTAGAGTTCACAACCATTCTGGACAAGAGTCAGATGCCCGGACAGCAGCGAGATGTGCTGGAGTGGCCGTACTTGGAAGGCCTGCGAATGGATGAGGCTATGCATCCGCTGGCACTGCTGTGCTTCGGGATGTACGGAGAAGAGCTACCCAATCAGGATGGAGCGCCGCTGCGCATTGTCCTGCCGTGGAAATACGGGTTTAAGAGTGCCAAAGCGATTGTGCGCATTCGATTCACGGAAAAGCAGCCGATGAATACGTGGAACATTTCCGCGCCGCGCGAGTACGGGTTTTATGCCAACGTGAATCCGAACGTGGACCACCCGCGCTGGAGCCAGGCAAAAGAACGCCGGCTGGGCGAATTCCTGAAACGTCCGACCTTGATGTTCAACGGCTACGACCAGGTCGCCAGCTTGTACAGCGGGATGGATTTGAAGAAGAATTTCTGAGACGCGCTTTCGGAACTCCGTCTTCGCGGCGCGAGTGTCGAACCAGACTTGCTTCCGCTCTTGGGTTCACACCTGGCAGCAGTATTTATGCTCCGCTACCTCAAACCCGTGATCTTTCTCGCTTGCCTAGTGCCACTGGGAAGGCTTGTCTGGAGGGGGCTGCATGCGGGTCTCGGGGCAAATCCGATCGAGACCATCACGCACGGCACGGGGGACTGGACGCTGATTTTTCTTCTGGTGACCCTCTCCATTACGCCGCTGCGAAAACTTACACGACAGTACTGGATCATCGGGATCCGCCGTATGCTCGGGCTATTCGCATTTTTCTATGGCTTCCTGCACCTGATGACCTATGTCTGGCTGGACAAGTTTTTCGATGTGCATGAAATGCTGGCCGACATCTACAAGCGCAGATTCATTACTGCGGGCATGACTGCGTTCACCCTGATGCTTCCCCTGGCGCTGACCTCTACAAAGTGGTCGATTCGCAAACTGGGCGGAAAGCGCTGGCAAACGCTGCACCGGCTGATCTATTTCAGTGCGGCAGCCGGGGTGATTCACTACATCTGGCTGGTGAAAGCGGATCTTAGAAAACCGCTGGAGTACGCCCTGATCCTCGGAGTATTGCTTGGCGTCCGTGCCGTGTCATGGGCACTCTCAAGAGCCGAGGTTCGCAGCAAGGGCACAGACGGACTGTCGAAATCCGGATCGCTGCTCCCCGAAGTAATCTCAAGAAACTGCACCGCATCGGCCGATTGCAGAACTCCGCCGCCTCCGTCTAATTGCTGCCAACCCGAGCTTTTGGCTTAGCCGAGCGTTGATGGGGCAGTATCCTGGGCATCGGAACAGTCGAAGCGCGACGTAGCGATGCCTGTGCTGCGCTACCGGGTGTGCTCTGTATCTGAAACGAGCCCAGTGCCGCCACAGTCGAGTCCGCAGTGATCAAGAGCGAAGTGGAACTGTCGATCGGATAGAAAAACAACTTCGGCAACCCGCGGTGTTGAAATTGGCGGATGCAAATCCAGTGACCAGGCTTATAAGTTCCGCGGACATTTGCCGTCCCGAATTGGCCACCGTCGTTCTGGTCAACCAGCCCAGTCATTCCGGAGGTGGTTGTTTTGAACTTCCGCGACCTGATCGATTTCGACAAAAGTACCCAGGTCTTCAGCCGCTCAAGTTCAGACCGTAGCCTTGCGAAGCGCCAATGGTGGCGTCAGGCTGCTGAGGCAATGCGATTCCGGCAGTGATCCCTCCACCGAGGCCGTCAACTTGCAGCATCAGAAGCCACCCGACAGAAGGATACGCGGCAAACGTGGTTCCGACCTACGTAGTTGGTCAAACTGACTTGGAAACGGCCACCGCCCGTGGAAGAAAACGAACCATTGAAGGCGAACGGTGCAGCGGGACTTGTGCCGTTATCCACGAGCCCGGCATCATTCACGTCTTCAGCACCATCAGTGAGCAGGCTAGCACCGTCGGACAGCATCACTCCTCCGGACACGAATAGGTTGCTGTTGGAGTTGAGTCCGCTCATCGTAAAGGCGAGGATTCCTGCGGAAATAGAGGCTGACGGTTGAGCCAGAAGATCGCCGATGAGCATCGAATTGACCGTCATTCTCGATGAGTTTCAAATGCGTGGCGTCAATGACGTAAACGCTGAAACCTAACGATTCCGCGCGTCGTCCCCGACGTAGTCAGGACAGCCTGGCCGGGATTGGTGCCGCTGCCGAGAGTGATCGAACCCGTAAGCGCCAACTGCGTGGAGGGCGTGCCATTGTAGTTGAAGTCTTCTACGCCGGTGTTGACTCGTGCCGTGTGGACCCAGCTGCTGAGCGCGCCTGCCGTAGTTACCGGCAGGTTGTTCAGATCACCGCCGGATAGAAAGAAGGCGAAAGGAGTCGCTGTCAGGTCAGCATCTGTGACGGCATTGGATTGCAGGTCAATCGTTCCGCTGCCCGTTCCAAATCCGTCGAACCGTATCACGGAGCCATGAGAACTGGACATCAGCACAAAATCAAGGTCGATTTCAGTGGCAGAACTTCCAGGTATGGTAATGAACAGGCGAGCGAGGCCGCGTCCGTCCGACGTTATGCGGTAAGTGCTGTTGCTGCCGATGGCCGCAGCAATCGCGGGTCCGCTGGGATCATTTAAGTCGACCGTGCCGGATGAAATCGTGCCCTGGACACAGCCGCATGCTACAAACGTGCCTGCCATGGCGAAGATTCCGCTGCCATTCGCGCCCGCCACGGAAAACGTATAAGTGCCGGTTAGCGATGCGTTGCTAAACGCCCCACTCGGAGGAGGCGTAGGTTTGGATGTGCCATTACCGCCACCGCAGCCTGCCAATATCACGAGAGCCGAGAACGCAATGGGTACAACGAAACGAGTGGCGAATGCCATGACATCTCCCGAGGAAAAAAGCGTGGAACAAGATTTTGTGTAGACCGGTAGTTGCAAGTTGACGATGGATTCAACCCGGCGCGGCGGAGAAAGTAGCGGCAAACGGCCGGGCTTGCCGTGTTTTACGAACTCTTACGAAACGGCCAATCGTTCTGCTGTTGTGTTGGCAAACTGGCGCTCAAGGACGTACTTCCGACTCAACTTGAGCAAGCTGGCGTAAAGAGTCTTGATAGGGAGCTTTGGCGATCCCTCTTTCGGTGATGATGGCCGCAACATATTTTGCGGGCGTCACATCGAAAGCAGGGTTTTCTACAGCCACACCGTCGGGCACCATCTGCTTGCCGGCAATGTGCGTGACCTCCTTTCCATTTCGCTGCTCGATGGGAATTTGGCTTCCGTCAGGACATTCCAGATCAACAGTCGAGATGGGAGCGGCTACATAGAAAGGAATGCCATGTTCTTTTGCGAGGACAGCCACCGTGTAGGTTCCTATTTTGTTGGCTACGTCTCCGTTAGCGGCGATGCGGTCCGCGCCCACCACGATTGCTCCGATCTTCCCCTGCTTCATCATCGCGCCTGCCATATTGTCGGAAATGACGGTGGTGGGAATTCCATCCTTCATCAACTCCCAGGCAGTCAGGCGTGAACCCTGGAGGAAAGGCCGGGTTTCGTCGGCGTAAACATGAATCTTCTTGCCCTGTTCAACCGCGGCACGAATGACTCCCAAAGCCGTGCCGTAGCCGGCAGTGGCCAGCGCCCCGGCATTGCAATGCGTCAGAACGCCACCGGAGCTCGGCATCAATGTGGCGCCATGGCGCCCCATCGATTGATTCGCGGCAATGTCTTCTGCGTGCATGCGCTGCGCTTCTTCAATAAGGCTCTGTTTGATCTGCGGAATGGGACGAATGCGAATGCGCTCGAATTTTTCCTGCATTCTTCGAATTGCCCAGAACAGGTTGACCGCCGTTGGCCGGGTTTTGCTGATGAGTTCGCATATCTCGTCGAACTCGCTCTTGAGATCTCCGGTGGACTCCGCCCGTAGAGTTTTTGATTCCCAGGGCGACGCCCATCGCCGCCGCGACGCCAATTGCTGGCGCTCCACGAACCACCATATTGCGGATGACTTCAGCCACCTGCTGGTGCGTGGTGCAGGTTACATAAACTTCTTCGGTCGGCAGCTTCGTTTGATCGATGAAGCGCACGCCCTTGTCGGTCCATTCGAGAGTCTGAATCATATGATTTGTAGAGAGCGCGTTAAAGTGCGCGCGGTGAATATCACTTTACGCTTTGTGCACTGCGCAGCGGGTTCTGGGGTTATTGGTAACGGCGGGCTGGCCGCAGAGTTCGCATGCGGCCGCAATGGCGAAAATTGGCTGCGTGTCGTCGTTCTGAAGCAGATGTTGCTGCCGCACATCAGTAGCCGTGAAGATAGATACAAAGGGTGCCGGTGCTGCTGCTTTCTCGACGCCTGGCCGTCCTTTCGCCTCTTCCCGCTCGACTAAACACATAACACCTACGATTTCGAATCCAAATTCGCGTGCTGCCTCGATCGCCTGGATCGTGGATGAGCCGGTAGTGCAGACGTCATCGACAATGACCACCGGCGCTCCTTGTTCTCGAAATCCCTCAATACGCTGCCCGGTCCCGTGCTGCTTCTCCGCCTTGCGGACCAGGAAGCCATCCAACTCGCCACTCACAACCGAAACCGCAACCACGATCGGGTCGGCGCCCATGGTCAAGCCGCCGATAGCCCGAGGCTTCCATCCGCGCTGACGAATTTCTTCAGTGAACACTTCGCCGACCAGACGCGATCCCTTGGCATCCAGTGTCGTCGTGCGGCAGTCGATGTAGTAATCGCTAGTGCCGCCCGAAGAGAGCTTGAACTCCCCGAGGCGGAAAGATTTCTGAGCCAGCGTGCTGAGCAGTTTCTGCCGCGCGGAATCCATAAAAATCTACGATAACATGATGCGACGATTACCTCCGTAACTCAGCGCTACGTTGTTAGCGAGGAGCGCTGGATACTGCAAAAGCGTAATGCTTTGGAGCGTGCGGGATGCGCAAACCAGCGGCATCGCGTGTTAACCTGAAGTTTCCAAGCTAATCCCCAATAGCCATGGGTACGGGCTGTCCGGACTTTCAATCGAGGTATGACATTGCACAGAGTGCTCAGGAGTTCACGTTCGATTCTCTTCTATGTATTCACAATTGCTATCGCTTCCAGCTATGGTGTGGCGGAAGGAACGCGAACATGGGAGCAGTCTAAGTTCGACGAACTGGTGAAGGGAACTTCCAGTGGCGTGGCAATTCGCAGCGCCGGAGGTCTCGAACTTGCGCCATCATTCAAGCTGCTGTACGCGACACCTTCCACATATATCTGGGCGGTTGCGGCGGATGATGCGGGCAACGTGTTTGCCGCGACCGGTTCTCCGGCTCGCGTGTATCGCATCACGCCTGAGGGCAAGTCCACCATCATTTTCCAACCGCAAGAGTTGCAGGTTCAGGCACTGAAAGTTGGTCCCAACGGGGTGATTTATGCGGCGACGGCCCCTGACGGCAAGGTCTACAAGATAGAGCACAAAGCGGCAGGGAACCCGGAGACAAACGAGGTACATAAGGCGGATACGAAGTCCGGTGACAATGCATCGAAAGATGCGGCGAAACCGGCTCTGGACCCCTCCTGGAGCAGTTCGATTTATTTCGCGCCGGGGACCAAGTACATCTGGGATCTCGCGCTCGACAAATCCGGCAATCTCTATATTGCCACGGGGGACCATGGCGAGATTTATAAGGTGACGCCCAAAGGCGATCATGCGGTGTTTTTCAGAAGCGATGAGACCCACATTCGCGTGCTGGCCTTCGATGCAAAAGGGAATCTCATCGCGGGCACGGATGGCAGCGGATTGGTGTACCGAATCTCTCCAGAGGGAGAAGGCTTCGTGCTGTACAGTGCTCCGAAAAAAGAGATCACGGCATTAGCGCTGGATCGAGAAGGAAATATCTACGCCGCGGGTGTTGGAGAAAAGAGGCCTTCGGGAACTTCTACGCCTCCGGGTTCTTCCATGCTGATCACGATGGGTGCTAACCCGCAGGCCCCAACAGTTGCTCAAATGCCAGGAGGACCCGTCCCAACTACTCCAAGCACTATCACCTTCGGTGCGTTCCCCGCGCCGGGTGGCGCGGCCAGCGGCGGTTCTGATGTGTACCGAATTGCGGCCGACGGTTCGCCGCTGCGACTTTGGACGTCGCGCGAGGACATCGTGTACGCACTCGGCTTCGACTCTCATGACAAACTCCTGGCTGGAAGCGGTAATCGAGGACACATCTTTGAGATCGATGGCGACGATCAATTCCTGGACGTGTCGAAAGCGCCCGCCTCGCAGGTTACTGGCTTTGCAAAAGCTCCGAATGGCGGACTTTACGCGGCGAGCAGCAACCTGGGAAAAATTTTTGTTCTTGGCCCAGGGCTGCAAAACGAGGGTTCGTACGAGAGCGATGTGTTTGATGCCAAGATATTCTCGCGGTGGGGCCGCGCCGAATTCCGGGGCACAGGGAAGATCGATCTTCTCGCTCGGAGTGGAAACGTGGACAATCCCGATCGCAACTGGAGTCCATGGAAGCAAGTCGATATTTCAAAAGACGGTGAGATGGGGGTTCCGGCTGCGCGTTATGCCCAGTGGAAAGTCGTTTTACACGCCGGAAATAGTCGTCCTGCGGTGGACACCGTCTCTCTCAACTATCTTCCCAAGAACGTTGCGCCTGAAGTGGATGACATTACGGTTCAGTCGGGGGTCCGCTACCAGCCGCTTCCGAAATCCACAGGCCTGAATCTGGGAACTGACGTGAGTGGATCTTCTGGGACGCGCTTCGATTCGCCGGTCCCCAGTACGCACGACCGCGATTCCATTGGCGTGAAGTGGAGCGCGCACGATGATAACGACGACCAGTTGTTATATTCCATTTACTATCGTGGGGACGGCAATAGCCAATGGTTGCTGTTGAAAGAAAATCTTACCGACAAAGCTTATTCGTTCGACGCCAGTCTGCTTCCTGATGGAGGCTACACGATCAAAGTAGTTGCTTCGGACGCTCCATCGCATTCCCCGGGCGAGGCGTTGACTGCATCCCGCGAAGGCCGCCGGTTTGAAGTGGACACGACGCAGCCGCGAATTGAGAATCTGGCTGCCTCTGTGGATGGCGGTCAGATCCATGTGCGATTCCGCGCTGAAGACGGATTCTCCAGCATCAAGCGGGCCGAGTATTCAGTGGACGCCGGCGAGTGGAAGTATATTGAGCCGGTTGGCCAGATCTCGGATGCGAAAGGCGAGAATTATGACTTTCGCATGGCGCCCGACAACTCGAAAGATTCCTCCCCGGAACATGTCGTGGTCGTGAGGGTTTACGACAAATTCGACAATATGGGGACTGCGAAAACCGTGATTCATTGAACTCCGGCAACATTGCTGGAATCAGGACATGTCCGGAAGACCTCTTTCGGAGAGGATGTCGGCGGGCGAAAATCTTCCTACAATGTCCGGCATCTTTTCGCGTGGAAGATACTGCTTCCTGCCAGCGATAGTCTCAGCGCTCGCGGTTCTGCTTGCCTGTTCGGGAGTGTCGAAGGTCAACCCAAACTCTGGAGGGTCGGGTGGAACTGGCGGCGGAACTGGAGCAGGCACGGGGAGCAATAATCTTGCCTGCAACGGAATGTCGAATGGCGCGACTGCGAGCCTGAACGGGTTTGTTCCGTTCACCGGCAGCAATCTCTGGAATACGGATATTTCAGCCACGCCGGTCGATCCCAACTCCAACGCGATCATCACAAATTGGATCGGCGCGGTGAATTTGCATCCCGACTGGGGGAATGATCCGAGTTACGGCATTCCCTATGTAGTGGTGGATGGCAAGCAACCGCTTGTGAAAGTCAATCTGAATGCTTATAGCGATGAAAGCGATCCGGGGCCGATGCCTATACCCGCAGGCGCTCCGGTCGAAGGCGGTTCCTCAAGTACAGGCGATCGCCACGTGCTGGTCCTGGATAATGGCAACTGTTTTCTCTACGAACTCTACAACGCTTCGCCTGATTCGAATGGAAGCTGGAGTGCGGATTCAACGGCAGTATGGGATCTTCTGGGAGATGAGCAGCGGCCCTACACATGGACGTCGGGGGATGCAGCTGGGCTGCCCATTTTTCCGGGGCTTGTGCGGTACGATGAAGCGGCAAGCGGAAAAATCCAGCATGCGTTCCGGTTTACGCTGCCCAGGACGAAGGCAGCATTCATCCCGCCAGCATCCCATTGGGCGGCAAATACGAGTGACCCGAGCGCACCTCCCATGGGAATGCGCATTCGGCTGAAATCCAGCTACGACATTTCCGGCTTCTCCCCTCAAATGCAGGTGATCCTGGCTGCCATGCAGCATTACGGCTTGATCCTTGCCGACAATGGCAGTGCTTTATATGTGACAGGAGTGTCTGACAACCGTTGGGGTTCTGATCTCGATTCGCTTAAGACGGTCCCGGCCACGGCATTTGAAGTCGTGCAGATGAGCCCGGTGTACGACGGTGCAAACTATCCCACGGGTGCCGCGCCGAACATCACCAGTTTCAGCGCGTCAGCATCACATGTTGTTTCCGGTGGAACTGTGACTCTGTCCTGGGCTGTGACCAGCGCAGATTACGTGATCGTTTCGCCCGGGCCCGGTGCCGTGCGGCTTACCAGCGCGACGGTCAATCCCACGGCCACTACGACCTATACGCTTTACGCAACCAATCAATATGGCCGATCCACTGCAACGGTTACGGTGAGCGTTCCGTAGTCAGTGTCTCGAGCGGCAGATGATGGTCTGCCGGGTCATGCTGCCATTTGTACCGTCGGAAAGGAAGTCAACATCCCCACCCTGTCGCACACTGCGCGACAAGGGTGGGGCACCCCGCTTAACTACTCCGAGGCGAGATAGGCGTAACGAAAAATGAACAGCAGGGTGAGAATCCAGATGACTGGACTTATCTCGCGGAGCTTTCCGGCAGCCACCTTCACCAGCGTGTAGGAGATTAATCCCAGACTCAAACCTGTCGCGATGCTGAAGGTCAGGGGAGTCGCGAGCAGGGTAACAAATGCGGGTATGGCCTCGGTAAAGTCGTTCCATTCGACGCGCCCAATCGATTCGGTCATGAGAGCGCCCACAACTATCAACGCGGGGGCAGTTGCATATCCGGGGATAGCGGCTGCGAGTGGCGCAAAGAATGCAGCAACCAGAAAGAGAGCCGCTACGACGATGTTGCTCAGTCCGGTTTTCGCTCCGGCGGCGACTCCTGCCGCACTCTCGATGTAGCTGGTCACAGTGGATGTTCCCGTGAGCGCACCGAAGATCGTACCCACGGCGTCCGACACCAGCGCGCGGCCCACCCGCGGAATCTTGCCGTCTTTGACGAACCCTCCTTGCTCGCAGACTCCTACGAGGGTGCCGACGTTGTCGAACAGATCCACAAACAAAAAGACAAAAATGATCTCGAACAGACCCAGATGCAGAGCGCCGCGAAGATCAAGTTGAAGCCACGTACTCGAGGGATGGGGCAACGCGAAGACCGCGGCGGGCCAATTCGACATGCCACGCGCAATTCCCAGCAGGGTTGTGGCGAGTACGCCGATCAAGATCGCGCCGGTGATCTTTCGCGTCATCAGGATCAGCATCAGAGCTAATCCGAAACATGCCAGTTGGGATTCGTGATTGCGGAAACTGCCCAGACTGACAAGAGTAGCGGGACTGCCGACCACCAGGTTTGCATTCCGCAGTCCAACGAACGCGATGAACATCCCAATTCCGCCCGCGGTCGAATGCTTCAGACAATTGGGAATCCCATTCACGATCTGCTCGCGGACGCGGCTCACAGTCAAAATCAGGAACACGAGACCGGAAAAGAAGATGACGCCTAAAGCGGTTCGCCAAGGCACGTGCATTCCCAGGCACACCACGTACGTGAAGTAGGCATTGAGCGACATGCCGGGAGCGAGTGCGATGGGATAGTTGGCGTAGAGACCCATCACCAGTGTTGCGGCCGCTGCTGAAATACACGTGGCGAACACCACCCCGTCGATGGGCACTCCGGCCTTGGAAAGAATTTGCGGGTTCACCACAACGATATAAGCCATGGTGATGAAAGTTGTGAGGCCGCCTAGAAACTCATTCCTGACCGTGGTCTGGTTTTCTTTGAGACGGAAGTATCGCTCGATCAAACGGGGCCTCGTCGCCTGAATGAAGCGACATTCTACGGCATGCACGAGGCCGAGAAGGAATTGAATTCACTGGTCCAGCAGATCAGAAATCAGGT
This sequence comes from uncultured Acidobacteriota bacterium, assembly GCA_963785865.1. Taxonomy (GTDB): domain Bacteria; phylum Acidobacteriota; class Terriglobia; order Terriglobales; family Acidobacteriaceae; genus Sulfotelmatobacter. The sequence continues at coordinate 68,043 of CAWAXF010000016.1, read as the reverse complement.
TGGAAGACCCTCTCGCTCGGCCTCTCTATTCGTTGCACCTTGCAGTGTTTCGCTGGTAATTGCATGTAGTTCTCCGGCATGCCTGAGTTCAGGGAACCACCACGCCCACAAGGCAATCACGACGAGTGTTCCTGCGCCGCCAAGAATGACGGCGGGCACGGCGCCGAACCATTGCGCGGTGACGCCAGATTCGAACTGTCCGAATTCGTTTGACGTGCCAATGAAAATCATGTCGACGGCAGTTACCCGTCCGCGCATTTCGTCAGGAGTTGCCAACTGGGTAAGCGTCGCGCGAATGATCACGCTGATCATGTCGCTGGCGCCAAGCAGAAATAACGCTACGAGTGATAGCGTGAGGCTACGCGAGAGTCCAAAGATAATCGTAAATATGCCAAAGCCGGCTACGGCCCACAACAACGTGGGTCCAGACCTCCCGCGAAGCGGCCGGTGCGCCAGCAGTACGGCCATGACTGCTGCGCCGATTCCTGGAGCGGTGCGGAGAAGCCCCAGTCCCCAGGGCCCGGTGTGCAGGATTTCCCGGGCATATACCGGAAGCAATGCGACGGCCCCACCCAGCAGAACCGCAAACAAGTCCAATGAAATCGCGCCCAAGATCAATTTCTTATTCCAGATGTAATGCAGGCCGGCGAAGACGGTCTTAAGAGTCATGGGCTCGCGCGGGCGTGCTTTGACTTCCGGTTTGATACGGAAGGACGAAACAGTCGCGCCAATCGCCGTAGCCATCGCGATCAGATAAACAGCGGAAGGGCCATGGAACGCAGCATAAACAATGCCGCCAAAAGAGGGCCCAAGAATGGTCGCAGCCTGAAAGATGCTGGCGTTCCATGCGACTGCATTCGGAAAATGTTCCTGCGGAACCAACTGGGGAAGAATTGAGCGGCTCGCCGTGCTGTTGAATGAGCGTACGACTCCAATCAGCACCAGAACGACGTAAATGGAAGTGATCGACGGAGAGCGACGTTCGGCGAGGGCCAGTAACAGGGCGAAGCAAACCGCGTATCCCGCATAGCAGGCGGACAATACCTTGCTGCGCTCAAATCGATCCGAAGCGTGCCCCGAAATCGGGAACAGCAGAATCGCCGGCAGAAATTGCGCGAGTCCAACGTATCCGAGATCGAGGGGGCGTTTAGTGATCTCGTAGACTTGCCATCCCACGGCTACAGCCTGCATTTCGACCGCAGAAACGATGAGGAAACGCGCGATTTGGAACAGCACGAATCCCGGATGGGTGAAGGCGGCGCGTCCGGCTCTGGCGTCGTCGATTGCAGGCATGAACTTCTAATGTGACACAGAACGGACGAATGAGTGAAGGGAGTACAGGCATCATGAGAGTGGCTTACGCGAGCACTGGAGTGTTCGCCACTCCGACCGTCCCGAAGACGCGGCGGTAGCGCTCGATTTCCTTCTCAGGTCCTAAAGCCTTTGCGTAGTTGTCGGAGAGTTTGACAGCAGGCCGGCCCTCGACGCTGGACACTTTGCAGATGAGGCTGATCGGATCAAAGCCGCCGCCGTCATTGGGATTGCATCCGCGGAAATCGTTGGTCAACAACGTTCCCCAGCCCGCGCTGACACGCAGGCGGCGGCCGGGAGTCCACTTCCTCTGATCGTAAAAATCTGCGGCGCTTTGGAAGTCGCTGGGCCGCATTCCTTTGCCGAGCGCTCCGCCAAAGTAAGCGTGCAGGCCGAGGATAATGTCGACATCCAGCGTGTCAGAGGCGATCAAGAGTTTTTCGCGGGGATCCCTTCCACGCTCTCTCAACCAGTCGATGTATTCGTCCCCGGCAGCGTATGGATCCTTGCTGTCCACACGCTGGCCAGTCCAGTCGGCGACCCAATCGGGAGCTCCCTGGAGGAACTGTGTTGTTCCAAAGGTGTCGGGGAGCATCACTCGCAAGGCGCCTTCATACGTCTGCTGCCAAAGTTCCAGCACGCGATACTGGGACTGCCTCAGTTCCTCGTCATCCTTGGCCAGCGCGGCGAGGACCATGGGAATTTCATGTGCGTTGGTTCCAATTGCTTCGACATCGTGCTTGTGCGCCAGGTAAGCGTTGGAAGTGCCAATGAAGTTGCTGCCCAGGTTCGAAGCCATGGCGACCACAACGTACTCCTGCCAGAGAAAGCTGTGGCGCCGCCGCGTTCCGAAATCACCTACGCTCAGATCCGGCACCCCGCGAAGGCGCACGATCTTGCTCCACAATTTCGTCTTCGCACGGGCGTACAAGATGTCGAGGCCGAATTCACTCAGGGTTTTGAGGTGCGCGCGTGTTTTCAGTTCATCGAGAATGGCTAGAGCGTAGAGTTCCCACATGGTTGTCTCAGGCCATATGCCTTCGAACGTCAGGTGAATCTGCCCGTCGCGAACATGAAGTTCATAGTCGGACAGCCTGAAGTCACGTTCCAACCATTCCAGGAAAGCCGGCTCAAAGATTCCGCGGTGCCCGTAGAAAGTATTGCCCGCCAGCCACACCAGTTCAGATTTGCGGAATCGGCGCCCGCGCACGTGCTGCAACTGCATCTTCAATTCATCGACGTGAACAATGTCGCCCATGCGCACGGAGGGATGCCGGTTGAAGAGCGAAAACGCGACTTGGGTTTTGGGGAAATGCTTCCAGATGAACTGCAGCATCAGCAGCTTGTAGAAATCGGTGTCCAACAGCGAGCGGATCACCGGATCGAGTTCCCAGTTGTGGTTGTGCGCGCGTTCGGCGAGATTGATGATCATCGCAGGAGGGCAGGCCCCAAATAGAGAATATAAAGGGAATAAGGGCTGGAGGCTACTAACTCGCATGCCAGCTTGCGAGCGCTGGTGAAAATCTTGCCAGTTCCGGGCGAGATATCGAATGCCCCATTCCAACGTCTACGGCAGCGTGACATCGGATCGTCGAGCTGTCACGCATTCCACACGGCGGCTGAACTATTGTGCCGTGTAGAATGCTGCTTGCATTCGTGATCTCAAGAAAAACCAGCTTGCTGGCGGCTGCACTGGCTGCCGCCATATTGGCGACCAGCGCGTCTGCGTTTGCGGCTCCTCCGATTATTCAAATTCCCCATATAGCAACGGCCCCTACTCTCGCGGACTTTGAAGGCATGCATCCGGGAGCGGCTGTCGCTGAGCACATGCTGAAGGTCACCGGATTCATCGCACGCGAGCCGGCGGACGGTGCTCAACCTACTCAGGATACGGATGTGTATCTGGCTTACGACGATCACAATCTGTATGCGGTATTCATCTGTTGGGACAAGGAGCCGGATAAGATTCGTGCGCGCATGACCAGGCGGGAAGACATTTTCTCGGATGATTCGGCCGAGATCATGATCGACACCTTCAACGATGCGCGCCGGGGTTACGCCTTCGCTGCGAACCCACTGGGCATTCAATGGGACGCGCTCTGGACGGAGGGTTCCATCGGCAAGGGTCTCCCACTCGATTACAGCGGGTTCGACCAGTCCTTCGATACGGTGTGGAACTCCGAAGGCCGCCTCACTGGCCAAGGTTACATGCTGCTGATAACGATTCCCTTCAAGAGCCTGCGCTTTCCTAATACCGACCCGCAACAGTGGAGAATCATTCTGAACCGCGGCATCCCGCGAACGAACGAAAACCTGTTCTGGCCGCGCATTACCAATCGCATTCAAGGGCGATTCAATCAGGCGGCGGTCGCGACTGGCCTGGAGATGTCGCGCGTACGCAATATTCAGGTGATTCCCTACGGACTGCTGCGCGGCTTCCGTGATATCGACCAGCGCGATCCGGCGAATCCTTTTTTTGAAAGCCGAACCCTGCAGCCGGAAATCGGCCTGGATGCGAAATTCATTCTGCACGATAGCTTCGTGCTCGATGCCACGGTCAATCCCGACTTCAGCCAGGTTGAATCCGATCAGCCGCAGATCACCGTCAACCAGCGCTTTGAGGTTTTCTTTCCTGAGAAAAGGCCTTTCTTTCTGGAGAACAGCAACTACTTCAATACTCCCATCGACCTTGTGTTTACGCGCCGTATCGCTCATCCGGAGTTCGGGTTGCGTTTGACCGGAAAAAGCGGACCGTGGGCGCTAGGACTGCTGGCCAGCGACGATCGTGCCCCGGGCGAGGTGCTGCCGCCAACCGATGCGCACGCGGGAGAGCGCGCGACCTTCACCGTTGCGCGCGTCAGCCGCGATATTCTCGACCAATCGAGCGTCGGGGCAACCTACACGGACCGCGAGTTCGGAGGCGGATACAACCGCGTCGGTGGGGTCGACGCAAATCTGAAGCTCGGGCAAAATTGGCGACTGCAAGGCCAAGCCGTGACCAGTTCCACTCTGGATGTCATCTCGGGAGCACGGTCCGGAGGGCCCGGGTATAAGGCTGACCTCGAACGGTTCGGGCGCAAGTTCAATTTGCAATCGCTGTATGTGGATTACAGTCCTGGGTTCAACACTGAAACCGGATTCGTCAATCGCGTGGATATCCGCGAGCAGATGATCAACGCCAGCTACTACTTTCGTCCCGAGGGCAAGTTTCTAATCTCCTATGGCCCCACGCTGCAGCAATTCAACATCTGGGATCATCAGGGGACGGCGCTGGATTACTTTTTCTATCCCGGTTTTCGGGTGGATATGGCGCGAGGTACATACGTCAATATGCATCCGTTTGGCTACGATGACGTGCGGCTTCGACCGCTGGATTACGGAACACTTTCGCGCGTGACCGCTTTCCCACAACCGTTTTGGGGCATCGAGGCGGGTACAAGCTGGCTCAAAGAATTGGACTTCACGGCATTTTTCGTTTCCGGTAAAGGAGTGAATTACAATCCGGCCGCCGGGCAGATTCCAAGTCTGGGCCATGAAGACCAGGGCAATTTCACGCTGACGTTCCACGCCCGAGGCCGCCTGCGGGTTGACAATGCATACTTGCTGGAGCACATCCGCCAGAACCAGCCCAGTCTCACTGCGGTGACGAATCACATTTTTCGCAGCAAGTGGAATTACCAGTTCACCCGCGCGCTGTCGGCCAGAGTGATTCTGCAGTACACATCGGTACTGTCGAATCCGGAGATCAGTGCGCTACCTCCAACGAAGAATTTCAACGCGGATTTTCTGATCACCTACCTGGTGCATCCGGGAACGGCGATCTATGTCGGATATAACAGCGATCTGGCGAATTTGAATCGCGGCTTGGCAGTTGACCCCGTCACCGGGTTTATTCTGACTTCGCGAAATGGGTACATTAATGACGGCCGGCAGTTCTTTGTGAAGGCGTCGTACCTGTTTCGCTTTTAGCTACGACTCATACTGATGAGTTATTTAGACTCATGATATGGCTAAGCAACTGCAGGTCATCTTGCAAGATTCAGAGTATCGGGAAATCCAGCGAGCCGCTCGGGCGGAGCGTATGACGGTTGCGGAGTGGGTTCGCCGCGCCCTCGCTTACGCAAGGCGCCAGCAGCCCGAAGGAGACGTGGAGACGAAGATCGAGGCGATTCGCTCCGCCGCGAAGCATGAGTCGCCGACCTCCGATATCGGGGCCATGCTGGCCGAGATTGATCGCGGATAATGCCGCCGGGGATTCCGTGTTTCTGGTCGACTGCGGGCAGCGACCAGAAGCCGGCTTAAGCCTTCGCCACAACGAATTTCTGCTCTAAGCGCTCGTATACTTCCTCTGCCCGTCGGAGCGCCGCTTCTACGTTCTCGCAGATATTTTCTTCGCCGATCACCTCGGCGAATTCCGCCTGGTGAATCAGTTGTGCAGGTTGCTCGCGCGCGCCACAGAGAATCAGCGTGCGTTTGCTGGCATGCAGTTGCTTCGCGACCTCCTCGATGGCGAATAGCCCTGTGGCATCCAGCGCCGTCATGTTACGCAGTCGCAGGATGACCACCGGAGGAAGTTTATGGATGTTCTCGGCTACGGCAGTGATTTTGTCCGTTGCCCCAAACAGGAACGGGCCGTGAATGCGGAAGATGGTGGCATAGTAGGGGATGTCCTTGTCCTGCAGGATGTGGACGCGCCCGTCTTCCACATAGTCGTCAGTTACCTGAGATACCGTAGTGGTCGAGGCCACACGGCTGATGAAAAGCAGCGCCGCCAGAATCATTCCCGCTTCCACCGCGACTGTGAGGTCGGCAAACACGGTCAGTGCAAACGTGACCAGCCAGATGCTGATGTCGGTTTTCGTGAGCTTCAGCAGTTGCGGAATTTCGCGCCACTCGCCCATGTTGTAGGCGACGACCATCAGGATTCCGGCTAGCGCCGCCATGGGAACGTAGCTGACCAGCGGCGCCGCGAACAGCAGGATGCAGAGCAGAGTGAGCGCATGAATAATGCCGGCGATGGGGGACTGCGCACCGGAGCGAATGTTGGTTGCGGTGCGAGCAATCGCCCCGGTGGCCGGTAAGCCGCCGAACATGGGCGAGAAAATATTCGCGATGCCTTGTCCGAACAGTTCAACGTTTGGATTGTGCCGATCATTGCTCATGCGGTCAGATACTACCGCGGACATGAGCGATTCGATGGCGCCCAGCATGGCCACAGTAAAGGCAGGCCCGAGTAATCCGTGAATCAAGTCCAGACGGAATTTCGGTATCTGCAAGTGCGGCAATCCTGCTGGAATTCCGCCGAACTTGGTCCCGATTGTTTCCACGGGCAGTTTGAAGAAGTAAACCGCGCTGGTGGCCATCACGAGGGCCACAATGGGACCGGGAATACGCGAAGAGACGCTCCGGCAAATGATCAGAGTCAGCAGGGTGACGGCGGCGAGCGCTGTGGCTTCAAAAGAAAAAGTGTGGAAGCTTTTCGCCAATGCCTCCATGCGCAGCGAGAAGACGCCGGGTACTTTGTCGAGGTGGAGGCCGAAGAAATCTTTCACTTGCGTGCTGGCAATGAGTACTGCAATGCCGTTGGTGAACCCGATCACGACTGGACGCGGGATGAACTTTACAGCCGTGCCCAGACCGGTGACGCCCATAATCACCAGCAGCACACCAGCCATCACGGTGCACATGAACAGGCCGTCCACGCCATGGACGGCCACGATCCCTGCCACTACAACAACAAATGCGCCGGTAGGTCCGCCAATCTGGGTCTTCGATCCGCCGAGTGCGGAGATCAGAAAACCAGTGACGATGGCACAGTAGATTCCAGCTTGAGGTGTGAGGCCGGATGCGATGGCAAATGCCATGGCCAGCGGCAATGCGACCAGACCCACAGTGACGCCGGCGATAAAGTCCAGCAGAAATTTCTGCCGGTCATAGGTTCTGAGACAGAGTACGGACTTCGGAAGCCAATTGTCGCTCAGGAAAGCACGCGCCATTTTCACATTATCGCGCTGAACGGCGGAATAGGGTAGTTACCCGTGTGCAGCCATGTAGCCGCGGACGCCTCGTCCGCGGTGGCGCGATGCGCAATGAATGGCGTGCAGCGCACAACGATCTCGAGAACAGGAACGCGGCGTCCGAGCAGATGATGCCCACAGGCTCTGGATCATGGCGCGTGCGCGCTCGCTTCGCTCGCGGGGCGGACGAGGGCATCCGCCCCTACACTAAAATCGAGATATGCAGCTTGTTCGCATCGTGGCGTGGCTGGTCTGCGTCGTGTACTCGACCATTCCTTCGTTCTGGCTGATGGTGCATCCTCGGGCACATCGCTGGCGCGCGCGTGTACGTTCACCGTTCCGCGTGCTGGTTCCGGCGTGGATCGTGATGTGGATTGGACTGGGAAGCCTCACTGGCCCTTGGCGGCACGTGGCGATCTATTCCGCGAATTGGGTCTGGGTTCCGGGTGGGCTCTTGTTCGCGCTGGGGATCTGGATTTATTCGCGGGCAGGAGCGCATTTCAGCTGGGCGAAATTGGGAGGTCTGCCTGAAGTCCTCCCGAAGCATCGCGAGCAGAACCTGGTCACGTCGGGAATTCGTTCGCATGTGCGGCATCCTGTGTACCTGGGCCATCTTTGCGAGATGCTTGCCTGGAGTATTGGAACAGGGCTGCTGGTTTGCTGGCTGCTGACCGCGTTTGCGATCGCGACGGGCGCAGTGATGATTCGAATGGAAGATGCCGAGTTAGAAAAGAGGTTCGGAGAGGCATTCACGCGATATCGTCTACAGGTCGGAGCCGTACTTCCAAAGACATCCGCGAGGCAGCCATCGGTATAATCCGTCTTGGCCGAGGTCTGATGTCCGAGTCCGACGCCTGCTCCTAAATGCGCTTCGAACTCTTTATCGCGTCGCGTTACTTGCGCGCCAAGCGTCGCCAGGCTTTTATCGGGATCATCACGGGCATCTCCATTATCGGAGTTGCGGCGGGAGTGGCCTCTCTCGTGGTGGCGCTCGCCATTAATAATGGATTTCGGCAGGATCTTCAGCAGCGCCTGCTCGGCTCTACATCGCACATCAGCCTGCAACGAATCGCGGACGATGGCATTCGGGACTGGCCGCCGTTCATGGACCGGCTCTCGAAGGAGTCGCATGTAGTCGCGGCGGCTCCGGCTATCTTCGAGCAGGTTCTGATTTCGAGGGGACCACGGGCACGGGGAGCTGTGCTCAAAGGAATGATCCCCAAGTACGAACGGCAGGTGGGGGATCTGCTGAATTCTGTGAAGGAGGGATCGGCGGCGGGGCTTGAGACGGATTCGCATCTCGGAGGGTCGGTAACAGGATCAGAATCTCGATCGCCTTCGGCGAGGGCGGACCCTTCGACTGTGCTCAGGGCAGGCGCGTCCGCCCCTACACAGGCGTCACCTGATTCGCTTGCGGCAGTTTACCAGCGGGTTGCTGCTATGCCGCCGATTATCCTGGGCAAGGAAATGGCAGATAATCTTGGGGCGAAGGTCGGCTCTGAAGTCATGGTGACCAGTCCACAGGGAGAGCTCACTCCTTTCGGGACGGTGCCGAAGTACACTCGCTTCAAGGTGGTCGGAATCTTCAAATCTGGATTCTTCGACTACGATTCGAGCTGGGCCTTCGCCCGCCTATCCGACGCACAACGGCTGTTTGGCCTTGGCAATCTGATCACCGTAATCGAGTTCAAGGTCGACGACCTTGACCGAGCCGACGCAATCGCTCGCGAAATCGAAAATGCTGCGGGACCTGGTTTCATGGCCGTCAATGCCCTGCAGCAGAATAGTGCCCTGTTTAAGGCGCTCAAAACCGAGCGCCTGGTCACATTCATTACCATCGGGCTGATCGTGTTTGTCGCCGCCCTGAACATCCTGATCACCTTGATCATGATGGTCATGGAGAAGACAAAGGACATCGCGGTCCTAATGTCGATGGGCACACGCAAGGGACAGGTGCGTAACGTTTTCATCGCTCAGGGTGTCCTTATTGGTGTGATTGGCACAGCGATCGGCCTGGTGCTGGGCTATGCAATCGCTTACGTGGGGGGGCAATACCACATCATTTCTCTCTCGCCGGAGGTCTACTCGATCGACTACGTCCCCTTTGCGCCGCGTATAGTGGATGGGGCGTGGGTCGCCCTCTTCACCGTACTGGTCTCGTTCGTGGCGACGCTATATCCCTCGTGGTCGGCAGCCAGAATCCTGCCGGCAGAGGCATTGCGCTACGAATAGAATTGGGGAACTGTTGTGATTCTAATCACATGAGGGGTCAAGGCCCGAATGTACAGTTTTTGGCAGGCCCGAATTTGTACAAAGGATCGTGCGTAGGTTTGCATACTGGAAGGACAGTAACTTTTAATCGCCGATTCCGCAGTGGGGCGCCCCTTTGGAACGAAAGAGATGGAGCATGCATCTAAGCAACGAGGGGTTAATGCTTCGCGTGGATGGCCTGGCAAAGGTCTTCCGATCCGGTGAATCGGATCTAGTGCTCTTTGAGAATCTGTCGTTTGAGGTGAAGCGAGGAGAAATGCTTGCCATCGTGGGCGAATCGGGCGCGGGGAAAAGTACCTTGTTGCACATCCTGAGCGCGCTTGATCACGCTTCCGCAGGTGACGTATACTGCGCCAACTTGCGAGTGAATTCGTTGTCCCACGACGAAGCCGCAGACTTCCGCAATCGCCAGACGGGCTTCGTATGGCAGTTCCACTATTTGCTGCCGGAATTCACGGCTGCGGAGAACGTTGCCATGCCGCTGCTTATGAGGGGGCAAGAGTGGCAACGGGTCGAACCGGAAGCTCTACGCTGGTTGCGCGAGGTCGGACTGGAGCAGCGCGCGCATCACCGCTCTGGGGAACTTTCCGGCGGTGAACAGCAGCGGGTCGCGTTAGCTCGTGCTCTGATCGCCGGACCCAAGCTGTTGCTCGCAGATGAGCCTACGGGAGACTTGGACGGTCAGACGGCGGAAGCTGTTTTCGCTTTGATTGCGCGGTTACACCGCGAGCATCAACTCACCTCTGTCATTGCTACGCATAATTTGGGTTTCGCCCGTCGCTGCCAACGCGTACTGAGGTTGCGACAAGGGCGCGTGGAAGAAATTGAGCCGGAGTCGTTACCCGCATAAAACGTCGCTGGGCGGATGAGGAAATGCGCAGAATCGGTGGCAGGAGCAAAGATTATTTCGACAAAGTGCGGCAGATTGGACAAAGTGCGGCAGATTGGTTGTAGGCTGTGCGAAGGGAGCGGGAATTCCTTCGGTAACGTGATCAAAGAGTAGGAAGATCGTTTCTGTTCTTGGGTTCCTGGCCCTTTGATTGCATAATGTAAGCGAATTGGGGCCGAGTAGGCATAGCGGGTCGGTAGATAAAGGTGTCCCGACCAGGAAGGTCAAGGGGAAGGGCATTATGTTTGAACGTTATACGGAGAAAGCCAGGCGCGTCATCTTTTTTGCACGCTATGAAGCCAGCCAGTTCGGCTCTCCTTATATTGAGACCGAACATCTCTTGCTCGGTCTGCTACGGGAAGACAAGGCCCTGACTAATCGCTTTCTGCGTTCGCACGCTTCGGTGGAGTCAATCCGAAAGCAGATCGAGGGACACACGACCATTCGCGAGAAGGTGTCAACGTCGGTCGATCTTCCGCTAAGCAATGAATGCAAACGGGTTCTCGCCTATGCGGCGGAGGAAGCCGAGCGCCTCTCGCACCGGCACATTGGGACCGAACATCTGCTTTTGGGGCTGTTAAGGGAAGAGAAGTGCTTTGCGGCTGAAATCCTGCACGAGCGCGGCCTGCGCCTTTCCACGATCCGTGAAGAACTTGCCAGAACGACTCAGGAAAAGGCTCAACCACAGCGGCAGCGGGAAAGTTCGCTTTTGGCGGAGTTTTCGCGCGATTTGACGCAAGCTGCCATGGACAGCCAGCTTGATCCGCTGGTGGGCCGTGAGGGCGAAGTTGACCGCGTGATTCAGATCCTGTGCCGCCGGACCAAGAACAATCCCGTTCTGATCGGGGAGCCAGGGGTTGGCAAAACGGCTATCGTCGAGGGTCTCGCGCAGCGGATCGCGGATGGCGAAGTTCCTTCATTTCTAGCCGATAAGCGGATTTTGGCTCTCGATCTGTCCCTCATTGTCGCCGGGACCAAATATCGTGGCCAGTTCGAAGAGCGCTTAAAGACCATCATGAAAGAGTTGATGGAGTCGCAGAATTCCATCATCTTCATCGACGAGTTGCACACGCTGGTTGGGGCCGGATCGGCCGAAGGCTCGCTGGATGCTGCCAATATCCTGAAGCCTGCTCTCTCGCGCGGCGAGATCCAATGCATCGGTGCGACCACGCCGGGCGAATACCGGAAATCCATCGAGAAGGATCGGTCGCTCGAGCGCCGCTTCCAGGCAGTGAAAGTTCCGCCGCCGAATGAGGTGGACGCAACCAAGATCCTGTTCGGAATCAAGGATCGGTACGAGAAGTTTCACGCCGTCACCTATACCGACGAGGCGATCAATTTCGCGGTCTCGCATTCGAACCGCTACATTCCAGATCGCTTCCTGCCTGACAAGGCGATCGACCTGGTCGATGAAGCCGGAGCTCGGGTGAAGCTGCGTCAGACTTCGTTACCCGAAGAGCTGACCGAAGTTCAAAAGCGTATCAAGTTCATCGTGCACCGCATGGAAAACGCCATCGCGAACCACGAGTTCGAGAAGGCGCGCTTTTACTCCGACGAAGAACGTAAGGAGCGCGAGAACCTGCGCGCCCTGCGCGAGAAATACCATCTCGACGAGTCTTCGACCGGGGTGGTCAACCGCGAGGACATTGAAGATGTCGTCTCGCGGTGGACCGGCGTGCCCATTACCTCGATCAAGGAAGAAGAGACGCAGAAGCTTCTTCGGATTGAAGAAGAGCTGCACAAGCGGATCATCTCGCAAGATAAATCGATCAGCGCATTGGCTCGCGCGATCCGCCGCTCGCGTGCTGGCCTGAAGAATCCGAACCGGCCGATTGGCTCGTTCCTGTTCCTTGGACCGACCGGCGTCGGCAAGACCGAAGTCGCGCGCACCTTGGCGCAGTTCATGTTCGGCACCGAAAAAGCCCTGGTTCGCTTCGATATGTCCGAATTCATGGAGAAACACTCGGTATCGAAGCTGATTGGTTCGCCTCCGGGATACGTGGGCTACGAAGAGGGAGGACAGCTCACCGAACGCGTGAAGCGCGCTCCTTACTCGGTGGTTCTGCTGGATGAAATCGAGAAGGCGCATCCGGATGTGTTCAACATCCTGTTGCAGGTTTTTGAAGATGGCCAGTTGACCGACGGACTCGGCAACACGGTGGACTTCAAGAACACGATCATCATCATGACGTCGAACATCGGCGCCCGGCATCTTCAGAGGCGCGAAGGGCTCGGGTTTCAGTCGACCAAGGAAGATGCGATCGCCGACAAAGTCGAGGAGTTGGTCAAGAACGAGGTGAAGCGCACCTTCAACCCCGAGTTCCTGAACCGTCTCGACGAAATCATCATCTTCAACGCCCTGAGCGAGACGGACCTGATCCAGATTCTCGAGCTCATGGTCACGCAGCTCAATCAGAACCTCGCGCAAAAGTCGATCACGGTCACGGTGGCGGACGAGGCTAAACGCTGGATCCTGAACCAAACGCTGACCGACCGCAGCTACGGCGCGCGCCCGCTGCGCAGAGCGCTGCAGAAGTACATCGAAGACCCGCTGTCCGAGGCGCTGATCCAGGGTACGATCACCACGCGTCCGGCGTTCATTGAGGTCTTCCTGGAAGACAACAAGCTCTTCTACCGCCCAGTAGATTCAGAAAAGGCGGAAGGAGTGCTGTTGTACGAAAAATAGCTCGTGTAGGGGCGGACGCCTCGTCCGCCCCGCTCGCGAAGCGAGCGTTTAGAAGCGTAATCTCCGAAAAGCGCTGATCTCAATCCAATTGCCCAATTGCGCGCTTCGCGCGCAACCCCGGACGAGGCGTCCGGGGCTACACAGGCTACAAAACCTTATTGACCCCTACATACAACCTGTGGTTAGATTCGCCAATCACTACTAGAGCGGTCACGTCAGAAGGGCCGCCAATTCTGAGGCAAGCGACCGAGGTGAAGTATGAGTTCCCGTTTCCTGCAGGCGGCCTTAGCTATCTCTCTGCTAGGTCTAGTTTTCACACTCAGCCAGGATGCCAGTGCACGTGATGTCGTCCTGCCCGCCGGAACTTTATTGCAGTGCACCCTTAACGAACCCAACCTGTCCACCAACACAATGGATGTCGGCGATCCCGTGCTCTGCCATCTTCGCGGCATCACCATGTTCGGACAACAAGCGTTTCCTCGCGGCAGCTATCTGGTAGGTCATCTCGAAGCGGCGAAAGATCCCGGGCATTTCTGGGGAAAGGGATATCTGAAGCTGCAATTTGACCGCATCGGCCTGCCTACAGGTGACCTCCCGCTCGAAGCCAAGGTGATTTCGACGAAGGGCTACAAGGTCGATAAGCAGGGCAAGATTGACGGCAAGGGACATCCGCGACGCGACGTGGTCGAGTGGATGCTTCCGCCACTCTGGCCATGGAAATTTGTCATGCTTCCAGCGCGCGGTCCGCGCCCCAAGCTCAAGGGCGAGACGGTGCTTAGCATGCGCCTGATGGATGATGTCTCGATCCCTCAGGTGGCGCAGACCTACGGCCCTGGGTGGCACTTCTTCAGTCGCATGAGCGGTGCCTGGCAGGATGCGAAGGCAGCGTTCGACAGTCCGCGGGTGGCGAGTCGACCTGTCCAGGATGGGCAGGTATCTTATGCTAACTACGTCACGGCTGATTCGTCAGCCGCAAACGGAGTCTCTCCTGGCATGCCGGTCTTCGTCCTGAATTCAGGCACGGTGCTGGCGGTATCGGGTTACGGCTACCAGGATAGTCGGATCACGTACACACTCGCGGGAGGTGGCAGCGGTGTGATCAGCACGGATGATGTCGACTGGTCCACTACTACGCGCGTGAACAATAAACGGGGAGTTCACCTCAGGCTGCACGCCGGGCATCCGTCTAGCGGAACTCCGGGTATGTAGGCGATCGTGTAGGGGCGGACGCCTCGTCCGCCCCGAGCGAAGCGAGTGTGAGGAGTGAAGAGGTCGGGTAGTTCTGCCCGAACGTCGCACAAATTCCCATTGCGCTCCGCGCAACCCCGGACGAGGGCGTCCGGGGCTACACGTTTTTGTGCGACTTTTCGGTGAGGACGACAATCGGAAGCAGCATGCACAAGATCAACATCGCCGAAAAATTCTCCAACATTTCCGAATACTGGAAGCCCTACATCGCGGCGGAACTCAACGGCCAGCACGTGAAGCTCGATAAATTGAAGGGCGAATTCGTGTTCCATCACCACGAGCACGAAGACGAACTGTTCCTGGTCGTCAAAGGCCGCTTTCGCATGGAGTTCCGCGACCGCCACGAATGGATCGAAGAGGGAGAATTCATCGTGATCCCGCGTGGGGTGGAGCATAAGCCAGTGGCCGAGGAAGAGTGTTGGATCCTGCTGTTCGAGCCAGCTACGACGCTGAACACCGGCAACGTCGTAAACGAGCGGACGCTGCGGGAGCTTGAACGAGTATAGGCGGGTGGTGGTTAGCGTGGCAGCTTGAACTTGACGGTGATCTGCGTCTGAATCTCGACGGGTTCGCCATTGAGCAAGTATGGCTTGTACTTCCACTGCTTGACCGCGTCTGCTGCGGCTCGGGTCAGCTGGGAGTTTCCACTCAACACTTTGACCTGAGAAATCTCGCCCTGTTTGGAAATTGTAGCCGTCAGTTCCACATCGCCCTCGATCCGCATGCGCAGGGCATTGGTTGGGTAGGACGGCGAAACTTTCTTGATCAGCAGTCCGGTCGAGACTCCTTGCGAAACATTGAGTGTCGATAGGGTCGGCCGCAGCGCCGGTGTGGTGGTTGGCACAAGACCTGCCGGAGGTGCAGTCTCAGGGCTGGCCATTCCAATCATGCTTGGAGCTGGTGCATCTGCGACTGCTTTGGGTCGTGTAGCCAGCTTTCCACCCTTCACCATCAGCGGTTCCGGGTCAGGTTCGTTCTCCACGAAAGCTTCAGCAGACGATGTGGACGAAGTCTCGGGCGAGAGGTGAGACTCTCTGGCACTTTCGTCCATTCGGTTTTGAAGCTTGTTCGACTCGGGCAGACTGGGTTGTGAACTCGCCGGCGAGGTCGCTGCCGGAGGTTTCTCGCCCTGCGATGCTGACCTGGAACTGGTGGAAACCGGTTGGGTAACATGAGTCGGAGCGCTTACGGGAAGGTCATCGGCCACAGTGGGGGAAGGGCCAGTTCCGCGAAAGTGCATAGCCGCGTAGCCCGCAACGGCAATTACTACGGCTGCGACCAGTCCGATGAGAATCTTCTTGCTGCCACCGCCTGACTCCTCCGCCGCATCGAGATTCATTCCTCCGAAGCTGAAAGAGGGGGCAGACCCAATTACCGCGGAAGGTGCGGGTTCGACCGTACCTACGGGCGGATGTGCCACCGGCGCCGGTGCAGCCGCGGGCTTATCTGGGGTGACTGGCTGTGTGTACTCGCGAGCGGGCGCGGGTGCACTGGCTGCTCCGCTAGTCATGATCTTTTGACCGCGGGCCTCTGCCGCTGCGAATAAAGACATTGCTGGGTGCGACTCGGTTGCCGGAACGGACTTTTTCGTTTCCTTACTGTCGATGTCGAGTAGATCCTCATCGTGTACGGTCGGGCTTGTGCTGGCCGTGGCGGCCATCGGCCACGCCGGGGCCGGTTGGACTACAGGTACAGATGCCGTTACTGGGGCGGGCTCGGCGACCACCGGCGCTGGGGCTGGAATTGATGCTGCAGGTGCCGCGGGTTTCGTCTCCGCAGGAGGTCTCGAGACGGCTTGCTTCGCGGGAGACGCGGTAGCCAGGGGCGCAGTTATGCTGGGCGCTGCTGGTTTGCCGGGTTCGCTTTTCCGCAGAAGCCCTCGTGCCACGCGCAGCGTGCCCTTCGACTGTTCGATATTTATGGGTTTGGTCAGGACGAGGTTGGCGCCGATACGAAATGCTTTTGCCACCCCCGCCTGACCTTCCACTACGGCTACGGCAAGGGACGTCTGGTTGGACGTCGAGTTGCGCGCACTCTTGAACAACAAGGTGGCATTCTGCTCGTTATCGCAGTCCACCACAACGGCGTCGAAGTGTTGGCCCATCAGCTTCTTGACTGCAGCGAAAGGTTCGATGCAGGCCTCGACGGCGAACTCGAGTTCGCTAAGAACTTGCGTCACCGTGCGTGCGGTTTTTTCCTCGGGGCAGAAGAGAAGAGCGGTGTAACCCATAGAGTCATCCTAGGAACAGGGGTAAGACCCGGCAAGTTACGCAGGTAATTCGCATACAATGGCCGCCATGCGCGTGCCCCTCTGGCTGAAGATTGGCTGGACCGTCTGGCTGATGGTGTGGGTGCCGCTGTACTGGCGGCAGTACGGAGCACAGAATTTTCTGTTCTTCTGCGATCTCGGAAACGTACTGATCGGGGTTGCCCTATGGCTCGAGAGTGCGCTGATATTTTCATGGGTCGCCTGTGGCGTGCTCTTGTTTCAAATGCTCTACGCCATCGATCTAGGTGGAGCTCTCTTGACAGGGCACCATGTGGTCGGCGGCACGGAATACATGTTCGATCCGCATGTGAGCTTGGCGATTCGTCTGCTGAGTTTGTTCCATCTCGCCACTCCTCCACTGTTGCTCTGGGCGATTTGGCGTCTGGGATATGATCGCCGCGGCTTGAGACTTCAGACTGTAATGACGTGGATTGTCGTTCCGATCAATTATTTCTGGCATCCGGAGAAGGATGTGAATTGGGCTCGAGGGCTCTTCTTCCGGGAGCAGCACGTTGTGCCCGGAATCGTGTACCTCGTTGCTTATCTGGTCACAATCACGGTGGCCGTGTACTGGCCAACCCATATTTTCCTGGCGCGATGGGCGAAGCGCGGCAAAGATGTCACTGAGACGGGCCTCCCTAGCAGGTAGCTAAGTTGGCGATTGTGTAGCCCCGGACGCCTCGTCCGGGGTTGCGCGCAAAGGCGCAATTAGGCTAGATCACCGCATTTCGGAGAGTTACGCTGCCACAGGCTCGCTTCGCGAGCGGGACGGACGAGGCGTCCGCTCCTACACGAGCTTTCTAGCGGTTCTTGTCTCCATGACCTTCATGGTTGCGCAGGGTGGATTCGCTTGGGGGATATTCGATCGATCCTTTGAAGGTCGAGATTTCGTCCTGGTGAAAATCCGGGAAGGGCAACTGCTTGCCTTCGCGTAGCTCCGCGATCTTTTTCGCGGCAGTCTCTGCTTTCTGTTTTTCTACCCCCGCGTCGCGACTCAGATACAGCGTCTGCGCAGGAAGGGCCAGAGTACCGCCAGAATTCTCGATGACATCGAGGATGCGCAGGAGCAAATCTTCGCGGACAGCCGCAAATTCATTGAAATCTCGCGTCAGAATGTAGGAGAAAACCTCAATGGTGAGGGAACTTCCGGCAACATCAGTAAGCCGCACGCGCACGGTGGCAGTCTCAATTTTCGGATGGCTGTACAGTAATCTGCGAACCTCGGTGAGCACGAAGCGCACGTGGTCTGGCTTAGAGTCCACGCGCAGGGCAAGATTTGTTTTGAAGAGGATCTTGTCGCGGCGGCTGAGATTTTCCAGGTTGATGGTCGCCACCGTGCCATTGGGAATGGCGAGGAGCGTCCGGTCGTCTGTCCGGATGCGCGTCGAACGCAAGCCAATATCCTCGACCACTCCGGTGCGATCGCCAAACCGGCAAGAATCCCCGACACGGAAAACCTCATCTCCGAGAACGGAGACGCCGCCGAACAGGTTCTCGATCGTCTTCTGCGCGCCGAAGCCAATGGCAAGGCCCCCGATCCCAAGGCCGGCGAGGGCTGTGCTCATGTTGAAGCCCAGATTGCCCAGCACAGCGAGAACGCCAAGGACGAAGATGAGGGGTTTCAGGATGCGCTCGCCCATCAGCACTAGTGATCCCGTGCCGGCGTGTCCCCGTGCCAGGGCGCGCGTGCGCACGCGGTGCAGGGACCAGCGCACAAATCGCCACAGGATCCAGGTAGCACTAAGAATGAGCGCAATGGAAGTGACTTCGAAGTAATAGTGTCGCGGCAGCAGCGGCATTCGCAGGTAAACGACAAATACCTGGTGAATGAGGGTTCCGGCCAGCAACCATGCCGGACCGGAAACAGACCGCCAATTCGCGACTTCCACCTGCCCTCGACGGCGCCCCCACCAACGCAGGGGAACTTCCAGCAGAGCAAGAATGAGCCAGCCGAGTACTGCCGCAGCTGGGATGGCCGCCAACATCGCCGCCCACTGCCATAAGGGCATGCCGGCGAACTGGTGTTTCACCAGCACGCTGGGAAGCTTGTGCTCAACTTGTCGGGCCACGACTTGGTCGGAAAGTTCGGGTAGTTTGGCCAGCGTATCAGCAGAAATCAGCCAGATCCTGCCCGCACTGGGATCCGAGACTCGCACGAGGTCGAGATCCACTTCGACATCGCCCGCCGTCATGGTTCCCAGTTTTTGGCGTCCCAGGGGAACGCCTTCCTGCGGTGTACCCTCAGGCTGGTTATAGCGGCTCAGATTCCCGCTGAACGCATGATCCAAAACGAATTTCAGCTTTGCGACTGTCTGTTCACCTTCGGCCTGCCGCCGCGCCGCGCTCATCTGCAGGTATTGTGCGGCGATTTTGTAATCTCCATCTTGCGCCGCTTTGAGGAAGCCAAGGATCGAATTCGACGGCGTGTTGCGTCCCAGCGGGTCGCCAGGAGCATTCGCAATGGCCGGCGCAGCGGAGTTTTGCGGAGGTTGCGCGAGCGCTATCTGTGCCGGTACGGGCATAAACGCGCTCAAATAAAGAGCAAACAACAGAACTGATTTGAAAAAACGAAGCATAATTCATTGCCGCTCACGGCGAGCAGCGACTAAAGCTAACGTGCTAGATAGCCCATGATATCGGACCACGGAAAGTAAGCTAGAAGGACCACAGAAGTCATCCCCGCTTCGGGCGATAAATGTCTGTACTTGTGCCGAAGAAAACTTCGGCGGATTGCATGATTGTTTCCGAAAGTGTTGGGTGAGGATGAATGGTTAAGGCAAGGTCGCTGGCTAGAGCGGCCATCTCGATTGCGAGTACGCCCTCGGCAATCAACTCTCCCGCTCCGACGCCAACCATGCCCACCCCAAGCACGCGCTCGGTTTCAAGATCGATAATCAGTTTAGTCATACCTTCCGGGCGATCGAGAGTGAGAGCCCGGCCGGATGCGGCCCAAGGGAACTTTGCGATATTGACCGCGCGATTCTCCTTTTGCGCCTGCGTTTCGGTCAATCCACACCACGCAACTTCGGGGTCGGTGAACACCACGGCGGGGATCGCATTTGGCTCGAATGCCACTTTGTGCCCCGCAATAGCCTCAACTGCGACACGCCCCTCATGTGAGGCTTTGTGCGCGAGCATCGGTTCACCAACCACATCGCCGATGGCGTAGATGGAAGGATCATCTGTCTGCAATTGTTTGTTGACCTGAATGAAGCCGCGCGGACCTACTTGAACGCGGGTCTTCTCCAACCCGGGAATCTCCGAGTTCGGCTTGCGTCCGACAGAGACCAGCACACGATCAAAAACCTTTTCGCGCTCTTTGATGTCGGGCCCATCGAATGCTGCACGGATGCCATTGCCTTCATCCTTAACCGCAGTGACCGTGGTGTTCAGAAGGATTTGCGCGAACATCTTTTCCAGTCGCTTGTGCAAAGGCAGAACCAGGTCGCGGTCGGCGCCCGGAAGCAGGCCTGGCAACATTTCCACGACCGTTACGCGCGTGCCGAGAGCGGCATAAACGGAGCCCAGTTCGAGGCCAATATAGCCGCCTCCGACTACCAGCAGGCTCCCGGGAATATCATCCAGATTCAGCGCCCCGGTCGAGTCCATCATGCGGGGAGTGTCGAGTTTCAATGTCGGAACGGCGGTCGGCCGCGATCCGGTCGCGATCACGATTCGATCGAATGGAAGGCTTTCTTCGGAACCATCCGTCTTCGTAACCCGCACCGTGGTGGAGTTGTCAAACGCCGCGCGCCCCTGCAGATACTTGACCTTGCGCTGCTTCGACAACACGCCCAGGCCACCAGTCAGCTTCTTGACGACGGCCTCTTTCCAGGAGCGCAAGCGCGCAAGATCGATCTTGGGCGCGGCGAATTCGATTCCCCAATCCTTCGCCTGATGCGATTCCTCCAGCAGTTTGGCGACGTGCAGAAGCGCCTTCGAGGGAATGCACCCGCGATAAAGGCAAACTCCTCCGGGATTGAGTTCCGGGTCGATGAGCGTCACGGTCATGCCCAGATCAGCAGCAAGAAACGCAGCGGCATATCCGCCCGGACCGCCGCCAATGACTGCAATGTTGAGGGATTGGTTATCTGACATGTGAATAAAACAGTTTCGAGTTTCGTGTTTCGAGTTTCACCCAGAGAGCACTTCGAGAACTCGACACGTGAAACTCGACACGTGAAACCTGAAACTTGAAACTTGAAACTGTTCCTATCCTTGTACTGAGAGTAAGAATGGCTGTTCGAATGCTTCCGCGATCCAGCGCAGAAAACGGGCTGCGTCGGCCCCATCGATCAGGCGATGATCGTACGAGAGCGACAAGGGCAGGATCAGGCGCGGCTCAAATTTTCCATTGATCCACTCAGGTTCAATCCGGGAGCGCGACAAACCGAGTATCGCCACTTCCGGATAGTTCACGATCGGTGTGAAGCCTATGCCACCGATTCCACCGAGATTGGTAATGGTGAAGGTACCGCCTTCCATGTCGGCGGGCGCCAGTTTCTTCTCGCGTGCTTTCTTCGAGAACTGAGACAACTCGACTGCCAGTTCGACGATGTTCTTCTTATCCACGTCCCGGATGACGGGGACGAGTAATCCGCGGTCCGTGTCCGCAGCTACCCCCACATTGATGTACTGCTTGTAAACAATCTCTTCCTTCTCAATGTCAATGCTGGCGTTGAATTGCGGGAAAACTTTGAGAGCTGCGGCGCAAACCTTGAGGGCAATTGCGGTAACCGTCATCTTCCCGCCGGCTTCTTCGGCTTTGGGCGCAAAGCGGGCACGGAGTTGCTCGAGTTCCGTAATGTCGGCGCGATCGTGCTGCGTGACGTGGGGAACGGTGTTCCATGCTTCCGCAAGATGCTCGGCCGTTTTGCGGCGCACTCCGCGCATCGAGACGCGCTCTATTTTTCCCCACTTCGCGAAATCTGGAAGCTGCGGTTGGGCGAAATGTCCGGCTCGAGGAGTGGCCTGCGCGGCCGTGATTGCGCCGGAAAGCAGCGACTTGGCGTGGGCCTTTACATTGTCTTCACTGATGCGACCGCCGGGGCCTGAGCCTTTCACCTCGTAGATGTCCACGCCGAGTTCACGAGCAAGGCGCCGGACGTGCGGCGCCGCGGGAATAGCCTGGCGATGCTCGGTCCCGGCTACTTTGCCCAGCTGTGACGGCATGCTGAATTGGGCAGGGACTTGCTGCGGCTGATCCGGAGGCAGCGCTTGTTCTTCCGTTTTGCCTTCCGCCCGGATCGCCGCCTGGAAAGCCAACCGCGCTCCGTGTTGCCCGGAAACGTGCTCCACCGGCGCGTTACGCGGGCGGGAGGACGAAGAAGCGGCCGCTGCACCGCCCTCTAAAGTGAAGATCACCTGGCCGACTTTGATCTTCTCGCCTTCTTTGACTTTGACGTCTTTCACGACTCCGCTCACGGACGATGGGACTTCCACCACGGCCTTGTCGGTTTCCAACTCCATTACCGGCTGGCCCTCGGAAACCTTCGTGCCGGGCGAAATCATTAACCGCACGAGATCGCCTTGCGAGATATTCTCGCCAAGTTCAGGAAGCTTGAATTCTCCTGGACCGGACGTTGGGGCAGCAGGAGTGGCGGCCGGTGCGGCGGGCGGAACCGGCGAATGTGCAGTCTCTTTCGGAGGCGGCGGTGCTTGCTGCGTAGGCGGTGGGGTTTCTGCAGCCTGAGCGGGACTTGCCGCGGGAGCTTTTGATTCGGCGCCGTCAACAGTGAAGATCACCTGGCCAACCTTGATCTTGTCGCCCTCTTTGACACGAATCTCCTGGACGGTTCCGCTCACCGATGACGGAACTTCGACGACCGCCTTGTCGGTCTCGAGTTCCATGACCGATTGGCCGGTATTGATTTGGGCGCCGGGCTGCACCATCAGCCGCACCAGGTCGCCCTGCTCTATGTTTTCTCCCAGCTCGGGAAGCTTGAATTCGATCACCGCTCAGGTTCCTTTTGTAAGTTGGTTGCGCCCCAAAAACGAAAAACGCCGGGTTAAATACACCGTGTTCGCATGTGATGTCTAGCTGAGAGCGGGATTCGCCTTCTCAGGATTGATCCCCAGTTCCTTTACGGCGCGTTTCACGACGTCGGTAGCGATCTTCTTCTCTCGTGCAAGGGCTCCGAGGGTCGCAAGCACGATGTGCTTGGAATCGACCTCAAAAAAATCGCGAAGTGCTGCACGGTTTTCACTGCGCCCGAACCCATCTGTACCCAGCGACACAAGTTGTCCCGGCACCCACTTGCCCAGACTCTCAGGCAATACCTTCATGTAGTCGGAGGCTGCGACGAAGGGTCCTTGGGCATCTTTCAGGGTTTGCGTGACGTACGGCACTTTGGCAGGATCGCCGGGATGCAGCATGTTCCAGCGCTCGCAGTCATTGGCATCGCGGTACAGTTCCTTGTAACTGGTCACGCTCCAAACATCGCAAGCGACGCCGTACTTTTGCTCAAGGACTTCGGCCGCTTTCAAGACCTCGTGCATGATAGTGCCGCTGCCGAGCAGTTGAGCCCTCAATTTCGCATCGGACTTCCCTGAAGCCTGGAAGCGATACAAGCCTTTTAGTATGCCTTCCCGCGCATTGCCGTCGGTTGGCATCGGGGGCATGGGCAGAGGTTCATTGGTTACGGTCAGGTAATAGAAGATCGACTCGCCATCGATATACATACGCTTGATGCCGTCCTGAATAATGACGGCGATTTCATACGCGAACGCTGGGTCGTAGGCATGCAGATTGGGAACTGGCAGGGCCAGTACATGACTGTGCCCGTCCTGGTGTTGCAGTCCTTCCCCTGCCAGAGTCGTACGGCCCGCGGTTCCTCCAATCAGGAATCCACGGCAGCGCATATCCGCAGCAGCCCAGATCAGATCCCCGATACGCTGGAATCCGAACATTGAGTAATAAATGAAAAAGGGAATTGTGTTGATTCCGTGATTCGCATAGGCCGTGCCCGCGGCAATGAACGAACACATCGAGCCCGCTTCCGTGATGCCCTCTTCCAGAATCTGGCCGTTTTTCGCTTCCTTGTAGTAAAGAAGCGTGTCCATGTCGACCGGTTCATAGTTCTGGCCGACGCTGGAATAGATGCCGACCTGCCGGAAGAGCGCTTCCATGCCGAATGTGCGTGCCTCGTCGGGAACGATGGGAACGATGTACTTGCCTTGCTCGGGATCACGCAACAGCTTCGCCAGCAGGCGGACGAAGACCATGGTGGTTGAGACTTCGCGGCCGTCAGTGCCTTTGTGAAACTCTTCGAAATGCGAGTCGGGAAACGGCTTCAGCGGGGTGGCGCGGACTTTCCGTTGCGGCATGTAGCCGCCGAGTTGCTGGCGGCGCGCCTGCAGGTATTTGATCTCTGAACTGTCGTCGGAAGGCCGGTAGAACGGCGCCTCGTGCAGTTCGTCGTCGGGGATGGGAATGCCGAAGCGCGAGCGAAACAGCTCAAGCTCGTCTTCGTTCAGCTTTTTCTGCTGGTGGGTGATGTTCTTGCCTTCTCCGGCTTCACCCAGACCATAGCCTTTGATCGTCTTGGCAAGGATGATGGTCGGCGACCCCGTGTGATCCACGGCAGCGCGGTAAGCGGCATGGACTTTTATGGGATCATGCCCGCCGAGGCGCATGCGAGCCAATTGCTCATCCGAGAGATGCTCGACCATTTTCAACAGCCGGGGATCGCTGCCGAACAGGTTTTGGCGGAAATAGGCGCCGCTCTCGACGAAATATTTCTGATATTGTCCGTCGCTGATTTCCCCCAGCCGGCGGACCAGCAGACCGTCCCGATCGTTCTGGATCAGGGCGTCCCAGTCTGAACCCCAGACCACCTTGATGACGTTCCAACCGGCGCCGCGGAAGATCGCCTCCAGTTCCTGGATAATTTTTCCATTGCCTCGCACTGGACCGTCGAGGCGCTGGAGATTGCAGTTCACGACGAAAATCAGATTGTCGAGCCTCTCGCGCGAAGCCAGCGTAATGGAACCCAGCGACTCAGGCTCATCCATTTCGCCGTCGCCCAGAAACGCCCAGACCTTGCCACCGGTGGACTGCTTCAGCCCACGATTCTCGAGATACTTGATGAAGCGAGCGTGGTAAATCGACTGAATCGGCCCCAGGCCCATCGAAACCGTCGGGAACTCCCAGAAATCCGGCATGAGCCAGGGATGGGGATATGAACTGAGTCCTCCGCCGGGCTTCAGTTCACGGCGGAAGTTCTGCAGCTTTTCCTTGGAAATGCGGCCTTCGAGATAGGCACGCGAATACATGCCGGGAGCGGCGTGGCCCTGAAAGTAAACTACGTCGCGATCACCATTCTCGGTCTGAGCACGGAAGAAGTGATTGAAAGCGACTTCATACAAAGTTGCTGCCGAGGCAAAAGTGGAGATGTGTCCGCCGATTCCTTCCTGAATCTTATTGGCGCGCACCACCATGGCAAGAGCATTCCAGCGCACCAGGCTCTTGATACGGCGCTCCATCTCCTGGCTGCCTGGGAAGGGAGCCTGCTGCCGGGACGGAATCGTATTCTGGTAGGGAGTGGTTGCGGTGAAAGGTAGATTTATGCCACCTTCGCGGCGGGCGTGCAACGCCAATTGCTGCAGCAACCGTCCGGCCCGATTAGGGCCGCCGTGAGAAAGCACATAGTCGAGGGAGTCTACCCACTCCCGGGTTTCCAACACTTCCAGGCCGTCAGTTTCAGTTTGAGCCACTTCTGATTTTCCCCCAGAGGAATGCTTGACCTTCCATCATATTCAATTGCGCGAATTTTTGCTGCATCTGCCAGGTCCAGAGCCGTAGCTAGCTACGGCTCTACGGGGACTTTCCGCCTGATTTAGAATGCCTTGCGGTTCCTTTGCGCTGGAGGACTCCATGCTACGCATCGCCCTGCTGTTGCTGGTCGTGATCGTCGTAGTGCTACTGGTCCCGCGCTTGCTATCGCATTCGGTAACGCCATCTGTAGGCAGCGATGCCCCGCAGTTCACACTGCCTTCGCAGGACGGCAGCCCGGTCAGTCTGAAGGACTTTCTCGGCAAATGGGTCGTGCTCTACTTCTATCCCAAGGATCAGACGCCCGGCTGTTCCCGTGAGGCTCACAATTTCCAAGTAGATGAGCCCAAGTACGCCGGCCGTAACGCGGTGGTCTTAGGTGTGAGTGTCGACAGCGTGGATTCTCACAAGAAGTTCTGCGCGAAGGAAGGTCTGAATTTCAAACTACTGGCCGACACGGACCATACGGTTACAAAGGCATACGGTTCGCTTACGAATCTCGGAGTCGCTAAATTCGCATCGCGGCATACCTTTCTTATAGACCCCAATGGAAAAATTGCGAAGGTTTACGCTAGCGTCGATCCGGCCAAGCATAGCGGCGAAGTTCTAGCCGAACTGGATCAGCTGCAAAAATCAAAGGCCACCGTTCGCTAGCGTCATTTCAGGCTTTACCAGTGCGATCAAGTTTGTCGCGAGTAGAAAAGCCCTCCTCCCTTGTGTCCGGCGAGTTCCAGAGAATCCAATCGAACGTTTAAACTGGTTGTAATGGCAACCGCAGCTCAAGACCAGGTGCGTGGGTATGGCGATAAGGGGCCTTACCGATTTCCGCGAGGTTTTCAACGAAACTTGCTTTGGCTCGCATTCCGCCGCCTTCGCCCGGCTAATCCCATTATTCTCTTTCAGCACCTGGCGCAGGAATACGGCGACATCGCGCATTACAAGATCGGTTGGAACCATATTCTGTTTTTGAACCACCCCGATTACATTCGCGAAATCCTGGTTGTGCAGAACGATAATTTTGTAAAGGAGCGCACGGTCCGTCGTTCGAAGATGTTGTTGGGAGAAGGCATGATTACGGCTGAAGGGGCCCAGCATCGCGCCCAACGGCAAGTGGCACAACCCGCATTTCATCGGCAGCGAATTCCGGAATATGCGAATACGATCATCCATGAAGGGGTCTATATCCGAGACCGTTGGCGCGACGGGGAGGAGCGTGACATCGCCATCGACATGATGCACCTCACGCTCAACGTCGTCAGTAAGACATTGTTCGCGACCGATTTGGGCGACGAAGTCAGAGAATTAGCCGATGCTATCAACCGCATTATGGGTCTCTACAATTTTCTGATCATGCTTCCGGCGGCGGAATGGCTGGTGCATGTCCGCCCTCCGGGCCTCGCGGCTTTCGTCCGTGCGCGCCAGCGCGTTGATGCAGTCGTCCACCGCATGATCGAGTCTCACCGGCGCGAGCATTCGAATTCCGGGAGCTTGCTCGACCTTATGCTAGCTGCGTCGCCGGACCATACTCCAGCTTCGGAGCGATCACTGCGAGATCAAGTCATCACGATCTTCCTGGCTGGATACGAAACTGTCGCGAACGCGCTTTCCTGGACCTGGTACTTGCTCTCGCAGAATCCGGAGTGCGAGCGCCGTTTTCACCGCGAAATTGATGATGAACTTGGGGGGCGGCTGCCAACTTATCATGATGTGCCTCGGCTGCGTTACATAGAGATGGTGATGGCGGAATCGATGCGCCTCTACCCTCCCGCCTGGGCAATGGGTCGTTACGCGCGCAGTGACTTCCGCCTTGGAGAGTTCTTCTTACCGGCGAAAACCACCGTGCTGATGAGCCAGTTCATCATGCACCGCGATGAACGCTTTTTCCCCGATCCCCTGCGATTCGATCCGGAGAGATTCACTTCCGAGGCGAAGGCAAGACGCGCGAAGTTCACGTATTTCCCGTTTGGGGCGGGCGTGCGGCAATGCATCGGGGAATCTTTTGCCTGGATGGAAGGAGTATTACTCCTGGCCACACTCGGACAGAAAGTTAAGTTGAAACTGGTTCCCGGCCACCCTGTGGAACCGGAGCCTTTGATTACGCTGAGACCGAAACATGGCATGCGGATGCTGGTTGAAGCTCGTAAACCAGCGGCATAGCCTGATTGAAAGGGAGTCAACATACCCACCCTGTCTCCGCAGAAACGCGGCGACAAGGGTGGGGCACCCTGAGTCGCGATATCCTACTGGTTTCGCAGATACATTTCCGCAACGTGCTTGGTAATCTCCCCAGGCTTGGCACCCGCCAAATTTGTGAGCGCGATAACGGTCAACTGATCATCCACATAGCGGTCGATCGCAGTCTCGAATCCCTGCCACGAGCCGTCATGGTGAACACAGCGATGTTGATTGCGGTCCTCAATGAACCATCCGAAGCCATATCCGGCTTTGTTAGGCTGGCCGTTTTTCAGCTTTACGGGAGTCCACATCAAGTCATAGCTCGAAGGTTTCAGCAGCTTGCGTCCGTACAATGCAGAGTCCCATTTAGCGAGATCAACAATCGAGAAGTAGAGGCTTCCATCAGCGGTGGTGTTAACCATAGGCGCAACCCACTCCTGGTTTTTCAGTTCGCCTTTCACCAGTCGGTATCCTGCCGCACGGTTGGGAATGATATCGGCTTCGCTAATGATGCGAGTTGCCTGCATTCCGAGAGGCTGAAAAATTCGCTGCTGCAGGAAGTCGCCGTAGAATTCTCCGCTAACGCGGTGTATCAGAATCCCCAGCGTGAGATAGCCCAGATTGCTGTATGCCCATTTCGTTCCAGGAGAGTAGGCGAGGGGGATGCTCTCGACCAGCTTCAGCAACTGAGGCTCGGTCCAATCTTTGCGAAAATTGAAGTTCTTAGGATAGTCGCCGAATCCCGCGGTATGGCTTAACAATTCGCGAACGGTCACGTTCTTCCAACTGGCCGGGCCCTCGGGGAAGTATTTCAACAGCGAGTCCTCGAGCCCGAGTTTGCCATCGTCGACAAGCATCATGATGGCCGCGGCTGTGAATTGCTTTCCGACAGAGCCGGACTGGAAGATCGTCTCCGGCTTTACCGGAACCTGCAACTCGACATTGGCGAGGCCGAAGCCTTCCGCTCGCACAATTTTCCCGCTCTTGCTTACAAGCAGCGCGAGACCAGGAATGTGCTGACGGTTCATTTCACTTTTGACATAGTCGCTGACGGACGCATCAAGGGAACTCTGGGCTATGGCAAGAGTCGTGGAGAAAAAAACGCAGGCAATCAACGGGAGGTTGCGGGAATAGATCATTGGCGTTGGCGAAATGCTCCTCGAGGCCCGAGTGTACAGAGGAAGATCGCTTCGCCGCAATCGGGGCGATATGGAGAGGTTACCTCGATACAGTGATCTGCTGCCCGGAGTACTGCACGACCTTATCGGCTTCATCCGACGCAGTCGCGCCCACACCGTGGTTCTCGCGGACGAAAACGACGCGAAAGCTGCGGTTCTCGAGCATGCCGGGAAAATGTCCTTTGCGCTGCCCGATGGTCAAGGCCTGCGCCTTGTCATCCCAATGCAGTGGAATCTTTGCGTACACGCCCTTCTCGTAATGATAGGTGTCGTTTTCGTCTTCGTAGATGATGAAGTCGCCATCGGCTCCCGGATAGATGCGCAGTTCAATCGGATCTGCAGGCTTCTGTGTAGACCACTCTTCGTCGGGGCCAAGGGGAACGATCGATCCGGCTTTCACATAGACGGGCATCTGCTCCAGGGGCGCGATCGCATTCACTATTCGTCCACCTTCGCTGACCTTTCCCGTCCAGAAGTCGTACCAGCGGTGCCTGGGCAGGTAGACCAGCCGGCTCGCAGCCTCCGGTTCAGTAACCGGATTGACCAGGAAGGCCGGACCAAACATGAATTGATCGCCTATATTCTGGGCGCGCTCATCCTCCCGGAAATCCATCACTAGCGGACGCATCGGCGTGTAGGCTTCGCTTGTAGTCTTCCATGCCAGCGAATAGATGTAGGGCAACATGCGGTAGCGCAAACGGTCGAAGTTCACGAGAATGGCCTGGGCCTCCGGACCATACGACCACAGTTCGTTCTCGTCAGGCTTGCGCGTCCCGTGCACGCGCAAAATCGGATTGAACGTAGCGTACTGGAACCAACGAACAAACAACTCGCGGTACGCGGGGTCTGCCGGACTGCCAAGAACAAAGCCTCCAATGTCAGTAGTCCAATAGGGAACGCCGGAAACAGAGAAGTTCAGTCCGGCTGGAATCTGCCGGCGAAAGCTGAACCAGTCGGAGTTGATGTCTCCCGACCATGCTGTGACAGCGTTCCGCTGCGATCCAGCAAAAGCTGACCGGGAAAGTATAAACACCCGCTTTTTGTCCGAAGCACTGCGCTGCCCCTGATACACCGCCTCCGTGTCCAGCAGCGGATACGCATTCAGATAACGGTTTCCGCTGCCCGCGGCCAACTTGTGGTCGAGCAGAATGTTGCGCTCCAGTCCTTCGGTTTCCGGTTCTGTCGTATCCATCCACCAGGCGTCAGCGCCGATGCTGAACAACCCTTGATTCACTAGATCCCAGTAATACTTTCGAGCTTCGGAGTTCGTCGCGTCGTATACCGCCATGCCGCTGGTGTGAAACGGCGGCTTCGCGTATTTGAATTTGTCTACAAACCAGCCCTTCTTCTCCATGTAGTCGTAGTTCGCAGATCCGGGCTCGAAGAAAGGCCATATCGAGACCATCAAATGGAAATTTTGTGCGTGCAGTTGATCGATCATTCCCTTTGGGTCGGGATAATTCTTGTTGAAGACGAACTCTCCCTTGCGATTCCACCAGAACCAATCCTGCACGATGTTATCGACCGGGATGTGCAACTCGCGGTACTTCTTCGCCACGCCCAGGATTTCATCCTGCGATTTATAACGGTTCTTGCATTGCCAGAATCCGTAAGCCCACTTGCCGAACAGCGGCGCCTGACCGGTCAACTCGCGGTAACCGGCGACAATCTTGTCGAACTCCGGCCCGTAGAGAAAGTAGTAATCGATCACATCGGCGACTTCGGAACTGATGTACAGGTAATTGGCAAATCGATTGTTAAACCGGCTGCGAGCCGTGCTGTTCCAGAAAATGCCATAGCCTTTGCTCGACAGCAGAAGAGGAACGGAGATATTCGTATTCTCCTGGGAGATGTCGACCGATTCGCCGCGATAGTTCCAGACTCCCGACTGGTGCTGGCCCAATCCGTACAAGCCCTCGTGCGATCCATAAATATTGATGAATGATTCGGCGCGATACGTGTCCTCGCCATTGATTTTCTCCGGAGTCATGCTGCGCGAGGCCTCCTGCACCAGCGGAGCGCCGTTCGCATCCGCGTATGCAATCGCTCCATCTTTGCGCGTGATGGTTAGCTTCAGCAGAGAAGTGCTGACAGTGACCGCGTCATCTGTGGATTGCATGCTCCACTTGGCAGCGGGCCAATCCTCCTTTATCACGACATAATCTGTCCGTTTCGAGAACGATGCCGCAGGCGAGTAAAGCACGCGAATGATGGAATCGGAACAAACCTGGATCTTTAACGTGCCACTACCCATGGAGAAGAGTGCGCCGTCTGTTTCCTGGTGCACATCACGCACTGGGTTCATTGGGGTCCACTGAGCGCGCAGCCGTTCGGCAGAGAGAGACCAAAAAAGAAAGACGAGCAACAGAAACAAAAATGATGGCCGTAGTCGTGGAGCTTTCATGACAATGTCTCTTTGTAAATGATTGTGCAAAGCTTCGCACCGCGAAGGATAGCACGGTTTGCAAAATCGATTTGGCTGCTGGATTTTTAGAATAAATGCATCTGGGTGGGAAGTGTATTTGAAGCTTTCCGGCGGCGTGGCCGAACCACGCGTCCCTCGAGAGAGGGAGAGATGGATTGTTCATGCGCTACTACGGCATCGAAATCGGCGCGAGGAGCGCTCTTTTCTTCGACCAGTCGCACCAAGCGATCCAAGCGACGCATGCCATCGATTCTTTCGCTGTGCCCCACCTTGGCCGCCTCGAGCGACCGGCGCATGAAGCCGATGGTCTCATCGTAAGTTTTCAGAGGAACGGGGAATGGATGACCGTCCTTTCCACCGTGCGCGAACGAGAATCTCGCAGGGTCGGAGAATCGGGTCGGCGCTCCGTGGATAACTTCCGCGACCAAAGCTAATGACTGCAAGGTACGCGGACCGAGCCCTTCCACCAGCAACAAAGAAGCAAAATCGCTGAGTTCGCGCTCGTGCGCCAGAGCTAACACCGCCCCCAACCTGTGGAGGTCGACGTTGTCAGATCGAACGTCATGATGAGCCGGCATGACCAGACGCCGGATATGTTCCAGATTGTCGTCTGGACTTCCGCGAACTGTTTCGAGCATCGCCTGTTGAGCAGGCTTCGAGCGTGCATCCACTAGATTCACAATCACGCCCTGATGCTCGCCGACAATACCCGTGTGCGGTTCGTTGATAAAATCTCGCACCGAAGACGAGTGCCAATGATAGCGTCGGGCCAACGCCGTGTCAGGATTCATCCCCTGCTGAATGATCGTCCACTCACCATCGCTCGCGATTACGAAGCTATGGAGATAAAGCTGAAACCCGTCCTGGATTGCATTGTTGTCCACGCGCGCGGCTAACCGACTGCTGCGCGCGAGCGCATTTCCATCCAAGCCGGTGCGTTCGGCGTATGTTTGCAATTCCTGGGGAGTCTTACGCGAGTGGCGACCACGGCCACCGCAGACGGATATTCCCAGCTCCCGGGAGCGCGGGTTCAGCCCACGTTTGAGCGCGCCTAATACCGAGGTGGTTATGCCCGAAGAATGCCAATCCATGCCCATGACCGTTCCCAATGCCTGAAACCAGAAAGGGTCAGACAGCCGAGACAGCAAGGCACTTCTGCCGTAGTGATGAATGACGTTTTCGACGATTGCTGTGCCGAGCCGCGTCATGCGCTCCGCGAGCCAGGGAGGCACAGATCCGCCGTGTAGAGGGAGGTCGGCGACGCCGGAACGCTTCATATTCAAATTGTAGCGTCAGTGCGAGATTGGCGTTCCTGCCGGCTGTGCTTTGGCTTGTTTATTCAAACGAAACTGCTGATCCAAATCCAAATTGAGCTCCAGCACATTGACCCTGGGTTCCCCCAAAATTCCCCATTGCCGGCCTTCTGTGTGTCTCGCGACGAGTGAGCGCAAACGGTCGAGGGTAATGCCTCGCTCCCTGGCGACACGCAGAAGCTGGAACTCGGCGGCCGCCGGGGTGATGTGGGGATCGAGTCCAGAAGCGGATGTGGTCACCAGATCAATGGGCACGGGTTGGCTCGGATTATCAGCTTGAGAGAGAGCAACGTCAGCCTTCACCCGGTTGATGAGTTTTTTGTTCGTAGGTCCCAATTGTGAGCCGTTGCTATTGACGCCGTCGTAGCCGTTGCCCGCGCTCGATGGCCGGGAATGAAAGTATCCCGCGCCCGAAAAACCCTGACCGATGATGCTGGAACCCACTGTCTTACCCGCCACCTGAATGAGTTGGCCATTCGCTTTTCGAGGAAATAACAACTGTGCAATTCCGGTGACCACCAATGGATAAATCACACCTAGCAGGATCGTCGTGGCAATGGTCATCAAGATGGCGGTGATGAGGTTCTTTTTCATATTTAACTCTCTAAGCAAGCCCCACATGTGTAATCACGATATCGATGAGCTTGATCCCGATGAACGGCACAATGATGCCTCCGAGGCCATAAATGACCAGGTTATTTCGGAGCAGTACGGCTGCTGCCAGGGGCCGATACTTCACACCTCGCAGCGCTAATGGGATTAACGCAATAATGACCAAGGCGTTGAAAATTACCGCTGAGAGGATCGCGGATTCCGGCGTTTGAAGATGCATGATATTCAGCCTATTCAACACGGGGAATGTTCCGGCGAACATGGCAGGAATGATTGCGAAATATTTCGCCACATCGTTGGCAATGGAGAATGTCGTCAGTGCGCCGCGGGTCATGAGTAACTGTTTGCCAATTTCCACGATCTCAATCAGCTTTGTGGGATTCGAATCCAGGTCCACCATGTTGCCGGCTTCCTTGGCGGCCTGAGTGCCGGTATTCATGGCAACTCCAACATCGGCCTGCGCCAGAGCAGGGGCGTCATTGGTGCCATCGCCGGTCATGGCGACGAGCTTGCCTTCAGCTTGTTCCTTCTTGATCAAATCCATTTTGTCCTGCGGAGTGGCCTGGGCAAGGAAATCATCCACCCCAGCCTCCTGCGCAATGGCAGCCGCCGTGAGCGGGTTATCGCCTGTGATCATGACAGTGCGGATCCCAATGGCTCTCAATTGGTCGAATCTCTCTCTCATGCCTCCTTTGACGATGTCTTTGAGTTCAATCACGCCCAGTGCGCCATGATTTTTTTCGGCAACAACGAGCGGTGTTCCACCCGCACGAGAAATGTCGTCGACGATCGTCTTCACTTCACTGGGCATCTTCAGGCAGTTTTGCGTCAGGTATTTCGCAATTGCGTCCGTGGCGCCCTTGCGGATTTCGAAACCATTGAGATCCACGCCGGACATGCGTGTCTGAGCACTGAAAGGCACAAAAAAAGCATCGTGGGAGCCCAGTTCGCGTCCGCGCAGGCCATACCGCTCTTTCGCGAGAATCACGATCGATCGGCCTTCCGGAGTTTCGTCGGCGAGCGAAGAAAGTTGCGCCGCGTCGGCCAATTCTTGCTCGGTTACTCCGGGTGCGGGAATGAAGCGTGATGCCTGACGATTGCCCAACGTTATGGTTCCAGTCTTATCCAGCAGAAGCGTATTTACGTCGCCAGATGCTTCGACTGCGCGGCCGGACATCGCCAGGACGTTGTGCTGCACTAGACGATCCATGCCGGCAATGCCGATCGCGGAAAGCAGTCCGCCAATCGTGGTCGGAATCAGGCAGACGAGCAGGGACACCAACACAAATACAGTCTGGCGCGAACCCGAGTAAATCGCGAATGGCTGCAGGGTGACTACTGCAAGCAAAAAGATGATGGTCAGGCCAGCCAACAGAATGTTCAACGCAATCTCGTTGGGAGTTTTCTGACGCTCAGCGCCTTCGACTAATGCGATCATTCGATCAAGAAAAGTCTCCCCGGGATTCGAAGTGATTTTTACCTTTATGACATCGGAAAGAACGCGTGTACCCCCGGTGACTGCGGATCGATCTCCGCCGGCCTCGCGAATGACCGGAGCGGATTCGCCTGTAATCGCTGATTCGTCAACCGAAGCGACGCCCTCCGTAATCTCGCCGTCAGAGGGAATGAACTCCCCTGCCGAAACGAAAACCAGATCGCCGGCACGCAGTTTCGAACTCGGGACTTGTTCCGTGCGGCCGTCATCGCCGATGATCCGGTTGGCCATGGTTTCGGAACGCGCCCGGCGGAGCGTCTCTGCCTGAGCTTTGCCGCGGCCTTCTGCCATGGCCTCGGCGAAGTTGGCGAACAGCACCGTAAACCAGAGCCACAACGTA
Source organism: uncultured Acidobacteriota bacterium (assembly GCA_963785865.1). GTDB lineage: Bacteria > Acidobacteriota > Terriglobia > Terriglobales > Acidobacteriaceae > Sulfotelmatobacter. The sequence goes on along the minus strand of CAWAXF010000016.1, from coordinate 33,041 downwards.
ATCTGCAGATTGAATTTGAAAGCCGAGCCGCCCTTGAACAGCAGGGCTGTAGTAATCACGCTTCCTATCTCGACGACGAACATGACGGGATTGCCCATCATTGTGCGTGGGTTCAGCTTGAGCAGGGCGTCTTTGATCGCGTTTGCGACGATCTTCCACTGCCAGATCGCCTTCCTGCGCGGTGTCATGGGCGAGCGGCCAAGCCGCACTGATTCAACTTGCGGAAGGGCTGCTGGTTGCGTGGTCATCTCCATATGAGTCCTTAAAAAGTCTTTCCCGCACCCATCAGCAGATGCTCAAGGACCGGTCCTAAGCTCAGAGCCGGAAAGAATGTCAGCGCGCCGACGATCAGAATGACTCCGATCAGCAGCACTGTGAATAAAGGCGTTGTGACGGGAAATGTGCCGAGGGAAGGCGGCACATATTTCTTGCCTGCGAGATTGCCCGCAATCGCCAGCATGGGAATGATCATCAGGAATCTTCCGCCCAACATCGTCAAGGCGATGGTGGTGTCATACCAGGGGGTGTTTACGGTTAGTCCGCCGAATGCCGAGCCGTTGTTACCTGCGCCGGACACGAAGGCATAAAGAACTTGGCTGAGACCGTGCGGCCCCGGATTCGAAACGCCGGCAATTCCATACGGTTGCACAATGGATATTCCCGCAAAAACCAGGATCAGCAGCGGGAAGACGAGCACAACCAGCATTGCCATCTTCACGTCATATGCCTCGATCTTCTTGCCGAGGTATTCGGGTGTGCGCCCGACCATAAGTCCCGCAATAAAGACTGCGAGCACGATGTAGATCAGCATCCCGTACATGCCGGAGCCTACGCCCCCGAAAATAATCTCGCCGAGCATGATGTTTACCAGCGGTACGATGCCTCCGAGCGGTGTATAGGAATCGTGCCAGCCATTAATAGCGCCGCAACTGGCGTCTGTGGTAACGGTCGCAAACAACGCGCTGTTGACGACGCCGAAGCGGACCTCTTTCCCTTCCATGTTGCCGCCTGGCTGCAGCGCCGTCGCGCTTTGATTGGCGGCTGCCAGCAGTGGATTGCCGCGAGCTTCCGCCCAGTAAGCAACTGTGACGCCCGCCAGGAACAGGACAGCCATGGCAGACCATACGGCCCAACCGTGGCGCTGCGAACCTGTCATGCGGCCCAGGGTGTAAGTAAGTGCAGAGCTGATGGCAAAAATCGAGACTAGTTCAATGAAGTTCGTCAGCGGGGTGGGATTCTCAAACGGATGTGCGCTATTTGCGTTGAAGAAACCGCCACCATTGGTGCCAAATTCCTTGATGATCTCTTGCGAGGCAACGGGGCCTTGTGCGATGGTCTGCTCGGTGACGATATCCATGATGGGGTTCCCGAGGCTGTCGAGCACGGGTTTGCCGTCCACCCCGATCTTCTGCACTTTCATCGGCTCAATCAACTTCACCGTGTCATACGGTCGCAGGTTTTGAACGACACCCTGTGACACGAGCACGAAGCGCGCCTGGCAGGCAGAAGGGCAAAAGAACCCACAACGAGGAGCGAACAAGATCCACCCAAAAATTTCCGATGGTCTGCATTTGCCGGCGGGCGATGCCACGAATGAAAGCAATCGCCAGCGCAATGCCAGTCGCAGCTGAGATGAAGTTGTGATACGCCAGTCCGACCATCTGCGTGAGATAACTCATGGTCGTCTCGCCGGCGTAAGCTTGCCAATTTGTATTCGTGCTAAACGAGGCTGCCGTGTTGAAGGCCAAGTGCGCAGGACTTACCGCTCCTAACTTCTGAGGATTTAATGGCAGATACGCCTGCAGGCGTTCCATAAGATAGAGCACAAGCATCGAGACAAGGCTGAACAGGAGCATGGAAATGGCGTATTCGGTCCAGCGCATTTCATGGTTCTCGTCAACCCCTGTTACTCGATAGACGAGTCGCTCCAAGGGGCGAAGTACCGGATCCATGAACGTTCTTTCTCTGCCGAACACTCGAGCCATGAAGACGCCCAATGGTTTCGTCACGAGCAGGACGACCGCCAAGAACAACAGAATCTGCAACCAGCCGTTGGCGGTCATATCAGAAGTCCTCCGGACGGAGCAGTGCGTAAACGAGATAAACGGTTGTCAGCGCGCTGATGACGAGCATAATGATCGATTCCAGGCTCATATTTCTTCCTACTTCATTCGTTCGCAGAAATGGACATAAGCAATCGATAGTGCGAAAAAACCAATCGTCACAGCTATCCAGAGAATGTCTTGCATATCTAAATCTCCACCTGGTAGCGCATGAACCCTCAAGAACATTGAATACGAGCGCACGACAAATTTGAGTAAGGGGAGCATAAAAAGTTCGTAAGAATGCGGAAGTAGTTCGTACTACGGAAGGAGGAGTACACCGCTTACGCAGAAATGGACGGGGCTATTTCATTTCTTGTGTGACGATGTGAACATCAACGGGAGGAGCATCGCGTAGAAATTTGTGGATTGCAGAGAGATACAGGTATTTCTTCCAGCCTTTTTGAGCTGATCGTCCGAAGACTACTTGTGTGATGTGATTCTCTCGCACAAGCCGAGCAACTTCCTGGGCAACATTCTGTCCTTTGGTCTTGATTACTTTCGCTTTGAGGTTTTCGGCGAAGCGGAGATTCTGGGCCAGGCTGCGCTGGTCCTGGGCATCCTCGTCTGCGCCCACATCAACGTAAATCACGTACAGCTCCGCATCGATCCGCTGCGCCATGCGCCCAGCCCTTGCGATGAGATATTGCGCCGCGGGACTGGAACTGACACATACCGCAATTCGTTCACGCAGTGCCATGTTCTTACTGCCACCCTCGCGCTCCAGATACGATTCGAGGCTGCGATCCACCGCACCTGCAACCTGCTGTAATGCGAGTTCCCGTAGAGCAATGAGATTGCCCGGCCGAAAGAAGTGGCCGAGCGCTCTCTCGGCGCGATCCAAGGGATAAATATCGCCACGGCGCATCCGTGTTTGAAGAGCCTCGGGCGTAAGGTCAACCAACACAATCTCGTTCACCTTCTGCATGACCCAGTCCGGCACCGTTTCTCGAACTTGGACTGCGGTGATGTTCAGAACCGTGGGGCTCAGGCTCTCGATGTGCTGCACGTTCATCGTCGAGAGTACGTCGATCCGAGCATCCAGCAGGTCCATTACGTCCTGATATCGCTTATTATGCTTGCTGCCCTCGATATTGGTGTGTGCCAATTCGTCCACCAGCGCAACTTGCGGTTTCCTTGCCAAAAGTGCATCGAGATCCATCTCCTCGAAGGCCGCTCCCTTATATTGGATTTGCCGCCTGGGGACCGTCTCCAGCCTGGATTCCAGTTCCGCAATTCCAGCGCGCCCATGGGTCTCTACCACTCCAATAACAACATCTTCACCACGGCGGCGGCGGCGGATACCTTCGCTGAGCATATTGAAGGTCTTGCCCACACCGGGCGCGTAGCCGAGAAAGAGCTTGAAGACCGGCTCTCTTTTCCGTGGCGTGGTTTCTTCCAGCCACTGCTCGGGCGTCTTAGGCATGCTCCTGTATGATCCTCGCGATGCTTTGAATTTGAACGGAGCTAGAATACTCGCACGTGAAACGACGTTTTAACAATCCATTCCTGCGCCTGCTTGGGTGCGCAGGCATGGTCGCTGCAATCGTTGTATTGTTCTCGCGCTGGCTGCACGTCAATCCTGCCACGGTAGGATTTGTTTTATTAATTGCCATCTTGCTGATCTCCACGCGCTGGGGCTTGAAGTACGCAATCTTCACCGCTATCGCTGCCACGGCGGCATATAACTTCTTTTTTCTGCCGCCATTGTTTCACTTCAGGATTGCCGAGACGCAGAATTGGATCGTACTCGCGACGTTTCTGGTAACTGCGGCGATTGCCAGTCATCTTTCCGAGCGGGCCCGGCGGGCGGCAGAATTCGCCGATCAAAGGAGGCGAGAAGTCGAGAGGCTTTATTCTTTCAGTCAACAGTTGTGGCTGAGTGAAAACGTTTTCGAATTGCTCAACGTCATTCCCAAACATCTTGTGGACTCTTTCGAGGTCTCAGGAGCTGCCCTTTTTCTGGAAGGGAAGCAAGATACCTATTTCCTGGATGATAAAAGCCGCACAGTCTTTGCAGGGGATCAGTTAAAAGCCATCAGTGATCGGGGTGAGCCGGTTTTGGACCGGCTGCAGAGGATCTGCTATATGCCGGTTCGAATGGGAGTCCGTTCAGTAGGCGCCCTTGGACTGGCGGGTTGCGACCTGTCCCGCGAAAGCCTGGAAGCAATTGGCAGTCTGGTCGCGATCGCAATTGAGCGCGCCAGCACCGTTGACAAACTGACCAAGAGTGAGGCCGCGCGCGAGAGCGACCGCCTGCGCTCGGTGCTGTTAGACTCTGTCACCCACGAGTTCCGGACTCCCTTGACGTCGATCAAAGCGTCTGCCGAGACTCTTCTTTCAAATGCCAGCCTCGATCGGTCTCAGAGCATAGATTTACTCCAAGTGATCAATGAAGAAAGCGACCGCCTCAACCGATTGATCAGTGAAGCCTCGGAGGTCGCGCAACTCGATGCCCACCAACTGCAGTTTTCCTTCGAACCTCACCATATTGCCGAAGCTGTGGAGAATGCCATCAAGAATTCGCAGTCGTCGTTACGTAATCACCCGGTCGAAACTTCCATTGCTAAGAACGTTCCGGCGGTGCGGATCGACCTGGAACGAATCACCGAAGTGATTTCACAACTTCTAGACAATGCGGGAAAATATTCAGCTGCTGATGCTCCGATACACATCAGCGGGGAATTGCGCGGTTCCGAGGTAATCACAAGTGTTGCCGATAGAGGTCCAGGCATCGACGAATTTGAGCGGGAGATGATTTTCGAGAAGTTCTATCGTGGGCGCGATCAACGGATGTTGATGCCCGGAACCGGGATGGGACTTCCGATTGCGAAAGCCATTGTCGAACTGCACGGCGGCAAAATCGGGGTCGTCAGCCAGCTTGGACGAGGCTCAGTCTTTTATTTTTCATTGCCCGTGTCGTAAAGGGTATGGCGCTGGTGATGTTTCATTGCGAGAACGCCGGTCGCGGGTTCTCAGTGAAATCCTGCAGCCCTTTTAGGGGCTAGGCCGACACCTTCGTGGCATTTATAACGTTTACGTTCTCATCTATAGTGGGCTTCGAAGTCGTTTTGCAAGATGCGACTCATGGAGCGGGCCTCTTCGGGGGAGGAGAGTCCCGCTCCTCTACTAAATGTCATGCTAGTGACAGACAGCTTACGGCTGGCTAATTCATTCTAAGTGCGCCCTCTTCGTCTGAGGTGCTGTGATGGTGAAGAACCCTCGAGGGGAATCTGTACTGGCAGCCGTGGCGCTCCCGATTCTCTTGCTTTCGGCAACCGTGGTTGGGTACGGAGTGGGAAAGTTTCTTGGGATCGTTTGGCGATAAACTGCACGGTTATAACGTTTGGTTTGGGTATGTGCCGTTTGGTTCCAGATGATTGTGGGATTCTGCGGCGGACAAATGGCGCCGGTGTAGCACTCGCGTTTCGGAGGGGCAGTCGGCGATGCACTGACCTCTTCAGCGGCGCTCATTTCGGGAGAATTGGAGGCGCGGGTCGGAATCGAACCAATCGCGGTTTTTTGGAATCAGTAAGTTACTGAGTTTTCAATTAAATGAAATTACAGAAATTAAACGTCTAACAGGGTCTGAGCACAAATTAACACAAATTTCTACGTGGGTTTTCGGTGGGTTGAATTTAGAGCCGGTGCAACAATCTACCAAGCGGCTTTGCCTTATCCCCGTGCGGGCAAACGCTGAGCTGCGTGGCCGCCTTCAAACGCATCGTCGCCGCTACGAGGGCGCTCAGATCACCCTAAGCAGTGACTTGCGGCACGGCAGAGCCGTGCCCCACTTTCGAACGATATTGGGGGACTGGAACCTCGAGGCCACGGTAGTCGGGAAAACCCCAGTACTTCGAGAACGGCTGGTGCGCGCATCTAGCTTTCCGTTCCACGTTTTGTCCCCGTTCTGGTCTCCTAGCATTCTTCATGGTTCCTCCGACTGACAAGTCTAATTTCGAGAGTCGCTGCCGAACGACTAGTACGATGTAGCAAGAGGCTCACGCGTGTGAAAATCGCACGAAAGTAGAACTGCAGCACTAAGAGAGAAACCTGAATCGTCAGACAGCATGCGTTATGCTGCAACTGAACTTGCCGACAGCGAGGGATAGCACGTGAAACGATGCATGTCGCGAGGTACTCAGTTTTCCCCATCCACATCTACTGAGAGAGATTGAGTCGCGTTGTTTACCGTAGTTCCCCATAACGCGTTGGTACCCCACAGCGCGTTGAAAGCGTCCAAGCTAGTGGTCCCCCACAATGCGTTACTGCCCCACAGTGCGTTGCTTCCCCACAATGCATTCTGAGCACCCGTAAACAAGCTTGTGCCCCACAGAGCATTAGTTCCCCAAAGGGCATTGGTGCCGCCCAGTGTGGAATTATTTTGCACGAAGTAGACGCAGTCACAGGTTGCGTCGTATGTCGCAGTCGGAGACTGCGCACTTAGGGTTGTTGGAGGAACGTCGGTTGACGAAATTGCTGTCTGCAAATCCAGGTAACCCGCGCCCACCGTGAACGCGTCGTACTGAACGGTATACGTCGTTCCTGCGTCCGTCATGGTTGAATAGTGCGGCAAAGCTTTGTAGGCCGTCTTCATCAGCACGGTTTTTACCTGGTCCGGCGTAAATGCGGGATTCTTCTGAATCAGCAATGCCGCCCCGCCGCTTACCACCGCAGTGGCCATGCTGGTACCACTCAGGATGAAGTATCTATCCGACACGCTCCCCGAAGTGCCGGTCTGGTAATAAGTCACTGCCGGACGATTTCCTGGATAGTTCTTTTGCAAATAACCGCCGGTCTGCAAGGAAACGATGCGGTTCCCCGGGGCCACCAAGTCGGGCTTTACCACATGGTCGATGGCGGTCGGTCCCTTGGAGCTATAGGAGGTCATCACGTCGTCGGAGCGATCCGGCGTACTTTTCGTATTCATTGCCCCAACCGTGATTACGTACGGATCGTTGCCGGGCGCGGTGATCGTGCCATAGCCATTCAACACCGAGTAGTTCGTTCGTCCATCGTTGCCTGCTGCCACAACGACAACAATTCCAGCTTTCCATGCGGCTTCTACGGCCTGACACAGTGGGTCCAGTGCGTAGCTTTCATAAACCGCCCTGCCCAACGACAGGTTCAATACGCGGATGTTGTACTGGCTCTTTAACTGGATCGCCTTGTTAATGGCATTAATGACCGAACTGTCCGTGCCTTGGCCCGTTTTCCCGAGCGCATGGAGATTGATGATTTTCACATTGGGTGCGATTCCGCGAATGGTCACGTCACAATTCGAACAGAGTGAATCTCTCCCGTTTCCCCCAATGATTCCTGCCACGTGAGTGCCATGGCCGTACTGGTCATCCGCTCCACCGCCCAAGGAATCGAAGTTGTACAGGATTCGATTGTGTCCTTGTGCGTCCTTGAGATCGTCGACTCCGTGGACACCGCTGTCAATCACCGCGACGGCCACGCCGGTCCCGTCCAGGCCAAGGTTCCAGGCGTAGTTCGCCAGCACCCCCACTGCTGCATTGTTCATTTGCCGAATGATCGGTCGATCTGGCGACACATAAGCAATGTCGGGATCATTGGACAGATTTCGCAAACGTGATGCAGGCACACTGACTAACAACCCTTTCACGGATTTCAGAGGTTGCTTAACAATTCCGCCATGCGCGTCAATCCTGTCCAGATGTTTTTGGGTAGGTGCAATCTTGAATTGGACAATCACGTCCAGAACATCAGACGAATACCGGCTCTTCAAATCGGGTGCAAGTTTGTGGTCATTTCCCCATGCGACTGTTGCCAAGACCAGGAGAACTGACACAAGCGGGATACTCCTAAGTTTCATAAGTAACGTCCCCAAGTTCCTCTGCAGCTAATCCGTTAATCTGCACGTCGAAACCCAACTAGAGGGTTTGTAAGTTGTGGAAGGCAAACAAGAAGCAAAACCTTCACGCGAAGAGAGATGGGGACATTCTGTCGCGCCGGCAAAAACGTGAGACATTTTGTCCTGCGGCCCTGACATTTTAGCTACAATATTCGATCGTGATTGTCCCAGCATTCCAGCCATTACCGCTTGGGCGGGCTTCCGAGCCCTTCTCGCATCCTGATTGGCTGTTCGAAGTCAAATGGATCGTTTTCGCTAGCTTGTCCGTATAGAGCAGGGGAAATGCCGTCTCGTATCGCGAAAGCAAAACGACTTCAAGTCATTCCGGACGCTCAACGAATCCATTTCTCGATGAGCTTGGGGGCGGGTCTGCAGTTCTGGATGGCGAGATTGTCTGGCTGAACGACAATGGGAAACCTAAATTTCGGAATCTGCTCTTTCGACGTGGCGAGCCTCGCTTCGTTGCCTTCGATCTAATCTGGTGCGACCGCCAAGACTTCCGATGGCGCCGACACGTTGGGGAAGCCCTCGAATAGAGATGGCTCCGGATGCGGACGGAGCCACCTCATAGCCTAAGTCCAAAGTTAACGCAAAGAGTAGCGTGTCCATCCGTCGCCAATGGCGAGAGAGTGTTGTTACGGGTAGTTACCATCGTGCCTTTGGCCTCCCGCCGAACACACCCTTAACAGCCTATCGTGACCTTCGGGTTCCCGAACGGGCCATTTTGGTCGTGTAAGAAAGATGTAAATATTCCGTCAAGAGAATTTTCGGCTCAGCCAGAGCCTTGGGGAAAATACGATTAGATATGCTGCTGTCTGACGACGGCCAAGACGTAGCCGAACACGCGGTCATGATCGCCTTAATCCTGATTGTAATGGCGGCGACCATTCGGTTGATCGGTGCGAACGCAAGCAATATCTTTTCCCAAGTTTCGAGCTCAATCCAGTGAGGTACTTGTACATGGAGTCTGCGGGCTTATGACAAATCGAGTTCCGCGTTGCCCGCATTGCGTCCTCAACAATCAGTTCCGGCCTATGCAGGTTCTTCAAAATGGCAGGCAGATTTGCGAAGGTTGCGGTCACATCATTTTTCCCGATGATCGCGCTTTCTGGTGTCCCTGCCCAGAGTGCGTCAGGTTACGTCTCTCTTCTACGATTTGGAGTGCTTATCGTAATCATTGAAGCGGGATGCCTGGTCCCGACGCGAGACCTGTCGGAACTCCGCTCGTCGCATATTCACTTAATTCTCTCATGCACCAGGCACCACAGTTCGTTTACGTACGGCAGTGCTCTGTCTATATAATTGCCCGTCTATGAATATAACGAGCATTGTTACTCAATTAAAGCAAGAACGTGACAGGTTGGATAACGCGATTCGAGCACTTGAAGGCATGGGCAATCATCACCGCCCGACTGGATCATTTTCATCTCCGAAGAGAAGGCTTTCTGCGGTCGCCCTAAAGCGCATTCGAGAAGCGCAGAAGAAACGCTGGGCGGCATGGAGAGTAAAACAGAAGAGTAAGAGCTAGTCTTATCGGGAGGTCAGTCGTGAAACTCCTGGTCCTGCTGTTATGTGCTATCTCTGTGTTCGCGCAAAGTGCTGCTCCTGAAGCAAAGTCGCAAGGTGGAACGAGTCCCTCCGATCAGAAATCTCGCCCGGACTACGGCTTGGGCATTGGTGCTCGTGGCCGCCAGTTGGGACAAATGGACATTCTGAGCGACACCCAGGGTGTTGATTTCGGCCCATATCTTCGGGGCGTTTTAACTGTCGTTCGGAAGAACTGGTACATCCTGATCCCTGACTCAGCGGAGCCCAAGAAAGGCAGGCTGGCAATCGAATTTGCTATTAACAAGGACGGCCAAGTGGCAGATATGCGACTGGTCGCGAGTTCGGGCGATGTCGCCTTAGATCGTCCAGCGTGGGGCAGCATCACCAATTCGAATCCGTTCCCGGCACTTCCGAGTGAATTCACGGGGCCATATCTCGCATTGCGCTTTCGCTATTATTACAACCCTGACAAGAGTGATCTAGATGGAGGTCCTGCGAAACCAGGTAAGAGCGATGCGGGCGGGCGCCCTACGAAATCGAAATCAGGGGTTGTAGTCAGCATCTCTGCACCCGGCAGTCTGCAAGTTCCGGCTGGAGGCTCGCAGGTAGTTACAGCGACGGTGAGTGGAACCGAAGAGAGGGTCGTGGAGTGGAAGGTCACCGGATCAAGCTGTTCCGGTTCCGCCTGCGGCAAGATGATCGGGGATCTGTACGTTGCTCCGAGTGTCGTGCCTGGTTTGCCAGACGTGACTCTAACCGCAAGCTCTAAAGCTGATCCAACAGCCAAAGCTTCGGTGACTTTTCACATTGTTGAGCCGCGCTAGCCGATTCTCGAATCCTTACTTAGCAACCGTTAACGTTCCCAAGAGAAACGTTTTCCTACATCCACCATCGCGTCCACTCTTGCAGGAGGCTGCCCACTCCCATTTCACGTATACCTGCACCGTAGCTCCCGTGGAATCCTTACAGGATGCCGTTCCGGTCACTTTCACATCGGTCTGATCGGTAAAGTCGGCTGTACCGTTGAAATTCGCGAAATCTGCGGTCGCACCGTCCGGAAGCTGGTACGAAAAACGGTAATTGCTAAATGGCCAATCCGGACATCCTCCGTAGTAGCACCCACTTCCCATTGAGTCTGGAGAAGCAAAACTTCCCCCGAGTTGCAAATCTGCCGTGACTGCATTGAGCGAACTCACCGTCCCGGAGTTTGATTGATAGGTTGCGCTGGAACTTGGTTGAGAGCCCGTATCGCAAGTTGGTTGAGAACCTGTACTGGAAGGTGGCTGAGACGGTGTGCCGGAAGTTGGTTGAACGGGTGTGCCCGAACTTGGTTGAGAGCTGGTATCGGAAGCTGGTTGAGGGCTGGGAGCCCCGCACGCACCCAAAACCAGCAGCAGAACCAATACGGGGAAGCTGTTTTGCATCTTGGGTCACCTCTCCGGTGCATCAATTCACAGCGTTTTCCTGATGATCGACGTGGTGACGTCATGCAGCCATAGTCTGGACGAGTGCTAACCCCCGGTGGATAGGGTCGTTCCCCGATGGATATCGGGAAAAGTGCTGTAGGTATTGATGTTCTAGACTTGTACCCCGCTGCGGAAAATTGTCCGCACTTCCTCACAATTATCGCCGACCGGACCAAAGGGGCTGCGTTCCGCATGGCGAACCGATACGCGGTGAGCATCCTCAAAGAATGAGGAGCGACAATGATCACCCTGGCGAATGCGTCCTTCTTATCCGAATGGTAAAGCCGCATTAAACTAGAGAGCTATGCCTACCCATAAGCGCCGACTGCGCGTCATCAAGTGGCTTGGGACCGTGCCCGCTATGGCCGTCTGTACAGAATGCCAACGAGAGTTCAAGGTTCCGCTGACTGTGTTGAAACGCACTCTGGATGCTCAGCAGAACCTGAAAATGCAGTTTGATCGCCACGAATGCGAGCAGCAGGCCGATAACGCAGCCTGACTCCAGAAATGATTGCGGGCGATCTGTACGGTTTGCGGACAACCGCGTCGGAGCGACTCGCCACCCCTGTGCTACCATCTGCGGATCATGGACAAGCACGCATTCAGAACTGATAAAGAGGGGCACATCGTTACGAAGAGCGTTACAGGCTCCTCAAGCGACGTAGTCAGCAAAATAGCTGTCCTCTTTGCTGTGAGTTATGTCGATAACGCTGAAGCACTGGAGAAAGGTGAATCAAAGTCTATTCAATTCGCAATGAGGCCAGAGAAGTGCTTTGACGTTGCTAAGACCCTCATTAAGCAGGCAAAGCGAGTAATGGAGCCGCCCCCGGGAGGAAGTATTCAGTAGCACGAGAACACATCGGTTTGCGCGAACCGCAGGATTCAATTGCTACTGGATGGATTCCCCATCGAGCGGCGGGTATTCTGTCTCACTCCGCTCGCAGATTTTCATGCAGATAACCCGCCCAAAAAACCTCGGACTCCGCGGGTGCAATCTTAATTTATTCAATCGTGGTTGTCCGATTCCGCGGTGAAGAGATTGCCGCCCGGTGTTGCCGCTCAGGTTAAGATCGTTTTATTACGACGGAACCTGCGCAAGACAGGCCGACGGACTTGCGCCGATGGCTCGACCATTTCGATAAACATTTTATTGGGCCTCACTGCAACCTAACTCGGACATCAGCTAGGCGCTCCTTTGTCGCCTAGCCACGTACTGGCCGTTCTTCCTGGTGAGTACTTCCGTTCCGCCTTCGTATTTCAGTTCGTAGTCTCCGTCTGGAAAATCATCGGAATCCACGATGCGAAGGCCTGAGTACGTGAAGCGTAACAGGCCTGACATCTCGTGTACCCTTATCGGCGTTTTTGTCACACGTACGCGACATTCGCGACTGTGACCCTGTCCGCTCAAAATGCCACGACCAAAGACCACTCTCTCTTCCATAACGCTAATTGTATCTCCGCACCCGAATGGCGGCTTCTTCAGGCCCCACTAGGGCGGTTCAGGACACGTCTCTTTCTCATTGCCGTCGCTTCGCGACGGCACAGATCGAGGATGCGCTCGCAGCCTGTTTTTCGTCCAACGTGATAGGTTTAGCGATGGCTTCGGGTTCTTCGTGCCAACCAAGTGCAGAACGATAACAAGTCACGTAGTTTGGATCTCCCGGTCTCCGCCATGTAGACATACTGCCTCTCTTATTGCAGGACGAGCGCGTAAGACTTTCCTGCGCTCAGGTTGATCGAACCCGTCGCAAGTGTCGTCGCGCCGTCTTCCGAAAACACGCGGATTGTTCCTTGCAGGGTTCCTGATGCATCTGCTCCGAACCATTGCCGGTCAGGGCCGTAGCCACCTGCCGCGACGGCAGTCACGCTGGAATCCACCAATTCGACCTTTTTCTGGAGCCAGCGTGCAAAATGGCATCTGTCGCGGAAAGCAGATCCTGCGGATTCCCGATAGCGACGAAACAGGCGGCGTAGCTCCAATGCCACCATTCGGGGGTATAGGCCGTCAAACCTGATCTTGTCATCACTGGCAGGGATACTCCGGTTGTCACGATTCCGAGCCGAGCTGCCTGCGGGGAAACGTTGGGATTTTTTACACTTCTCATCCCGCAGCATCATGCAAATCTTGACAATTGGTGCGAAAAGGCGATAAAACCCCCACCCATGCCTTCTGCAGCTGACTGACGCTGCATCCCCATGTTCTTTTCACGTCTGGCGTTTTTACGCCAAAGGAGTCACCCGTGCTTAGAAAGATCAAGTTCGCGTCTCGAAGCCATCTGTTTCGTGCCTTCTTTGTATTAACAGGTGTGTCGCTGATGTCTGTCATCAGTTTGGGACAGATCGGAACTGGCAGCGTGACAGGATTGGTATTCGATCCAAGCGGCGCCGTGATCGCCAATGCCGACGTGATTGTTACCAATGTGGATCGCAATGTTCCACATGCCACTCACACCACTGACACGGGTGGGTACGTGGTTACGGACTTGTTGCCCGGGCACTACTCAGTTACGGTAAAGCACACAGGATTTCAAACCGCTGTCGTCCCTGCGTTTGAGCTTCAGGTAGACCAGAAGGCACGCATTGATGTGAGCTTGCGCGTGGGCCAGATAAGCGACATCGTTACGACCGTAGCGGAAATACCTCTGCTCGATACCGAATCGAGCACAGTCGGTCAGGTGATCGACAATAAGCGCATCTCCGACCTACCTCTGAACGGCCGCGACTTCTTGGATTTAGCGACTCTGGGGCCGGGTGTTACCTTCACCAAAGATGGAAACACTGCTTTCCAAGAAGTTCGAGATGTCGGGCGACGGGCTGATGCGCAATACTCGCTAGGCGGGGCGCGGGCTCAGGACACGAACTTTCTCCTGGACGGTGCGACGAACACTTCGCCCGATTTCAATACGTTTGCCTCCGTGCCTTCCCTTGATGAAATTGAGGAATTCAAAGTACAGACAAATTCATATACCGCTGAGTTCGGCCGTGGCGCGGCGCAACTGAATGCGGTCACCAAAGGTGGGACCAACACATTTCACGGCACGGCCTATGACTATTTGAGAAATGATGCTCTGGATGCGAAGGATTTCTTCAATGACATCAATGCCGGCACCCCGGGCGCGCCAAAGCCACCATTCAAGCGCAACCAGTTCGGCGGAACTGCGGGCGGCAAAATTTTGGCGAACAAGCTGTTCTTCTTTGGCGCTTACGAGGGTCTGCGCGATCGCACGAATGCCACCCTCGCCGCTACCGTCCCCACGGAGAATGCCCGCAACGGCATCTTCTCCGACTATCTAGATCCCAATACCGGCAACCCCATTCCGATCTACATGCCGCATGTAACTGACTTTTTTCCCGGCAACACGCTACCGGCCGGGTGCTTCAATCCCAACCCATCCACCGATGTCCCTTGGCCCAATTCAACCATCCCCCAGCAGTGCTGGAATGGCGCCGTGGCGAATTTTCTGGCGTCAGCGCAGTACGCGCCACCAGCGAATCTGGGCGGTACGCTGCACAATCTCAGCGGAGTGGCCAGCTTTCCAACAGATTTCGATCAGTTCGCCGGGCGACTAGATTACGTTTTTGCTCCCAATCGTAGCCTGTGGGGCAGATATTCCTGGGGACGCGAAGACCACAGCAACAACGATGTTCAGACGGTCCGGGATTTAGTCGAAGCCGTGAAGACGCAGAACTTTACGCTTCATTACGCATGGACGATCAGCGCCAACAAAGTAAATGAAGCGAGAGTCAATTGGTTGCGGGTCAATTCACGCCGAGTGGGTCCACTGGCGAACACCACGAATGTGGTTGCCGATCTCGGTATTCCGGGAGCTTCCAACGATCCGCTTGACTTTGGCACTCCAAGCTTCGGCGGCGAAGGCGACGATTTCCTAAGTCTCGGCGAAGACGCTTTCGGCCACCCGCTACGAAAAGTACAAACCACGTACGAATTCGGCGATGATTTCTCGGTATCCGTTGGACGCCACACCTTCAAGGTAGGTGCAAATGTCCGTCACGAAAACCTCAACCTGCTGTCACACAACATTGCGCGAGGAGCTTTCACATTTCCCGCTATCGCTACGGCGGCATTGGACGGCACCGGCGGGTTGTCCCTTGCCTCGATGTTGCTCGGCATCAGTAATGATTCGGAAGTAGCGAGCGGCGACTCCCATGTACATCTGATGCGCTGGGCGGAGGCCTTCTATGCCCAGGACGATTTCAAAGTGAGGCACAATCTAACCTTGAATTTCGGTTTGCGGTATGACTTGGCTCCCTTTTGGCATGACATAGATGACGCCATGGTGAACGTGGATTTCAGCGGACAGATCCCAGTCGTAGTCCGACCCGGAAGTGGCGACCCGTACGCGGGTTTTCCGCCTGTGCGATTTGATTCTGACCCCAATTCACCTACATATCTGCCTTATGTGCGTGACAACCGCCTCGGCCACAATCTTGTTTTCACCGATTTCAAAAACGTCGCGCCACGGTTCGGCTTCGCATGGTCGCCGGGCTTCGGCCATGGTAAGACTGTGGTTCGCGGCGGGGCGGGAATTTTCTATTCGCCAATGAATGCCGATCCCTGGTTCGATTTTGCCCGTAATGCTCCACGAGCGGCGAAATTTATTCGCAAGACCCAATTTTCTGTCGTGGATCAAATCTTCAATAACACCTCTCAAACCATTGTCCAGCCATCGATGTTTACCGTGGACACACACTTGAAGACTCCCCGCATTCAACAATGGAGCTTGGGTGTACAGCAGGAGTTAGCGAAGAACCTGATTCTCGAAATCGGTTACGTAGGATCGGCTTCTACCCATTTGCCACACCTGCTTGATGCGAACCAGACCTACCCAGTCATGCAGGGCGACAAAGTTGTGCAGCCGGCCACTTGTTCCGGAGCCCTCGACACCAACACGGGAAATTGCTATCTTCCTTCGCGCTATCCCTCGCTGACGAATTTCTACAATGTCTTCGAGAATAAAACATCCGCGAATTACCATGCGTTGCAGGCGCACATCGAGAAACGCTTCTCGGAAGGCTTCACATTTTTGAGCTCCTTTGCCTGGTCCAAGAGCCTGGACACAGCTTCCTCAACTCGAGACGGTGGCAATGGTATGGCTACCCCTCATCTTTACGACTTCAAGCTGGATTATGGCCCCTCAGCTTTCGACGCCAAAATCAATTGGGTGAATAGCGCGTTGTACGAGCTTCCGTTCGGCAAAGGGCGGCACTGGGGCAGCGGGTGGTCCGGCCCGGCAGACAAGTTATTTGGTGGCTGGCAAATCGGGGGCATTGGTTTTGTCCGGACTGGGTTCCCCGCGTCCTGCCTTACAGGCAGCGATGCGGCAGTGAACAATGTCGGTTTTGAGCAGGACTACTGCGACCTGGTGGGCAATCCCAACAGTGGACCCAAGACATTTCTTAACTGGTGGAATATCTCAGCCTTTGCTTTACCCACCGACCTCCAGGTCTTCGGGACGGCGCCCCGTAGCGCCCTGCGCGGTCCGCGATATGTCAGCATGGATTTTAGCGCCATGAAGACCACAGCTCTCACAGAGCGCCTGAATCTGCAGTTCCGGTTCGAGGCGTTTAATGTTCTAAACCACCCGCTTTTCTCGATGCCGAACCCGTTTGTGGACACATATGCGCAATACGATCCCACGGGCAGGTTCCCAGTAGGCACAGTCGATGTCAGCGAACTCGGCGCTTTCAATACAATCACCAGCACGGCGGCGGCGAACCGTCAGCTCCAGTTTGCGTTCAAATTCATATGGTAGGAATCTTTGCTGACGGCTGCACTCTGGAATCCGTAGAAGCGGTGTGCGACACCAAAGGCGATTTAGGACTGGACGTCCTCGAGGGCATGGCTTCGCTGGTCAATAAGAGCTTGGTACAGCAGGTGGAGCATGTCGATAAAGAAACGCGCTTCACCATGCTCTCGACCATCCGGGAATATGCTCTCGGTATAAATTCGAATAGGATCGAGAGTGATCTTCATTCGCCGCGAATGGACAGCATTCCATTCAGTAACCGCTTCCACTGCAGCTTCCCGTTCCTGGCTTACGAATCCTTTTCTTCAAGTGAACTACAAGGACCTATGACGGCAGCCCCACTCGCCGCAGCAGATCCTTAAATCTTGGGTCAGAGCGGAGGGGACTCCAAACGTTATCCCGTTTCAAAAAAGGAATGCACCAGTTGCGCTGCTCGACCGCTTTGTCCAACCATGCGAAGGCGCGATCTCGGTTACCCAAGCTGCTATAGGTAAAAGCAGCCATGCCCACCGGCAAGTCATCGCTCTGCGCTGAATACTCCTCTACAGAGCGCATCCACTCCTCAAGCGCGAACCTTGGGCCAGCCTTTGCGTCAGCTCTGCGCAGAACATTGACAAAATCCGGCCTGCCATAGAGTGCGAGACATCGTTCCCACATTTCCACTGACTCTTTGAACTTTCCGGCGATGCCATAGTTTTTCGCCATTATCATGAGAATAAATGGATTCTTGGGCATCCTTTGTTCAAGTGCTTGCCGTTGCTCTTCCAACGTCTTATCAGTTCGTTGAAGAACGGCAAAATGATCATTAGAGTAATCGTGTGCCGGACTGAGCGACTGGGCAAGACTCAATTCTTTCGCGGCTTCCGCGGTGCGCCCAACGTTCGCGAGGTATTCGGAATAGGAAAAATGTGCATATCCCGAACTGGGATTAACCTCGATGCCTCTCTTGTATTCTCTCTCCGCCCCCGCCCAATCGTATTCATAACGCATAAGCATGTGGGCTAGGGCAAGGTGCCCTTCCACGTCTTCATCTCCGAGTTCCAGAGCCTTTACAAGAGCGAGCTTCGCTTTGGGGAGGAAGTCAAAGGGCCGTGGGAAATCGGCGTCATCGATTGCTTCAAAGTATGCCAGATATGACGGTCTGTAATTAGGATCTTGTTCAACGGCTCTATCCAGTGACGAGAAGGCTCGTTGTAACTCGTCTCGCTGCGCCTCTCTTCCTTTGTCGAATAGAAATTGGCTGGCTCGATCGATGTGGACGCGAGCCTCCCCATAAGCCTCCACCGCTTTTGGATTCGCTCGCCGAATTGTTCGCAGCCCGGCCTGCTCCACGGGTGCCAGTTTCGACTCGATCTCCTGGGCAATCTCGCGCGATACATCGCTCTGCAGCTCCAGCATGTCTTTGACCTCGCGCTCAAAGCTTTTCGCCCAGAGGTGTTGGTCTGCGGGCCCATAAATAAGCTGCGCTGTGATCCGCACCCGGTCGCCGGAACGCTGTATGGTGCCTTCTACGATGCCATCGACATCCAATTGCCGGGCTATTTGCGACAGCGGTCTGTCAGGCCGACCATAGCGCATGATCGTGGTCCGGGAAACTACCCTCAGCCCTTTGATTTGCGCAAGCTCAGTGATAAGGGCGTCAGTGACCCCCTCAGCAAGGAACTGCTGCTTGGGATCATCGGAAAAGCTTTGCAAGGGTAGTACCGCGAGTGAATGAATGTAATGGTTCGTTTTCAGGATTCGGTCGCGAAATCTTCCGGCATTCAGAAGGAAAACTGCACAAAATGACAACACTACTGCGGTAATTGTCGTTCCCGTTAGTATCCAGAACCACTGCGGGTGGGAAGCGCCCGCTACAGGTCGGATCGTAGAGGATTGAGCCTGTGTCGTGTTGCCCCCGTCTGAGTGCTCCACGGGCGCAATCAGCCGATAACCACGTTTGGGAATGGTTTCGATGAAACGCGGCTCGCGGGCGTGGTCCTGAAACGCTCGACGCAATTCGGAGACTGACCGGGTCAGAACGTCGTCCGAGACGAAGGTCTCGGGCCAGACGGCCTTGATGATGATTTCTTTGGATAACGCCTCACCGGGCTGAGAGGCGAGGCACACCAACACCCCCATCACCTTTGGCTCCAAGCGATTGGAAGTACCGTTTTGGGAGATGGTGTTGATGCTGGGTTGAACCAGCCACGGGCCTACGCGGAAGTCGCTGTTCACGACCTCTCCAGTGAATCTAAGTGGCAGAATTATATACGTGATTCGAGGAATCGACCATCGAAACTTGAACCTGTCGCCTCACCAAAACCTCACCGTAACTTCAGAGCTCCCTCATTACTCCGCACAATCGTCGGGGGTAAAACGAACCTGCCTCGAGGCGGCGCAGTGTTCCAGCTGATTTTCCCACTCGTTGGCTCCTGAGGAAGGTGCCGAATGAGAACGCCCGCGAGGGCTGATTTTCATACCAATATGCCAAGAGAGAGAAATTGCGCCCACGCACCGTCGCTCTTGTAGCTTTCCGGGAATCGTGATTTCGGCAGTATTCCCTTTTTAGGGACCGTCGCAGCCAGCGGTGTATTCGCACAGAACGCTTCGGGAAACATCACAGGTACGCAGACCCGGAGTTTGAATGGCGACATTGCCGATGAGACGTTTATTGGAACGGCCACCGGTGAATTCGGACTGGCACCGACACAATTCAGGTTTACCAAAACGGAGTTCTGGTCCGGGCGACCCTGTTGCGCGTGATTTATGACGATAATGGACGAGAAGCCCGCGCTGTTTTTTAGCTCTCTCGTACTACCCCATGGGACGAGCTTGCGGAGCATCATCACTATTGAGGCCAGAAGGCTGTTCGCAAGTGAATCAGACTAGCAGTTCGCTGGCACCAGCCTACAGAAGGTTCGAGGTCACAAGGGTATTTGGACGGAGTCCGGCAACCCTCAAGAGAGCACAGCCTCACGAAAGGAGTTCCAATATGTGCGGACAAGAAAGGGGTTTCGCGCTTCTCGTCGTGACTCTATTGCTTGCGGTCTCAGGTAGCAACCTCGCGAATGGCTCTACCGTCGCATTTAAGGCGCGCGTGACCTACCCGGTGGGTACCAACCCTGCGGGCGTGTCCGTCGGTGACTTTAACGGCGATGGGGAGTTAGACCTCGCCGTCGCAAATCATGGATTGTTCGACATGGGAGATGATGGCGGCGTCAGCGTGCTGCTGGGAAATGGTGATGGGACATTTCAGGCGGCAAGAAACTTCAGCGCAGGAAAGCAGCCCGAGTCGATCGCAATCGCTGACTTCAATAGCGATGGCAGGCTTGACATTATCGCTGTCTCCGAGACGGAGAACGTCTTAAACGTGCTGCTTGGAAATGGGGACGGCACCTTCCGACCGCGTGTCACAGTAACGCTCGAGGATATTGACCCCTATTATGTAATCGCCGGAGACTTTAACAATGACCATAAATGGGACATCGCATTATCCGGACTCGGTCGCGACCTTAACGGTGACGGAATCAGAGACTCGGTGGGCGGAACAACCGTGTTGCTGGGTAATGGCGACGGCACCTTTCAGGGACACGGCCCGCTGTTGTCACTGAGCCTGTCAGAGGCTGCTGACTTCAATCAGGACGGAAGACTGGATTTGGTGGTAGTTCAGTTTCCGGGTTTTGACGTGTTCTTGGGCACTGGTGATGGCAGCTTTCAGGACCCCACAAGCAATACTACGGTGGGTGGTGCTGGGTACGCCGGGGATTTTAACCTGGACGGAAAGCTGGATCTCGTGGCGCTTCTACCGCTGCACGTTTGCGGCGTGGGGAAGTTTTGCGACGGTCAGATAACTGTCATGATGGGAAACGGCGACGGAAGCTTCTCCCCGGGCTTCAGCCAAACAGGATCCTATCGGACTCTCACGGTTGGAGACTTCGATGCGGATGGGAGTCTCGATTTGGCGGTCGCTTGGGTGAGCGGTCCAAGCCATGTTCTCCGCGGCGATGGCAAAGGGAATTTCGTGGACGCCGGGACATTTGTGAGCAACACTCATATCTCTCCTCGTCTAATAGCCGCAGACTTCACCGGCGACGACTTGGCGGACCTGGTGTCTACTGCTGACAACAATACGATAGCTGTGCAACTCAACGCGACGCCACCCGATTTCTTGTTCGACGTCTCACCGGCGAGCGTGCCTCCCGTGCATGCCGGTGAGTCCGCAACTCTCACGCTCACCGCGGTTTCGCAAGCGCGGTTTAGGGACACCGTCACGCTCAGCTGCTCTTCGCCCACCGCGCAAGGTATAAATTGTTCCTTTTCTTCACCCTCGGTGACTCCCGGTAGTCATGCCATGCTAACGCTAACCACCACAGGTGGATCCGCAGCCCTGAGTCCGAGGCGCATCACGAGGCCCTTCCTTTACGCCTTCTGTCTCCCCATGCTCGGATTGGCTTTTGCGGGATTCGGTTTTGCGAGACCTCTTCAGCGAAATAGAAGCTTGGCCAACGCAGTGCTGTGCTTCTCGTTGTTCACTGCGATGTTGTTCCAGGCGGCCTGTGGAGGGAACAGCAACAACAGCGGGATGCAGGGTACTCCGGCCGGCACTTACGCGATAACCGTTACTGGTACCGCGGGATCAATTCAGCGTTCCACGACCACGACGCTCACGGTTCAGTAAACAGCGGGGTAGCAAATGCGTAATTACGTCAGGAGGAGGTTCAACTGCATCTGTTCCAATTTCAAACGGGCTTGCATCTCTATCTTGCGCTTTGTTCACGTTGATGCTTGCCCTCTCGTTGGTGTTCATCAGAGTTCGCGAGAACCGGCGCATGCTGTCCAGCACGGCGCATAGCAATCCGATTAGAAACACAAGCGTGCCATAGACTGCAACGTTGTGTTGGAAGTAAGTCGCTGCCAGCGCTCCCAAAACGGCACAACAGCGGTTCCGATGAAACGCTGTGCGGAGATGGACAGGGCCGCTCCGAATGTTGATTGCATGACAATCAGCGCGGTAATGGATGCCCAGTACCCTTCCGGCATCCGCAGCAGACGTGCAACCAGAAGTGATGCCACGGCGGCAATCGTAGTTCGTGCAGAATGGACGAGGGAAGAAGAATTCTCCCGCGAGACAACGAGCGTCATGATTTTCTTAAGTTTCATGCTTTGTTAGAGCATACAGCGCTTAGGCATGGCTATTGTCTATTGCAAAATCGCCCGTTATAGCCTGTTTTCGTCAGCTGACCTGTCGTATGTTTTCAAACGCCGATAGATCATCACTCTGCGATTCGTGGCACAAAGGAGGCAGCCATGCGGACCCTCTTGACTGCAGTACTCTGCGTCTTTGGATTTCAAACCGCCGATCAATCCCAGAACACGCCAGCGCTCACGCCGCGGATTGTGCTGCCCAATGACGTACAGTGGCACGACGACGGTGGCGGAGCTTTCGGCGCCGTCATGTGGGGCAATCCCGAGAATGCTGGGTTATACATGTTCTTGAACAAGGCCGAGGACGGGTACACTATTCCGCCCCACTGGCACACACGGGATGAGCACTTAATTGTTCTGAGTGGAACCTTCCTGATGGGCATAGGAGATACCTTTGACGAAGACGCATTTCGGACCGTTACAGCCGGTGGCTACATATTCACTCCGGCAAATGTCCATCATTTTTGCAAGACCAAGGGAGAAACAGTTTGGGAAGTTTTCGGGGAAGGACCCTTCACATACACCTCTGTTCCTTCACCGGAGATGCAAAGACTTGCGAAGATGCTTGTGGGCAAATGGAAAGTGGATGAAGACTTTGCGCCCGGTGGTGACACTATGCCAAATGGCGGTAGCGGAAACGGCCACAGTGTCATCGAGCCCGGCCCCGGAGGGGTTTCGTTAATAGAAGAGTTCGTCTCCAACTCCCCGGCTGCACACTTGCACTCACTCATTTGGTGGGAGAAGGCAGGAAAGGCCTTTAGGACGATGGGTTGTGATGATTTCAGCGAAGAAGCATGCTCGGTTGAAAATGGACGGGGGCATTGGGAGGGCAACGAGGTAGTGTGGCAACTTACAGTCCCCAAAGATGGCAAAGACGTACCTGCAAAAATCGTTTGGAAAGAAAACGACAGCCGCTCCTTTGCCGCCACTAAGTACGTTGTTGGTGCGAATGGAACTCTGAAACGGGATTGGACATTCCTGCACATTCGCGAGGAATAGTTTCTGCAGGCGGGCAACTCTAGATGCCGAGCCTTCAATTGGCCAAAAATCCAGATTACACTCAGCGAAGGTTTTCTCTTCTGGGTAGTTCGTTCCTCCGTCACAGACCGTTTAGGACCGGGGAAACAAACCTGGGGCTTCGCTCGGTCTTTGAAACTGCAATTGATCTCAGCTTCGGCCACGCACAACCCGTGATAGTGCTTCACAACTTCGTGATCCAGTTGAACAGTTGCACTTCCGCGGATCGGCCCGGACGAGCGCAGTTCGATCCCCTCGAAGGGCAGGTCTACTACGTTCCGGATGAACCCGGCAGCGGCCGAACTACACTCAACCGGCTCATCAACGCTGGCGGAACAAATCAGGCGGATGCTATCAGCAACTTGAGCGGCTACTCCTCAGGACATGGTTATTGGATTTCCCTGAATCAGCCCCTCAGGTTCCGGTGTGGTGCAATGGGCAGAGTTCTTGAACAGTAGCACCGGTGGCTCCGCTTTGTATTGGCTTTTGTACACACGAACGAGTCGGTCCAGGGGCCCCTCTTCATCACCAATTGACTTGTCGTACCTCTGCACCTAAGATTTCGGCCCATGATCGGCCAGACGATCTCGCACTACCGCGTCCTCGAAAAACTGGGCGGCGGAGGCATGGGCGTGATCTATAAAGCTGAGGATACCGAGCTTGGCCGATTCGTCGTCCTGAAGTTCCTCCCGAACGACCTAGCCAGGGATGCACAAGCGTTAGAACGGTTCCGTCGCGAGGCGCGCGCTGCTTCTGCATTGAACCATCCCAACATTTGCACCATTTACGAAATATCCCAGCATGAAGGGAGATCCTTCATAGCGATGGAACATCTTGAGGGGCTACCCCTGAACCAGTGCATCGCGGGGAAGCCTCTGCAGATCGAGACCCTGCTGTCGATTGGCATCGAGATCGCTGATGCGCTCGATGCCGCCCACAACGCGGGTGTCATTCATCGCGACATCAAGCCTGCCAACATCTTCGTCACAAAGCGCGGGGTAGCAAAGGTCCTTGATTTTGGGTTGGCGAAGATGGGGATTGATCCGCGCAAATCAGACACAGGCGCAGACTCGGCACCATCTACCCTGAGTGAAGAACAACTCACGAGTCCAGGCACGGCAATGGGAACGGTTGCCTATATGTCACCCGAGCAAGTTCGCGCCCGGGCACTCGACGCTCGCACAGACCTGTTTTCTTTCGGTGCGGTTCTTTACGAAATGGCGACGGGGACCTTGCCATTCCGGGGCGAGAGTCCGGGCGTGATCTTCAGCGCCATTCTCGAAGGCAAGCCCACAGCTGCCGTGCGCTTGAACCCCGATGTACCCGTCAAGCTGGAAGAAGTCCTGAACAAATGTCTGGAGAAAGATCGCAATCTCCGCTATCAGCACGCCTCTGAAATCCGCACTGACCTGCAACGCCTGAAGCGTGATACGCAGTCGGTCAGCATGCCAACAACTACGGCAACGTCTCGAACTGGATTGCCCTGGAGGGTGGCTATTCCAATGGCCGTAGGCATAACGCTGCTTGCAGTAGGAGGCTATTTCTACCTCCATCGCCGCCCGAAGCTGACTGACAAAGACAAGATTGTTCTCTCTGAATTTGATAACACCACCGGCGATCCGGTGTTTGACGGCACACTGCGGCAGGGACTTTCGGTGGAGTTGGAGCAGTCGCCTTTCCTGAGTCTTGTTACGGATGAGCAAGTCCAGCAGACCTTAGGACTCATGGGCAAAACCGAAGCAAAGCTCACTCCCGCTGTTGCGCGAGAGATTTGTCAACGAAAGGGTAGTACTGCGGTTCTCAACGGTTCCATAGCGCAGATCGGCACTCAATATCTCCTGACCATAAAGGCGATCAATTGTGCCAGCGGCGAGGTGCTGGCCAGCACAGAGGCTCAAGCGGCAGACAAGGATCACGTCCTGGGAGCACTCGGAAGCGCAGCGTCTGATATCCGCAGCCGACTCGGCGAGTCGATTGCGACCCTGCAGAGATACAACGCCCCATTGGCTCAAGTGACCACGTCTTCACTCCCCGCATTGCAGGCTTACAGCCAAGCTACGAAGGCTTTACTGGAAAAGGGAGGAACTGCACCAATTCCGTTTCTGAAGCGTGCCATCGAGCTTGATCCGAACTTTGCCATCGCGTACACAACTCTGGGCATCACCTACAACAACGTCGGTGAGATTTCGCTCGCGACGAAAAACCTTCGCAAGGGATTTGAATTACGGGAGCGGGCTAGCGAGACCGAGAAATATTTGATTTCCGCCGTCTACTACAGCATCGGAACCGAAGAAACGGATAAGGCCGATGAGGTCTACGAAGAATGGGCACGCGCATATCCGCGGGACTTTGCTCCTCAGTCGAATCTGGGCGCGAACTACTACTACGTGGGACAATATGACAGGGCAGTGCAGTACCTCAACAATTCTTTGCGCCTCGATCCGGACGTCGGATTCTCGTATGGTGTTCTGGGTGACGCGTACCGAAGTCTCGGTAGGCTTGCTGAATCCAAAGCAGTCTATGACCGCGCAATCGCCCGCAAGCTGGAAGTCCCCGAGATTCACCTTTCGCGCTACATGGTTGCCTTTCTCGAAGCAGATAGCGCCGAGATGCAGCGGCAAGTGGCGTGGGGAACCGGCCAACCCAGTGGTGAGGACCAGTTGCTCTCAATGCAATCTGATACCGAGGCTTACATGGGCCACTTCAGACGCGCCCAAAGTCTGTCTGAAGCCGCCTTCCAGTCAGCCCAAGAAAACGGACTTGGCGAGACAGCAGCATACTGGCGGCTGAACGCTGTTCTTCGAAGAACTGAAGTGGGGGATTTCGCTGACGCCAGAGATATTGTGGCCTCGTCGCTAAGTAAGACATCCAGTTCGAATCTGCTGAGCGTCGCGGCGATGGTACTGGCACGTGCAGGAGAAAACGATCGGGCGAAGGCAATTGCAGACGACATTATAAAAAGAGAACCGTTAAACGAACTGCTCAACAGATATTCGATGCCTCCAGTGCTTGCTGTGATCGAACTGAATCGCGACCGAGTTCAACAGGCCCTGGAATTACTGAAGCCATCGTCAGGTTACGAATTTGGGCCATACACGCTGCCTCTCGTATACGTACGAGGAGAAGCCTATCTGAAGGCAGGGGATGGGCAACATGCAGTAGCCGAATTCCAAAAGATCATTGATCACCGCACAGTTGTCGCCAATGACCTGCTTGGGTCGCTCGGCCATCTTCAACTTGGACGTTCTTATCTTATGCAGAGCGATGTTGGCAAAGCGAAAGCCGCATACCAGCAGTTCCTCACGCTTTGGAAGGACGCCGATCCCCATATTCCCGTGCTGAAGCAAGCTAAAGCCGAATACGCGAAGCTGCAGTGAGCGTAATCAAACTACCACGATAGCGAATACCCAATCCACCCGAGTGACTTCCTATTGCGTGCTCGGGACACTGGCACGAATAGAAGCTCGTGGGCGAGCACAACGTTTTTCGAACCCGATGTAGGCTTTCGCAAATCGCAAGCCTATTGGTAACAGTCAACAGCAATTAACCTCGGCAGGAGATTCAAAATGACGTTATTCGATCAGTTCAGCAATGTGTTGAGACAATACAGTGGTGGGTCGAACCCAGACCCCGCGCAGGCTAGCGAACACTTTGATCAGGTCGCACCGGTTGCTCCCCAGGGCGACATTGCGGAAGGGCTTTCGTCTGTGTTCCGCTCGGATCAGACACCGGCTTTTGGCAGTCTGATTGGGAACTTGTTCAGGCAGTCGAATGGCGAACAGAAAGCCGGACTCTTGAACCATTTGATTGGATCGCTTGGGCCTGGTGCTTTGTCACAAATAGCTGGAGGAGGCGCGCTTGCGAATTTGTTGGGAGGGGCAAAGACGATTAGTCCTGAACAGGCGCAGAACGTCTCTCCCGAGCTAGTGCAGCAAATGGCGACTCATGCCGAGAAAGCAGATCCGTCGATCGTGGACCGAGCGAGTGCCTTTTATGCCCAGCATCCCACACTGGTAAAGACCCTGGGCGCTGCCGCGTTGTCGATCATAATGTCGAAGATGGCGCAGCGACAAAGGGCTGCTTAAGCCACTGAGAACGCACGATTGATAAGCGGACTGAGATTGCACGCGTTTGGCAGTGAAAGTTTTGCGACAGGAGTTCGAACGGATTCCGCTTGCAGAAGGCGCTCCGGACATCGTTCCTCGAAGTGCGCGAGCAAAGCAGAGTCAACATTTCAAAAAGGAGTATTTTCCATGACCGATCAGGAGCTAAAAAACAAATATCAGCCTGTGGCAGACTTCATGTCTCACAACGGGTTTAACATTCAACATTTCCATGTGGAAAACGGAAAAGCAGTTCTCACAGCTTCTGCTCCGACAGAGTATCTGAAGGATCGCGTCTGGGATGAGATCAAGAAAGTCGATCCTAACTTCACCGACTTGCAGCACGAAATTACGATCGGATCGGGAACAATGTATGTCGTCAAGTCCGGAGATAGCCTCTCAAAAATCAGCAAGTCGTTTTACGGGAACGCCAACGAGTACAGGAAGATTGCGCAGGCCAACAACATTTCCGATCCGGACAAAATTCAGGCTGGGCAAGAATTGAAAATTCCGGCAGCATGAAGGCCCAGGCAGCGATTCCTCGTCAACTCAGGATGAAGGGTGGGTGGGCCCCGGCTTTGACTCTGCGTCGGCACTACCATACCGTGGCCGTTCTTGCGTCTTTTGCAAGGCGGTACCTCGTTTGCGAAGAGTCATGCCTATAGATTACGGGTCGCCCTAGATGCTGCTCGCGGCGCTGTTGTTCGTAAAATCGGAGTTGTAAGTCGGGATCCCGGCGTAGCCTGAGTCCATCCAGGAACGATGCGCACAAAGTAACCGTTACAGTCTTGCTGTGCCGGGCCAGTTCGTGGTTTGTCGGCAATGCGGAAGTTGCTTCTTCAACTTCCGTATTGCCCGTCATCCGCCCGGACCAAGGACAATGAACAGCACAATCGCCCCAAACACCGTAGTAGATTCCTGCATCTCTGAGTCATGGGAAAGGCCATCGTAGCCTTCGCGATCGGGTTAATTCTGGCCCTATGTGCGTGCTCTTGCCATAAGACCCTCACCAGAGACGATTTGCGCTCGGCGCTCACTTCCGCAAGGTCGCTGGTGGCAAACACGAACGGCTTTTTATTATGTGTGCAGAGACAATTCAGAAAACCTTACTTCGCCGCGTCCAGCGCGTACTGCCGGCAATGTTCCAGGTAAGCAAACTCATGGCTCGCGACTAACTGAATAACACTCGTCCATAACCATGACGGCGCGTCGAGCTTTTTGCTACGATTCTGTTTCAGGCAGGTGTGCCACTCTCTTCGTTCATTCTTGTCCATCTGCTGCGCGTGCGCTTCGCCGACGACGCATGCCAGGAACCGCGCTGCGCCGATGGCTTCGTCGCGCGTGAGTTGGTCCATTTGCAACTTGAGATCTTGCGGGAGCAGTTCGCGCAGGACAGCTGGCGTACCCGCAAAGTGCCCCGGCAGCATGCGCTGTCCGAGATAAGGCGATAGATTTCGCGCGCCTTCGACGACGCGCTTTGCATGGTCCCGCGGCATCTGCGCTTTGGCGAAATGAGGTGCTGCAGCGGGAACGGCTTCCTTGATGTCGATGAGACAAAAGCCTTCACTGTTCTTCTTTTTTTTTCCGATGCCCACCAAAACGGCAAACCGCAGCCGGCCTAGGGAGCTGCAGCCCTTCATCCAGTAGGCGGCATCAACGACCTCCACTTCGTCACCTTTGTCCCGTTCTTTAAGCGACGTAATGAGGTCGCACACCTCCGGAAGTTTGAATATGCGCCCGATCTCTTTCTTTTCAGCTTGTGTGACAGGCCAGAAGCGTTTGCCCATTGGAATCTCGGGCCTAACGTCTTCAATGCGCTCTTCCGCCAGATGATGCCAGCGCCGTTTCAAAGCGCGTTTCAGCACGCGCCGCACGGACGCTGGCGCGGCTGACTCTCTCGGATGTTTTCCCGGGTTGGCGAGGGCGACTTCATATCCGTCGATCATTTGTTCGAGCATGAGCGCGGTCGTCACGCCCGGTAAATCCGATCCCCTGATCGCCGTTGCCAGGGATAGCCCGAGGCGAATGAGATCGTGGGCAGGATTTCCGATAACTGTCTGGTCCAAATCTCTCATAGCAATTTTGACGTGGCCTTTGGCGTCTGCAACCGGACCCAGGTTTCCAAGATGACAATCGCCGCAGATCCAGACGGGTGGTCCCTGCGGCAGCGACCTGCCTGCAGACGAATCCAGCCATTCGTAGAATTTAAGGGTGCTGCCACGGACATACGCATGAGCGGAGCAGGCCATTTTCAGTCGGCGCCGCTCCGTCAGTACGGCCTGCCGGCGTTGCGGCAGGCAAATTCCTGTGCTCGTTGGCATCAACATAATCATACGAGTGGGCCTTCCGAATGCCTAATTCAGCGCTTGGGGGAAGCGACCGTGGCAGGTATCTTATGAGGACGCCCAGCGGCACTGTTCACTGTTTCTCTGGTAACATCCTTCGCCTTTTTGTCATCCCTGAGGGCGATGAAACTTGTATGTCGCAGGTGGAGGTCGGCGGTCCATTCGACGAACTCAAATTGACCTACAAGAACAGGCTTCAGCCATCGGCAATCCTTCATCTTGGCGGCTGTTAATCCCTGGCCCCACCGTCCGCTTTTCTTTTCCGGAAGATTGTCGAACGGACATTCAGCGATCTGGAGGGGACGAAGGCGTTTCGCCAGCTCGACCCGGATTGCCGGCGTAAAGCCGTTTCTCGTGCGTCCGGCATAGAGCAGTTTGCCTTTCTCGTAGTAGCCAATAATCAGCGCATCGAAATTCTTGTCACTTGGCGTGAATCCGGCGATGACCAATTCCTGACCCTGGTTGATGCGCATCTTCTGCCATGTTCCGGTGCGCAGGCCCGGCTCGTAAGCGCTGTTCCGTCGCTTGGCGACGAGACCTTCCAGGCCTTGCGCCTTGACGGATGCAATCAGGTCGGAAAGGCTTGCGTTCAATTCGGCCGAATAGCGGATGGGGTCGGCCAGTTTTGGCAATACCCGTTTTTCGAGCAGCGACCGTCGAACGCTGAGAGGCTCTGCCATCACTTCCCGTCCCGACAAGACGAGGACATCAAAGACATAGTAGAAGACGGCTGCCGGCGCCGTGCCGTAATTCTGGAGCACGTTAAATGAAGGCTTGCCCGTTTCATCCAGCGCTACTACCTCGCCGTCGATTACGGTCTCGTTCGCAAGCGCGGCGAGGGCCCTCACGATTGCGGGGTAACGCCGGCTGAAATCGTTGTCATTGCGCGAACGCAGCCCGGCATGGCCATCGTTCTTTATGGCGAGCGCGCGATAGCCGTCGAGCTTGATTTCGTAAAGCCAGTCCGGACCTACGGGCAAGCGCTCCGTTCGTCGCAGGAGCATGGGCTTGATAAATCTCGCTTTGACCGCAGCGCGGGCCATGCCTCAAGATTACAACGACGCGTTGTTAGGCGACGGACGGGTCTCGTTTACGTACCACTATGGGGCAGGAGTTATTCAGCACCGCTGCAGTTCATAAATGCATCCCAGTACCAAGAGGTTCGTGGCCATGCCATCTGCCGTTTGGAGTGGGCATCTTCATTTCGCGCTTGTCGCGATGCCGGTACGCCTGCTTGTAGCTGCTCGGACCAAGACGACGCGATTTCGACGCCTTTACCGGAAGCCTGTCAACGGAGATCTCTCTTCCACGTCGTTTCCTTCCTTTTCGCCCGACCGCCCAGATGAGGATTCCGACCTCAACGAGCCAGTCGCACAGGCGCGATCCAGGCCTGAAGAAATGAACGGTCAAAATACGGCGCGACCGCAGTATTCAATCGTTCGCCAAGTCCTCCAGTCCGAATTGACAGGCGAGGAAATCCGGCCAGACGAAGTGATAAAAGGATATGAGATCGCACCAAACGAGTTCGCTGCAATCAATCCTCAGGCAATCAAAGCAGCTGAGATCGAGACTTCCGACACGATTGATCTATTTCATTTTGTGAAAGCGTCAAACGTTGATCCGATCTACTTCGAGCGATCCTACTATGTCGCTCCTGGATCTGGTGCGGAAAAGGCTTATGCGCTGCTGCTCGAAGCGATGCGGAAAGAGGAGTGCCTAGGGATTGCCCGGATCGGAATGCACCGACGGGAGCACATGCTGATTCTCCGGCCTTCGGAAGGTTACCTCGTCGCACATACGATGTTCTACGCGAACGAAGTACGCCCCGCCCCGCCGGTGGAGTTAACCACCCAGTTCAGCAATAAAGAACTATCTATGGCAACGGCGATAATCAAGGGTTATGAGGGAGAGTTCGATTCCTCGCAGTTCAAGGACCTATACCAAGAACGCATACGCAAAATTATCGATACGGAAGTGAGCAATCGTATCCCGGCGTATCGAGCGCCCGTAAGTGCCGTGAGAGGCGCCCCAGATCTGATGGAGCAGATTCGGTTGAGCTTGGCTGAGATTGAAACGAAGAAAGCTGATGCAAATTCGCCCAAAAACCAAGTGCGCAAGACCCCGAACGTTGTGAAAAAGAGACCCCAAAAGGTACGCGCCTGAAGCGCAGGAACATGCGAACAGCAGCAGTCTAGCGCTGTATGCGTAAAACTGCTCAAATCAAAGCGCCAGGCGGGAGATCTCTTGCCTACAAGGCCGGGATCTCCCATTCATTTTTAGGCCGCTGGTTTCCGTGTAGCCCGTCATTCGACCACAAACAATTGAATGGACATTGTCTACCACCAAGTACGGGAATCTGCTGCCTTTGGCCTCGTCACGGAGCCGGTCAGCTTCGACACGAGAGTGAAATTGGCGATATTGGCCGCGGCTACTGGATGCTCTTTCGAGCCCGCCGCCGCACCCAGTGCCGAACCAGTTCGTATTCAGGCACAGCCGTGGGGCGGGTTTTGAAGACTCTTATCAGCCCGCGTCGCTTCAACACCCGAACAGCATTCTGCACTGCAGTTTTGGACAGTCCCGTCCTTTCAGATAGCTCTTGCAGGCTCAATGCAACACTTTTGTGTTCCTCGCGATACAGTGCAGTCCAAAGGACGACGTAAACCAAGAACGCCGTAGGGGAGTGGTCGTGACCCGTCAGATCCGGCAGAAGAACGTCGATGACGTGTTCAGCGATCGGAATATGTTGCACAGTACTATAGCGTAGCACACCATATCTCTCTTGCGGCCAGGTATTGCCGTCTGGATAATCATCGTGAGGGCAACAACGAATATGATTCGAGGCGTGAAGTTCGCTAGCATTCCAGTTTCCGACCAGGACCGGGCACTGGCTTTCTATACCGAGAAGCTTGGCTTTCGGCTCCTGACGGATCAACCCTTCGACAAGAAACAACGCTGGATTGAACTTGGCATCTCTGGAACGGAAACCCGGGTCGTACTCTTCCACTTTGAGGATGGGCTCCAGCCGGGCACAAAGATGAATATCACTTTCTGGACAGACGATGTCGAGCGGACCGTTCGCGAGTTGGAAACCAAGGGTGTGAAGTTCGTGACGAAACCACAGAAGGCTGACTGGGGTACCGCCGCCATCTTCAGAGACATCGATGGCAACACCTTTGTGCTGAGTTCGAAGTGAGCCCATCGAAAAGGATGAGTACGCTGATGAGGACAAGTCTGGCTGTTGTTGCAGGTTACCTGATCTTCGCCGGTTCCGCAGTCTTCCTGTTCCACCTAACGAACGTCGACCCACACTCGCCCGCCGCCCTCGGCTTCAAAGCATTCACCATGGCTTATGGCCTTGCCTTTGCCTTCCTCAGCGGATTTGTCGCCGGCCACATTGCACGGCGAACGGATCTTGTATGTGGAATTGCTCTGGCGCTCGTGATCGCATTGGGCGCTACGATTTCTATGCTTGCCCGTCCGGGTGCGGGTGCACTCTGGACCCAAAGTGCCGCTCTGCTGCTTTTTGCACCGGCTTCGCTTGCGGGTGACTGGACCGGCAGGAAAAAGCGTGCGACAGCCGGTTAACCGAGCTTGGATAGTCGGCGCGGCCAGTGGTCCGAATGGTCG
>CAWAXF010000015.1:0-241033 GCA_963785865.1 uncultured Acidobacteriota bacterium | reverse complement strand
GAGAAAGCTCCTAGCTTCTGGCTCCCAGCTTCTAGCCAAGAATGGCCGTTTTTGGAGGCTACAAGTAGCGGCTGGCGCCCAGCGACTACAACTGCCGGCTTTTCGTCTACCTAAGGCTGCCTTGGGTTCGGCGGGAGCTAGCAGCCAGAAGCTAGCAGCTACTGCAGGGCATCGGGTAGAACAACACGGAAAGTGCCCCATGCGGGTTTTGAACCCTTTTCGGCGGGGTATACTCAAATGTCGGTGGAGGCATCCTTATATCTTCATGAGACGCAGTACGTTTTGGTTGGCGCCCTTATTCTTAACAGTCTTTTGGACTACCGGATGCGGTGTGTTCCTGCGGACACGCCCGGTGGAAGATCAGTACTCCAAGGCTCCCCTGAAGGAAGCGACCCAGCAAGAACTGATTGACATCATCAATCGGCAGGCGGAATCCATCCATTCCCTGAAAGCGACTGTGGACATTGATAGCTCCGCCGGGGGGATGAAAAAGGGGCACGTCACCGATTACAAAGAGATTCGCGGCTACGTTCTGGCGCAAAAAGCCGGATGCGTTGCACATGATCGGACTGATGCCGATCGTTCGCACTACCGCGTTCGACATGGTCAGTGACGGCCAGGAGTTCAAACTCTGGATCCCTCCCAAGAATAAATTCGTGATCGGCAAGAACCAGGTCACGACTCCAAATGTTGATCAGCCAATGGAAAACATTCGGCCGCAGAATATCTACGAAGCGCTGCTCATCCGGCACGTTGAGCCGAAGAATGAGATTGCAGTCATGGAAAACGGCTACCTTACGTTGCACGACGCGAAAGGTCACCGCGTACTTCAGGAAGATTACGAGCTGACTATCATCAAGAAAGCCGGGAACGGCTCCTGGATTCTGGAGCGCAAGATTATCTTCAGCCGTACCGATCTCAAGCCGCACGAACAGTTCATCTATAGCGAAGATGGCAAGATTGCAACGGATGCGCGGTATGCGGAATACAAAGATTTTTCAGGAGTCATTTTCCCCTCGAGAATTCAGATCTACCGACCGCAAGAGGAGTACGACATCACGCTCAACATGCTGAAAGTGGAGATCAATACGCCGCTGAAAGATGATCAGTTTGTCCTGCAACAGCCGGCGGGCGCGCAAGTCGTCCGCCTGGACCATCCGCAATCCAGCCTGGTGATGGCGCCCGTACCGGGACAGCGCCAGTAGGCCATCTTCGAGTAAGCACTGCTGCCTCATTTTCTTGTTCAAGAACGCGCGAGAAATGGGGCGCCCACAGGGATTCCTATGATGAACAGAATGGTATTCGCGAATCTGACGCACCGACCCATCCGGTCGCTGATCAGCATTGTGGCGATCGCCCTAGAAGTCACGCTGATTCTGCTGATTGTGGGCCTGTGCTACGGGATCATGAACGACTCCAAGAATCGCACTGCCGGTATTGGAGCGGACGTGATTGTGCAGCCGCCAGGATCGTCTTTCCTATCCGGCATCAGCGGCGCACCGGTCTCGGTGAAAGTGGCCGATGTGATCCGCAAAATGCCGCACGTCAAGGTTGTGAGTCCTGTGATCTGGCAGATTGCTACCGGTGGCGGCTTAGAAGTGATTGACGGCATCGATATCAATAGTTTTCAGGCCTTGGGCGGTCCTTTTCATTATCTGGAAGGGGGGCCTTTTCAGGGTCCAGATGATGTACTTGTCGATGATTATATTGCTCGCCAGAAACAGGTGAAGGTGGGCGACTCGATGACGATTCTCAATAAGCAGTTTCGCGTGTGCGGAATCGTTGAGAATGGACGGGGTGCACGGAAGTTTGTTCCCATGACGAGCTTGCAAGACTTGATGGGGGCGGAGAATAAGGCTTCGGTTTTCTACGTCAAACTGGACGATCCGTCTAACGCCGACCAGGTTGTGAAAGCGGTGAAGGGGCAGCCGGGCATGGAAACCTATTCGGTCCTGTCCACGCAGGACTATTTGAGCATGATGACGCCCAGCAACCTGCCTGGATTTCGGCCGTTCATCGGGGTGGTCATCGGAGTCAGCGTCATCATCGGATTTTTGGTCATTTTCCAGGCTATCTACACTGCGGTCATGGAGCGCACGCGCGAAATCGGGATATTGAAAGCCATGGGCGCCTCCAAGCCTTACATCGTGAATGTGGTTTTGCGGGAGACGCTGCTGCTGGCGCTGGGTGGAATTATCGTGGGCGTCGTGGTGAGCCTGCTGGCCAGGATCGGCATCCAGCAGCGTTGGCCATTGGTACATATCGACAGCAGCGGGGGGTGGATGCTGGCGTCAGCCCTGCTTGCGATCGTAGGTGCGACTCTTGGAGCGGTTTACCCGGCATATAAAGCTGCGCAGAAAGATCCCATTGATGCACTGGCGTACGAGTGAGGCCTTTACCACCAGTGCTAAAAGCGCGTCTGTGATTTTCAAGCACTTGCGGCGCGAGTGAAGAGGCTGCGGAAAAACTGTTCTGCTTGCCGAAAGCTTACCTCAGCGGCTAAAAGCCGCGAAAAAAAGCAAAGTACTTACCGCAGCGCTGAAGCGCTGCGCCACCCCAAAGCCGCAATCCCCATGGAGCTTTCCCCAACCTCTAAACTCGTGCCCTCTCAAAAACAGAGGAGTACTTCATCAGTCCATGCGGCCCTAAAGGGCGCTCTTCCACGGCGACTCGAGTGGCTCGTTCCGATTTCCGGAACTGCGCGGATGAATACCTATCCACGGTCCGCGAGAGAGTATGATGTGCACCTCTCGGAGGGGCAATGCCGGTCGAAATTCCTCAGAATGACCGCCCGCGACGACTGCTTGCGATCGATGGTGGCGGACTCCTGGGACTGATTCCTGGGGAAGCTCTCATTTTGATCGAAGAACAACTGAATCGCATCACGGGAGTCGAGAAGCCCCTGTGCGAGCGCTTCGATCTGATTGGGGGGACGAGTACAGGAGCAATCCTCGCGGCTGGTTTGGCGCTGGGCCTGAGCGCAAAACAATTGCGCGACTTTTATCTTCAGTTTGGCAAAGAGATATTCACTAAGGTCTGGTTCGGTGCGCGCTTTTGGCACAATTACTCGGATGCTCCTCTGGCCAAGCACTTGAAGGAAGTCTTCGGAGAGGCGACAACCCTGGGAAGCGATCGGCTGCGTGCGCAGGTCCTCATAGTTACGAAGAATGCGACGCTGGGGAATGATTGGTTTTTTACCAACAATCCCAGAAACAAGTTTTTCAAGAACAATTCCGGACTGCCTTTGTGGCAAATTGTTAGAGCAAGCGCGGCCGCACCCACCTACTTTCCGCCTCAGACTATTGAGGTGCCCGATGATTCCGGCCAGAAGCAGAGTTACGAATTCGTTGATGGGGGCGTGAGTAGCTATAACAATCCCGCGCTACAGGTATTTCTCGAAGCCACGATCCCGGAGTACGGATACGGCTGGCCGATGGGTGCTGACCGGTTGCTGTTGCTTTCTTTGGGCACGGGTTTCAATGCGCTCACCATTCCGGCCGGGAAAGCTTCGGGCTACAACCTGATTGACTGGGGCAGGTACGTGGTGAAGGAGATGATGAACGAGGCGAATCTGCAGCAGAATATCCTGCTGCATATCATCGGGCAGCGGCCTGGCGCGGCAGTGTCGGCGACGACGGAAATGAGTTCATCCGGCGCGGCAAAGGGCGTGCCAGATGAAAGTGCGTTGTCCCGGGTGGATGTTGGACTGCGCGCTGCGAAACTGGTGACCTATCAGCGGATCACGATCGGCCTGACTCGGACGCGGCTGGACAATTTGGGACTCGGGGACGTCGACCCTTTCAGGGTGCGCGAAATGGATGCTGCCGATCAAATCTTGAACATGCAGCGCGTTGGAGCGGCGGTGGCCCGCGAGCAGGTCAGGATGGAAGCGTTGAAAGGGTTCTTCTAGCAATCGTGTCCGGGTGCGTGGGACTGAGATCCTTTGGCCGTTTGCGGAAAAAGAGCAGGATGGCCGGTTTCCAACTAGAATTAGGACAGGGTCTCGCCTCCCGCAAGTGGCTCGAATTAGAGGCGCTGCCGTAACATAGCGTTGACAAGAGTTTGCGCAGTAAGCTATCGTAAAGACTTTGGTAGTAGTGTGGTTGCCCGCCTGATGGTCCTGGCGTCCTCGTCAGGGGAATCAACGAGCGGTTTTCTTTCGCAGCCTTTTTTCAAATCTTGGGAGAGTTCCGATGTCAACGTATTTCCCCAAACAGGGGGAAATTGTGCGCAAGTGGTACGTCGTGGATGCGAGCGGGCAGACGCTCGGGCGCCTGGCTTCTCAGGTGGCCCGCATCCTCATGGGAAAAGAAAATCCGCGATATACCCCATTTATAGATACTGGCGATCATGTCATCGTGATCAATGCGGAGAAGGTCCGCACGACTGGTATGAAGGCCGAGCAAAAGCAGTATCACCATTACACCGGGTACCCGGGTGGACTGCGGACTGAAGATTACAACAAGCGTCTGGTTCGCAAGCCGGAAGCGGTTATTGAATTAGCGGTGAGGCGCATGCTGCCGAAGAACAAGCTGGCGGCGCACATGTTGTCGAAGCTGAATGTGTACAAGGGTGACAAGCATCCGCATCAGGCGCAGAAGCCGCAGGATTTCAAATTGGAAGTCCGCGAGTATAAACCGCGGAAAGTGGCGGTTTCGTAACACGGCAATGAGCGATGAGCTCTGAGCTGTGAGCAAGATTAAATAATCTTTGAAAGGTTAAGAGTGGAAGGGCAGAGATGGAGCATAGGTTTTGCTCACAGCTCATGGCTCACAGCTCATAGCTAAACATGGCAGAGTTGGTTCAGTATTACGGGACGGGACGCCGGAAGACGGCGATTGCCCGCGTGTATTTGCGCCCAGGGAATGGCGATTTCAAGGTGAACGGGCGCGCATTCGAGGAATATTTTGTAACTCCGGCGCAGAGGTCGGCGGCCAAGGCTCCGCTTGCGTCGTCGGATACAGCCGCTTCGTTCAACGTTATCGCCAGCGTCTTAGGCGGTGGCGTTCGCGGTCAAGCAGATGCGGTGAAACTGGGCATTGCCCGCGCTCTGATGCAATTCAATGCAGAGTTGCGCAAGAAGCTGAAATCTGAGGGCATGGTCAGCCGCGACTCGCGCGGGAAAGAGCGCAAGAAGTACGGACAGAAGGGCGCTCGCAAACGTTTCCAGTTCAGCAAGCGGTAATTGCGGAGAGACGTTGCTGGCAACGTCTTTTTTGCCGATCAAGGCAACTTGCGCTGTGCAAGAGTTGCCCTGCGCAAGTAGAGACGTAGCGAGCTACGTCTCTACTGATGAATTTTGGTGTTCAATTCTTCCCGTGCCTCGCGGTGCGGGGACGGGAATGGCAATCCGGAACGACAGTTTCTAGTTTCGGGTTTCCAGTTTCGAGCGAGCAGGGCGACAAGCTCCGAGAAGCTCGAAACATGAAACTCGAAACTGACTTTCTCCGGATGCAGACTAAAAAGGAGGTTCATTGGCTACCATCACCATGAAGGAGTTGCTCGAAGCGGGTGTTCACTTCGGGCATCAGACCAAGCGCTGGAATCCCAGGATGAAGGAATTCATCTTCGGAGAGCGCAACGGGATTTACATTATTGACCTGCAGAAGACGCTGAAGATGTTCAAAGAGGCGTCCAAGTTCGTGCAGGATCTGGCGTCAGATGGGAAAATCGTTCTCTTTGTGGGAACCAAGCGCCAGGCGCAGGACGCGATCGCCGAAGAGGCGCAGAAGTGTGGCGCGTTCTACATCAACCAGCGCTGGTTGGGCGGACTGCTCACCAACTGGGTCACCGTGCAAAAATCGGTGAAGCGGCTGAAGGAGCTCGACGAGATGGCCACGGACGGCCGCTACGAGCTGCTGCCGAAAAAAGAAGTGATCAAGCTCGAACGCGAGCGCAAGCATTTGCAGGCCAACCTGGCCGGCATCAAGAATATGAATCGCCTGCCCGACGCGATCTTCGTCATCGATTCGAATAAAGAGCAGATTGCGGTGCGCGAGGCGCGCAAGCTGGGCATCCCGGTGGTGGCAGTCGTCGATACGAATTGCGATCCGACGGAAGTGGATTATGTGATTCCGGGCAACGATGACGCCTTGCGTGCGATCCGGCTGTTTACGTCGAAGATTTCCGACTCGATCGCCGAAGGCGCGCAGCTCATGACCGACAAGCAGGTTGCGGACCTGCAGGCCGGAGTTGGAGAAGCGCAGCAAGCTGAGGCGGCCGCGACCGAGGCCCCGGTTGAGGGCGCCGAGGATACGAGCGGCGCTGAGTACCCTGGCGAAGGCGAAGACATCAGCATGGAAGAAGTGCTGGGCCCGGGAACTCACAAGAAGCCCGTAGCCAACGAGGACGCGGATTTACCGAAGGTGGAGAGCCAGACGGTTTAGGGTAGTAGCGAGGAGTCAATAGTCCAGGAGTCAGTGACAAACCGGGCATTTGTCCCCAGGGACTTCGACCCGCGCGGGTTGTCCGGCGCGGGTCAACATTTATGTAGAGACGTTGCTGGCAACGTCTCCTGCCGGCAGCGGCAGATCAGCATGTGGTGAAAAGAGACGTAGCAAGCTACGTCTCTACAAAGGAATCATTATCATGGGTACAACGACAGTGAACATTTCAGCGGCACAAGTGAAGGATCTCCGGGAAAAGACTGGGGCTCCAATGATGGATTGCAAGCAGGCTTTGACCGAAGCCAAAGGTGACATGGAGCAGGCCGTCGTGATTCTTCGCAAAAAGGGTGTTTCGGTTGCGGCCAAGAAAGCAACTCGCGTGACCAGCGAAGGTGCAGTGGGAAGCTACATTCATGCCGGCGGCAAAATCGGCGTGCTGGTGGAAGTCAACTGCGAGAGCGACTTCGTGGCTCGTACGGATGACTTCAAAGAGCTGCTGCACGACATAGCGATGCACATCGCGGCCAGCGATCCGCGATACGTGCGCAAGGAAGATGTCACGCCTGCGGATTTCGCGCGCGAGAAAGACATTTTTCTTGCACAAGCAATTGCCAGCGGGAAGCCGGCCAACATTGCCGAAAAGATGGTGACCGGAAAGATGGAGAAGTTCTACGAGGAAGTCTGTCTGCTGGAGCAGCCTTTTATCAAGGACCAGACCATCTCCATCGGCCAACTGATCGCGTCGAAGATTGGCAAACTGGGCGAGAACATCGCGGTGCGTCGGTTTGCGCGCTTCAAGGTGGGGGACGCGGGGGAGACCATCGCGATCACCAAGCCTACAGAGCCAAAAGCTGAGTAATTCAAGGGCGCCCTGCGGGGCGCCTTTTTTATTGTGTCATCCTGAGCGAAGCGAAGGACCTATGCATAGCCGCGGAGTTGCATAGATCCTTCGCTTCGCTCAGGATGACAAGACTTCGCTCAGGACGACAAGGTAAGATGCAGGTTGGCCGACTGATCTGATCATGACAACTCCTGTCTTTAAACGCATTCTGCTCAAAATATCGGGAGAAGCTTTGGCGGCGAACCAGGGCTTTGGTGTTGACACGACTCGCATTCACGAGATTGCCGGCGAGCTCAGCGAAGTGCAGAAGCTGGGGATTCAAACTGCAATTGTCGTGGGCGGCGGGAACTTTTTCCGTGGGGTGGCGCAACAGGCGAAAGACATGGATCGTGTTT
The DNA here is from genome assembly GCA_963785865.1 of uncultured Acidobacteriota bacterium. Taxonomy (GTDB): domain Bacteria; phylum Acidobacteriota; class Terriglobia; order Terriglobales; family Acidobacteriaceae; genus Sulfotelmatobacter. The sequence continues at coordinate 233,411 of CAWAXF010000015.1, read as the reverse complement.
CCGCTGATCACATGGGCATGCTGGCCACGGTCATCAACGCGCTCGCGCTGCAGGACGCGCTGGAGAAGCAGGGCGTCTACACCCGCGTGATGTCCGCGATTGAGATGAACCAGGTGGCCGAGCCATTTATCCGGCGACGGGCCATGCGGCATCTGGAGAAGGGGCGGGTCGTCATCTTTGCCGGGGGAACCGGGAATCCATATTTCTCAACGGACACGGCCGCGTCGCTGCGCGCCATGGAGATCAAGGCGGACGTGATTCTCAAGGCCACGAAGGTGGACGGAATTTACGATGCCGATCCAATGAAGGTGAATGGCGCCCGCAAGTTCAACCAGATTACCTATATGGACGTTCTCAAGCTGGGGTTGAAAGTAATGGATTCGACCGCAATCAGCTTGTGCAAGGACAACGATCTGCCCATCGTGATCTTCAATCTGAATGAGCACGGGAATATCCGGCGGGTGGTGCTGGGCGAAAAGATCGGGTCGATGGTCTGCGCTTAGAGTGGCCACGGATTCTCGCCGATTTACACGGATCTGGGGACTTCATCCGTGTTGATCGGGGCGAATTCGTGGCAGCTTGTTTTTTGCGGGTTTATAATTCGACGTTTTGAGTAGTACGAGAACGGAGCTGAACTTATGGCGATCATGGCTTCTATTGGGGGGCTGAAAGAGACCTATGCGCAACTGAAAACGCGCATGGATAAGGCAGTCGAAGATTTTCGCAAGGCAATGGCCGCCGTGCGCACGGGACGCGCGTCGGTGCACATGCTCGATGGGATCACGGTCGATGCGTACGGCGCACAGATGCCCTTGAACCAGGTGGCGCAGGTCCACGCGCCAGAACCTCAATTGATTACGGTGCAGCCGTTTGATCCCTCGCAACTTGGCGCCATTGAGAAGGCGATTCGCGGCGCCGATCTAGGGCTGAATCCGATGAACGATGGCAAGGTGATCCGGGTGCCAGTGCCCCCACTGACCCAGGAGCGGCGGCAGGATATGGTAAAGCATCTGCATCGCGTGCTCGAAGAGCATCGCACGGCGGTGCGCAACATTCGCCGCGATGGCAATGATGCGATCAAGAAGGCGCTGAAAGACAAGAAGATCACCGAAGACGACGAGAAGCGCTCGCTGGACGAAATTCAGAAACTCACGGATAACGAGATCAAGAAAATGGAAGAGATGAGTAAGGCGAAAGAAAAGGAAGTTTTGGAGTTGAAGTAATGCTGAGATTGCTAGCTCGGATATCTCCGCGGCACCCGCTTGGAAATGTTGCAAAGGATTTCGTAGGGCGTGCTGTTGGCCAACTCCGCGTGTTCCAGGGCATCCACACTTAGCCCATCACTCGATCCGAGAAGAATCACTTCGTCGCCCACCGCGACCCCGGGAATGCCGGTTACATCCGCGAGGGTCAGATCCATGGAGATGCGTCCCACGATCGGCGCATAGTGGTCACGCACGATCACGCGCCCGCGATTCGAGAGTTGACGGTTGTAGCCGTCGGCGTAGCCTACGGGCAAGACCGCCACGTGGGCAGGAGCTTTTGTGACGTAAGTTCCGCCATATCCCAGCGGCTGGTCGGCAGCGAAATTTCGCAAGGACAAGATGCGAGTCTTCCAGGTAAGGATTGGCTTCACGGGCAGCCGCAAGGTGCCGCCACTCACCTCGCGCCCTGCGCGCTGAAAAGGCAAGTAGTAGCCGTAAAGAGCTACGCCGGGACGCACCATCGTGTTCCATGTCTCGCGCCGCGAAATCACCGCCCCGGTGTTTGCCATGTGCACAAATGCCGGCGTGAGGCCAGCCTCGCGAACCATCCGGCGAGCCGTCTCAAAGTTTCTTTCCTGCTCCGCCACGGAAGGGGCATCCATGATTTCCGAACTTGCAAGGTGGGTCGAAATTCCTTCGGCGATGAGATGCTTCGATTCCTTCAAGCTGCGTAGCACTGACGGAAGTTGCTCGACCGCAACGCCCAAGCGCCCCATGCCTGTATCAACCTTCAGGTGTACAGGATGGCGAGCCACGCCCAGCGACTCCGCGGCCTTATGCAGCGACTCGATGTGCCACAACTCCCAGACCGTCGGGGTGAGGCGCAGGCGAATAATCTCGCTCTCTTCACCTCGCCAGAACCCGGTCATCAGCAGGATATTCGCCCGAATACCGGCATCGCGCAGGGGGATGGCTTCGTCCAGCGAAGTAACGCCCAGCCACTTGGCGCCTTCGCCCTCCAGGGCCCGGGAGCATTCGACGGCACCGTGCCCGTAGGCATCGGCCTTCACCACCGCACACACGGTCACGCCTTGCCCAACATGTTTCTGCACCGTGCGGAAGTTTTGCCGCAAAGCGGTGAGCGAAACGTCGGCCCATGTGGGACGCGTTGCCGCACGGCTCAGGATTTCTGCTGTGGTAGCCACTTTCGCGATTATAGCGGGAGTCATTCCTGCTTCGAAGTTACGCAGGGGCTACTCCCGCCTGAATCCCTGCCGTGAGCGCGAGATCACGTCAATTCAGTTTGAAGTTGACTGTGATCTGCGTCTCCACTTCAATGACTTCTCCGTTGAGTACATAGGATCTGTAGCGCCACTGGCTGACTGCCTGCAAGGCAGCGTCGACCAGCATCGGATGACCGGACAGCACTTGCAGGTGCTCAATGGTTCCCGCCTTGCTGATGATCGCGGCCAGGACTACGGGGCCTTGGATGCGAGCAGCCCTCGCCAGTGGCGGGTAGACGGGATCAACGCGACGAATCAGGCTGCCCTGCAGCATGGTCGAGGTTCGAAATTTCGCGGGCTTGAAGGCAATACCGGCAGCACTGGCCTGGTCCCCCACGGCTGACAACGGAAAGCACGGATTGGGTCAAGTCCCCCGTTAAGCCAATCGCGCCGATCCCATTTCTCCTCGCCACCTATCGGGAGTTCGCGAGCTCCCACCGTCGCAGGGAGGCTCGTCGATCCGCGTCGGTATCATTCTGATCGGTCGGGGAATGGATGGGGGACGATCAGGATATTGCCGACGAGGCTGCTCTGTTGGGAGTCGTCACGTGTTCACGCCACTGGCGCACGGCGGTGGCAGTGCTGCCCGAAGCTGACGGGTACGGACACGGTGCGAGCCATCGGCAATCCCACGGTCCGCAGAAGCGGGACGCTCAGCAGCGCTCCGAGCAACACTACTTGCAATCCGAATGAAGTTAGCGTTGTCCAGCTTCTCTGAGTGCGATGGGCCCATGACGTCTCCAGGATGCTCTCGGCAAACATGGTGTCCTCCAGGATGAAATCCGTTGCTGCTATGGACACCAGCAACCGACTCTAGAGTGCCGCGTGCAAAAGAAAAAAAGGCCGCGTTTGCACGCGGCCTTATGGAACTTTCCGGACACGCGAGGTGTCCGCGTCAATTTACTTCGAGGGCTCGCTCGACTTTGGAGTCGTTGGTTTCGGCAGAGCGCCCGAACCAGAGGGAGCTCTTGGAGTCGTCGGCTTCGCAGCTCCTGCGGGAGGCGTGGGCGCAGGCACACCGGACTGGACGTTGTAAGCCTCCACGACAGGCTTGGTGATATCCACCGCCTCACCCCACCACAGCACGTTGCTCTGCGGCCAAGGCTTGGAGGTGTCCACGATCATGCCGAATCCGTTTTCCTGCGAGTACTTCACGATCATCGGCGCCATCTTCTGCAGAATTTTGGAGGCTATGTCCTGCTGCTGGCTGCCGAATTCTTCCTGTGCATCCTGCACATTGCGATCGAAAGACTTCTGCTTCGCCTCGATCTGCTTCTTGAGGTTCGCGGCAGCATCCTCGTTCAGCTTGTCGCCTTGGGTATTGAGCTGCTTCTTCAGAGACTCGAGGTCGTCGTTCTGAGTTTTCAGTTCAGTCTGCTTGGGCTCGAATTTCTTCTGCAGCACCTGGATTTCTTTCTGTCCTTCGTTGCTGCCGAAGATGGCCTCCTGAATGTTGATGGTCCCAACCTTGGTGCCAGTAGGCCCCGTGGTGGTGGCAGGTGCAGGACCTGCCGGGGTAGACGCGGGCGCCGCCGCCGCACTCGACGGGGTGGCGGCGCTGCCAGTTTGGGCTAAGGCGGAAAACGTCAAGGTCACCGCAACAGCCAGAAGAAGACGCACAAACTTGCTTTTCATTGGATCGGTTGAACTCCTTGGAACATGGTTCCGGGAATGATCTTTCTTTCTTTTTGCTCTCAGATCGCTTCTCAGTCAACGCTGGGCCGCACTGAAAGAGGTCTCCGCTGCGGTTGCGGCCGCCATCGGAAAGGCGCACTGGAATGCCAGCCTTCACGCCAGCTATACGGACGTGCTGTCCACCCTTGATCTGACCAGATGGCGTGGATCAGTAACATTATAGTGATCCTGCTCTCACCCAGTCAAACCGCTATTTATGCGGCGATTCTCCCCTGCAAACAAGATACTGGGCAGACTAGAACGTTGTTGCCACCGTGAAGCGGAACGTCTTGCGCGGCTCCCTGAGCAGAAAATTCGGGGCGTACGTATTCACAGCCAGATGGTACGTGTAATCCCCGGCTGCGCCCGCCGGAAACATGCTGCGAGTAATCGGGATTGGCGGTGTTGCCTGCTCATTCAGCCGGAAGGGGTTGTAGGCCCAATAAATTCGGAACGGCGCGTTGATGACCGGGAGAAACATCTGCAACTCGATTCCCGTCGAAACCCGCGGCTTCCAATTGGTCGCTCCCAGCACCTGTAAGTACTTCGATGGAGTTGGATTCAGAATGCTGCCGCCCGCGCAATTGTAGCCCGGATCCAGAGTCGGGCATCCGAAACGTGTCCCGATGACCTGATCATATTGTGCTTGCGCAATCTGTAACTGCGAGCGGCGAATTACGGGATCGATTCCGCTGTCGATAAACGGAGCTATGGCCACAGGTCCAGCGATGGTAATCCGGTACTCCAGGTTGGTCCAAACGCTCAAATCGCCACCCGGGAACACAATCTGATCCACCGGGATGGGCACCGTCCAATTTCCTTGTCGCGGATTCGCGGGGTTCTTCAGGACCGGAGTACCGTCCGGATTGGTCAAGGTGATCACGTTGGAACTCGGTAAGAACGCCACCGGGGAGACCGAGCGAATATCAAATCCGCGAATGTCGTTCTCTCCACCCATGTAGAAGCGCTGGAACGGCGGAGCAACCAGGCCTCCGTAGCCCGTGATAAACGAGCCGTTCACGCTGTAACCAATTGTGTTTCGCCGTTTCTGTACCGGGAAGAATTGCTTGAATTGCACTACCGGGCGAATCGAACGCACGGTTCCGCCGAGACCTGCGAACTCGGCACCGAGAGTCATCTGCTTGCCACTATGGGGGAACAGGCCGCTGTCCAGGGTGTTGAAGGAAAAATTGGGGAAGATCTTGCTGGTAATGATGCCGTTGACCGCATTGGGTCCAGAAATTCCACGGAACGCGATGAAGTCGAACAGAGTCTTCGAAGCTGTACTTAGCGGAATCAGGGTGGAGCGGTCCAGCGAATAGGTCATGCCCACGCGCTTGAACGAGCGCCGCAGGGGATAACTGAGCGATGAGGTGAATCCGACACTTGACTGGGAATAGTTCTGCAGATTCTGCAGCACGGCGCTGGGCAGATTCAGTTGCTGCCCGCTGAAAATTGACAACTGGCGAGCCTGGTCATAGCTGATTTTATTGCCGAACACGGTGAACCCGAACTGCAGTGGACGATCGAACATGTATGGCTGGGTGAAGCCGAACATCACGCTCCGCGCCAAAGCCCCGAGGCTAACCTGTACCTGCAAGGTCTCACCCTTACCCAGAAAGTTGTTGGTGGAGTAATTCAGTCCAATGAAGGCGCCTTCCAGGCCACTGACGCCGCCGTTCAGCCCGATGGCGTTTTTGCCCCTTTCATGCACTTTCAGAGTCAGGTCCACCTGGCCGTTCTTTTCGTCAAGTTTCTTTTCGGTAACGTTCGGATCGTCAGGCTTCAGCTGCTCGAAATACGACAGCTGGTTCAGGCGCTGCAGGCTAAGTTCCCAGAGACGCGAGTTGTAGACGCCACCTTCTTCGAGCGCGAGTTCGCGGCGGATTACTTTGTCGCGCGTAGTCGTGTTTCCTTGAAACTCGATGCGGCGAACGTAAAACTGCTTGCCTTCGTCGACATCGATTTCCAGGAATGCCAGCTTTTTCTCGTCGTCGAACGTCGTGGAGGGGACACCGGTGTAGTTGATGTAACCGTACTCGCCGTACGCTTTGCGCAGGTTCTCCAGACCCTTGGCTACCTTTTCGCGGCTGAAGACGTCTCCGTCTTTCAGGGGGAAAAGGTTGCGCAATGCGCCGGTATTAGAAAGAAACTTATTGTTCTTGAACGTGATCTTCGCCAACCGGTACTTGTCGCCTTCGTCGATGGGCATGGTGATATCCACCGCCTTACCCGGTCCGTGTTGCAGCAGCGGGATGTGAAACCCCTGATGCCCGGTATCGTGGATGACCGTTTTGGGATCGCTGACGTTGGCTTTGAAATATCCGCGATTCTGATACTCGGCTCGAACCCGTTCGGTATCTTCTTCCAGCTTGGTAGCGTCGTAGGTCTTGGCGAAAATGTTTTCGAGAAAGATGGAGTGGGGAATACCGACCGGCCGCAGATTCTTCATGGCCGCGCGCAAGACGCGGGACTTGATATTCTTGTTGCCGACGAACTGGATCTTGCCAACCTTGACCTTGGGGCCTTCTTTCACCACAAAGGTGATGCCCACAGCAGCGGGAGGAATTTGGCGCACTTCCGTGCGGATGGTCGCGAACTGTCGCCCATGTTCCGCGAGCAGATTCTTGATCGAGACCTCCGCTCTCTTGGTTCGCGTAGGATCAAACTGGCTCTCTACTACCAAGCCCACCTTGTCTTGCTTGAAGCGATCGAGAATGTCACTCTGCGAAACCGAACTTGTGCCGACGTAGGTGATCTCGCGGATCGTGGGTTTCTCCTGTACCTGCACTATCAATCGCCAGCCTTTGGGCGTTTGCTCGCGCAGGAACTTGATGTCCTGAAAATATCCGGTATTCCAAAGAGAGCTGAAGTCGCGCTCCAGCGCGGCGGAGTCATAGATGTCGCCAGGCTTGGTGAAAATGCGCGCGCGAATCGTTTCGGCGGGAATGCGCCGGTTGCCCGTCACGGTGATCTCGGAAACGACATCATTTTGTGCCAAAGCAAGGCCGGAGAGGCCACAGAGGATGGTCGCCAGAGCCAGCCAGAAGACACAGACCCGGTGGGCTATTGTTAGCCAAGAACCTTGGAATGAATGAGATGGCGTGACCGCGGCCCGGGGAACGCAGGCGCCGTTGGGCACAACAAGGTTCTCCGTATGAAAGCGAACAGGAATCGCTACGACCTCAGCCTCTGGGATGTAAGAAAACTGCAATTATACGGTAGAGCAAGGCGAAGCGTCCAAAGCCGCGGCTCTCAATGCCTTTCATTCGGCCGCTTTGCGATGATTTGGTGTGTGCCTCACTCGTGTGGACCTGATCGCTGATGTCACATCATTGGCCAGGAATTTTCTCTACCTCCACCAAGACGGAATAAAACGTGGCGGAGTTGCCCATGTCGGTAAGTTTTTCTGAGGTCAAGCTGTTGATGCTTTGAAATCCCGGCGTCATCTTCGCCCAATTCAGGGTGGCGGAGACGACGCCGGGCTGCACTTTTCCGTCCACTCGCGCTTTGAGGAGAATTTCTCCGCGACGGTTGTAGACACGCACGCGATCTCCATCAACAATCTCGCGAGGCTGAGCGTCGTCCGCGGAGATCTCCAGGATTCCAGGTTCTTCCATTGCCTGCACCGCGGGCAAATTGGTGAAAGTAGTATTCAAAAAGTTGTCTGCTTTCCGGGCGAGCAATTCCAGGGGCAGATGATGATCGCCGTGGCGCGATTCCGAAGGAGGTGTGAACTCCGCCACAGGGTCGAGACCCAATGGCAGGAGATCTGCAGAATAGAACTCTGCCTTGCCAGAAGGTGTGCGGAATCCGCCGTAAGCGAAAGGAAGAAACGCGCTGGAGTCCGTCTCAGTACGTGTAGGGACAGCCCCTGCGGGCTGTCCGGAGGAGCGCGGCCCCGCGAACGGGCCTCTTTCCCCTGCGACCTGGCCGCTGAAGTTCAACCTGACATGACCGTGCTCCAGGCGCTCGCGAGTCATCCCATACATCCACGGATCATGCGATTCAAGTGCCGAATCGATCATCTCGTCCACGCTCTCAGAGAAGCACTGTTCCGTGAATTCCAAACGAACGGCGAGCGCACGGAACAATTCGACATTCGAGCGGCACTCCCCCAAAGGCTCAATTGCCGGATTGGAAACCTGCAAATAATAGTGTCCGTATGCTTTCTGCAAATCCTTGTGCTCGAAGAAAGTAGTTGCCGGGAGCACGATATCGGCATAGTCGGTCGTGTCCGTGAAAAACTGTTCGTGCACCACGGTGAACAGATCAGGACGCATGAGGCCGCGGACCACTTCATCGTGATTCGGGCACACTGCCGCTGGATTCGAGTTGTAGACAAACAGCGCCTTGACCGGGGGATCGTTCACCGTGTTTAACACGCGCCCTAACTCAACCATGTTGAGGGTTCGGGCTTCGCGTCCCAAGGCAGTCTTCATCAGATCGGGACGCTTCAGAGCGGCGGTGTTGAGATCGGCCGCTCCACTCAGCGACATCTGAAATCCGCCGCCGACTTCTTGCCACGAACCAATGAGGCAGGGCAACATCGCGACGGTCCGAGTTGCCATGCCGCCGCGTTCGGAGCGCTGCACTCCGTAGTTAAGCCGGATTACCGAAGGCCGCGTGGTGGCGTACTCACGGGCAAGTTGACGAATGTCGGCGGCCGAAATCCCGGTCCAATGCGCGACGCGCTCCGGCGGATATTCCTTTACCTTCTCGCGCAGTTGCTCGAAACCCAAGGTGTACTTCGAGACGTAATCGGCATCGTGCAAGTTCTCGCCGATGATCACGTGCATCATGCCCAGGGCCAGGGCAGCGTCCGTTCCAGGATTGATGGGCAAGTACCAATCGGCGCATTGGGCCGTGCGAGTCCGATACGGATCGATGACCACGAGCTTTGCGCCGTTTCGCTGCGCCTCCACAATGTACGGCCACAGATGCACATTGTTGGCGTGAATGTTGGAAGCCCATGCGATGATGTACCTGGAATGCCGGAATTGCTCCGGCTCGGTTCCGAGCTTTGCGCCCAGAACCGACATCATGCCAGCCTCTCCCGCTGCCGAGCAGATGGTGCGGTCCAATTGTGAAGCCCCTAGCCGGTGAAAGAAGCGCCGGTCCATGGAACCGCCATTCAGAGTGCCCAGAGTGCCACCATAGGAGTAGGGCAAAATCGCCTCACTTCCAAACTCGCCGGCGATGGAGCGGAATCGCGCAGCGATGGTGTCGAGAGCTTCGTCCCAGGAAATTCTTTGCCAGATGCGCGAATCTGCGACTGTGGCGCTCTGGCTTGCGCCCGCGTCGGGCCCTTTAGCCGCAATTCTCTTCACGGGATACAGCACGCGCTCGGGCGAATACACCCGATCCAGATATTTGGCGACCTTTGCGCACAAAAAACCACGCGTGACGGGATGCTCCGGATCGCCCTGGATCCTGGTAGCCCGCCCGTCTTGAACTGTAATTAGAACGCCGCAAGCGTCCGGGCAATCGTGCGGGCAGGCAGCTTTGACGGTGTGCTTCATGAGGTTCATCGATTATACGGTGGTTTGATGAGGCTCTGCGCTGCATCGGCGGAACGTTCCGGAACTATCGAGCAGAATCCCCGGATGCGCTTGTTACACTAGAGATTCAACATGCGTTCCCGCTATGCACAGTGGATGTACGATTGGGAGCATCGGCTCACGTCGGTGGACAATAACCGTGTAGTGCGTCCGCTGGAATGGGGGCTGGAGTGGGCAGGGCAATGGCCTTGCCGCAACGGGTATCATCCGGCGCAAGCAGCGCAGGATCCAGAAAAATTCTTTCTGGATTACAACCGGCGTATTGTCGCGGCGAGCGACGAATTCTATTCCTACGAGCGGCCTCCAAATTTTCGTCTGGAGAAGGATGAAGTGCGCGTGTTCTCGACGCGCGAGGTCCCTGATCCCAAACTCGAAGCCAAAGTGAAGGGAACGTTTGCGGAATTCCTGCGATTCATCTCGCCCGTGAAGACGCCCTATCCCGAGAACAATCTGGTAACCGCTCGCTGGTTTCCGGCTCGGGGAAGGCGCGCGGTGGTTCTTTTGCCCCATTGGAATTCGGATGCGCTCTCGTACGTCAGTCTATGCCGCGCGCTCAATCTGCTGGGGATTGCGGTCCTCCGCATGAGCATGCCGTATCACGATTCCCGAAGGCCGGCAGAGATCCAACGTGCGGATTATGCCGTCTCGGCTAACATTGGGCGCACGCTGGACGCTGTGCGACAGGGCGTGGTCGATGTCCGCTGTTGCCTGGATTGGCTGGAACAGCAGGGTTACAACCGGCTGGGGATTGTGGGGACGAGTCTTGGGTCTTGTTTAGCGTTCATTGCCGCCGCGCATGATCCGCGGATTCGGGTGGCGGCGTTCAATCACGCCTCCACATACTTTGCGGATGTCGTTTGGCATGGGCAATCCACCCGGCATATCCGGGAGGGAATCGAACAGCAGATTGACCTGCAAGAATTGCGGCAGGCCTGGCTCGCGATCAGTCCCATGGCATACTTCGATAAATTTGCGAGATGGCCCAAGAAATCGCTCATCGTCTACGGCGCTTACGATCTGACATTCTTGCCGGAATTCTCGCGACAAGTGGTTGAACAGTTCGAGAGTCACGGCCTGGATCATAAAGTTGCGGTTCTGCCTTGCGGACATTACACGACCGGTGAAACACCCTACAAATACATGGACGGGTGGCACCTGGCTTCGTTCTTCCGCACTGCCTTCTAGTGCATTCAACCACGGTCTAGGATCCGCGAAGGAAATCCAATCAGTATGGCTTTGGGGTCGCTACAACCGGATGCGGTGTTTGAGTGCCGTCGAGATGGTTTTGTCGTGAGTACGGATCGAACGCGCCTGGATGTCGATCTGATCCATCGCTTCCTTACGACCTGCTATTGGGCGAAGGGAATTCCGCGCGAAACTGTCGCTCGCTCCCTGGAGCATTCTTTGTGCTTTGGAGTTTATGATGGTAGCGGCGCGCAGGTGGGTTTTGCCCGAGTCGTGAGTGATTTCGCGACTGTGGCTTATCTGGGCGACGTGTTTGTATTGGAAACGCATCGCGGACGTGGGTTAAGCAAGTTCATGATGGAATCCATCATGAGGCATCCCGCGCTGCAGGGGTTGAGGCGCTGGATCCTGCTCACGCGCGATGCCCACGGTCTTTACCAGCAATTCGGATTTACGCCGTTGAAGTCGGCCGATCGCTATATGGAACTGCACCGGCCTGACGTATACGAGATCAGGAAAACGACATGAAAAACTCTGCCATGTACCGTCCGCTCTATGAAGCCGATCCGCAGATTGCCGCGGCGATTGACAACGAGGCTCGGCGCCAGCACGAAGGGTTGGAGCTGATCGCCTCCGAAAACTTTGTCAGCGAAGCTGTGCTTGAGGCGGCGGGATCGGTGTTCACCAACAAGTACGCCGAAGGCTATCCCGGGAAGCGTTACTACGGCGGCTGCGAGTTTACCGATGTGGTCGAGAACCTGGCGCGCGATCGCGCCAAGCAGTTGTTCGGAGCGGAACACGCCAATGTGCAGCCTCACGCCGGATCGCAGGCCAACATGGAAGCGTATGCCGCGATCTTGCAGCCTGGAGACACCATCCTGGGTTTGAATTTGGCGCATGGCGGACATCTCACCCATGGGCATCATCTCAACTTTTCTGGCAAGACGTACAAGATTGTTCCTTACGGCGTCACCAAAGAGACGGAGACCATCGACTACGACGAGTTGGAGAAACTTGCCGAAAAAGAACGGCCGAAGCTAATTGTCGGGGGTGGGAGTGCGTACCCGCGCATCATTGATTTCGAACGAATGCGCAAGATTGCCGATAAGGTTGGAGCTCTTTACCTGGTGGATATGGCGCACTTCGCCGGGTTGGTTGCTGGAGGAGCGCATCCCTCGCCGGTGCCGCACGCGCACATCGTTACCTCGACTACCCACAAGACTCTGCGGGGCCCCAGGGCAGGAATGATTCTTTCCAAGGCTGAATTTGCGCAAGCGATCGACAAAGTGGTTTTTCCCGGAATGCAAGGCGGGCCGTTGGTGCACATCATTGCCGCCAAAGCGGTGTGCTTCCAGGAGGCGATGAGGCCGGAATTCCGCGAGTACGCGCGGCAAATCGTCGCGAACGCGAAAGTGCTGGCTCAAACCCTGGCTGACGAAGGGTTCCGCATCATCTCTGGTGGAACGGATACGCACTTGATGCTGGTGGACGTATTTTCCAAGGGAATGTTGGGCAGCGAGGCCGAAAAGGCTCTCGGCGAGGCTGGAATTACCGTGAACAAGAACGCGATTCCGTTCGACACCAATCCGCCTATGAAACCGAGCGGAATCCGGGTCGGCACTCCCGCGTTGACCACGCGGGGCATGAAAGAAGACGAAATGCGGCAGATCGGACGCTGGATCGCTGAGTCGCTGCTCAATCGCACCGATGCCGCGGTTTTGGGCAAGGTGCGCAAGCAGGTGCTGGACCTGTGCGAGGCCTTTCCGCTGTACGCAGAGCGACGCGCAAAGGCGCAGGCGGAAGTACGGGCCTGATTCCCCTGTGTTCTCCGCAGTGTCTATGGTTAAATTGGCTCGGTGAAAATCGCGATCGATATCCGGCGGATGAGCGAGTTTGGCGTCGGCACCTACATTCGTAATATTGTCCGGACGCTCGGCCGGCTCGATCATCAGACTGACTATTTTCTACTTGGAGCGCCTGCCAAACTGCAGGAAATTGGCCCTCTTCCGACCAACTTCCAGACGATCCATCTGCTTTCCCCCGAGCATTCTCTAAAGGGGTATCGCGAGTTCCGCACGGCTTTGCAGAGGCTGGATTGCGACCTGGCGCACATTCCGAACCTGTTTTCGGTCCCACGCTTTTTGCCATGTCCTTATGTCATGACCGTACACGACATGCTGGAGCATATGTCGCGGGCGCGGCAACAGGGAGTCTGGCGATCCTTGTACTTTCAGACAACAAAACGCGTGCTGGCCGGCGCGGCCCGAATCTTCGCAGTCTCGAATTTCACACGCAATGAGATTGAAAAGCTGTTCCAGATCCCGCTCAATCACATTGAGGTTGTTTACAACGCAATCGACGAGCGTTTCCTCCACGGGCACGCCAGCGCGGCTGATCGCGAGTTCATTGCGCAACGCTACCAGGTAACTTACCCGTTTTTGTTGTACGCGGGACGCATCAGCCCCCATAAAAATGTAGTGCGAATGATTGAAGCCTTTTCGGCGCTCAAGACCGAACTGGAGAAGGACCAACTCTGGCCTGACCTCAAGCTCATCATTATTGGGGATGACTTGTCTGGCAATCCGGACTTGCGCCGCACCGTGGTTCGCAGTGGCGTGCAGAACGAGGTACGTTTCCTGGGCTTCGTCCCCATTGAGGTATTGCGTACTTTCTACGATGAAGCGAAGGTCTTTGTGTTCCCGTCGCTCTATGAGGGATTCGGCCTGCCGCCGCTGGAGGCCATGGCACATGGAACTCCAGTCATCACCTCAAATGTCTCCTCGCTACCTGAGGTCGTGGGCAATGCGGCGGTCCTCGTGAATCCGGAGAATGTATTCGAGATTATGCGAGCCTTGCATCGCGTTCTTACCGATCGGGCGTTGAGGGATCGCATGAAAGAGCGTGGGTATCAGCAGGCGATGCGCTTTTCATGGGAAATTTCCGTCAGACGTCTGCTGGATGTGTACCGGGACGTGGCAAGAAACGGTCGCAGCGAGCCGGTTGCGCAGAGCGCTGCGGACTGACGGCTCCAGACCATCGAAGCAGAGATTGTGGCGGCAAAGCGCTCCGGCCGGCGGGGCCTTGTCCTACTTCAGGAGCGGCTGGCCTGGAGAGGCGATGGCGAGCTTCTGTAGTTTGGCGGTGAGGCGGGTGCGGTCAGCGTCAGTCTTGGCGGCGGTGAGGCGCTTGCGCAGCTGAGCAATCTTCTCTTTGCGGGTACGACGTCGGCGAATCTCGGGCCGGCGGCTGGGTGCTGACATTGTGGTTTGGCTCCTGTTTCTAAATCGGTGAATCAGAAGTATAGCACTCACCGCAGCCTTATCGTTTGACACGACGGCTCGGACGAAGGCGTCGGGGCCGTCGTGGTTTAAAGCAAATGCAGCCCTACGCTACGGCATCTGCCGGTTCTGGCAACCTCTCCAGTTCAATGTCGGCTTCAATCAGCTTGTGCGTGCGCGCTACCAGCATGTAAATCGACGGAACTACGAACAGTGTGAACGCCGTTCCAATGATCATGCCGCTGACCAGCATGATACCGATGCTGTTGCGGGCCCCGGCTCCCGGCCCTTTCGCCAACACTAAGGGGAAGTGTCCGATGACGGTTGCGGCCGTGGTCATCAGGATTGGGCGGAGTCGCGTGCTCGCCGCCTCAATGATTGCGTTCAATTTGTCTCTACCCTGCTCTTGAAGATGATTGGCGAACTCGACGATCAGAATGCCGTTTTTCGAGACCAATCCCACCAAGGTGATCAATCCGACCTGGCTGTAGATGTTCAGCGTCGTCAGACCCAGGAATGAGAACAACAGCGCGCCGGAGATGGCGAGCGGAACCGATCCGGCGAGAATGATGAACGGATCGCGGAAGCTCTCGAACTGCGCCGCGAGGACGAGATAGATCAAGATTCCTGAGAGTAAGAATGTTCCCAGAAACTTGCTGCCCTCCACTCGCAGCTGGCGTGATTCGCCGGCGTAATCGACAGTGAATCCCTGCGGCAGAATCGCTTTGGCTTCATCCTCCAGCGTTGTCAATGCCTTGTCGAGGGGCACGCCAGGGGGGATCACACCCTGGATGCGTACCGCGTTCAACTGCTGAAACTTATTCAACATCCGTGGTTCGGTTGTCGTTTTCAAACTGGCAAAAGTTGAAAGCGGAACCAGTTTGTTTTGAGATCCCGTGACGTAGATTTGCGAAAGCTGTTCGGGCGTCAAACGTTCGGCGCGTTTTACCTGGGGGATGACCTTGTAACTGTGTCCCTGAATGCTGAAGCGGTTGACGTAGTTTCCGCCCAGCAACGTGGAAAGGTCCTGACCCGCTTGGCTCAGATCGACGCCTTGCGAGCGTAACTTGTCACGATCGAAGACCACTTCGGTCTGCGGCTGGTCGAATTTCAAGTCAGAGTCGGCATAGATGAAGATGCCGCTGGTCATTGCCTTTTTGACCAGTTGATTCGCAAAGGTAACGAGCTGTTCCGGTTCACCGGGAGAAGCGATTACGAAATCAACCGGGAAATTCCCGCCGCCGGGCAGCGCCGGAGGGGTGAGAGGAATGACGCGGATTCCAGCGATCTGCGAGAGCGGCTTGGTTGACTCGAGCAGGAGTTGCTGCGTCGTCTTCTTGCGCTCGCTCCAAGGTTTCGTAACCATGCCGCCGAAGCCGCCGGTAGGCTGGGTAATCTGGAAAACACTCTGGCTTTCAGGGAACGACTTGTAAACGTCGTAGACCTGGGTAGTAAACAGATTGGTCTGATCAATGGTGGAATTCGGAGAGGCCTGGATGACGCCGAATACCACTCCCTGATCCTCTGCCGGCGCCAGTTCGCGCTGCGAGAACATGTAGAACGGCACCATCACCAGCACCACGATGGCCCACAGCGCGAGAACTACTGGCCGGTACTGCAGAGTTCCGCCCAGAGTTCGCGCGTACCACTGGCGTACCTTTTCAAAGCGTCGGTTGATGATGCCCGCGAAACCACGCTCGCTCGCGCCGGGACGCAACAGCTTCGATCCCATCATCGGAGAGAGCGTCAACGCCACGATTCCCGATACGATCACTGCGCCCGCGAGAGTGAAGGCGAATTCCCGGAAAAGCGCTCCGGTAAGGCCGCCTTGAATTCCAATCGGCGCGTACACGGCAGCCAGGGTAATCGTCATAGCGATGATCGGGCCTACCAGTTCGCGGGCGGCATCCGTAGCAGCCTTCACGGGCGACTTGCCCATCTGCAGGTGCCGCTCTACGTTCTCCACCATGACAATGGCATCATCGACGACCAGTCCGACCGAAAGAACAATGGCCAGCAGCGTCAGCAGGTTGATGGTGAATCCCGCAACTAACATGAGGAACACGGCGCCGATCAGCGAGATCGGGATCGCCACTACCGGAATGAGCACCGATCGGAACGAGCCCAGGAACAGGAAAATGACGACGACGACGATCAGCAGCGTCTCAGTCAAGGTGTGCAGTACTTCGTTGATTGCGTCCTGAATGTACGCCGTCGAGTCGTACGGAATCCCCACCTTCATTCCAGTTGGCAGCTGGCTCTGAATTCCCGGGATTGCCTCACGCACTTTCTTGATCACTTCCAAAGAATTGGCAGTGGGCAGTACCCAGACGCCCATAAAGGTGGCCGTTTCGCCGTTGAAACGGACGTCCTGCTCATAGTTCTGCGCTCCGAGCACGACGTCCGCAACTTCGCCGAGGCGGACGACTACGCCGTTTTCGTTCTTGATGACGAGCTGGCGAAATTCTTCCGGAGTACGCAGATTGGTGTTAGCCACGAGGTTGACCGACACCATGGAACCCTTGGTGCTGCCGATGGCGGAAAGATAATTATTGCGTGCCAGGGCCTCGCGCACAGTCGATGGCGAGATCCCGTATGCAGCCATGCGATCTGGCTTGAGCCAGATTCGCATCGCGAACGTACGGTCGCCGAGAATGTCGGCGCGTTGCACGCCACTGACGGCACTCAGCCGAGGCTGAACCACTCGCGTCAGATAATCGGTAATTTGATTCTGATCAAGATCTTTCGACGAGAAGCCCAGATACATCGCGGCGAACTGGTTATCTGCCGTCTGAAGATCGATTACCGGGGCTTCCGCCTCGGGCGGCAAGTCATTGCGTACTTGCGCCACCTTAGCTTGAATCTGCGTCAGCGCGGCGTTGGTGTCGTAGTTCAGCTTCAGGTGAACACTGATCGTGCTCATGCCTTGAGCGCTGGACGACTCCATATAGTCGATGCCGTCGGCGCTGGCGATTACGCGCTCCAGCGGCGTGGTGATGAAGCCACGCACCAGGTCAGCATTCGCGCCGACATACACCGTCGTAACCTGCACCACGGCAATGTCGCTGCGCGGGTATTGACGTACGCTGAGCGAGCGGATCGCCTGTAACCCGGCAATCAGGATTACAAGGCTCACCACCACGGCCAGCACAGGCCGTTTAACAAAGAGATCTGTGAACTTCATGTTCCCCTCGGTTTAGCTGTCCGCAGGCTTGGGAGCCGGATTGTTCTCCGGCTGCACTTTGTTATTGATCTTCACGGCAGCGCCGTTGCGCAGTTTGAAGACACCAGAGGTCACGACTTCCTCGCCGGGATTGAGTCCCGACACGATCGCCACCTGGTCACCACGCGAACCGTCCACCTTCACAAATTGCTGGCGCACGCCTCGGTACGAATTCCCCTTCGGATCTTTCAGGTCGGTAATGACGAAAACGGAATCGCCATAGGGTGCATAGCTGATAGCGGAGGCCGGCAGCGAGATCACGGAACGGCTCTTGCCAAATCCCAACTGCACCTGCACGAACATGCCCGGTTTCAGCTTGCCTCCGGGGTTCGCAAGCGTGGCTTGGACTTGCACGTTTCGCGTAGCCTCGTCCACGACCGAATCGAGGGCTGTGACGCGACCAGTGAATTGGTGTCCCGCCAGATCTTCCGAACTGACATGCAAGGTGCTTCCCCGGCGTACTTGAACGGCGTCCTGCTGCGGCACTCCAAAATCGACATAGATAGGATCCAGAGATTGCAACGGAACGATTGCATTCCCAGCCGCCAGGTACTGGCCGAGGTTGACTTTGCGGATTCCCAGAATGCCGGAAAATGGAGCGCGGATCGTTTTGCGATCGATGGTCGCTTTGGTCTCGGCGACGTTCGCTTCCGTTTGCTTCTGCTGGGCTACGGACGCGTCAAAGTCTGCACGAGAGATTACGCCCGCATCCAGCAGTTGCTTCATGCGGGTAAAGTTGGTTCGCGCCAAATCGCGCTGCGCCTCGAGCGCGGCCAGCTGAGCGCGTTCCTGCCGGGTGTCGAGTTCGACCAGCACGTCCCCTTCATGAACGTATTGACCGGACTCGAACGATATCTTGTCCACTGTCCCGGGAAGATCGGCACTTACCGTGACGCCATGTACGGCTTCCATGGTGCCAATCACGCCCATGGTCGCCGGCCACGTCTCCTGGTGCGCGACAATACTCGTCACTGCCTCCGGCGGCGGCTGGAAATGTGAAGCCGCTTGCACAGCCGAGGAAATCTGCCGGAACTTCATGAAGCCCAAGCTAGACAGCAGGGCTAACATAACAACGAACATCAAAATCATGCGCTTCGCCATGAATCCCTCATTCAAACTGCAGGTGGGTGAAAAGCCCCAGTTATAGTCTCAGTTACCGCCGCGGCCACTGAAATCGCCAAACAACTTAAGACTTTCTAACTAGATTCAGCTAGGCCGCTTCCGGATTCGACTTCTTTTCGCATTCACCGCAACTGTCCTCACGTGAAGCTGGAAACGCTCCCTTAATTACGTCGAATGGGATGTTCACGATTCGACATGCTTTGAAAACGGTTTCACTCCGGCAAAAGTTACGGCCGAGGTTACTGGCGGAGGCCTTTTGCTCATCGTGATCTCAATCACTTATGACAGACCGCAATGTGAGTCGGATCACTTCTGCGGGTGATGTACTTCATTGCCGCCGTAGTCGGCCGGGCAGAGCATCGACTAGGCTCCGGTGTTTATGTTCACCTTCAGCGGCGACAAGCAAGCGCACGCTCGGACATTTCTCACGGGTTATTGCGATCTCCCGAACCCCCGTCCCTTCCGATTGCGCACGTGCCTCGGTACCCATGTCTGACGCCAGGCGACGCCCGGAGAAGAGGTGACCTAATGGGTCGTCACAATTTTCTGTCCATCAAGGACTTCTCACCGGAAGAAATCCGGTACCTGCTCGATCTGGCACGCGAGATCAAGTCACATCCTTCGGCTCACCATGGCGCACTGAAGGGAAAAACGCTGGCCATGATCTTCGAAAAGCCCTCATTGCGAACTAGGGTTTCGTTCGATGTGGGTATTCAGCAGCTGGGAGGCTTCTCGTTATATCTGTCGAACGCGGAAATCAGTCTGGGGAAGCGCGAGTCCCTCTACGATGTCGCCAAAAATCTTGAGCGCATGGTGCAGGGCATCATGATCCGCACTTATGCGCACGAGATTGTCGAGAAGATGGCGGAGTACGCCAGCATTCCCATCATCAACGGTCTTACCGACTACAGCCATCCGTGCCAGGCCATGGCTGACTACCTCACGCTGCTTGAGCTCAAAGGCGACATCAGTGGGCTGAAGGTGGCGTTTGTTGGCGATGGTAATAACGTTTGTCACTCACTGATGTTTGCGGGAGCACAACTGGGCGCCCACGTCTGGGCGGCGACTCCCGAGGGATATGAACCCAAGCCCGATGCCGTCGAATGGGCCGTCCAGCGCGGTTGGAGGACGGGGGGGACGTGCACCCTTACTCGTGACCCGGTCGAAGCCGCGCGTGACGCCGACGTCATCTACACCGACGTGTGGGCCAGCATGGGACAGGAAGCTGAAGCGGTGGAGCGGCGAAAGATTTTCGCGCGGTACCAGGTGAACTCCGAATTATTCCGTCATGCCAAATTCGACGCGCTGTTTATGCACTGTCTTCCCGCGCACCGGGGTGATGAGGTAACCGATGAGGTCATCGACTCGGCACATTCGGTGGTCTATCAGCAGGCCGAAAACCGCCTGCATGCTCAGAAGGCGATCTTGTTGGAGTTGATGCAGTACCGCGAAGTCGTGGAACCGGTACGGGAAGCCGGGTTGGTAAAGGCGTGAGATCAGGAGTACGCGGCTGAACTTCGTGCACCTTACTCCTGACATTGGGAACTGATTGATGCCCTCGATGCTCATCGCCGTAGGCGGCAACTCCTTGATCCGCGCCGGGGAGACGGGAACCATTGCCGAGCAGTGGGTCAACGCGCGGCGCACCTCCGCCGCGATCGTACAGCTGATTCGCGCCGGTTACCGGCTGGTTGTAACGCATGGGAATGGCCCCCAGGTGGGGGCCCAGTTGTTGCGCTCAGAACGCGCTTCAGACCAGGTTCCCGGACAGACGCTGGATGTTTGCGGTGCCGCCAGCCAGGGAGAAATCGGTTATCTGCTCTCGCAATCTCTGTGCGATGAACTGTCGGCGGCCGGATTGAATGTGCCCGTAGTTAGCGTGGTGACTCAGACAGTCGTTCGCGCGGACGATCCCGCGATGCGGCATCCCACCAAACCAATCGGGCCCTTTTACTCTCGTGAACAGGCCGAAGAGCGCCAGCGCCACTTTGCATGGCAAATTGTCGAAGATGCTGCGCGCGGCTACCGCCGCGTGGTTCCGTCTCCGGAACCCGTCGAGATCGTTGAGCTCGGCGTTATCCGCTCGCTTGTAAGTCATGGAGTTTTGGTCGTCGCCTGCGGAGGTGGAGGAATTCCGGTCGTCCGGGACGGCGGAAAACTGAAGGGTGTGGAAGCAGTCATAGACAAGGACCGGGCTTCTGCGCTCCTGGCGTCCGAGTTGGGTGTGGAAACATTTGCCATCTCCACAGATATTTCCTTCGTTTATCTCGATTACAAGAAGCCCACGCAACGGAAGCTCTGGAACGTCACTGCTTCAGAATTGGAGACTCACTACAAGGCCGGGCATTTTCCGCCCGGGAATATGGGCCCGAAAATTGAGTCTGCGCTGCGCTTCCTGAAAGCGGGGGGGAAAGAGGTTGTCATCACGTCGTACGAACATTTGATGGACGCTGTGGAGGGGCGAATGGGAACGCGAGTTACATCCGATCCGGCCCCGGTAGCCGCGAACACCACGGGCACCGAAGTTTCCGTAGGAGGGTAGCCGTTCATGCAGAGTTCAAGTGTCACCGCGTGGAAACCAGTCGCTTCGGAGCGATCGCGCAAGAATCAACCTGACGTTTCGGGGCTGAGACACGTAATCGAATCGCAGCAATTCACGTTGCCGCTACTCACAGAATTGTTTCAGCGTTCGCGTGGCATGGAGCGGGTTGTAGCTCGCGGCGGGACACTCGAATACCAAAACAAAATTCTTGCGAATTTGTTCTATCAAGCCTCCACGCGTACAAGGTTCTCTTTCGAAGCGGCGATGTACCGCCTCGGAGGCAAGGTTCTCTCTACCGAGCAAGCGTCGGCATTTTCGTCGGAAGTTGCGGGAGAGCAGGTCGAGGATTCTATTCGCATCATTGCAAACTACTCGGATGTCATCGTTGTCAGGCATCCGCAAGCGGGGGGAGCGCAAAGGGCGGCGCAAGTTTCACCGGTGCCGGTGATCAACGCCGGAGATGGAGACGGAGGACAGCATCCCACGCAAGCCTTGCTCGATCTGTACACCATTTTTCGGGAGCGCCCGCTGACTGGGCTGAGCGTGGCTATCATAGGCGAACTGGATCGAGGCCGCACGGCGCGGTCCCTGGCTTACCTGCTGGCCAAATTCGATCGCGTGAAGATTTTCTTCGTTGCTCCCCCGGAACTCCAGATGAAGCCGGACATCCTCGAGTATCTCGACGAGCACGGAGTCCGTTACGAGCTGGAATCTGAGGTTGAGCGCGTGATTGGAGAAGCGGACGTTATCTACCAGACGCGCATTCGCCCCGAGCGCGTGCGGGATGTCCATGGCGTGAAGGGTTACGTAATCGACTCAGCGTTGCTGGGAAAAATGAAGCCGGATGCGCTGATCCTGCACCCGCTGCCACGCACTGTGGAACTGGACAAGTCAGTCGATGACGATCCGCGTGCGCTTTACTTCCGGCAGGCGGCGAATGGCTTATATGTACGAATGGCGTTACTCACGATGTTGTTGGACCAGAATTCATAACCAGCATTCCAGGAGAAATTGCATGCCAGTCATGGACGCAAGTCATACCCAGGAACTGATCGAACTCGAAGAAAATTACGGAGCGCACAACTATCACCCGCTTGATGTCGTGATCGAGCGCGCCGAAGGAGTCTGGGTTTACGACATCGAAGGCAAGCGCTATCTGGATTGCCTGGCTTCGTATTCGGCAGTCAATCAGGGGCATTGCCATCCGCGCATTCTCGAGACCCTGATCGAGCAGGCGCACAAAGTCACGCTAACCTCGCGTGCGTTCCGCAATGATCAATTGCCGCTGCTTTATCGCGATCTGCATGAACTGACCGGATTCGATATGGCGCTGCCCATGAACTCCGGCGCGGAAGCGGTGGAGACCGCGGTAAAGGCCGCGCGCAAATGGGGCTACAAGGTCAAAGGCATTCCGGAGGGAATGGCAGAAATCATCGTCTGCGCCAACAACTTCCACGGGCGGACGGTGACGATTGTCAGCTTCTCGAGCGACGAGCAATACCGTGACGGCTTTGGGCCGTTTACCCCCGGGTTCAAGATCATTCGTTACGGAGACGCTGGCGCGCTGCGTGAGGCGATTTCTCCAAATACCTGCGCCTTCCTGGTGGAACCGATCCAGGGAGAAGCGGGCATCATTATTCCTCCGGCCGGGTATCTGCAGGATGTAGCGGCGATCTGTCGCGAAAATCGCGTGCTTCTGATGTGCGATGAAATTCAGTCCGGCCTGGGACGCACCGGAGAGCTGTTCGCCTACCAGCATGAACACATCCGCCCCGATGTCCTCATTGTGGGCAAGGCGCTGTCTGGCGGATTTTATCCAGTCTCCGCGGTGTTGGCCGCAAAGGACGTACTGGGTGTTTTCCACCCCGGTGATCATGGAAGCACATTCGGTGGTAACCCGCTCGCGTGCGCGGTTGCCCGAACTGCGCTCCGCGTGCTGGTGGACGAAGGAATGGTGAAGCGTTCGGCAGTGCTGGGCCGGTACTTCCTGGATCGTTTGAAAACGTTGCGCAGTAACGATCTAAAGGAAGTGCGCGGCAAGGGCCTGTGGATTGGAATAGAACTGCACAGTCCAGCGCGGCCTTACTGCGAAGCTCTCCAGCATGAGGGAGTGCTGTGCAAGGAAACCCACGAGCGTGTGATTCGTATAGCTCCTCCGCTGACCATCACGAGCGAAGAGATCGATTGGGCCTTCGAGCGCATACGCAAGGTGATTGAACGACGGTAGCAGCAACGGCGTTGCCGACAGAGTCATAGCGCGCAGCACGGTAAACGTTTACCATGGCAAGCGAATTTCATCGCTCGGAGACCTTGCCATGATTAGCCGTCGAGATTTCGTCCGCAACTCCGCTGTTGCTGGTCTGTGTTTCCTTCCTAAGTTCCCTCGATCAGCCTTCGCCCAGAGCGTCGATGCCCACATCGAAGTGGTGCTCGATGACATCATTGGAACGATTTCACCCAATATCTACGGCCACTTCGTGGAGAATCTCAGCGGCGTAGTCTACGACGGGATTTGGGTTGGGGAAGACTCCAAGGTACCCAACGTCCATGGCATTCGTAAAGAATTGGTCGACGAAATGTCGAAGATCAATCCCGCGGTCGTGCGTTTTCCCGGCGGATGTTTTGCGGACAGCTACGACTGGCGCGATGGGATCGGCCCAACCGACAAGCGTCCGCGACGCACCAATTTCTGGAATGGCGGAGAGGCGGCAGATGCTCCCGCTTCTCACCGCTACGATCCCAATCGCTTCGGCACCAATGAATTTGCCCATTTCTGCCGTCTCATGGGTGCGCAACCATATTTGGCGGCCAATGTCAGAAGTTTACCCGCCGAACAGTTCTATCGCTGGGTGGAATACTGCAACTCGCCGGCCGGCAGCACCACGCTGGCAGACGAGCGCTCCGCCTCTGGCTTCAAAGATCCTTTCAACGTGAAATATTGGGGTGTGGGAAACGAATCGTGGGGGTGCGGCGGCAATTTCACTCCACAGGAATACGCCACCGAATTTCGCCGCTACACAACCTGGGTGCCGGAGTATGGTGCGACACTCAACTTCATCGCATCCGGCCCCAACGTTGATGACTGGTCGTGGACGCGCGGATTCCTCGAAGAGATTGTCAAGAAGGGAAAAGGACAGCTGCGCAGTATTTACGGGCTGGCGCTGCATCACTATGCATGGAACCTGAGCCGGGGCCGCACACAGGACTGGAATGAAGGCAAAGGCGACGCGCTGAAGTTCGATCCGGTCGACTGGTATGAATTGTTGCGCGAGGGCGATCGCATGGAGCAACTCATTCAGGGTCACTGGCAGGTCATGAGTGAGCAGGATCCCGGCCACGCGATCAAGCTTGTGGTTGACGAATGGGGACCTTGGTACCGGCCCGGCAGCGAGGCCACACCCGGCGACCAGTTGGAGCAAATGCCGACGCTGCGGGACGCGGTGTTCAGTGGCATGACCCTCGATATCTTCAACCGCCATCCCGAAAAGGTCACCATGGCCAATTGCGCTCAACTGATCAATTGCCTGAATAGCCTGTATTTGGCGCACGAGAATCGGTTTGTGGTGACTCCTGTCGGCCATGTATTTGCCATGTACGCCGCGCACCAGGGCGGCGAAGGCGTGCGTACCGAGTTCTCCGCTCCTGCTATTCACTACGATCGCGACGGAAAAGCGGCTTCTTTTTGGGGGCTGCGCGGATCCGCGTCCTTGCATGGCAAGCAACTGGTGATCACCGCGGTAAACCCGAACGTGAAGGACGCGCTGCAGGCTCAGATTGTGACGCGCGGGGCGCGGGTGAATTCAGGTAAGGCAACGATCCTGACCGCGTCCGACATTCACGCGCACAATACGTTCGATCAGAAGAGTGCGGTCGTTCCGCAGGAGAAAGACGTGCAACTCAAAGGGGAATCGCTGAGTTTTACGTTTCCCGCTGCGTCGGTGACCAAATTACAACTGAATCTGGCGTAGGGCAGCCGTGAGACCCTGCAGATAATGTGTGTGCTCGACGTGAGTTGCTTTGTCGGGTACGTTAACCGCGTGACTCCGGAACATGGCAAAGCCAATCCTGATTGAAATCTGCGTGGACTCTGTCGCATCTGCTCAGGCGGCGGAGCGCGGCGGCGCACAGCGTGTCGAACTCTGCAGCGACTTGCTGGAGGGCGGCATTACTCCAAGCCTTGGACTGCTGGAAGCGGTACGCGCCGGAATTTCGATCCCTCTCCATACGATCATCCGCCCACGAGGGGGTGATTTCTGCTATTCGGAGGAAGAGTTCGAGGTCATGCGCCGCGATATCGCTCTCGCCAAGAGTGCAGGTGCGGACGGCGTCGTTCTCGGCGTGCTGGACCTTTCTGGTCGAGTCGACATCTCCCGAACTCGCCAGCTGATCGAACTGGCGCGCCCCATGTCGGTCACTTTCCACCGCGCTTTCGATGTCTCAGCGGATTTGCACCAGTCCCTGGAAGATGTCTGCGACGCCGGCGCGGATCGTATCCTTACGTCGGGCGGTGAGCAGGATGCTATAACGGGTATCGATATGATTGCGAAACTCGTGCAATCAAGCCGGGCCCGCATCAGCATCATGGCTGGCAGTGGCATCACTGCTAAAACTGTTCCCCAGATACTGGAGCGCACAGGAGTCCACGAGATTCACGCGGGGCTAGCCACACCTGTCACAAACCAAATGCTGCGGAGTAATGATCGCGTGTCGCTGCGCAAGACACATACGCAGGGCTATGAACGCACGCAGGTGCTGGAAGAAGACGTTCGGCAACTCAAAGCGGCTACGGAGGTTTGATCTAGCTGCTAGCGCGATCCGACGTTTGCTGCGAGTGCCGGTCGGCCCACTCTCGGGTGCAGGTTGCCGGCGTGCGCAAGAGTTACAGGCAAATGACCAGGAAGCGGAATCTCGCCGAAAAGTGCTTTCGCAGCACTGACCTCGGAGACGTTCGCATTGGAGAAGGTGCAGATGTAGTTCTGGATGGTGGGGAAGTCCTCTGTGAGGTACGGAGTGCCCATGGCAAGAACTGCAGTTTTCTCACTCGCGCGGGCCAGAATTCCGCCCAATAACTTCGAAGTCGAGTCCGGCAGAGACGCGGAATTTTTCTGGCCACGCGCCACCGTCCTGGTTCGTGCTGCAGAAGGAACGACATACACCGCCACCACAACCTGCCGGGCTCGGTCCACCTGGTTCAGCACTTCAGCCGATTTCGCCAAAGCCAGGCGAGGATCTACGTAGACGAATTGCGCATTGGGCGCTCGTTGCCGGATCTGGCGCTCGAGAACGCGACCGTCCTCGGCGCGCACACTGTCACACAAAATAATGACGAGCAGGGTCGGGCTGGGTTTAGCCCATTGATAGGCAACAAGCTGGTTCTTCACAGGGGTGGCTTTTCTCAGCGGAAGCAGGGTCCCGTTGTCACGCACCAGCGTGACGGAGGCATCCGAGATGCGTTGCCCTACGGCGACATTCTCAGGACTGCCGACCAGGTTCGGAATGGCTGCGACATCCACCACGCGAGTTTTCTCAAGGCCCAGCGACGCCTTAGCCCGCAGGATCTTGAGGACGGATGCGTCGAGCCGTTCCTCGCTAATCTCCCCCGTGCGCACGGCTTCCAGCATGGCCTTAAAGCTTGCATCCAGATCGGCGGGCATCGTGAGTACATCATTGCCTGCCTTGAATGCATCCACTGCTACGCGTCCCGGCTTTTTTGCGTAGAGACCGCCGAGGCCCGCCATATCCAGAGCATCGGTCACCACAATTCCCTTGAAACCAAGTTGGTTCTTCAGCAGGCCGGTGACGATCGCCGGGGAGGTCGTAGCTACGCGGCCGTGATCGGGATCAAGTGCCAGCACTTGCACATGGGCAGTCATAACCGCATCGACTCCCGCCTCGATCGCTTTTCGGAAGGGAGGAAGGTCCACTGCACGCAGGCGCTGCAAATCGTCATCCACTAGCGCGATGGCCAGGTGCGAATCGGTTGCGGTATTACCGTGACCAGGAAAGTGCTTCGCGGTGGTAAGCATGCCGTTCGCGCGCGCGCCGCGGATGTAAGCGGCCACCAGATCGCCGACCTGCTCCGGATTCCCGCCGAATGCACGAGTTCCGATGATCGGGTTGGCAGGGTTGGAGTTTACATCGGCGATGGGAAACAGATTCCAGTGCACGCCCAGGGCCCGGCTCTCCTGTGCCGTAATCCGGCCGAACTCCTCCGCGTATTTCAGGTTCCCCGCCGCCCCAAAGGCCATCGCATGAGGAAATACGGTGGTTCCAAAAAGATGTGCGGGCAGCACGCCTCGCTCAAAGTCTCCGGCGATCAGGAGCGGCAGCGTCGATTCTTCCTGCAGTTGGTTGAGTAGCGTAACCGTCTCAAGCCGGCGGTTGATGTTGTTTGCCTGCCCTTGCGCCGGAACCGACATGGCGAGGGTACCGACGTGGTATCTGCGGATGTTGTCGCGGAGTTCCACGTATCCGGGAGTCTGCCCCTTCAGGAATTCCACCCGCAGGCGGATCATGAAGAGCTGCCCGACCTTCTCCTCGAGTGAAAGTGTCTTTAAAGTCTTCTCGGCCCAGCCGTCATTCAGACGTTGAACGCGAGGTGGCGATGCATGTTTGTATTGCTCGCCCGGCAGCGCAGGCGACAGCAAAAGCGTCAACCAAGCAAGAAGCAGGCCGGGATTGCGAAGCATTCTCAAGGCATGAAGATACTGCGGTATCCGAACAGCATAACCGCCAACTTGAAAACCCTTGCCAAACGAACGTACATGTACCGTGGTCGCGCATTGGTGAGCGAATTCCCTATGCGCGCACGAACCATTTCGCGCGATGCCTTGCACGCCAACTTTGTCGTGTGTTCCCCCCCGGGAACCCTATTCCGACACCATTCCAATCGGGACAGCCAAGTGTCTAACATCTGAGGCCATCCGGTCACGGAAAAATTTTGGTTGCTGCACCCCGATAATCCCGAATCTCAAAAGGTACCGGGGACTGGCTGCCGCCGCGAATATCGTTCTCATGGTATTGATCCGATCCGATTGATCACTGAGATTGGGTTACCTGAAATGAGGAATGTAAGAGTCTCTTTGGCCGCAGCAATAATCAGGAGAACGCCACTGCGGCTCGGCAGTGCCGTTCAGGGCTGCGTTGGCAGCGGCAGAGGCAGTCTGTAGGATCTGGGGATCGTCCACACAGTAGTGACTCTAATCACTGATTCGTAACAGCCGCTCGCGTAAACAAGAGGGTTCGAGGACTGTCCGTCCAGGAGAGCCACGCGCCTTGGCCCTTGCCCGTCTAACCGCACTCGTCTTGCTGTCGTGCACGGTCAGCGCCTTGGCTGCGCCAACTCCGGACCAGTGGGTTCCGATTCGCTGGCCCGGGGGCCCGTTGGAACTTGCGTGGCGTGCGCGAACGGGAAAACTGCCGGCCGATGCTTCCCTGCGCGACGCCATCACTAGCTGGTACGAACCCGCCACGCTCGGCCTTCTTGAGAACTCGCCGGTGAATTGCCTGCTAATGACGTGGAGCGCGGGGGCGGACGCGGGTCTCGAAACACAGCAGCAGCAACTCGTGAAGGTCTACACAGAGGCGGCACACAAGCGCGGCCTGGCTGTGCTCGGAGTTGTCTATGCGGCAGGCGATGCGTCGAGGATAGCCGCGAATGCGGCCAACGTGGCGCTCGATGGACTGATTCTTGAAGGCGACTTCACGCCGGAATTTACTGCGACGTTGCGCAAAGCCGCCTCCTCGATACTGGTGCTCGAGATTGCGAAGGAGGCAGCTGCGTGGCGCTGGAAGCCTTCACCGATCGCCGCGGTCGAGGGCGTGGCTCCGGGTGGACGCAACCTGTCAGCGATGGGTATCCGCGGCACCCCTTCGAGCCAACCGTGGATCGAGTCGAATATATGGCTGGTGAAATCGTTGGGCGTGATCTCGTCCTCGCGCCCGGTGTGGATCAGCAGCCAGCTTGAGCATACCTCCGCTGTGGATTATGAGCGGGCGATTGGCGATGCTGCGGCTGCTGGTGGTCGCTGGATTATTTCTCTCGACGATGCTCTTCGCGCCAAACTGCGCGCGCACGATGCTGCTGCACTGGAAACCTGGCGCCGTCTGTCGATCTGTGTGAAATTCTCTGAAGCTCACGGCGCGTGGCGCGCACTCGCACCGTATGGGAATGTCGGCATCCTGCTCGATTCCGCGAGCAAACAACCGGACCAAATTGACGAGTACCTGAAGCTGGCGACGCGGCGGCAGGTGCCTTATCAATTCATCACCCGATCTGAACTGAACAACGGGGGGGTTGCGAAATTCCGCGCGGTCGTCGCAACCGAACTGGATCCACCATCTGCGGCCGAGCACAAAGTGTTGCAGGATTTTGCCGAGAACGGCGGGATCGTGTTTGCCGGGCCATCGTGGGGTGGAGCTCCGAAGACGGAGCCGTTCGCCGAAGTCCCGGCGGGTAAAGGCAGCGTGGTGGTCTACAAAGACCCCGATCCAGAATCGATAGCGCACGATCTCAAGGAGATGCTCTCGGACGATGATCTGGGCGTAGTGCCGTTTAATGTGCCGTCCGTCATTACG
Organism: uncultured Acidobacteriota bacterium; assembly: GCA_963785865.1. GTDB lineage: Bacteria > Acidobacteriota > Terriglobia > Terriglobales > Acidobacteriaceae > Sulfotelmatobacter. The sequence continues at coordinate 203,761 of CAWAXF010000015.1, read as the reverse complement.
TTCGCGAGCGGAGGCAGTTCCGGGCAGCCTCTCGTGGTGCAAGTAGTGAACTATTTCGATCATCCGGTGGAGGCGATCACGCTTCGCGTAGCCGGCAAGTTCAACTCGGCGCGCATGGAAACGCCCGAGGGTACGGCGGTGGATCTCGCTCTGCGGTACGGCGAGGGAAGGACGGAAGTGACGATTCCGAAGCTTTTGGTGTGGGGTGCCGTTTCGATGCAGTAAAAAGGAGGCAACACAATGTGTAAAGGACTAACGAGGCGCGATTGGCTGGCCATTTCTGGTCTCGCTGCAGGAGCAATGGCGTTGCCGAAGGCCGACGCGCGGCCGGTGGCAGCGCGGAACGACGAAACTGCGCGGACTGTACCGGCTGCGCCTGCGCAGCCCGTGTCCGTCGCGAAGGTCCGCAGCTACGACCAGGACCTCACCACGCAATTCCGAAAGATGTTCGACCAGATCGGCGGGATCGACAGCCAGGTCAAGGGAAAAACGGTCGCCATCAAAGTCAACCTGACTGGCGGCGGAGCATTCCCCGGATACACGTCGGGCGACACGCATTGGGTGCATCCTCGTGTGGTGGGATCGGCAGTTGCCGCGTTCGGAGCGCTTGGCGCAAAGCGCGTCCGCATTTTGGAAGGCGCAGAGAGCCACAAACGAGGATACAAGCTGGAAGACAAGCTGCTGCAGGGTGGTTGGGACGTCAACGCAATCCGCAATGCGGCCCCGTTGGTCGAGTTTGAAGACACCGACAAGCCCGGCCAAGACAAGCAGTTCTCACTGCTGAAGGTGAAGAGCACGCCGTACGTTTTCCCCGGATTCCAGGTAAATCATTCTTATGAAGACTGCGACTTCTTCGTGAGCATGGGCAAGATGAAGAATCACGAAGAGATGGGTCTCACGATCTGCATCAAGAACCTGTTTGGCATTACGCCGCTGGGGATATACCGCGACCGGGAGCAAGTATTCCATTACGGCTATGTGCAATCGCCTTCTGGCGCGCCGGTCGAACTCGATCCCAAGTCGACGCGGTATGAAGGCTGGCGGCTGCCGCGCGTTCTGATCGACATTCTGGGTGCGCGTCCGGTGGATCTCGCAATCGCCGACGGCATCGTGTCGATGGTCGGCGGCGAGGGGCCCTGGGTGCTGGGTTCGAAGCCCGTGCATCCGGGAATCCTCGTGGTCGGCAAGAATTGCGTGAATACCGATACCGTGGCCGCGGCCTGCATGGGTTACAACCCGCGAGCCGGGCGGAACGAAGCCCCGTATCGCGTGTACAAAAACCCGAAGGACCATCCTCCGGACCAGTTGCATACCGGCGATGAAACGTTCCAGTACGCTGACAACATGATGCTTCTGGGAGAGGCTGCGGGACTTGGCTCCGCAGATCTCAGCAAGATCGACGTGCGCGGCGTGCCGATCAAGGAGGCGATGTTCGAGTACGAATCGTTCTGGAAGAATCAGATGCCGAAGGGCGAAGGGCAGTCCTGATGCGCTTTTGGATTGTTCTGTTGGCTGCGCTTCTGCTGAGGCCATCCGCGGAAGCGCAGCGGCTGGAACGAAGCACGGACGCGATGGGAGCGACATTTTCGGTCGTTCTCTATGGCTCCGATCAGGCGGCGATGAACCAGGCAATCGACGCCGCATTTGACGAAGCCCACCGCCTGGACGAACTGCTCTCCAATTACAGAACCGCAAGCGAATGGAGCCGCGTCAATCGCGAGGCGGCTTCGCAGGCAGTTGTCGTCTCGCCGGAGTTGTTCCAACTCTTGTCCGACTGCATGGAATATAGCCGCACGAGCGAAGGCTCCTTCGATTTGACTGTCGGGCCGCTCATGCGAACGTGGGGCTTTTTCGGCGGATCTCGTCACATTCCGTCTGGCGATGAGCTTCGCGAGGCGCGAGAAGTCGTGGGGTATCGGCACGTGCAACTGAATGGACGAAAGAGATCCGTGCGATTTGATCATCCGGGAGTGGAGATCGATCCTGGAGGTGTGGGCAAGGGTTATGCCGTCGATCGCATGATCGAGATCCTGCGGGCGCGAGGATTTCGCAACGCGCGGGTTGCGGCATCGGGCAGCAGCATCTTCGGACTCGGCAGTCCGCCAGATGAAGCACGCGGCTGGCGCATCGATGTTGCCGACCCTTGGGACCAACGAAAGAACGCGGCGCAGTTCTTTCTGAAGGACATGTCTCTCTCTACCTCGGGGAGTTACGAGAAATCATTCCGCGCCGGTGGACACCGGTACTCGCACATCATGGACCCGCGAAGCGGAGTTCCCGCCGAGAATGCCGTTCAGGTAACTGTGATCGCACCGCGAAGCATCGACAGCGAGGTCTGGGCGAAACCGTACTTCATCCAGGGATCCGCGTGGACAGCAGCACACAAGCCGAACTCCTGGCAGGTGCTGTACTGCGAGAACGTTCCTGGAAGTGCGTGCTTCTGGATCCAGTAGGGCGTTGGTCGGCGGAACGTTCACGCCACGATTCGACACCATTTTGCATACCAAGCGGAGGCGAAGTCAGCAATTGATATTAAAAGACAAGAGGCAGCCGGACCTGTAAGCCGAATTCTGTCCGCGGGATTGCTCCCGCTGGACGGCCATTCCTCTGGGCCACGCATTGCTGCGCGGCTCTAGCGACCTACCCGAAGGTTTGACGCACCGGGCCGGCACGTGTCCGCGACCGAAGCCGCGGTCTTCCTCCCTATTTGGTCTTGCTCCGTGTGGGGTTTGCCCTGCCCGCGCCATTACTGTCGCGGCGGTGCGCTCTTACCGCACCTTTTCACCCTTACCCCGGAGTTGCCGCCGAGGCGGTATGTTTTCTGTGGCACTTTCCGTCGAGCGATCCCAGCTGTGTCAGCCTGGGGGCCCTCCCGGACGTTATCCGGCACACTGCCCTGCGGAGTTCGGACTTTCCTCTCCTCGCATCCGAGGACACGGGAAGCGGCCGTCCGGTCCGGCTGCCTACATATCAATTATATAGAGTCCCGTGCCGACCACCCGGTTTCAGTAGATCCTGCTGCTACACTGATGCTGCGGCTCCGGGCTGCCAGTCCCAGCTGGGGCGGTGATCGCATGAATATTACGGAAGCCATCCGGGTAGCTCTGCAGTCGCTGTGGGCGAACAAGCTGCGGTCCTTTCTATCGACGCTGGCGATCGTCATCGGTGTGGCCGCGGTTATCGCGGTCGTCACTTTCGTAGCCGGAATTGACGGCTATGTCGCCGGCAAGATCTTCAATCTCGGCGCAGACGTCTTCATCATGTCCAAGATGTCGCCCGTACAACTCAATGTCGACAAGTTTCTGGAAGCCGAGAAACGCAAGAACTTCGACATGGAGGACTACCAGGCTGTGCTCGAGACCTGCCAACATTGCCAATATGTCGGCGCCGCCCTGCGCAACAGCAATGGACACGTGAAGTATGCGGAGCAATCGATCAGCGATACCACGGTGCAAGGCATCACACCCTCGATGGCTCCCATCTACGACACCGACCTGACTGCCGGACGCATGATCACCGACTCCGATATGAACAATCGCTCTGCGGTGGCGGTCGTCGGAGCGGATATTGTGGAGCACTTAATGCCGGGCGTGGATCCTATGGGCCGCGAAATCCGGCTAGACGGCTGGGGCTACCAGGTGATCGGCGTCGGCAAGAAAAAGGGCAAGACGCTCGGACAGAGCCTCGACAATTACGTGATGATCCCCATCACCACCTACCTGAAGCAGTACGGCGCGCATAAAGCCAGCGTGCGTATCTCGGGCAAGGCAGCAGGCGCCGGTGCTGCCCTTAACGAGGCCGTAGATGAGGCCAGGGTAGCGCTGCGCGCGCACCGCCATGACCGGACCGGCGCCGATGACAGCTTCGACATCGAAACCAATGCAAGCCTGCTGAGCATCTGGAGCAATTTCAGCAGCACCTTTTTCATGGCGACCATCGGAGTGGCTTGCATTGCCCTGATCGTCGGCGGCATCGTGATCATGAACATCATGCTGGTAGCGGTCACCGAGCGCACGCGGGAGATCGGAATCCGCAAGGCTCTGGGCGCCAAGCGCAACGACGTGCTGGTTCAATTCCTGATCGAGTCGGTCATTCTCGCCCTGCTGGGCGGCGCATTAGGGGTCCTTCTTGGAGTGGGGGTCGCACTAGCATTTACTGCTTTGATTGGAATGCCGTCAGCAATCAAGGCGTGGGTAGTCGCGGTGGGCCTGATCGTGGCCGCCAGTGTGGGAGTCTTTTTCGGAGTCTGGCCAGCGCGAAAAGCAGCCAAGCTCGATCCCATCGTCGCGTTGCGGTTTGAAATGTAGAAGAATTGAGTAATTTTGTAATTTGGTAATTGAGTAATTGAAAATCGTCAACCGTATTGGGACTTTCAAATTACTCAATTACTCAATTACCAATTACCCAATTACAAAAAATCAGGTTGCGATGCGTAAGAGCGAAATCAGCGAGATAGTTCACATGGCGACGTCCACGATCCGCGGCAACAAGCTGCGGTCGTCGCTCACCGTGCTCGGAATTGTCATCGGGGTCGCCGCCGTGATCAGTGTCTCCTCCATCGGGCGCGGCCTGAACGACAATGTCCAATCCATCGTCACCAGCATTGGCTCGAACGTCGTCTTCGCGTTCCACATCGAGCCGTTCACCTTCGGGCGCCCCACCGAAGAGATGCGCACGCGCAAGGAGCTGACCTACGAAGATTCGCGCGCCATCGCGCAACTGCCCCACGTAAAAGCCGTAACTGCCGGAGTACGTTACTTCCGTCCTGAACTCGGCGTAGGTTCCTTCGCTGTAAAGCGCGGTGATCGCAAAGCAAAAAACACTATCTTGGAAGGCGACGAGTCTGCCGCCAAAGAAGTATTCGATCTGCAGATCTCCGCCGGACGCTGGTTCAGCGAGGTGGATGAAGAGCATCGCTCGCCGGTTGTGCTGCTCGGTTCCGAAACCGCAGAGGAACTGTTCGGCAACGAAGATCCCTTGGGGAAGGAAGTGAATATCGAAGGCCAGTTATTCACCGTCATCGGCACCGCGACGGCGGTCAAGTCCGTTTTTGGAGGGGGCAAGAATCCGGAAGACAACAAGGTGTACATGCCGCTGAGCACGATCCGCAAGTTGCATCCCGAACTCAAGCAACACTGGATCAGCATCAAGGCACTCTCCCACGATGACGTTCCCAAAGTGATTGACGAAGTCCGCGAATTGCTTCGCCGGCGGCGCAAAGTTGCTTTCGATAAGCCCGACAATTTCGCCGTCTTCACCGCGGATTCGATCAACGATGTGTGGAATCAGCTCACCGGAATGCTGTTCATCGGCATGTTCGCAATTTCGAGCGTCGGACTCATTGTCGGCGGAGTTGGCGTGATGAACATTATGCTCGTAAGTGTGACCGAGAGGACCCGCGAAATTGGCGTGCGCAAGGCCATAGGCGCGCGCAAGCGGGACATCCTTCTGCAGTTCACCCTGGAGGCAACGATTCTTACCGCCATCGGGGGCATCATCGGCATTCTCGTGGGTGCGATTGTGGTATGGGTCATACCTGCGATTTGGCCATCTTTACCCGCCAGAATGTCCACCTTTTGGACAGCATTCGGGTTCACCGCCTCCGCTGGAGTCGGACTGGTTTTTGGCATTTATCCGGCATGGAAAGCGGCCACGCTTGATCCTATAGAGTCTCTGCGCTACGAATAGTTGGGCGTTTGCCCCAGCATGATGCACGCGTTGATCAGAGCTTTCCTTTTCCTGGCGCTCGCTGGCTGCGTGTCGAGCGCGGTTTACTATTTCATCTGCCTGTGGACAGCAGCCGCGTTTCTACAGCGCAGGTCGAGCCAAACTCCCGCAGCCCAGACACACTCGTTTCCACCGGTTTCCATTCTCAAGCCCCTGAAGGGAACTGACCCGGAGATTTATGAAAGCTTCCGCAGTCACTGCCTGCAGGACTACTCTGAATACGAAATCATTTTTGGGATCAGCGATCCTGCCGATCCCGCTGTGGCCACCGTCGAATGGCTGCAGCGAGACTTCCCCGACAGCAACATTCGATTGGTTGTCTGCCCCGAGATAGTCGGCCCCAATGTGAAGGTGAGCAATCTCGAGCAGATGGTGCAGTCGGCCCGCTATGACTATCTGATCGTCAACGACAGCGACATCCGCGTTGAGTCGGACTATCTGCAGCGAGTGATTTCGCCGCTCGCGGATCCGCACGTGGGAATGGTTACGTGCTTGTATCGCGGGATTGCGGAAATGACGGTTGGATCCAAATTGGAGGCGCTGGGGATCGCCGACTTCTGCTCGAGCGTTCTGGTGGCGGAGCAGGTGGAGCGCGGCTTGCATTTTGGGCTCGGGTCAACCCTCGCCTTTCGACGCTCCGAGCTGAACCGCATCGGCGGGTTCAAGTCCATCGTGGATTTTCTTGCCGACGACTATGAATTGGGACGAAGGATTGCGGCGCTTGGCCTGACGATCGTGCTCTCGGATGTTGTGGTGGAAACGCATCTGCCCGCGTACGACTTGCGGGATTTTGTGATGCACCAACTACGGTGGGCGCGCGGGGTTCGCGACGCGCGCCGCGGCGGCTACATAGGATTGGTATCGACCTTCGGCATTGCGTGGGCGTTACTCGCGGTGCTCGCAGCCGGTGCCTCCCCGTGGTCATGGCTGGTGCTTGCCGCAATGTTACTGCTGCGCAGCATTCTGGGCCTGGTTGTATGCAGAAGCGTTTTGCAAGACGAGGAAGCAGTTGAACGCCTCTGGTTGTTGCCATTGCGCGACTTAATTGCAGTCGGCGTGTGGATCGCCAGTTTTGCGGGACACACCGTCACCTGGCGAGGCGACCGATTTCAACTCAAGAATGGCCGTCTGATCCGCATCTAATGATCCTGGATCAGTTCGAAACGGCCGTCGGCAAACAGCCGGTAGCGCCGTTTTCGCCACAAGATCGTGTTTCCGAAAAAACCGGCGATCCAGAAGCAGAACCCGAACACATCTTCCAGAGGCAACAACAGCCAGTTAATCCTGGCCCGCAACACGCGCACTGAGATTGTGTAAGCCGCCAGCACCCGCACGGCCAAAGTGAGAGGCAAAACCGGCCATAGCGAGGGCAGAGCGGCACAAACCAGCAGAGCGATTGGAAAAGGCATCGTGAACAGTTGCCCGACGTAACCGGCGGGGCGCGACCGCCGAGTGCTCCGATTCCATCGCAGCCGATGCGCCACGTTCTCCCCCAGAGTTGCGTCACCAATATGATGCTCGATGACATACGAGGAGAGAATCACGCCGTGTCCGGCCTCGGCCGCGAACTTGCCAATGACGAAATCTTCGGCCAGGTAATCTTTCAGCCGCTCGAATCCGCCAATCGACTGCAGCACGCCACGCCGCGCAGCGATCGTGGGACCTACCGCGAAGTGCATGCCTTCCAGCAGGCGCGCAACCAGGGCGCTTCCCCAGAAATCCGTATTCATCCCGGTTGCTTCCAGACGCGACCAGAGACTCGGTCCGGGCACAGCCCGGTAGGGGCAGGTCGCAATGCCAAGGTTCTGATCCTGAAATTCCGCAGCTACGGTCTGGAGAAGCGCGGGGTCGACGCGGATGTCGCTGTCGCTCATGATTACTAGTTCGTTTGCCGCCATGGCCAGCATGCGCTCGAGGCTATAGACCTTCGCGTTGGCATAAGGCGGCTCTCCGGTGATCACCAGTCTCGATGAAACATTTGGATATTGCCGCCGCAGGCCGTCAACAACTCTCACCGCCGGATCTTGTTCGTTTCTCACCGCGAACAAAATTTCGAAGGCTGCATATTTCTGCTCGAAAAACGTACGCAGATTCGATTCCAGCTCCAAATCCAATCCGGCAAGAGGTTTCAAAACACTGATTGGCTCGACTGACTGCAAGGCGGGTGGGCGCACGGCTCTATACTGCTTTGCGGCCACAATTTGGAGCAGACTATAAACGACTGATCCGCATAGAACCACGAGCAGAAAGGCGCTCAGAATCCTGCCAGGATCCGCTAAGAAAATGATGGCAAGTAGTGCGCACCGGGCGCCTGGGAGCATGGGGCAAGACCATCGTCATTATACCTAGCGCTTGCTTGCGGGCTGGCGTTCGCCTGCCGGACTCCCGGTTTCCAAAGCCACCCGAATTTTTGTTGCCAGTTGCTTCAACGAATATGGCTTCTGCAGGAAGTTCGTTTCCAAATCCATCACATTGTGATCCAACACAGTCTTTCCGGCGTACCCCGAGACAAACAGAAATTTGATAGCGCGCGAGATCGACCCGAGTCTCTTCGCGAGTTCTCCGCCGCTCATGTTAGGCATGACGACGTCCGTTACGAGCAAGTGGATTGGTCCGCCATATTGCTTTGCGACGGCAAGCGCATCCACCCCATCCTTTGCTTCGAGAACCTTATAGCCCAGCATAGCCAGAAATTCTGCACTGGCTTTCCGGACTGCCCGCTCATCTTCTACCAGTAGAAGAGTCTCCGTCCCAGCCGAGATGGCAGCTTCTTTAGAACTCTTCTGCTCCGCTGGACGTTTACCGATGCACGGCAAGTAGATTTTGAACACCGTGCCGGATGCCGGCTCGCTGTATACCCAGATGTAGCCTTTATTCTGTTTCACGATGCCATAGACGGTCGCGAGTCCAAGCCCTGTGCCCTTGCCCGGGGGCTTCGTCGAGTAGAAAGGTTCAAAAATGTGGGGAACGTCTTCGCGAGGAATCCCACAGCCATTGTCGCTCACTGTGATCACGGCGTAGTGGCCCAAGGGAATAGCTGCAGGCTTGTCGTGGATGTAATCCTCGTCGAGGTCTACTGACGAGGTCTCGATTCGCAAACGGCCGCCTTGAGGCATGGCATCCCGCGCATTGGCGGCGAGGTTCATCAGGATCTGATCGATTTGCACCGGATCGACGCGCACCGGGCCCAATCCCTGGCCAGGGATGAAGCTGAATTCAATGTCCTCTCCAATCAGCCTTGGCAATGTTTTTGAAATCGCGGCGATCACGGGGTTCAGATCCAAAGTGCGCAGCGCCTGTGGCTGCTTGCGGCTGAAAGCCAGCAACTGGCGTGTCAGTTCGGCTGCACGCTTGGCCGCCAGCAGCACTTCCTGAATCCTCGACGCCAGGCGGCTGTCCTCTGGGATATCATCCAGAGCCAGCTCCGAGTAGCTGGTAATAATCGTGAGTAAATTATTGAAATCGTGCGCGACCCCGCCGGCCAGCCGGCCCGACCGCATCCATTTTTTGCGCCTGCAGCAATTGCGCCTCCAATCGCAGGCGCTCAGTCAGGTCGCGTCCGTTCGCGATGAAATGCGTAATCTCTCCGCCGCCATCGCGCACCGGGCAAATGCTCTCTTCCACGTAATACAGGTCGCCGTTCTTTTTCCGGTTTACCAGGATTCCGCGAAAAACCTTGCCTGCCAGAATCGTCTTCCACATCTCCTGGTAAGTTTCCGGACCCTGTTCTCCGGACTTCAAAACTCGCGGAGTCTTTCCACACACCTCGTCACGTAAATAGCCGGTCAGGCCCTCAAACGCAGGATTGACGTATTCGATTACGCCCTTCCTGTCGGTGATCACCACGGTGTCGGGGGATTGCTCGACCGCGCGCGACAGCTTGCGCAGCGAGTCCTCGGCCGACCGCTGCTCTTCCTGCATACAATGCATCGCCAGTGCGCCTCGAATACTGCGCACCAGGGTGGCGCCATCCAGCTGCGATTTCGCTACACAATTCCAGTTCCCCGAACGAATGAGCTCCGCAACCGTGCCTTCATCAACGTTCTCCGTCAGGAGAATGAACGGGACCGATCTGCCGGCGTGATGAAATTCGGAAAGCAGCTGCACGGCTTTGGCATCTCCCGTTTCGTGTTCGAACAAAACCAACCCGTAGGGTTTTTGCTCCAACATGGATTGGGCCTCATCGAGAGAGCAGGCATGATCGAGTTCTGCAGGTAGCATATTGCGATTTCGTTCGAGAATATCCCGAAGCAGGAAGAAGTCTTCCTCCTTCGTGCCTACTAATAAGACCGCCAAAGGTGCGCGCGCGACTTGAGTTCCACTTCCCATGAACTTCCTGATCCAATCGTAGTTACCATCGGAATGAACTCTGGGAAAGTTTAATGACCAGCGATCGAGCCCGCCCTCAGTTGCTCGGCGTGATTGCGCGAGTCCGTTCTTCCCTTCATTGAACGTTAATCATCATTAATGGATAATTAGAAACTGCTTCCGAGGTGCCATATGTCTCGCGTGTGGGTTTTTGTCGTCGCCATGGGTGTCGCAGCGCAGCTGGCAGCTCAGTCCACTGCCGGGTCGAAGGACATTACCATCCAGGTCTCACCTGCTCAGGCCTGGGTCGATACCGGTCTTGATCTGCAAGCGGGAGACGTCGTGAAAATCTCCGCTTCGCAGACATCGTCCGCACCTTCCGCTTGCAATGCCATGGGACTCCCCACAGCTGCGAGCGACTCTGGCGTATTACCGTTGCCGACTGCCGCCGCCGGTGCCTTGATTGCGCGTCTTCATGGCGTGGGCTCAGTTCCAGTCGTGGTTGGTGCGGAGCGCGAATTGCCGATCGCAGAGGCTTCGCATCTTTTTCTGGGTATGAATGTCTCAGGAAAAGCTGCGTGCCAGGGAGACATTCCCGTCAAAATTCATAAAACCTCCAATCTGTCTGCATCTGCTGCGACCGGAAGCGGAGAGCAGAAGAAACGCGGCGAGCAACTTAAATCACAACTTGCCAGTGCCGCGCAGGTTTTCATGCAGGGACAATTCGGTGTCGGCAAAACCGAAGCTGCGGCTTCGAATGCCGCATCTTCAACCTCCTCCTCCGGGACGGAAGCGGTGACGTCCAAGGCTTCGCTCAAGATCTCCGATACTCCAGTGGATGCTGAACTGCGCAAGCATCTTGATGGCCTGCCCCGCCGTGTCAACGATCAGTTCAACAATCTCGGGGACATGGTGAACTTTGTCATCATTGGCTCGCAGAAAGACGTCCAATCCGCACTCGAAGCCGCCACTTGGCACGTTGCGGATACGAGCAACACGATGGCTGTGGTGAATGCAGCCGTCCAGACCTATGGCAGCAAGGATTATTTGGCCATGCCCATGAGCACGCTTTTCCTGTTCGGCCGTAGACAGGATTTCGGTTACGAAATGGCGGAACCCATTGCCATGGTGGCAAGCCGCCACCACTTCCGAATCTGGAAGGCTCCTTTTACCTGGAAGGATCATGAAGTTTGGGTTGGAGCCGGCACCCACGATATCGGCTTCGCCAAAGACCGGCGCAACAATAACGTTACTCACAAAATAGATCCCGCTGTAGACGGCGAACGCGACAATATCGCGAGCAGCCTGCAGAAAGCCAATATCGCGAAGTCCATGACCTACTACTTACCTGCGAACCCCGTGCAGGAAGCCAAGAACGCCACCGGAGACAGCTACCATTCCGACGGGCGCCTGCTTGTCATTTTCCTGCAATAGGCTTGTTTTCTTTTTGTAAAGTTACGCGAATTTTTTGTTAACCAAACGGATTGCTTCTCGTCTAATCCTCAAGCCTACGAGACCGTTCGATTGATTTGAAAATCGACGGAACTCCAAGCCTGCAGCCCCCGTATTAAGCAATAAGTCGGGTTCTGCCTGCCGGACGAGAACGCTCTTGTCGGCATTACAGTTCAGGGTCTGAAAGCGTCGACCTGCAAGGCGCTTTCCCAAACAGCTTCCGCCTTCTGGGGGGTATATGGAAAACGGTCAGATGTACACCGGCGCGTTCCGGCCGATTGAAAGATATGACATTGGGCACGTGCAGGAAGTAGTTCGGCAAGCGCACGACGAATTGCGTCAACTCCTACAACAGCGTTCTGAGATCATGAAGCGCATCGGGACCGTCAAGCAGACGATCTCGGGCCTCGCCAACCTGTTTGGGGATGGTGTGCTGAATGAGGAACTGATGGAACTGGTGGACCGCAAAACAACCGGTCGCCAGCCCGGCTTCACCAAAGCGTGTCGCATGATCCTGATGGAATCAGGTCGCGCCATGAATTCGCGCGACTTCTGCGAATATTTCCAGGAGAAGATGCCGGCTTTGCTGGCTCGCCACAAGGATCCAACCGCCTCCGTCACCACGGTACTGAACCGCCTGGTCGAGTACGGCGAAGCAGAGGCAGTCATGTTGAATGGCAGGCGCGCGTGGCGCTGGGTCGCGGATAAACCCTCGGGGTCCAATCAGCAGTCCGAAGATCGCATGAGTTCCAGCGTAGCCTGAAGCTCGGTGAGCCGCGAGGACGCCTGGTCCTCGCGGCATCAGAACCAGTCTTCTACGAGGGCGGCAGCAACATGCCCTTCTCCAGATGTCGCGTTACGTGCGCGTAAGACGCTGCATGCGGGTCATGCGTCACCATCACGATTGTCTTTTGAAAATCTTCGTTCAACCGTTTTAGGATTTCCAACACCTCGGTAGCAGAGTGGCTGTCCAGATCACCTGTAGGCTCGTCCGCTAGTAGCAACGTGGGATCGCTGACAATGGCACGCGCAATCGCCACCCGCTGCTCCTGCCCGCCGGAGAGCTGTTTCGGCAGATGGTGAACCCGATCCTCAAGTCCTACAAGCTTCAAAGCTGTCATCACGTGATCGCGGCGCTGCTGCGCATTCAGCTTGGTCAAAAGCAGCGGCAATTCCACGTTCTCAAATGCCGAGAGCACCGGGATCAGATTGAACGTCTGAAACACATACCCGATGTGCTCATTCCGCCACCGCGCAATCTGCGCGTCGCCAAAGCGGAAAATATCCTGCCCTTGCACCAGCAACTCGCCCGAAGTCGGACGATCAATCGCCGCGATCATGTTCAGCAGGGTTGTCTTGCCCGATCCAGAAGGCCCCATCAGCGCCAGGAACTCGCCTTTCGCGATGTCGATTGAGACATCATCCAGCGCGGTGACCTGAAACGCGTCACGCTTGAAAATTTTACTGACCCCGCGAACCTGAACAACTTTTGTTCCCGTGGCAATATTGGATTGTGCGACTGTGCTCATGATTGCCCCTTAATCTTAATTTTGTCCCCATCTTTCAGAGTCGTTGGCCCGGTAGTAATTACGTTTTCGCCCCCCACGAGTCCGTCCACGAGCGCTCCATCAGCCCTCTGGCTGGTGACGTGAATCTCGCGTGCGACCGCCTTCCCGTTGTACGCGATCAACACAATTTTCTTTCCATCGCGTTCTCGAATTGCAGTGGAAGGAACAAAGACGCCTGATGGCCCTTTCGCGTTCTTCGGAGTCTCGTTGGCCAGAAAACGCACGGTGGCGTTCATTTCCGGCCGCAATTGCACCTCCGGATACTTGTCCGGATTGAGTACTTGCACCTTCACCTGCACTGTGGCCTTCTGCCGGTTCGCTTCCGGCGAGATCTGCGCAATCTGCCCATCGTATTCCTTATCGGGATAGGCGTCCGTCGTGACAACCGCTTTCTGCCCTGGACCGAGCCGCCCAAAGTCCGCCTGTGCGATGTCGAGCTCTACCTGCAAATCATTCAGATCAGCCATCGACAGCGGAGATCCCTGCGGTCCGCCGGCAGCAGCGCTGGCGAACATTGCCGTGATCAACACGCCCTTTTCCGCCGTGCGGTCAAGAATCGTGCCATCGACTGGCGCACGCATCACCGTCGCATCCAGTTGCGCCTTGGCATAATCCATTTGCCCTTTGGCCTGGGCGAGTGCGCCTTGTGCGCGGGCAATCTCTTCCGCGCGCGGGCCGATCTTCGCCAATTCAAACGCTCTCTGCAGCGAATTGGCTCTCTGTTGGTCAGCCTGATACTTGGCGTTGGCATCGTCGAGTTGCTGCCGTGAGACGACGCCATTTGCAGCCAGTTCTTTAATGCGATCGAGCGTCAGCTTATCGTTGGCCAGCGTCGCCCGTGCTTCGTCCAGATTGTGCTGCGACTGCTGAATCTCTTCCGGTCGAGAGCCATGCTGCAGTTCTTCCAGATAGGCGTTGGCGGTCTCATACGCTCCTTTGGCCTGGTCGTAGGTCGCACGGAACTCGTCATCTTCCAGACGAACCAGCACCTGCCCTTGTTTCACCTTATCGCCCTTCTCGACCCCAATCCACTTGAGTCGTCCCGTGACCTTGGAGTTCAAGTTGATCGTGTGATGTGCCACGATGTAGCCTGTCGCCGAAAGAACAGTGCCTCCTGCATCGTTCCCGCTAGTCTGCGCAGAGGCACGAACGACTTCCACCTCCGGCGTGTCTGACGAGAACAGTCGGTACGCCAGCGCGAAAATTCCAAGCAGCAATACAATGGCGATGCCGACAATGATGTATCGCCGCGCCCAGGCAGGAGGCTCTCCGCCATTCTCGCCACGCTGCGATCGGTCGATCCGCAGGCTCTGGAGATCTTCATGTTTCGTATCAAGCGCCATAAATATAATTACGAGTCCGCCTCGATTTAACAGGCAACTATCCGCGCAAAGCGTTCAGAATATTCTGCCGCGCGGCATGCCAAGCCGGTGCAAGTCCACCGATAAATCCCATTACCAGCGCAAAGATAATCGCCCTCGTTGCCACCGCCGGCGTAATCCGCAACGCAAACACTACTTCGCTGAATGTCACCGCGTTCGATGTGCCGGTCTGCATCCCGTTAAACGGAAGCATTAGCAGAATCCCAACCAGCGCGCCGAGCAAAGCCAGCAGCAGCGATTCCAGAACGAAGGACGTTAGAATCGCCGGCCGCGAAAATCCGATCACCCGCAATGTGGCGATCTCGCGCCCGCGGTACGCTACCGCGGCATACATGGTATTCATGGCGGCGAAGATCGATCCGATCGCCATGATGACGCCCACAACCCATCCAATCACTTTGATGGGCGTGCCGGAGCTGGTTTGCTTCGCGTAATAATCGTTCTCCAGCATTCCCTCGAGCTTGAGTCGTTGATCATCCGTCACGCGATTCTTGAGTGCCTCCGCGGAAATAGGATCGGTTGCGCGCAGGTACGCCGAAGCAAAGCCACCCTGCCGGTCGAAGTCCGATGCCATCTGATTCACGTCTCCCCAGACCTCTGATTCGTACGCTGATCCCCCTGCGTCAAAGACGCCCACCACTTTCCACGATCCTTTTCCGAACTGCATCGTGTCGCCCATGTTGGCCTGCGCGAATCTGTCGCGCACTGACTTGCTGACCACCACTTCGCGCTGCCCGGTCTGAAACCAACGGCCCTCGGCGAGTTTCACGCTCGGCTGACCCTTGGGCCCGGGGAGTTGGCGCATCTCCAGCCCGTCCGGCATCATGCCGCGGACCGTAACGTTAACTTCTCCCGTCCCGTCCTTGCGGGGAAGCACGATCACTACCACCCACTCGCCTGATGCCATCGGCTCGCCATGGCTATTCTTCGCGATACCCGGAAGCGTCTTCAGAGTAGGGAAGAGCGTCGCATCGAAGCCGCCTGAGAGTTCCGCCTCCGAACCTTTGCGCAGCACCAGAACATTGAGAGGACTGCCGCTGCTGACAAACGCTCGGTCTAACCCGGCCACGAGCGCCATCAAGAAAATGGCTGTAGTGACGGTCAGGGCGATGCCCAGCGCCGTCATCACCGTAAGTCCCTTGCGAAGTCGCAAATTGCGAATGTTGTAGCTGATCGGTATGGCCATAATGAACTCTCACCCGTAGCGCCGGCACGAGGCCGGGTGTCGCGAGCGCGGATCGCGCTCTTAACCGATATGTCGGAGACCTTCCACAATATTCATGCGCGATGCCTTGTAAGCTGGCAGATAACCACTCACAATTCCAAGAATCACCGACACAAGCAAAGCCAGCCCTGCTGTGATGCTATTCACATGCATGTTCAGCGGAATGCCCAGACCGATGAACCGATGGGTTATTGCCGCAATCACCGGAATCGCCAGCAGAACTCCCAAAAGCCCGCCCGCCAGGGCCAGCGCTACCGCCTCGCTCACAAAAATCGACATTACTCGTTGCCGGGTAAATCCCAGTGTCTTCAGCACCGCCACTTCCCGTGTCCGGCTGCGCACCGACATCGCCATCGTGTTCGCCGACACCAGCATGATCGCGAATACCACTGCCCCGCAGATACTCAGAATGAATGCCTTGATGTTTCCCAGCGAGGCGACGAATCCAAGTTGAAATGCCTTCTCGCTCTCGCTCTTTGTCTGCAGCGGAGAGTTATGAAACATTTCATCGATCTGGCGCGCCACACTGGCGACATGATCGGCAGAATCAATCTGTGCCGCATACCAGCCCGCCTGTCCTTTGAACCACGGAACCGCTTCTTCCAGATACTTCGCGTTGAAATACAACGCATTCTGCGGCGGATCGCGATGATAAATCGCACGAATCGTTAAATTGAGATCCGTCGGAAAGATATTTGCCTGCAGCGTAATCTTGTCCCCGATCTTCCATCCATACTTATTCGCCAGCGTCACATCGACTAGCGCTCCCGCTCGATCCTGTTGCCAGGCCTTGACTTGATCCGCGGGGACGATTTTGTCGGACGCAACCTTCAAGTACTCCTCGGGATCGGTTCCCACCTGCGCGAAGAAGTGCGCCGGACGATCATCGATATATCGCCCGCCAAACCATGTCAGCGGAGCTACCGCATTGACTCCCGGTAGTGCCCGAATCTTCTCCCGGTAGTAGCCTGGAAGAAAGAATGCCAACGATACGCGGTCGCGAATGATGAGCCGCCGCGCCGCCTCCGGCGCAACCTGGTCGATGTAAAACGAGCGCCAGATGCAGATCATCATGGTCAGCAACAAGAGCGAGAAGCTGATGCTGACCATGGTCAGCAGACTCCGTCGCTTATTGCGAAACGTATTGCGCACCACGAAGCTGCCCAGCGTCATGACTTCACCCGATGTGCCGGAGCCCATCCACAATGTTGATCTGCGACGCGTGATACGAAGGCAGCGCCGCACTCAGCAAGCCCACGACGGCAGAGGTAAACAAAGCAGCGATCCAAATTGCTGGTGTCACTTTCAGTGGAAAGAAACTGAAGAACTGCGGTGAATGAGTGAGGCCATAAACCAGAAGCCATCCGAAACTGGCCCCCAGAATGCCGCCACCCAACGACAGCGCCACAGCCTCGCTTACGAACAGTCCAAGCACGCCCCGCTTCGTGAATCCCAGGGTCTTGAGCACGGCGACTTCCCGCGTTCGTTCCCGGATCGACATTGCCATGGTGTTCGCCGAAACCAATAGGGTCGCGAATACGACTGCCGAGCAGATGCTCAAAATGAACGCCTTCACATTCCCCATCATGGCAACAAATTCCAGGCCAAAGGCCTTTTCGCTCTCTGTTTTCGTAGGCTGCGGCGAATTGCGAAACATATCGTCAACCGCGCTGGCAACTGTGCTGACGTCCGATGGTGAAGCAGCCAGAATGCTGAATGTGCCCGCTTTTCCTTTGAAGAAAGAAACGGCTTCCTCCACATACTTGCTGTTGAAGTAAACCGACTTGTTATCCGGAACAGTGTGGTAGATTCCACGAACATTCAATTCGAGGTTGACCGGGTAAATCGTTCCCTGCAACACGATGCGGTCGCCCAGTTTCCAGCCATATTTTGCGGCCAGACTGTCATTCACGATGACCCCTTGCCGGTCGCGCTGCCACGCCTTGATCTGGTCTTCGGGCATCTGCGCATCACGGTAGGTTTTGAAGAATTCATCGGGGTCGGTTCCAAACTGTGCGAAGAAGTTCTCCGGCTTCTGGTCTTTGTAGATTCCACCAAACCAGGAGACGGGAACCACCGAAACCACGCCGGGAAGAGCGCGAATCTTTTCACGGTAAAAGCCGGGTAAAGAAAAGGTGAGCGATACCCGGTGCCGCACCACCAGCCTCTGCGCAGACTCCGCGCTGCCCTGGTCGAGGTAGAACGCGCGCCAAATCGTCATCATCAAAGTCAGCAGGAGCAGCGAGAACGCGATGCTCAAGACAGTCAGCGTGCTGCGCCGTTTGTTGCGAAAGGCGTTCTTAGTGACAAATCGGGTTAGCGTCATACATCACTCCGGCAGGAATCGGTGACTGGCGGCAGGTGGCAGATGCGGCCCAGCGCCAACAGAATAGTCGAAGTGCCTTCTGACCGACAACTGCGCTCAAAATAGTTTCTTGCATTCCCACAAGGGTGCTTCTTGCCTGACATGAGGAGTACAGCTGCAATCCTGTCGCGGATTGCCCCGCTTCACAAGTGGAGATCGTCATTGCGGCCGGATGACAAATGTCATCCCAGGCCGCACATAACGATTACAACTGCCAGCGCCACCAGAAAGTTACGCAGGGATTCGCTCGAACCGGCCTTCATCGGCGGATGGTCCGTACAAAGCGGGAACTGAAGATTCATTGAGCCGAAGATACACCGTGAGCTGGCCCCGGTGATGCGCCAGGTGGCTGAACACCGATTCGGCGATCATCACTTGTCGCGGACTTTCGCTGGCCACGTGCCCGGCTACCATGAACCTCCACGGGGTCTGCAGATGTTCATCGTTGGTGTTCTGCAGAGCCTCGCGCGCTTCGGCGACAGCCCGGTCGAGCGCGTCCAGAAGATCTTTTCGTGAACTCCACTCCATCGGCTTGAATCGCGTTGCACCCGGAGCGGCCATATCGAATTCGTCCTGCTTCACCATGGACACGATCCATGACGGCATGGTCGCGCACAAAGCAGCCAGATATCCCAGCGGCATTGATTTGGAATGAGGCTTCCAGTCGTTATGTCCCTCGGGTACACGTTGCAGGGCAAGCCGGGTGCTGGCGGCGTCCCGCTCCAGTTGCGCAAGAAAGAATTCGGTTAGCTTCATATCAAGTCGCTCCAGTGATTCTCCTTATTGAGACCGGCAGAATCGATCCCGATACCCTACCAGCGATTGAGGACAGTTTCGGTCCTCAACTCGTGGCACAATACAAGGCCATGTTGCAGACCTCGGCAAGGCTGCTCCGGCTGTTGTCATTGTTCCAAGCGCAGCGCTATTGGTCGGGTTTCGATCTCAGCAATCGCTTGAAAATCACGTCTCGGACCCTGCGTCGGGACGTCGATCGCCTGCGAAGCCTGGGTTATCCCGTGCTCTCAACGGCGGGAGTGGCCGGCGGATACCAGCTCGGCGCGGGAGCAACCTTGCCACCGCTGCTGCTCGACGACGAAGAAGCCGTGGCGGTCGCCTTGGGACTGCGCACGGCAGCTACGGGAGCGGTCACGGGTATCGAAGAGGCATCGGTACGCGCTCTCCTCAAGCTGGAACAGGTTCTGCCCCCGCGTCTGCGCGGCAGAGTTGCGGCTCTGCACGGATTTGTCGTGCCTCTCGAAACTCGCGGCCCCACCGTTCAGGCCGATCGCCTGTCTTTCATTGCCAACGCCTGCCGAGACCACGAAGGAATGCGCTTCACGTATCACGACCGCACCGGATCCGCCACCACGCGCTCAGTTGAGCCGCACCGGCTCGTGCACACCGGATATCGTTGGTACCTCGCGGCCTGGGATCTCACCCGCAACGATTGGCGGACCTTCCGGGTCGATCGACTTCAGGGCAAGCTAAAAACCTCCACCCGCTTCAAACCACGCAAGCCGCCCGATGGAGGCTTCGCCACTTTCGTCTCCAAGTCCATCGCCCACGTTCCCAACCCGTATTCTGCTCGAGTCACATTGCATGCATCCATGGAATCTTTGGCGAAGCGCATCTCTCCTTCGCTCGGAGCTCTGGAAGCGGTTGACGCAAACTCTTGCATGCTCCACACCGGCTCCCATTCTCTGGAGGCCATCACGATCCACCTGCTGCTCCTGGATGTAGCCTTTCGCGTGCACGAGCCCCCTGAATTGATCACGTATATCAGCGAATTAACGGCACGACTGACGCGGGGGGTAAGCGCATGAAGGGAAGACGCTGAGGCTATCGCCTGCTCCTTTTTTTTCGACGCTGTTGACGTGAGAAGCGAGCCTTCCCGGCTTACTTTCGTAACTCGAAGCCTCAAATCCAGAGCGCTATCCTTATTGCTCAGGATCCTGAATCTCCCCCGGGCAGGTTAGCCGGCAGCAGTTGGTGATCGTCTGGCGCATGGGGTAAGGAAGCAATGCCTACGAAACTCGGCCAATTCGAAATTCTCAGCGAACTCTCGAAATCTCCTACCGGAAGTGTCTACAAGGCGAATGATCCCGAAAGTGGGCAGCCTGTCGCCCTAAAAGCAATTCAGCTCGGCGCTTTTGGAGAACACGCTTCCGCTGTCGAACAAGCCTTGCTGCAGGAGGTAGAGAGCGTTAAGGTTTTGACCTGCCAGAACCTCTGTTGTGTCGGCAATACCAGTGTGATTGAGGGCCAGTTCTGTGCTCCGATGGAATATGTTCAGGGCAACAGCATCGCCACCATGCTGGCGCGCAATGAAGGATTCTCCATCTGGGATCTGCTCGATATCGGGCGCCAGCTGTGTAATGGGCTCGATGACGCATCGTCGCATAACATCGTTCACCAAAGCCTCGAGCCCTCGAAAATCATGTGCGGCTGGGATGGAACGGTCAAAATTCTGAGCTATGGCGTTTCCTCGGTCGGCAATTTCGTGCAGTACGTGGACGGTGTTTCTTCCATTTCCCATTACATGTCTCCGGAGCAGCTGCGCGGCGAAGTGACCGACCTTCGCTCGAATCTCTTCAGCCTGGGCGCGATCTTTTACGAGATGTTGACTGAGCAGAAGGCCTTCGACGGAGCCGATGTCGAATCCATTCGCCAGAACATTTTGGAGAGCACACCGGTTGCCCCCATTCGAATCAATGCCAAGGTGCATCCTCTGCTGAGCGATCTGATTATGAAGGCCATGGCAAAGGATCCCGCCAATCGTTATGCGACCGGAAGGGCTCTGCTCGACGATCTGGAAAATTGCAAAGAGAGTAAGCCTGCCGCAAAAAAGACTGTCGCTCCTAAACCGAGTACGGTAGTGACAGACACTGGCGCCAGGGTAGCCGCGAAGTCCAAGTTCGTTAATTCTGCCGTGCAACATCCGCAGCCTGCAGCCGCGCCACAGGTCAGCAGCCCAGCGTCAGCGAAAGTCAGCGCCTCGCCGGTTCCGAAAGTGACCGTGCCGCAGACTCCCCGGGCGACACCCGCTCCCGTTGCGGCGACGCCGGCGCCAATAGCCAGAGCATCACGGCTCGCCGCGCCGAAGACTCAAGCTGCGGCAGCCGGTATTGGAGGAAGCGCAGCTATTCCATCGAATGTTCCTGTCACCGACTCCGCGGCGACCCGCATGTCCCACTTTCCCGCCGATGATGAGCAGCCCTCGGCATTCATGTCGTCGGCAGTCACTGATGAGCCGCAGATTGAGACCTTTGAAGCTTCAAGCACGGCTCCCAAGATCGCGGTAGACCCGCTCATGGCCGAAAGTGCTCCGAGCAGCAGCGGCACCAGCTTCTCGGAAATTTCCGAACTGCCTCCATTGAAGGAGGTCTACGTCGCGCCCGAGCCACCCCCGGACATTCCCACTCCACAGCCGCCGAAATTTGCTTCGACTGCCTATCGTGGTTCTCAAAAGGTAGCCGAGAAGCCCAAGATTCAGCCTCGCGAAGTTGCCGCGAAAGCGATCAAAGAAGTTAAAGGCGTACCTCCGAAGCTGATGCTGTACGCAGTAGCTGGGGCCGCCATTCTGATTATGGCCATCGCGATCGGCGTGATGTACTACATCCATGGCCAGAGTGATGAAGATACCGGCACTCGCCGTCGGGTAGCTCCAACGGCGGTTCAGGCTCCAGCGCAGGCCAGGCCCGCGCCGCCCGAAGCGGCGCAAGCTCCCGCTGAAGCTCAGCCCGCCGAAATTCCCGAGGCTGCTTCAGAACCGGTTACAGCCACCTCGTCCGGTCCGAGATCACGAGTCGCAAAAAAGAAAGTTGTGGCCCCGGTAGTGATGCCGGGACAACTAAGTGTGGACTCCACTCCGCAAGGAGCGCAGATCCAACTCGACGGCGCCACCGACCCCACTTGGGTAACCCCCCTTGCTCTGGAAAACGTTCAGCCCGGAAAACACTCCATCACCGTCAGCAAGGCGGGATATGCCACTGACACGCGCACTGTCGATGTCGCCTCCGGCGCGAAGGCAGCGGCTATCGTGCATCTCTCGCAATTGACCGCGACCCTGATCGTCAAAAGCGATCCCGCAGGTGCGAACATCTACATCGACAGCAAAGACGTCGGCACGAAAACGCCCGCCCAGATCAGTGTTGGCAAAGGCCAGCACCTGATCCTGGTTCGCAAGGAAGGCTACCTTGACGAGACCATGAATACGCAATTCGTTCTCGGCCAAACGTTCAACTTCTCGCCCACCCTGCGCGCTCTCGGCAATGTCGAGAACATGAAGACGGTCGGCAAAATGTCGAAGTTGTTCGGTAAAAAAGGTCAGGCCGACCAGGGCACGATCAGCATTCATACTCAGCCCAAGGGAGCCCAAATCGCAATCAACCAGCACATGCTGGACAAGACCGCTCCCGTGGACGTCACGCTTGATCCTGGTAACTATGTCATTGACGTTACTGCCAGCGGCTACGCGCCAATCCACAAAATCATCACAGTAGAAAGGGGCAGCAAAGCCCTGCTGGAAGACGTAATGCAACCGCAATAAGCATGGCCGATTCACCCACGTCTCACGCATGGACAGTCCCTTGGACTGTCCACCGAAGCGAAGCGAACTTGGGAGCAAGTCAGCCCACCGCAGATTGAACAGCCAGCTTCTCACATTTCAAAGTCCCAGCCAGGTAAAATACCCCGACGACCCATTGCTTCCGCAAAGCATCCATTTTCAAGCATGCAGATAACCCTCTACTCTGCTTTCTGGTGCCCCGATTGCCGCGTCGCCCGGCGCTTCCTCGCCACGCACAATCTTCCCTATACCGAGATCGACATTGAGACGACTCCCGGGGCCGCCGCCGAAGTCTTCCGCCGCACCGGGAAGCGCGCCATTCCCCAACTCGTTGTTGATGGAGAATGGATTCAGCCCTACCGCCCCGGCGAAGGCTTTCTCTACGAAGAGATGTCGGAACGCCTGGGGTTAATCGGCTGACTCACTGCCCCAACCTCCATGGTGAGTGTCCATCTGGAACCCCCGGACCTCCCCTTCAGTACCGTAGCGCAGTCATCCGGAACAGGTGAAGATAGCTTCTCGAAAGCGTCACTCCACCTCCCTTGGGCAGCCCCCAACCCACTGAACGGGAGTGACTTGGGTGAGTTCCTAACTGCGCTAGTTCAAAACTCATGGCCGATACCCAAATCACCGATTCTGCCTCGTCCGACCCCGACCCTACTCGGCCTCAGCACCAGCCTGAGCAGGAGTGCAAGGTCTGCGAGACCTGGCAACAAGTCATTCAAGGTGTACTGGGAATCGTGCTCTTGTTGGGCGCCCTGATCATGGTGCACCATTACGGCCCCAGCGCCGCCCAGTCGGCTCCTCCTGAGGACCTGCAAAAGGAGGTTCACGAACTCACTGCTCAAATTGAGCAGCTCAAACAAGAGCAAGCCATGCCCGCTCTGGTGCTGAACCGTTATCGTG
Source organism: uncultured Acidobacteriota bacterium (assembly GCA_963785865.1). Lineage (GTDB taxonomy): Bacteria > Acidobacteriota > Terriglobia > Terriglobales > Acidobacteriaceae > Sulfotelmatobacter. Next base: position 180,261 of record CAWAXF010000015.1, on the reverse strand, counting down.
ATTCCATTGGATATATCTACGGCGTCTACCAGGTCGGATTTCCCAATCATCGCCCTGACATCCGCGCCCGCGTTTCTGGGACAGGATTCCTGGTCGGCGACGGCTTGCTCGCCACCAACCGTCATGTTGCGGAACCTTGGTACGGGGACTCCGAAGCTCAAAAATTAATCGACCAGGGCGCGAATGCAATGCTGGAGAGCCTGGTAATCTTCTTCCCTGGATCTCCCACTCCCGTGCAGTTATCGCCTGCCGCCGTGTCAAAAACGTCTGATCTCGCGGTCCTGCGCACCGAAGATTCCAATTTCGTCCGTGCATTGCCCGTGCTGCCCCTGGCGAAATCCGCCGGAGCACCCGGGCAGTTGGTCACTGTGATTGGCTATCCGATGGGAATCGCCGGCATGGTGGCGAAGTCTCCCGCGGGAATCTACGAACGTCTCGCCTATCGCCACAACGACATCAGCGCCGCCAGTGAGTTGGCGGCACTCTCGCTGATCCGGCCCTCCACCACTTGTGGTCATCTCGGGGACGCAGTCGGCGACAAGCTGATCTATGACGCGCCCACTGCGCACGGCGGTAGCGGTGGCCCGGTGTTCAATACCAGGGGCGAAGTCATCGGCGTAAACTCCGCGTACATGGACGGATTCACCGGGGGAACCCTCGGCGTTTCCGTAGAGGCCCTCCGTCCTCTCCTGCGTCAGTCGCAGCAACACTGAACAACCGGCTACCCCACAACAAATTAGGGTATCAACGACCGCGTGCGCGTCCGCGTGTACTCCGGAAGATCCCTGCTTGCCCCTTCGCCGGCCAGTCTGGCCTTCATAGCCATTGATTCCTCCCCGGTAAACAGGAGGGTTCCCATATTCATTCGGCGAAGGGTCGGCTCTCTCCAGACCGCGCTCATTACCCCTTCGTAGGTGTGGGCATGGGATCCGAGAAGCAAATGTCCCAATTCGTGCGCCGCTACCGTTCCCAGAAAGCGCGCGACCTTTTCACCATTGATGGAACAGGCTGCCTCAATCCGCCGGAAGAAAACGTCACTGTATTTGCCCTCTCCCGCCGGGCCCAGAAACGCTATTCCATAAACCATGTCATTTGAAGTTCGACCATCGGAAACAATGCTGAGGACAAATTCGTTTGCCGTGGGCACGTGATGACACATATCCGTTTTCATGCAGTCGACCCAGCGGACATGAATCCCGGCCGCCCCCAAGATCCGAGCCACCTCGGCTTCCGCCTGCTTTAGCACAGTCTGTGGAAGTTTGACCCGGTTTTGCAACAGAACCGTGATTTCCGGCACTTCACCAGCCGCTTTACCCGAACACATGCTGCCGCATAACAAGACAAACAAGAAAAGTGCCGGATTTTCCTTGAACCCCATCGCCTTCTCCCCCGTATCTTTGCCAAAGCTCGTTCAAGTAGACGGGTGCCTCAAGGCTCGGAGGGTAATTCGGCGATGAAATCTGGGTAACGAGCTAAGCTCTCGCTCGTCAAATGGTTACAAGGTTGGGTGACATGGGGAACAGTCGCGAAAGAGTGCTGCCATCCGAGGCCGTGGCGCCTTCGAACGGCTTCAACCACGAGTACACACGCCACTTCGGCCTGTTCGAACTCGATTTGAGGGCCGGTGAACTACGCCGCCACGGACGCAAGGTGAAGCTGCAGGAGCAGCCTTTCCAGGTCCTGTCCCAGCTTCTGGAAAAGCCGGGAGAAATTGTCACGCGCGAAGAACTGCGCAGCCGTCTCTGGCCGGCCGACACTTTTGTCGATTTCGATCATAGCTTGAACGCAGCCATTCGCCGGCTGCGGGACGCTTTGGGCGATTCCGCCGAAAACCCAACTTTCGTGGAAACCGTGGCCCGGCGCGGCTACCGGTTTCTTGCGCCTGTCAGTTTAGGCAGAAGCAACGGCAACGGCTCAGTTGAGATCCCAGCCGCCGTAACCGTTGCGATTCCGGCATCCGCTCACTCACGGCGCTGGTGGATTCTCGCAGGCCTTGCAGTTTTGCTCTTCGCAGTTTTCGGTGTTGCGCTCGGATTCCTGTTGCTTCGTCGTCCGGCTGCCCCGCCCCGGATCACTCGCCTCACCGCAAATCCGCTTGGCGATCCGGTTCGCGCGGCCGCCGTTTCGGAGGACGGTCGTTATCTTGCCTTCTCAGATGAGGCCGGTTTCTACCTTCGCCAGATCGACACTGGTGAAACTCATTCCTTGCCATTGCCGAAGGACTTGGCTGCAACTTCCATTTCGTGGTTCCCGGACAGCGTCCACATGATTGTCGCGTTGGCCGGGCAATATCGTGAATCCAGCCTTTGGGCGCTTTCCGCGCTTGGCGGCGAACCACGGAAGCTGGTGGATGATGGACGTTTTCCCGCAGTTTCGCCCAACGGAGAAGAAGTTGCCTTTGTTGCCGGAAAGGCTCTGCGGCAGCGGATTTGGCTGGCCGCAGTTGATGGAACTCAAGCTCGAGAAGTGGTCGGCGGAAACGGCGACCTGTTTGGCGGGATTGCCTGGGCGCCAGATGGTCAAAAGCTCGCCTATACCACGGCTCGCTTTAGCTATGGGGGCGGGGCTAAGGCCGTCATCAATATGATCGATATCTCCGCCGGCGCCCCCGCAGGCACAACCGTTCGACCGACCGCCGTGCTGTCCCTGTCCGGACTAGGGGGTCCCATCTGCTGGGCGCCTGACGGTCGTCTTATCTACTCCATTTCTGAGGTACGCCCGCGCCAACTCGACTCCAATCTGTTCTTCAATCGCCTCAACAGCCGAAATCAGGTGGAAGGCCCGCCCGTACGCCTGACCAACGATCAAGGCGCGGTTTTCTCGGTCAGCGTTTCCGGAGATAGCAAGCGGATCATCTATACGAAGGGAGTCCCCGAACCCGATGTCTATGTCGGAACGCTCGATAACTCTGGCGAGCTAAGCGAACCTCAACGCCTCACGCTCGACGATCGTCAAGATTTGCCATTCGATTGGACTCCCGATGGCAAGCAGGTCATCTTCATCTCCGATCGCACCGGAACATTCAGTGTTTACAAGCAGGCTATGGGCCAGATGGTGCCTGACATGGTGGTTGGCGGGGCTCAGCCTGTGGCCGAGCCCCGGTTGAGTCCGGACGGAACTCAGCTCTTGTATGTCGTCTATCCGAATTGGGAAGACTCCAAGTATGAAGTCCCGCTCATGAGGGTGCCTTTGGCCGGCGGCGCTCCACATGAAGTCGCCAGGGCAAACTGGATCAGCAATCATCAATGCGCCCGTGCGCCTGCAACCGTGTGCGTCTACAGCGTTGTTGGCGACAAAGACGTCAGTTTTTATACCTTCGATCCATTCAAAGGAACGGGCTCCAAGATTTTTGAACTCAAGGACGAACTCTCGCAGCTCTACAACTGGAGTCTATCCCCGGATGGTTCGATGTTGGCGCTTGCGCGCGGAAAATGGGGCGACGAAGAGAGTGGTCGCATTCGCATAGTTTCCCTGAATGGCGCCGCGGAAAAATGGATCAACCTGAACGAGTCCCTGAGCCTGACTTCCATTGATTGGGCCGCCGACAGCAAGAGCTTGTGGGTCCCTACTACCGGGGAGAAAGAAAATGAGCTGCTGCAGATCGACTTGCGTGGTAACGTTCGCCCGGTGTGGCACCCGAAAAAAATAAGCGTATCGTGGGCGATTCCTTCGCGAGACGGAAAAAAGCTGGCGCTGCATGTTAGCAGCACCAGCGCCAATGTCTGGATGTTAGAGCGGCAGTAATCGCTCAGGAAATTACTGAACCCAGCTTTCGACGGACCACACCGGCCAGGCCGACCAGGCCAGTTCCCAGAAGAGCCAAACTGCCGGGCTCGGGAACGACGGTCGCGGTTATGTTGGTATTGCCTTGCAGATCTTTCAAACAGATACGCTCGTCATCGAAAGATAACTTGAACATCTGGTCGGTCACGACGCTATAGTGGACGCCGTCGAATACTGTCGAAAAGGTGCCGGCCAGGTCATAAAGACCGCTCCCAACCTTATCCCAGGTGCCCGAAAATGACGACGTAAACAGCACTGTACCGGCGTTTTCGAGCTCAAATGTCCCGCCAGTAAAGGTGCCCCCATTGTTCAGGCTGCCGGTGAAAGTGCCGAGATCAAAGTTTAGCGTGGCGAACGGCCCGGGTTGTATCACGGTGCCGTTAAAAGCCAGATCGCTGGCGACTGACGAAATTCCTGAGTTCAAGCTTCCAGATAGAACACCCTGGTTGGTAAACGAGATTGAGATCGAATCTGCGAAGGCGGGTACTGCGAAAACTGCCAAGAGCACGGCGCACAGTAACAGACGTGACTTCATATTTACCAACTCCTGAGTGAGATTACTTTCCTGGTTAGAGCACTTACGCGCGCGAGCAAGACCTTCCGACTATCGCCCGGGGGGGACTGAATTCCTGTAAGCACGTGCAGAACCAAAGCCGAACTGATCGCGTGTCATTGCCGCAAGGCAACTTACGTTGCAGTGACCAATGTACAGATCGGGTGTTAGTGCAGAAGTTTGCACTTCAGTGATTCGCCGCCCTGATTTTTTTCCGCCGAAGCCTACTGCTCGTTTCAGTCACGGCAATGTCTCCACACGCTTATGGGAAGGCGGCAATACTCAACCGATGCGCGTGAATCAAAGCGCGGTCTATGTTCTCTTAGTAACGGGCATTCAACGCCAATCCAATTTAGGAGGGTATCGCTTGGCGACACCTGAACCCGCTGCGGCTTTGTCGCGTGATTACTTGAGCCCTTAAAAAAGCCGGGAGGCTTTCGCCCCCCGGCCCGAAACCTGCAGTCCTTAAAAGGCCCACCGCAACGAGAACTGAATTAACCGCGGATTCCCGTTCGTCCCCACAATCTTGCCGAAAGGACTGTTCGTCGGACTTGCCAGGTACTGCTCAATATCCGTTACGGTCGGATTGGCGAAATTGGTATGGTTCCAAAGATTGAAGAAGTCAGCCGCAAACCGCACATCCTGCCGCTCCCCAATCTTGAAGTGCTTCAGGAACGATATATCCCAGTTCTGCTGGAACGGCCCATGATAGATGTTCCTTCCCAGGTCTCCGAAACCCGTGGTGCAGAAATTAGAATCAAGGGCGCAGCCGGCTGGATCGACCAATGGCGCCGGCACGAAGGCCCCCGGATTCAGGTATCCATTCGCCACCCGCTCCCTTAGATCACCATTGGATAGTCCGCTGGAGATGGCAGCCCCGGGCGCAAGGCTCGCGCCCAGCAATGGAGTACTGCCTTGTCCCAGGAAGGCAGTGCCCGCCCCCGAATCAAAGATCGAAAACGGCAACCCGCTCTGGAAGATCGAAACGCCACTGACCTGCCACCCCCCCAACGCCGTCTTCTTAAACCCGGTGCTGTGCTGGAAGAAAGGCAGTTCGTAGGCGTAGCTCACCGACAAGCGATGCGGCCGGTTGAAGTCCGAGATCCCGCGCGAAGCATTGATGTTGCTCTGATCGTTGTACGCGGTGTTGAACGCCGTATTTCCGGTCGAAGTAGCATCAATGTTTTTCGAGAACGTGTACGCCGCCTGGAAATAGCTCTGGTTCCAGCGCCGCGTCACACTCGCCTGCAACGCGTGGTAGATCGAGTACGCGTCGTTGGCGAACAGTTGATATCCGCTATAGCCGTTCAACCCGGGCGCAGGCGTTCTTGCGATCGCATTGGCGAACGTGTCGGTCGTAATCGTTTGCGTGTTGCCCGCGCTGTCGGTAACCGTGAAGGGATGCTTCATCGCGTCCACCGACTGGATTGCATCGCGAGTCTCGCGCAGGTGAATACCTCGTGTGCCCACATAACCCACGTCCACTACCCAGCTCTTGCCGATCTCCCGCTGGATCGTGAAGTTCCACTGTTGGGTATTGGGCACCACGAAGTGCCGCGGAACTTCCAGAACAAACAGGTTCTGGGTCGAATTCACCCCCGGCCCGGTGCACCCGCCATACGTGGCCGCGCCATTGGGGTCCGGAAAGCTGGTCAGTTGCGCCAGGCACGGCAGCCATGCCCCTGAAAGCTGTCCCGCCGGAGGCACCGCATTGGCATTCACTGATGGCGTGCCCGTGAAGAAATTGGTCAGGTTGATATCCGGCGGTCGTTGGGAAGAACACGATCGGAATAAATGGAGATTGAAAGCTTAGCTGATCCACCGCCCCCACGTCCTCGCGAACGTAATAGATGCCGTATCCCGCCACGCACCGTCGTCGTGTGCCGGCCCAGCACGTCCCAGGCAAAACCCACCCGCGGGCCCCATCCGGTCGAAACATTGTTCTTAAAGGTTGATCCACTCGCGTTCCCGGTCAATCCCGATAACGCCCAGCTTGTCGACGCACTTGGGATAAACGAAGGGATAAGTGCCCGAGTTCGTCAGGTCCGACTCGATGTTGCCGATGTGGCATTCCCCGTCAGTCCATGCCCCCAGAAACTCCGTCCGCAAGCCCAGGTTGAGCGTGAGATTCGAGGTCGCCTTCCAGTCATCCTGCAAAAAGAACGCGGAGTTGCTCTGCCGGTAAGCGTGGTTGTAAACGCCACCGCCGCCAAAGCTGAACTCGGGCGTTCCGCCCACAAAATTGCCAAAGTCCGTCACATCAGGACCCGTGTATTGGTGAAGAAAAGCTGCCCGTTGAACACTTGCGGGAACAGTTTCTTCAGCCGCACGCGCGTGTATTGTCCGCCCACGGTGAAATTGTGCTTGCCCGCAACCCAGCTCAGGTTATCCACGATGTTGTAGTTGTTTTGGCGTCTGCGCCTGATTCGCCTGCGGCGTCGGCCCAAACTGGAATCCCGAAGTCAGCGAACGTAAACTTGTAAATACTGCTCGTCAGATTGTTGGTCGGCCGATCGATTCCCGCGTCCGCCGCCGTAATCGGATTGACATTATTCGCCGTGTTGTTGATGTGCACCAGCCCGAACCGGATATCGTTCACCAGGTGCGGATTGAATACGTGCGTTTCCGAGACGATGAAAACTCTGTCGTGAATCGGCAATTGATACGGGAAGTTCAAGTCTGTCCCGCTGGCCGGCGCCCCCAACGACGCCTGCAATCCTCCTGCGCCAAACGGAATATCCTGCTCTGAATTCGAGAAGAAGAACCGGGCCGCCACCGAGTCCCGCGAATTCCGGAACTCATGATCCCAGTTCGCCGTCAACTGATCATCCGTAAACTTTCCCGGCTTGCTTACCGTGAACTGCACCAGATCCCCCGCAGTTGTTCCGGCCGGAACATTGCTCGGGAGCGGGAATAGATATCCATTCGCCGCAGCCCCAAACTGGTTGCTCTGAGAAGCCAGCAAGTTCACCGCCACCGGATCCGCGCTCGGCACTTGGAACGCCGCCGCCAGCGCGCCCGCATTGGCCGTCCCTCGCAGCGATGCCGGCACATACGGGATAAACGTACTGATCAGCGTCCCGGGAGAGTCTCCGCTCCGCTGCCGCGTGCCCTGGTAATTCACGAAGAAGAATCCCAACTTTCCGCCTGGACTGACCGGCCCGCCCAAACTTCCACCAAAAATATTCTGCTGAATTACTGGGCGCGGCGAGCCAGTCTGCTTCAGAAAGTATTCATTGGCATTGAGCACCGTATTGCGGAAGAACTCGTACACATCGCCGTGAAAAGTCTGCGTGCCCGACTTCAGGATCGCGTTGATGTTCCCGCCGCCATTCCGCCCCTGGCTCGCGTCATACAGCGAGGTTTGTACCTTGAACTCCTGCACTACGTCCGGATTCGGCAGCGGCGTGTTGGTCAGTTCCGCCACGTTGTAGTCGGTAACGCTGATGCCCTCGAGCAGGTAGTTGTTGTTGTCTTCGCGCTGCCCGTTCACCTGGATGCGAACGTCGCCTCGCCCCAGTTGCGTAGCCTTATTCAGTTCCGCCTGCGCGCCGCTCGACAACGTCAGCAATTGCTGAAAGTTCTGCGTTGCCAGCGGCAGCGCCCGGATCGTACTCGCCTCAATTGCCTGGCCGGTAGTCGCATCTGTCGTATTCACCGTCTGGACTTCGGCCTGAACCTCAATCTTCTGTTGCACCGATTGCGTCGACAGCTTAGCCGTCATGCGCGTGGTCTCGGTCACGCGCACCACCACATCCGCGAACTTACCCTCGGTAAATCCGGGAGCCTGAACGCTCACCGTGTATGTCCCCACCGGCAGCAACTGTGCCGTGAACGATCCGTCGGGCCCGGTCTTCAGCGAGCGTTCCACCACACCTGTGTCCTGGTTTGTCACCCGCACGTCCGCATTGGCCACTACAGCCCCGCTCGGATCCTGCACTGTTCCTGTAATAGCTCCGGTCGCTCCACCTTGGGCAAACCCCTGCACCGCAAGCCCCAACAGCATGGCACTAACAACAACCAACCTGATTGAAGTACTCGACATGTTGTTCTTCCCCATGATTTTTTGGAAATTGGATTCGTATTTACTAAGGCGGTGAACACAAGACATTCGAGTCTTGTGGCTAGGCCTGGTTTGGCGAAACCAACGCCGGCCGCTCTCCGGCGCTCAAATCGATAAATTTCTCGCCATAACCGCTTGGATACAGCTCTGCCTATAATGCCTTCGTGGGAATTTTTCGCAAGCTTACAGAAAGCAGTTGGACGTTTTCAAGCGCAATCGCGAATCCAAGGTGATGATCCAGTTTCGCGCTGCGCTCGGTCCGACGAGGCGTCCGCCCCTACACGACTACCCCTCTCCGAACTCCCGATATCTTTCCAGAACTCCCCGCTGCGAAACCACACCTTCCAGTTTCCGGTAATCCGCACGGCTTACCACCGGCACCACTGGCCACCGGTCTACATAACGCAAGGCGGTTTCCAGCGGGTGATCGGGATGCAGATAGGGCACCCGGTTCAACAGGAGTAATTGCGCCAGTTTCGCCTCTCGATTGCCGTCGCCACTCACCGCAAGAACCTGCTCTTTGCTGACGGTGCTCCAGCCCGTCGGACTGAGTCGAACCAGCAAGTATTCCGAGTTCGACCGATCGATTTCCTGCACTGCTTTCGCCAGCGTGTCATCGGCATCGAGCAGCGGCGCATTGCTCGGTTGCATGGCATCTTCCACCCGCAGGATGTCCTCCTCCCGCAGTTCCTCCATCGACGGCAAATCTAACCCGTCTTGCCTGGTCAACAAATCGAAGATCGGAATCGGCTGAAGTGACCGCGAGATCACGTATGCAAATGTGTTGGCCACAATCACCGGCACGATGATCGAATAATTGCCGCTTACTTCCAGCACCATGAAAACCGATGTCATCGGTGCCCGCAGAAAGCCCGCGAACAACACTCCCATCCCCACCAAAGCATAGGTGCCGGGAGAGATCGTCAAATTGGGCAGAAGATATCGTTCCGCTCCCCCCACCGCTCCACCCAGCATCGCGCCTATGAATAAGGTCGGTGCGAACATACCTCCGGGTGTGCCGCTGACAAACGAGAGCATCGTGGCGAGGATTTTCAATCCCGCCAGAATTGCCAGAAATTGCCACGTGAACTGTCCGTGCATGGCTTGATCGATATATTCGTAACCCGCACCCATCACTTGTGGCGCCCCCAGCACTGCAATGATTCCGATCAGCAGTCCCGCAATCGCCGGCTGCAGATACTGCGTCCATCGCGGCAACGCCTTAGCTGCAGGCCGAAATATGCCGATACCGCTGGCAAACACTACGGACGCGACGCCCCCTACGATCCCCAGAATGGAATATGCGATCAGTTCTAAAGGCTGCGTCATTTCAACCGCCGGAATTCGAAACAGCGGTTCTGACCCGAGAAACCAGCGCATTACCACGACACTCGATATCGCCGACAACACCACGGATCCCAGAATGCCCGCTGTCCAGCGCCCAATGACTTCCTCGATCACAAACAAGACGGCCGAGATCGGCGCGTTGAATGCCGCCGCCAGTCCCGCCGCCGCTCCCACCGGCGCGATCAACCGCATGCGGTCCCGTGATAATCGCAACTTCCGCCCCAGGACTGAGGCGAGGCTGGCCCCAATCTGCAACGATGGATCCTCCGGACCCAGCGAATGCCCCGACCCAATCGCAAGTGCTGCTGTAATGAATTTTCCGATCGCTGTTCGAAATGGAATATGCCCGTTGTAGATGTAAAGCGCAGCCTTGGTCTGGTTCACGCCGCTGCCACGTGCCCTTGGAAAAAAGTGAATTACCAGGAATGAAACCACCAGTCCGGCCAGCGTCGGTGCCAGCAACAGGCGTATGGGCGTGAGCACTACTCCGGTTCCCAACAGGTACAGTCGCGACCAATCAATCGCGTAACGGAAACACACCACTGCCAGGCCGGAGAACACTCCGATGAAGACCGAAACAACTAGAAAGAAGTTGTCTTCCCGAAACACCGCCCGCCACATATTCCGGGGAGAATGCTCGTAGATCCACGCGGTGGCTGGTGGCGGCTTGCCGTCATGCGCCGGCACTTCGCTTTCTGGCTCTGCTTGCAAACTCAAAACGTATTTCCTTCGTGCAGTTTCGAAATTAGAAGCAGCGCCAGATCTGGGCCGGTGGGTGCGCCGCACTGGTTGCTGGTCTGTCGCTCAATTCGGAAGACCATGTCCATTGCCCGTTCCGCGACAGCGGAATCTCTTTGCAATCCTCGTTGCGTGATTTGCGGCTTCAGCGACGACCACTCACCGCTCAGTTCAGACGGTACGCCGGCAGTATTGCCCACATCGCCGTCTGGCACTGCGCACTTCTCTAATCTATGACCAGCCGTCGCAAACGCTTCAGCGACCAGCCGGTTGCGTTCCCCAACCGAAAGGTTTCGCCGAAACGGGTCCATGCGCAGCACCATCTCTGTTACCTTCAGGCGTTCTGCGCTCTGCGTGTCGCCAGGATCTCGTTTGACCGCCTCGTGCAGATACTGTTGCGCTACCCGGTACTGTCCGAGTTCGTACGCCGCATATCCTTCGCCTGCGAGCGCCTTCACATTGTGCGGATCTGCCTTGAGGCTCAGGCCGTACTCGGTCAAGGCATGCTCATAGTCGCCTGCTCGTACAAACAGGTCCCCCAAAAGCTGCTCGTGCGAGGGATCGCCCGTTACATTCTCCGCCAAAGCGATTAATTCCGCCTGGGCTTGCGCCTTCGCATTGCTGCGCAAAAGCAGGTCAATCAATTCCAGGCGTGCCTCTCGTCTCTTAATCTCCTCATGGCTCGGCCACACTGCATACACTGCATCATGATAGTAGCGGACTGCGTTTTGAATTTGTCCCTTCTGCGCCGCGATGCGTGCCAGTTCCAGGTTCACGAGCCCGTCCTCGGGTTGCCGGTCCCATAAATTCAAGAAATACGCCGATGCTTCTCCTGTATGCTTCATTCCCAGAAGTGCTTCCGCAAGATTCAATTGATAGGAGTAGTTATCGCGCGAGTACAGCAGCGCACCTCGAAAATCTCTGACCGCCGCGTCATACCGTTTTGCCTTCAGATCAGCCATACCACGCTCGAACCACCGGTCCCCCAATGATTTCTGCTGATCTCGATAGAGACGTGAGATCCCGGTCACGAATAAGAAGAAGAGAACTGCTAACCCGGTGAGCAGCGCCAGCGTCACCGGTCTTTGCCAAAGGTAAAGACGCAGTCGGCTCAATCTTTCAGTCGACGCATTTTGTTGCTGTATGTCGGGCACTACGAGTGTCCTCTACCCATACTATGTGGGAGGCCAAATCGGAATTCAAATCTGTGGAATGAAGCTGAGAAGTCGGCCCCGGCTGCGGGCAGGCTTTCATGCACGAGCAGGTTGCGGAAAAACTCCATTCGGATTGCGGCTTTGGGCTGGCGCAGCGCTTCAGCGCTGCGGTAAGTACTTTGGTGTGTTTCGCGGCTTTAGCCGCTGAGGCAAACTTTCAGCCAGCAAAACAGTTTCCGCAGCCTCCTGGAGAGCGTTCTGCGACCCGCTCACGAACGTGAAGCTTCGACCTTCATTCCTTGGGTTCCACGAAAACCGAGCCATCCTTGCTCGCGCATGTGCTCATCGCGTAACCGCCGCATCCTCGCTGCCATGATTGCCGCCCGGTTGAGATATCCCAAAACTCTACGCTCGTCCCCGTGATCGACTACCGGCAGGCGGCCGACCTCGAATTGCAACATCTTCGCCGCAGCTTCGGAGATCAATTCATCCGGATACGTCACGACTAACTTCGTGCTACCCGCTTCCTCCACACTCATGGCGCCTGACGAATCCTTGTCGAGCGCTCGCAGAATGTCGCCGCGCGTTACGATTCCCTTGAGCTTGCCCGCGGAATCCACAATCAGCATCGCTTCGTAACGCGCGACCGCAGGATCATGCCGCGCAATGCCTTCCGCGACTTCTCCCACCTTGGTGCCAGCCGCGATCACAGGCGGATCTTTCTCCATCGTTTCTGAAACCTTGGCCTGGGCCAGTACGTCTGCCTCATATTCCTGGTGCACGTGCAGGCCGCGGCGCGCCAGCTTTTCCGTCATGATCGAACTGCGCGGCATGAACAGCATCGCAACCCCATCCGCAATTACCGCCACCAGCATCAGCGGCAGCACCGAGTTGTAGTCCCGCGTAATTTCAAAAGCAAAAATGATGAAAGAGAACGTTGCCCGCGACGCGGCACCAAATACGGCACCCATCGCTACCAGCGCAAATGCACCCGGAGAAAGATGGGCGCCCGGAAATGCATGGTTTGCGATCATCGCAAACAATCCGCCCATCGCCGCGCTCCACATGAACGTGGGCGCCAGTAATCCGCCCGACGTTCCCGACCCCAGTGAGATCACCAGGGCCGCAAACTTGGCCAACATGACAATCAGCAGCAGCTTCCAGGCAAGATTCCCGTTCAGGATGTCCCCGATCGTGTCGTATCCCACACCCAATACCCGGGGAACAAAAAATCCAATGATTCCGAGGAAGAGAGCCCCGATCGCCGGCCACCACAATTCATCGACAGGCAGTTTCTCAAAGGTGTCCTCCACCCAATACAGAGCCTTGCTCAGCAGCACGGCAGCGATCCCGCACACAGGACCGAGCACAAGATAAAAAGGCAACGCTCGCGGAATTCCAAAATCTACAGCCGACACCGAAAACATTGGCCCCGGTCCGAGCAGTTGCATGTGCACCGCAGTGGCCAGCGTACTTGCAATCACCAGCGGAATGAACGATCGGGCCTTGAATTCGAACAGCAGCAACTCGATGGCGAGAATTACTCCCGCAATCGGCGTATTGAATGTTGCCGACATTCCCGCCGCCGCGCCGCAAGCCAGCAGCACTTTCCGCTCCACCGCAGTCGTATGCAGCACCTGACCGACGAGCGAACCCAGCGCTCCACCCGTCTGAATGATCGGTCCTTCGGCGCCAAACGGACCGCCCGTCCCAATCGCTATTGCGGCTGAAATCGGTTTGAGAAGTGCGACCTTGGGCTCAATCCGGCTGCGGTTAACTAACACCGCCTCCATCGCCTCCGGAATGCCGTGCCCCTTGATTTTCGACGACCCATATTTGGCCATCACGCCCACGATCAGGCCGCCCACCACCGGAACCAGGATCACCCACCATCCCAGGTGGTGCCCACCAACGCTGCGGAATGTCGTCGACCATTCATGGAAGAAGAACAGGTTCGTGAATAGCCCGATGAGTTTGTACAGAATATAGGCGACAAGGCCCGCGACCAGTCCGACCGCCGCTGCCAGAAATGACATCAGCACGATGCGAAACTGCGCCGGCTCCGAAAGCACAGGCGCTATCTTCACCACACTGCTTTCCGAACTTGAATGTCCGTCATTGCTCATGCTCACTTGAACTCTTCGTCCTTCCTTACTGTGGCGCTACAATCTTCAGGTGCGATCGGAGAGCGGCCGATCCCGGCGTGGCCCGGAGCACGGCTTGTATGATGTGGCTTTAGCCTCCGCTGTTTGCGTACTCTCGCTCTTCCACTTGCCTTCGTTCCCGCCGCGTAATCCGTCGCAACGCCCCCACTAACTCCGGAGCCGCCTTCTGCAACTGCTCGTGATGATGCAGCGCCAACTGCGCCAGCACCCGCTCTCCCTTGGGCGTAAGCGCCAACAACACCTCGCGCCGGTCGTCCTGCCCCCGCTCGCGTCGCACGTATCCTCCGGCCTCCAGCCGGTCAATTAACTCCACCGCGCTGTGATGCTGAATCACGAGCCGGTTCGCCAAGTCCCGGATCCGAGGCCGCACTCCCTCCGGCATCCCCTTGACCGTCAACATCAACTGGTACTGCGAGCGCTCCAGCCCAGTCTTCTCAATAGCAGAATCACTGAAATGCAGGAACTTCCGGATCTGATATCGAAATTCCGCTAATGCCTGGTAATCCGCCATCGTCAGTTTCTTCATCCCGCAATTCTATCGTTCCCCGATAATCCATTTCCATTATATCGTTAAGCGATATAAAATGGAAACACCACACCCAAGCTCCACGATCCGAAAAATGGGCAGATCGTGGTGTCCCCATCTTTCGACCCTGTTGCACGAGAGATGGGGTTTTTCTCTTGTGTGGATCCGCTAGCCCGATTTCCGTCCCTGCATTTAGAATCCTCTGTCCGCCCTAAAAAGAGGAGAACGCCCTGTGATCCCTCGCTACACGCGTCCGGAGATGGCCCGCATCTGGAGCGACGAAAACCGCTTTCGCACCTGGCTGGCCGTCGAAGTCGCCGCCACCGAAACCCTGGCTGAAGCCGGACTAGTTCCGAAAGACGCCGCCAAGGCAATCAAGCAGCGTGCCGACTTCCGCGTAGAGCGCATCCACGAAATCGAAGCCGAGGTCCGACACGATGTAATCGCCTTCACCACCGCGGTCGCCGAAATCGTGGGCCCGCACGCCCGCTGGTTCCACTACGGTCTCACCTCCAACGACGTCGTCGACACCGCGCAAGCCTTGCTCATCCGCCAGGCCTCCCAAGTGATCGCCCAGGACCTGCAGCGCCTCTCCGAAGTGCTCGAACGCCGCGCCTGGGAGTTCAAAGACACTCCCATGGTCGGCCGCACTCACGGAATCCACGCCGAACCGATCACCTTCGGATTCAAAATCGCCAACTGGTATTCGGAAACCCAGCGCAACATCGCGCGCTTTATTGCCGCCGCCGAAGACATGCGCGTAGGAAAGTTTTCGGGCGCAGTAGGAATCTTTGCCCATCTCACTCCGGAATTAGAAGAGAAGATCTGCGCGCGTCTGGGATTAAAAGCTGCGGCGGTAAGCTCGCAAGTAATCCAACGCGACCGTCACGCCCAGTATCTCGGCACGCTCGCGGTAATTGCCTCCACGCTGGATAAAATCGCCACCGAAATCCGCCACCTGCAGCGTACCGAAGTTCGCGAAGCCGAAGAGTACTTCAGCGAAAAGCAAAAGGGATCCTCCGCCATGCCGCACAAGCGCAATCCGGTTACGCTGGAGCAAATCAGCGGCTTGGCCCGCGTGGTCCGCAGCAACGCGCAAGCTGGATTCGAAAACGTAGCTCTCTGGCACGAGCGCGACATCTCCCACTCCTCTGTCGAGCGCGTGATTCTGCCAGACTCCACCACCCTGATGGACTATCTGCTCACCAAGACCGCGAACGTGATCGACACGATGTTTGTGTATCCCGAACGCATGCGCGCCAATCTGGAAAGCACGCGCGGCCTGATCTTCAGCGGCCAACTGCTTCTGGATCTCGTCGAGCATGGAGTCAGCCGCGAAGACGCTTATCGCTTGGTCCAGTCTCATGCCATGCGCGCCTGGAAAGAAGGATTGAACTTTCATGATCTCGTGCTAGCCGACAAAGAGGTGACAAGCCGAGTGCCGCGCAAGCAAATCGAACACGCCTTCGACCTGCAACGCCAACTGAAGAATGTGGACAAGATCTTCGCCCGCGTCTTCAACTCGAAAAAGACCTCGCGAACCCCTAAGATTGCGTCGAAGAAGGCGAAAAAGTAACGTCCATTGTTGCGCCTGTAGCGTGCAATTTCGTCCGCCACCTTAAGGTAATTCCCCTAGCTCGCGACGCCGTATTTCGCAACCCTCTGTATTGCCCGCGAATCGAAATCTCAGGAGGGAACGACGATGAAGAAATTTGCAATCGCAATGCTGGTGACCTGCGTGGGCGCGTTCGCCTGGGCGGCCGACGACGCCAACAGTAATGCCAACACCGAACTGCAGCGCGCCACCGAAACAGTTCAGAACATTACTTCCGCTCCCGCGGACAAAGGTGTCCCCAACCAGGTCCTGGAGGGAGCCAAGTGCGTGGCCGTGATTCCCAAGCTAGTCAAAGGAGCTTTCGTCGTAGGCGGCGAGCACGGCAAAGGCGTCGCCACCTGCAGGAACGGCGCCAACGGATGGAGCGCTCCCGCTCCGTTCTCCGTTTCCGGAATCAGCTGGGGACCGCAGATCGGCGGCAAGAGCACCGACCTCATGATGTTCGTGATGAACGATCAGGGCATGACCGAGCTGATGAAGGGCCACATTAAAGTAGGGGCAGACGTTTCCGCGGCTGCTGGACCCGTCGGTCGCTCGGCTTCCGCTGATGCGGGATACAAAGCCGGCATCCTGACCTACTCGGCAAGTAAGGGAGCCTTCATCGGCGCATCGCTGAACGGCGCCGAATTGCAGCAGGATAAGAAAGCCACCGAAGCCTTGTACGGAAAAGATGTTCCGTTCAAAGACATCCTTGAGGGCAACGTGAAGACCCCGAGCGGCGAAGCCCGCGACTTCGTCAACGCAGTCCAGAACGCAAAGGAAACCGCCCAATCCCGCTAAGCTCGACTAAGAACTCGAAGGGTGCCCCACCCTTCTCGCGAATTGCGCGAGAGGGTGGGGATTTTGACTCTATGATTTTGACTTTATGATTTTGACTTTTATGACGCGCCCGACCTCAGTCGAGTGACGGCCGTGCCGATCCGCCGAGCAGCGACGTGTTCATATTAAAAATATTGTGATGGCCCTCCGGGCCGCCCCACGCAAACATCATGGAAACCATGGGGAAGCCGCCGGCGCGCAAGGTCAATCCGGCCGCGAAACTATGATGTAGATGGCTGAATCCCAAATCGCCGCGACTCAGTGCCACCCGGCCCTCATCCGCCATAACCTTTACACCGAAGGGCCCCCAGATCGAATGCTCAAAGCTTTCCTGCAACAGCAACAGATTGGGCGCCCGAAACCGATAGTCCTCATAACTGGGGAGCGCGAGATTGTTGTTGATGTCCTGTCCGCCGAGCGTCTGCTGAAAATAGAAAGGTACCAGGCTGCTCGCCGACGTCATCGATTCCGATAAGAACAGCCGCACTCCAATGGACCCATTCAGATTCCGCGAATGCGAGACCTCGGGACAGTTTTGCCCCGATGGCGCACACTCGTCAGGCCCAGTCATATCGCTCGTCTTGGGCCCCGATTCTGTATACCCGTAAAGATAAAAAATATGATTCAAATCGATCGTCCATCGCTCAAACGTGTCCCCCGAATTCGACGGGCGCAACGAACTGCTGAAAGCTCCCCGCATAATTCAATTGCAGACGATCTCCGATGACGGGCTTGATGCGGACGCCCTCGCCGAATTGCACGAACCCCGGCTGGCTGCTCAAACCAGGCGCCGTAGCATCGTTATAAAGACTCTGGATCGAGGGAACCGATTGACCACTTCCAGCGCGGATGCTTACCAGCCGCCCATTCATCTCCGCGAAAACCGAGAGATTCAGCTTGCTGATTGCCGCCCATTCGAAAACAGGCTTGGTAACATTGCCGCCCACAATCGTCTGGGTCATCCCAAAGACAGACTTGCCGATCGCTGACGAATCGTTGCCCAGCCCGAAGTAATTCAGCTTGTTCAGCGAAATGGATTGCGCATAGAGATTGAAAACTGTGTAAGGATGGACTCGCACTTCGTGCTTCTTCGCTGTGCCCGGCTGCCCTCCGGCAGCACTCGACGGAATGCTCACGTGAATTGGCTGCACGGGCGTGTGCACCAGCTTCACATAACCGCCAGCGCGCCACGATCCGCTGGTGGCAGCGACGGCATCGACGTTCCAGCTCAACCGCCAGTTCTGGGTGTTACGGTTTGCGACGAACGCAGCGCCCAATCCGAACCCGTTCTGCGGAGGCATGCTGCCGGCGGCAATGTGCAAGGGATGATCAGTGAACAACGTATAGGCACAACCGCCCACACTCATGAAGCTGTGAAATGTGCAGGCATCGGCGACGCGTTCGCCTTCACGCCGGAAATCAGCGTGTAACCAGCTTTCCTGGGCCAAAGCTGCCGTCGAGACCAGCAACAACATCACCCGTACACTCCACCGCATTCGCCGCCTCCAGCATCGCTTCATTTGTTCTTTCTTTTCGCCCTGCTCTTCGGACGTTTGCTCGCTGGCTTGCGGCGCGCCCGCTTCGGTTTGCTCTGCTCGTCCGCGGCCGCGGCAATCTCCAGGACTCGCTTGCGCTTCGGAGTTCGCCGGGCTCGTTCAGCATCCTCATGCGCTTCGTGAATCGCTTGGGTGACGTCGCGGATATACCTTGCCGCTTCCTCCTCCGTCTTGATGGCCTTGACGTACACCTCGCTGCGATAGCGAAGTGGAAGCTTGCTTTCCGCCTCCCTCAAATGCTCGGCCTGAGATTTCAGTAGCGATGACGCAGGCCGGCTAGGGTCATACGCACTCTTCGGTGGTTTCGGTACACGAATGAGGGTCATTTCCAACTCCTTTGCGCCAACGAAAACCGCTACGCGTCAAAATCAGGGCAATCGGTGCGCATCACATCCAGCGAGAGCAGATTTCTAGCTGGATCGCTCGCTGCTCCTTTGGGTTCCAGGAAGATGTCAGCGCTGGTTTCTCGGGGCGAGCGCGGCGAGTAGTCACCCAAAAAGAATCTGGTGATGGTCGCCGGAATCGATGCATGGTCGAACACGCGGTCGACTACCGTTCCTTTCGGAATCCAAGGAGAGACCAGAACCGTCGGCACGCGGACGCCGAGGCGGTCGAATTGAAATGGCGTTCCTGTCCCGGTTGAATTCCCATCGGCAGTGAAGATGTCTTTCGTACAACCCGGTGGCGGCACGTGGTCAAAGATCCCTCCGTGTTCGTCATAGGTGATGAGCAGGGCAGTGCTCTCCCAAAGTTCGGGATTGTTTTTGATTGCCTGGTAGATGGACGCGATGAAAACCTCACCCGCCTGTACGTTATGGTCGGGGTGCTGGTCGTTGGCGATCTCTTCACCGCTATCGCTTTGATGATCGCTGTAATTCGGCTCGATGAATGAATAGTCCGGCAGATCGCCTTTCTCGCAATCAGCAAGAAACTGGCTGTAGGTTCCGAAAAGCTCCGGCTGATTCTGCAGCAGGTTGGCCACCTCCATGGTAGAGCTGGTCGTGTCGTAGTAATACACCTTGGCTGTTCGCTTCGGACTGGCATGGATCAACCGCGTGTAGATGCTCTTGATCGCTTCAGGGGGATAAATCGGATTGAGATCAACGCGTCCGAACGAAGTTCCGTAATGGGCAAAGGCGCGATTGCAGATAGTGGGCCCGGGGATGGACGCGAACCAGCGGTTGAATACTGCGAACTCAAGCGCGAGCGTGGTGAGCACCGGCAGCTTATTTTGCGGAAAATAGTACATGATCATTTGCGAGTGCTTCGCATCGCGCTGCTGGTTGAAGTAGCTCTTGACGAAACCTTGCATGTTCGCCTGGCGGTTGGCGCCGGTGTCGCCTCCGAAAATCTGCAGGTCGACAGCCGGAAAGTGATGGTCCGGATCGGGCTGCAACTGCGCCTGAAACTCGGCCTTGGGCTGAGGCTTCACCACATTGCCCTTGGCGTCAGGATTGGTGAATGCGTTGGCATCCACACCATCAATTGCCGGATTCACCGCCTTGAGCGATCCCAGCATGTGGTCAAACGAACGGTTCTCCATCATCAGCACAACAATGTGCTGCAGCTTGTCGAGTCCAGACGGCATAGCATGCTCCAAGACAGGGTTATGGCTCTGTTGGGTTCCGTGATCAGGGAGAACAACGTAGCGACGAGCGGCTTATTGTTTGAATGACTAACTGTGCACGAGCAACAAGCGTTTTGCAACACGTGGCCAGATTTTTTTACAAAAGCGGAACAAGGTAATACACGCGATCAACGTGCAGACCCGGTACCCTCGAGGGTGCCCCACTCTACGCGCTTTTCGTAGAGTGGGGTTTTTGACTCATGTCGATACCTTGAGTTCCAAGGACAGGAGCCTTGAACTCATCTCAGTAATTGTCTTTCCGGAGCGTTGCTGCCACAGTCACCGGAAGCAGTGCATCCTTGCCCACTCAGCAACTCCCAAGCCTCCAGATACCGTGCATACTTCTGCCGCTTCCCGCCCGGCGTGAAATGCAACGTGCACTTCTTGCCCAGCACGGTATAAGGAATGATGTACCACTGATTCACCGGAATCAGATACACCGCAAAGAAATCCACAGTTCCCTCCCGGTACTGTTTCCGCCCGGGCCCCATCACATTCAAGCTGTACTCGTTCCGGCGACGGCAATAGATCGTCGACTTCACCTGAACCCGTAAAATCCTCGCTCCACTCAGCACGCCCACATCAAACCGCATAGAGTCCCCAAACGGCTTCAACACTCCCATGCCCAACCCCGCCGCCCGCGCCATGAAACAAAGTTCCGCCCATTCCCCGCGCTCCTTGCATCCCTTCACCCAAACATCCCGACCCAACTTCTTCGTCATATACTCCCCGTTTCCTATCTCCTATGATTTCGAGAGTGAGAAAAAATCCCCCAACCTGCCCCCAGTCTTCCTGTTTTGGAATTTTCAGTAAAGGTTATCCGTCACAATCCAAAACTTTTTATTGAGGAAATCTCGTGCACTTGCTTGCAAACGCCCAAGCCACTTAAGCGGGGACAAACGCTGTACTTAGGCGAGAAAGGAGGTTGCACGCAGGGAATGCAAGGCGACCTAGTGTGAGCACAATCACACGCCTAAGCTTCAAGCGTCTAGTCAGAATCGCAACCAGCCTGTGCAAAACTCCCGGCTGAATCACAGGAATGCCGAATTCCTGACCCGCCCGGTGCTTGTGTAAGCGCGGACGCCTCCCTCCGCCCCGCTCGCGAAGCGAGCGTAGGAAGCTGGGCGGTGAGCCGTCAACATTTGTATTGCATTTTGTCGGGATCGCAACAGCACCGGTTCCAGCGCTTGGCTATGCCGTTCCTGTTCCTCGCTCATGTTTGGGAGCACCTATCTCGTCGGCTGCCTCGTCGACCATTTCGCGAGTGATGCGCGGGTTTTCGATTTTGGTATTCCCGTAGGCGAAGCTGCGACGCTGTTCTTCCTTCTCCTCTGGCGTCATAACGCGAGTTCTTGCTTTGTCGAGCAATTGTTGCAAGCGCGTTGGCATCGACCACCTCCCAAAAATATCGCTGAACCTTACCACAGCAGGAACCGCGGAAAACAAGGACTTTACTGTGTAGGAATCAGGATTGTTGCCGTTATTTCAACTGAGGCTTTGGAGTTGGCGTCTCGCACCCTTTGCAGACGCAAAGGCTGGGGGCACCCGGCGACGAGAATGATGAACTTTCAGCCTTTGTTCATCGGGCGGACGAATATGGATTCGGACTAGTGGCCGCCTCCTTTGCCTCGCGTGGGGGTCCGAGCGTAGATACTAGTCGCCACCCGCTAGACTGCCGGACAATTCCGGCGAGGTCGCGACTGTGCCGAATTTCTTCTCCGCCTTTACCTCCGAGGTTTTTAGACCTCTCGTGACCCTACTAATCCCTGGTGCTATTGCCATAAGTACATGGTGCGTGGCGCTCCTGGCACTTTCCGGCCCTTCGGACGCTCGTTTACAACAATCACACTGAGACAGGATTCATTCTCTTTCTGGCGATGACATTCGCAGGGCTAGTCGTTGAAGATCTCGGGGCACACGTGGAAACTGAGTTCGATTGGAAAAGAAACGAAGATGGCAAACACTTGGATAACTGGTACGGGTATCTGCGCACGGCGTTCAACGCTGATCCTATCGGAAGACGCTACGTTCGGACACTGGTGTTGCGGCTCAAATTTGAGCTCGGAGTAGCGTTTGGATCCTTGAGCGCAGGTATTGGAATCCTGTGGCTCTGGTGCATAGGTCTTGGTGGTTGGTCGGTACTGGTTGGCGAATTCCTCTGTCTGATATTTGCCGTTTACGGATTTTACGAAGGCTGGAGCACGCACAACACCTTGGCAATAAATAGGGCCAATCTCTTGGCAGAAATTCGAATCGTTCCACCCGGTCAGACGAGCGCGGGAAGAACCGGAAGAGTTTGAATATCTGCCGACGCAAGGTCCATCCCGGCGAGAAGTGCCCCACCCTTTGCGCTTTTTGCAAAGGGTGGGGATTCACGAGTGCAGGGCCCATGGGATTCTGATTTTTCCTTTGAGGCTGCGCTAGCGTTCGGGGAGCGCTTCAATTAGGCGCGAGGCGTAAAAGCCAAAGCCTTGAGAGTCACTCGGGGCCTGAATATGGGTACTAACGCCGCCTGCGTCTCTAATTCTAGTCCGACTAAGGACATCGTCAGACTTGCCGGTAATCTCGAGTGACCGTGCCTGTTCAAAGAGTCAAACGTCCGTTTCGAGCTTCCCCCAGCGGCTAAAGCCGCGATGATTTGCGGGTACTTGCGGCACGACTGAAGTCGTGCCCTTCCACATTCAGAAGGCACCGCAGCGGCTAAAGTCGGCGGATTTTATGAGCGCCTACATCGCAGCGGTAAACCGCTGCGCCGCCGGAAAGCGCCACGGACAGGCGGTAACCGCACCACATTTGTGAGTCCCTGAATCTCGTGATATCATCCGGCGCCCACTTGAGGTTATCCATGATCCGACACGTA
The DNA here is from genome assembly GCA_963785865.1 of uncultured Acidobacteriota bacterium. Lineage (GTDB taxonomy): Bacteria > Acidobacteriota > Terriglobia > Terriglobales > Acidobacteriaceae > Sulfotelmatobacter. The sequence goes on along the minus strand of CAWAXF010000015.1, from coordinate 157,455 downwards.
ACCTGGTGCTTTACCCTCGCCGCAAGCCTTTGCGCGACGGCAGTATCTGCTAAAACGATCCACGTTCCTGTGGACCAGCCGAGTATCCAGGCGGGGATTAACGCGGCCATTAACGGAGATACTGTTCTAGTTTCTGCCGGCACATACTACGAACAGATAAACTTCAATGGGAAAACTATAACTGTGCGAAGTCAGAGCGGGAACAAAGTCACTATCATCGATGGAGCAGGTCTTCCGGGACCGGTGGTCATATTCGGCACTGGAGAAACGACGCATTCTGTATTGCAGGGGTTCACCATACAGAACGGAAGCTCGAATTCTTCTACGTTCGAAGGTGGCGGAATCGCGGTCATTGGCGCTTCGCCATCGATTATCGGCAACATTATTCGCAATAATGTTGCTGTAGATCGTGGCGGCGGGATCAATATCTACCAGGGGTCGCCATTGGTGCAGGGCAATGTCATCACGGGCAATACGGTCGCGTTTACGGGCGGAACCGAGGGGGCGGAATTGATGTTCTTGCCGCATCTTCGGCGCGAATCCTGGGCAATACGATCCAGAACAATTTCGGCGTAGGTCTTGGGGGCGGGATCGGACTTTTCGGCGCCGGCAATGTACTCGTCCTCAATAACACCATCAGCAACAATGCGGCATTAAGTGAGGGCGGTGGGATTTTCATTGTCAACGAAGCCGACGAGGTCATTATTCAAAATCTGGTCGTTAGGAATTCGGCTCCCGACGGAGCGGGAATTTACATTTTGATCCCGCAGAGCACAACTGGTATTCGGCTTGTAAATAACACTGTTTCCACCAACGGCCCTAGCAATGCTGCTGTCGTGGCAGACGGTTTCAATCAGAACGATGAGATCATCAATAATCTCATTATCGCGCCTGCTGGCCAATCTGCTTTGTTGTGTAACCCGTTGTACAAGGATGGCCCACCGATCGTACAGTTCAACGATGCGTTTACGCCGCAGGGGAATTCCTACGACGGTATGTGTGCCAGTTTTTCTGGGACGAACGGCAACATCTCGGTGAATCGAACATTCGTGGGCACGAGCAATTTTCACCTTAAAGACGGCTCGCCTGCCATCGATAGAGGTAGTAACTCTGCTCCCGATCTGCGTGGCACGGACCTTGCAGGCAATCCGCGGATCATCAATGGGAACAATGGACCTACAGCAATTGTGGACATGGGGGCATACGAATTTGTTCCCGTCGTGCTGGCGCCAAAGATCCTCGCCTTCGGTTTGCAAGCCGTCGGAACCATGGTAAGCAAGACGGTAAAGCTCACGAATGCTCAAGACAAAGTACTGAACATCTCCTCATACTCGGTTCCGACGGGTTATTCGGCTACGGGCTGTGGTCATAGCGTCGCGGCGTTCACCAGTTGCGCGCTGACAATCACGTTCCACCCGCCGGTGATGGGCGCGTTTAAGGGATCGCTGATGGTCAATGATGATGCCGGAAACAGCCCGCAGGCAGTTACTCTGTCGGGCACTGCGCAGTGATATGACTGGGTGCTACTCAAATACGCTGGGCATGGCGCCAGTTTTTTGGGAATACTGAAACGACTCCGAGAAACGCGAAGAGAGACGGGACGTACCCCATTTTTCCCTTGCACGGGCATTGAGTTTTCAATTCTTCACAGGCTAACTCCTCTTCCATGTGACGCACCAGCTTGAGTAGACTCGCCACTGAAGCCTCGTGGAATCATCCTTGGCAAACACCGCAAAGGCCGGGCCATCCGCCCGGATCATAGGAGATATCAGTGAGCGATCCTCTGTTTCCTGGTCGAAGTTTCTTTCACGGTACGAAGGCCAACCTGAAAAACGGAGATCTGATTCGAACCGGGTTACACGTCCAACTATGGCCAAAGGGCGACGGCTGCCTACGTGTATCTGACAGGCACGTTAAATGCGGCGATCTGGGGAGCCGAGCTGGCGCTGGGCGAGGGACCCGGCAGAATCTACGTTGTGGAGGCGACCGGCCCTGTTGAAGATGATCCCAATCTGACTGACAAGAAGTACCCGGGCAATCCGACATTGTCCTATCGCTCGAAGGACCCGCTGCGCGTGATCGGCGAGGTCATCGAGTGGCAAGGCCATTCCGCCGAAGAACTCAAGAAGATGAAAGACGGCGTTGAACGAGCAAGGCAGCTTGGGATCGAGGCCTTGGAAGATTAGAAGGCTAGGGTGTCAGCGAAAAGCCCCACTTCTCGCAAGGAACGCGAGAAATGGGGCACCCGCGCTCGTTTGTGGTACGGTGCCGGAGTTATCCCTGTCCTCGGCGCGCGGTATTTCGCTTGAAGTCGTCGTACCACGGCTCGGTCTGCCGTGCGGCGACGGTTACTAACGTCGCGACGTCCTCGGGCACGCCTTCGGATTCCGAACCGTAAATAAAGGCGAAGCCATTCGAAGTCCCGTCCTTGAATTGAAATGAGACCGTGAGCTTGCAACGATCGCCATGCGGGTTGGGATGTTCATAACCCTGGCCCAGGCGCCGCATCGTCGCTTCAGTCAACTGAGAGCGCACAGCGTCGAAGATGGCAGGACTGGTGCGCCCAATGAAGAGCTCGCCTCCAGAGTCTTCCCCGCTGCCCGACCCCATGCGGTTGATGGTACCGTCGGCCGCCAGCAGGATGAACAGGGATGGCTTCTCGTTGACATCCAGTGTGATCGATAGTCCGCTGATGTCTGAAATCTTCCTGGAGCGAATAGCAGCCTCAGCTTTTCCAGTTGGGCCCGCACTCTCCGCTGGAATTCGACCACGCAAGAGCCGGAGCGCAATCATGACAATCGACGCGAGCAGCACCAGCGCAACCAGGAACGCCTTCATGTTGCGGCGACCCTACCACGAACAAGGCTCAGATGACAGAGCGGCGATCCCTTTAGTCTCACGCTCGCTTCGCGAGCGGGGCGGACCCAGGGCGTCCGCCCTACACGAGCTTTTTAGCTGCAGCCGCTGGTGCTGCCGCAGCTCATGCATCGATAGCAGCTGCCGTTTCTGGTCATGATGCTGCCGCAGAAGCTGCAGCTGGGGGCGTCGCCCAGGTCGACTATGCTCGACAGGGCATCGGCGGCGTGGATTTGACCTCGGACTTCGGGCTTCGGGATTGCGGCGTTCGTCGTCGCATCGACTTCTGTCGTGCCTTCTTGCTGAGACGCGGGTGCGGGCCTGAGCCTCAGATTTTCGAACAGCATCTGCTGCTGGCCGGTCAGGAAGCGCAGCTGGATCCAGCGGAAGATGTAGTCCATGATGCTCTTGGCGTAGCCGATGTCCGGGTTGCCGGACCATCCACTCGGCTCAAAGCGTGTGTGGGCAAACTTCTCGCAGAACAGTTCCAGAGGAACTCCGTGCTGCAGCGCGATGGAGACGGCCAGCGCGAAGCTGTCCATCAGGCCGCTCACCGTGGATCCTTCTTTTGCCATGGTGATGAAGAGCTCGCCCGGCTTGCCATTGGGATAGAGGCCGACGGTGATGTATCCCTCGTGGTCTCCGACTTTGAATTTGTGGGTGATGGAGGCGCGCTCTTCCTGCAGCTTGTGACGCACGGCTCTGGGTGGGGCATTGAGATCTTCTTCTTCGACCTGGACAGCCGAGGCGGCGGCCCCTACATTGCCCGCAGTCCCCACGTTGCCGGACTGCGCCGTCTTTGTGCCGGCGGCGCTCAGCGGCTGGCTCTTCTTGCAGCCATCCCGGTAAATCGCCACCGCCTTAAGCCCCAGTTTCCAGGCCTGCAGGTAGGCATCGCTGATGTCTTCGATGGTGGCGTTCTCGGGAAGATTGACCGTCTTCGATATAGCTCCGGAGATGAACGGCTGCGCAGCCGCCATCATCCGCAGATGTCCGGTGTAGTGAATCGACCGAGTGCCTTTCGCGGGCTTGAACGAGCAATCAAAGACGGCCAGGTGATCATCCTTAACATGCGGCGCCCCCTCAATCGTTCCGGTAGCGTCGATGTAGCTGACGATCGCATCCGTCTGCTCATGCGTGTATCCAAGCTTGAACAAAGCCGTCGGCACGGTATTGTTGACGATCTTGATCATCCCCCCGCCCACGAGTTTCTTGTACTTCACCAGCGCCAAATCCGGCTCGATGCCAGTAGTATCGCAGTCCATCATGAAGCCTATGGTGCCGGTGGGGGCCAGCACTGTGACTTGGGAATTGCGGTAGCCGTGTTTTTCGCCGTGGGCAGGGCTTCGTCCCAGCATTGTTTGCTGGCTTCGAACAAAGCGGTGGGAACATTTCCTTTGTTGATTCCATTGACGGACGCTCTATGCATTCTGATTACGTCCAGGAATGGTTCGCGGTTGATGTACCAGCCGGGGCAGGCTCCGCCGGGCATCACGTTGGAGCCCAGATTGTTTTCTGCGAGATTCTTTTTCGTGGGCTCGGTTGCGGGGGCTAGCGGATCGCATTGTTCGGCGATGCGACTGCTTTGCAGATAGGCTTCGCCGCACATGATTGCGGTTACGCACGCAGCGTAGTCTCGGCCGGCATCGCTGTCATAGGGGAGGCCTGCGGCCATCAGCAATGCACCTAGATTCGCATAGCCCAGTCCCAGCGGGCGGTAGTCGTGCGAGTTGGCCATGATGGCTTGCGTGGGATATCCGGCGTTGTCGACCAGGATTTCCTGCGCGGTGATCAGGACGTCTACGGCATGGCGATAGGCTTCCACATCGAAAGTGCCGTTGGGCGCGAACTTCAGCAGGTTGAGGCTGGCCAGGTTGCAGGCGGAATCGTCCAGGAACATGTACTCGCTGCAGGGATTGCTAGCGTTGATTCTGGCCGTGTTCTTCGAGGTGTGCCAGCGGTTGACGGTGGTGTCGTACTGCATTCCGGGATCGCCGCAGTGCCAGGTAGCTTCGGAAATTCTTATGCAGAAGTCCCTTAGCTTTGTAGGTCTTTACTACTGCTTGATCGGTGACGCTGCGGGTGGAGAAATCGGTGTCGCGGACTACCGCATACATGAAGTCGTCGGTGACGCGGACAGAGTTGTTGGCGTTCTGGAAGAAGATGGAGCTATAGGCGTCGGAGTCAGGATGGGAACCGTCGTATCCCATCGAGACCAGGGCGTGAGCTTTGGCTTCTTCTTTGGATTTGCAGAGGATGAACTCCTCGATGTCGGGATGGTCTACGTTGAGGATGACCATCTTGGCGGCGCGGCGGGTCTTGCCGCCGGACTTGATTACCCCGGCGAAGGCGTCGAATCCTTTCATGAAGCTGAGCGGACCGCTGGCGGTGCCGCCGCCAGAAAGCGTCTCGGTGGATCCGCGCAGTGGAGAGAGATTGGTGCCGGTGCCTGATCCCCACTTGAACAACATGCCTTCGGTCTTGGCCAGAGTCAGAATTGAGTCCAGCGAATCTTTGACCGAGTTGATGAAGCAGGCAGAGCACTGTGGCTTCGAATATCCTACAACGCCGAATTCGACTTGCTGCGTTTGCGGATTCCAGTGCCAGTTCTGGCCGTCGGAGTTAGGCTCGATGCGATCGCATCCCACGTTGAACCAGACAGGCGAGTTGAAGGCGGCGTACTGGCGGACGAGGATGTGGACTAGCTCGTCATGGAAGGTGGCGCCATCTTCGGGAGTGCGGAAATATCCCTGAGCCAATCCCCAGTCGCGGATGGTTTCCGCCACGCGGGATACGAGCTGTCGGACTCCGGTTTCGCGACCGGGAGTGCCGAGTTTGCCGTGGAGATATTTGCTGGCCACGATGTTGGTGGCGGTCATCGACCAATCCTTGGGGACTTCGACATTTTTCTGCTCGAAAATCACGTTGCCCTGAGAGTCAGTAATCTGGGCGGTGCGGAGGTCCCATTCGACTTCGTCGTAGGCAGAGACGTCGGGCTTGGTGAAGAAGCGGCGGAAGGAGAGGCCGGGCGCCTTCTTCTTGGCCTGGGTCTGGGCGGCGGTCGTCGGAGTGGCGGATTGGTTGACGGTCTTTAGTTCTGGCATCACGGGGCTCTCCTAATTAGATTCTATGGTGCTGCGGCCGATTCGGGCGTCTGGGGAAGCGGGCGGACGGATCGGGTGGAGCGAGGATTGCGGAATTGGCTTGTAAAGAACTGACTTTCAGGGGATTAAAGCCCCATTCTTTTATGTCTCTGATACGGCCCTAAAGCGCCGTAGTTCCACAATTACTTACCTTAGAACTGCTTACGCTGAAGCCACTCGTCACGCGATTTCCCCTGGCTTAGAAGCCAGACGGAAAGGACGACGGATTTCCGATCGTGCTGGCGGCCTCGAGCTGCGGGGCAGCGGGTGCGGATGAACTTGCCACATTCTCGCTTGCCACGGTCATCTCGGTTGGAGTCACTTCCAGCGATGTCGCGAAATGGGAGCCGATGCCGGTTGCGAGTTCTGTGGACGAAGAAATCCATTGATTGAGGGCGGCACAGATGCTGCGCCGCTGGGCTGGATCGTCGATGCTTACGTAGCGAATGAAAAAGCGCCCTGATTCGAGGCGGGCTCGCATGGGGTTTTGCCACGAGAGCATGCGGTCGAGGGTGAATGCCATGTCATCGTCCTCAAAGAATTTGGTGACGGCGAGCATGCGGCGGTTCTCGCAGGGAGCTTCGAGGCTCCCTGAGTGAGTCGTTGTAGCAGGCAGCGGCATGATCTCTTCGGCTATCGCAAAGACACCAGGTTTGCTGGGGACGGAGAGGAGGCTGTGATGAGACTCGCAGCGGAACCAGCGGGACCAGTGAAGGCGACGATAGTCCAGCGGACGATCGAAGCCGTGTCGCGCCAGAGATTCTGAGACGAGGCGGGTTAAGCTCTCCATTGTGGGCTCCTGATTCGGGCTGCTTGACGCAAACGAGGAAGTTCCCTCGTTTCACTCGCAGATGTTGCTCCTACGGACTTACACCGTTGTGCCGTCCCCGGGGGAGGATCGGGATCGGGAACGGCCACCGCGCTTCTACTCGACTTGCAACTTCCCGCTTCCGGGGATTTGGCTCCGAAAGCGAATAACGTTTGAGCTCGGTTTCAAGGTTGCGGCGCCGGGCTTACGCACTTGAAGCCCGGGCGCCTCAGCCTTCCTGGTCCTGCGAGCGGAGCCAAGTCACCTCTGGCTGGGCGCCACTTCGCAGCATTTGTCTTCACTCTCGCGAATTCCGCCCCATTCCCGTGAGGCAAAATTCATGTCCTTGGGAATGCAAAGTTACTCCCGCTTATGGTACCTGTCAAGAGAGAAACACCATATGTTGTATCTCTAGCAATGACGCGCCTGATGCGCGACAAGGGATTCGTTTTCCACATCGGGCCGGGATATTCACAGGAGTTGCCGCGCATTCGCAATTTCGGCCGTGCCCCCGAGATGAGGTCAGGTGTACTGTCCCCGGCCCAGAGAACGCTGCAGTCCAATCCTGGGAAGTCCGGCCTTGAGTCCGCAATCACATAAGGCCGAGTTGAGTGGTGGTGGTGCGGGCGGAGCGCACCGGTTGAGGAGACTTGCGACGAACGCGAGATGGATCTTGCCGCACCGGCCGGCAAGGGTCCGGTGTCCGGGTGGGTAGCTTCCGGCGCTCGAGGTTTTGTACGTGCAAGGGTTCGATTGAAAGATGATCGAGATTCGTTTCGTCGGTGCCGGCGCAGTTGGAACCGTTGGGCAATGAACTGGTGGTCAGCGGGTCAAGCAGTGACATGGGGACGTAAATGTCTTCGAAGATCTGGCGAGGGGCGATGCTTATCACGCCATCGCTGGACTCGACCAGGTAGTCGCCCTTGCGGCCATGATGCTGCCGGCCGAGATGGTCGATGAAGCTGAGAGGCGAACTGAGTTGCTTGGCCGTGACTAGAAATCGCGTGCGGTATGTATTCCATTGATCTGATTTCATGGTGCGGTAATCCGGTGATTGCGTTCTTATTTTTACTTTTTTGGACTGCTGTTCTCTCGCTTTCGGGACGAGACTGGCAGCCAACCTTGCCTTGCGGTGAAGAGAATGTACGGGCGAATTGATTGCGGGTCAATTCAGTATTTTTGGTGCAAGTGAGGAAAATGGAGCAGCGGATTCTCGCAGATTCGCACCAACCAAGTGGAGCGTTGAGAGATCGTCGAAGGCGCGTGATCCGGCGAGTTTCTGGGTGGTCATGGCGGGAGAGAAGAAATCTGGTAGAGTGGGCCGCCGGAATATCCACAGAGAGCGCACAGGAAATGCAGAAAGACAGGGAGAAGGAATTACTCAGAACTCAGATTGGAGGCTTATGCGGGGTCTTGCTTGTGGCTTGATTCTTCTGTTCGCGGGTGGGTCTGCGGTGCTGGGACAAGTCCCCGGCAAGACCATTGCGCTGCGCTGCGGGAGTTTGTTCGATGGGCGCGGGGATTCATTGCGGAAGAATGTTGTGGTTGTGATTGAGGGAGACAAGATCAAAGAAATTTCGAGCAGCGCTCCTGCCGGGGCAGAGGCGGTAGATCTTTCGCATGAAACGTGTTTGCCGGGATTGATAGATACGCATACCCATGTGCTGCTGCAGGGGGACATCACGGCGGCGGATTACGATCAGCAGTTATTGAAGGAATCGCCGGAGTACCGGACGATTCTGGCAACCGTGAACGCGCGGCGGGCTTTGGATTATGGATTCACCTCCATTCGCGATCTGGAGACGGAAGGCGCGGGTTACGCAGACGCGGATCTGAAGAAGGCGATCAACAATGGCGTGATTCCGGGGCCGCGGATGCAAGTGGCGACTCGAGCTTTGGATGTTACAGGAGCTTATCCGCTGCTGGGATACGCTCCCGGGGTTCAGGTACCGCATGGAGTGCAGGTGGTGGACGGAGCGGAGAACGCACGGCAGGCGGTGCGCGAGCAGATCAGCCATGGTGCGGACTGGATCAAAGTCTATAGCGACCGGTCCTATCGCGTGCGGGAAGATGGCGTGCTTGACGACATTCCAACCTTCACGGTCGATGAGTTGAAGGCGATTGTGGATGAGGCCCACCGGGAGCGCCACAAGGTGGCATCGCATGCGATGGCTTTGTACGGCGTTCACAATTCGGTGGAGGCCGGCGTGGATTCCATCGAACATGGGAATTACATTGCCGAGGAAGATCTGAAGACCATGGCAGCGCGCGGCATTTTCTATGTTCCAACGATTTTTGTGGGAGAGTATGTGGCACAGGGGAGAGCGGCAGAAGGGGCTCCGGTGTGGGTCAAAATGCTTCAGATTCATGAGGACACGTTTCGCCGCGCGATGAAGGCGGGAGTGAAGATTGCATTTGGAACGGATGCGGGTGGGTTCGACTGGAAGGTGAATCCGGCGAAAGAATTTTCCTCGATGGTGAAGTTTGGCATGACTCCGGCCCAGGCGATCCGGTCGGCTACGTCGATGGCGGCGGAGTTGTTGGCTGTGAAGGATTCAGCTGGGAACGATTGAGCCGGGGAAGTTGGCGGATATCGTGGCGGTGCCGGGGGATCCTTTGAGTGACATTTCAGCGATGGAGAAGGTGGATTTTGTGATGAAGGGGGGAGCGGTCCAGCGGAGGCCGTGAAAAATTGTGAGCCGCAAACTCTTTTGCCCAGGATCTTAGGCCACTCTTCTCGTCATCTCTCACACCTTGCGCGCTGAATGCGCTTTTCGCTTCTGTGATTTGGAAATTTACAGGAAGTACCCGAGGGAAGCCGTGTGCTTTGTGGTGAGAATTGAAGTGAAGGGAAATTTTTATACAGGAGATGAATGCGATGACAAAAGATCCTGTTTGCGGAATGAATGTAGACGAGAATAATTCTGAATATCAATCAGAGCACAAAGGTAAGCAATACAGCTTCTGCTCGGAGCAGTGCAAGAATAAGTTCGATCAGCATCCGGAGCAGTACGCGCGGTCGGCAGCTTAGAGCTGAGGCTATTGAAGAAGCCCTCGCTTCGGCGAGGGCTTTTGCTTGCTTGGAGAAGGCTTGATTCGTGAAACACGATTGGGAAGGTACGATTGAGAGTGATCGACGCTCGCTGCGCTCGCGGGGCGGACGAGGCGTCCGCCCCTACATGAGCTTTACCTGTGGGCCAGGGCTGGTTCTTGCGTGGTTTTTCCTGATTTAAAGGCGGCGTAGCGCGCGTTGATTTCTTCCCAGTTGAGTACGTTCCACCAAGCGGAAAGGTATTCCGGCCTGCGGTTGTTGTACTTCAGATAGTAGGCGTGCTCCCACACATCGTTGCCGAAGATGGGGAACAAGCCTTGCGAGATCGGGTTGTCCTGATTGGGAGTGGTGATGATCTGAACTTCACCATTGGATTTTCCAGCGAGCCAGACCCATCCTGAGCCGAACTGTTTTGTTCCTGCGTCATTGAACTTCGTTTTGAAATCGTTGAAATTGCCGAATGTTTTCTGGATCACTTGCGCGATTTCGCCGCTGGGATCGCCTCCGCCCTTGGGCTTCATGATCTTCCAGAACATGGTGTGGTTGACATGGCCTCCGCCATTGTTGCGGACTGCAGCGCGAATGTCTTCAGGAATGGCGTTGAGGTCGCGAATGAGTTCGTCGGCGGATTTGTTGGCGAGTTGGGGATGCTTTTCGATGGCGGCATTCAGATTTTTTACGTAGGCACCGTGATGCATGTCGTGGTGCAGGGTCATCGTCTGCTTATCGATCGTAGATTCGAGTGCGTCGTAGGCATACGGTAAGGGGGGTAGTTCGTGAGCCATTGTTATCCTCCAGAACTTTCTGATGACGGGAGATTCGAATTCGATGCAGTGAAACGATTATAGCTCGGGGGATGGATGAGGCGCTCGGAGCTGCCAACCACTAGATCGCTCGACTTGGCTCATCCGTATCTATCACACTCAGTGGTGGCCTCACGCTCGCGGGGCGGACGAGGCGTCCGCCCCTACATTCGTCATTTTTTTCCCAGGAGGCGGATCCTGGAGGTGAAGGCTCGACCCTGGCAGGCGCTGAAGGTGGGCTCAGGATGAGTTGCGTCAATCACGCCGTTCACAACGTATGGATTGCAGCGGCCTGTGATGTTGTCGAGGCCTCCGCGGAGAGCCAGGTAGTAGCCGAGGAAGTGGAAGCGTTTTTCCAGTTGGATGTTTAGCGAAAAATATTCGGGAAAGCGATGTTCTCCCGGTTTGCCGATGAGTTGTTGCTGATTTGTGTATTCGTTGAAGGGAAATCCGGTGCGAGCCTCCATCGAATACGCAAGCTCCAGGCGATGGATGATGGGCAGATTAAAGAACGGGAGATATCCCCAGGACAGGAAACGGTTCGGAGTATCCCACGGATAAGGTCCTGGCTGCTGCGGGCTGAGGATATTGCTGTCGACGTTGAAGTCAAGAGCTTCGTTCGAGGTGGCACGGGAGCGCGTGTACGAGCCCATCAGCATGTAAGCTTCGCGAAAGTTGTGACGAAGCGTGATCTGGAATGAACGGTAACGATCACTCGCGCGTGTTCTGCAGAATGAAGTCGCCGAGGCTCGAAGAGTTGCGGGTGTCGTAAACGAATCCGTGCGCCCCGCGGCGTTCGAAATATTCGGCCTTGGCATAAATCGCGCCGGGAAGCTTTCGTTCGACGCCTATGCTCCAGTTCAGAAAGCGCGGAGAGCGAACGGCTTCGGTGTTCGCTGTGAACGTGGTGGTGAACGGACCGCTGGTGGTAACGCATGCAGTGGGTGCGGTGCAGGCAGGATCGTTGAAGTAGAACGTGTCCTGGCGAGATCCGGCGTACGGGCGCGCGATCAAAAAAATGGGCGTGGATTCGTAAATCACGCCGATGCCAGCGGAAAGTTTGGTGTTTCCCGAATTGTCGAGCACGTACGTACCGGCAAGCCTGGGAGCTACATTCGCGCGGTGGATGAGGGAATCCCAGTCGAGCCGGACGCCGGGTTCGACCAGAAGGCGATTGGTGAGACTCCAGCGATCTTCAGCGTAGGCGGTGATTTCGGTGTTGAATTGCTGGTGCAAAGGGGCGAGCGTGAAGTTCGAGTAACGGGTGCAGGGAAAATTCTTGTCCTGAATCGCGGTTAAGCACAGATCCGGCGAAGTCAGAGTGTTGCTGCCGGTGAGGTAAGCGATGGGCCCGCGAAAGAACTGGGCATCGTAGGTGATGTGATCGAGATCGACGCCTACTTTGAAATCATGGCGACCGTGCCATGGCACCGGCGGCAGATAGAGGTTCGCGATTCCTTGCCAGCGTGTTGCCGTGGTTTGCTGGGTGAGGTAATAGTTTCCGCCCGTCGTATTCGTGTTCACGAAGTAGGGGTCCGTGCCATAAGGAATGTAGTGCGAGTGATATTGGTCGAAGGCTAGTCCGGCTTCGAGAAGTTCTCCGTTGGCAAAGTAATGCTGGTCTTTGATGCTGGTGACGTAAGCGGTTTCGTAGTCTTTAGGATTGGCGCGTTGCGGGCTTTGCGGAGAAAGAAAGGCGTATTGATCGTTGAGATGATTGATCAGGAAACTGGTAGTAAGGATGTTCCGGTTGGTGACGTTAGCCTGGAGCTTGGTTAAATTGCCGATACGCAGGATTTGATCGTTGTCGGCTCCGCGGGGTAGTTCGGTATAGATCTGGTTGTCGTATTCCCCGTCGAAGGCGTTGTAGAACCAGATTTTTCCTTTCTCGATGGGGCCGGAGAAAGTAAAGCGCGGGAGAAATTGGTTGAAGCGCCATCCGTGGCGGTTGATGACGGAGGGAATAAAGTCGGTGGCCCAGAAGCGGAAGTGATCGTCGCCGATGCCGGTATTCAGCATGAGGAGTCCGGCGGAACCTTTGCCGGCTTCGGCGGGCTCGCGGGAAGGTTCGACCTGGATGGAGCGGAAGGCATCGATGCTGACGCGGATTAAAAGTTGTCCGTTGGCGGGTTGAGTTACGTTGAAGCCATCGAGCAAAGTCTGGGTTTGGTAAGTTTGGGCTCCCGCGATGTGGGTTTGGCCGTACTGGTCCTGTACTACGCCAGGGATGAAGTTCAGTGCATTGCGATAATCGTGGGTGGCGGGAAACACAATGTTGAGGACGTCGAGACCGGTGAGAGTCTCGCGGGAAGAAACTTGAGTGGGATCGATGGCTGGGGTAGATTCGCGGACGTCCACGATCTCACGGACTTCCTGCTGGTGATTTAGAGTCACTTCGATGTTGGAACCGGGATCGATTTGCACCTTCGGCTGGTCGAGCGCGTAGTAGCCTTCCTTCTCCACGTGCAGCTGATATTCACCGGAGGGCAGAGAGGGTATTTGGCAACGGCCGGTGAAGATCGTTAAACAATGGCCGGCAGGTTGCGACGAAGACTGGAGCGTGATGCGGGCGGAGGGGACGGCAACTCCATTTTCATCTACGACCGCGATGGTGAGATTAGCAGGCAATTGGGCTGCGGCGGTGCTGACCAGAACGATCGTAAAAAGGAGAGCACGCATGCTTGTCGGGGTATCTAGTTTCGGATGCAGGGCATGGACGCCGGGTTTTTCAAATCGCTCTCGGGTCCGGATCACGCTTTGCAGTGTGAGAAGAGGCTGACGTCCCCCATCGCAGAGCGTCATCCAGCGTACGAGGACTAAGCCTTGCCAATGCAGCACCTTGGAGCATACCAGCATCTCGCGCTTCTTTATGAGGATACTGCGTATTCCATAATCGCTCAGGAAGAGATATAATGGGAATACCCGCTCAGAAGGAATTCTTCCTGATGTCTTGTATGTCCTCCCACGAAGCACTGCAACTCACCGCTAATTTTGCGTCCACCGCCGAACGCATGCGGTCCCATAGCGAGTCTTGTCGGCGAGCCAGCCTCTATGAGATCGCTAGCCGGATTGCGTTTTTGAGAGCTCACGTGATTGCCCGGAATGAGGAGGGTCGTCCCGTATTCGGCCAGAGCTTCCGGGGCGCCGCTTTCGCCTCTGCATGACGGCAAACGATCTTCTGACTGTCTGTTCTCAATCCCGCGAGTAGTACGTTAGTCTTCCGCTTCCTCCCGAATATGTCTTAGAACCCGCAGATGGATGCGGTGGATGATTTCGTCCGACCAGAGCTTCCAGTAGGCAGACGGCCAGAGGCCGTGGCGATACCAGGTAGTGCCTTCCAGGCTAGTTCCGCCATTGGGGAGGGCGGTGAGCAGGAACTGTCCGCCTTCGGAGACCAGGAATCCGTGCAGGTGCGGGGGATTGACGTGCGGGTACGGCGTCCACTCCTGCATGGGAGCGGGATTGGAAGTCACGGAAAACTTCAGGCGGTGGGGCGCGTCCCAGACTTGGATGGGCTCAACGAAGGCACCGGTGGAGAAGACGCAACGGCGTTCTGCTCCAGGGCCGCGACCGAACATTTCGGCGCGGATCGGATAAGCGACTCCGGCGCGAAATATCCATTCGGTGGGGGCGGGAATTTCCGTGAAGGCGATGACCTTGTCCCAAACCTTTTCCGGCGGTGCTCCTATCTCGATGGTTGAGCGAACCACGAAGACCGGAGACGGCCTGGCGATAGTGTGCTCCAGCCATTCGATACCAGGAGTGAACAGCAGCAGGATGGCGACAAACGCGGGAGAATCGTACCGACGGTTCTTTTGTATAGCATAGGCACAGACACCCCCCAATGCTGCCAGTGGAATCGCAAGCGGGACAGCCATGGCGATGCAAATCAATCCCTCGAAGGCCAATGCCATAAGCGCGGCGCCCAGTAGCACGACTGAAAGGCAGGCCACACCGATTTGAGCACCCGCGCTGCGCGGCTGGCGAGATCCGTAGATCAACGCGGCAGTGAAACCCATGACGAAGGGTAGAGCGATGAACAAGCCCCAACCGTAGTTCCTCAAGATCTGAGTGCCAAGCCAGGCGGTGGCCAGTCCTACAGGGATGGTGATGAGCAGAGAGACTGCTGCGCTGCCTATCGCGCCTTCCGGGAGGATGCGTGAGATGGAGGTGCGCGTCGCCGGGAACGAAGTTTGATGCGCAAGCGGATCAATCGTGCCGGAAGGCGCGGGCCTGGGCCCCCGCGACACATGCTTCTCAGGCAACAGACAGAGAACCAGAAAGAATAAGAGGTTCAGGAAGGGAAGGAAGAAGAGAGCTACGAGTTGTGGAGCGAAGCCTGCGCTGCGCAGGCGCTTGATTGTCATGGAGACGCCGAGCCAGATGAACGGCAGCGAAAGGGCCACCATGGTCGCCAGGAAAACAGCTTCCGAACGCGGGAGTTGGGTTACGCGCGCGACGTCGCGTACGGGCACCCAGTAGTTGAAGACCCCCCAGTGGCGATGGAATCCAAAGCTGGCCACGAAGCGGTCGAGATTGTGCTTGAGGGTGAATCCGAGAAGGCCGACGATGGCGTACGTGCCGCGAGGGACCGTTCCCGAGGGACTCCATAAGCGGGTAAGCCTATTCAAAGGGCCACCTCGTTCGGATTATTGTTTCCGTTATTTCTGTTCGTTACAGAAATTACTGCAATATGGAGCCGTTGTCAAGAATTTCTTGCGGGCGCAAGGTGCGGCGGCGAAGTCTCGTTGGCTGAGCCGGGTCAGGGACACTTCGCGCGAGAAATCGGCACCCCACGCAGCTCGCACCCATCTCTGAGGTTCTATTTCGCATCGAAGCGGTACCATAGTAGCGCCACTTCGGGGGGTTCTGTGTGTACTCTTGTATTCCCCTCATCGCTCTCGCGGCCCGATTCAGTTGCATGGCGGCTTTTCTCATTGCCGCGACCATGTTCAATGGATGTGGATCTCGCAGTGATCCCGCGAGTGCGGCGACCGCCGCGCTGCCCCCGGCCATTCCTGCGTCCGAACCTGTTCTTCTTTTTAATGGAACAGGCACTTCGGCGGATGTCTCCGCAGTACAGGCAGTCCTGAGCACGCTGGGCATCGGGTATACAACCGCAGATTCGGACCAGCTCAATGCGATGACGAAAGCGCAGCTGGGAGGATACAAATTGATCGTCGTTCCGGGCGGAAATTCCATTGAGATTGGACAGAGCCTGGACGCAAGTACGGTGGCGAACGTGCGCGGCGCGGTTCAGCAATACGGGGTGCACTACCTGGGACTTTGCGCGGGCGCGTTCTTCGGGGCGCATTCCAGCTACAACGGAGTGGATCTCACCGGGGGAGTGTCATTCGATTTCTATGCCGACGAATTCAAGGGGATTCACCAGGAAGTCATTGAGATCTCGTTTCCTACCAGTGCCCCCCTCAACATCTATTGGGAAGATGGACCGCAGCTATCGGGCTGGGGAGAGGTGGTGGGGAAATTTCCCGATGGCACTCCCGCAATCGTCCAAGGGCAGTCGGGCAAGGGTTTTGTGATCTTCACCGGCGTGCATCCCGAGGCACCCGCGAACTGGTTCGGGCCGATGATGCTACAGGCTTCCGTGAATGTCGACCAGGCGTATGCGGGAACGTTGATCAAAGCGGCTTTGACTGGAGTGCCCCTGCCACATTTCTGAGATCAATCGGAGCTCTGCAGATGCACTGCGGGTGGAACTCGTACCTCCGGAGTCTCGGCGCGGGGCACGGGAATGACCGCCAGCACTCTCACTCCACCCTGATCCGAACGGATATCCAAAGTCCCGCCAAGAGGTCGCAATCGTTCTCGCATTCCAAGGAATCCTACTCCGGCCTGCGTTGAAGCATCCGGCCGGTCTGCAGAAATTCCCTTGCCCGCATCTTCAACCTCAACGGTCAAGCAGGCTTCCTTGCGAATGAGTCGAATGCCCGCTGTGGCACTGCCCGAGTGGCGGTGGATGTTTGTCAGGCATTCCTGCACCATGCGAAAAACTGAGATTTCGATCTCACCGGGCAAACGGCCGAACTCCGGCGAAATTTCCAGCGTGACCGCGATCTTGCTGCGCTTCGAAAAGCCTTCCACGTAGCAGCGGAGAGCCGACGCCACCCCGGCCTCATCCAGCAAAGGTGGATGCAGCAAATAAGAAATGGTACGAATCTGCTTGCTGACTTCGTCAACCATCCCGACATTCTCTTTGAGAGACTGGGCCGCATCGGCGCTTAGCTTCTCGGATTCCGCTGTGACCACCACCTGATTCATGGCAATCGCGGCGAGCAGTTGGCCGACGCTGTCGTGTAAGTCGCGCGCCATGCGCCGCCTCTCTTCTTCCTGCAGCATGGTCATCTTTGCGTTCAACAATTCCAGTTGCCGCGTTTTCCGATGCAAGTCGATAAAGGTTCTTACTTTCGCGCGCAGCAACTCCGGAGGGGCCGGCACAGGAAGATAATCGACAGCTCCGTGCTGGTAGCCTTTGAGCCGATCGACATCGCTCACGCAAATTCCGGAAATGAATACGATGGGCGTATTTTCGAATCGCGGATGCTGGTGAATCATCTCTGCTGTTTCAAAACCATCCATGCCCGGCATGCACACGTCCATCAGGACGAGCGCGACGGTGTTCTTCAGCAGCTGTTCCAAGGCCTCCATTCCGGAATGAGCCTTGATCAGGTTTTCACCCAATTCACTGAGAGCCGCTTCATAGGTGAGCAGTTTGGCGGGTTGATCATCCACCAGCAGTATGTTTAGTTTTTCGTCCATGATCTAACGACCTTCATGGTCGATCAGAGGGTCAGCCGTCCTACATTAGGCAAAATACCCGTCCAGCTGAATACGGGAAATAACCTAGAGCCTCGCATGTACCTCGCAGCTTAGAGATTTTGCGCCGTTAAGTTCTTGGAATCTGCCGCTTGACGATAAGTAAATACTTATATAAGATAATCATTATGGAATTGGATGCTGCCTTCTCCGCTGTCGCTCATGCCACTCGCCGCGCCATCCTCACGCGGTTGGCGCAGGGGGAAGCTACGGTCGGGGAACTAGCAGAACCTTTTGATATGACGCAACCTGCGATCTCGCAGCACTTGAAGGTGCTCGAAGATGCTGGACTCATCGTCCGCCGCATCGATGGTACCCGTCGCCCGCGCCGGCTATCGAAGGCGGGGATAGAAGCGATGGACCAATGGTTGGCAATGCTACGAAGAGCGCTGGAGAAGAATTACGACCGCCTGGATTCCGTTCTGGCCGCGATGGAACCGAGAAAAAAAGACAAGGAGATACGATGAGCAAACTTACACTGAGAACCGAACAAGACAAATACGTGGTCGTGACGAGGCGCTTCGAAGCTCGTCCCGATGCTGTTTACCGCGCACATATAGATCCAAAGTTAATACAGCAATGGATGCTCGGCCCCGAGGGCTGGACGATGCCCGTCTGCATCAATGAAGCACGACCGGGCGGCAAAATTCGTTACGAGTGGACCAATGGAAAGGGCGGAAGCTTTTGTCTTACCGGTGAATTTCTGGAATTGGTGCCCTACAGCAAGATCGTCCATGTCGAGCGCATGCACCTGCCCGATCCCACGCCGGACAACCACGTCGAAACCAGGTTCGAGTCGGATGGAACCGGAACGTTGTTGACGATGCGCATGACCTTGCCAGACAGCCAGACCCGCGCCGCAATGCTGGCGACAGGAATGGAAGGCGGCATGGAGGCCAGCTACATTCGCCTGGAGAAAGTAATCAGCGCGTCGCATGCTCCCACTGAAATAGCAAGCTGATTCAAAGAGAGAAAACGAAGGTGTGCCCCGTCCTGGTCTCGCTCTTTTGCGAGCCAGGGCGGGGATCTCGACTTACTTTCAGTGTTTCTTTCCCGCTGCAGCAGCGGCTTTCACGCCCGCCTTCTTCGCCCGGCTCCCCGAAACCAGATCGGCGATGGTTGTATTCTCCAAAATCTTCGCCGCAGCATCCCGCACCGCGAGAAACACCTCATACAATGCGCGGTGATCTGCATCTTTATCGATCAAGCCGCGCAACTGCTCTGCATCGCCCATGGGCGCCAGCGGGCCGTCCACCAGGCGGATAATGTCACTCAGCGGAATCTCCGAGGGATCGCGGCGCAGCTGATATCCGCCACGAGCTCCGCGAACGCTGTCCACAATGCGCGCATTCTTCAACTCCAGCAGAATTAATTCCAGGAATTTTTCCGGCAGATCGCTCTCGGCCGCAATGTCGCGAATCTTAATCGCGCCCTGCTCGTGCCGCCGCGCAAGTGTCATCATCGCCTGCAGTGCATAAAGGCCCTTTTGCGAGATCTTCAAGTCTCACTCTCCCGCCCAGCCCTGCATTCTGCCCCATTTCACAATCTTTGCCTAGAAGCATGCAAGGTGCCGACATCGCCGGATCCGATGCGGCGGTTTACGCCCGTGTACGCAGGGGCCAGATCCCAAGAGAAGAACAAAACAGGAATGGAGTTACTGGTGCCATCGAAGGGACTCGAACCCCCACACCGTTGCCGGTACATGGACCTGAACCATGCGCGTCTGCCAATTCCGCCACGATGGCAAGTGGACTTAAGTCGCCGCGGCAGCCAAGGCCACCGGGTCAAGACCTGCCCTTCTATTCTACAGGCGAGAACTTACCTGTCAAACGCCTCACGCTGCTCTGGTTCTTCGGCGATCAGGGCAGGATCTGTTGCCGTAAGCGATGAGTCATCAGCAGCACCATGAAGCCTTGCCCGAACCCGGCAGGCCACTAAGAATAATTGATCTCGGTGACCTGCCGGATTCATCGTGCTATTCCAACTTCGCATTCATAGTGATCTTCGCGTTCAGCACTTTGGAAACTGGGCATCCTTTCTCCGCGGCCTCCGCATACTTCTGAAACGTCGCCGCGTCCGCGCCCGGGACCTTTCCCACAACATCAATGTGGCTCTGCGTGATAGTCCATCCCGAATCAAGCTTCTCGAAAGACAGGGTCACAGTAGTAGAGATGCTCTCCGGAGTAAGATTCGCACCACCCAACTGTGCCGACAATGCCATGGAAAAGCATCCCGCATGCGCCGCCGCAATCAATTCCTCAGGATTGGTTCCCGGCGCATTCTCAAAACGTGTGGTAAATGAATATTGCGTATTGTTCAGCACCCCGCCCGGAGCGGACATCGTCCCCTTGCCATCCTTCAACCCGCCTTTCCAAACCGCACTAGCCTTGCGTTGCATGACGTTCTCCTCAATCGATAGAAATAAAGTCGCCCTGACATTCTAGACGGAAGGACTCGGACGCGTCACCGCACCTCAGGATCTCGTTCGCATCTGAAGTGATCCGGACAACGTACAAATTGTCCTTCTATTCAGAGCCTCTACATGGATTTGTGCGAATCGCCTGTGCTCCCTTCGCAAGGGATGCGTCAGGTTTCGTTTGTATGATGAGATAGCCGGCTGCGAAAGTGTAAGGTCCAAAGCCGAGCAAGGTGCGCGTAGTTCAAACCGGATCGTCTTAGCTCGCACGAAGGGAATGATTAATGGTCACAGCAGGGCAGCCGAGTAGCCGAACGATTTCAAAATCAGGTGTCATTTCAGTTGAAGTCGGAGCAACTCAAATAAAATCCGCACTGCGGGCACTTCAACTTGCACCGGTTCTCGCGTAATTCCGCCGAACAGTTAGGACAATATTGTGAGGGATCCGTCTTTTTCGAGATCCTCTGAGTATTGCTGGCTGGCACCGTCGTCTGCTCGTCGCTCATCATGACTTCCTTTGCTCACGACTCGAGACTGCTTGCGCGGTCCGCTTTTTCTGCGAGTCCGAAGAACAGACACGATTTCGGCTTACCTCTCCAGCGGCACTGACTTGCTGGGCAAGCGCAATAGACCCTTGTCCGCGCTGACACCCTTCGCTGCCTTAGGCCGTTGCGATGTTAGCGCCGGATCCTCGCGTTCCGCGATTTGCCTCTTTACTCGATCCATCAAGGCGGCCAACTTCTTCGATTCCTGATCTCTCTCAGCCTGCTTGCACATCTTCTGAAGATCTTGCGGAGCATAGGAAACACGACTGGTCATAAATGCACGAGTCCCTTCGAAGAAGTCCAAAATGGATAAATAGAAGAAGGCATAGCCTACCTTATTACCCTCTGATTGCCAATCCCTCGAAGCAGCGCTGTGTTCAGGTGTTGGATGATGCGCCACATCGCGGTGGTTCACATATAAATGATTCCCAAACGACGTTGGGACGCGTGGCGGAATGCGACCATGTGGGGCAGGCTTGATCGGGCTTAGAACCCCAGCCCTCTACACGCCGTGCTTGTAGTAGCTCCAATGGTACATGGACTTCCAGACCGTTGAGCCCATGCCCAAATTCCACGAGAATCACAGAGGTTGGAACTTTTTCAGCGGGGGCGAGTGTGTTCTACCGTCGAGTCATAATCCTTTCATTATTTGTTGCGGTGGCCGGCATTTCTCTGGCAGCCGGGCGGGATCTCGCTGTTGTATCCAATAAAGCCAATGCACTTTCCGGCATCGCGCTCCCGGATCTGATGAAAATCTGCAAAGGCCAGACCCATCACTGGCCCGACGGCAAATCGGTCACCTTCATCATGCGCTCTCCGGCCACCCCCGAGATGAAAGTGATTGTGGAAAAGCTCTATGAGAGCTCGGAATCGCAAGTCAAAGAGCTCGTCTCCACGGCCAACCACGGGCGCGCCGGACATCCCGCGATCATCATCGTCAATTCCGATGAAGAACTGGTCAACAGGGTCGCATCCATTCCAGGTGCGGTCGGGGTTGTGGACGTTTACTCGATTAACAGCAGCGTCTCCGTCGTAAAGCTTGCGGGAAAGCTCCCGCTCGAGCCTGGATACTTGCTGCACGGCAATTAGAAAGGATTTCGCGGTTCACAGGTTCCGCGTCTCCAAATGAGTATTGACGAGAAGGCCCGCGCCGCCGCCGCCCCGGAAACCTCTACCGGCACGGGCTCACGCACCAGAACCAAAGCTCAGTTCACTCGTCGTTTCCCGCGCTTCGTGATTGACGTCCGCCTGCAGGTGAAAATGTTTCAGGCCGGAGAATTCCGCACCTGTTGGGGACGTTCCACTGAAATGGGGCAGGACGGTATTGGGGCCACCCTAACTGGCAGCCTGGAACCCGGCGAGATCGTAACTTTGGACATTCCCTTGCCCCTCACCCCCTATCCCATCAAAGTGAGAGCCATCGTGCGCTATCGGCAGGGACTGCGCTACGGATTCGAATTCCTGACGTTGAACGATAACCAGCGCGACACGATTCGCCGGGTCTGCGAATACCTGGCCACCAAAGCCTAATAGCACACGTGGCGCGGCACCCGCGTCCAACAACAGTTCCATGAAAAGCTGGCGACTTCAATGGAAGGCTTGTGCGGCGACACGGACCTAAGCCGCGTTCTTAGAGCTCGAGCATGTGCCCGTTTCTTTCAGAAGGTGCAGGATCTGTTCCGGCCCACCGGATTCCGGAATTGCGAAATCAGTCTCCGTGGGAACTTCCCCTTGCTGAGCCGGCTTGGTCACAAATATGATCCTGCCCTCAGGGCAGTATTTGCGAAAGAGCTTGGACAACTCGTCGGCTTGTTCGCTCGATAAGCGGTAACAGATCAGGAAAACTCCACACCTGCCCATCTCAATTTCGAAGCGAGCCTGCACCGCACTCGTGACCGATGTCACCTTCAAACCTCCGTTTCGGAGGGTGGCTTCCCTGGATCGTAAGGCTTCCTGACTGGGGCTGAATGAGAGAACAGAATTCTTGTTCATTGCGTACTCCACGAGTGTCGGTCTTGAGATGCCATCGCAACGGCAGGCTGTTGCACAAGAGCCCATGTCGAAGCGCCCATTGCAAATGCTCGCGATTGGCCTGTGTCGGGCTCGGAAAACAACTATCCGGGCCCAAATCGCGGGCAGCAAAAACATATGCGCCGTCACCTAAATAGGCCATGAGCCGATGCCCCGAATATGACCAGCTGTCTTCGAAACTGGACGACATCTTGAAAAAATTGGCCGACACGACCACTCTACAGCTTGAAATTTTTCGCTCAAGAAAGCCCGGTGACTTCATGCGGGTGGACAAGGAACTTGAGTTGCTTGTGGGCGAGAAGGAACGCAGCATCGGGGCAATCCGACAGCACGCTGATGAGCACAAGTGTCAGGCAGCGTTATCAGAAGCCGTGTAATGGGCGTCTGACCCAGAATGTTATTCCCCAGCGCTGCCGGATGAGGCTTTCACGCGAAATGTTTTCAGTACTGCACTATTTTCGGTCACCGCCCTGTGGACGGCGTGCACTCCATTGAAAATACGTGTACTTACAAACTCGTATTTTTCGTTGACTGAAAAAATAAAAGGAGTACAACAAGATCGTTCTTTGACAGCTTCTTAAGTTTTTCCAGTTGGTGCGGCGTCCGGGGCTCAAGCGAAGTCACCTTCTAGACCGCGAGGTAGAGGAGGAGGGCAAGCAAGGGTCTATAGCAAAGCGCTGGTTGAGGAGAACAGAGAAGAAATGTTGAAGGCAGGATAGAGTTCCGAGGCGTAAGGTAGGTTTATCCGGTTGGCGGTGAGCCCGGAGCCCAAGCTGACGATCGCGCGTTGCGCCCCGCAAGGGAGGCAGCGAAAGCAGGTCGAGCGAGGGTCAAACGCGAGCTACTGGCCGAGACGAATGGACCTTACACCACCTCGGAACTCTCTTTGTTTTTGAGCTATGAGCTATGAGCTCCTAGTCCATAGCTTTTGGAATGTGTAGCCCCGGACGCCTCGTCCGGGGTCGCGCGCACGGCGCGCGATATGGTTATCACCCAACACTTCTTCCCATCGAAAAGTTTCTCTACCTAACCCATGTCTGCCGCGGCCGGGGGTGCGGATCTGTATACCTTGAAAGGACGCAAGATCGTTGGCATCGAACATTCCTGAGACCAGAGCAGAACATGGCAGAATAGGCATAGCTTTCTCGGCAGGAAACGATCAGGGGTGCTAACGGAATGAGCTCGATTCACGGGTGGGGGTTTCCGGGACCGTTGTTACTGGGTTTGCTGATGCTATTCGAGGTCGGCAAGGTTGACGCGGCCCGGCAGCAATCGCAAGGGCAAGAGACCACCGCGCCGGGACAAAGCGCGAACGAGTTGGTGATCGAGAATGAATCGGAGCTGCCGGAGACGTATCCCCAAGCTCCTTACGAATTTCATTTTCGGGCGCACGGCGGCGTACCGGTGCTGCACTGGCATCTAGAGAAGGGCGCATTGCCCGCGGGAATGAAGTTGGAGGATAACGGCTTGCTACTCGGGCAAGCAGAGCGCGTCGGTGAATTTCAGTTCACCGTTTCCGTTAGCGACGGCAGTCGGCCTATGCAGACGCTCCAGAAAGGATTTGTATTGCGCGTACGGTCGGCGTTGAGTTTGAAGTGGAAGATGCCTGCGCATGTAAGCGGCAATCGAGTTGAAGGGAGCGCGGAGGTGTCAAACACTACGCCCGATGACATTGACCTGACCTTCATCGTGATGGCTGTACCCGATAATGGACGGGCTACGGCGATCGGATACCAGCACTTCCTGTTGCATCGAGGTACGGTGGGGAAAGAACTGCCATTTGGAGAGACGCTGCCGCATGGGGGATACGTCGTTCACGTGGACGCAGTGGGCGAGGTTTCGCCGAAGAACTTGATCTATCGCGATCGAATGCAGACCCCGGGGCAGCTGCAAGTGACGGTGGGACCATAATCCCGGTCGTCGGCCCCGGGGGCTGGCTTCGTTACTTAAGGCCATTGATCACATAAAAGGGTGATGTAGATCACACACGGACGTGAGGGAAATAACCCAAAGTGGGTTTTTTCATCAGCCTCGCAGTGGTTCATCCTCGATTCTTGTTCACAGTAACTCCTTTTACTTCCGGCAGATAGCGCCGAGGTCCTGCTTGTCTATGGAATGGTTCATGGCGTGCCATACCCCAAATGTGGGTTGAGGCGCATCAGGGTTCCAGCGGCCTTGGCCTCGGGAGGTTGTTCAATGCGGGCTCCTTACGGTCTGACCATCCTTGATAACTGCCTGACCTGTCCCATGCGCAATGAGCATCTTTTCTGCAATCTGTCTCCGCAAGCCGCCCAGAGGCTGAACGAGATCAAATCGACCGCGGTGTATCCCAAAGGCGCGATGCTGTTCATTGAAGGGCAGCAGCCTCGAGGAGTGTTTGTCTTGTGCTCGGGCAAGGTAAAGCTGTCCACTTCGTCGCGAGAAGGCAAGACGATCATCACCAAGATCTCCGATTCGGGGGATGTTCTGGGGTTGAATGCCGTCGTTTCGAACCGTCCGTACGAGGTCACGGCCGAGATGATGGAGCCGGGCCAAGGCAATTTCATTCCTCGCGATTCGTTGATGCACATGCTCAAGGATTATCCGGAGATGGCGGTCCGGATTGCGCAGCAGCTGAGCAGGAATTACTTCACGGCGTATGAGGAGATCCGCACGCTGGGCCTGGCAGCCTCTCCTTCGGAAAAATTCGCCAAACTGTTGCTGACGTGGTCGACCAAGTCGGCGCAGAGCGACGGTTCGGCACAAGTCAAACTCACCGTGACGCACGAGGAAGTAGCGGAGATGATCGGGACGACGCGGGAGACGGTCAGCCGCTTATTCTCCGAGTTCAAGAAGAAACAACTGATGCAATTGAAAGGCGCGACGCTGGTGATTCGCAGCCGGCCGGCGCTGGAAAAGATCGTCCAGTCTTAGGACCTTTCGGACATTGTCATATCGAGACCGGGTAGAGAGAATCAGTCCGTCCCAGGCAAGAACCCGGAGCAACCCTCCGGCCGGCAAGGCAAGTTGATTAAGTGGTTGTCGAGTAGAGAGTAGGCCGCAACGAGGTCGCTGCGCACGGGCGTGCAAAGCGAATAATCGGGCGGCCTGTCCCATTCAGGAAGATTCGTTTCATTCCCTATACAAATTAACCCAGACCGGTTCGGCCGCTCTGCGGAAGGCGCGTATACGCAATGGGCTTGGATCGCATCCTAAGGACAGCGCGTTGAGGCTACGGATCGCAACGCAAGAGGGATTCCGGCCGTGAGGCGACTTGTCCATGAAAAGGCTTTTCCAGTTCGTGAGCGGTTGCGTGCTGATCGGGGCCGGCGTGCTGGCCTGTTTCGCGCAAGAGGATATTGAGAGTCCGAAACATAAAGCGTGGGATCTGCTGCAAACGGCGGCGTTCTCCAAGCAGACGGCGGAACGGACCAATGGCATTCGAGCGCTTGGCTTGCTGCGTGACAACACGCACGCCCGTGAATTAGCGGAAAGTGGATTGGAAGATCCCAACCCTGAAGTTCGTGCGGCTGGCGCAACCGCGCTCGGGCAGATGCACGCCACGGAGTCCGTTCCAAAACTCGAACAGGCTCTGGGCGACAAGAAGGTTGCCGTGGTGATGGCGGCGGCACATGCGCTGCGTCAACTCAAAGACGAAAAAATCGCGTATGCGGTCTACTACGACTTGCTCACCGGAGAGCGGAAGAGCGGGGACGGACTGATTGCCAAACAGATGGACACTTTGAAAAATCCGAAAGAACTGGCGAAGCTCGGTGTCTCCGAAGGAGTGGGATTTATTCCCTTTGTCGGCATCGGGTGGGACGCGTGGCGAACGATGCATAAAAAAGATCCAAACCCGGTGCGGGCGGTCGCGGCAAGCTATCTTGCGAACGATCCTGATCCGGCAACCTCGAAAGCGTTGGTCAAGGCCACCGATGATAAGAACTGGATCGTAAGGGCTGCAGCCCTCGAAGCGATTGCGCAGCGTGGCGACCCGTCTCTCATGCCGAAGATCGAGCCCAAGCTTACTGACAAAAATCCCAAGGTGCGCTACAGCGCAGCAGCGGCGATCATTCGGTTGAGTGGAATCGAACAGAGCAAAACCGCAAAGAACGATAAAAAGTAGCTCAAGCGTGCCGCTGCCCTCAGGTATATAGTTGTCGACACGGAGCTTGATTCTCGTGCGACGGACCTCGAAGCTCATCGTTCCACTGGCTGGCCTGTTCATTCTTTCCCTCGCGCAAATCTGTCCGGCGCAAGGCAGCTCAGGCACAAAATCATGGAGCAGCAGCAGCCAGGTAGGGGACAGCGGCGGCAACTTCAACCCCACACGCTCGACTGAAACTCATACTGAAAGCGACGGCCGGGTGGTGAATTCGACCTCCCTGCAGACGCTCGGCCCCGATGGCCGGTATGTGCCCTATTCACAAACCGAGAAAGAATCGGTTCGCGTCGATGCGACTACCGTACGCACCATTGAACGCACATTCGGTAGGGGGCCGGACGGACAACGAGTGCTGATCCAGGAAAGCCGCGAGGAGACTCGCGATCTGCCCGGGGGCGAGAAGAAGATCGTTCGCACGACTTCCAATCCGGATGCAAATGGGGCACTGCAGCTGATTCGCCGCGAATTGGTGGATTCAAAGCAGGTGAGTACCGGAGTGCGGGACACGAATACAACGGTCTTTTCTGCGGATGGAACCGGAGGCATGTCGGCTGCGGTCCAGGTGCACGAACGAGAAATGCGAAATCCTGACGGAACCGTGGCCTTCAACAAGTCCACTCAGCTTTCGGATGGAGCCGGGCACTGGAACCTGAGCGAGGTCCGCGAAGGTACGGTTAAATCCGATGGCGGTGCAGGTAGTACAAAGGAAGAAAACGTACTCCGGCCGGATGCTGACGGGAAACTCGCGGTGGTGGAGCGGACTGTCAGTAAACAGGCAGGTGGATCCGATGCGGGCCATGAGGTGACCGAGACGTACTCGACCAACGTGCCGGGACAGGCGGGGAATGAAGGCTTGCGGCTGGTTCAGCGAGAGAGCACCACCCGGCGGAGTACGGCGGGTGGCGGACAAAGCAGCACGCGCCAGGTGGAAACGGCGAATCCCGGCAATCCCCGTGATGGGCTGCAGCTTACGCAGCAAGCGATTGATATCGTGCGCCCGGGTGGAGCCGGGAGCGCCGAACAGAAGAGCACAACCGTGACCTTCGGCCCGGATGGACAAGTCAACACCGTTGTGGTGGACATTGGGAGAACGAATAAGCAGGCTGCAATAAACGTGGACACTC
The DNA here is from genome assembly GCA_963785865.1 of uncultured Acidobacteriota bacterium. Taxonomy (GTDB): domain Bacteria; phylum Acidobacteriota; class Terriglobia; order Terriglobales; family Acidobacteriaceae; genus Sulfotelmatobacter. The sequence continues at coordinate 129,696 of CAWAXF010000015.1, read as the reverse complement.
GAACGGCGTCTGCGCGGAAGTAAATTCCGGGGAAGCGTCGTCGCAGTCTGGCTGCCTAATCCCGAACTTCTTCGATTCACAATTTGCCTGCCTACGCGTTGGGCGCGGATGTACGATCTCTTGCATGCCGAGGCATGCGCAATTTCTTTCGCCAGTTTTCGCCGTCATTGTTTTTCTCTCCGCAGCCGGATGGCCGCAGGTTGCGCCTCAGGGAGCAATCCCACTCTGGAAGGCGCAGTGGATTACAGCTCCCGAAATCTCCCAAAGGGATGAGTCGGTGCTGCACTTCAGAAGAGTAATCGAGCTTGCGGCCGTGCCGCAGCATTTCTATGTGGATGTGAGCGCGGACAACCAATTCATTTTGCATGTGAACCAGCAGCGAGTGGGGACCGGGCCGAGCCGCAGTGATTTAGGCCATTGGAGGTTTGAGACATACGATCTCGCTCCTTTTATGCACGCGGGAAAGAATGTGTTGGCGTCGACGGTGTGGAACCTTGGTCCGAATGCAGCTATCGCCCAGATGAGTGATCGGATGGGATTTCTGCTTCACGGGCATGGAGCGGAAGAAAGCGTGGCCGACACCGGCGAGCAATGGGATGTCGAACGGGAGACGGCGATCCGCACGCAGCGCCCGGATCTTGAGGGGTATTACGCGGCCGAGCCCGGAATGCGAATGGATGCGGGAGCATTTGACTGGCAGTGGGATAGGGACAGTGAGGCAGGCGCGGGTTGGACAAAAGCAGTGCCTTTGGGAGCAGGGGCGCTACGCGGCGCGACCGATCCGCCGACTAACTGGCAGTTGGTAAGCGACCCTCTGCCCGCCATGGACATGAAGCTCGTTCCGCCCGGGAAAATCGTGCGGGCGACCGGCATTGATGCGCCCATCGATTTTCCGTCGGCAGCCGTAACTGTTGCGGCAAATACGAAGGCCAGCATTCTCATCGACAACGGGACGCTCACAACCGGATACCCTGCCCTCACCGCCGGTGGTAGCGGCGGGAGTATTCGACTGACCTATGCAGAAGCCCTCCTCGACGAGGATGGACACAAGGGCGATCGCAATGACGTTGACGGACGACACATAGCAGGAGTGGTCGATGAGTTTGTGCTGGGGCTTGAATCGCGCGAGTTCATGCCGCTGAGTTGGAGAACCTGGAGATATCTGCAGATCGATGTTGAAGCCCGGGAGAACCCGGTTTCGATCGAAGGTCTCAAAACTTGGTTCAGCGCATTTCCGTTCGCGGAGAAAGGGTATTTCTCCTCTGATGATCCCTCCCTCAAACCGATCTGGGACATTGGTTGGCGGACGGCGCGGCTGGATGCGCACGACACCTACATGGACACGCCGTACTGGGAACGGCTGCAATACGTCGGAGACACTCGGATCCAGGCACTGGTCTCTTACGCTGTGGCGGGGGATGACCGATTGGCCCGGCAGGCAATCGATGCGTTTAATAATTCCCGATTACCTGACGGGCTTACGCAAAGCCGCTATCCATCTTCGCTGGTTCAGATGATTCCCACGTTTTCACTGCTCTGGGTTGGGATGGTGCATGATTTCTGGCTCTACCGCAATGATCCCGAATTCGTTCGAGCACAACTGGCGGGGACGCGTGCGGTGCTCGACTGGTACCGCCAGCAGCAGCGGGCCGACGGATTGCTGGGCCGGCTGCCTTGGTGGCCGTTTGTCGATTGGGGCAAAGATTTTGGCTTTGGAATGCCTCCACAGGAGCAAAACGGAGGATCCGCGATCATTACTCTGCAGTTTATTGAGGCGTTACGGGATGCAGCTGAACTCGAAGAGGCTCTGGGGGATAAGAGGATCGCCGGAGATTATCAAAAGGCTGCGGTGCGCGCAGCAACCGCCGTACGCAAACTTTGCTGGGACAAGCAATACGGCTTGATCGCGGATGAACCTGGGCACAAACATTTCAGCCAGCACGCAAATATTCTCGCGGTTTGGCTCGATGTCATTCCGAAGAAACATCAGAGGGAGCTTCTCGAGAAAATTCTGTCCACCACGGACAAGGGATTCTCTTCCAGCGCGACACTGCCGGCAATGACGGCGGCTACTTACTATTTTCGTTTTTACCTGGCGCGCGCGTTGCTGCATGCGGGAATGGGGGATCAATATCTGCGCTTGCTTGGTCCATGGCGTGAGATGGTTTCGCTGGGCTTGACCACGTGGGCTGAATCGCCTGAGCCGACGCGCTCGGATTCTCACGCGTGGAGCTCTCATCCGAACTTCGATCTGCTTACGATTGTGGCCGGCATTCGACCGGGCGCCGCAGGTTTCAAGTCGGTTACGATCGAACCTCATCTGGGTGAGCTTCAACATCTCGACGCAGCCATGCCGGTGCAGGGCGGATCAGTTGAAGTGAATTATCAGCGACTCGGCGGAAAGGGACTGGAGGCAAAAGTCACATTGCCCGCTGGCATGTCGGGTACCCTGAATTGGAAAGGTCACCGCACCCGTCTTCATCCGGGCCAACAGACGGTGACGATCCACTGACTTAATCCGCCGGTCAACTCTTTCCGCTCAATGTGAGAACGATAACGCGGTCGGTCTCATCGGCATGGGCGGGCGGAAGCTTAAGAATGACGCCGTCGGCGTTCTGCGTGAACTCGATTTTCGCATTATCGATCAGCGCATGGGCCTCGCTGATTTTGCCCGGCAGGGGTGAAAGCGCCAGCAGAGGGGCATTCCACTCCAGAACGTGGACGTAGATGTTGTTCTGCTTCTGGGTGGTCACTCCCCAATCACCCGGTGGGAGTGGTCCTCCGCGCGTTCCGTAGATTGACTCTCCATACTTGGACATCCATTGGCCAACTGCCTGCAGACGACTAACGAACTGCGGATCGATTTCGCCATTGGGGTACGGTCCGATGTTCATCAGCAGATTTGAGTTGTTGCCCGCCGCGCGGATCAGGCGGCGCTCGAGTTCGGCGGCACTCTTGTACTTGCTGTCGCCGATATTGAATCCCCAGTTTTCGTTCAGGGTGTCAGAACTTTCCAGTGGAAGCTGGTTGCTGACGTAATTCGTATTGAATCCAGCGGTGTTCTGCCCGGGCAGATCGCGCTCGAAGGTTTGCACGTCTTCTCCAGGACGTGGCGTCTGATGGTGGTTTGGAATGATGAGTGCCGCCGGCTGCAGTTTGTGAATGAGCGCATACGTTTTGTCGAGATGCCAGTCGGCGTTGGGCTTGTCCCACATGCCGTCGAACCAGATGCCGCCGATAGCGCCATAGTTGGTGAGGAGCTCGGTGAGCTGCCCGTCCATGTAAGTATCGAGGTAGGCGTTCCAGTCGCCATGATCGGGGCGGCCGTTGTCCCAGCTGGTGACGCCGCGCGGATAGTAGTCGGGATTGTGCCAGTCCAGCTGCGAATAATAGAAAAATAGCTTGATCCCCTGGCGATGGCACTCGTCGGCGAGCATTTTGAGCGGATCTTTTTTGTACGGAGTGCGCTGGACGATGTTCCAGTCCGAAACCTTGGAATCGAACATAGCAAATCCGTCATGATGGCGCGAGGTGATGGTGATGTACTTCATCCCCGCGGATTTAGCGAGCGAGACCCAGGTGTGGGCATCGAACTTTTCGGGATCGAAGAACATGGGTAGGCGATTGTATTCGTCTACTTTGAGCTTGCGATCGTGGAAGATCCATTCCCCGTTGCCGAGTACGCTGTAAACACCCCAATGGATGAACATGCCAAATTTCATGTCCTGAAATTCGCGGCGGGCCTGAAGATTTTCGGGAGAAGGTTGATCCGTGGATTGTGCGAGGCAGGATTGGCCAACGAAAATCTGGCAGGCTGAAACCGCCGTCAAGAGAAGGAAGACTGCGAATTTAATGCGGCGCGCATTTGGCATTTGCATTTCCTCGCGAGTAGTCTAACCCGAACACAAAGACTGCACGAGCTTTCGACGTAACGAGCCTGCGTTTGTGCAGCAACGGCATGCGATGCCGCGGAGTGGATCAGGAATATGGCGGGAGCTTTCATAACGCAGGCTGTGGAATAATGCTGGGCGGCAGAGAGGGAGTGTGGCGGAAGAGCTCAATCCTAATCGGGCGCGGGATCACCTGGCGAATGAGCGGACCTTTCTGGCCTGGGTGCGGACGGCGGTGGCGATTGTAGTTTTCGGATTTGCAATTGGACGATTCTCGATTGCGATGCGGCAGTTGACCGCGTTGCAGGGGCACCCGCTGCATCGAGGCGGGCTTTCGGTGTGGATGGGGGCCAGTTCGATCATTGCCGGTGTTGTGCTGGTCATGGCAGGTCTGTTGCGCTATCGGAAGACAAGGAGTTTGCTGGAAGTTGGCAAGTTTGAGCCCGCGGGATTCATACTCGACCTGGTTACGATTTTGACTGTTTTGTTTGGATTGGCTCTGGCGGGATATTTGATTTACATCGAGAAAAGTATTGGATAAGCGTGGGGAGGCGAGGTAGTGCACGCGGGCTGGGCAGCTTCGTTGAACGAGATTAAACCAAAACTATGGGGACCGATCAGGAAAAAGAAGCGGCGGCACGGGCCAGTTTGCGCTTTGTGAGCGACGGGCAGGTAGTGGGATTGGGGACGGGTTCAACGGCGGCATACTTTATCAAGTTGCTGGGCGAAAAGGTTAGAAACGGGATGCGCATTCGCGGGATTCCGACTTCTGACCGTTCGCGCGAACTGGCAGTGAGTTTGGGAATTCCGCTCACTTCGCTGGATGAGTGCCAGGAAATTGCGGTGACGGTCGATGGAGCGGATGAAGTTGATCCCCAGCTGCGTTTGATCAAAGGTGGTGGCGGTGCACTGCTGCGGGAAAAGATAGTGGCGTCGGCGACCAAGCAGATGGTGGTTGTGGCGGACGCGTCCAAGCGGGTGGAACGGCTGGGAAAATTTCCTCTCCCAGTGGAGGTGATCAAATTTGCGCAGGCGCTTGTGGCGAAGCGGATCTCCGCTTTGGGAGCTGAGGTATCCCTTCGGACGAATCCCGATGGAGACGCCTTTGTGACGGACGAAAATAATCACATTCTGGATTGCCGCTTCGGCGAGATTCAGGATCCGGATGCATTGGCCCGACAATTGAGCGAAATGCCGGGAGTGGTGGAGCATGGGTTGTTCATTGGCCTAGCCAGTGTCGCGCTGTTTGCGCGGGGTAGTGAGATCATGGAGTTGAGGCGGTGAAGTAGAACTAAAGCCGTTACGAGATTGTCGCCGCATGGGACACTAGCGCCGCTCCTCAAGGCACGACAAGATGGCAGCGGGAGCAGAAATCGAAAGATGGTCAGGGCCTTCGCGGAGAAGAATGCCGCGTTTTCGGATCCTTGTGCCCTTAGACGTAACCGTGCTCCGCTCAGGGGTCCCTGAGACTCTGCCGGGACGCGCACTTAACGTCTGCGAACGCGGAATCGGAGCCATCCTTGCCGGGGAGTTAAAGATTGGCGAATCCGTGGGAATCGAACTCCAGTTAGAGGATAGCGGTGAGCCACTGCGCACGCGGGCAACCGTCCGTTATCAGGACAAGCTGCGGCACGGCCTGGAGTTCACTGCAATTTCAGCTGCGCATCGCAATGCGATTCGAAATTGGGCAAAAGGGGTCAAGGCAGAACCGGAGATCAAGGACCCAAAGTCTCGTTCGCGCAGCCCGAATCAGCAAGCAGGAACCGAGAGGGGCAGGCAAGTGTTCGCTGGTACGGGGGTGGAGGTCCGCGCGATTCGAAGCCCAAAAGATTGTGGAGTGGATGGCTGTTTCTCGGCCTGCTGACTCTAGCCGTGGCGGGAGCGCTCTGGTGGCAGTGGCATCGCTCGTGGCAAGAGCTGGAAGCCGGGCTGAACAATGCGCCGCTAGCAACTGTAGAAAAGCCGCAAGCCCAGGTCTCGGCCGAAGTCATGCAGAAATTGCTGATTCATCGGGTCGAGCCAATCTATCCACCCGAGGCCCGCAAAGAACGCTTGCAGGGCATGATTGCTCTGCAGGTGGTGGTGGGCCGGGATGGTTCCATCAGCAGCATGCGGGCGCTGAATGGTCCCGACATCCTCGCGCAAGCCGCCATGGATGCGCTGCGCTGGTGGAAATTTGAACCGTATCGCATCAACGGCGAACCCGCACCGGTGGAGACTACTCTGGCCATCGAGTTCAAACGGTAAGTCATCCCTTGCGCAACACGCGCAGCATCACAATCCCACTTACCGCAAAACAAATCACTGCCCCGAGAGCAGATGCCAGCATCACTACCGGGCCGAGATGCAAAAGATCGGCAAATATCGCGGTCACTGCGCATAAGATCGCGACAATATTCAGCCACAACGGCGTATGAACGGCTACGCTCGATTGTTTGCGAAGCCGGAGTTGCAGAACCAGGGCTGCAAAGCCGATTGCGCCCACCACCACCATGGCAATCGGGCTCGAAAACGCGGGACGGCTGGTGTAGAGGACAACCAGCGCCAGCGCGGCGAGCAGTAATCCCGCGGCAATGACGCTCCAGCGGCGGCCTTTGGGCCGTTCAGTGGAATTGGAAGGCAACTCGGTCAAGGAATTCGCCCCAAGTTATACAGCCAGCGCGCCTGGTTTGTCATGCCTTATCAGCGGAAATCTGAGCTGATGTGCAGAGCTTTGTCATGCGCTAGGAACAGGTCGAGAGTCGCCGGCGAGCCACTCGGCCGGCCGCGGATCGCCGTTATTGAAGGCATAAAGCACAAGCTCCACCCGGGTGGAGACTCCGAGCTTCTCAAAAATATGGAACAAATACTTTTTAATCGTGTGCTCGCTGAGGTGCAGTTCTGTGGCGATCTGCCGGTTGCCCAGGCCTTCAGCCACCAGTGCGACGACTTGTTCTTCGCGCGGCGTCAGCAGCGAATTGCCTCTCGAGTTCAGGACGCGCAGAGAAGGAATTTCTGAGATGAGTTCCACAAGGTAGTTAAGCTGCTCGGAATTGGCCCAAATCTGTCCGGCTGCTACGCGAAGAATACATTTGCAAAGCACACGGAGATTGCAGTCGGTGATGGTGAAAATGCCTCGAGCCCCAGACCGGAACGCCTGCACGACGAAATCACGGCTACAGGCTTGCACGAGAAGAATCTTTTCAATCTCGGGATGAGAAAAGTGAAATCGCCGCAGGGTCGCAAACTCCTGGGCCAGATCCCCCGAAGCACTGAAACATAAAAGCGCGACTCTCGGACATTGCAGAGCCACAGATTCAAGAATGGAGGCGGAATTCATCTGACAAGCGAAGATTTGAAATTCCGGACGCCGGCGCAAAGCACCGGTAAGCAATTGAGCTTGCATGCGATTGGAATCCGCAATCAAAACGTTCATTTCCGGGGAAGTGGCGGCGGACGCTGGCATATGGAACTCTCTCCTGCAATTCGCTTTCAGGCGCTGGAAAGCGGCAATGTCGTGATTGTAGGGAGTTGAAATAACCATCCACAAGGAAAGATGTCACTAACTCGAGGCACTTCTTTCAAAATGGGAATGTACGTTTCCCCCGAAAAGACTGGCAGAATCGCATCGGGCTCTGTGGAAATGCTTACCATTTTGGTTCGGCGGATTGGTCCCCCCGCCATCGAACCCGAGTCACGACCAGGAGGGCCGAGGGTGCCCGATCCTTCTTTCGCGGTGTTGCGAAAGAGGGTGGGGACTTTGAATCTCTTTCGCGCGCAAAGTATTACCGCAGCGCTGAACCGCTGCGTCACCCCAAAGGCGCTGCGCCACCCCAAAGCCGCAATCCATGGAGTTTTTCCGCAACCTGTTCAGTCGTGCCGACCAGTGCCAGATTAATAGCGGGTTTTAGCGCTGCGGCCGGCTGACTCTGCGGATTTATGAGACCACGCTGCCAGTATGTCATCTAACAAACTCTGTGACTCCGTGAACATGCAAGTCCTCTTTTGTAGGTAGTCCTTTCAGAGACACGTTCCTGCCGAGTTTTTTCAGTTGAGATTCCCCAAACTCATTCAAGCCGTTGAGCATAGTTTGCGGTTTGTTGCTAGCGCACCCATTCCCAAACGCGGAAGTGACATCCACATTTGGCTACCGTACTTCTCATGTCTTGTTGCCGGCCCCCATCACTTCTAAGGTGAGAAGCGCAACGAGTCCAGTTGCGAAGTACACAAGAATGAGGAGCTTTCTTAAATTTCCAGTGCTGGCACTAGCACTGGTGATAGGTTGTGGTCGGGTCGTTGTAGCGCAAGCTAAGGACGGAACTAGAAGCGCGGACAAAGCCTCCCGCTCCGGCTTTACCGGAGCCGCGGCGGAAGGCGCAATTACGACGGCCGCAAACGCCGGGCAAGCGGATGGACTGGGAGACCCAATACTCGGAGGGGATCACCATCCGCTTTACCGGTTACATCCCAGTGATGTAGTCGAAGTCACATTCACCGTGGCGCCGGAATTCAACCAGCGTCTAACCGTGCAGCCGGACGGCTACGTCATGCTGAAAGATGCCGGCCTGGTGCAGGCGGAAGGATTGAATGTCCAGCAGTTCAGGGAAGCAGTAAACAAAGCCTATGCCGGATACCTTCACGATCCCCAGGCGGCAGTAGTCCTGAAAGAGTTCGAGAGGCCTTACTTCATCGTGGGCGGAGAAGTCGGCAAGCCAGGCAAATACGAGTTGCGCTCAGATACCACGGTGGCGGAAGCAGTCCAGATCGCCGGCGGTCTCACCCAGCAATCCAAACATTCGCAGGTGGTACTTTTCCGCAGAGTAAACGATGACCTGGTCGAGACGCGCCTGCTCAATCTCAAGAAAATGCTGAAACAGACCCGACTGAATGAGGATGCCCATCTTCAGGCCGGCGACATGGTATTCGTTCCCCAGAACACGATCTCAAAAATCTCCCGCTTCCTCAGCAAGCCCGGTCTAAGTATGTACATGAGCAGTTCTCAATTCTAAAGTTCACGCTCACGCAGTCGGATGTTAGACGAGAGCCCAATTCGTAGCCGCAATCAACAAATCCCTACCACGCGGGAATTGGTGATGGTGCTGTTCCGACGGCGAAGGGTATTTGCATGCGTGGCGGGCATAGTTCTAATCGGAGCAGTGATCCATGCAATGACGGGAGTCAAGTATCAGTCCAACATGAAAATTCTAGTCCGGCGCGGCCGGGCTGAGGCTCCGGTGAGCGCTGCCGACAATGCTCCGCTCGACCTGACTCGGACGGGAATTACTGAAGAAGACCTGAATTCGGAAGTGGAACTACTGCGGGATAGTGAGGTTCTGCGAGATGTGGTGGAGGACACGGGCGCAGGCGGGCGTGATTGGTTTCACGTTCTGCATACGAGAGATGACCGTGCACAGCGCGTGGAAAGGGCGGCACGAAGGCTGGCGCAAAGAGTGAACGTTCAGCCCGTCAAGCGAACCAACCTCATTGCAATCAGCTACCAGGCGGGGGATCCGGAAAGCGCAGCCAAAGTCTTGCGGTCTCTTGCGGATATTTACATGCGGAAGCACATGGCTGTTCATCGGCCGGAGGGCGAACTCGCATTTTTCGAGCAGCAGACGGAAGAGTCCAGGCTGCGGCTGGAAGAATCCAGTCATCGTTTGCTGGTGTTCACAAAGTCGCATGCAGTCGTCACCGCCGCATTGCAGCGCGACTTAGCGCTCCAAAAACTCAGCGAACTCGAAGCAGGGGAGAGGCAGACACGAATCGACATTGCACAGAGCCGCCAGCGCATTACGGAACTGGAAGAGCGACTTGGAGCACTCCCCGAGCGAGCGACGACCCAAGTGCGAACCGCCGACAATGCCGAGCTGCTCAAGGCCGTAAAGACGACTCTGCTGGATCTACAACTGAAGCGAATTCAACTTCTCACCAAGTTTGAGCCTACCCATCGTTTGGTGCAGGAGCTGAACCAGCAGATTGCGCAGATGGAAGCCGCAATCATGACCGAAAATTCATCGCCGGTACGGGATCAGACCACGGACAAGAACGCGAATTACGAATGGGCTACAGGGGAGTTGCTGCGGACACAAGTGGACTTGAAAGCTCTGGAAGCGCGCGAGGCGGCAAGCGCAGCGCAGCAAAGCGCGTCCCGCCATCTCGCGGCGAAGCTTGGCGAGGACGCTGTCATACAAGATGGCTTGCTCAGTACACAAAAGACGGCGCAAGAAAACTATCTGCTCTACGTGAAAAAAACGGAGGAGGCCAGGATGAACGACGCACTGGACAAGCGCGGCATCGTCAATGTGGCCATTGCCGAACAGCCAGTCGCTCCCGCCCTGCCCGTATCCTCAGTGTGGACCATGCTTGCACTTGGATCGCTGGGAGCGGGGGTGGCAGGCCTCGGAAGTGCGTTTGCAGCAGAATATCTGGACCCCGCATTCCGCGACCCTGACGATGTGTTGACGTATCTGAATACTCCGGTGTTAGCGTCTTTGCCACGCCGCCAACGAGAGAAGCTTTCTGCATAGGATATGTGGACTGCGAGAGCCATCGCGGCGAATCAGGAACCGAATGCAGTTTTTCGCGAGGACGTTCCGGTGAAAGGCTGGACGGCAGGTTCTCCCACACGCTGGAGCCCGGAAAGTTTTGCTCGCGAGCAACTCCGCGGGTTGGTGCGCCAGGTGTTTTCTGTTACAGCCGCCCTGCCCGTACGACAGATGGTCTTTAGCCCTGTTGAGCCGGAAGTTGAGCTGGCAGGTCTCTGCCTCCAAGTTGCCCAAACCCTCTCCGAGGAAAGACTGAAAGACGTCGCTTTAGCAACCGATGCGAAGTTTCCAGCCGATGCCTGCACATTACCGCTCAAGCAACTCGCAAATCAGGTGCAGCGGCACTTATGGCTGTTCAAGGCAGGAGATTGCGGCGGAAATCGAAATAGCGAACCTTCGGGCTTTGCTTTCCTTGCCGAGCTTCGCGCGCAGTTCCAGTACTCGATCGTCGCGACAGCGGCAGTGTGCGATTCGGCTGCCGCTATTGAGACAGCTCAATTCTCCGACGGTGTGGTCCTGGTAATCAGGGCGCACAGTACTAAGCGTGTTGCTGCGCTGAACGCCAAACGTTTGCTAGAGGAGGCGCGAGCGCGGGTTCTGGGAACGATTTTAGTTGATCGTGAGTTTCCGATTCCCGAGAGTTTGTACCGGCGCTTGTGAGTGCGCTTGAAGGGAATTCGACGGACGCCGAGAACACGATAGAAAGGTGAAGAAGTGTCGCTTGTCGCAGTAAATCGAGAGGAACAGAAGACCGAGCATGTCGAATGGGCACGTTTGATCCCGGGCGAAAATCCGGCGATTCATAAGCATACGAAAAAAGGCCCAAAGTCGGTGCAAGCGTCTGCTCTACAAGCAGAATTCCCACCTGCATTCGGTGAGGTCGCGCATCCACAAAGACGGCTGGCAGCATTGAAGCCTCGACCTTTGCAGAGTCCCGTAGCGTCGAGATGGCTGAGATCTATGGGAGCTGACTGGGCTCTAGTGTCTTTGAACTGGTTGATTGTGGGAGCGGCTCTGGTTCCTTTGAGGGAATTCTTCCCCCGAGTCTGGTCCTTCCAATACGCCGCGGGAGCACCTCTCTCCCTTGTGGGCATAGCTGTTCTGCACGCCGCATTGATTACGCTCATCGGGTACGTGGAGGGTCTGCATGTTGGCGGTTCTGATCTGAGAGGGCAAGGTCAGATTCTGGGGAAATCGGTATTTTGGGCGACATTCCTGTTGTGCGCAGCGTATTTCCTCGAAGGCGCCCCATGGACTATCAGCGGCTTAATCGTGATTGCAGGCGTACTCCACTTTGCAGCCTTATGGGCTTGGAGATGGAAGTTAAGAGAATACGGGGGCCCGGCCGCGCGCGGAAACGCGAAATGTACTCATAATCGGAGCCGGCGCAATGGGAAGACGCGTAGCTGCCTTTATCGCAGAGCAGGGCGATTGTGGGCGCAAGATTTGCGGGTTTCTCGATGATGAGCGACCCCGGAGGAACGGAGTGATCGGCGGAGTCGCCGACTTGGCGCGTATCGCCCGAAGCGAATTTGTTGACGAGATCATTCTCGCCGCGCAACCGGGTAGCGTCGCCATGCAGCGGCTCTTGAGTGAAGCGCAGCGCCTTCGGCTGGATGTTCAGATAGTTCCCGACTTGTGCGGATGCAGTCCTGTCGGGAATGAGATCGAACGGCTCGGGAGATTGCCTCTGATTTGCGTGCACGCAGAGCAGTTTCCGGTGTCGGGTCTTTGCGTCAAGAGGCTGGCAGACATCCTTGGCGCAGGGAGTGCCCTGGTGGTTTTGTCCCCGCTATTGCTGGTAATCGCCGGGCTGATCAAGCTGGATTCGCCGGGGTCGGTCTTCTATTGTGCTCAGCGCGTGGGGAGAAAGGGCAGGCTTTTTCGCTGTTACAAATTCCGGACCATGATCAGGAACGCAGATGACTTGAAACTGCGCTTGCGACACAAGAACGACCGCGCCGGACCGTTCTTCAAAATGTCATGCGATCCGCGGCTTACAAGAATTGGGCCCTTCCTGCGGCGCTACAGCATCGACGAGTTGCCTCAGCTGTGGAACGTCCTGCGAGGCGAAATGAGCCTGGTTGGCCCACGGCCTCACCCACTGGACGACGTAGCGGGATATGAGATCGAGCATCTCTCGCGCTTGGATGTGACGCCCGGGATGACCGGGCTCTGGCAAGTTACAGCCAGGCGTGATCCCTCGTTCGATCGTGGTCTGGAACTGGATCGCGAATACATCCGTGGGTGGAGCCTCGGCCTCGACGCACGCATCTTGTTCAAGACTCTGATTGCGGTAATGCAGGGGAGCGGGCAGTGACTCCGGAGTTTGCCGGGCCGGCATGGGAGCGCGCTCCATGGCACTGGAGTTTAGCGGAATGCGTGGCCAACGCCATACTGCGGCCGGCACAGCTGCTGTTGTCAGCGCCATGCTTTTTGTTTCTAGGCGCGCTTACAGCGATGCTCCTGCGGCACCCGGATGTGCAATTTTACGAAATCGATCGCGTCGCCTTCGGACTATTGCTGCTAGGTGTGATTGGCCGGGCGATAGTTTTACGGCAGAAGCTGATCGTATTCGAACGGGCCAGCTGGCCCATGATCGGATTGGCGGTTTTGACGCTGATCAGCGTGGCCGGACAGTCCTTTTGCGCAAGAGACATGGAGCCTGCTGGCGTCGAAGTTCATCGTCCCGTTCGCGCTGTTTCATCTTGCTGCATTGGTCTTCACGGATGAGAAACGGTTGCGCCATTTCGAGATTTTTAGCTTGCTTGTCTTGGCGTACCTGACCTGGACGGCTTTGGCATTCCTGTTCAATCTACCGTGGTTGGTCTTTCCGCGATTCATCCTGGATGCAAGTGTGGGAGCGCACGCCGACCGGGCACGCGGTCCGTTGTTGCAGGCGGTCGCCAACGGCGTTGCGCTGAACGTGCTCTTCTTGCTGGCGCTCCACTCTTATCAACGGGGCCGGGCAAGGGGTACCGCGATGAAGTTCCTCCTGGCCTTAGTGCCGCTGGCGATTCTCGCAACCATGACGCGCGCTGTCTGGCTCTGCTTCGCGGGAACCGTAATTGCTCTCCTGTTTCTTAGCAAACGAGATCGTTCCTGGCGTTTGTTCGGCAGCCTCGCTGTGATCGGCGTGTCGATCGTGGCGCTTGCCTTCGGTTCTGATCAGCTGCGGTATGCCCTCCGTGACCGGCTGAACGAGAACAAGCCGGTGGAATTCCGGCAGACCGTCTATGCAGGTGCGTGGGACATGTTTCTTGAACGTCCGCTGACCGGGTGGGGATTCAATCAGATACCTCTCGAATTACCCCGGCATGTTCCTCACACAAAAGAAAAAGTTCTGTATCCGCACAACACCTATCTCGAATTGCTGGCAGAGCATGGGGTCATAGGGTTTGCACTTTACGTGTGGCTGATGGTGGAGTTCTGGAAATTCAGGCGAGCTCCGGTGCCAAGCAATGAGAAAGCCGGATTTCTGAACCAGAACTTTCATCGCCTGTGGCCGATCATCCTGGCTGTGTACTGGCTGAACGCGGCCATCGTCGTTATGAGCTACCAGTTCGTCAATGCATTGATATTCACGATGGCGGGGATGTTGGCTGCACAGCGCCGTCGCGCACAAATGGTGTCCCCGTGTTAACGGTCGCGTACCTTGCCAACCAGTTCCCCTCGAACGTGGAGCCTTACGTTGCAGAGGAGATTGCCGAATTACGAAGCCGGGGCATTCGAATCGTTGCCGCTACGGTGCGAACTCCAAAGGATGGGCAAGAGGTTCCTGAGATTGTCTTGCAGCACATCACTGCTGGTTTGGTGGGGGAGGCGTTTCTGCTGTGCCTCGCGAACTGGAAGCGCATCCTGCCGCTGCTGACGCGAGTCGCATTTTGCGGACACGAAACTGCCTGGCAACGCTGCAAGGCGCTCCTGCATACATGGCTGGGAGCATGCTATGCGCTGGCGTTGCGAGACAAGAGTGTCGACCACATTCACTCGCATCACGGATATTTCGGATCCTGGATCGCCATGACAGCCGCGCGTCTGCTCAATGTCGGATTCAGCATGACACTGCACGGTTCAGACTTGCTGCTCAATGGAACTTATCTTGACGTCAAACTTTCGAACTGCACGTTTTGCCTGACGGTCTCCGAATATAACCGCGCATACATGCTGAAGCGGTTCCCAGATCTGGACTCGCGAAAGATCCTTGTTTCTCGGCTTGGCGTCGAAGTACCCGAAAACTTCGAACCTGCGGCCGCGAAATCGAACAATCATTGTCTGCAGGTGCTGGCTGTCGGACGGCTGCATCGGGTAAAGAACTACACGTTTCTCCTGAAAGTTTGTAGAGCAATGCTTGCGCGTGGACTTCCATTCCATTGCCGCATCGCGGGAGAAGGGCCGGAACGCCGCGCAACTTGAGTTGTTGATCGAAAGCTGGGGCCTGCAGGAGCAGCGTTCTCTTGTTAGGCCACATCCCACGAGGAGACTTGCCTTCGCTCTACGACGAAGCTGATGTTGTCGTGCTGACCAGTCATAGTGAGGGAATTCCGCTGGTTCTGATGGAAGCGATGGCGCGAGGCCGGATCGTTCTGGCACCGGCTATTACCGGCATACCGGAACTAGTTAAGCCGGGAGAAACGGGACTGCTGTACAAGCCCGGCTCGGTGGGTGATTGTCTGGCTCAATTGCAGTTCATAGCTTCGCGGGCCAAGAATCTGGCGGCCGCTGAGGGCGACTCTTTTCCTGGCCGCTCCCAGGCCGGATTGAATTTGCAGCAGATCAGGCGCCACGCTATGCAGCACGTACGAGAAAACTTCGAGCGCAAGAAAAACTTGCGGGTATTCGGAGATCGCTTCGTGGAACGGATCTCAACCAACTACCCGAGCAGGACTGATGCGAATTTTATTCTGCAACAAATATAACTTTCCTTTCAGCGGCACCGAGATGTACCTGTTCGAGCTCATGGAACTGCTGCGCAGCCATGGGCACGAGGTCGCATTATTTTCGATGGCCGATGCCAGGGGTCACGCGACAGCATACGACCAGCATTTTGTCCCGCACATCGATTTCAAGTCAAAATCTGCATGGTGGCGCCGGGCCAGGCAAGTCCCGCAATTGATCTATTCGTCAGACGCGAGAACAAAAATCGGAGCTATGATCCGTGAGTTCTGTCCCGACGTCGCGCACGTGCGCAACATCTACCACCACCTGACTCCCTCGATTTTGTGGGAGCTGCGGGCGGAATGCGTTCCCGTGCTGTATCACCTGAACGATTTCAAGCTGCTGTGTCCCAGCTACAACATGGTCTCGCAGGGGCGCGCCTGCGAACGCTGCAAAGGCGGAGCGTTCTGGCACGCGCTGTCTTCGAGCTGTTATCCCGGGATGGGCGCTCGCATCGCGCTGACAGCGGAAGCCTACGCGCATCGCTGGGCTAAGACATATCAGAAGTGCGTCGACATCTTCCTCGCGCCCAGCAGCTTCGTCCGGAATAAGTTCGTGGAGCACGGATGGGATGCCAATCGCTTTCGCGAACTGCCGCATTTTCAGCGGCCGCATGACATTGAGCCAGTTCCATCCGGCGATGCGCCACTTCTTTACTGTGGCCGGTTATCCCGGGAGAAGGGCGTTGACGATCTGCTCCGCGCCATGCAGCGACTCCCGGATCTGCATCTGGTGATTGCCGGCGATGGCCCGCATAAGCGTGATCTCGAACGATTGGCGGCGGAACTTAATCTGTCGAACGTGAAGTTCATCGGGGCGGTGAATCGCGATGAACGCGATCGGCTGATCCGAAGTTCGCGGTTCACCGTTCTTCCTTCTCACGCGCACGAAACGCTCGGCAAGACGATTCTCGAGTCCTACGCGGAGGGACGCGCGGTCGTGGCAACCGACTTGGGATCGCGGCGGGAATTCGTTCATGACGGCGAAACCGGGCTGCTCTATCCGTCCGGAGATGTGCCTCAGCTTGCGCGTTCAATCCGGATGCTAGCCGACAATCCGGAATTGGCAGACCAGATGGGGCGTGCGGGATGGGATCTCGTTCGTCAACGCCACAGTCCGGAGGAACACTATTCCAAACTGTTCGCCCTCTATGAGGACTTGGTATCCGGGAAGCGCGATCGGTCTGGCAAACTCGTCCCTGCAATTCGAACCTCGCCGTGGAAGAACATTCCCACCACGTCGGCTATAAGGCCCAACCTGCGTGTCGCATTTATCGGGGGACGAGGAGTAATTTCAAAATACAGCGGCATCGAGTCTTACTACGAAGAAGTTGGAGCGCGCCTTGCAGAGATGGGACATGAGGTGACTGTGTATTGCCGGAGCCACTTCACTCCCGCGTTGAGCGAGTACCACGGAATGCGCATCGTCCGGTTGCCCACGCTGCGGTCGAAACATCTTGAGACGTTGATCCATACGCTGCTGAGCACTGCTCACGCACTCACGCAAAGGTATGATGTTGTGCATTATCACGCTCTGGGCCCGGCGCTGTTTTCATGGATCCCCAGGCTTTTCGGAACCGCGACCACGGTTACGGTGCAAGGATTGGATTGGCAACGCGCGAAGTGGGGCAAAACGGCTTCGAGGGTGTTGCAACTGGGGGAACGCGCGTCTGTGCTCTTTCCCGACCGGACGATGGTGGTTTCTCAGACTCTGCAACGCCATTATCGCCAGGCTCGCAGCCTCGAGACTGTCTTCACGCCTAACGGGGGAGTTCTGCGCGAACGAATTGCGCCCCATAAGATTCTCGAATGGGGGCTGGAGCCTGGACGATATGTGCTGTTTCTGGGCAGGTTCTCACCCGAGAAGGGATGTCACGTTCTAATCGAGGCCTTCGAAGCGAATTGAGACCGACGTGAAACTCGTCCTGGCAGGCGGTGCGAGTTACTGCGATGCTTACGCCCAAGATGTGTTGAGCCACGCCAGCGATCGCATCCGCATTCTTTCATGGGTCTCGGGGCAAGATTTGGAC
Organism: uncultured Acidobacteriota bacterium; assembly: GCA_963785865.1. Lineage (GTDB taxonomy): Bacteria > Acidobacteriota > Terriglobia > Terriglobales > Acidobacteriaceae > Sulfotelmatobacter. Next base: position 112,315 of record CAWAXF010000015.1, on the reverse strand, counting down.
GAGTTGCTGACGAATGCGATGCTTTTTGTTCTTCCATCTGAGATGGAAGGCCTATCGTTGGCTCTGCTCGATGCAATGGGCGCCGGGATTTGCGTGCTCGCCAGCGACATTGCTGAAAACCGCGAAGCGGTCGAGGGCGCAGGTTTCACTTTCCGATGCGGCAATGTTGCAGATCTGGCTGATCGCCTTCGCTTCTTGATCGATAATGCTGCCATTCGGGAAGCGGCGGGCGAGGCTGCCAGGAAGCGAGTCGAAGACCACTACAACTGGAACAAACTGGCGAAGGATGTAGAACGAGTTTACTTCGACGTTCTGGGCTTGCAGGCTCCCGAGCCTGCTCAAAAGAAGCCAATCCAACCATCAATCGTGGGGGAACCAGAGCGCCTGGTGGGATAGTCGTCAACTATTCTTAAGTAAGCCCAGAAAAGTGAAACACCCGAGCAGGACAGGCCGATCCTGTCCTCAGATTGTGAGAAGCTGAAAAGCATCCCTCAGGGGCTAAAGCCCGTGTGTGATTTTCAAGCATTTGCGGCGCATGTGAACTCGCGCCCTTTCAAAACAGAGGGGTTCCTCATCAGTCTGAGGACGCCCAAGCCCGTGTTTTCTTACTAGAATCAAGTTGTTGCGACTCGGTCTGCAGCGGGCATCCATGCGAGCCAGACAAGAGAGCCTCGACCATTGTTGTCTTGAAAGATGCGTGGCATCAGTTTCGGTGTTCAGAATCTTGAGCAGGTGTGGGAACTTTAAGTTATGAGAGCGATGATCATTGGCGCCACGGGCCTGCTGGGGAAACCGCTCATGCGCGAGTGGAGAGGTGCCGACTTGATGGGCACGGGATCGCGTGACTTGGATATTCGCGATGCCAGGGCCGTCCGCGATCTGATCGAAAAAAAACACCCCGACTGGATCGTGCTGGCCGCCGCCTACACCGACGTGGATGGGTGCGAGAGCAATTCCGAGTTGGCATTTGCAGTGAATCGCGATGGCGCCGTCAACGTGGCCAACGCCTGCAAGGCTGCCGGCGCGAAGCTGCTTTTTATCAGTTCAGATTACGTCTTCGACGGCACCAAGAACCTTCCCTACGACGCAGACGATCAGCGAAATCCGCAGAGTGTTTATGGTCGCACCAAAGCCGAAGCGGAACTGCGTTTGCTGGAAATCCTGCCCGACTGTTGCATCTTGCGAACGTCTTGGCTGTACGGAGTGGGAGGAAAGTGTTTTCCAGATACGATTCTGAAGCTTGCGGCGACGCGTCCGGCGCTTGATGTCGTGAATGACCAACGCGGATCTCCGACCTATACCGTCGATCTGGCGAGAGTGATCCTTGCATTGTGCGCTAAGAATGCTCATGGTATCGTGCACGCCTCGAACGGGGGGAACTGTACGTGGTTTGATTTCGCCCGCGAGATTATCAAAAGCGCGGGTCTGAAGACCGAAGTGCGGCCGGTGAGCAGCGCGCAGATGGCGCGCCCAGCGCCGCGTCCGGCCTATTCCGTTCTCTCGGCAACGACCTTGCACAGGTATGGCATCGAAATGCCCGAGTGGGAGGACGCGTTGGGGCGCTATCTGGAAGAGAGAAGAACCCCGGCCGCTCATTGATTGTTCCAGCGAATCATTGGTACGATGCCGCGGGGTTGCCGCCGGTGAAGTTAATCCAGAACTACATCAACGGAAAGTTTGTCTCGGCGAAATCCCGTTTTTCCGACATAAATCCTGCCGACGGCAGCGTCATCGCTGAAGTCACCGAGGCCGACAAGAACAACGTCGATGATGCCGTACAGGCAGCTCGCAGCGCACTCCGGGGAGAGTGGGGCAGATTAGGTGTCCGTGAGCGTGCCGCGCTTCTGCACCGTGTCGCTGACACCATCGAAAAACATTTTGATTGCTTTGTTGCCGCTGAGGTGGCGGACACGGGCAAGCCGGTCTCATTGGCTGCCAAACTCGATGTCCCGCGAGCTGCAGCGAATTTTCGCGTCTTCGCAGACCTCATCAAGACAGCGGGACTCGAATCTTTCCAGACAGAAACTCCGGATGGCAAGAATGCGCTCAACTATGCGCTACGCAAGCCATTGGGCGTGGTTGGGATCATTACTCCCTGGAATCTTCCCCTGCTGCTGCTGACGTGGAAAGTTGCGCCAGCCCTGGCCTGCGGCAACGCTGTAGTGGTAAAGCCATCGGAAGAGACGCCTGCGACCGCAACGCTCCTCGCGGAGAGCATGAAAGAGGCCGGACTTCCGGATGGTGTCTACAACGTGGTGCATGGGTTTGGACCGAATTCCGCGGGCGAGTTTCTCACCCGGCATCCGGACGTAAACGCGGTGACGTTCACCGGCGAATCATCAACTGGCGCGGAAATTATGAAGACCGTGGCGGCTTCCGTGAAGCCTGTTTCCTTCGAACTGGGCGGAAAGAATGCCGCAATTGTTTTCGAAGACTGCGACTTCGAAGAAACCGTACGCGGCATCAGCGACGCCGTTTTTCTCAATACCGGACAGGTCTGCCTGTGTGCAGAGCGCGTTTATGTGCACGCAAAAATTTTTGACCGGTTCGTCCATGCTCTTAAGCAGATGGCTGAAGGGCTGCGGCTCGGTGCGCCGATGGAGAACACAACCGACTTGGGTCCACTCATTTCATCGCAGCACCGGGAGAAGGTTCTTTCCTATTACCAGTTGGCGCGTAACGAAGGCGCCACCACTGTGACGGGGGGGAGCGTCCCTCAATTTGGCAATTCGTTGGACAAGGGATTCTACGTGCAGCCGACAATCTATACTGGACTCGCCGAGTCTGCGCGATGTGTGAAAGAGGAGATCTTTGGGCCGGTATGCCACCTCGCTCCCTTCGACTCCGAGGAAGAAGCCGTGAGCAAGGCGAATGACACAAAGTATGGACTGGCGGCATCGATCTGGACGAACGATTTGAAGCGCGGACATCGCGTCGCCCGGCAGATGAATGTGGGCATTACTTGGGTAAATTGCTGGTTCCTGCGGGATCTGCGAACTCCTTTTGGGGGAGTCGGTTTGTCGGGGATTGGGCGCGAGGGTGGCATGCACTCGCTGAATTTTTATTCTGAGCTGAACAACGTCTGTATTCGGCTGTGACACCGATGGGAACGCCGGCGCTCACTATGGGGAAAATCGAAAGCCAGGTTGTTGAAGGCAAAGCGAAGCCGCGCGGCAAATATCCTCACGTGAAACGCGCGGGTGACTTCCTCTTTGTTTCCGGGACGAGTGCCCGCCGTGCCGATAACACCATTGCCGGCGCGGAAGTCGATTCGATGGGGACGGTGCGTCTTGACATTCGCAGTCAGACGCGGGCGGTCATCGACAACGTGCGAGATATTCTGCGCGCCCAAGGCGCTGACCTGAAAGATGTCGTCGAGGTGACCTCGTATCTGGTCAGCATGAATGACTTTGCGGGATACAACGAAGTCTACGGAGAATACTTTGGCTACGATGGTCCCGCACGAACCACGGTAGCCGTACACCAGTTGCCGCATCCGCATCTGCTCATTGAAATCCGAGCCGTTGCCTACAAACCGGAGAAATAGGAGCCGCCTATGGCCTCCATCAAAGAATTGAAAGCTTTCAATTTTCAAAAATGGATCGAGGACAATAAAGACAAATTCAAGCCTCCAGTCGGCAACGCGCAGGTCTGGGAAGACGGAGAGATGATGGTGACCGTAGTGGGCGGGCCCAACCAGCGGCATGACTATCACGACGATCCGACGGAGGAATTCTTTTATCAACTGAAGGGAAACGTTTTTCTGCGGCTGATGGAAACTCCCGGCAAGCCGCCGATCGAAGTGCCGCTCCGTGAAGGCGATATTTTTCTTTTGCCCAAGCACATGCGGCATTCACCGCAACGCGTTGCTGGAAGCATTGGTGTTGTGGTCGAGATGCCGCGTCCAGAAGGCGCTATCGACGGTTTCGAATGGTACTGTCAGACCTGTCATCAACTGCTGCATCGCGCGGAAGTGAAGCTGAAAAGCATAGTTCGCGACCTTCCGCCACTTTTCGACCAGTTTTACAGCAACCCGATTTTGCGTAAATGTAAACACTGCGGCGCGGTCCATCCCGGCAAAGGGCAGTAGATGCCTGTTATCGACATTCACAACCATTTCTTCCCGCAGACGTGGCCTGATCTGGCCGCTCGGTTTGGCTCGCCGGACTGGCCCTGGATCAAGCACACGGAACCAGGCAAGGCCGACATCATGGTCGGCGACCGGTTCTTCCGTCACATTTATTCGGCGTGCTGGGATGCAGACAAGAGGCTGGAAGAGATGGACCGGGACGGCATCGATCTCCAGGTGATCTCTGCAACGCCGGTGCTGTTCGCTTATGAACGCCCCGCGGAACACGCGCTTGATTGCGCACGCTTGTTCAATGATGCCGCGTTGGAATTATGCTCCCATGGCCATGGCCGGTTGAAGTCTCTGTGCCAGGTTCCGCTTCAGGATATTGAGGCTGCGTGCAAAGAGATCACGCGCTGCAAACATGCGGGGCATGTTGGCGTGCAGATCGGTAATCACGTGGGCGAGAAGAATCTGGACGACCCCGGCATCATCACGTTCCTGCATCATTGCGCGGATGAACGCATGCCCGTGCTGGTGCATCCATGGGACATGCTGGGAAAGCCGCGAATGCCGAACTACATGATGCCCTGGACAGTCGGGATGCCCGCCGAAACGCAACTCGGGATTGTGGCGATGATACTGGGCGGGGCATTCGACAAACTGCCCACGACTTTGCGAATCTGCTTTGCACATGGAGGTGGAAGTTTCGCGTTCCTCCTCGGGCGCTTGCAGAATGCATGGCAGCATCATCCGGCGGCGCATGGCGTTTGCGAGTTGTCCCCGCGCAGCTATCTGAACCGGTTTTATGTCGATTCGGCTGTGTTCGATCAGCGCGCACTCGAGTTTCTCGTGGACACGATGAAAGCGGAGCATGTGATGCTGGGCTCGGACTATCCCTTCCCATTGGGCGAACACCCCGTGGGAGAGCTGGTTCGATCCAGCCGCCTGAGTTCACGGGTGAAAGAGCAAATACTGGGCAGGAATGCTGTCGAGTTCCTTGGCCTGGAGACGCAAGATAAACCGGGAGCGCAAAGCGAGAAAGAACGCCGGCAGACGACTTTGAGCCAGCAACTTACCTACAGTTCGTATTTAAGAATTCCGGAGTTGCTCGAGTTGCAGCATCCGCAGTCCTCGCCGCAACACCACGACGAGATGCTGTTCATCATCGTGCATCAGACTTATGAATTGTGGTTCAAAGAATTGCTTCACGATCTGGATGCCGTGGTGGCGAATCTGAGAGATGCCGGGGCCAACCCGCACTCGCGCGATGAAGTATACGAAGCCGCGCGCCTGTTGCGGCGCTGTACCGAGATCACCCGCATATTGGTGGAGCAGTTCACGATTCTTGAGACCATGCTGCCCACCCATTTTCTGGCATTCCGCGGCAAACTCGAGCCCGCTAGCGGCTTTCAGTCCGAACAATTTCGCGAGCTCGAGTTCTTGTGTGGTCTGAAGGACGAAAAAATGCTCCGCTACCACAAGCCAACGCCGGAAGCCTACGCGCAACTGGAGCGGCGGCTGCGCGAGCCGTCCTTGCACGATGTGTTTTTTGAGGCGCTGGCTGCGATGGGCAAGCTGCAGGTCAAAGACAACAGTGCGGAGCAGGAGAAATTTGCCGCTCGTGCGCACGCAGTGTTGTCGCTGTACCGAGACGAGCACAGCCATCGGGACTGGATTGATGTCTGCGAGCGCCTCACCGAATTTGATGAACTGGTTGTGAGCTGGCGTCTGCGCCACATTCAATTGGTGGAGCGCGTGATTGGCACGCGCATGGGAACGGGAGGAAGTCCAGGCGCGTCGTACCTGAAACTCACATTGGATAAAAAGTTTTTTCCCGAACTTTGGGAGGCTCGTACCCTTCTGACGCAGTAAAAATATTCCAGTCCTTCATGCCTCGTTCTCCTCAAACCGTCACGCTGATCGGTGCCGGGCTCAACGGGCCATTACTGGCGCTCGGTTTGGTCCGGCGTGGTTTCAAGGTTGAGATCTACGAGAGGCGGCCTGACATGCGGCGCGTTCCGATCAGCGCCGGCCGCTCTATCAATCTCGCGCTGTCTGTCCGCGGAATTCATGCGCTCGCTGAGGCGGGCCTCTGGCGCGACATGCAGAAGATCATCATCCCTATGAAAGGGCGAATGATGCACTCCGTCCGTGGAGAGTTGACCTTCCAGCCGTATGGGAAGGATGAGTCGGAGGTGATCAACTCAATTTCGCGCGCGGATTTGAATATTGCGCTGATGGAGGCTGCTGAGGCGCAGGGCGTGAGAATCTTCTTTCAGCAACGCTGTGTGGGTGTAGATCTGCACACGGGCTCCATCCATTTGCGTGACGAGACCAGCGGTGCTGAGCGACGTGTGGAGACCGACGTCGTCATCGGATGTGATGGTTCGGCATCGGCGATACGCAGCGAGATGCTCAAAGGAATGCGCTTCAACTTTTCCCAGAAATATCTGGATTACGGGTACAAGGAGCTGACAATTCCTGCTGGTCCGGATCGCAAGCACGCGCTGGAAACGAACGCGCTGCACATCTGGCCTCGTGGCAACTACATGCTCATCGCTTTGCCCAATGTTGACGGCACATTTGCTTGCATCTTGTTTCTTCCCTTTGAGGGGCAGGACAGCTTTGCGGAACTCGCGTCGCCTCAGGTTGTTCATGAATTCTTTGAATCACGCTTTCCCGATGCTTTGCCTCTCATGCCCCAACTCGCGCAGAACTTCTTTGAGAACCCTACCGGCGCAATGGTAACCATCAAATGTTCGCCCTGGCACGCAGCAGGTAAGGCGCTCTTGCTCGGCGATGCCGCGCACGCAATCGTTCCTTTCTTTGGCCAGGGTATCAATTGCGGATTCGAGGATTGCACCGTGCTTCTGCAACTGCTGGACCAGTCTCCGGGCCACTGGGAACACAGCTTTCGAGAGTTTGAGCAAGCCCGCAAGGTGAACACGGACGCGATCGCGGATCTGGCGGTCGAGAACTTCGTTGAGATGCGCGACCACGTGGCCGATCCTCGATTTCTTTTTTGCAAGAAAGTTGAGTTGGCCTTGGAAGCGAAATATCCCCAAATCTTTGTGCCTAAATATTCGATGGTCACCTTTCATCGGATTCCATATGGCACGGCGAAGAGGCGAGGGGAGATCCAGGATCGCTTGCTGGCCGAGCTCTGCGAGGACGTGAACAGCCTCGATGAACTGGACTGGACGAAAGCGGACCACTTGATTCGAGCTCAACTGACCGCATTGGAGCCCGCGTGAGCCCCGGTTCATATCAGAGCAACGAGGAATTCGCGCGCGAAATGGATGCGCGCGATCCTCTCGCACATTTCCGCGACCGGTTTCACATTCCGAAAGTACCAAACGGACAGGAGTGCATCTATCTCTGCGGGCATTCCCTCGGACTTCAACCCAAAAGCGTACCTGCGTACCTGCAGCAGGAACTCCGGGATTGGGCGGAACTGGGCGTTGAGGGCCACTTCCGAGGGAAGAATCCGTGGTTCACGTATCACCGATTGTTGACGGAGCAAACTGCGCAGCTGGTGGGGGCAGATTCGTCTGAAGTCGTCGTAATGAATTCTCTGACGGTAAACCTGCACCTCATGATGACGTCGTTCTATCGGCCGACGGCAACTCGCCACAAGATTTTGATGGAGGGAGGAGCGTTTCCTTCCGATCAGTACGCGCTCAAGTCGCAAATTCGGTTTCATGGTTTTGATCCGGCATCGTCGTTGGTGGAATTGCGGCCTCGCAACGGCGAATCCTGCATGCGCGAGGAAGATATCGATCTGCTCATCGATCGAGAAGGGAGATTCGATCGCCCTCATTCTGCTTGGCAGGGGTGAATTACGTCACTGGTCAGGCGTTCGATATTGCTGGAATTACCGCCGCAGGACACGAGAAAGGCTGCATTGTTGGATTCGATCTAGCCCACGCCGCAGGGAACATTCCGTTGCGGCTGCACGATTGGCGCCCCGATTTTGCAGTTTGGTGCAGCTACAAATATTTGAATGGGGGTCCGGGATGTGTGGGAGGGTGTTTCGTGCACCAACGACACGCGCACGCATGGAGCCTGCCGCGTTTCGCCGGCTGGTGGGGACATGATGAGAAGACACGATTCAAGATGGGACCGGATTTCCACCCCATGGAAGGCGCTGAAGGTTGGCAGTTGAGCAACCCGCCGGTTCTGGCCCTTGCTCCCCTGCGCGCATCAATGGACATCTTTTCCGAAGCGGGGCTTGACGCACTGCGAGATAAAAGTGTGTCGCTCACGGGCTACCTTGAATTTCTTCTGCGGGAAAAATCGTCGTCTGAATTTTCCGTCATCACTCCCGCGGAGGAAACACGCAGAGGAGCACAGCTATCCCTTCGACTCTCGCGTCGCGGCCGTGAAATCTGCGACAGGCTTGCGGCTGTAGGAGTCGTTGCCGATTGGCGCGAGCCGGATATTCTCCGTGTGGCTCCAGTTCCGCTATACAACTCGTATGCAGATGTTTTTCAGTTCGTTCAACGTTTCTCGGCGGCGCTTTCGTAACCGATTCCAGCGATCTTCCGTCTGCTTCCAATTACCTCGGTAACCACGACCGGCCTCCAACGAGAACATACAATTTGTACCGTGGGGAGTGTTGCGTTCCAGAACGGACGCAAGTGGACGCTCGCGGTCGGCGCCCTTGTGTGCGTACATATCGCCGCAACCGTATTAGTGCGCCGCAGCTTTGCGCTGACGGCATTCGGCGATATTCTCCAGAATCTTATTCTGCTTGCTTCGGCAGCCCTATTCCTCAACAATTTCAGGCTCGCATCGCCCAAGAATCGCCTGTTCTGGGGGTTGATGAGCCTTGGTTTGTGCATGTGGCTGGGCTCGCAAGTGACGTGGACCTATTTTGAGGTCTACTTGCGGCAGGAAGTACCCAATCCCTTCGTCGGAGACGTCATTTTATTTCTACACATCGTTCCGATGATGGCCGCGCTGGCCATACAGCCCCACGTAGAGCAGGACGACCGTGCCATCCGGGTCGATACGCTGGATTTTGCTCTTCTGATGATTTGGTGGTTGTTCCTTTATATGTTCGTCGTAATTCCCTGGCAGTACGTACATCCTTCCGAGATCGTTTACGGCAGGAGCTTTGATCTGGTCTATGTCAGCGAACAACTGGCGCTGGTGACGGGATTGATGCTGGTGTGGCGGCGGAGCCGTGGCGCGTGGCGCAGGATCTACTTCCATTTCTTTCTGGCGAGCCTGAGCTATTGCGTGGCGTCGCTGGCAGCGAGCGAGGCCATCGATCTCCATCTTTACTATACGGGCAGCATCTTTGATGTACCGCTGGTTGCGGCCATGGCATGGTTTATTCGACTCGGTTTTCTGGCGCGCAGCCTTGATGATGACACCGTCACCGAAGGATCTGCGATGCGGGGACTCGGCATCTGGAAGGCTCGCCTCGCTATGGTTGCCGTTTTCATCACTCCGCTCATGATTGCCTGGGCAGAATTTGGCGGCCGAGCCCCGCAGAGCGTCAGAACATACCGCGTGCTGCTTACCATTGCCGTCATGATAGTCATGGGCGCTCTCGTGTTCTTGAAACAACATCTGCTCGATCAGGAATTGCTCAGCCTGCTGCGCTCTTCGCGGCACAATCTTGACGAGATGTGCCGGTTGAAAGACGAACTCGAAAATAAGGAACAGTCTCTACGGTGGCATAGTCTCGAACTGCAGCGCAAGAATCTTGAGTTGCAGGAAATTTCATTCACCGATGTGTTGACCGGACTGTGGAACCGGCGCTATCTGGAGGAAATCTTGCCCGCCGAGGCAGGCCAGGTCCTGCGAAATTATCAGCGCGCCCGCGGCAGTGAGATCCGCAAAATGGATCATCGCGACCTGGTTTTCATCATGGTCGATGTGGACTTTTTCAAGCAGGTGAACGATTTGTACGGTCATCCTGCCGGCGATCGCTTGCTTCAACTGGTAGCCCAGAGACTTTCTACTGTGGTCCGCAAATCGGACGTGCTGGTTCGCTGGGGCGGAGAAGAATTCCTCATCATGAGCCGTTCGACAGACCCGTCCGGAACGCCTGCGTTCTGCAGTCGCGTGCTTGAAATCATGTCCTCGAATCCTTTTGATCTCGGCCACGGGATCCTGCTGCGAAAGACTTGCTCTGTGGGGTGGGCCGCATATCCGTGGTGCCGTCCGGCGTTTGAGGCCATTTGCCCGGAGGAGTCCATCGCGCTCGCCGATGCTGCACTCTATCTGGCAAAAGGCATGGGACGCAATCAGGGCGTCGGAATTCTCCCAGGAGAATCCGCGCTGAACGAGCCCGCATCCATCAGTCTCATTGCGGCGCGCGAAGGGAAGTCACCGCTATCTCGCCTGGTGAAGACACCATGTCCGAACTCGGAGTTGCGGCAGGTTTTGTCAGAAGCGGTCCATCCAATCCACAAGTTCTGACACTCTCATCATCCCATTACCTCTGGACTTCAGGCGGCTGGCTTGACCTCTACACTTGCGTTGTCTACATTGAGTAGCCGGCTTCACGGCGCTGAGGCACAACCAATAATGAATGCAAAGAACCCCACAAAAAAGACTGGACTTCGGCAGAAGGCCCAATTGATGTCGGCATCGGAAATTGAGCGCACTCTGGTTCGGCTCGCCTATGAAATCGTAGAAAAGAATAGCGGCGTTAACGGTCTGGGCCTGGTCGGTATCAGGCGCCGCGGAGTGCCATTGGCCGAACGGCTTGGCAAGATCATTACGCGGATCGAGAACGCGAAGGTGCCGGTGGGATCGCTGGACATTACTTTCTATCGCGACGATCTGTCAACCTTAGGGCCGAAACCTGTCGTGCAGGAGAAAGAAATCGGATTCGACATTGAGGAAAAAAACATCGTGCTCGTCGACGATGTGCTCTTCACCGGGCGTACAACCCGCGCCGCGCTGGACGCGCTGTTCTCTCATGGACGGCCGCGCAGAGTCCAGCTTTGTGTGTTGATTGACCGAGGGCATCGGGAGATTCCGGTTGAGGCGACATTCGTAGGACGCAATGTGCAAACCACTATGAACGAAGTCATTGAGGTGAAGTTGACGGAGATCGACGATGCCGAAAAAGTTCTGCTGATGGAACGCTAGTCGCGAATTCCAAATAAAAAAGGACGGTGGTCTTGACCACCGTCCTTTAAGTTTTTGGTGCAGTTACGCCACTCTGGCGCAGACTGCCTTGGTTTGGGTGTACAGATTGAGGACGTCATGCCCCATCTCGCGACCCCAGCCCGACTGTTTGTAACCACCAAAGGGTAGCGCGGCATCGAAGATGTTATAGCAGTTGATCCACACGGTGCCGGCGCGAAGTTGTTCGGCCACGTGATGCGCCTTGCTGACATCGCGGGTCCACACGGCGGCAGCAAGCCCATAGTCGCTGTTATTGGCGCGAGGAATGATTTCTTCTGGATCGGTGAAGGGCATCGCCGTAACCACCGGGCCAAAGATTTCCTCCTGCACGACCTTCATGTTTTCGTTGGTATCGACCAGGACTGTGGGCTCGACGAAATATCCGCGGTCGCCGGCCTTGCGTCCACCGGCTACGGCTTTTGCGCCTTCCGAGAATCCCGATTCGAGATATCCGCACACTCGTTTCAGTTGTTCTTCGGAAACCAGCGGGCCCATCTGCGTGTCAGGCTCGAGACCGGAGCCGACTTTGATTTTCCTGGCATGCTCTGCGACGCCTTCTACCACCCGGTCATATACAGCTTTCTCGACGTACAAACGCGAACCTGCGCAGCAGCATTGTCCATGGTTAAAGAAAATGGCGCTCGCAGCGCCCGGGATCGCGGTCTCAAGATCAGAGTCTTTGAAGACCACGTTGGGCGACTTTCCACCCAGTTCGAGCGACACCTTTTTCAGATTGCCGGTCGCCGCATGCACGATGAGCTTTCCGACTTCAGTCGATCCGGTGAAAGCGACTTTGTCGACATCCGGATGAGCCGCCAGGGCCGCTCCTGCCGTTTCGCCATATCCGGGAACGATGTTGACGACGCCTTCAGGGAACCCAGCCTCCATGATCAGTTCGCCGAGACGCAACGCGGATAGTGGTGTTTGCTCGGCCGGTTTCAATATCACGGTACAACCGCTCGCCAGAGCCGGACCGAGCTTCCATGCCGCCATTAACAACGGGAAATTCCAGGGGATGATCTGGCCGACCACGCCCACCGGCTCGCGCAGGGTGTAGGCGAAGTACTTCGCCCCCGGTGTGTAGGGAACTGACAACGGAATCGTGTTTCCCTCGATCTTGGTGGTCCATCCCGCCATGTAGCGAAACAGGTCTACGGCGAGCGGGACGTCCGCCGCCTTGGCAATATTCAGCGGCTTGCCGTTATCCAGGCTTTCGAGATAGGCGAACTCCTCGGTATGCTGCTCGAGAAGATCGGCGAGTTTCCAGATCAGGCGTCCGCGTTGTGACGCTGTCATGCGGCGCCACGGGCCTTGATCGAAGGCATGACGAGCCGCTCTCACGGCCAGATCGATGTCCGCGCGATCGCCTTCCGCAACTTGCGCGAGAACTTCTCCTGTGGCCGGGTTGTAACTGGGAAAAGTTTTTCCGGACGCGGCCTTGACCCACCGTCCGTTGATTAACATCTGTCGTGGTTTGTCGATGAACTCCGCTACTCGTGGATGGATTTGCGGAGAAACTGCGATGCCCATAGGTCCTCCTTGGTCATAGAAACTTACAAGGCAGAATGAAGCCGGGCGATATGAAGATTGGCATATCCTAGTCCCGCTGCAAGGGGAAAGTAAATGCCGGATGGGCAAAAAGATTTTGCCACAGGATTGGTGCAAACCGCGGCGGACGCCGCTATTCGCCGTAGGGAACCCAGATGTTTTTCACTTGCGTGGCGTGCTCCAGGAACCAGCGTCCTTCCGCGATTCTGGGATCAAACCAGTTGATGACACGGCCCTCGTTGGTCCAGACCTGCTTCAGATTGCCTATAGACATGGCTTTCGCCGAAGCAACGATTGTCTCGTCGCCGTAGCACCAGATGGCGTCGATGTCATCGTGCTCGGCCAGGGTTTTCAGCAGTTGCGACACGTAGCCCGTCACGATATTGATTGCGCCCGCAGGCATGTCGCTGGTATCGAATATTTGGTAGAGGTCGCCCGCGATCAGCGGATATTTCTCAGAAGGAATCGCGGTCACCGTGTTGCCCACTGCGAGCAGGGGCAAGACCAGAGACAAAAATCCAAGCAGCGGCGCGTCGGCAGGACAGATGACCCCCACCGTCCCCAGGGGTTCGTTCATCGCAATGGCGATGTTTCGGAATGGCGGATTGTGCACCGCGCCATCGAACTTGTCGGCCCATGCGGCATAGGAAAAAATGCGCTCGACGCCGAGATCCACCTCGCGCGCAGCTTGTTCGTTTCCCACGACGAGTGCCAGGCGCTCGATGATTTCATTCCGTCTCAGCGCAAGATTTTCGGCGCAGTAGTACAACACCTGGGCGCGAGTTGTGCGCCGTCGCCTTTGCCCATCCATTCGCTTTGCGGGCCGCTTCCACCGCGTTACGAATGTCTTTTCGATTGCCCAGTGGAGCTTCACCGAGTAATGCGCCCTCTGGCGAGCGCACTTCCATGCTGTAGCCGGAATCAGGGCGGGCCTGCTTGCCTCCTATGTACAGCTTCACCGTGCGGTCAATCGCGGGCGTGCTGGTCTGCGGCGATTCCTGTTTTTCCGCGAGTTGAGGCCGCGCCGTCATTTGTAAGCTTCGGCGCGTGCTTGAACCACTTCAACTCCATGTACTCGAGCAGGCCTTCTCGTCCGCCTTCCCGGCCGTAACCGCTCTCACGATATCCTCCGAAGCCGCACGCTGCATCGAACAGATTCGTGCAATTCACCCAAACCACCCCGGCCTTGATTTGTGCGGCGACCTGGAGAGCGACATTGATGTTCTCGCTCCATACACACGATGCCAGCCCATAGACGGTGTTGTTGGCCAGTTCCACACCTTCTTGCGGAGTGCGGAAAGTCATTGCAGCGAGAACAGGACCGAAGATCTCTTGCTGCGCGACAATCGAGGTGGGATGGACGTTGCTGAGAAGCGTCGGAGGATAGTAGAGCCCTCGAGATGGCATCGCCAGTTGCGGTTGCCAGCAGGTAGCGCCCTCTGCGATTCCCTGCGCGACCATGCGTTGGATTCGCTCCAGTTGCACCTGTGCCACGATTGCTCCGATATCAATCGCCTTATCGAGCGGCGGACCGATGCGCAACGTGGTCATGCGATCGCGAATCTTCGAGATCAGCGTTTCGGCGATGCTCTCTTGCATCAGCAGACGCGAGCCGGCGCAGCACACCTGTCCCTGATTGAACCAGATGCCATCGACCAGTCCTTCCACTGCGCTGTCGAGGTCGGCATCTTCGAAAATGATGAACGGAGATTTTCCCCCGAGTTCGAGCGAGAGGCGCTTGTGACTGGCGGCAGTCGCGCCGCGAATGGCGCGCCCCACTTCCGTTGAACCGGTGAAAGCGATCTTATCTACATCAGGGTGCTTTACCAGCGCCTCGCCTGTGGATCCATCGCCAGTAACGATATTCACTACTCCCGCCGGGAGACCAGCTTCCTGACAGAGTTCGGCAAACGCAAGCGCTGTGAGTGGAGTAAACTCGGCCGGTTTCAACACGACCGTGTTACCCGTAGCCAGCGCGGGAGCAATCTTCCAGGCGAGCATGAGTAGTGGAAAATTCCACGGAATGATCTGCCCTACTACCCCGCACGGTTCGTACTCTGGAAAGTCCTGATCCAGCAACTGGGCCCACCCGGCGTGATAGTAAAAATGGCGTGCAACCAGCGGGATATCAATGTCGCGGCTCTCGCGAATCGGCTTGCCGTTGTCCATAGTTTCCAGCACGGAGAGCAGCCGCGAATGTTTCTGAACCAGGCGAGCCAAGGCGTAAAGATAACGCGCGCGAAGATGAGGAGTAAGTGCGCGCCATTTCGGGTACGCATCGCGCGCAGCTTGAACGGCCGCGTCGATGTCTCTGGCATCGCCTTGCGCGACCGTCGCCAGCCTTTCACCATTGGACGGATCCAAGGTGTCGAAATGTTGGCCCGCCGCAGGCTCTCGCCACGCTCCACCGATGAAAAGGCCGAACCGGTGCTTGTGGCGCTCGAGCCATCCAACCGCTTCTTTCGGATCCTCAGGGGCAGGGCCGTACTCCATGGTGGCGAATTTTTCGGCGATGCTCATTCAGTCTGGTCCCCGGACATGAATACCTACGCGATCGGATGCCGGTACTCGGCAGAGTAACGTCCGGTCGCGTGATGCTCCAATTGACGCTCGATGTCACCTAACAATCCACTTGCACCGAAGCGGAACATTTCTGCGCGCAACCACGAGTCTCCCAGTTCTTCCTTCATCATCCCCAGCCAATCAACCGACTGTTTTGCGGTTCGGATACCACCCGCCGCCTTGAACCCAACCGCCATCCCAGTCCTTTGAGCATACTCGCGAATGGCGCGAACCATCACCAGGGTTACAGGCAGCGTAGCGTTTACAGCTTCTTTTCCCGTAGAGGTCTTGATGAAGTCCGCGCCGGCCATCATGGCGACGAAACTCGCGCGAGCCACATTCCGCAGTGTGACTAAGTCGCCCGTCCCCAATATCACTTTCATGTGCGCAGATCCGCATGCCTGTTTGAAGGCCGCGATCTCATCATAGAGTGCTTGCCAGCGGCCGCCGAAAACATGCGCCCGGGTAATGACGACGTCGATTTCGTGTGCTCCAGCCTCAACGGAGCGGCGAATCTCCGCGACCCGCTCGTCAAGTGGCGATAAGCCTGCGGGAAATCCCGTGGAAACGGCGGCCACCTGAATTCCAGTTCCTTCCAAAGCTTGAACCGCTGCTTCTACGAACGTGTGATACACGCAAATGGCCGCCACCTGAATCCCGAGTTGCTGTATGCCGAGTTTGTCGACTAGTTCCTGCTGCAGCGGACGCCGTCCCTTGGCGCACAGGCGGCGTACTCGCTCTTCCGAATCGTCGCCGGAGAGCGTTGTCAGGTCCATGCAGGTGATTGCTCGCAAGAGCCATGCAGCCTGCCATTCCTTCTTCACGCTGCGTCGCGCTACTTGAGACTGGGTGCGCCTCTCGACCGCGCTCGTGTTCACGCGAACTTCCTGCACCCAGTTCAGGTCCAGTGGCATACCGCAATTGCGAAGCAGTGCTTGTCCGTTGAGCGATGCGATCACATTCCCAGATCGCAGGTCGCGGGCTTCAAGTTTGCCAGCGCCGCGCACCACCCTGGAATTCGTTTGATCGCCGGACATTGAGTGTTGCCTTCGTTTCCGGGCGAAACTGAGCCCTGCTGCGTTGCAATTGTACGGCAGGGCGTGCGAACAACGCGACATACATACCCCCCCGCTCTGATGCACGAACCCCTGCGAAGTATCCGAAAAATAGCGCAGCGAGGGTTTACAATGACGCACGACTTTCGTCCCAGTCGGTCAGACATCTTCCTATGCCTAGAACAAAGCTTGCGCCGAAGCTACGCAAGCAGCTCGAATCGGCCGCAGCCAAGGTGATGAAGAATGCCCACGCCCCGTATTCCAACTTCCGCGTGGGATCGGCCATCTTGCTCAGCAACGGAAAGATCTACTCCGGCTGCAATGTGGAGAATGCGTCCTACGGCATGACGAATTGCGCCGAGCGGACGGCGATTTTCTCGGCCGTCGCCGACCTTGGTCCCACGATTGAAATTCAGGCTGTAGCTGTTACCAACGACAAGGGCGTGCCCTGTTCTCCATGTGGAGCGTGCCGCCAGGTAATTTACGAATTCGGCCCGAATGCCACCATCTTCTTCCAGGGCGCAAGCGGCCCCAGGCAGGCTCACATCACCGAACTTCTTCCGGATGGATTCCGCCTCAAGTGAGCCAATTGAAATCCGCCGAGACAGATTTTCGCGCCATCGACGTGATTCGCAGGAAGCGAGATGGCGTGGAACTCTCCCCGTCGGAGACCACAGCTTTCGTCAATGCGTACACGCAAGACAAGATCCCTGATTATCAGGTGTCGGCGTGGTTGATGGCAGTCGTGTTGCGAGGTATGACGCACGCCGAGACGGCCGCGCTAACCGACTCGATGCTGCGCTCCGGGGAAGTTCTCGATCTGAGTTCGCTCACGGCAAAGAAAGTAGATAAACACTCAACGGGCGGGGTCGGAGACAAGACATCCCTGGTGCTCGCTCCTCTGGCGGCGGCCGCTGGATTAGCCGTCCCCATGATCAGCGGCCGCGGTCTTGGGCACACTGGCGGAACCCTGGACAAACTCGAGGCTATTCCCGGCTTCAACGTGAATCTTTCTGTAGCTGACTTTCTGCGCGTGCTCAAGTCCTGCGGATGCGCCATGATCGGCCAGACTCCCGAGATTGCACCTGCCGACCGCAAGCTGTATGCGCTGCGCGATGTCACGGGAACAGTCGAAAGCCCGTATCTGATCTGTGCATCCATCATGAGCAAAAAGCTGGCGGAAGGAATTGACGCCCTCGTATTGGACGTAAAGACGGGGTCGGGCGCGTTCATGAAGACTGAAAAGGACGCGGCCTTTCTGGCCGAACTCATGGTGGAAACCGGCGAGCGCATGGGAAAACATGTCGTCGCGCTCATCACCGACATGGATCAACCGCTAGGCAACATGATTGGGAATGCGCTTGAGGTGGTTGAGGTATTGCAGATTTTGCGAGGAGAGGGTCCGGAAGATTTGAAAGAACTCTGCCTGCACCTAGCCGGTTGGATGCTGCACTTGGGAGGACTTTCGAAGTCGGTCGCGCAGGGGACACAGCAAAGTGCGGAGCTGATTTCTTCTGGAAAAGCTCTTGAGAAATTCCGGCAGATGGTGGAATTGCAGGGTGGAGACAGCAGAGTGATTGACGATCCCAAACGCCTCCCGCAGGCGCGCCAGACTGAAAAAGTTGCCGCCGCCGAGAGCGGTTTCCTGTCTGCCATGAATTGCGAACAGATTGGGACAGCATGTGTGATCCTCGGTGGCGGACGCGAGCGCAAGGAAGATTCCGTGGATCCCGCAGTCGGGATCGTGCTCCATAAGAAAGTAGGAGACCGTGTGGCGGCGGGCGAACCCTTGGCCACCATTCACTTCAACAGCGAAACTCGGCTCCAGCGAGCGCGCCAGCTAATCACGGACAACTGTGTGATCGCCAACACTGCTCCTGCGACGAAAAGGCCCCTAATCCACAGGGTCATTCAAAGATCGGGAGAGAGGCACTGAATGGGGCGATTCACCGGCATTCTCGGGCTTCTCACGATTCTCGCTCTGGCCTACATTTTCTCGACCAATCGGCGCGCGATCCGGCTTAAGACGGTCGCGTGGGGGTTGGGCCTGCAATTCGTGTTTGCGGTTTTTGTGCTCCGCATCGATGCTGGCCGCCTCGCCTTTCAAAAAGCCGGCGATGCTGTCACCCGGCTGCTTAGCTATGCCTACGCAGGATCTCACTTCGTGTTTGGAGATCTTGCCAAGCCCGGTTCACAGTTGGGCTACTTTGCATTTGGCGTGTTGCCCACAGTTATTTTTATCGCTGCATTTTTTGCCGTGCTCTACCACTTCGGAGTCATGCAGATCATCATCCGCATTTTTGCCTGGGTGATGACCCGGGTCATGGGTGCGAGCGGAGCCGAATCACTCAACGTCGCTGCCAGCATTTTCATGGGACAGACCGAGGCGCCACTTACCATTCGTCCCTTCCTGCCAGATCTAACCCGCTCGGAATTGATGACCGTGATGACAAGCGGAATGGCGCACGTATCCGGTGGAATCATGGCTGCCTACATTGCATTCGGGATCGACCCGAAGCACCTGTTAAGCGCGGTCATCATGACGGCCCCGGGTACGCTGCTGATGGCAAAAATGCTGGTCCCTGAGACCGAGCAAGCCAAGACTGCAGGCAAGGTCGTCATGAGTGCCGACGAGGAGAAGACTGAGAAAGAGGAGAATCTTTTAGGGGCGATCGCGCGCGGAACTACGGACGGCCTTCACCTGGCGCTCAACATCGCCGCCATGCTGATTTCTTTTCTGGCGCTGATCGCGCTGACCAATGGCATTATGGGCGGCATCCACAATTATGTGAGGTATTTTCCTCAGAGCCTGGAACAAATCTTCGGATACATTTTTTGGCCAATCGCGTGGGTGATCGGTATTCCGCGGCACGATTGCGCAGCGGTGGGCAATCTGCTCGGTATACGCATGGTATTGAACGAACTCGTAGCTTTTTCTCAATTAGGAGATCAGAAAACGCTGCTTGATCCGCGATCGGTGACCATCGCTACGTTCGCCCTCTGCGGCTTTGCGAATCTGAGTTCCATCGGAATTCAGATCGGCGGTATCGGCGCGTTAGCTCCCAATAAAAGAGGCGAACTGGCACGCCTTGGGTTCCGCGCGATGCTGGCGGGAACAATGGCGAATCTGATGTCAGCCTCAATTGCCGGCATGCTCCTCTAGATTCAACTTTGCTCAAGACCAACGAAGGACTTCGATCTCGTGAATAGATACTTTGTTCTGCTCCTGCTTGTACCGGCAATTTTTCTGGCACCCGCGAACGCGCAGTCACCACAGCGAGTGATCATCGACACCGATCCTGGCATCGACGATGCCTTTGCAATTCTTCTGGCCCTTAACTCGCAAGAACTCAAGGTCGAAGCGCTGACCGTTGTGCCTGGAAATGTGGATGGACGTCAGGGCCTGGAGAACGCATTGAAGATCGTCTCTCTCGCTGGCCGGTGTGATGTTATGGTGGCGGGCGGAGCCACGCATCCCCTCAACCAGAAGCTGATTACGGCACAGTACTGGCACGGTCCGAACGGCCTCGCTGGGGTGGAACTGCCTGCCTCGAAATGCAAGGCGGATGCGCGCTTCGGTCCGGATCTCATCATTGAGCTCGCGCACAAATACCCGCACGACGTCACGCTGATCCCGGTCGGTCCATTGACGAATATTGCGCTGGCTGTTTCGAAAGATCCCTCCATCGTTCCGCTGGTGAAAAACGTCATCATCATGGGCGGTTCGATCACCGGGGGCAACGTGAATGGAGCCGCGGAAGCCAACATCTACAACGATCCGGAAGCTGCATCCATCGTTTTCAATGCAGGATGGATGGTCACGATGATCGGTTCCGATGTGGGTGAGCGCACCTTGATGACTCGCAAGCACCTGACAGAGTTGCAAAGCCTCCACGGTCCGGAGAGCGACTTCATAGCAAAGCTTGCGGACTTTTATGTAACCCGCTCGGAGAAGAGTGGCTATGAAGGTGCCGCGATGTACGATCCCCTGGCGGTCGCGACGGCAATCGATCCCAGGCTGGTTACGCTGAAGGACATGCACGTCGATGTGGAAACGAAAGGCGAATTCACCCGCGGTGAAACGGTCGGCAACCGCATGGGATCAGACGAGAACAACGTGCTGCACGGCGATCACTACGAAATTGATGGCGTGATCGAGTTGAAGCCGAACGCGCGAGTCTGCCTTGCCTCCGATGCGGATCGCTTCCTGCAGTTGTTTATCAGCCGGATCAAGGGAAAATAGCAGCGTCAGCCGTTGGCGCGTGCGACCAGTAAAATCGCCAGTCCATAGAAAACGAACATAAGCACCAGATACATCTTGGCGCGAGTTCCCGAGCCGGCGAATTCCTTCCATGCCAGCACGCCCCATAATGCTGCGACCATGGGCGCAGACTGGCCGATGGCATAGGAGATCGCTTGTCCGGTGAGTTTCCCCGCGGTCAGGCTGAAAACCGTGCCAGTTCCCCAGATCGCTCCGCCCAGAAGGCCTAACAAATGGCCAGATGGCGAGCCCCGGAAGAATCCTCCCAAGCGTACCGGCTCTCCCACCAGCGGATGCTTCATGAAATAAAGATTCCAGATGAAGCAGGAGAGCAGCGCCCCGAGCGTGAGGAAGACGGCGGCACTGTACGGTGTCAGGGAATTGCCGCGGGTCATCGCGTAAGTCATGAACGGATTCCACAGGCCCATCAGTATTCCCGAGACAACGCACGTGATCAGACTTTTTCTGGAGAAATTGCGGCCCGTGCTGGGGAGATTTCCGTAGGCTTTCCCGTCGAGGATCACCGCAATCAGCGCGCAAAGCACGCCAATACCGAGAAACATCGGGTTACCCTTTTGCTCGAGCGAGTAGCTCAACAGTACCCCCACAACGAGAGCAATTCCGATTGAGATCGGGAAGGCGATGGCTAGACCCGCCATATCGATCGCTGCCACCAGCAGCAGATTTGCCAGATTGAAAATTGCGCCGCCCACAAGAGTCGAGACAATGTTGGACCGGTCCGCCGATTCGACGTTGTTGAGGAAACTGGAAGCGTCGTGGCCTGTGCTCCCCATCGTCAATGCCAGAATGAGAGAGATCAGAAAAATGCCGATGGCGTAATCCCAATAGAAAAGTTCAAAGCGATAATTCTTGACGCCCTTAAAGGTATTGGCCCACGAACCCCAACAGACTGCGGCCGTAATCATCATCACCAGCGCAACCCCAAACGTTTGCGGCGTGAACATGCTGTCTCCCTTGGAAAACGTGTAACTCTACACTGCTTTGGTTTGGGCCACAAGCTGGGTTGGCTAGAAGCTGGATCGGTTCTGCTATTCTGGCGCGCGTGGGTCGCATCTTTCTCATCGACACGGATACGGCTTCCGACGATGCAGTGGCACTGATCATGGCATTGCGCGCGCCCGACGTACAGGTCTCCGCCATCACGGTGGTGGCCGGGAACGTCGATCTCCAGCAAGCCACGCGCAATGCTCTCTACACTGCTGAGCTTTGCGGAGCCAGTGTTCCGGTGTACGCGGGTGCAGCAAAACCTCTGGTGCGCGCGTATCAGAATGCAACCTGGTTTCACGGACGCGACGGGCTCGGAGATCACAACTACCCGGCCCCTGCCCAGCTCGCGAAAGAAAATCACGCGGTTGATGCAATCATCGAAACCATTGAATCTAATCCAGGTTTGGTTCTGGTTACTCTAGGTCCGCTGACCAACATTGCACTTGGCTGTTTCACGCAATCCAGCCATCGCATCGAAAGTAGGCCGCTGTGTGGTGATGGGCGGTGCCCCGTGCTGCGAAGGGAATGTGACTCCCGCTGCGGAATACAACATCTGGGTTGATCCTGAGGCGGCCAGCATCGTGATGCGCAGTGGGCTACCCGTTGAGTTGATCGGATGGCATCTGTGCCGCGGAGGCGCTGTGTTGAGCGGCGACGACATTGCGCAGGTGCAAGCCTTCAACACCAAGCTCGCGCATTTCGCCATTGAGTGCAACAGCCATGCGCGAAAAGCTTACAAAACTCAAACCTGTGAAGATGGAATTTGCCTTCCGGATCCTGTGGCCATGTGTATCGCCCTCGATCCCACGGTCGGAACGACTTGGAGCGAACACTACGTCGAGATTGAGACACAGAGCGAGTTGACCCGTGGCATGACAGTCGTCGATCGACTGAACGTGGCGGAGGATGAGCGCAATCGGGATATCTGGCAGCCAGCGATCAGTACGGGTCACAAGGCTAAGGTCTGTTGGACAATCGACAACCAAAGGTGGAAAAAAGCTCTCTACGCCGCGTTGCGTTGATACTATCCGTTCACCTGTGCATAGGTTGAGCGCCGCAGGAATTGCCCTTGTCCGGCGCGGCCCAGAAACTTCTCGCCCTCCACGATCACCTTGCCGCGGGACAACACCATATCTGCCATTCCCGTCACCTGTATTCCCTCAAACATCGAATAATCTACCCGCATGTGGTGCGTCTTCGCGCTGATAGTGTGCTTGCGAGTGGGATTGAAGATCACCACATCAGCATCGCTTCCCACCGCAATCGTCCCTTTGCGCGGATAAAGTCCGAAGAGTTTTGCCGGAGTCGTTGATACCAACTCCACAAAACGGTTGACGCTGAAGCGCCCGCCCGCGACCCCACCAGAATAGATCAGGCTCATGCGATGCTCCACACCAGGACCGCCGTTAGGAATTTTTGTGAAGTCATCCTTGCCCAATTCCTTTTGTTCTTTGAAGCAGAACGGGCAGTGATCGGTCGAGACCACCTGCAGATGATCGCGCTTAAGCCCGTTCCACAATTTCTCCTGGTGCCATTTTTCGCGCAGCGGAGGAGTGAACACGTATTTCGCTCCCTCGAAGCCGGGTACATCGAAGTTCTCGATCGAGAGATACAAATATTGCGGACAGGTCTCCGCATAAACGGGAAGTCCACGGTCGCGCGCCTCCCGAACTTTTTCAAGTGCATCGTTGCAGCTGAGGTGCACGATGTAAATCGGCGCGCCCGCCATTTCCGCCAGTGCAATGGCGCGGCCAGTTGCCTCTGCCTCCGCCGTGGTCGGGCGCGTGAGAGCGTGGTACTTCGGCGCTTTCTTTCCCTCTGCCAGCGCCTGCTGCACAATGACGTCGATGGCGCTGCCGTTTTCTGCATGCATGCACACCAAGCCGCCATTCTGCGAAGTCATTTGCAGCGCTTTGAAGATGCTTCCATCGTCGAGCATGAAGACGCCGGGATACGCCATAAACAGCTTGAAACTGGTCACCCCTTCACGCACCAGATCATTCATCTCCGACAATTGGCCGCCCGAAACGTCGGTGACAATGCAGTGAAACGCGTAATCGGATACTGCCTTACTGGACGCCTTGCTCATCCACGTGTCGAAAGCCTGACGCAGTGGCTGACCTTTGTACTGGATCGCAAAATCAATCAGCGTCGTCGTGCCGCCAAATGCTGCAGCACGCGTGCCGGTTTCGAAGTCATCCGCGCTCGTCGTGCCTCCGAACGGCATGTCCAGATGCGTGTGCACGTCGATGCCGCCAGGCAATAGCAATTTTCCAGACGCATCCAAAATACGCGATGCATTTTCGGCCGGCAGATCTTTGCCGATTGCCGCAATTTTGCCATCTATCACGGCAACATCGGCTACATACGAATCCGTCGCAGTCACCACAGTTCCATTACGAATGATTGCATCGAAGCCCATCGAACCTCCGTCCAGAGCGCGCAGGAAATTATGCTACACTGCCGCCCTTTAGTTCTTCACAACCGTTTCCCGCCACAGAGAGGGACCAGCCATGCAGTTCGGATTCACGATCAAACCTGACATGTCCATTGAGCGCATCGTGGGTTTAACCCGCCAGGCTGAGAGTGCGGGATTTAAATACGGCTGGATCTTCGATTCGCACGTTTTGTGGAAAGAACCCTACCCGCTCTTGACCCTGATGGCGACGAACACGCAGCGCATGCGGCTGGGCACATGCGTGACCAACCCTGCGACGCGTGATCTTACCGTCACAGCTAGCCTGTTTGCGACTCTAAATTTGATTTCCGGTGGCCGCATGGAACTCGGGATCGGCCGCGGCGATAGTTCACGCCGCGTGATGGGCAAGAAGCCCGTCAGTTGGTCACAGTTGGAAGCAGCGGTGAAGGAATTTCGTGATCTGACGTCGGGAAGGGAAGTGCAACATGATAGCCAGCCGACTCGGTTGAGTTGGGCGAAAGACGCTCCGCGCATATGGGTTGCTGGCTACGGTCCCAAAGTCTTGCACATGGCTGGACGAGTGGCGGACGGCATCATCCTGCAGTTTGCCGATCCAGCTTTGATCGACTGGTGCATGGGATTTGTGAAGGAAGGCGCCCGAGCAGCCGGACGCGACGCGAGCCAGATTGAAGTGATGGCCGCAGCTCCGGTGTGGGTCTCTAATGACCTAAGCGTTGGGCGGGAACGCGTGCGCTGGTTTCCCGCCCTGGTTTCGAACCACGTGATGGATCTGATCCGCCAGTACAAGCCGGAAGACCTGCCCCCGGCCCTGACCTCTTATGTCGAGGATCGCGGCCGCTACGACTACCAGCATCATTGCGAGGTCGACAGCGATAATGCAAATTTCGTTTCAGATGAAGTGGTGGATCGTTTCTGCCTGTTGGGGAATGCCGACGCTCATCACAAGAAACTCCGCGACCTGGCAGCGGTGGGAGTCACCCAGTTCAACATCTATCTCATGTGCGGCGATGAAGAGCAGACGCTCGACATCTACGGCAAAGAAATACTCCCAAGCTATCAACCAACTGCGAAGTGACCCTGAGGGTGCCCCACCCTTCCCGCGTCTTTACGCGGGAGGGTGGGGATTTTGACTCCCCATCATTGCGTAGTAGGTTAAGAACGAGACCGCGAAGCCCACGAACCACGAGTAATCGTAAAGAACGCGTACGGATGGAACCGCCAATCCCATCAACGCCGTTCCAGATCCCAAAGCCAACGCAACCACAGCGCGCCAGTTGAATCCGCGCGAATATTCGTACGCGCCTCCTCGCAAATACAAATCCTCCAACTGCAGGACACGACGGCGGACGACGAAGTAGTCGCAAATCATGATTCCGGCCACGGGTCCCAAAAAAGCCGCATAGCCGCCGAGCCATCCAAGAATGAACGTCTTGTAGTCTGCGAGCAGTTTCCAGGGCATCAACGCAATTCCCATGAAGCAGGTGATCACGCCGCCCGTTCGAAAGCTGATCCGCCGCGGCCAGAGATTCGAAAAATCGTTGGCTGGCGAAACGACATTCGCGCCGATGTTGACGTTGAGTGTGGCCAACACAATCGCAAGCAGCGAAATCACGACTGCAATTGGAGAATGAAAGCGGCTGAGAAGTTGGACTGGATCCCAGATCGCCGTCCCGTAAATCACCACGGTGGCCGACGTCACCGCGATGCCAACGAAGGCGTACAACGTCATGGTGGTAGGCAAGGCCAGCGCCTGGCCGATTATTTGCTCGCGTTGATTTCGCGCGAAACGCGTGAAGTCAGGGATATTCAACGAAACCGTTGCCCAGAATCCGACAGTGCCATTCAGCGCAGGAATCAGGAACTTCAAAAATTCGGAAAAGCTCTGAAATTTCGATGGCACCGACAACATCGGGCCGAATCCACCCGCCGCGTGATAGGCCCAGCCTAAAAGAAGCAGGCCCACTCCGAGCAGAACCGGCGCGCTGATCCCCTGCAATATCCGGATGTACTCAATTCCTTTCAGCACCACTGCAAGGTTGATGAGCCAGAATACGAAGAAGCAAACCGCGGTGCCGTGCGGAACATCCTTCCACGCAGGAGTGAGAGTTGCGAGCAACGTGCTGATCGCTTCGCCACCAATCCAGGCTTGAATCCCGAACCATCCGCACGCAACCAGCGCACGTAGCACCGCTGCAACGTTTGCTCCCAACACGCCGAACGACGCGCGGGCCAACACCGGAAATGGGATTCCATACTTCGCGCCGGGATGCGAGTTCAGCAGCATTGGCGCCAGCACGATCACGTTGCCCAGAAAGATCGTCGCGACCGCCTGCTTCCAATCCATTCCGCCCTGGATCAAACTCGCGGCCAGCATGTAGGTGAGAATGTTCACCGACATGGAAATCCAGAGCGCGGCAAAGTTGTACGTACCCCAGTGCCGCTTCTCAGGGCTGGCAGGCGCAAGATCGTGGTTATAAAGAGGACTGGACGCGATTCGCGACTGAAGTTCGGCGGAATCCATTATGGCTTTCAAAACCGGGACGATCCGGACCAGACGTTCAATCCGCGGCGGCGGACCCAGCGCTCTGGGCCGTCAGCGGCGCATATGTCTCTGGCCTGCGATCGCGGAAGAACTGCCAGACCTTGCGCACCTCGCCGATCATGTCGAGGTCGAGGTCCGCGACTACGACTTCATCTTTGTTGCGGCTGGCCTGCGCAATGATTTTTCCGCGTGGATTGCAGAAATAACTCTTGCCGTAAAATTCGCCGATATTCCACGGCTTCTCCCGGCCTACGCGATTAATTGCCCCAACGAAATATCCATTGGCGACGGCATGCGCCGGCTGTTCCAACTCCCACAAGATATTCCGAGAGGCCGGCCACAGTCGCCGAAGGATTGAATACGATTTCAGCTCCGTTCAATCCCAGAACGCGCGCGCCTTCTGGAAAATGCCGGTCGTAGCAGATGTACACGCCCACCTTGGCATACTTGGTTTGGAACACGGGATAACCAAGATCCCCCGGCGTGAAATAGAATTTCTCCCAGAATCCAGGATGACAATGCGGCAGATGATGCTTGCGATATTTCCCCAGGTAGCGCCCGTCGGCATCGATCACAGCTGCGGTATTGAAGTAGACGCCCGGCATGTGTTCCTCGTAAACCGGAACGACCATCACCATGTTGTGTTTGGCCGCGACCTTCTGCATCAATTTTGTTGTGGGGCCATCGGGGACCCGCTCGGTCAGTTCATACCAGCGGGCGTTTTGCTCAGCGCAGAAGTAGGGACCGTAGAATAGTTCCTGCAGACAGAGAATTTGCGCCTTCTTGCGCGCCGCCTGCTCAATCAGCTTCATATGCTTGTCGAGCATCGCCTTGCGGATCTGCGGGAGAGGCCGCGTGGTGCTGAGCGCGTTGCTCGCCTGAATCAGGGCGCAGCGGACATTGCGGGGCATAACTCCTCCAATTGTCGAGGAACTATAGCAGAAGCCGGACGGCCTGATCGCGATCTGCGTGGCGTTGACAGCCACCGGAAGCCTGACTAGACTCGCCCTTCCCCGAAATTACGGAGACAACCTCCCATCATGGCCAAACGTCCTCGCATCGCGATCGTAGGCAGCGCGAACATTGATCTGACAACCTTTGCGGAGCGCTTCCCCAAGCCCGGGGAAACTATATTCGGACAGAACTTCAACCTTGGTTTCGGGGGCAAGGGAGCGAACCAGGCGGTTGCGGCCCGCCTCTGCGGCGCGGATGTCTGCATGGTGGCGCGCGTGGGCAGCGATTTGTTCGGGCCAGCCACCATCGAGAATTTTCGCAAGCAGGGGATCGATGCTACGCATGTAAAGCAGGTCGAAGGACTCTCCAGCGGAGTGGCTCCCATCTTCGTCGAGCCCAGCGGACAAAATCGAATTCTCGTGGTCAAAGGGGCTAACGATGCGATCAAGCCCGCCGACGTCGACGCGGCAGCTGACATGTTGAAATCCGTGGATTGCATCGTGCTGCAGTTCGAAATTCCGCTTGAGACGGTGTATTACACGGTCGCATTCGCCCGCCGGCACGGGATTCGCTGCATCCTTAATCCAGCGCCAGCGCAGGCGGTCGACATGGCCGCGCTAAAGGATCTCGACTACTTCGTGCCCAATGAACATGAAGCCGAAACCATCATCGGAGTCCCGGTAAAGACAGTCGAGGACGCCAGGCAATGCGCCGAAAAGCTGGTCGCAGCAGGCATTCGGCGAGTAATCATCACGTTGGGAGCGAATGGAGCTTTCCTGGCGTCGCGTGATGGCGGTGGACACGTCGCGCCATTCACCGTCAATTGCATCGACAGCACCGGCGCCGGCGACGCCTTCATCGGCAGCTTCGCTGTCTTCCTGGGAGAAGGCGTACCTGAGAAAGAAGCGGTTCGCCGTGCCAATCTGTACGCGGCGCTGTCCACGACGGGAATCGGTACGCAGAAGTCGTTCTACGATCGCCCGCGCTTCGATGCGGAGTGGGCAAAGCGAGCATAGCCATGTCCCGCGCCCGTTTCCGGATGAATTTGTCTGAGCACTCCGAGCAGCATTCAACCTTTGTGTTGTTCCTACATTTTTCTTGATGCATCTGTGCAAAATTTTGAGCGCTGCAATCGTTGTACCCCACAGAAAATTCTTGACTTAGCGCTAACCGCCAATTTATAAGGCGGTTCTACGGTCAAGTGATCTCTCGCGTGGGGCGGGAGTGTTCTTCCTGTTAACCGGCGCTTCGCCGAAAGGGGTATCAAACGCAATGTCGAGCAAGAGGATCTTCCTCGCGGTGACGTGTTGTGCGCTGATCAGCCTGTCGTGCCCGCTTCTTTATGGTCAGGCGACCGGAAGTTTTTCAGGAACGGTTTCCGACAACGCCGGCGCCGTGCTTCCGGCAGCGACCGTCAGAATCACCTCGCAGGGTACAGGCCTCACGCGTGAGACCAAGACAGACGCCTCGGGACACTACCTCATACCTCTACTGCCGGTTGCGTTCTACACAATTCAAGTCCAAGCCCAGGGCTTCGGCTCGGTCGAGCAGAAAGACCTTCGGCTCCAGGTCGACGAACAGCGCGAATTGAATTTCAACCTCAAGCCTGCCGCGGTCAGCACCAGCGTGGAAGTGAGCGCGACCGAGGTAGCCGTCGAAACTTCAAGTCCAAGTTTGGGACAGGTGATCACTTCCGAGGAAGTTGCGGAACTCCCATTGAACGGGCGCAACTTCGTGCAACTGGCAACACTCACGCCCGGCACCACCCAGTCCACGAACCCGAACAGCTTCTTCACCAATGGCGCTAGCAGCGAGGCCGCTACTCGCGGAGCGTTCTCACTGTCCGTCGGAGGATCTCGCGAACAGAGCACAGACTGGCTGCTCGACGGCAATGACAATAATCAGCTGGACGAAGGCGGCATCGCAATCTTCTCAGATATCGACGCCATCCAGGAATTCAAGGTTTTGACCTATAACTATTCCGCCGAATATGGCGAGCGTGCCGGGCCGACGGTTCTGGTCACGACCAAGTCGGGAACCAATCAGTACCACGGTTCCTTGTTTGAATTCTTCCGCAACACCAAGCTGGATGCACGCAGTTACTTCGCTACCTCGACGGAGAAGTTCAACCTGAACCAGTTTGGCGGTTCGTTCGGCGGCCCAATCAAGAAGGACAAGACATTCTTCTTCGTCGACTATCAAGCGAAGATGCAACGGCGAGGGGTGCCATTCACGGGATTCGTCCCGACCACCGGAATGACAACTGCGGATGCAAATGGGAACTACGATTTCAGCGGCGCCCCCACCGTGCTGGCTGGAACTCAACTCATCAATCCCTTTACCAAGCAGGATCTCAATGGCGATACCAAACTAGATCCGATCCCTTTCCAGTGCACCATTGCGACTGGAATGCCCGAGACGCCTGTCGCGGGTAGCCAGCCATTTGTGCAAGGAGTTACTCAGGCCTGCCCCATCGTTCCTGGCAGTGTGGTCAATCCGATCGGCTTAAAGGTGCTTCAGCTTTATCCACTGCCGAACGTGAACGGAAACGGCTACAACTACATCAACGAACCGGTGCGGAAACTGAATCAAGCTACATGGGACATCCGCCTGGATCACAACATCTCTGACAAGGATTCCGTTTTCGCCCGCTTCAGCTACGATCAGGCCACGAACTTTGTGCCCGGCGGCTCGCCCACATGGTCCGAACAAAACGCTTTCGGCAGCAACCAGTACATCGATAACCACGGGCGCAATGCAGCCCTCTCCGAAACTCACGTATTCTCGCCGACCACCATCAATCAGGTGACGGTTGGCTACAACCGCATCTTCAACCACATTCTTTCTTTCGGAACTGGCAGCTGTCTAGCTGCCATTATCGGCATTCCCGGCGCAGATCTCGGAGCGAAGTGCGATTCGATCACGGGATATCCCGCAAGCCTGAACCAGTCCAACAAGGACTGCATCAGCTGCGGCATGACCTCGTTTCTCATGTCCAACTACTTCTCCGTAGGCGACCGTGGGTATGCGCCTTACCAGGGCGGTACCAACGTTTACTCAGTGTCTGACACGCTCGACCTGATCCGCGGTAAGCACAACATTCGCTTCGGCGCTACCTTCCGCGCGAGCCAGATGAACGTGAGAAACAATGCCTTTCAGGACGGGTTCGTGGTGGAAAACGCGGGGCTGACGGGGGATGATGCTGCTGACTTGCTGCTGGGCGGGACGGGCATTTTCGCGGCTCACGATCAGACGTTCCTCGGTGGCACGACAGGCCGACGTTGGAAGTTGTTTCGTCCTTTCGTGCAGGACGACTGGAGGGTGACCAGTAGCCTGACCGTCAACTTAGGTGTCGCATGGGCTTTAGCAACGCCCACCACCGAAGTGCAAAACCGGCAGGCGAACTTTGATATTCAGACCAAGCAATGGTACGTGCCGAAAGGCAGCCCCACACTTGATAGTTGCGCGATCTGCGTGCCCACCGACGGCCGCGCCGGCATTCAGTTTGACAAGAAAGCGATTGAGCCGCGCATTGGACTAAGTTGGAAAGTTATGGGAAGCGACAAGACGGTAATCCGCGCCGGCTACGGAATTCTCCATGATTCCTCCTGGAACCAGGGCGGACAAGGCTTGTGGCAGAACCCGCCGTACTATGCTGAGGTGGATCCCTGCCCAAGCGACTTCTGTCTTCACACGCGTTCGGTAGCACGCTCTCCGGAGGCTTCCTGGTTCACCCGGGCCTCCTTCGAGCACTCCCGTCCCCGGCGGTGCCGTTTTGTCCGGGCCGGTCAATCCTGCCAGTTACACCGGAACCATTCAGTCCATGAATCGCAATTTCCGGCAGGGCACGGTTCAACAGTTCAACTTGAACGTTGAACGCCAGTTGCCCGGGAATGTTGTCTTGACTGCCGGTTATGGAGGTACGCGGAGCACGCATATTCTAGTCGGCCAGTCGAACGAGAATCTTAATCAGCCCAGCGCGTGCCCGGGGGAAGCAAATGAGACGCCCGGATACACTCTGGGATGCGGGTTTGGAGACTTTCCCTACGCGGCACCATTTCAAAGTGTTGCCGCCAACAATAGCGTGGGAACCGCACGCTATGATTCGCTCCAGATCAAAGCCGAAACCAAGAGCACGCGCCACGGGCTCTATGCTTTGCTGGGTTATACGTGGTCGCGCACTTTTGATTCCGGAATGCCGGACGGGCTCGGCACGAATCCTGGCGCAATCTACTATCCATTGCCCGGTTTTAACAAACTGGACTGGGGTTTGTCGCAGTTGAATCTGAACGACAGCTTCACAGCCAGCATCCTGTATGATCTGCCGTTCGGCAAAGGGAAACACTTTGGAAGCAATTGGAGCGGTGCTACCAATGCAGTCTTGGGCAATTGGGAGTTGAACCTTATTCAGAGGGCCACCTCGGGATTCCCATTGTTCGTTGTCGACAGCGGCGATGGATCGGGAGTGTTCTTCTCCTATAACGGCGGCACTTACCAGCGTCCAAACCAGGTGGGCGATCCCACTAAACCAGGTCCGGTGGCGGGCAATCCCGGTTGCGTGGCGCCCTCTCGAATCCACACGATTCAGAACTGGTTCAACCCGTGCGCTTTTGCCCAGGCTCCGGTTGGAGAACTTGGCACGGCTGCTCGATCCCCGGTGTACGGGCCTCGTTTCATCAACACAGATTTTTCAATCATTAAGGATTTTCCGTTGTCCTTCCGCGAAGGCATGAACCTGCAATTCCGGGCCGAGTTCTTCAACCTGTTCAACCATCCGCAGTTCTACATGGGTGGTGCCGGAGGTAGCGGCCAGCAGGACATCAATGCTTCGAGCACATTCGGAGTCATAAATAATACCGTGAACAACGCGCGCTTGATTCAGTTCGCCTTGAAACTGAGGTTCTAAGCGACCCTCTAAGGCACCGCGCCGTCGGGCAGACTAGATAGCTGGTCTGCCCAGTTTTTTGTCCAATCTGGAGAGTAATGCTCAAGAAGAACATCCTGACTACTGCATTGCTGTTGATTGTCACCACAACCCTCGCCTTTGCCCAGCCCCGCCGCAAAATCATCATCAACGAAGACTGCTCAGGCCCCGGCGGCAGCAACATGCAGACCTTGCTCATGCTGATTCAGTCTCCGCAGGTGGAAGTCTTGGGCATCACCGTGGTGAGCGGCGATCAATGGCGCGACGAGGAGATCGCGCACACGTTGCGCTTGTTAGAGATCATTGGACGCACCGACATCCCCGTTGTCCCCGGCGCCGAGTTTCCCCTTATTCGCACTCGAGAACAGGCCCAGTTCTGGCAGCAGCGTTACGGCAAGGTCGCTTACGCCGGCGCTTGGGATGATCGTTGGTGGCATGAGGCCTCCGTGATACCTCCGCTTCCAGAGGGTCAACCCACAACCAAGCCGGCGGATGAGGATGCCGCCCATTTCCTCATTCGTATGGTGCACAAATATCCGAATGAGGTCACGATCTACGAAGGCGGGCCGATGACCAATCTTGCGCTCGCCATCTCGCTGGAGCCGCGGTTTCCCCAATTGGCCAAGGAACTCGTTTTCATGGGAGGAGGTCTCAGCCCAGAAGGCGACAATCCTGAGTTTGTGAATAATCCCCGCCACGAGTTCAATTTCTGGTTTGATCCTGAAGCGGCAGCCATTGTCCTGCGTGCACCGTGGAAGAAGATCGTGTGTACTCCCACGGATATTTCGGTAAAGACGAAGATGACAGCCGCCATGGTGAAGCAGATCGAAGCTGCGGGAACCCCGATCGCGCGCTACATCGCAAAATTCGCCATGCTCACACCAGGCGCCGACATCATGTGGGACGAGATCGCGGCTGCTGCGTGGATCGATCCTGCGATCATCACCCGCAGCGAGACTCGCTACATGAGCGTCGATACGGATCATGGGCCTGGGTACGGCAACACGCTTACCTGGGACGTGAAAGACGCTTCCCATCCCAACGCACAGCGCGTTGAAATCCAATTCGATCTTGACACTCAGAAGTTCTATCGTATGTTTATGAATCTAATGACGTCCCCCACTCCTCAGTAAGGCCGCCGCATTGGCGCTCCGCTGGCGTACGGCATACAATACAAGTTTGCGGTTACTCGTGCTATGTCTCCCATTCCAGACGATCTAACTACCGTAAAAGACGACATGGTTGCCTTCATCGAGGGCCACGGTATGCGCCGTTTTCACGGCTACGTGGACTATGAGGAGGTCCAATGCGTCATGTGGGAAATGGGCGACAATCCCGACGGCTGGAAGGATTTTGTTGAACTGGCCAAAGCCGCAGGAACTCCATTTCTCACCATGCATTCGTGGACGTTAAAGCGCGAAGAACTCGACGAAATGGTTCAGCGCCTCGCCGATTCTGAGTTCACCGATGGCGATGACGTGGAAGATGCGCGATGGCTGCGGGCCAATGTCGGCAAGGTCGGCTACTTGCAGCTGGGCTGGGCATACCAGGGCTCGATGTTTTTGTGCGAGGTCAGCACGGAATGGTACGAGCGCTACCAGCACCTGCTCGAAGTCTCCGATGAATTCGGCGGCCTCACCATGGATGAGCCGGATCAAGACGAAGAGAACTAACCCTGTGCGACCGCAAATGTAGGGACAGCCGCCCCCGGCTGTCCGGCCGAACGAAGTTTGGCCGCGACCCAACTCTCCACGCAATCACATCCCATTCGAGTAGTACACTGCAAGATCATTCATGCAGTGGATTCCAAGAACAGCTGACCAGTCATCAGTCGATTCTCTGATCGACTGCCTGCGCCACGATCAGGCCTTTCGCGGCACCGCGAGCGCCAGCACAGCTCCAATCCTCGCTCCGTTACTTGTCCGCCGCGGAATCCACGACGGGGATGCGGCGCAGCGGTTTCTCTCACCCTCACTCGCGCATCTGCACTCGCCGCTCTTGATGACAGGTCTGCAAACCGCTGTGGATCGCATTGACGCCGCCATCGATCGCAAAGAACCCATTCTCATTTACGGCGACTACGACGTAGACGGCACCATGGCCGTCATCATCTTGAAAACCGCGATCGAACTCTGCGGAGGTGCTTGCGACTTCCACGTGCCCCACCGCATCCGCGAAGGTTATGACATGCGTGGCGATGTCATCGAGCGCGCTGCGGCCGCCGGGATTCGCCTCATCATCAGCGTGGATATGGGCATCCGCGCCTTTGCCCCAGCTGAAACCGCGCATCAGTTGGGCGTGGACTTGATCGTAACCGATCATCACCTTCCTGGCAGCGACGGTGTGCCCAAAGCCCTGGCAGTGATCAATCCAAATCAGAAGGGCTGCGAATATCCCTGCAAGCAAATCTGCGGTGCAGGGGTCGCTTTCAAAGTAGCGCAAGCACTGATGCAGCGCCGTCTGGATAACAAAGATCAGAACAAGCTCCTGCTGTCTTTTATGAAAGTCGTCGCCATCGCAACCATCGCCGACGCGGTGCCGCTTACCGCGGAAAATCGCGTGTTCGCATCACTCGGCCTCGATGCCTTACGACGGGCTGTGAATCCAGGCTTGAGGGCCCTGCTCGAAGCAGCCCAGATTTCCGCGAACCGGCCGCCGACCTCCGGCGAAGTTGGCTTCCGCATCGCTCCACGAATCAACGCCGCGGGCCGCATGGACGTCGCCCGGGACGTCATCGAGCTCTTCAGCGTGAAGGATGCAGCTCGCGCGCGTGAACTCGCCGCTAAGCTCGATCAGTTGAATAGT
Source organism: uncultured Acidobacteriota bacterium (assembly GCA_963785865.1). Taxonomy (GTDB): domain Bacteria; phylum Acidobacteriota; class Terriglobia; order Terriglobales; family Acidobacteriaceae; genus Sulfotelmatobacter. Next base: position 76,992 of record CAWAXF010000015.1, on the reverse strand, counting down.
GATCGCCAGGAAGAGGAGAAACGAATCCTGCGCGCCGTCGACGAGCGCTTTGCGTCGGATCCAACGCTTTCCGACGCCTATTGCATTGTCATCGATGGCGAGGGATGGCATCGCGGCGTCATCGGCATCACCGCCACCAGAATCGTCGAACGCTACAATCGTCCGACGCTCGTCATCTCGCGGGATGGTGAGCAGGCACACGGCTCAGGACGATCCATTCGCGCCTTTCATCTGCTGGAAGCGGTCGACTCGTGCGGAACTTTGTTCTCGCGCTACGGCGGGCACTCGCACGCCTGCGGATTCAGCATGCTGGCCGCCAACATTGCCGAGCTGCGTACCCGCCTGGATCAGTTTGCCCGCACCAAACTTACGCTCGCCGATTTCGAGCCGATGCTCGATCTCGATGCCGAATTATCTTTAAGTGAAGTCACGCCTGAACTGTTCCAAGCCCTTCAGTTGCTGGAGCCATACGGAATGGGGAATCCGGAACCCGTGTTCGCCACACGCGGGGTACAGTTGGCTGCGCCGCCCAGGATTCTGAAAGATAAGCACCTGAAATTTAAGCTTCGGGCGGCACCTATTAAGCCAGAGGAACTTTCCCCGGCGGCAATCCTCGCCACACCACGATGTCATCCCGATAGTGCAACCATCCGCCGCAGTGAAAGAGAAGCTGCGGTTGGTTCACTCGCAAATCTCAATCGCGAGTTGAGAACTGATTTCCGATCCAAAATTACTTTTGACGCTCTCGCCTGGCACATGGCCGAACGAATGCACAAGGATCAACTGCTGGCGGGCGATTCCATCGATATCGCTTTTACCATTGGGAACAATGATCATCCCGAATACGGTGGCTTGGAATTATCGCTGCGCGACTTCAAATCGCGGGTGACCGCAGTGCGACTTACCAGAGATGATAATGCCCATCTCGCCGAGCCATCTCCACACTGACGCCGAACAACTCCTTCAGTCTCTCCACCTGCAGAATGTCTTCCTTCGCCCCGTCAGCGACGATTCGTCCGCGGCTCATCAGCACTACGCGCTGAATCTCTGGAACAATGTCCGCTAACTCATGGGTAACCAGAATGATCGCGCTCCCGGATTGTGCCAGCGTGCTCATGGTATGCCGTACATTCTGTTGAGCGGCTAAATCCAAGGAGTTGCAAGGCTCGTCGAACAACAGCGCACGTGGTTTGTGGACCAGCGCCCGCGCAATCAGCACCCGCCGCGCCTCTCCGGACGACATCTCGCAGACCGGGCGATCCGCCAGATGTGCAATCCTCAATTCAGCGAGCGCGGCTTGGGCGAGGGCTTTCTGTCCAGGCTCGACCAGGTGATTCGGGTAAATCGCAGTGCTGCTGAAAAATCCTGAGAGCACCACGTCGATGCCGCTGGCGTCCCCGGTGCAGGACAGCATCAAGTCATTGGAAACGATGCCAAGATAGCCCCGCAGCTTGAATACGTCCCACGTTTCCTGCCCCAGAATGGCCATGGAAGAGTCATCCCGCGCCACTGGATAACACTCGCGCGTGATGGTCTTGATGAGAGTCGATTTCCCGCAGCCGTTAGGACCCAGAATTGCCACGTGTTCGTCCGCGCCGATGCACAGGCTGAACTCGTCGAGTGCAATCTTCTGCCCTCGCATTACCCGGAGGTTGCGGAACTCAAGCAACGGTGTCTTGGAATCGCCCTGCACGCATCCAAAGTGTAGATGAGCCCAGTACTCTGTACCGAGAAATCCGCACTTGAATTTGTTAGCCCGAGTCGGAAGTCAGACTGAAAGAACTGAGTACCAGGTACTGAGTACTGAGTACTGTATTGTTCCAGTACACTGAAGCCAGATGCCGCTCCAGGTTTATAGACTGCGCCGCCTGTTAGCCGCCACAGCGGTGCTGCTCACGGCGATCGTCGCCGGCATGTACTTCTACGCGCGCTCCAAGGCCACAGATGTCTTGAAGTCCATCCCCAACAAAATGGGGGTCGACATCAAACAAACCGCGAGCGGTTTTCAGATTTCCAAGTCCGACGGCAAGCGCACTCTTTTCACCGTGCAGGCGAGCAGCGTCAAGCAGTTCAAGTTGAACGGCAATGCCGAACTGCACAATGTAAACATCATTCTCTACGGGCGTGACTCCTCCCGCTTCGACCAGATCTATGGAGAGAATTTCGCCTACAACCAGAAAACGGGGGACGTCACCGCCATGGGCGAAGTCCAGATCGATCTGGTTGCTAATTCCGCCGGCCTGGCCAGCCCGGACCAGGCTACTCCTAAGGAAATCAAAAATCCCATCCACCTGAAGACCCGCGATCTGGTCTTCAACAAAGATACTGGCAATGCTTTCACCCATGCGCGAGTGGAAGTCGTGACCCCCCAGGCCAGTGGCTGGGCCATGGGCGTTAATTATGCGAGCAAGACCCAAATGCTGACACTCGAGTCGCAGATCCACCTGTCGCTGACTGGTCCCCAGTCTGCCGACGTAGAGGCACAGAGTGGCGCAATTACCAACGAGCCGCGGCAAATTGTTCTGGACCATCCTCATCTTGCCCGCGAGGATGGATCCCTGTCCGCTGATCGAGCAACTTTTCATCTCAACCAGGACAACCACGTCGAGCGAGTGCTTGCCGAAGGAAATGTCAGCGCTCACACGCTTCGCCAGACCTCAAAGAGCTCACCTTCAAAGTTACGGAGACGAGCAACGTCAGCGCGCGAACAGATCGACGCAAGGGCGGACCAGGCTGAGTTCCTCTTCCTTCCGGACCAGGACCTGCTCCGCACCGCCACGCTCAGTGGCAAAGTGCACTTTGAGCAAGTTGGCGCGGAGCCGATGGTTGCCGACGCAGGGCGTGTAAATCTGGAGTTTGCCGGCAAGACCAAATTGCAGAAGGTTCAAGCCAGCGAGGGCGCTCACCTCAAGCAGATCGCCGGCGGCGCGCCGGGAAGAACCAATGCCACCGCGCAGGATCTCGACCTCACCGCTCCGATCATCGATTTTAGAGTCACAGAGGGTCACATCCTGCGCCATGCCAACACGTCAGGTCCGGCCCGAATCACGATTGTTCAAGCGCAAGCAAGTGATTCGAATGCGGCCAACTCTCCTCAGCAAACTCTCGTGACCGCCGGAAGATTCGACGCTGAATTCACCACCGAAGACGGGCGCACCCGCCTTACACGTGTCCACGGCGCTCCCAATGCCAACATCCGCAATTCAAGCCCCGGCCAGCCGGATCGAGTGAGCACCAGTGACTCCGTCGAGGCCTCGTTTCTGCCACAAGGAGGACTTGGCGTCCTGATCCAAATGGGAAACGTTCATTACGTACAGAACGAAGGACAAAACACCCAGCTGCAAGGCTGGGCCAACTCAGCGCGCTACACTCCTTCGGACCAGATACTCGCCCTCAACGGCAATCCCCGCGTCCAGCAAGGGGGCATGGCTACCACGGCGACTCGCATGCGAATCAATCGCATGAACGGCGAGGCGCTGGCGGAAGGCGCCGTCAAAAGCACCTATAGCGAACTGAAAGAGCAGCCCTCCGGGGCCTTACTCGCCGCGTCCTCCCCCATCCATGTCACGGCGGAGCGCATGACGGCTCACAGCAGTCCCGCAGGGACCGCTCTCTACTCAGGCGATGCCCGCCTCTGGCAGGACGCCAATATGGTCGAGGCACCCGCCATCCAGTTCGACCGCGATCACCGAGCGCTGCTCGCCCAGGGAACTGCCCAGCAGCCCGTGAAAACAACTCTGCTGCAATCGGATAAGACTGAGGGCCACGGCGGCAATCGGGAGAAGAAAGGTACTGGAGTCTCTCCCGCAATGCCCATCTCGATCACCGGCCTGAAGCTGACCTACACGGACTCCGAACGCAAGGTTCACTATGAGGGGAGTGTGGTCGCCAAAGCGGCCGAATTTAGCGCTTCCGCGACAACGGTCGACGCCTACCTCTTATCTCGCAGTCAAGCGGCGTCGGATCAAAACGTTGCAGCTCCCGGGCAGCTCGATCGAATGGTGGCGCAAGGCAACGTTGTGATCCAGCAGCCAAACCGTCGAGCCGAAGGACAAAATCTGGTGTACACCGCCGCCGAGGACAAATTCGTCTTGACCGGCGGTCCGCCTAGCATTTTTGATGCCGAACAGGGCAAGATTACCGGGGTTTCGTTGACTTTCTTTAGACGCGATGATAGGGTGCTCGTAGAAGGCGAAGCAAGCAATCCTGTGGTAACTCAGACGCGAGTGGCACGATAAATGCGTACTCTGGCCACCGAAGAAATCGGAAAGTCATATCGGGGCCGGACGGTCGTAAACGGGGTAAACCTGCAGCTCCAGCAGGGCGAAGTTGTTGGTTTATTAGGCCCTAACGGCGCAGGCAAGACCACTACATTCTATGCCATCGTTGGCCTGATCCCCCCTGACACTGGCCGCGTTCTGTATGACGGTCAGGACATCACCGACGTTCCCATGTACCTGCGGGCGCGTCAGTACGGCATCAGCTATCTCCCGCAAGAAGCCTCGGTATTTAGAAAATTAACAGTTGAAGAGAACATCCTCGCGGTTTTAGAGGCGCAGCCGATTTCCTGGCACGAGCGCCGCGAGAAGATGGAGAAGTTTATCGATGAGCTGGGACTGGAACATATTCGCCAGAACCGCGGATATGCGCTTTCCGGTGGGGAACGCCGGCGCGTGGAAATTGCCCGCTGCCTTTGTATCAACCCCACATTTATTTTGCTGGATGAACCGTTTTCGGGGATTGACCCCATCGCTGTGCTCGACCTGCAGAAAATTATCAGCGGCCTAAGGTCCAGCGGTATTGGAGTGCTGATTACGGATCACAACGTTCGCGAAACGCTTTCAGCGTCACCGACCGGGCCTACATAATCGATGACGGGAGAATTTTCCGTCAAGGACAGCCCGGCCAGTTGGCCAACGATCCGGAAGTCAGGAGAGTTTATTTGGGCGAGAGTTTCTCGCTCGTGTAAGAGAAAGTTTCGGGTTTCGAGTTCAAAACTCGTACACGAAACTTGAAACTCGAAACCTGAAACTATGGTTTTATTGCAGCACAAATTAAGCGTAAAGCTCTCGCAGCGCCAGATCCTCACTCCTGGCCTGGTGCAGATGGTCTCTGTCCTCGCGCTCAACAAGCTTGAGCTCAAGGACATGATCAACACCGAGATGGTCGAGAATCCAGTTCTCGAGGAACTGGAAGATTCCGTTCCTTTGCTCGACGAAGTCGGCAAAAAAGAAGAAGACCGCGAGCGCGCCGCTGCTGCAACCACTGAAGAGAATCCTATCGCCGCCGTCGAGAAGAAGGATCCTTTCGAGGAAATCGACTTCGGCTCGTTTTTCCAGGACTACCTTGATCCCGGGTACCGTACCCATAGCGAAATGGAGGACATCGAGCGTCCTTCTTTTGAGAATTTCCTCTCCAGGCCCTCCACCCTTACCGACCACCTCGCATGGCAGTTGGGCTCCCTGAGCCTGCGCCCCGAAGTGCGCGAAGCTGCCGATGCCATCATCGGCAACTTGAATGAAGATGGATACCTGATCGCCAGTGACAACGAACTTCTCGGAATTGCTCCTCCAGCCAGCCCCGAAGCCGATGCCGAAACGGCCAAGAACATCGTGCATGAAGCCGCCGCTCTGGGCATTGAAGCCGAGAGCCTCGGGCTATCCGAAAAAGTGCCAGGAGTGTCGTCCGATCCCAGTGAAGTTGATGCCACCATCCCCGACGCGAATGGCGAGCCAGATATCGCGATGCCCCATTCAGAAACATCTTTCACCACGAGTTCCGGAAATGGAGCCGCGGCAGTTGCCCCAGCACCCGATCCTGCTCCAGCGCCGACTCCCCCTCGGCTCCCGCTTACCAACCTCGCTTCAGTGCCGCCGATCTGCAGGAGGCCTTACAAGTCGTCCAGCAGCTCGATCCTCCAGGCGTGGGAGCACGAGATCTGCGTGAGTGCCTTCTGAGTCAGCTTCGCTTTCATCAGGCCCAACTGGCTCAGCATAAAAACGGCAACGGCACAGCTCAGCTTTTGCAGGATGCGATCGCGGTAGTGGACCAGCACCTGCGCGGCCTGCAGAACAAACAGCACAAAGAAATCGGCAAGGCTATCGGGCGCCCAATGGAAGCCGTGCTGCAGGCGTTGGAGTATATCCGTACTCTCGATCCCCGTCCCGGGCTGCGTTACAACAAAGTTCAGGCACGCTTGATCGAGCCCGACGTTGCCTTCGTCAAGCACGGCGACGAGTGGCTGGTCATCATGAATGACGAAGACCTGCCCCAGCTCCGGCTCAATCCCGCATACAAAAAGCTGGTTACGCGCGACGGATCCAACGATAAAAACACCCGCGATTATGTCAAAGAGCGCTACAAGAGCGCCATTCAGCTCATCAAGAATATCGAGCAGCGGAAGCAGACGATCACCAAGGTTTGCTACTCGATCGTGGCGCGCCAGCAGGATTTTCTCGAACGAGGTATCGATCAACTGAAACCGATGATGATCAAGGAGGTGGCCGAAGAGATCGGCGTGCATCCTTCCACGGTAAGCCGGGCAGTGGCCAATAAGTACGCCCACACACCACAGGGCGTATTCGAGTTGCGATATTTCTTCAGCGAGAGCGTGCAGGGACCGGAAGGCGGCGGAACGTCGCTGTTGATCCTGAAACGCCGCGTCAAAAAGCTCATCGAGGAAGAAGATGCCACTCGCCCCTTGACCGACGAGCAGATCACCCGCATTTTGCAGTCGCAAGGTATCCAGGTGACCCGCCGTACGGTAGCCAAATACCGCGAAGACATGCGCATCCCCAGCACGCACCAGCGCCGGGTCAAAAAGTAGATTTGGTAATTTTGTAATCGGGTAATTTAGTAAGTTGAGAACCTTCTAAGTTCCCGATTTCAAATTACCAAATTACCCGATTGCCAAATTACAAAATTACAAAATGTTCCCACTGCAGTGCCCGATTTAACTCAGAAATGAATTCTTAGGAGGGGCGCTCATGAACGTGGAGTACACCGGAAGACACTACGAAGTCACCACTGCCATCCGCAAAGAAGTAGAAACCGGTCTTACAAAAATCCGCAAAATTCTTGCCGATAAGTTCGAAACCAAAGTTATCCTCACCGTTGAAAAACATCGTCATAAAGCAGAAATCACCATCAACCCGCGAAACGGCCCGCTGGTCGGGCTCGCGCAAGCCAAGGACATGAGCATCGCTGTCAACGAAGCCCTCGATCATCTTGAGAAGCAGGCCATCAAATACAAGACCCGCTGGCAATCGAAAAAGCGTTCCGCGCGCAAGAATCAAGAAGCAAATAAATGGAACGGCCATTCCGATCACGAGGAACTGCAAACCGCCGTTGGATTGACTGAAAAAACAGCAGTGCCAGTGCTGGTTCACAAATATCCCGCAGTCGCGAGAACCACCGACGTTCACCTGGTTCGCTCTGACGACTCGGTGGCCATGCGCCCCATGACGCTGGAGGAGGCGATTAAGGAAGCGCACTTTAAAGATCGCGACGTCTTCGTGTTCCGCGATCCCAAAGGCAAGGTCATGGTCCTCCACCGCGCCAAAGACGGCAAAATGCAACTAATAGAAGTCCCCTAAAAAATTAGGAATGTTAGACCGGAAGGGTGCCCCACCCTTGTCCCTCGTTTTCTGAGGGACAGGGTGGGGATTTTGATCTCCCGTAAAGCTCTCCAAGCCAATGTGTGGAGCAGCCACACTATTAATACGTTTGAATAGCCACTCTGCATGCTAAAATTCGCCGCCGGAGGCATATCGAATCCATGTTCCTGCGCGCCAGTAGTCGTTCGGCCCCCGCACTTTTTCTTTTACTCCTATCAGCAACGATTACCTTCGCACCAGTTTTGAGCCATGCGCAAACCGCCAAGCTCTCGGTCCATTGGGAAGAACTCACCGCCTCGGACTTCCGGGAAGGCATCCGCCGCTCCGAGGGAACATGCCTGCTTCCCTTCGGAATCCTCGAAAAGCACGGACCGCACCTGCCCTTGGGGACAGATCTGCTGGACGTCCGCCATGCCGCGCTCCACGCCGCCGAGCAAGAGTACGCCGTAGTTTTTCCCGAATACTATTTCGGCCAGATCGCTGAGGCCAAGCACGAGCCCGGCACCATGGCTTACAGTCGCGGCATTCAGTTGGCGCTGCTGCAGGAGACCACCGATGAGATGGCACGCAACGGCTGCAAGAAGGTCCTGATTGTAAACGGCCATGGCGGCAACAACAGCCTGCTGCCCTACTTCGCTCAGACTCAACTGGACAAACCGCACGACTACGTCGTCTACGTCTTCAGCGAACTTGAGCCAAGCAAGGGAGGTCCCCCGCCAAAGACCAGCATGGACATGCACGCCGGCGAGCGCGAGACCTCGAACATGCTGATCTCCCGTCCTGACCTCGTGCACATGGATCGCGCCAACAGCGAATCCGGCGCCGATCAGGCCCGCCAGAAACTGCCGGAGAATGTCTATACCGGCATATGGTGGTACACGCGTTTCCCCAATCATTATTCCGGAGACGGTTCGCCCGCCACTAAAGAGCTCGGGCAATATCAGATGAACTGGTGGATTGATTCGGTGGCGAAGGCCATCAAGGCCGTCAAAGCCGACGACGTCAGCCCGAAGCTCCAGAAAGAGTTTTACGAGAAGAGCACGCACCCGCTGGATACGCAACCCTAGGCACATCGCAGCAACTCTTACGAGCTTCCGATCAGCACGCCGGTAATAAACACCAGCACGCCGCCCAGCCCGACCTGCAGCGCAGCGGTGACCCAGGGCGTGTCCATGTAGGTTCTGCGAATCCAGGTGATCACGCCAAGCTCGGCCAGCACGACTGCGCCAGCCGCCCATAGGGCGACGCGAAAATCACGAATCAAAAATGGCAAAGTGTGCCCAATCCCCCCGACTGCAGTCATCGCGCCGCAGATCAATCCCCGCACCCACGGATGTCCGCGTCCCGTAAGGCTGCCGTCGTCCGACAGAGCCTCGGCGAATCCCATGCTGATGCCTGCTCCCGCGGAAGCGGCCAGCCCGACTAGAAATGCATCCCAACTGTTCTGTGTCGCCAGTGCCGCAGCGAATACCGGAGCCAGAGTCGACACTGATCCATCCATCAACCCGGCCAGGCCCGGCTGCACAATCTGCAGCACGAAGAGCCGGCGCTGCGCGATTTCCTCATCCGCCTTCACATTGTCGGGCAGCCTCTGCTTGTCCAGTTCCTGAGCGCGTTCCTCGTGTTCGCGCTCTTCCGTGGCCAGGTCGTCCAGCAATTGCCGAATGCTCGCATCTTGCGTGCGCGCCGCTGCCTTCTCATAAAAACGCCGCGTTTCAACTTCCATTGTGGACGCCTCTTTGCGCACCGCCTCAATCCGCAGCGGACGCACCAACCACAATGCCGGCCGCTCCACAAAACCGCGTACGTCCTGGCGGCGGATCAGCGGAATGTGCTCCCCGAATTTCGTGCGATAAAGCTCCAGCAGCCGCCGCCGATGCCCCGACTCTTCCTCGCGCATGCCTTCGAACATCGACGCCGTCGCGGGATAGTCCTGCCGCAAGCCTTCGGCGAAATCGGCGTACACCCGCTCGTCTTCTTCCTCCAAAGCAATAGCCAGGGCGAGCACTTCGCGTTCCGTGAGCTCTTCGAACTTTTTCATGACGCCATAGATTAAATGCCCTGCACCTCAGACACAATTGCGATCTTCAAAAGCACACGGCTCAAGTAAACCTGGGAGCGTATCATCTTGGATACTCGCCAGCCGTCGGCCTGTGGCGCTTCGATGCTACTATCCAACTCATGAAGTCGCGCCGCCTTGCGGGTCGAAAGACATTCAAGAAGGCAGCAAAAAAGCCCGACCGAAGACGCCAGCGCCCGCCCGAACTCGTCATCATCACGGGCATGAGTGGCTCGGGAAAAGCCTCGGTGCTGAAAGCGTTCGAGGACCTCGGCTACTACTGCGTGGATAATCTTCCGGTCGAATTGATTCCGCAATTCGCCGAGCTGGCGGTGCAATCCAGTGAGATCCGCCGCACTGCTCTGGTGGTGGACGTTCGCGAGGGAGCGAAGCTGGACCAACTGCCCGCTCTCTTGAAGTCGGTGCGGAGCATGATTCCGACCAAGATCGTTTTCCTCGAAGCCTCCGATCCTGTGCTGCTGCGCCGCTTCAGCGAGACGCGGCGTCCGCACCCTCTGGGCGCGGATTCCACGGTTAAAGCCGCTCTCAAAGCCGAGCGCCGCCATCTGGGCGCGATCCGTAATCTCGCCGACTTTGTGATCGACACCTCGAAGTTCAATGTTCATGAGCTTCGCGCGCTCATCACGCAGCGTTTCCAGGAGGAGTCGCGACAAAAGAGCCTGCTGATTTCGTGCGTGAGCTTCGGATTCCGGCAGGGCGTTCCCGAGGACGCCGATCTGGTTTTTGATGTCCGTTTCCTGCCGAATCCGCACTTTGTGCCGGAATTCCGGCCGTTGACGGGGCGCGACAAGCGGGTCGCAAAATACATCCGGTCCTTTCCTCAGACTCGCGAATTTATCGCGCGAATTTCTGCGCTGCTGATCTATCTCATCCCTCACTACATCCACGAAGGCAAGAGCTACCTGACGATTGCGTTCGGTTGCACGGGGGGCCAACACCGCTCGGTGATGATTGCCGAAGAAGTGGCCAAGCGCCTGCGTGATTCCGAATACCGGGTCAAAGTCGTCCATCGCGATAGCCCGGGATAGCGCTAGCGCGGGCTACAGTCTTTCGGTCCTGCGAAGCTGCGTTCGCTGCGCTGACTTGTTTCACGCGTGCGGGCACGTTCTTTACTGGCGTGGGCGGCTTGCGGGGTGCGCCATTGGCTGCGGAGTTCGCGGGGTTCGCGGCGGGCGAGGGCTGCGAGGATTTTGCGGCGCTGGCGGGTTTTGTGAAGTCGTGCGGGGACAGTGTGCTGGATGGAACTGCGCTGCGGACCGGGACTGCTGGTCCGCCTGGACAGCCGGGGGCGGCTGTCCCTACATGGCCCGTGGTGGGTCCAGCTTTGGGTGGGACTGGGGCGTCCGCTTTGGCATTCGGAGTTATGGTCTCCTCATTTTGGGAGTATGGCGTCCAGCCGGCTTTCTTGGCGGCGGCATGGGCTTCGGCTGTGGGATAGCCGTAATAATTCGCGATGGTTTCGTCTCGCTGTCTGGCGAATTCTTCCGGAGTTTTGTAACTGCGGTGAGGTTTGGCGGCGCGCGGGTCCTGGCCGAAGTTGGCTTCGAATGGGACTTCCAATTCGAAGAGGCCATTCGAGTCGTAGCTGCCGGCGGCTTCGTCGTACTCGGGAACTTCTTTGACCATGTCGCTGGCCTGCGCGTGGATGCTGGCGCGAGCGTCATTTTTCACGGCAATGTGGAGGGCGCGCAGAATCAGCGTGGCGCGCTTCATGTCGATGGTATTGCGCAGCAGTGCATTGATGACTTCGGCCAGCGCGGACTGGATGGACTCTTTGTCCTCGATGCAGGCGAGCGGGTGCAGGCGCGACTGCGGCGGAGTGCGCACGCCGCGATGCATGCGCTGGTGGTAGTAGCAGAATTGCTGTCCGCGAAGAGAGGGAGAGCCGCAACGGATGCCGGAGATCTTGATATGAGTGCAGGTTTTGCTGTTTTGCATGAGATTGATCCTGTCGATAATTTTTTGGTACTGCGGACGTAAAATCTTTGCTTCGTGAGAGTTGGGGCGAGTGGCCAGGACCATGTCCGCGTAAAGTCTTGGGAACTCAGGAGTTGCGAGTAAAGTCTTGCGAACAATGGAGTTAATGGAGTCTGGGTGGACCGGAGGGAGTGCCGAATTGGGAATCCAGGGAGTGGCCGGGGCAATTGGCGTACCTTCCGCCGTCAGCGAAAAAGCCCCACTTCTCGCAAAGGACGCGAGAAATGGGGCACCCGGTTTGCGTTGACTGCCGGAGTTTTTGGGAACTTGGGGATGCATAGTCCCAAAGTTCCACATCCAGATTTTTCAGTAAAGGTTATGCGTCACAATTTGAAAATATTGTGGCTGTGGAAAACTTTGATGGGGGAAAAGCGTTGGGGGTACGTTGCTTTTGTCCCCGTCGCGGAGAGCGGAATGCGAGTTAAGAAAATCTCTTGATCGTGGCAGCAGGAACCGATTCATAGATCCTTCGACCCGCAAAGGATGCGGTTCTCAGGATGACAAAGCAGTATTCAAAGCCTGCGTCAGTGCAGGGCTTGAATGGGTCAACCGCTGGCGTTCGCCGAATGTCTTCGGCATGTTCCTATTCTCCTCGGAGAGCCAGCATGGGATCTGTACTTGAGGCGCGGCTGGCCGGTAGTGCAGAAGCTGCCAGCGCCAGCAGCAGCATTGCGATGGCAGAGAGTGCAAGCACTGCAGGATCAAACGGGCTCACTTCAAACAGAAAGGAACGCAGCAAACGGGATGCGGCCACGCGCGCCAAGCAACCCCAATCCACATCCAACCGCGGCAAGCCGGACGCCGGAACTCAGGATGAGCAGGATCACTGCGGAGCGCTGGCAACCAAGCGCTATGCGCACCGCTATTTCCTGTTCGCGCAATGCGACGGAGAACGCAATCACGCCATAGATCCCGAGAACACTGAGCAGCACGGCAGCGATAGCAAACGAGGAAATCAGGACGGTATTGAAGCGTCGTGGCGCTTCGCTCTTCGAGATGGCGTGCTCCATCGTCTGCATCTGGTAGATCGGCAACTGCGGGTCAATCTTTCGCACTGTTGCGCGCAGGGTATCTTCCATCTGCTCCGGGGCCATCCGGGTGCGCAGAACGATCCAGCCGTCGGCGGCGCTCAATTCCCCGACAGAAGCGAAGACGCCTTCACTGGCGACCGTTTGTGTTACCGGCTGGTATACCTGTGGTGTGGTCTCGGCATCGGCCGACCCCAGTTTGACGTCATCGACCTCGCCCACCACGGTCATCCACGGGGTGGAGGTGTCGGGCAAGCCCCGGCGCAGGCGTTTGCCGATCGGGTCCTGACCTGGCCAGTAGCGCTCGGCCATTTTGCGGTTCACGATAGCCACCAAGGGTGAGCCGGCGTTATCCGACTCAGTAAAGACGCGCCCGCGGAGCAGACGAATGCCCAGGGCTTCGAAAGGATCGCTCTCGACCAGCGACATTGCGGCCATGTTCAACCCTGCGCCCTTGGGAGGAACATAGCCCTCGATGGTGAAAGCGATGTCCCAATTATTGCCGCTCGCAGGCAGAAACGAAGTGATGCCGACAGCATCCACACCAGGCAACTGCCCAAGATCGTTCAGCAGAGTTCTCGTGAATTCGTCGATCGCGGACTGCGTTCGATACTGCTGGTGCGGGAGAACGTAGAGCGCAGCCAGCGTATTGTCGGGGCGGAATCCCAAGTTCACATTGCGCATCTTTTCGAAGCTGCGCAGCAATAGGGCAGAGGCGGTAAGCAAGGTCAGCGCCACGGCAATCTCCGCCACCACCAAAGCGGAGCGCAGCCTGGCATGCTCGCTGCCTGAGGTGCCGGTGCGTCCGCCTTCTTTGAGGGAGTCATTCACGCTCGTCCTGATTGCGGCAAATGCCGGCGCCAATCCGCAGAGCAAGCCGGTCACCAGCGCCAGTCCCAGCGCGAAGAGCATGACCGGCCAGTCCAAGCCAATCTCGCTGATGCGAGGGAGCGTCTGTGGTAGCCGGCTTACGCCCACCCGCAGAGCCGCAGCCGCCAGTGCCAGCCCGATCGCACCACCGGCGATACTCAAGACCATGCTTTCGACGATGGCCTGTCGCAGTAATGTGGCCGCGCGAGCACCCAGGGCGAGCCGGACCGCGATCTCTCTTCGTTTGCGGATGGCGCGCACCAGCAGAAGCCCCGCCAGGTTTGCACAGACGATAAGGAGAACAACGATCACGGCCAAGAACAGGGTGCGCACCAGGGGTCGCGCCTGCGCCACCGTATCTTCCTGCAGCGGCGTCACGAGCGCGTGAATACGCAGGCTACGCATGTAGGCGGGATAGTCGCGCATCGTCTCTCTGGCTATTTGATCGGCATCGCTCTGCGCCTGCTCGGCGGTAATGCCAGGCTTTAAGCGTCCCACCATGCGCGAGTTCCACGACGCCGCGCTGCCTGCGGTAAATTCCTCGGCCTGCAGGCTGAGCGGAAGCCAAAGCTCACTCTGGTTCACATGGCCCGGGTTGAGCGGAAACTCGAAATCGCGCGGCATCACGCCGATCACGGTGTAAGGCTTGCGATAGAGAATGATCTTGCTTCCCAGTACGTTGGTATCGCCGTGGAAGCGGTTCCGCCACATGCCATAGCTGAGCACGGCTACTGGCTGCTTTTCTTCATCTTCCTGTTGCGTGAATGTGCGCCCCAATAGCGGTGACACTCCCAGTGCGGCAAAGACGTCGGCGCTCATCCGCGTCGCGTTCACCGCAGCCGGATCCCCCGTGCCGGATAGTTCAAACAATCTTGAGCGATAACCGCCCAAGTGGCTAAAGCTTTGCGTGTCGCGCATGTAGTTGCGAATGTCGGGAGCGGTCACGCTGGACTGCGCGCAGGAGGCGCAATGCGAGCCTTCCAGCACATCTCCCAGAATGACCAGGCGATCGGAGTCCGGAAACGGCAGGGGACGAAGCAGTACTCCCTCAACGATGGAAAAAATTGCCGTCGTCGCCCCGATGCCGAGCGCCAGCATCAGGATGGCCGTGGCTGTAAACGCGGGAGACCTGCGCAAGTTGCGGAAGGTATATCGAGTGTCTTGCAGAATGTGGCTCAGTGCCTGAAACCCACGCTCGTCGCGATGCAGTTGCTTGGCCTGCTCCACGCCTCCGCAGGCGATTCTGGCGGCTCGCCGTGCTTCTTCGGGAGTCATGCCCTGGCGCAGATATTCGTCTTCCAGCAATGCCAGATGCGCGCCAATTTCTCTGGCCAGTTCCGATTCCACTCTGGAGTTGGCAAAGAGCAGATAAAACCTGACCAAGATGCGTCGCAGGTGCTTCATGGCTAAGACTCCTCAAGCAAGAGGCGTTCCACCAGAGACGACATCCTTCTCCACGTCTGTGTCTCCTCTTTTAGCGCTTTCTGTCCCGCCCGGGTGATTTCGTAGTATTTGGCTTCCCGGTTGCTCTCGGTCCTTCCCCAGGCTCCTTTAATCCAGCCGTACTGCTCAAGCCGCACTAATGCTGGATAGAGAGTGCCCTGGTTGAGGTTGAGCAGCCGATCGGAGATCTGCTGGAGACGCGTGGCGATTTGATAAGCGTGTTGTGGGCCCATGGTCGGAGTGTGCGCAAGACGATGAGATCGAGTGTCCCCTGCAGCAGCTGGATTGATTCTTTTTCTTTATTAGACATCCAAGTGGTCTCTGGAGAGAGACTACTACGTTTCACTTGATTGTCAAGTGGACTCGTGGGAAAGAAACCGGTCCAGGAAGACCCCCATGCGGTAAAGGCACCGAGAAGGCCATTCCCGGCGGGGGAACTCAAGTAAAATAGGGCCTTGCATCGCGTATTTCCAACTCCTCAACCTCGAAATTGCCGCGCGGGAGTTCCATGCGGCCAGTGATCCGGCTCATCCGCTACGTGCTGCCTTTCTTGACGCAGCTGTTGCCGGGAGTTTTCTTACTGGCGGCGGTGGGGTTTCTCGAAGCGTTTCGCCTGGTGCTGCTCAAGCCGGTGCTGGATCGCGTTCTGAATCCCTCGTCCGGCTCAGACAACATCATTCTCTTCACGATTCCGCAAACCGGGCAGCCCATTTACCTGCAGCGCTTCGTTCCCACACACTTTCACAACGCCTGGACGATTGTCGCCTACGCCCTGGTGGCCTCGACGGTGCTGAAGGGCTGCTTTGACTATTTGGGGACTTATCTTGTGAACCATGCCGGTTTCGGCATGATCACCAACTTGCGGAACGATCTCTACAACTCGGTCCTGCGGCGCTCAGCGGCATTCTTCCAGAAGCACACCACCGGGACCCTAATCTCGACCATCATTAATGACATTGAGCGCGTGCAGTTCGCCATGTCGAGCATTCTTGCGGAGTTCCTGCAGCAATTCTTTACATTCTTGTTTACTGCCGGATTGGTCATCGTGCTGGGAAAGCAACTGGCCTGGGTGCTGCTCATTTTCGTACCGATCATCATCTTTTCGGCAGTGCGGATTGGGCGCAGAGTTCGTTCTACGACTCGCACCGGCCAAGACCAACTCGCGGATGTGCAGAATATTTTGCACGAGACCATCACGGGAAACCGCATTGTCAAAGCGTTTGGCATGGAATCCTGGGAGGTAGCGCGATTCCGCAATGCGGCACAGCGGTTGTTCCGTGCGAACCTGCGCTCCGTAGCCGCCGCCGCCATTAGTTCTCCTTTAATGGACATTTTTGGCGCGATCGCAATTGCGCTTCTCTTGCTCTTGGGCCGCGAGCAGATTGCGCACAATCAACTCACGCTCGGAGCGTTCATTGCGTTCGTAGCTGCTGTCCTGAGCATGTACAATCCGGTTCGCAAATTCGCTGTCTTCAATAATGGCTTCCAGCAGGCACTGGGCGCGTCCTCTCAGCTGTTTAAGTTCATGGATACCGAGGATCTTGTGACCGAAAAGCCGGGCGCCAAGGCTCTTCCTCGATTTTCGCAGAGCATCCGCTTCCAGGACGTTGCGTTCTCTTATCAATCCGATGGCGAGGACTCGCGCGAAATTTTGCACGACATTAACCTGGATGTGAAGCGTGGAGAAATTCTGGCTATCGTAGGATCCAGCGGCGCGGGCAAAAGCACGCTGGTTCACCTGCTGCCGCGATTCTTTGATGTGTCCGGTGGAAGCATTCGCATCGACAATCAAGATGTGCGGGATGTGACGCTCTCATCGTTGCGGTCTCAGATAGGAATCGTGACCCAGGAAACCGTGCTGTTTAACGACACAGTCCGGAATAACATTGCCTACGGGCAGCCACACGTTGCCATGAAAGAAGTGGAAGGTGCAGCCCGCGCGGCTCTGGCCCACGACTTCATTCAAGGGCTGCCAGCAGGGTACGATACTGTGATCGGAGAGCGCGGGGTGCGGCTCTCCGGCGGCGAGCGTCAACGGCTGGCGATTGCTCGGGCGCTTCTGAAAAACGCGCCGGTGCTGATTCTCGACGAAGCCACATCGGCGCTCGATAGCGAGTCCGAAGCTTTGGTGCAATCCGCCCTGCACAATCTGATGAGCGGACGTACGGTGCTCGTGATCGCACACCGCTTGTCGACAGTGCGCCGTGCAGATCGAATCGTTGTGATTGAAAATGGCACCATAGCCGACATCGGCACGCATGACGAATTAATGAGTAAACTTGGCACGTACCGGCGGTTGTACGAATTGCAGTTTGCCAATTCGGATTTGTCCAGGGTGGTGGCAGAGACGTGAACATGCATTCCAGATTGCCTATACGGTCGATGACTGGCTTTGCCCAGGTGAGGGGTGAAGTGCAGAACAGTAACGGAAACTCAGCTGGCGCTGCGGCCTCCAATGGCCGCCTGGCTTTCGCGTTCTCGCTGAAGTCCGTGAACCACCGCTTCCTTGATTTGCATTTTCGTCTTCCCTCGGGCACCGACTCTCTGGAGATGCAGCTGCGCCGGCTTCTGAAGGAAAGAATCGCGCGCGGCCACATTGAAGTCTCGCTGAGCCTTGAGCGTTCCAGCAGTGAAGCATTTTCTTTGAACCACCAACTCGTGGGCGGCTACATCGCGGCATTCCGGGCGGCTGCGGCCGAGTTTTCACTGGCCGCTGTCCCGGATCTCAATGCCATCCTGCGGATTCCTGGAGCGCTCGACTCCAGCAACGAGGCCCGGGACTCGGAGATTGAGGGGGCAGTGTTGCCGAAAGTCGGCGAGGCGCTCGACCGTCTTAACCAGATGCGTGAGGAGGAGGGGCGCGGCATCGTTCGCGAACTTCGAGAACGCATGGCCCAATTGGCTGAGGCCGCGAAAAGTGTGGAGCAGCATCGCAAGGCCGTGCTTCACAATTACAGTGAAAGATTACATTCGCGCCTGCAGGAATTGCTCGGTTCCAGCATAGACAAAGATCGCGCGCTGCAGGAGGCGGCTCTGCTGGTCGATCGCAGCGACATCCAGGAAGAAATTGTCCGGCTCGATACCCATATCCAGCATTTCCTGGGATTGCTGGACGAAGGCGGAGAGGTAGGGAAGAAACTCGACTTTCTGCTGCAGGAAATGAACCGCGAAGCCAATACCTTGCTGTCCAAGACATCCGGCCTCGCGGGTGAAGCCCTGAAAATCACCGAGGCAGGCCTGGCGATGAAAGCGGAAATCGAAAAATCGCGCGAGCAGGTGCAGAACCTGGAATGACTCAGAAGCCGCTAGTCTTCATCATCTCGGCCCCTTCCGGCTCGGGCAAATCGACTCTCACAAGCGACCTGTTGAAGCTCGTTCCTGGTCTTGATTTTTCCATTTCTTATACGACTCGCGACCCGCGCGGCAGCGAGCAGCAGGGAAAGCAGTATCACTTTGTTCAAATGCAGGAATTCGAAAGCATGATTCGGGGCGGCGAGTTCCTGGAATATGCCAACGTGCATGGGAACTGCTATGGCACGGCGCGGCGGTATCTGCGCGAAGCCGGGAAGAATGGGCACGATCTCCTGCTCGACATTGATGTCCAGGGAGCGGCGCACATCAAAGAGACACTCACGGACGCGATCAGCATTTTCGTTTTGCCCCCGGACCGGCAGACGTTGGAATGGCGCCTGCGCAATCGCAGCGAGGACCCCGAAGATGTGATCCAGCGGCGCCTGATCAATGCCAGCCGCGAGATTTCCGAGTATGACAAGTATGATTACGTGCTCATCAATGACAAGCTGGAAATAGCGTGCGAAAAGTTAAGGGCGATCGTTTTGTCGGAACGATTACGAAGGTCAGACCGGCCGCCATCCGAAGATGACAAAAAGAAATTTGAATTAGCGGAGTCTTGCAGGCTCGCCAATGTGCGGGAAAACGTTCAGCCCATCCTGGCCTCCTTTAGTGCTACCGCTCCATCAGCACACTTGTAGGTTTCGAGGTATCATTGATGGGCGCCCGGAAGTCAATTTATAAGCGGGACAAACCCGATGGCTGGTTCTGTTCTGCAGCACGCTTCGAACGCTCGGCACTGATTGCATTTTAAGGAATCAGGTTTCAAGGGGGACGTCCCAATGAAGTTGATCGAAGGCTTCGACAGCAACTACCGGTACATCCTGGTCGCAGCGCGCCGTGCGCGGCAACTCCAGTCCGGTGCACCACCCGTGGTCGACACGAATTCGCGGAAACCTTGCCGCATTGCGCAAGATGAAATCCGCGCCGGGAAGGTCAAGTGGGAGATCCCGGAGACGCGTACCGCCGCCGATCAGGCAGCCCAGGTTCTTGACAAGGCGCTCGGCCAGGACTGAGGGGAATTGGTGATTTGGCGCGTGTTGATTGTTGAATAGCTGGACCAATCAACTCGAAAATCATCGATCAGCAATATGAAAATCGCTCTCGGCGTTACGGGCGGTATCGCGGCCTATAAAGCAGCTGAGATTGTTCGCCTCCTGCAGGACCGCGGCATTCAGGTGCAGGTCATCATGACCCGTGCCGCCCAGGAATTTGTCACACCCCTCACCTTTGCCGCTCTCTCCGGCGAAAAAGTAATTACCAGCATGTTCGCTTCGGGGCAGGAGCAGCAGCCCAATATCGACTCGGCCATCGAGCACATCGCGGTTGCTCAGTCCATTGATGCTTTACTTGTGGCCCCGGCGACCGCAGACGTGCTGGCCCACTTCGCCCAGGGCATCGCAAGCGATTTCCTGACGACTCTATATCTCGCGACTACTGCTCCCGTTGTGGTCGCGCCCGCGATGAATGTCAACATGTGGAATCATCCGGCTACGCAGGCGAACCTGGAAATTCTGCGGAAGCGTGGCGTGAAGGTGGTTGAGCCTGGTTCCGGCTACCTGGCGTGCGGCATGACCGGATCCGGACGTCTGGCGGAGAACGAGGTGGTTGTTACCGCAGTCCTGGAAGCTCTGGGGTCGGCACAGGATCTGAAGGGCGAGACTGTGCTGATCACTGCCGGTCCTACGCGCGAGAAGATCGATCCAGTTCGATATTTAACCAACCGTTCAAGCGGACGCATGGGGTACGCTCTCGCGGAAGCCGCACTGCGGCGTGGTGCTCGGGTTCTGCTGATCAGCGGTCCGACATCCATCACTCCGCCCGGAGGTGCCGAACTCACGCGAGTGGAATCGACCGAAGAGATGCGCGACGCGGTTCTGAATCTCCTGCCGCAAGCCAGCATTGTGATCAAGACTGCCGCGGTTTGCGATTACCGCCCGAAGGCTGCTTCGGGCCAGAAGATCAAGCGCAAAGGTCCGATGAGCCTGGAACTGGAATCGACTCCCGACATTCTCAAAGACATCGCGCAGAAGAAGAGCGCGCAGATCCTCATCGGTTTCGCTGCTGAAACCGAGAATGTGCTCGAGAACGCGCGTCAGAAGCTGCTTTCCAAGAACCTGGACGGGATCGTGGTGAACGATGTCTCCCGTGAAGGGGTGGGCTTCGACTCAGAGCGAAATGCGGTGACCATTATTACTCGCGAGGAAGTGATCGAGGTTCCGGAAACCACGAAATGGGAAGTCGCGCAGCGGGTGCTCGATCAGATAGTTCGGCTGCGGCACGAGATTATACTTGGCCGGGGATGAGTTGACTCCACGTCGCCTGGACGGGTTGAGAGGAAGTCAAAGTCCCCACCCTCCCGCTTGAACGCGGGAAGGGTGGGGCACCCCCTCCTTTTGGGACCCTTTCTATGGCAACTATTACGAATTCCGAGTTGCGGCGGGCGCTTGCGGAGCGGGTGCGGTTTTACAACGAACTGGGCATCTACGACTTTTACGCGCGCGAACCGCGAGCTGCGAGTGCAGCAGACGAAGGCTCGTCAATCCCAGAGATTTCAGCCTATAGCCGAGAGGAAATGTCGCCACGAAAATCTAGCGTAGTCGCAAAGGCAGAGATGCAGTTCGTCAGTCCAGAACAGAATATTTCCGATCCCGTTGCTGCGCTCCGGCTGATTCGTGAAGACCTGGGCGATTGCACGCGTTGCAAACTGCACCAGCAGGGCCGCAAACAGATCGTCTTCGGAGTAGGAAATCCGCGGGCAGATCTTATGTTCGTAGGTGAGGGCCCCGGAGCGGATGAAGACGCCCAGGGAGAGCCTTTCGTTGGGCGCGCCGGGCAACTGCTCAATAACATGATCAAAGCCATGGGGCTGCGCCGCGAGGACATTTACATTGCCAACGTGGTGAAATGCCGCCCGCCGGGCAACCGCACTCCGGAACGCGACGAGTGCGAAACCTGCTCGCCATTTCTGATGCGGCAGATTGCCGCCATCAAGCCCAAGGTGATAGTTGCGCTGGGCGCGGTGTCAGCCAAAAATCTTCTCGCCATCAATGCGCCTATGTCGGAGCTGAGAGGACGTTTTTACGATTTCATGCCGACCGGTGTCGGAAGCGATCCCGAGTGGCAAGGCGCCAAACTGGCGGTCACATACCATCCGGCATTTCTGCTCCGCGATCCGCGGCAGAAGGGTGAGGCTTGGAAAGATTTGCAGATGGTCATGAAGTACTTAGGTCTCAAACCACCACAAGCGCCCGTGTAGGGAACGACGCCTCGTCTGCGCTCCAGGTTGAAAGGAAGTCAAAATCCCCACCCTCCCGCTATGCGGGAAGGGTGGGGCACCCTTTGCCTGTTAGTTTATTCTTCCAGCAATGTTTGCATTTTGCGATGTAGCGCTGGCCGTCCCGGTGGATATGGTCTTTACTTATGGCGTGCCGCCGGACGCCGCGCCTGTCGTGGGCGGACGCGTGCTTGTACCTTTCCGCCAGCAGCGCATGACGGGCGTTGTCTTCGAATTGCACGATCGCAAGCCGGCAGTCACAACCAAAAGCATCATCAGCGTTCTTGATTCCTCGCCGGTTCTCGATGACATCCTGCTGCGGCTGGCCCGCTGGATCGCCGATTATTACCTCGCGCCGATTGGCGAAGTCTGCCGCACCATGTTGCCGCTGATGGCGGAATTCAAGCGAAGCATCGGATATCGCATCACGGACCAGGGGCACACCACGTTGCACATGGCCGGCATGTCGGGAAGCTCAGCTCGCTCGCGCCGCACTCCGGAAGAGCAAATTGCCGAATTCGCTGTTCTCGATTACCTGGCGGGAAGCGATGGCGAACTGGTCCGGGAGCAGACTCTTCGCTCGGCCACACGGGTCTCGCGGAAAATTCTCGCCGGCATGGTGCGCAAGAAGTGGCTGGCTCGCGAGGATGTCTCAGCGCCGCAGGATGCGAAGCGTACGATCAAAGTCGCGGCCCTGAAGCTTGTGGAAGGCAAGCTGAATGACAACCAGCGCAGGCTGATCGAGACGCTGAGCGCTTCCGGAAGCAAGCTTCCCGTCGAGAGTCTGCAAGCTCTCGAGATTCCCCGCACCACCCTGGGCACACTCGTCAAGCGGGGCTTGGTTGAAATCATCGAAGAACCAGCAGATTTCACGATCTCGAGGAGCAAGCCACGTCAATCGCCGTTCGATTTCGATTTCAATTTCAATGACGCGCAAAAATCGGCGCTGAACTGTATGCGCAAGGCGGTGGACGGCCGGAAATTCTCCGGCATGCTTCTGCACGGCGTCACCGGTTCCGGAAAAACGGCGGTGTATTTAGCCTGCATGCGCGCGGTTCTGGAAGCAGGACGCTCCGCTATTCTGCTGGTTCCGGAGATTGGTCTCACTCCTGCCGTAGCCGCCGATCTCCATCAGATCTTCGGGGATGAAGTCGCGATCCTCCACTCCGCGCTGAGCGATCGTGAGCGCGCCCAGCAATGGCATCGAATCAAGCGAAAAGAAGCTCGGATCGTGGTGGGCACGCGTTCGGCCGTATTCGCGCCGGTTGACGATCTTGCTCTTATTATCGTGGACGAAGAGCACGACTCGTCTTACAAGCAGGAAGAAACTCCGCGCTACCATGCCCGCGATGTGGCGGTGGTGAGAGCCAAGTTGTCCAATGCTGTCGTTGTGCTCGGGTCGGCTACGCCCTCGCTCGAGTCCTACTTCAATGCCAAGACGCACAAATATGCTCTGATCGAACTGCCCGATCGTGTAGAGAAGCGTCCGCTCCCCGAAGTGGAGATTGTCGACATGCGGATGGAGTTTCAGGATACGGGGCATGAGCAAGTCATTTCGCGCAAGCTCGCCGCTGAAATCAAAGATCGTCTCGAACGACGCGAGCAGGTTATGGTTTTGCTTAACCGGCGGGGATATTCCCCGGTCGTTCTTTGCCGCACCTGCGGCCGCAAACTCGAATGCAACAACTGCGCCATCGCGCTCACTCATCACAAGCGCGAGCACAAAATGATTTGCCATTACTGTGGATACACCGCCGCTGTGCCGAAAGCCTGTGTGCACTGCGGAAGCGAGTACGTCTACTTCCTGGGGACCGGATCAGAGAAGCTGGAAGAGTTGTTGCATGGCATGTTCCCCCAGGCTCGCATTGCCCGCCTGGATCGTGACACGGTCCGCGGCCATGAAGATTTCGAACGCACTCTGAGCGCTCTCAATGAAGGCGAACTGGATTTGCTTGTGGGCACGCAGATGATCGCGAAAGGTCACGACATTCATGGCGTGACTCTGGTGGGTGTGGTGGGAGCCGATGTAGCTCTCGGGCTGCCGGATTTCCGCGCTGCCGAGCGTACATTTCAATTGCTCACGCAAGTTGCCGGTCGAGCCGGACGCGGCCAATCTCCCGGCAAGGTGATACTGCAAACTTATTTTCAGGATCATTATGCCGTGCAGTACGCGGCGCGCCACGACTTCATCGGTTTCTACGAAAAGGAACTGCAATTCCGGCGATGGATGCATTACCCGCCGTATTCTGCATTGGCCAACGTGCTTGTCCGCAGCAGTCAGCTCGATGACGCTCTGCAATGGTCCGGGCTTCTGGGCAAATGGTTCAATGGAACGCGGCATGAAGATGTCCGGGTACTCGGTCCTGCTGCCGCGCCCATCATGCGTCTGAAGCAGGATTACCGCTACCACTTCGTGCTGAAGTCGCCCAGCCGGGAGAAACTGAACACCACGTTACGGGCAATGCTCAGCTATGCGGGGCAGCAGAAAATCCCGCGCACGCAGGTGATTGTCGATATGGATGCCCTGTGGCTGATGTGATCTGAAGCTATTTCCAGGCCATCTCAAACGGAGAGACGGTGAACGTTAGTGCCAGCATAATCCCCGCCAGCACAGCTATCGGCCAGCGGCTGGCAGGAACGTCAGGATAGCTGGGAGCCTGTCTCTGGCGGCGCGTCAGCACGTTCATTACGAACAAAAGCCCGGCCCACGCCCACCAGTTCGGGTACATCCGCCCGAGCAGGACCAGCGCCAGTACTGTGAGCCAGGAAACCATTTTGTGTGCACGCGGCGCCAGCGCGTACACGATGTGACCGCCATCCAATTGCCCGCTCGGCAGCAAATTCAACGCGGTCGCAAACATTCCCACCCACGCCGCAATGGCAGTGGGATGCAGGTACACCCTGCTAAGCGGCAGGCTTGCTATTTCGTTTCCCCGGGAAAGACTCCGCAGCGCATGCTGGACCAGGTAGAAAATGCCCGGATAACCCAGGCGAATATCCGACAAGGCGGCTCCTGGCACAAGCGGCTTCGAGATCGTCATAGCCATCGCCAACGTGACAACCGCGACCACAAATCCTGCGATCGGTCCCGCCACTCCAATATCGAACAGGGCTGCGCGTGAGCGAATCGGCGCTTTGATCCGGATTACCGCTCCCAGGGTCCCGATGAGCGTAGGTGCAGGAATAAAGAAGGGAAGCGTTGCTCGCACGCCATAGTATCGGCAGAGCACGTAGTGTCCCATCTCGTGCGCCATCAGGATCATCAGCAGCGTGGCGGAGAAAGGAATGCCGAGCAGGAGACGCGAGGGTTGCTGCAGGATCCATCCGATCTTGAAAAACGGGATAATCTCCCGGTTATCAAAGACAAAGGGCGGCAGATTGTTGAGGAAATTGAACTCCAAACGCGCTCCCACTATGAGAGTGGTAAAGCATGTCGCCACGAACAATAAGGCGTGCAACCAATACCGCTGCCGCACGGGCATTTCCCATGGAGGCGCCAGGGGCTGGTAATACTCGAGGGTAGAACTGGGAATGGGCGCGTTAAGTTCCGACATGAATTCTTCGATCTGCAGGGATACCGGTCAATTCTTTGATGCTACTACGTCCCTGGGCAGTGCACGCACCACTCCCGCGTCAGGGCAAGTGCTGGAAATATTTTTGGACGGAATTGGGAGTAGGGAAGAAGGGATCTCAGTCGATCGACTGCAGTTCCTTGCCGGGCTTAAATCGCACTGCGCGTCCGGGCGGAATGGAGACTTCAGCGCCGGTCCGCGGATTGCGTCCGATACCTGTCTTGCGCGGGCGGACGTTGAAGACCCCAAATCCCCGCAATTCAATGCGATTGCCGCCAGCGAGCGCTTTCTTCATGCTCTCGAAGACGGTCTCCACCGCCAGTTCAGCTTTCGTCTTCGTTATGCCGGTCTTGGCCACCACTTCGTTGATGATATCCAGCTTGATCACAGTACGCTCCCGCTTGCAGGCTTAAGGTGCTGCTTCAAGTGATTGATGCTATGGAAGATAAGGGAGATTGTCAACCGGAGCATCTATCCCGTAAACTGCAAGCACCCAGCCAAAGAATTTTGTAATTTTGTAATCGGGTAATCTCTTCTTTTGTGTCGATTCAGCCAGTCGCACCCGATTGCCTTTCAATTACCAAATTACAAAATTACCAAATTACCTAAATATCAAGGAGTTCCATGCTCAAGAACGACCGCTGGATTCGCAAGATGTCCAAAGAACACGACATGATCAATCCCTTTTCCGAGAAGCAGGTGCGCGAGGGCGTGATCTCCTATGGCTTGTCTTCGTACGGATACGACCTGCGGGTCGCCGACGAGTTCAAAATCTTTACCAATGTGAATAACGCACTGGTCGATCCCAAGCGTTTCGATGAGAAATCTTTTGTGACCGTGCAGACCGATATCTGCATAGTGCCGCCGAATTCTTTTGCCTTGGCCCGCTCTGTCGAATACTTCAGAATTCCCCGCAGCGTGCTGACCATCTGCGTGGGAAAGAGCACTTATGCCCGTTGCGGCATCATCGTGAATGTGACCCCGTTCGAGCCCGAATGGGAAGGATTCGTCACCCTCGAAATCTCCAACACCACGCCTCTTCCGGCGCGAATCTACGCCAACGAAGGCCTGTGCCAAATTATTTTCTTCGAGTCGGACGAGGTTTGCGAGACCAGCTACGCCGACCGCAAAGGAAAGTACCAGGCGCAAAGAGGAATCGTGTTGCCAAAGCTCTAGGGCACTGGCAGTCCAAAGCGGGGTTGCTTGCGGTGCGATGCGAGTTCTCTGCAGACCCCTAAAGGTTTCCCCTGAGAGCGTGGCAGCTTGCCTCGCGTAAACTACTGATGTACAGCCTTTTCCCGATTGGTCCGGAGTCTTACGGTTCCGTATGGTGGATGGGAGGAGGGGCTGCCCGGTCGGCAGCTTCGGGGCGAATGAATTTGGGCCACAGCGCCGCCGGACCAACACCCGCGAGATCCTTGGCATCCCCAGAGGCGTATGCTCGTCCCCACGCCTGCCGCCACGCGGTTCAGTTCTATTACGACGACGGCTTCTTGATAAATTCCTTGTCTGATTTTGTGCTCGGCGCGCTGGAAGCGGGCCGGTGCGCGGTAGTTGTCGCTACTCGGGAGCATCGCTTCGATTGCGCGGAAAGTCTCCGAGAAAAGGGCGTCAATTTATCAGCAGCCATCGAACAAGGCCGCTACGTCGCTTTGGATGCGTCCGATACTCTCGAACGCTTTATGGTGAACGGCAGCCCTGATGCGAAACTGTTTGCGGAGATCTTGAGTGACATTATTTCGACCTCGTCCGCCTGCGTAATTCCCGGTTCGAATGATGGTAAAGAGAGAGTAGCAATCTTTGGTGAAATGGTCTCCCTTCTGCTGGAGGGCGGGCAGATCCGGGCTGCACTGAGTCTTGAGCAGTCATGGAACGAGCTCTCGCAAAGTCATTCTTTCGAACTGCTCTGCACCTACCGGATCTCAAGCTTTGATCGCACTACTCACCGGGAATTGTTCCATCAGATTTGCGCCGAGCACGACTTCGTAATTCCGGCTGAAGGTTATCCCGAGCGGGGAGACGAGAAGGACCGCCTGCGTACCATCGCGCTGCTGCAGCAGGCAGAACAGGTCCTGAAAACCGAGTCAGTGGAACGCCAGTTGGCTGAGGCTCAAAGCCGGGAAGCCGAATATCAGAAGCAGCAATTACTCAAAGAGATTCGGAAGCATGAAGCAGTGGAAGAGGAGCTCAGAAAATTTACCCGCCGTTTGCTTACAGCACGGGACGAGGAGCAGCGCCGGATTGCCGCTTCACTTCACGAAAACATGGCCCAACTGGTTGCTGCCCTCTCCGTATACTTCGGCGTACTTCGTCAGGAAGAGGGAACTCTCAATCCGCGGCTGCAGAGTGCGGTGGCCAGCAGCCGTTCAGTTTCGGATAACCTGCTCAGCGAGATTCGCAAATTGTCGCGCCTGCTTCATCCCCCCACCTTGGATGACATGGGAGTCGGGGTCGCTTTGAAGGAGTATGTTGACCATCTCAATCGCCATGGAGCCAGCATCGGGTTAGAACTGGCGCCCAATATTGGCAGATTTAATCGAGAGCTGGAGATTACGGTTTATCGCATTGTGGAAGAGGCTTTGCACAATATTCGTCCGCGCTCAGCCAGTGCCAACACTACAGTCCGCGTCATGCGATCTCCTTCTTCGCTGCTTCTGGAAATCGAGATTCCGCTGGCCGACAACAATAACGCGAAGGGATCCCATCGCGCCGAAACACGCTTTACCGGAATTCATGAACGCGTGATGGAACACCGCGGCAGCGTGCACTTCACATCCACGCCTTCGGGAACTTTGATATCTGTGACCCTGCCGTTGGAGATGCGGCAAGAAAGTCAGTCCTCCGCCAGAGTCTCACCTTTGATGCACAAGCTGGCTAGCTGAGGGGCAGAGAGAAGTTCAAAAGCAGGTAGCGCTGCTCCGGTCTTGCGGCAATTTATTTGTCATCTGAGTGGGAGCGAAGAGTCTATGAACCTTTTCGCGCGAGCAAAGTGCATGGATCCTTCGCTACGCTCAGGATGACGGGTGCTCAGGATGACGGGTGCTCAGGATGACAGGGTGCTCGGGATGACAACGGGGCTGCGCTCAGGTAACAACGGGCTCAGGTAACAACCGGGCTCAGGTAACACCGGGCTCAGGTAACACCGGGCTCAGGATGACTATGGCTGCCGCTTACTGGTTTTCGCCTTCCTTGAACATGTACTTGATGCCTGGCTTGTAGATCATCAGGTTGGGTTCGCCGTTCTCGCGGTTCACTTTGATGCAATTGCGGTCGTACCATTCGATGATGCCGCGCACTTCTTCGCCATCGCGCAGAACAATCACCATCGGGGTGCGCGACTGCATCTGCTTTTGATAGTAGAAATTCTCAGCGTTGGTCTGCTCCGGAGGCGCCAATCTCTTCCCTCCGTTAGTCATGCCGCGATCGCCGCGGTCAGGTCGGTGATCCATGCGTTCCCCGCGATCATGTCTTTCCGGGCGTTCACGCCGCTCTGGCGCCAACGTCGCGGCAGGATTATGGCTTCCGTTATTGCCGTGATTTTCTACGCGCGGCAGCGTCGGCCGGATCAACTTACGGTTTCCGTAGTTCTCTCTTTCCGCCAATTTCTCGGCGGGAGCGGAGTCCATCATAATCTCTTTCATAGTGGGCGCAACCTCAGATGCACGCGTTCGCGCAAAAAACCACCGCCATCTGGACCTTATGATTGCTATCGACGAAGGCGTGAAATTTACCTAGAAAGTACCACAGGAATCTCGACCTGACAATCACTCCTTTGTGCCATACCCGACAGAGCCAATCTGCGCCTAAACCCGTAGAATATCGATTATTTTTATTGACTCGTGCTGGAGAGGTCCGCGCCTCTCTGCTCGCGTCCGCTCGCAGTTACCATCGCGACTAAGACTGCGACTAACAACACCGTCCCGGCCAGGACCGGCGGGAAACTCCCAGCATATCTCTTCTCCACCAGCCGCGCCTGAATCACCGCATTCCATGACGCCAGCAGGTTTCCCAATTGATAAGCCAGGCCGGGAAAGGTCCCCCGCACCGCAGCGGGTGAAAGCTCATTCAAGTGTGCCGGGATCACTCCCCATGCACCCTGCACCATGAACTGCATGAGAAAGCCTCCCACTGCCAGCAGGGGGACAGAGTGGGAATAAGCCCACATCGGAATCATAGGAATCGCGAGCAGTGCGGCGATGACAATCGCGCGGCGTCGGCCGATTCTTTCCGAAAGGCTCCCAAACACAATTCCGCCCAGCAGCGCTCCGAGACTCGCAATCACCGATACGGTTCTGACCTGCTGCGGCGAGAAAAAATGATTCTTCTCAAGAAAGGTGGGATAAAGATCCTGCGTCCCATGGCTGAACGAATTGAATCCGAACATGAGAATTACCAGGAAGAGAAAGCTGCCCCAATAACTCGCGATGCTTCGCCCCACTGCCGTCTCAGATTTTGGTTTAGTCCGCCCTTCAATCCACGCCGGAGATTCTTCGACATTCTTCCGGATATAAATGACGAGGAATGCGGGCAGCGTTCCCACCACAAACATGCCGCGCCACCCTACGATGGGAAACAAGGTGCCATAGACCAGTGCCGCGAAAAGATATCCGACAACATAGCCTTCCTGCAGCAGGCCCGAAAAGAATCCGCGGCCTTCCGCCGGCAGTGTCTCGAATGTCAGGGCCGCGCCAACACCCCACTCTCCGCCCATGGCGATTCCGAACAGCGCGCGGGTTACGAGAAAGACCTTGAGACTGGGGGCAAACGCGGACGCTAACTCAAAGACCGAATACGCGATGATGTCCAGCATCAGCGTGGGACGGCGCCCAAAGCGATCTGCCATCCATCCAAAGAGGAACGCGCCCACCGGGCGCATGGCGAGCGTCAGAAAGATGGCTTCACTGATGGCCGAAACTTTGGTCTGAAACTGGGTGGCCAGCGCATTTACGCAGAAGACAAGGATAAAGAAGTCGAACGCGTCCAGCGACCAGCCCAGGAAGCATGCGACAAACGTATTCCGCTGCCTGCTCGTCAGCCGCCGGAAATGTTCGATGAATTCCATTGTTCAGTATTTTGTGGGATTCCCGCTCTGGGGTGATCGCTTTTTCCCCAAGCCCACGCGGATGCTAGCATAAGCCTTCGATCCCATGCCCGAAATCGAGCTCCCACAACGCCAGGCTACGGACGCGCTCATGCTCACCGGGTTCTGGTACCGCGCCCTGCCCGCAGACCGCGTGCATCGCAATCAACTGCACAAGGCGACGCTGCTGGAGATTCCGTTAGTTATCGGACGCGATCGACTGGGACAACCATTTGCCTTGCGCGACGCCTGCCCGCATCGGGGCATGCCTCTCAACTGCGGCCGCTTCGATGGAGAAAATCTGGAATGCGGATATCACGGCTGGCAATTCGACGTTCACAATGGACAATGCCAGCTCATCCCTTCGCTCACGCCGGATCAGAGTCTCAAAGTGGATCGCATTTATGCCGGCAGCTATCCCTGCGAGGAGCAGGACAGCTTCATCTGGGTCTTCATACCTGATCCGGGCCCGCCCAGCGCGGGTTTCGCTGCCCCGGTCGAAGCGCCGGAACCTTCGCCGCAAATCGAAAAGTTTTCCAGCAAATACAAACTCGCCTACCTGCAAGCCGAAATGCCGGTCAGCATTGATCACGGCATTATCGGCCTAATGGACCCGGCTCATGGCCCCTTTGTGCACCAGGCATGGTGGTGGCGCACCCGCCACAGTATTCATGAGAAGCAGAAGCACTTCGAGCCCATCCCCAACGGCTTCCGCATGAGCGCGCATACTCCCAGCTCAAACTCGGCGCCCTATAAGCTTCTGCGTCTCTATGCCGATGCCGACTCGATTACCACGACTATCGACTTCAGGCTTCCTAACATTCGCACGGAAACCATTCGCGCCGGAAAGTACTGGTTCTCCAGCCTGACCACCGTCACGCCAATCACCCGCAGCCACTGCCGCATCGATGTAGTCGCAGCGTGGAATCTCTTTCGCTGGGTTCCCTTTGTGCCCGGGCTGTTGAAATATGTTTTTGCGAAATTCGTAGAGCAGGACCGCCGCACCATGGAACTCCAGGCCGAAGGGCTGAAACACAATCCACACCTGATGCTGATCGATGACGCGGATCGCCCTGCCAAATGGTACTTTCAGCTCAAAGCCGCGCACCTGGAAGCGAAGCGCAGTGGAGCGCAAATTAAACACCCTATGAACGGGCCAGTTACTTTGAAATGGCGAAGCTAAGGCTGGAGACGTTGCTAGCAACGTCTCTACGGGAAGAGTGCGGAGTTGCTGGCATGCGCTGAATCATTGCGTGTGCTCACTCTCTTGCACCAGCCAATCCATCGCTTCTTCCCGCGTTTTGAAGGTGGGTATCTCGCGCTGCGAGAAGCTCTTGATGTTTTCGTAGAACACGTGGGGCACGCTTTCGGCGTGGACCCATGCCGAGCGCTTCACGAAGGGACGATCGAGGGTGAGCACTTCTTTCAACCGCCTGGCCACCTTCTTATCCACTTCGGCATGATTGAAGTCGGCCAGTAGCAACACCGAACCCCGCGTGTGTCGTGCAACCACCACCCGCACCTGTTCAGCGAGCGCCATCATTTCATTCGCCGAGCAATGGCTGCAATCAACTACAAAGATGGTCTGGCCTTTGTGTTTTACGAAGCTCAGCCGGTCTCCGGAAGCGCTGCCGACGGTGTCGTCCACGTTCATGCAAGCAGGCCCTCCACCACCCCGTAAGCCCCGTCCAGCGCCGCATCGAGCGCGGAGGCATCCTTCCCGCCAGCCTCCGCGAGGTCCGGACGACCTCCGCCCTTGCCGCCGACCTTTTGCGCCACGGGCCCGATCACTTTGCCAGCCTGCACCCGCCCCGTCAAATCTTTTGTGACGCCCACGATCAGGGCGACATTGCCGTTTGAAGCCGACCCCAACACCACCACCCCTGAGCCAATCTTGTCGCGAAGTTGGTCGACCAGCGTGCGCAGTTGCGACCGCTCCAGGTTGTCGACGCGCTGCGCCAGAACCTTGACGCCTTTCACGTCCTTGATCCGCTCGGCCACATTGGCAGTGGACGATGAAGCCGATTTCATCCGCGCCTGATCGAGTTCCCGCGTAAGCCGCCTGATCTCCGCGTCTTTTTTCTCGAGTTCTGTTTTCAATGCATCGGCAGGAGAAGCAGTCTCGGAATGGGCCGCCAAGGCGGAGACGACATTCTCGAGCTGATGATCCTTCCGGAAGTGTTGCACCGAGCCTTCTCCGGTGATGGCCTCGACGCGCCGCACGCCAGAAGACACACTGCCTTCCTTGAGAATCTTGATCAACCCGATCTCGCCGGTCGCGCCCGTATGCGTTCCGCCGCACAACTCGGTCGAGAAATCGCCGATCTTGACGACGCGCACCTTGTCGCCGTATTTCTCGCCGAACAGGGCCATCGCGTGATACTGGTTCACCGCGACATCGATCGGCACATCCGCAATCGTCTCTACCTTTCGATTGCGCAGCACTTCCTTGTTAACCATGTCTTCGATGTCCTGCAACTCTTCGTCAGCCACAGCGGTGAAGTGCGAGAAATCAAACCGCAGGTGATTCGGAGCCACCAGGGATCCGGCCTGCTTCACATGCTTTCCTAACACCTCGCGCAATCCAGCATGAAGGAGATGGGTTGCCGTGTGATTACGCATGGTGGATTCGCGAATGTCAGTGTTGACGACTGCATCGAGCTTATTGCCGACGCGAATCGGGGATTTCGCAATCACCTGATGCGCGCGTACTCCTTGAACCGGGTAGTAACATCCCTTCACGTCGGCGACGATCGTGTTGTGATCGTCGGAGTAAAGCCACCCGCGATCGCCAACCTGTCCACCGGCTTCCGCATAAAACGGAGTGTGATCGAGAATGATCTCGCCCTCTTCTCCCGCCTTAAGTTCAGGCACGCCTTGGGCGTTGTGAATGATAGCGAGCACCTCGCAGTTGTCGGACCGAGTCTGCCGGTATCCCTCAAATTCAGATTTAGGCAACTGCTGATACGCGGGATTCGCGGTCTGCTTCGCAGCGCCTTTCCAGGATGCACGGGCGCGAGCTTTCTGCTCGTCCATGGCTCGGTCGAAACCCGCGCGATCGAATTCGATTCCCTGATCCCGTGCCGCGTCCTGCATGAAGTCCAGCGGCATTCCGAATGTGTCGTACAGCTTGAATGCATCTTCACCTGCGAGTCTCTCGGTTGACGCTTGGAGCAGCGCCTCGAGTTTCTCCAGTCCGACCTCCATGGTGTGAGCAAACCGCGTCTCTTCCACCTGCACAGTTTTCGAGACGCGATCCACGGTCTCGTTCAATTCCGGGTACGCATCCTTCATCAGATCGCGCACGGAAAACACCATCTGATAGAGGAAGGGTCTAGTCTGTCCCAGCAAACGCCCGTGCGTGATTGCCCGTCGAATGATCTTGCGCAGCACATAGCCGCGGCCTTCGTTGGAAGGCAACACTCCGTCAGAGATGAGGAACGTGGCGGCACGCGAGTGATCGGCAATGACGCGTAGGGATGCTGCCGACTTATGGCTGAGGCCTACCGAACTTTGCTCGGCATGGACACCCCGAGCGGTTGTCCCTGCGTTGCCCGTTAACTCTGCCGCCCTTTTGATCAGCGGCGTAAACAGGTCCGTCTCGTAATTGGAAATCACTCCCTGCAGCACCGCCGCGACTCGCTCCAGCCCCATGCCTGTGTCGATTGACGGCTTGGGCAACGGCGTCAGTTTGCCCGACGAATCGCGGTCAAACTGCATGAACACCAAATTCCAGATCTCCACATAGCGTCCGCAATCACAGCCGAACTCGCAATCGGTATGTCCCTGATCCGACGCGATCGCGCCCATGTCGTAATGAATCTCGCTGCATGGCCCGCAGGGACCGGTATCGCCCATCTGCCAGAAATTGTCTTTCAAGCCCATCTCGTAGATGCGATTCTTGGGCACGCCCTGCCCCACCCACAACTCATAAGCCTCGGCGTCGCGCGCCACGCCGCTTTCGCCCTTGAAGATGGTCACGTACAACTTGTCTTTTGGGACTCCGAACCATGCCGGCGAAGTAATCAATTCCCAGGCGTAGGCGATTGCGTCTTTCTTGAAGTAATCGCCAAACGAGAAATTCCCCAGCATTTCAAAGAACGTGTGATGCCGATTGGTGAAGCCTACATTCTCCAGATCGTTATGCTTGCCGCCCGCGCGCACGCACTTCTGGGAAGTAGTTGCGCGCGAATAGTCGCGCTTCTCCAGTCCGAGGAAAACGTCTTTGAACTGGTTCATTCCGGCATTGGTGAACAGCAGGGTGGGGTCGTTCGCCGGGACGAGGGACGACGAGTGCACTTCTTTGTGTCCTCGTTGCACAAAAAAGTCAAGGAACTTCCTGCGAATTTCAGAGCCAGTTAGCATGGAAGAATCAATTCTAAATGAACAGCGCAGAAGGTATTTACTCGGCGTGCGTCGGCGGCACATCATTGCGTCCTCATTCTGAAGACTCAGGTGTCTCGTTCTCCAGGGCGGTCAACATCTCGTCGTCGACGTCCCACTTCTTCAGGATTGTGAAAATCGTTTTGCTGGCGAATCCCGCGCGCGCCAGCTGCCGGAAGATGCGGGCGGCCTGCTTCTGGTCTTTAGGCTTCTGCAGCCGCTTCTTGCGCAGATAGTCTCGCGCTTGCTTCTCCTCGATGACGCCTTCGTATGCAGCGCCAACCTCTCGCTCGATGACCGTTCCATGCACCCCGCGAGTTTTCAACTCATTGATCACCCGCATGCGCCCAACTTTCTGGTTGTCGCGCCGCATGGAGGAATAGTAAGCGGCATATTGCGAGTCGTTTAGATATCCCTGATCTTTCAGCCGACGGATCACGAGTTCGACGAGAGTCTCGCCATAGTCCGATTCCGGGTCCGCGATGCGTGCCCGCATCAGGCGCTTTAATTCCGCTACGGTGCGCATCCTCCGCGCCAGCGCGGCCACAGCATATTCGTACAACTCATCCTCGGAGTAACTCCGCCTTTTGGGACGAGAGAACGGCATAGGGATAACGATAGCGCAAACCAGGGCCAAAGGCGCGGGGTGAAGCGGATCGTTGGCGCCGGTCAGTCATTCAAGCCGGAGTCCTGCTATAACCGGCTACTGCTTTAGTTCAGTTAAGAACCAGGGCGGGAATGATAGTTTGAGATTTGGCGAAGACGCGCCAGCGTTAGCGTTTTCTCGTGAGGAATAGGTCGTCCTGCCGGAATAGGTGCACCTATTCCGGACCATACCGAAGCATGGAAACCCGTCAATGCTGTTGCAAGCCTGGGACGGCGTGACGTACGTCAATGCAAAGAGAAACATGTACTTCACATCGCCAATGTCTTTCGCACTATTTCCATTCTTTATAAGCAGTTCAACCGAGTGCCCGAAGAGCCGCCGCTGGAATGCGAAGCAAAGGCCACAGACCCGCGTTGGAAGTTTTCTCAACAACAAGCCTCCAACTGCGGGTCTGATGGCGAAATGCCCAGACACGTTTTAGAACACGCGAGCCGTGACCGTTGCGCTCCCGCTTTGGCTGCCAACCGTCAAGCTTACAGTCACAGGGTTTGATCCTGGGACGAAGCCCACGATGAGTGCTGAGTAGGACCAGGTCCCGTTTTTGAGGGGTACCAGCAACATCGTGATCTTCCTCGAGCCGGACAAGGCGCTCGCGATGTATCCACCAAAAACCCTCTTAAACGAGCCCGGAGAAAACGTCACAGCGAAATTGTTACTTCCTGCGACGGATACGAAGACCGACTGGGTGATGGGATCGATACTGCCCGCCGGGCTGAATCGGCCATCAATTGCAGTCGTGTGCAACTTGTTGCTAACGATTACTTCGGCAGTTAAATTGTTGAGCTGAGCTGGAGGGGCGATGTCGGCAATCTTCGCCACAAAGCCGGCTTGTTGTCCCAGCGTACTCGAGGCGAAAGCGCCTGGCGTAGTCGGGAACCCGTCGTTCGAGAAGGTGGATCCCGCAATATAAGCGCTGCCAGCGGAATCCAGAGCGATGTCTCCCCCGAAGTCCTCTGAAATGCCGCCCAGGTAACTGGAAAAGACCAATGCCGTTCCAGATGGATTCAGTGTGGTTACAAAGCTGTCATCATCGCCGCCCAGCGTGGCCTGCACAGCGTTTGCCGTAACAGGAAAAGTGGCTTGGCCGGTAAAACCCGTGACGTATGCGTTCGCGGAGGAGTCCACTCGTATGCGGTGGGGGATGGTTTCGAATGCGTCGGTCCCGCCTAGATAAGTGGAATAGGCCAAGGCAGATCCGGTTGAGGACAATTTCGAGACAAAGCCAACCGGCGTGCCCGGGACAGGATTAGCTGTGAGGAAAGATCCAGCTGTGGTTGGAAAGTCAGGGGAGTTTGCTAAGCCCGTCACGTAGGCATTGCCGGAGGAATCTGCAGCGACGCCGAATCCCGAATCGGAGACGGTTCCACCCAAATACGTGGACCACACCAATGCCGAGCCCGATGCGTTCAGTTTCGAAACAAACGCGTTTTGCCCGGAACTCGTCGAGCGATTCACGCTCTGGAAGGCGTTAGCCGTAGTTGGGAAGGAGCCATCAAATGTGCTTCCCGTGAGATACGCATTCCCAGCTGAATCGATCGCGATGTCGTTTCCCTGGGTTACAAAGAAGGAGCCACCGAGGTACGTGGAGTACACCAGCGCAGTTCCCGTGGAATTGAACTTGGTCACGAAGGCATTGAAACCTGCCGTGGGGTTGGTCTGGAAGGCGCCCAGGGTCGTGGGAAGGTAACCCAGAACGGCGGTTCCGGTGACAAAGGCCTGGCCACTGGAGTCCACCGCAATGCTGTTTGCCGTGACCCCGCCACCGTTCCCCAAGTAGGTCGAGTAGACGAGAGCTGAGCCGCTCGCGTTCAGCTTGGCCACATAGGAAGTGCCGGGCGTTGTCTGGAAAGCACCCGAGGTAGTCGGAAAATCCGTGGATCCGGTAGATCCCGAAACATATGCGTTCCCCGACGAGTCAACCGCGATGCCGGTGCCCTGCTCGCCGCCAGTACCTCCGAGATATGTCGAGTAAACCAGCGCTGAACCGGTGGCATTGAACTTGGTCACGAAGGCATTGCCAAAGGAAGAGTTGAGCAGCGATCCCTGCAATGCGCCGGCTACTGGAAAATCGGAGGAGCTAGTAGATCCGGTAATGTAGGCACTCCCACTCGAATCTACGGCTATGGCGTCAGCGTGATCGCGCTGGCTACCGCCGACAAGAGTTGAGTAGGTAAGGACCGGATCGATAACGAGCGCGTGACTGTGATCGTATGCCGCGACCTGAAAGTTGAATTTGTTCCCAGCGGTTAACAGGTAAGTGGCGGGAACTTCGCGACGAGATCCTTGAATTTGCTGATAAGCCACAGGCTTATGGAGCAGAACATCTCCGTCTTGCATCGCGACAACAAGGTTTCCCGCTTGATCCAGCGAAAGTCCTTTCGCTCCCATCGCGATCATTGAAACAGCGCTCAGGTCCGCCCCGGGTGCAACAATGATGTCCTGTTCCAATTGTTGCTGGTTGCCGTAGTATGCTACGTCAATTCCCGGATAGAGATCATGCATCTTTACTCTTCCATAAAGGGGCACATTGGTACGCCACTTATGCGGATCACTACCGATGAAGTAGTTGGCCCGTCCAGAAAGTTGTTCGCTTGCTTCTGCGTGTGGACTTGCTTTCACGCCGATAAAAGCAAGACGCAACAGCTCACGCGAGCATCGCTGGTAAGTTCTACCTTCTGTCAGCTTATCTCGAAGCGTTGCACTTTGTGGCTTCTGGTCGGTCTTCTCGACGAGAAGCACGGCTTCAGCACGGCGCGTGAGCAGCAGAGTGTAGCCATTGGCTCGTGAAATGAAGCTTATTTCAGGATCGGCCTGTCCAAGATTCGGTTCGAGGTGAAGAGGCAGTCGTCCGTACGCGCGTAACAACTCCTGCCGCGCAGCAGCAACTGCATCGCCCTGCTTTGATCGTTGTTCAGCGTTGACTTGGCCGCCTGCCACGGAGGCGAGGATGACCATGCCACATACAACTGCAAGTCGTTGGTACGTTTTCATGATTCTCTCCCCAGAAGTGGTGTCTTTAAGTAACAACAGTTGTGACGTACGCTGCAGGAAGGCCACACGGATGGACGATCCGCAGCTCTTACGTGATCCGAAATCAACAGATAGAGCGTCGAAAGGATGGGGCCCAAGGACTGGGATCGGCTACGACAAAGTGCAAAAGGGGCCGGTACCGACTGATACTAGAGGTAAGGGTGTATCAGTGTTGCGTGGGCCTGTCAAGCGAAAAAGAATGGAAAAGCCGCGTCCAGCGCGCCTCTTCATCTATCCTTCCCAAACACTTCGTTCCAAACACTTCGTTCCGCTGGAGTCGTTCGAGAAGGTGCTGCAGCTGAAAGCTACGGATCGAGTGTTGGAAGAGAAAAGGAGGAGCCCATGTTCTGCCTGCACGTTGCTGATACCATCGAGCGGATTGGAGGGCTTGTGCGTTTCCTAATCTCTTTTGCGGTGCTTTCGATCGCCTCGTATGGGTGGGCTCAGAACGTCGTGCACTACACCACCACAAACGCCAACGTGAAATATCTGTTTGCTACGGCGGAGCCGGTGGCGCATTTGAAATCTGGCGACATCCTTGACACCAATACGCTGGATTGCTTTGGAAACGGGATCAGGAAACCAGGCGATACGCTCGAGATGGCCAAGGGAGACAATCCGCTGGCCGGTCCTTTTTATGTCGAAGGGGCGGAACCCGGAGACACGCTTGCCGTGAAGATTCTTGACCTGCAGGTGGATGGTGATATGGGCGTTGGCGCGTTCTCGCCGGGCTTTGGATCGATCAGTTCATCGAAATACACGCCCATGTTGGAAAAGGCGCCGCTGCCAGAGAAGCTTTGGTTCTATCCCATCAATCATGCGGACAACACTGCGACCTTCAAGGCCCTGGATTCCGATTTTTCCGTGAAGATTCCGATGCATCCCTTCTTTGGATGTCTGGGCGTGGCTCCGGCGAATGGGGAGGCGCGCACTTCCATTGTGCCGGCGGAGTTTGGCGGGAATATGGATTCTCCTGAAGCGAGTGTGGGCAATACGGTTTATTTTCCGGTGAACGTGAAGGGCGGTCTTTTGTATTTAGGCGATGGGCACGCCGCTATGGGAGACGGCGAGGCGGCCGGCACTGCGATTGAAGTGCCGCTGAAGGCGCGCGTGCAGTTGAGCGTGATCAAAGGGCGGCACATTGAGTGGCCAGAGTTTGAGAATGATGACGCGATTATGACGGTGGGTGCTTATCGTCCGCTGGATGATGCCTTTCGGATCGCGTTCACTGAGTTAGTGCATTGGATGCATCGTGACTATGGGCTGTCCGAGTTAGACGCGTATGAATTGTTGTCGAAGGTGGGGAAAGCGCATCTGAACGAGATGGTGGATCCGAATTACGTGGTTGTCGGTTCGATTGAGAAGAAGTATTTACCGACAAAGAAGAAGCCGTAGAGTTCGAGTGTTCCCTAACACGCTGCTGAAATCGTTCCTGAGGCTTAGTAGGACTGCCCGGGCGCCGCGCCTGGTAGTGGAGAAAGAAAGTCAAAAGCCCCACCCTGTCCCGCAGAAATCGCGGGGACAAGGGTGGGGCACCCTCTTCACACTCTCTTTTTCTTAGCTTTTTACGATCTTTTTGCTGCTTGCATCCCAGACGGCTACGCACTTGTTGAATTGCAAATCCTCCCTAGCACGGTGCTGAAAATCCGTTGCTGAGGCTTGGTGTGACTGCCCCGGCGCCACGC
Source organism: uncultured Acidobacteriota bacterium (assembly GCA_963785865.1). Taxonomy (GTDB): domain Bacteria; phylum Acidobacteriota; class Terriglobia; order Terriglobales; family Acidobacteriaceae; genus Sulfotelmatobacter. Next base: position 36,933 of record CAWAXF010000015.1, on the reverse strand, counting down.
TTGGGGATGGTTGAAGAAAGTCAAAAGCCCCACCCTGTCCCGCAGAAATCGCGGGACAAGGGTGGGGCACCCTCTTCACACTCTCTTCTTCTTAGCCTTTTACGATCTTCTTGCTGCTTGCGTCCCAGACGGCTACGCACTTGTTGAAGTACGAGTAGTTCGCCAGGTGGCATCCGATGGCGGCGTTGTTGCCGAAGACCTCGTTTTCTACTACTGGCTTGCGGGTGCGAACGGCGTTGTAGAAGTTGGCCTGGTGATCGACGGTGTCGCTGTAGCCGTGAGGCACGGTGTAGCTCTCGCCTTCATCTTCCGTCTTCCAGTTCAGAGCTTTGGGGTCGGGATGCTCTTCGTGCCACTTCTCCAGATACTGATCGCGCAGAGCCTTGGGCCATCCGAAGATCGAGTAATCCTCGGGTTCGGGCCGGACGTTCTGCGGAGTGTAGGTGAGGGTGGCGTCTTTGATGATCATCGTGCCCTTGGTGCCATAGAAGCCGATGAATTCACCGCCGGCGTTGTTCAGGTTGCAGCGCAGGGTCATGCGGAAATTGGGATAGTCGTAGAGAGTCTCGATCAGATCGGGGAACTCGCGTCCGTCCTTGAAGTGGAAGAGGCCTCCGGCGGATTGGGCGCGCTGCGCCGGCTCGTTGGTGCCGGTGATGAACTGGATGCCGGAGATCAAATGGACGAAGAGGTCGCCTCCAAGTCCCTCGCCATAGTCGGTGTAGCAGCGCCAGCGGAAAAAGCGGACCGGATCGAACGGGTGCTTGGGAGCGCCGCCGATGAACGTGTTCCAGTCGATGGTCTTTTCGCTGGCATCGGGCGGGATGGGATAGACCCAGGCGCCGCTGGGCGAATTGCGGTCCCAGTAAGCGTTGATCGAGAAGACTTCGCCGAGCTTGCCGGAATCGTAAATCTCTTTGGCCTTGGCATAGAGGATAGAGCTGACGCGCTGGCTTCCGACCGCGACCATACGGTTGTGCTTGTGCGCGGCTTCCACCATGGCGAATCCGTCTTCTACGGTGTGCGACATCGGCTTCTCACAGTAAACGTCTTTCCCGGCCGCGCATGCGTCTTCGAAAATGTGGCGGTGCTGGTGGTCCATGGTGGCGATCAGGACCGAGTCAACGTCCTTGCGGTCGAGAATCTTGCGGTAGTCGCGGACCGCCTCGACGCTAGGGTTCTTTACGGCTTCCTGCGCGGCGGTGTGGCGGCTGTCGTAAAGATCGCAGACCGCGACGCACTGAATGCCGGGCACATCGAGTGACGCCTGGAGATGTTCGCATCCGCGAATGCCGGTGCCGATGGAGGCGAAGCGGACGGTATCGCTGGGCGCAACCCGGCGCGGCGCAGCGTAAAGCTGATGAGGTTGCAGGATGTTCTTGGCGACGGTTGTGGCAGCGACCGCGCCGGTGCCGAGCTGAATGAATCGACGGCGGGACAGGGGATTCTTAGACATGATTTTCCGTCCTCACAATTGCAGCAAGTGATTTTCCGCAGAGACGAGTTCGCCGCCGCAGAGATGATGCGGAGGAATTATTGCATAGCGGAGGGGGAGTTAGTAAAACGATTTTCTAAAGAAAATACAGCGCGACAACGGTACCGAAGTCCGGGATTCACCCACGTTGTTCAACTCGCGTGCTTGCGATACTTTTCGAGACGGCGAAGATAGGGTCGACGCACTCGGGTCTTGGGTGTGCCATTTTAGAAATTGTCCACCATCCAAACATTGCTGCCGACCGTGGGCGCTGGCATCGCCACGTACTTCCCGTTGCGAGAAGGAATAGCCCAGGTGGCTTGGAAGTTTTTCACTTGCCAGAGCGCGTGCGCGTTCCCCATCAAGTCCACGTACAACAGAGTGGACAGACGACCGGTAGGATTGCTGGAAACAAAAAAGCCTTTTCCTTCAGCTGCCCAGTCCAGCGAAGTCAAACTGTTCCAGCCTTTTACTGCAATTTCACGAGTGGGCCTGCCCGAGAGCGAGATCAACTGAATCCGGCTGTCGCTGGCGCTGAATGTCACTGCGGCAATGAGAGTCCCGTCTGGAGAAAGGCTCCAGTCCCCAGTCCATCCCAGCTTTGCCACTTCGCGCGGATTGCCGGAAAGAGAATTAAACAGCGAGAAAACGAGTTGCTTCCGCGCCTGCTTGACTGAAAACGCAGATATCAGCAGGAGAGCGCGAACATTGGTAATTGACAATGTTCGCAGCCTCAAGCACGGTCTGAGCCGGGCCTCCGTTGATAGGCGCTCGCATCAGGCGTACAACCTGTCCGCCTCTTGCGATCTCGGCTCGGCGTTGCCCCCCATTATCATTGGGGCTTGTCGGCACTAAGAAGAGGATCTGAGAACCATCGGGGCTCAGGCGCGAAATCGTCTTTTGCTCTGGGCCGGAGACCAGCGGTTCGGCAGAGGTTTGATCAATTCGTTGGCGGAAAATGTTAAAGATGTTACTCGTGCCTGTGCGGTTGGAGATGAACAACACGGCCGAGTCGTCCACAGTCCAATCGAAAGGCAAATCGTCCGAGTCGTCCAAGGTAAGGCGCCGGGGCGTGCCCAGACGCGGCCCCTTGGCGAAGAATTCCGCGACGAAAACATCCAGTTGCGGTTTAAGGCGGTTAAAGACTAAACGCTTGCCATCGGTCGTGACGCTGGGTTGATCTACGAAGTCGTCGCCGGTTGTGATTCTGGACGGACTCCCGATGATGTGGCCGGTTTTCAAGTCCATCGATGCGACCCAGAAATTCGAGGTGTTCTGGCTCGGCGGCGGTTCGTCCATTGCGTAAAGCAGCCGCCCATCGGCTAGCCATTTGAGAGCCCAATCGAGCAGTGGCTCGGTGAGAACCACACTGCTGGTTCCCAGCTTCAGGTTGAAAACTTCTATTGAGGTGTCATTGCTGTATGGTCCGTAGTGAATTTTGGTGTAGGAGATCCATTGCCCATCGGGAGACCAAACCGGCGAAGCAAAAACTGCTCCGTCCTGGGAGCGGGGAATAAGCTTGCGCTGATCGGTTCCGTCCGCTCGCATCGACCAGACTTCCTGGCCTGTTTCTCCGAAGCTCGCTGTTTTGAGAAATGCGATTTGTGAGCCATCCGGAGACACCGAAGCTGACCAGCCCTCGTCACTGATCTGCCGTGGGTTCCCGCCCAGAATGGACAAGACCCAAAGGCCCATCTTGGTGCTCGCCGAGGATGACCAGGCGGCCAGCAGTTGTGTGCTGTCCGGATACCAGCCTAGGAATTGCACATCGGTATTGCTCGACAACAAAGAGTGCGTCTCTCCCGTGGACATCACGCGTAGATAGGTGCCCGTCTTATCCGAATAAGCCAGGTATTTTCCATCTGGAGATATCGCTGAGGCAGAGATCGGATTCTCGGTGGGATTTGTTGTCAGTCGTTGTGGAGCGGCCAGTGATTGCGGCATTCCGGATCGCGACGCCCGATGCCATGTGAACCATCCCACGACTAAGCCAGCCAGCATCAGGCCTGCGAGCGCGGCTCCCATGAGTCGCCATTTTCTGGCAGGAAGACGAGCGCCAGTGCTCCATGGTATCTGGGTTGAAATTCTTCCGGTTTCTGTGTCCCGCTTCAGACGCTTAAGGTCGGCCCTCAGTTCCGCCGCGGATTGGCAGCGCACCTCGCGATCTTTCTCCAGCGCTTTGTTGATTACTTCCTCGAGCCTGGCGGGAACCCCGGGATTCAAGCGAACCGGAGCAACCGGCGGCCGGTTCAGAATCCCATCGAACATCACTCCGGACGTGTCGCCACGGAACGGCAACATTCCCGTGCACATCTCGTAAAGAACCGCACCGAAGGAAAACAAATCCGTCCGGGCATCGAGCTCTTTTCCGCGAACCTGCTCCGGGCTCATATAAGCCACCGTTCCAATCGCCAAGCCGGGGCTAGTCAGGTTCTCATCGAAGGTCGCGGTAGGTGCCGAGGGGACCGCGCCGATGTCAGGTTTGATTGTGAGCTTTGCAAGGCCGAAATCGAGGATCTTGGCCTGGCCGCGACCGGTAACGAAGATGTTTGCAGGTTTGATATCGCGATGCACGATGCCCCTGCTGTGGGCCGCATCCAGAGCGTCTGCGATCTGAATGCCCAAATCCAGAACCACCTCGATTTCCAGCGGCCTTCCTGAAATCAGATGCTTGACCGTGCTTCCCTCCAAGAATTCCATTGCGATGAAGGTTCGGCCGTCACTCTCGTCGATGGCGTAAATGGTGCAGATGTTCGGATGATTCAGAGCAGAGGCAGCGCGAGCCTCGCGGCGAAAACGTTCGAGGGTTTGGGGATCGCGAGCGACTTCTTCTGGCAAGAACTTCAAGGCCACAAAGCGGCCGAGACGTGTGTCCTCGGCCTTGTAGACAACGCCCATTCCACCGCCGCCGAGTTTCTCCGTGATGCGGTAGTGCGAGACGGTCTGGCCAATCATGCGCAAGAATGCTATGGCGGAAGGCTGAGCAAGTCAACGAAAGCATAGGGAATTAATCGCAGAGGGAAGGAGATAGTAGCTTCGAAAACCCGCAACGCTTCCTATCCTGCGGGCATTGCTTGACGGCAAGAGAGGTCTCCTGACGTGTGTCTACCTAGCTAAAAACTCGCGGCGGTATCGTCGAGATCGTGTTTGCCTACTAAACGCAACCCGCGTGAGATGATGTGACGCGCACGTTCCTGGGCAACTAGGCAGCCGCGGAGCGGGCCAGTTGATCGCATATCTGGTGAACGACTTCCTGTCTTATTTCGTATTCGAGAAGTTCGGTTTCGCTGGCGCTGCCTAACATTCGCGACTCCAGGACTTCGTTCTGCTTCCGAAGGAGTTCTGCGAGTTCACCCCGTAATTCTTCAATGCGATGGCCTTCCATGGTGCCTCCTGCGAAGCGGCGTGGTTGGTGTTGCTTCTGAAGTTACTGGCTCTGAAAGGAGAGCCAGGGCGGATCAGGCGGCTTTCGGATAGAGCAGGCCGCGCACCTTGTCAATCAAAACGGTGACGTGGTCGGATTTGGAGACCAGTTCGGCGATTCCGCTCAATCGTGCTTTCTGCGCGGAAAACCTGTCCTCGAAGGCGCTATACATGATCAGCGGAACTGAAGGCATGAGCTGTTTCAGAATTCGTGCTGCTTCCAAACCGTTCATCACGGGCATGGAGAGGTCCAGCACAATCAGGTCAGGACGCAAGAGGCCGGCTTGATCAATGGCTTCGCTTCCATTCTCAGCTACGCCGCAAACTTCAAAGTCCGTCTCCCGTTGGAATATTTCAAAGAGCGCATGACGAATAAACGCGTTGTCGTCCACAATGAGGACTGTCTTGCGCATAGGGATCACCTTCGCTCAACCCACCTTGCGCCTTGTTCCTATGAGATTGCTATAGGTTACATACCCCACCGAGGCGAGCAAACTCGCTTCGAGGCCGGAGCGAGCACGTCGACGGTTCTCCCACTCCAAGCACAACATGTGAACCAAGTAAAGCGCCAAAGCACGCCACAATTCAGAGCGGCGCTCGGCCCTTGTTCTACTGTGAATGCTGTAGAACCGCAGAGCGGCCGACTATTCTGTGCAAAGCATCGACGGCGATGTTTTGGGAAAAAATAAAAAGGCGGGGTAAAAATTGAAAGGGCCGTGACATTGGTTATGCTCTAGCCGCCAGCTCCTGCGAGGGAGCTAACAACGTGGAAGCATGTACCGTCACGACCCCTTGATGCGATCACTGCTTTCGCAGTCCCGAACCCCAACTGAACCTCGCAGATCCGTCGGTTTTTTCAGGTTCGGTCGCCTTGCGAGTCGCCTCGCCTGGCTGATCACTCAGTCTACTTCGGACCGGCTCGTTTTATTGTGCCAGCCCTTTCGACCGTCGACGTAGGCAAAGTTACCAGAGTAACGAGAAAAGTCAACGCAAACTATTGGTGCAGTCGCGGGCCGGAGTACTGTGAAAATTGCAAAACGCAAATGGTTGTAAAGCAGAACCTTAGATTTACCGAGAATTGATACGAGCGGCTTTTACACAATAAAATCCACAGTCCGGGCAGCAACTACAAAGCGCTGAAAGGGAACCAAATAATCGTCTTGACGGTGAAGTGAGCATGGCGCATCTTGCAGATATCGGAGTTTCCAATTTATCTCAGCCGAATGAGATAGGCTGGGCCGCTCCCCAGGTCGATGAGAGCCAATCTGACGTGACCGAACTGGTTGCCTATGTGGACGGCGGATGCTTGGGGAATCCAGGCCCGTCGGGCATTGGAGTGGTGATCAGCGGTCTGGCGCAAGGTCCGGTTCGCATTGCGAAGTGGATTGGGAACCAGGACAACAATGTCGCGGAATACGCCGCATTAATGGAAGCTCTGCAGTACGCAGTCGCGCTCAAAGCCCGCAAACTCCACGTTTATTCCGATTCCCAGGTCGTTGTGCGGCAGATGACCGGCGAGTATGAGTGCCGCAGCCCCCGGCTCTATTCCCTGCATTGGACTTGCCAGAAACTGGCGCGGTCGTTGAAGTTCTCGATCTCGCATGTGCGGCGGGAGTTCAACGTGGAGGCGAACCGGCTGGCGCAGTCGGCGCTGCGGAGGCGCCGGTAAGGGCGGGGTTCCGGGGTTCGGGCTGATTTTCAGTCCCTTCTTTTTCTGAGCACGCGCTTTGGACTCGTTGTTTTCGCGCCCTGCTCGCGCGGCGGATGCGGTCCCGATACTTCAGCGGCTACTGTCTTCCTGGCGATGCGAAGTATCTGTGGAGTCTGCTCGCGGCAAAGAAGATGCATAGATCCTTCGCTTTGCTCAGGATGACAATGCTGTGGCTTTCTGTCCGCCGCTATAGGTTTTTACGCGTTGGGCTTAGTACCTCTGAGGGAACGGAATCTTGACAGCGTGTTGCGTGGGAGGGAGACTCCAAATACGCAAACTTTTACAAGCAGATCAATGACTTGCAAGAGAATTGACGCCCGGGGTTGAAAAGTGCAGCAGAAGTATTCAGCGAGGAATCCACATTCCAGTGTTACTGAAGCGCTACTGGCAGCGCGCGCCGCAGGATCGGTGCCTTCATGGCCGAGCGTCCGCGGAGAAGATGTGGGACGCTCGCTGGCCGAGATGGCGCAACGCGATCTCGACGCCGCCCTCCAATTGTTAGCGGACCGCGCACAGTTCATCACGGGGGCGACCGGAGCGGCGATCGCGCTGCGCCATTCGGGACTGAATGACATGCTTTGCCGCGCCAGCACAGGTGCGAACGCGCCAGAGTTGGGAGCGCTGCTTTCCACCGAATTTGGGTTATCGGGCGAGAGTGTGCGCACCAAACAACTCCTGCGCTGCGACGACGCGGAGCGAGATGAGCGCGTGAATCGCGAGGTTTGTCGGCATTTGGGGATTGCATCCGTCGTGGTGATGCCGGTGGTCCACGATGACGAGGTGCTGGGCGTTTTTGAGCTGTTTTCCGGAAAGACCAACGCCTTTGGCGAGCGGGATCTTTCTGCAATGCAGCGGCTGGGGGAGATGGTGGAGACGGCCGTCCGGCTGGCACAACTTACGGTGGCCCTGCCGGAGAGTTTGAAGGCGCATGAGAGTTCCATCGCGGGTCCGACGACTGCCGAGCCAGAGGAACAGGTCGAAGACGAGATCCTTGACACAGCACCCGACAGCAATCTTGCGGCTTCTACTTTGCCCGGCGAGTCCAAGCACGAAGAAGGGGACCTGCTGGAAACGGATACGGAGATCGTGGGCTTCGAGCCTCCTGCGGTCGCGGCAGCTGGTGCAATGGCAGGATTCTCGGTGGCGGGAAGGGTGGCTTCAGTTGAGCCATCTGCAGAAAACACCGACTTCTCGCACAAGCCCGACAGTGCTGATGGCAAGAAGCCTTTATTGTGGTCAGTGCCTGAGAGCGCAGCTGATTTAGACACGCCAGAGGGCAGCGATCAGAGCCATGTGCCTCCTGTGCTGCGAGGGTTGCGCACGTGTGAAGTTTGCGGGTTCCCGATTTCAGGTGGCCGTGTGTTGTGCGTGGAATGCGAAGAGAAGCGATGGCGGGGCCAGTTGAAGAGGACGCAGCCCATGCCGACAGGGGCGATCCCGCACACGATCACTGCGAAAAAGGAAGGACGAAGTTTCGCGGCGGCGGCTGCACCGGCGACCGCAAAGCCGGCTCTGCCTTCAAGTACGATGAGCGTGCAGGCGGCCAATCCAACCCTTCCGGCAGCGAGCATCAAGCAGGTGACGGAATCGAGTAAAGAAGTGAGCCCGGTTCTTTTGGATCGCAAAGATGGGACAGTTACCGAAGTAACATCGTCACCGGTTGCTGCGGAGAGTGTCAGCTCGAGCTTCGTTTTGAGCAGCGGCCTTGTTGATTCGCAGTCATGGATTTCGGCGCATAAGTACGTACTTGGCGTGATGTTTCTGGTTGCGCTGTTAGCAGCATTCTTCTTGCTCCGATAGGGTTCTATCGGACCGTCCAATTATGGGCAGGGCTCGAGTTGGGTTCGGGCCGTTCCTATGCGGATCGTGCGCTCCGAAGTTTCCGGGGTTGCGCAAATTACCAGACGCGACTTGTACGTGTCAATACAGGAGGACCCTTGGAAAATCTTGACAACAGAGGTAACTCTGCTAAAGTTCCAGTTAGGTTTTCGAACACGACTGACTTCGCAGGTGCCCAGGATATGAAAAATGTTTACGAAGTTTTGCGGCAGAAAGAGATGGAGTTGACCCGCTTGGAGAAAGAAGTCGAAGCCTTGCGTCTGGTAGCTCCGCTACTGTCCGAAGAAAAAGAAAACGGGGAAGCGAGCAAAAGCGTTCTACCCACCGCGGTGAATGGACCTCAAGCTGCCCGGATCACCGTTCCTTCAGCCCCCTCAATGCCAGCTCCGCAGCCAGTGCGCGCAGCCGGATGGGAAGATACCGCGAAGCGCTGGCCCTAGACGTCGTCGCGTCAGGCAAAATCTCACTTAGCTGATATCCAAAGCTAGTGGTCTGCAGCCCGGGAATGTTTCCGGGCTGTTTTAATTTTGGCGCGAACTTCGTACGGCAGGTCATGCTTAAACCAGGCAGGAAGCACTCTACCGTTCAACAATCTCGCGAAGAGCGGCGATCAGGCGATCAACTTCCTGAATAGTGTTGTAGTGCACGAGGCCGATGCGGAGGAAGCCTCCGGATTTTTCCACGTCGAAGTGCTCGGTGACGGCGATTGCATAATAGTTGCCGTCCCAAGTGAAAAATCCGCGCTCGCCAAGTTGGGTCGCGAGTTCCAGTGGAGAATGTCCGGGTTTACCATCATCGACGCGGACTGCGAAGGTGGCACAGCGCTGGTCGAAGCGTGCTGGATCGGTGATGCCATAGATCTTCAGTCCTGGAATTTGTTTCAGACCTGACATCATTCTTTGCAAGAGGGCGCGCTCGTGCTCGTGAATCGCCGCGTAGGCCGATTCAATGGCGCCGCGGCGGGCTGTGAGTTGGGAGTGATGAGTCTCCGGCTTAGAGAATGGTGATGGTTGCGGTACTCTCGCTAGATCCGCAATGTATTCCACGCACGCAGCAATTCCGGCGATGCATTCGTGGTTAAGCGTGCCCCATTCCCAGCAGTTGGGAATCGCATTTGTATTGGGGCGAACTTTATAGGGACGAATGCGCTTGAGGTGCTCACGTTTTCCGAAGAGTACTCCCATGTGGGGGCCGAAAAACTTGTAGGTGGAGCAGGCGAGGAAGTCGCAGTCGAGCGCGGCGACGTCGATCAGGCCGTGAGGCCCGTAGTGAACGGCGTCGATATAGGCGAGGGCTCCGGCTAGATGGGCGAGGCGGACGATCTCTTTTACCGGATTGATGGTGCCTACCGCATTTGAAGCGTATCCGACTGCGACGAGCTTTGTGTTTTTGTTGATCTTGCTGGCCAAGTCTTGCATGTCTAGCGTGCAATCTTCGTCGTGGAAATCTACCCAGCGGACGGTCAGTCCCCGATCCTCGGCCATGGCGAGCCACGGCGAAACGTTGGCATCGTGATCGAGGCGGGTCAGCAGGATTTCGTCTCCGGCCTTGAGTTCACGACCGATGGCGCGCGACATGGCATAGGTCAGGGTGGTCATGTTGGGACCGAAGATGACTTCATCAGCGCCGCAGTGCAGGAAGTCGGCCATGGCGGCGCGGGCTTGGGCGATCATGGCGTCGGTGCGGCGGCTGGTGGCGTAGGCTCCGCCCGTATTGGCGTTGTGTTGGCGGAGATAGGTGGCCATCGCGTCGATTACTCGCTGCGGGACCTGCGTGCCGCCAGGGCCGTCGAGGAAGACCGCGGGGTGGCCGTTTACGGTTTGAGACAGAGACGGGAACTGCGCGCGAATGTGGGTGAGGTCGAGGGCGGTTGATTGCTCTGTGGTCGGCATAAGGTTCCGTTATTTTTATCACGTCCGCTGCGAGGGCGAGACGCCCTCGCGACAGCCGGCGAGTCGCCGGCGCTACGACAAGCCTTCATGCGGCTGTGCGCAACCCGGACGAGGGCGTGAGCGGCTACATTCGGCGTGCGGGGCTACACGACCGATCTTACGAAATCTGCTAGCAGGCCGTAGGCTGTCGCATAGAGGCCGGGATTTTCTTCGGTGATTGCCAGGCCGGGGAAGATGTCGGTTTCGAAATAGATATAGGACGACGCGCCGGTTATACGCGCCATGGGTTGAGTGCTGAGAATTTTCTCTGGCTTGACGCTGGCTTTTACTCCGTCTGAAGTGCGTTGCGCGCGGCAGACCAGCTTAAAGGGCCAGCCGTCACGGCGGGCATTGCGGAGGGCGTGTGGCGTGAGATCGCGGATGCCTTCGCGGTCGATTTCATCCGGGCGCATTGGAACATCCATCAGTACTGTAACCAGCGCCGCGGTTTTCACTGCTGCGTCCCAGCCTTCGATGTCGTGCGTGGCGTTGGTCTCGGCTATCCCTAGTTGCTGGGCTTTTTTCAGGGCGTCTTCGAAGCTCAGGCCCTGCTCCATCTCGCTGAGAATCACGTTGGTTGTAGAGTTCAGGACTCCATGAAAGCCCTGCAGGTGGATGGCGGGAAGTTGGTCGAAGAGGGAGAAGATGGGGACGCCGTCCATGACCGTGGATTCGAAGAGGAAGCGCTTGCCTTGCTTCGCGGCTAAGTCTCGAAGATCGCGGTAGGCGTGAACGATGGGGCCTTTATTCGCAGTGATGGCGTGGGCCCCGTGTTCGAGAGCGGCGCGAATGTGGTCGATGGCGGGCTGTCCGGTTTCTACGTTCAGGGAGGTGGCCTCGAAGAGGAGGTCAGCTTGCGCAGCGTCGAGCCAGTCGCGGACATTGGTGGGGCTTCGATTCGAGCCTAGGATTTCACGGGCATCCACGGCAAGTAAGGCCGGCGAATCAAAGCCTTCGGGGTTCGCATTCCAGCCCAGGTGGCGCGAAGCTACGCCAGTGATGCGGAATGTGATGCCGTGCCGGTCGCGCAGTTCGGTTGCACGCTCGGCGAGTAGTTGCACGAGAGTGCGGTGGACGTTGCCGAAACCGAGAAAGCAGAGGTTATAGGGACGGATGGCGAAGTCCTTGGAGTTAGTTAAGTTTCAAGTTTCGTGTTTCGAGTTTCAAACTGTGAGGCTCGCAAAATAAAGCTGTTCGTAGGGCGCAGATTTCACCCCCCGGCTCCGAACTTGCAGCTGCTGAAACTTGAAACCCAAAACTTGAAACCCGAAACTACCTTATCCCATGACCGTGGTGTGTTCGGGTTTGATTTTGTAGAGGACTCTTACTTCGCCGGGCTGGCCATAGGGATATTTGTCGACGCCTAGATATTTTTTCGCCAATTTGTGGATGTGTTCGGCAGCGCCTTCTTCCGTGATTTCGACTACGCGACCGCGAATCTCCAGATAGCGGTATGGATTTTCGGGATCGATGATGGCCAAAGAAACGCGCGGATCGCGCCTTACATTTTTGTCTTTTTGCCGTCCCCGGGCGGAGTTGAAGATGACGTGATCGCCGTCGAAATCGCACCAGACCGGAGTAACTTGCGGGCGGCCGTCGGGCATAAGAGTACCCAGGCTGGCGAAGGCGCGCTTCTGAAACAGATCTTTGTACTTCTCGGGGATAGCTTGCGACATGAAGTCCTCCAAGAATTGAATTCCTCAGGAATTATAGACGCGTGCCGGGGACAGCTGTTCGTGGCCGGTGATCGAGTTGCCTTAGAATAGTGAATCTTCTAGAGGAAAATAACCCTCAACGGCTGCGGTGTTGATTCGATGCAGCCCTGCAGATGGCAGTTGTCGTTGGTTGAAATCAGTCAGCGAGGAAAAAAATTGTCGAAACCGGGTTCGTTGAGCGGGGCAAGCGTTGCCGGGAGCAAGATGCTGCGGGTGACGATCATTGTCATCCTGCTGCTGAGCGCCTGGCCGCGTGAGTCATTTGCAGGGGACGCGGCTCACAAGTATCCGCCGACTATTGTGTTCATGACGGATTTCGGCGTGCTCGATGATTCGGTCGCAATCTGCCGAGGCGTGATGTACGGGATTATGCCCGAGGTGCGCATCGTGGATTTGACGCATGAGGTGACGCCCTTCTCGATCGTGGACGGCGCGCGCTTCCTCTTTGGGGCGACTCCTTACTATCCTGCCGAAACCGTCTTTGTGGTGGTTGTCGACCCGACAGTTGGGAGTACGCGCAAAGCGATTGTGGCACGATCGAAGCGGGGGCAATACTTCGTTTTGCCGGATAACGGCCTGCTTACGTTGGTCGAGCAGCGCGATGGAATCGAGTCTGTCCGCGAGATTACGAATCCGGACTGGATGATCGGAAGCAAGCTCTCATCGACATTCCATGGGCGGGACATTTTTTCTCCCGTGGGCGCGCACATGGCTCGCGGCGATGAGTGGAGCAAGGTTGGGCCGGAGATGCCGGTCAAGGATCTCGTGCGCCTGGAATTGCAGAGTGCCAGGGTCGACGACCAGGGGCTGAGTGGGATGGTGATTGCGACCGACGGTCCGTTTGGGAACCTGGTCACAAACGTGAGCGCAGAGGACTTTCTGAAACTGGGGTATCAACGTGGGCAGGAAGTACCGCTAAAGGTCGGTGGTAAAGATCTACGGCTGAAGTTCGTCAAGACATTCAGCGACGTGCCTGTGAACCAGTCGCTGGTTTACATCGACTCACGCGGGCATCTGGCGCTGGCGGTGAATCAGAACAGTTTTGCTGCGACTTACGGAATCAAGCCGCCCGTGTCTCTGGTAATCCCGCGTGCGGGAGGCAAATGAGTTATTGCGAACTGCACTCGGACAGCCCAAGGGGCTGTCGCTACGTGGACTGTGCCACTCTCGGGAGCACGGCTTTCAACAGCGATTCGAAGATGGATCTCACTCGTTCTCCGGTTTCCATTACTTCTGTGTGCGAGAGCGGTTGGTCCAGGATTCCTGCGGCCATGTTGGTCACGCACGAGATCGCCAGAACATTTAATGCCATGTGGCGGGCGGCGATGACTTCGGCTACCGTCGACATTCCTACCAGGTCGGCGCCGATACGGCGGAGATGCTCGATTTCCGCGGGTGTTTCGTAGCTGGGTCCTAACAGGGCCGCGTAAATTCCTTCGTGCAACATGATTCCGAGTCTGGCCGCTTCTTCGCGGGCGATCTCGCGATATTGGCGAGAGTAGGTGTGCGTCATGTCAGGGAAGCGAAGGCCGAAGCGGTCGTCGTTGGGACCGACCAGGGGATTCGTTCCCTGCAGGTTGATGTGGTCGCGGATCAGCACCAACGCTCCTTGCGAGTAACCGAGGTTGATGCCTCCGGCGGCGTTGGTGAGTATTACGGATTTGATTCCCATGCGGGCGAAGACGCGGATGGGGAAGGCGACTTGTTGGGCGGAGTATCCCTCGTATTGGTGGACGCGGCCCTGCATGGCGGCTACGGGCACAGTGCCAGCGTTGCCTATGACCAGGCGGCCGGCGTGGCCGATGGCGGTGGATTGGGGGAAGGACGGGATGTCGGAGTAAGGGACCTTGGTCGAGTCGGTGAGTGAGTCGGCGAAAGCGCCGAGGCCGGAGCCCAGGACTAGGCCGATTTTCGGGCGGAGCGTAGTACGTGTTAGTACGACTTTTGCGGCGTCTTCGGCTAGCGTGAACTGGTCGGTCATGGATGACGATTCTGTTCATCGTAGAGACGTTGCTTGCAACGTCTCGCGGGAAGCATCGGCGAAATTAGCGGTCACACGCGCTGCCGGCAGAGACGTAGCAAGCTACGTCTCTACGAGAGATCGTTACAGATCACCATCGGCAAGTTGGCGGCCGTGGCCGTTTTTGTCCAGCCAATCATACAGAAAGGTCTGATAGAGGTAGGAGGCTACGATTTCTTCTCCTAGTTCGTGCGTGTCGGTGCAGATGAACGGGAGGCGCAGGCCGGTGAGGACCGCGATCAGGGATTGGGTGATGCGATTGGGATTGGCGGCGCGGTAGGGATACTCGGATTTAATTTCAGTAAGCGACGAGGTGACCACTAGCAGGCTGTGCGGGAGTTCGGCCATGCGGCGCAGGCGCTGGATGAAGACGGCGCGGTTGGTGGTGAAGGAGCAGATCAGGTCAGCGAGATCTTTGCGCTCCACCGTGCATGTATCTTCCATCCCTTCGATCGAATAATCCCCGAGGCGCAGTGCGCGGTATTCGATTTTGGCGAACCATCCTTTGAATCGGCGGAAGGAGAACGGGTTTTGCTCGCGGGTATCGATGATTGCGGTGGGAAGTGGAGTCCGGATTTGAGTGCCTCCGCGCTCGGCGAGCACGGGCAGCGGGGGATGCGGAACTGGCGCCGTGAGCGTGGTCCAGGCTAGCGGGGAAGGGATCAGGGTGCGTTTGCGGGGCATGAGACTACGCGGGGCTCAGGATAACATGCGAAAAAAGCCTCTGGTCGTGAAGGGGGTGCCCGCATCAGAACTTTGACTCGAACTCGGCGAAGGCGCCTTCCAGCTTCCATTCTTCGCGGGCTCGTTCGTTTTGCTTCAAAAACTCCGTGCAAGCATTTGAGGGCTTGCCTCCGACATCGCTCGCGCAACGTGCAACTGGACGGAATGCTCCTTTCGTGGACGTCCACAAACTCTTTCCTGGCAGGAAGCTGTGCTCCAGGCTGGTGCGCGTCATGCGTTTCAGTTCAGCGTATTGGAGGTGATAAGTCTGGACCGCACGCAGATATTCATGCGTCATGTCGGAGCGGGCTACGCCTTCGTCATCGGTTGAGATCGCGACCGGGACGCCGTATTTCATGTAGGCCGGCAAAGGATGGTTGTCGCCACTTACGCCTAAGATTTGATCGTTCGAGGTGAGATTGATTTCGACCATCACGTTGCGCGCGGCCATCTGTTTCATCAGGCCGATGGGATCTTTTTCCAGCATGATATCGACGCCGTGGCCGATGCGCTCGGCGTGTCCGCGTTCCACCGACTCCCGGATGTGGAACGAGAGATCCTCAGGTTTGACCAGTCCCATGGCAATCTCTCCGGCGTGCAGCGCGATGTGGACCTTGGGATAAACGCCGTGCAGGTAATCGAGCATGGCCATGTGCTCGCGGAAATCGTGGGTGGGGACGTACCAGTCTTCCGGCATCACGAGATTGAGTCCGACGAAATGCGGATCGGACGAGGCCAGTTCGAAGCCGAGAAGAATCTGGGCGAAGACGGCTTCACGGGAGAGTCCGCGCAATACCTGGTAAAGGTATCGGACGGTAACGTTGCAGCCGGGCTCGGCTTTGGCGGTGCCGCATTTCATCAAGGAGTGGGCTCGGGCATCATCGTCGGCCAGGGCCTTACTCGTGTTGGTGGCTACTTCTTTCAATCCGCCAGCCAGGTACTTTTCGCGCATGCGGGCGAGATCGTCGTCCCAGCCGATTTTTGCGGCGAGGTCCGGAGCGGCGCCCTGGTCGGCGGTGTGCATGTATTCGATGTACTGCACGTTTTCCTTAGCGGCGCGGTTGGTCACGGTTGCGACTGCTTCGGCTGTGTGGGTGATTGTGGCAGGAATGAATTTATCGAAGGTAGCGAAGAAGTGGTCGTGCCCGGATTCCTCTCCGGGACGCCAGTTGCGCATCGACCAGGCGTCGATGATCTGGTTGTAGAGGACGTGGTCGCCATAGGCGCAGCGGATGGCCGGTTTCGGTGTATATCTCTCGCAGGGGTCGCAGGGAGGTCCCAGCAGGCGCGAGGTGGTGCGGTCGATGCAGAAATTGTCGGAGGCGGCCCAGTCGATCATGTCTTCGGCGTAAATTGCGCCCGTGAGATGCACGTGGAGGTCTCCACCTTTCGGCATGTCGTGGAGCAAGGCCAGGAGCAAACTCGGCTGCTTGCGGATGGAGTCCAGATAGCGCGCGGTCTTCTGCTCGGCGGTTTGGGATGCGGCGAGAGCTGAGATTACGAGAACGAGCACACTGCAAGCGGCCGTTAAACGCATCCATGGGCTCCTGGAACCGGAAAGAGGGGATTGTAGTTCGTGAGCTTGGTATGCGCCACGGGTCCCTTCTGCAACTTTGAAAAAACACTAGCCACGAAGGGGCGAAGATACACGACACAAATTCGGGCATGCTCGGAATCCGATGGCTCTGCTACATTGTTCCGGTATGCAGCAGGTTCTGACCAAATCCCAGCGTGGTTTTGCCAGCGATAACAATGCCGGTGTGCATCCGGAGATTCTTGAGGCGATTGTGCGCGCCAACCGGGGACACGTGCGGGCTTATGGCGACGACGATTACACGCGTGCGGCCATCGCGAAATTCGAAGAGCATTTCGGGCCCGGCATCGACGTGTTCTTTACCTTCAATGGAACCGGAGCCAACGTGCTCGGCCTGCAGGCACTGAACCGGCCGTACCACGCTGTTTTGTGCAGTGATTATGCCCACATCTACACGGATGAATGTGGCGCTCCGGAGAAGCACACGGGATGCAAGCTGATTCCATTGCCGCATCAGGAGGGGAAAATCACCGTAGAGCAGGTTCGGCATGCCTATCACGGGATTGGCGACCAGCATCACGTGCAGGCGCGGGTTATCTCGATCACGCAATCGACCGAGATGGGAACTGTTTATCAGCCGGAAGAAGTTCGGGCGCTCGCCGACTTTGCGCACGAACGCGAAATGTTTCTGCATATGGACGGGGCGCGCATTGCAAACGCGGCGGTGTCGCTGGGGCAGAATCTTCGGCAGGCAACTCGCGATCTCGGCGTCGATGTGCTTACCTTCGGAGGGACGAAGAATGGAATGATGGGCGGGGAAGCCGTGGTTTTCTTCACGCCGGGTCTGAGCCAGGATTTTTTATTCTTGCGCAAGCAGGGCATGCAATTGAATTCCAAGATGCGATTCGTGGCGGTGCAGTTTGAGGCGCTGCTGAGCAATGAATTGTGGCGCCGCAATGCTGAGCAGGCCAATCGCATGGCGCGTTTGTTGGAACAAGAGTTGAGAAAATCTCCGCAGGTCCGGATCGTGTGGCCGGTCGAGGCAAACGGCGTCTTCGCGCAGATTCCGCGCGCCGCGATTGCTAAGATCATGGAGCGGTATTTTTACTATCCTTGGATCGAAGATGAGTGCATCGTGCGCTGGATGTGCTCGTTTGACAGCACGGAAGAGGACGTAAGGGAATTCGCTTCGTTTGTGGCCGAGGCGATAAGAGCATGAGCCAGGCCTGTATCGGCTATTGATTTTCCGGCTACTATTGAATAAAGTGGCGCTTCCCGCCGCAGTGAGCCTCCCCAGCCGCTCGGTCCCAGGAGCTAGCGATGATTCGGAAGTGGTTTGGTCTTGCCGCCCTGATGCTTACAGCCATGACTCTGCTGAGCCTGGCGAGTTGCGCGCGCAGTCAGAAGCTTGTGGGTCTCTCGGTCACCCCGGCGACCGCTACGTTCGGAGGTGTGGGAGCACAGTTGCAGTTCAAGGCCATCGGCACGTACATCCATCCTCCGGAAAATAAGGACGTCACCCAGCAGGCGAAATGGTCGATTGATTCGCAGCACCTGGTGACCATCGATGGTCCGGGACTGGTCACTGCCATCAGCGATTGCGGCACCGGCAATGTCATGGCGAGCATCCAGGAGGGAGGTAACTATGTTTTCAGTACCGCCTTCGTCTCGGCTGCCGGAGTAGGAACCAGCACCTGTACGCAGGCGAGCCTGACCGTCGAAATCTCGGGGAATGGTAGTGTCACCAGTTCGCCGCCAGCCATCACGTGTCCGGGCACGTGCACGGCCGCATTTCCTTTGGATTCCACTGTGGTGTTGACCGCGGCTCCCGGGGCCGGAGCCAGCACTGTGACATGGACCTGGGATACGGGAACGACTGGATGTACCAACCCAACGGCAACCACCTGCAGCGTGGCGCTTGAGACCAACGCCACAATTTCAGCGACGTTTCAGTAAGCCGTTTTACTCAGGGTCGATGAGCAATTTGCCCAGTGTGGGCTTGTGCTTTTCCGGCTTCTTCTTTTTCTCAATCACAATCTTTTCGGATGGAGGCGCGCCGACGCGCTCGCGGGCGAGTTCCTTGACCGCGGTCACGGCGCGAAAGGGCTTTCGCTTCTTCTTTCTTGGCACCTTATCTTTACCTCCTGAAGCCTGCTCGAGCCTCGTTTCAGCGCATGAATGCGTGCTTTATAAGCATTGCTGAGCGCTGAATATGCAATAATTTGTAACATGGAAGAGAGAGATTTTTTTGACGAGAAGCAGGAGAAGAAGGCTGCGTCGCTGAATTGTCCGCACTGCCATCAGTCGGCGGAGTATGAAGTGACGTGGATCGTGCGGACCAAGAAGCGGCAACTGCCGGGGCGGGCGGATGAACGCGACCGGGCGCGCTTTGCCAAGTTCCGGTCCTATATGGTGCGCAAGGATGACATGATGGCTTGCAAGAATATGCGGTGCCGGAAACGATTTGAGATCTCGGGACAGTCGACCGTGCTTACGGAATAGACGGGTTGAAGTCCCAAATCCATCACGTTGTCACGCGGCCCTTACGGGCCGCTCTTCAAGAGCGCTCGCTGCGTGATTTCATCAAGCGATAGAATCCGCGAGAATTCCGCATCCGCGGTTTCGTTCGAAGATCAAGATCGCCACTCTAACCTTTGCAAACCGCAAGATCAAAATCCCCACCCTCCCGCGGAAAACGCGGGAAGGGTGGGGCACCCTCGCGGGGCACCCTCGTGGGCTTCAATACATGGGGGCTCGATTGTTGTTAGGGGGTCAGGCCGGGTTCGGGCACGTTGTGTTCGCGGAGGATTTCGCTTACACCCTTCCATCCATAATTCTGTCCTTCACGTTCGGCGAATGCGATGATTTCTTCTTCGCGATCTGGGGGCAACTGGTGGCGTTCATAGGCTGCAACGAGTTCTTCGACACGCTGCTGAGCGCGCTCTAGAACGGTTGGATCGGATCCGTCCAGCGTCGCGAGGCCGCGATCGATAATGGAGGAAGGGAAGTGCTGTTCCTTGCGGAAGAGGGAGCGGGTTTCCTTTAGTTTGAGGAAGTCTCCGGTGAGTCCGGTTTGGGCGAACATTTCGACTGCGAGAGACTCGCCGCGAGGCTCGACACCTGCGATCAGGCGCTGGGCGGAGGCGATCGCCTCGGCATCAATGACCAGTTTTTCGATGCTATGGCAGGCGAGAAAATCGAGCATACCGGCGCCGGAGATCATGTTGATGCCCACCAGGGCACCCAGCAGCACCGACATACCGCTTTCCATCTCCACTTGCGCATCGACGAAGCGGCCGTCGCCCGCGACCATGTAGGCGTGCGTGGGCAGGCCAAGATATTTACCAACCTCAGCGCAACCGACATCCAGCATGGCGGTTTCGATCGCGCCCATGGGAGTCTTTCCAGTGCGCATGTCGAAAATTGCGGGCGCGCCTCCCCAGACAATGGGAGCGCCCGGACGAGCGAGTTGGTGGATGGTGATTCCACTGATGCATTCGGCCGCGTGCTGCACAATGGAACCGGCAAGCGTGACGGGAGCAGTCGCGCCCGCCAGTGGCATACTCACGATTTCCGCCGGCACGCCGGCACGCGCCAGGTCCACCAGATTCTGAGAAGCGAATTCCGACCAGTTCAGGGGCGGAGAAGGGCATACGTCAAAGATGGCTCTGGGGCGCTGTCGCAGGGCTTCCGCGCCCCCGCTTTCGATAGCCAGTAAATCGATCAGGGTGTGCAGGCTTTGCGCCGAGAATGCTCCGGTCACCACCGGCTTCTGCGAATACCAGAGCACCAGCAAAAGGCGGTACCAGTCGCCGATTTCCTGCGGGACGTCGTTGCAGACCATGGCCGTGGATTGAGCGGCGAATTGCGGGAGCATCTCCGCGACCTGAACGAGTTTCACCAAGTCGGCCGATACTGCGGGACGAGGTTGCTGTGTCTGCGGGTCGAGGATGTTCAGGCACGAGGAGCCCGGGTCGAAATGAACATGGTTAGCTCCGTAATGAACGGCGAGGCGGCCATTACGATCGTACAAGTAGAATTCGCGCGGGACGAGTTCGAGTTGGTGGCGGGCGAGGGCCTCGGGAATGTGTGCCACGCCGTCTTTGACCGTGATGCCCCCGCAGCGCAGCAGGTCTTCCACATAGGGCGCGACTCGGACGCCCGGGTCTTCGATGAGTTGGAAGGCTTCGTCGAGGATGCGTTCGATCAGCGGGCTTGTCGAGCAGGCGGAATTTCGGTCGCATAAGAGAAAAGACCTCGTAGAGACGTAGCTTTGCTACTTCTTTGGCGCCACAATACTGGTTCCGTCGCTTCCGGCAGAGACGTTGCAAGCAACGTCTCTACGACTGCATCAGCTCGCGGGCTAGCGCTACGGCGCTCATTGCATCTTTCGCGTAGCCATCTGCGCCGATCTCGTCAGCCCAGCGGCGCGTGACCGGAGCGCCTCCTACCATCACTTTCAGATGCGCGCGCAAACCGGACTTTACCAGGGCTTCGATGACAGTTTTCTGGTTGCGCATGGTGGTGGTCAGAAGCGCTGAGATGCCGACTATGTCCGCGCCGACTTCTTTTGCTGTGGCCGCGAATTTTTCTCCGGAGACATCGACGCCAAGGTCATGAACCTGGAATCCGTTCGCGGTCAGAAGCGTACCGACCAAGGTCTTTCCAATCTCATGAATGTCTCCTTTGGTTGTGCCGAGCACAACGATGCCCGCCTTGGGTCGTTCCGCTCCCTGTTTCTTCAGTTCCGGATCGAGCACGGCCATGGCGGCGCGCATGGCTTCTGCGGAGGCCATCATGTCGGGAAGATACATCTGTCCACGGGCGAACTGCTCCCCGACGTCATGCATGCCGGGTACATATCCGTGGTTAATGGCATCGAGCGGAGCGGTTCCGTGCGCGATGGCATGCTGGGCCAGATCAGCAGCTGTGCTGGGCGCGCCATCGATAATGCTCTGGCGCATGGCGGAGAAGGTGTCGTCAGGCATGAAGAGCCTCTCGGCCATGCTGACGTGTGAAGTGCCCGCAGTCTGTGATCGCGATCACATGGAGTCGGTTTGCTTTCGCACAGGCAAGGGGTTTAAAAGGATCTCAGCGATTCAGCACATAACTGGTCAGTGACCCGCGTACGCGATTGCGGGTATTTCCACGCCCGCGGACCGGTCGTTTATACTGGCAAGTTTTGCCGTGGCTGCGACAGCCACATGGAGAAACTCTCTTGAAAATCCTGGTATGCATGAAGCAGGTGCCGCAGAAAGATGCGCCGCTGAAGCTGAATGAGTCCGGTACGTGGATCCGCGAAGATGTTTCCTATGAAGTCAATGAGCCGGACGCCTACGCTCTGGAAGAAGCTTTGCGCCAGCGGGAGAAGCACAAGGGTGAGGTAGTGGTGATCACCAGCGGTCCGGCGCGGGCACAGCAGGTTCTACGGGAGGCGCTGGCCAAGGGCGCGGATCGGGCCATTCACCTGGAGGACGAAAAGTTCGTCGGGCTGGATGCTTTTAACACGGCAAAGGCGATTGCGGCGGCGATCAAGGACGAGCAGTTTGATCTGATTTTCACCGGATTGCAGTCGGACGATTACGGATACGCGCAGACGGGCGTCATTCTGGCGGAGTTGCTGGGTTGGCCGCACGCGACCATCATCATGCAGATTGAGAAGAGTGATAGCGGGATCCGGGTAAAGCGCGAACTCGAGGCGGGATATTTTCAATTTGTCGATATGCCGACTCCGGCGGTGCTAACGATTCAGTCGGGTATCAACAAGCTGCGCTATGCCACTCTGATTGGAATCAAACAGGCCAAGAATAAGCCGCTGCGCAAGGTCGCGCTGGGCGAGGTGCAGGCGGCGCTTGGAGAGAATCTGCAAAAAATCGAGAAATTGTACGTTCCGCAGAAGACCAAAAAAACGGAGCATATCGAGGGGCCGCCGGCAGAGATCGCGAAGAAGTTGGTGGATAAGCTGCGAAATGAGTTGAGGGTGCTTTAGTGTAGGCGGGGAAGAGTAGTCCGCGGGCCGAGCTTCGCTCGGCTGGACAGCCTACGCGGCTGTCCCTACATGGAAACCTGGACAGCGCAAGGGGCAGTCGCTACGTGGGTCGTTGAGGATCGCAGATAGGAGAATGTGGCTTTTATGGGCGACACGATTTTGGTAGTGGTTGAGCAGCGCGAAGGGAAGCTGAACCGGGTTTCGTGGGAAACCATAACCGCTGGGCAGGCCATTGCTGCGGCGACCGGATGGGGCCTTGAAGCTGCGGTCATCGGCAGCGGCGTCAGCTCGATTGCATCTGAGGTTGCAAGCAAGAAGGTCGCGAAAGTGTACCATGTCGAGTCCCCGAAGCTTGAGCCCTATACCCCCGATGCATTTGCTACGGGGCTCAAAGAGTTTCTGCAATCGAAGCAGCCGAAACTTGTGCTCATGCCACACACATACCAGGTACGTGACTTTGTTCCCAAACTTGCCACGGCCATGGGACGTACCGTCATCAGTGACTGCATCGGGTTCAAACATGAGGGCGGCAAACTGATATTCACGCGGCAGATGTTTCAGGGGAAATTGGCTGCCGATGTGAGCTTCAATAGCGACGCCCCCTGGTTTGTGACTTTCCAGAACGGCGCATTTCGAGGAGATAAGGCTGAGGCTGGCGCTTCGGCGGCCCCGGTGGAGAATGTAACGGTTCAGATCGATGATGGTGTGATCCGTAACAAGCCGCAGGAAGTCTTCAAGGAAGCCAAGCAGGCTGTCGATCTCACGCAGGCCGAGATTATCGTTGCCGTAGGCCGCGGCATCAAAGAGCAAAAGAACATTGAGATTGCCAAGAATCTTGCCGAAGCATTGGGGGGAGATCTTGCAGCGTCACGTCCAATCTGCGATTCCGGCTGGCTTCCAATGGACCGTCAGATCGGGTCGTCGGGGCAGACAGTGGCGCCGAAGCTGTACCTGGCTCTGGGAATTAGTGGAGCCATTCAGCACATTGTGGGGATGAAGGGCTCGCGGGCAATCATCGCGGTGAACAAGGATTCCGAGGCACCGATCTTTGAGATCGCAGATTACGCGGTGGTAGGAAATCTGTTCGATATTGTGCCGCCGCTCATCGAAGAGGTGAAGAAAGCGAAGGCGGGAAGTTAACAAGCTGAGCTGGACATTCCCGTTAGAATAAGGCATGGACATGACTTTGACGGCTGTGTTCGAGGAAGTGCCGCCCGGCGAGGGCGGTGGATTTGTGGCCTATGCCGAGGAGTTGCCGGGTGCGATCTCGGAGGGCGACACGCTTGAGGAAGCTCGCGACAACTTGCGCGACGCGATTGAACTCTTGCTGGAAGCGAACCGCGAATTGGCGGGCAAACGCAGCCCGGGTAAGAAGATCACCAGAGAAAAGATAAAGATTTCCGTGGCTTGATGTGAAGCGTGTTGACCTGATTCGCCACCTTGAAGCAAACGGATGCACGCTGCTCCGGGAGGGCGCTCGCCACAGCGTTTATTACAATCCGGTGGCGCAGCGTACCAGTACTGTTCCGAGACATCGCGAGGTCAAGAATCCAACAGCCATTCGGATCTGCAAACAACTGAACGTACCAGATCCACTTCGATAAGGCCTGCAATGATGGTCTGACTCTTCCTGGAGCATTGAGAGGCTCTCACATGCTAGTCTTCCGAAAACCAATTGAAGGCGTGGAACGGCCGCAGATGCCGGCGGATGTGGTCATTGTCGGCGGCGGGCCGGCAGGGATGGCCTGCGCGCTGCGGCTTTCGCAGCTTATTGACGCGCACAATGCAGCCAATCCTGACGCGCAACTCAGCAAAGAGAATATCTACGTGCTGGAGAAGGCTCGCGAGGTTGGGCAGCACTGCTTATCTGGAGCGCTGTTGGACCCACGTTCCATGCGCGAGTTGTTGCCGGAATTTGAAAAGGAAGCGCCGCTCGATGCCGAGGTAAGCAAAGAGGGCGTTTACTTCCTTACCAAGTATTCCCGCTTTAAATTCCCGATCACGCCGCCGTTCCTGCGCGACCACGGCAACTATGTCATCTCGCTGAACAAGTTCGTGAAGTGGATGGGAAGCAAAGTCGAAGAGACAGGGATTACTGTTTTCACCGGGTTTGCGGGTTCAGAGCTTCTCTACGAGGGCGATCGCGTCACTGGGGTTCGCACGGACGACAAGGGCGTGGACAAAGAAGGGCAGCCGAAATCCAATTTCGAGCCGGGGTACGATTTACAAGCCAAAGTCGTGATTCTCGCGGAAGGGCCGCGGGGATCGCTGACCAAGCAGCTCATCCAGAAATTTGATCTGATGAAAGATGCCAATCCCCAGACTTACGGGGTGGGTGTGAAAGAGCTTTGGGAAGTGCCATCAGGTCGCATCGCCAAAGGCGAAGTGATTTACACGATGGGTTGGCCGCTGACGATCAAGGGAATACGGGGGCGCCTGGATTTATGGATCGAAGGACAACATTGTCTCGCTGGGATTCGTGACCGGGCTGGATTACGCCGATCCGCGGCTCGATCCACAACGTGTGCTGCAGCAATTCAAGCAGCATCCGTGGGTTGCGCAATTGCTTGAAGGCGGAAAGATGATCCGCTACGGGGCGAAGTCAATGCCGTACGGCGGCTGGTGGGCGGTGCCTCCTGTCGCGGGGAACGGCTGGATGCTGCTGGGAGACTCGGCGGGATTCGTGAACTCGGCGCGGCTGAAGGGAATTCATCTCGCCATAAAGAGCGGAATGCTGGCGGCGGAGACTGCGTTTGAAGCATTGAAAAAAGCCGATTTCTCGTCAGCAATGCTCGCGCAGTTCCAGAAGAAGGTGGAAGCGAGCTGGATCAAAGAAGAGCTCTGGAAAGTTCGCAACCTGCACCAGGGGTTTGAACATGGCATGCTGGCCGGAATGTTCCATACAGGATTGCAGATGATCACCGGCGGGCGCGGAGTGCGCAACCGTTATACCGGAGTGTCCGGATACGAGCGCATGAAGAAGCTATCCGAGTTGCCCGCGGACGGAGGGAGGGAGGCTCGCCTGCTCGGTCCCGCCAAGGGGGATGGCAAGTTGACGTTCGATAAGCTTACCGACCTCTATCACTCGGGCACGAAGCACGAGGAAGATCAGCCTGCGCACCTGGTGATCCATGACACGAACGTGTGCAATGCGCGTTGCGTGAAGGAATTCGGCAGCCCTTGCCAGAATTTCTGTCCGGCGAACGTATATGAGATGGTCGATGACGCTAGCCAGCCGAACGGCAAGCGGATCAGCCTGAACCCGTCGAATTGCGTGCATTGCAAGACCTGCGACATTCAGGATCCCTATCAGATCATCACGTGGGTTCCGCCGGAGGGCGGGGGTGGGCCTAATTACGACGGCATGTAAGTAGCACGAGAGCGCCATCGCCCCAGACTCTGCTTGCCACAGATTTGGGTAGACCACACGGATCCAGCCGTTTTTGATTTGGTGTTCCTGCTGTTGCACGATCTGTCCTTTCCTGAGCACCGTGAGTTATTCTTTTCTCCCGAGGACCTATGAAACGGAATCTCACCCCAACCGCTGTTTTGCTGTGCACAGTATTTCTGTGCATTGCCGCGTTAGCCCAGCAGTCGGCTCCCGCGATACCCTCAACTGGATTTGCTGGCCTGGATCAATACCGCGCATCGCGCATTGCTGTGTTCACCGATGATTACGGGCAACTCGCCCGTTATCGGGATGCTGATTCTCAGCTTCGTCCCCCTGCGGCGGGCGACAACCGGGTCGTCTTTTTCGGGGATTCCATTACCGACAGCTGGAAGCTTGATGATTCTTTTCCTGGCAAGCAGTACATCAATCGCGGCATTGGCGGGCAGACTACGCCGCAGATGCTGGTGCGGTATCGACAGGACGTCGTGGATCTCCAGCCCAAAGTCGTGGTGATTCTTGCGGGCACAAACGACATTGCCGGAAACACCGGGCCGATGCGCAACGAGGATATTGAAGCAAACTTCGCTTCATTCGCGGAACTGGCGCGGGTCCATAACATTCGCGTGGTGTATTCCTCGATCTTGCCCGTGCATAACTACACGGACCGGGCCAAGGACTTTTTTGCCCAGCGGCCACAGGCCAGGATTCTGGCGCTTAACGAGTGGCTGAAGGATTATTGTGCGAAGAACAAGATCGTCTATCTCGATTATTTTTCGGCGCTGGTCGACGACAAAGGAATGCTGAAGAAAGATCTGGCCGATGACGGGCTGCATCCGAACACCGCAGGCTTCAAAGTGATGGCGCCGCTGGCCGAAGCGGCGATTGAGAAGGCTCTGAAGTAACAGGTTTCGAGGGAGACTGCGACGGCGAGAGCTTCGCTTTCGCAACGCGCGTTCTCCGCTCAGCACGCCAGCGGAATATTCCATCGAGCCGTATCGCTCAGCTTTCCAGGGCATCTATAATAGGTAAAGTTTCCGACTGCCGTGGCCTGTGCGCATTCCGTGGCCGCGGTGGCGAGGGAGATCATTCGCGGGCGTGGGCGTTAGGCTTCGCTCACCAGTCCGCGCTGTATTTCCCAAGGGTGCTGGTGGAAACGCCGGCGCCTCCCGCGCTGGTTGAGCGCATTGGAAAGGAAACGAACCTGCCGGAATACTCCTGCGTGTTCGTCCTCCTTTCCCATCAGCTCTCAGTAGCTAAGAGCCAGAAGCTAATGAACGTTCTTACCGACAAATTCGGGCGCGCCGATCACCGACCTGCGGATTTCCATTACGGATCGCTGCAACTACAAGTGTGTGTATTGCCGGACGGGGAATGAAGGCGCGCTCTATGGCGATCTGCCATTCGCGGATTATCTGCGCATGGCGCGCGTGCTCGTGAGCATGGGGATTACAAAGATCCGGTTGACGGGCGGTGAGCCGTTGTTGCGGAACGGGCGTCGTCGAATTTGTGAGGGAATTGGCCAAGCTTCGACCCCAGGGGCTAAAGCCCCCGTCTTCGCAAGAGCGCAACGGCACGGCTGAAGCCGTGCCCTTCCAAGACAAAGCCGAGCCTTACAGGACACTGGCAAAGCCATGCCCTTCCACGACACTGCCAACAGGTTGAGCTCGGGAGTGGTAACTGCTGCCATAGAAAAATTTGAGCCATGGCGCTTCAGGGCTCTGATGGCCTCGAAATTGCCCTTACAACTAACGGTCATCTGCTCGCCGATGTGGCGCAGCCGTTGAAAGATGCCGGCTTGAACCGGGTGACAGTTTCGATGGACGCGGTCGATCCTGACCGCTTCACGCGCATCACGCGCGTGCCCAATGGTTTCGACAACGTGCTAGCCGGAATCCGCGCGGCGCGGCGTGCAGGACTGGGTCCGGTGAAAGTGAATTGCGTGCTGATGCGTGGCTTCAATGAAGATCAGATTATTCCGTTCGGAATGTTTGCGCGAGAGGAAGATGTTATCGTGCGTTTCATCGAATTCATGCCGCTCGAAGAGGGACGCACGTGGACACCCTCGACCGTGGTCACGCTCGACGAGATCCTGGCGCGGATGGCGGAGTACCGGCCAATAGTCGAAATCCCGCATGGGCGCTCGGAGACGGCGCGACGGTACCGCTTCGAGGATGGCATCGGCGAGATTGGCATTATTGCTCCTGTCTCACATCCGTTTTGCGGGCACTGCAGCCGGATCCGGATTACCTCTGACGGCAAGATTCGCACTTGCCTGTTTTCTGTCTGGGATCACGATCTTCACGCGCAGATGCGGCGCGGCGCCAGCGACGAGGATCTGGCAGAATTCATTCGTGGCGTAGTGATGAAGAAAGAAGAGCGGCACCACATTGGCGAGCCAGACTTCGTGCCGGCCTCGCGCACCATGGTTCATATCGGGGGATAAGATCAGGGTCCGGCTGTGATCGCGCTCTCTCAGATTGCGATGGACCTACTCGAGACGTTGCAAGCAACGTCTCTACGGTAAGATCGGGTTGTGTTCGGTTGTCATTTCTCTGTCATCGGGATTCTTTTTCTGGGCGTCGCGCTGGCTCAGGCGCAGAGCGGGTCGACTACCTATCTCGGTTTTGATCGCAATGAGTATCCCGGCGACGCCAATCTCAAAACTCTGCGGCAGACTTTTTCCTACAGTGGCTATTGGCTGAATAATCCGCCTGGAGAATCTTCGAATAGTTGGGCGGGTCATCGCACAGCGGTTGAGTCTGCCGGATTCGGATTTCTGGTCTTGTTTAACGGGCGGCTTTATGCCGAATTGAAGACCGTTGCCAACGCAAAGCAGATAGGGGCACGAGATGCCGCGGCTGCGGCGAGTGCAGCCCGACGAGAGGGCTTTCGATCTGGCACTTTGATCTTTCTGGATCAGGAGCAGGGAGGGCGCATGCTGCCCGGAGCAGAAGGCTTACATTTACGCCTGGGTGGATGCGTTATCGGTGCCGGATTCCGTGCGGGAATTTATTGTTCCGGCATGGCCTCGAGCGACGAGGGAAACGTTGTCGCCGCGGAAGACATTCGCCAGAACGCGGGTTCGCGCAAGATTGTGTACTGGGCTACGAACGATGCCTGTCCGCCATCGCCGGGATGCACATTTCCTCAGCAGCCTCCCAGCCCAGCAGCGAGCGGAGTTCGCTTTGCCGAGGTCTGGCAATTTGCCCAATCTCCTCGGCGGAAGGACGTAGCCGCACACTGCACCAACTACAACGCCGACGGGAACTGCTATCCGCCCGGGAGTTCAGCTGCGCAAGGCCTGCATATTGATGTAAACACGGCAACGTCCGCAGATCCTTCACAGGGGCGAATTCATCAATAAAGTGCGGTCACCGCGGGAGGGCGGGGTAACGTCAGTCTCGCTGTTGAGATCACCTGGGTAATGTTGCAATCCGCCTCCGGCTTCTACGTTCGGTCCAAGTCCTTTCAGCGTAGATAGTTACGAGGAGAGCTCGGTTGTGGTCGGCGGCAGTGATTTCCATTTCGGGAGTTCGCCATTACTTCAGTAAGTTTTTCCTGCCTGAGTTTTTCCTAATAATCGCTTCAGTTCATGACCTTCCGGATGCGGTGACGGAACTTTCCTGGGGCGGGTCGAACTAAAAGCTTGGGAACAACAAAAGGGGAAAAATGAACACTGGCAAAGTTTCTCGGATTACAGCAATTGCGCTCGGTTTGGCCCTGGCCACCACGATGGCATCGGCACAGGCGTTGAACTCGGGTGCGCAAACCATTGCGCTGAATGCTACCTTGGCGGAATCGCTCACGCTTAGCCTTTCGGCGAACGCGGTGAACTTCACGCTGGCAGCAGGAACCGCAGCCAACGCCGGGCAGCACGAACATCACGGCGACGACAACGTGGGTGCTGAAGCCGGGACGGACCTGCGGTTGGCGTCTATGCTTACTTCGCCAATGCGGCGTGCGGCCCTGACCGATGGCGAGGCGAACAACATTCCTTCTTCGGCTTTCTTCATTTCCGATAACGCCGGCGCGTCCACGGCGCTGACCAACACTGTTGCTTTCGGCGCAGCCAATGGCGGCCTGCAGCTGGCGAACGTGGCTATCACGGGCGCGAACAAGAACGCCAGCCGCACCGATTGATGGCGTTCAACATCAACCTGATGGCGGCACTTTGCCGCAGCTTCCGGCCAACATCTATACCGGAACGCTGAACATCCAGGCGCAGGCGACTCCGTAGTTTTGTGATCGAAACGGCGTGGGGCGGGGACTTGGGGTCCCGCCCTTGAGCTGTTTGTATCGAGGATGCGGCAAGGGAATGAACGATGAGGTTGCGGCAAAAAATCGGGAGAGGTGGGAGCGGCGCTGGTGCTGCTTTCGCAGCTGATCGCGACTCCCAGGCGCGCAGGTGCTGAACTCGGGCGCCAGCACGATCACGCTGCAGGCTGTTTTGAGCCGACTCGCTCACCGTGTCTCTTTCGGCGAATGCAGTGAACTTCAACCTGACTCGGGGCAGCGGAAACAATCCAGGCAGCCCAGCGTCACGGCGACGACGGCGTGGACGCTGAGGCCCAGTGTAGGCAGCCTGAAAGTGTATGCGTTCTTCAGCCATTCGGCGTCGGCGCTGACCGATGGCGCGGGGAACAACATTCCTTCGGCCGACTTTCAGATTTCGAATAATGCGGGGCCGTTCACGGCGCTGACCAACACGGTGCCATTCGGCGGGGCGAACGCCGGACTGCTGCTTTCCACTACCCGATTCTCGGGAACAACAGCACCGGGTCGCACAACGATGTGATGAATTTCAATATTAATCTCACTCGTTGCCCGCCTGCCGGCAGGAACATACACGGGGACATTGACGATTCAGGCCCAAGCGATCTGATTTGCGGTAGAGTGAAACGTGAGAACGAATTTTTCAGAGAGCGATCCGGCTCCTGGCCGGCGCGTTTTTCGTTCTTGTGGCGGTCGCCAATGGCGCGCGCGCAAACCGTGCGGCCGGTCATCAACGAGCTGAGCAATCCTGCCAAAGGGCGCGTCGAATACGTCAATGACAGCCTGACGCCGCTGAACGTGGTGCTCGAGGCCAAGAGCTTTACGGTTTCTGAAACCGGGGAGATCAACTACCGTCCGCTTGATGCGGACGTTCATCTGAAGCTGTCGACGACGAGCTTCCGGGTTCAGCCGCAGCAGACCTACTACGTTTTTTATGAAGCGACGGCGCCGAAGAGTCCGCCGTGGTTTGTGATCTACGCGGCTTTTTCCGGATTCCCTTTCGCACGGCGCAGGGAATGAATGTCCGGTTGTATGTGATACTGTATTTGTTTTCGAATGGGTGAAGTGGCCTGATCATGAGCAAGATGCGAGCCGAAGCAGATGATACTAGCATTTACCGGGTCCTGTTGAGAATCCAAAATATCGAGCAACACCACCGAACCAGCAACAACAGTAACAATTGCTATAGGCAAACGACCGTCCGGCGTGTATTTATTGATTGCCGTCTCGGCAACTCTCGCGGAAGTCGGCAAGTACTCATCTTGACAGCCCGGTCTGCTGCACAAGCGTAGCCAAACATCCTGCCCGATCGCTTGCTTGACCTCTGGAGGTGAAATCTCTTTGTTCGGGCCGGTGCTATGACAGCCGGCGGCGTCTCCCTGTCCGTTTTCTGTATTGCTCAACAACTCTGTTCGGTCAATTGTTGCCAGGAAATCAACCCAACGCCTCCTCCGCCCAACAGGCCGCCAAAGACATTTGACGGATTGCCTTGTGCGGCTCCCTGCTCCGCCGCTGCCGGGCTACGGAGACCACTCGTTGCGTCGTTGAACATTTCCATGTGTCTTATTTGATATCCCGGAGGGCAACATTCTGAGAAGCGCAGTCATCGAGGGCATTCCACTGCGAGGACGTCCGCAGTGAAGTTTATGCTGCGATTGCTTTGCTGCCGGCTAACCTAACAATTTCGGCGAGGACCGCTTTGACACGGGCAGGCCGCAGGGCGTACGCGCTTGATCGATGTCAAAGTGGTTGGCCCAGAGCGGCCAGAAGCATCTTGCGACTGTCCGTCAGGCTGGGGGTTGTCGTGAAGCAGATTTCGTCAGCCCTGCTTTGCTTGCTGCCACCGTTTTTGCGCTGTCTTGCGCTGAGTGCGGCGGTGGCGTTGCCACGCTTCCGAACGAGCTGCCGCAAATATCGGGCGATCTCTATCGGCAAGACACACCGCAGAGTGCAAGGCGTTGATCGGTATGGAAAGTGTGTAACCGTACGGATCAATGACCGTGGTCCATTCGTTCGCGCGCGTATCATTGACGTCACTATGGCCGCGGCCGAAGCGCTTGGGATGATCGATTTCGGTGTCGCCAAGGTAGCGCTCGACATCGTTCGATAGGAAGCGGAGCGTTGCATGGCGATGCTAGGCGTTATAACGCATACCACTACATACAAATACGCGAAGCCCGTTACCTTCGGCACCCATCGTGCGATGTTCTTGCCAAGGCGCGTTCGTCGCGGCCCTTCTCGGCTGGTCGGCCAAAACCAGCATCGCTCAAAAATAAGCTGGATCAGTGACGCCCGTGAACACCGTAACGGTGATTGTTTTCAGCGACGAGTCAACGAGCTGACATTTACGTTTAAGGTCCGTGGAGTTATTTCGGCATCAAGGGATCGACGCCTTTCCGTTGGAAGCTCGGGCCGAAGAAGTACCGATACAATACACGCCCGATGAATGGAGCGACCTCGTCGGCTATTTGCGTGACCCCATGCAGAGGACCCCGACGGTAACCTTGCGGTATGGACAAAACGTTTTGTTGCCGGCGATCAGGATCAAATGGTGGATGTGTTGCGCCGGATGCTCGCTGCGTTTCCCAGCCAATTCAGCTATTGCGCTAGAGAAACGGAAGGAACCCAAATGCCCGGCGAAACCCTTCAAAAAATCCGGCACTTGCCGCGACTACGCTTGGCTTATGGTCGAAGCCCTCGTCGTCTTGGGTTCGCGTCACGCTTTGTCAGCGGCTACTTGTATGATGCAGCTTTGGATGGTGGCAAGGCTGGCATGACCGGCTCCGGTGCCACGCACGCGTGGTTGCAGGTGTTTCTCCCCGGCAGGCTGGTTGGACTACGATCGAACAACCCAGGATCCAACGCTCGGCTCGATCTGATCCCGGTGGCTGTCGCCCGATATCCCGGCCAAGCAATCCCGTTGGAAGGCTCATGGTTTGGTGAAGCCAAGGACTATTTGGGCATGTCCTTGTCAACGTCGTGGTTAGCAAGGTCGGCCAATTCATCGATGCATCGAGGAGGATCAGCATGGCTGAAATCAACAAGCTCTCTCCAAGAAGGCGCTTAAGAAGCTGCGTGAAAGTGATGCCCAGCAATCCAAGAGCGCACAGCTTGATCAAAAGAATGCCGAGTTGGATGAAGAAATAAAGCGGATGAGAGAACAGAGACTGCGCCTTGAACGGCGACAGAAAAGCGCGACTGAGCAAGCGCACCAACGCCGCGGACTACGGTCACTGCGTCCTGCGCTGCTGACCCACCAGGCTCTAGGAGACCAAAGCCGGCCCACCAATCTGGAAATCGTGCGCCACGCAATGCCTAGTTCGACTTTTGCTTCACATACCGCCCGGGCGCGTTTTCGATCGCCTGATATCTGGCATTGCCCGGCTGCGTCGGGGCGGGAACGGTGCCGCTGGAATGGCGCTTCATCCAGGCATCCCAATCGGGCCACCAGCTTCCGGGCTTCTCCTCGGCCTTCTCCAGCCAATCCGCCGCGTCGCCGGTCAGATCGTCGTGGGTCCAGTAGCTGCGCTTGTTGCGGGCCGGCGGATTGATGACGCCGGCGACGTGACCGCTCGCGGCAAGCACAAAGCGCGGATCCTTTCCGATCAGTCCCTTCGAGCGATAGGCGCTCTGCCAGGGCACGATGTGGTCCTCGCGCGACGCCAGCAGATAGAGCGGCACTTTGGCCTTGGAGAGGTCGACCGGCACGCCGCATTGCGTGGTCGCGCCGGGCTCCTTGATCTTGTTCTCGAGATAGGTGTTGCGCGTGTACCAGCAATACATCGGGCCCGGCAGGCTGACGCTGTCGGAATCCCAGTACAGCAAGTCGAAAGCGTCGGGCGGCGCGCCCTTCATGTAGCTGTCGACGACATAGCGCCAGATCAGGTCGTTGGCGCGCAGGGTGCCGAAGGTAAACGCCAGTTCCTTGCCGGGCAGAATGCCGCCGCTTGCCGATCGTCGCCTCGCGCAGCGCCACCGACGGCGTGGTCGATGAGCAGACCGATTTCACCGGTATCGGCGAAATCGATCATCGTGGTCAGCAGCGTCATGCGTCGCAAGCTTGTCTTCGCCGCGGGCGGCGAGCACGCCTGCGGCGCAGCTCAGGATGGTGCCGCCGACGCAAAACCCCAGCGCATGGATCGCTCGACGCCCGCAATGTCGCGCACGACGTCGATCGCCTTCAGCGGTCCGAGGTTCAGGTAGTCGTCCCAGGTCAGATATTGCGTCTCGGCAACCGCGCTGCGCCACGAAATCAGGAAGACCTGATGGCCCTGGGCGACGGCATATTCGACGAACGAATTTCCCGCGCCGAGATCGAGCAGATAATATTTGTTGATGCAGGGCGGGACGATCAACAGCGGCGTCTTCTCGACCTCTGGCGTCTGCGGCGTGTATTGAATGAGCTGGATCAGTTCGTTCTCGAATACGACCGTTCCAGGAGTAGACCGCAAGATTGCGGCCGATCTCGAAGGCGGTTTCATCGACCCGCGTGATCCGCCCTTTCTGGAGATCCTCGATCAGGTTTTGCATCCCGGCCGCCAGGCTCGTCGAACGCGTCTGGATCGCGGTCCGAATGACCTCCGGATTGGTCGCAGGAAAGTTCGACGGGCTCATCGCGTCGATGAATTGCCGTGCATAGTAATACGTCGACGTGTTACATAACATAAGTATCGCTAGAAGCCCTTCTCGCCATTCACGTGAAAAGACGGCGTCTTCTCCCCGTGGAACGGACAGAGCCCCTTCCACGTCACCCCGCTCTTCCGCAGCGACACGCGCTCCTGCACGACCTGCACGATGTCCACGTGGGACTTCAGGTCGTCAACGAACGATGCAGGAAACAGCGGCATCGATGCGTCTTACTCCTTCAGTTCGACGACGGTGACGCCGCCGCCGCCTTGATTGTCCGGCGCCGGTCCGAAGCTCGAGACCAGGGGATGGGCGCGCAGGAACTCCGCGACCGATCGGCGCAACTGACCGGTTCCATAGCCATGGATGATCCGCACGCTCCGGAGCTCCGCGATGGTCACCTCGTCGAGGAATCGCTCCACTCGCGTCAGGGCCTCATCCGACGTGCTGCCAATCACGTTGATCTCCGTGGTCACCGTGTCGCGCGGCCGGAGCTCCACGTTCACGCGCACGCGCGCCGGTGACGCGGCGATGCTGGCCGCAGGCGCGAGAACCCGCAACTCTTCCACGCGTGCGCGCAGGCGCTTCCCGCGCACGTCCACGTCGGCGGCACCGTCGTGCAGCGACTGAACGATCCCCTCCAATCCCAACGGCCCCACCGCGACCCGATCGCCAACCGCAGCGGCCCGGCCGGGGACAACGACTGCCGGTTCCTCCGACGGCTGCGTTTCGCGCAGCCGCTCCACGACGGCATCGAGCGAGGCCCGTGCGCCCGCGCGCGCCGCACCAATGTCGCCCGTGGGCACCAGGCGAACCGCGCGCCGCTCGGCGTCCGCGGCAATCGTGGACGCCCGCGTCTTGAGCGAATCGACGATCGCGTCGATCTCGCGCCGCGCCTCGCGCATCCGATCGTCGATCCGCTGATCCAACCGCTTGCGGAACGTCTCTTCGCGCTCGCGCAGATCCTGCTCGCGCGCCTGCATCCGGGCCGACGTCTCCTGCAGCATTTGACGCTCGCGCGCGACCAGCCGCCGCTCGTGTTCCAGTTGCTGGCATGTCGCGCTCGACCTTCGCGAGATGCTCGGCCAGCTGGCTCTCCCGCTCGCTCCGCTGGCGCCGCGCCTGCTCGACGATGCTGGCGGGCAGACCGAGGCGCGAGGCAATCTCGACCGCGAGGCTGCTCCCCGGCGATCCGTAAAGCAGACGATACGTCGGCGCAAACGTCTGCGGGTCGAAGCCGAATCCCGCCGACGTCACGCCCTCCGTCGTCGACGCATACGACTTCAACGCGTCGAAGTGCGTCGTCGCCACGACCATCGCGCCCCGCTGGCGGAAGTGGTCGATGATGCCCATCGCGAGCGCGCCGCCTTCGTTGGGATCGGTGCCGGCTCCCGCCTCGTCGAGCAACACCAGCGACGGTGTCGCCGAGCGCCTTGTCCATCGACACGATGTTCGCGATGTGCGCCGGAGAACGTGCTCAGGCTCTGCGCGATCGACTGCTCGTCGCCGATGTCGGCGAACACACTCTGCAGCACGGGCACCTGGCTGCCGTCGGCAGCCGGAATCAGCAGTCCCGACTGCGCCATCATCGGCAGCAGCCCCGCCGTCTTCAGCGCGACCGTCTTCCCGCCCGTGTTCGGCCCCGTGATCACCAGCACTCGCGTCGGCGGAATCAACACGATGTCCACCGGCACCACCGATCCGCCGCGACCGCGATCAGCAGCGGGTGGCGCGCGCCGCGCAGCTCGAGCCGCCCGTCGGCCGAAATGGC
Source organism: uncultured Acidobacteriota bacterium (assembly GCA_963785865.1). Taxonomy (GTDB): domain Bacteria; phylum Acidobacteriota; class Terriglobia; order Terriglobales; family Acidobacteriaceae; genus Sulfotelmatobacter. Next base: position 514 of record CAWAXF010000015.1, on the reverse strand, counting down.
CGGCAGAGTGCCGCCGACGGACTCGGAATACCGTGCCTTCGCCTGCCACACGTCCAGGGTCGTGGCCGCATCGATCGTCCGCTGAGATCCCCCGCGCGCCGCCTGAGCGTGTCGGATAGGCCCAGGAGAATCCGGCGCACCTCCTCGGCTTCCTGCTGCTCGAGCGCAACGATGTCGTTGTTGATCTCAACGGTGCTGAGCGGTTCCAGGAACAGGCTCGCGCCGCTCCCCGAACTGCCGTGCACGATGCCGGGTATCGCCGTGCGGTGCTCCAGCGCACCACCAGCACGTACCGGCCGTTGCGATCCGTCACGATCTGCTGCTCAAGGTACTTCGCGGTTCTTTCCCGCGGAGGTACGATTCCAGCGTCCCCCGAGCCGCGCCTTCTGCTTGCGCAGCCGATCCCGAATGCTCCGCAGCTCGGGGCTGGCGTCGTCCACGACCTCGCCGGACGGATCGATCTTCCGGCGGATGTCGGTCAGCTCGCGCTCGAACGACGCCGTCGTCTCCGCCA
>CAWAXF010000014.1:0-60699 GCA_963785865.1 uncultured Acidobacteriota bacterium | reverse complement strand
CCCCGCGCTGCTGGCGCAGCGCCTCATGAAAGTCCTGCGCGGACAAGGGTTCTCCGTAAAACAATTGCAGCAGCGGATCCTCGCAATTTTGCGATGTCGCCGGCCTCGGGCTTGTCTCGTTTTCCATCCCTTCCGGCTGGACCAGCAACTCCGGCAACAGGCCACGGTTCTCGGTCAGCACCGACAGGAACTTCTCGACTGCGGCGCGGTGCTCGCTCGTGCTCAGCTTGAACTCCACGCCCATTCCCTTCTCGGGGTGCATGACCCGCACGATGCCCTGTGCGCGTACCTCCATTGCCGCCGCGCGCATGGAGAGCGTTATTCGCGTGGACAGTGGAAATGGGGAAGAAATCTCCAGATAGCAGCCGCCCAGGCTCAAGTCGGTAAGCTGGCAGCGAATGGGCGGATCGTCCTGCTCGATCTCCGGAGAGTTCTGTTTCAACCACTCGCGCAGTTCTTGGGTGACCAGCGATGAAGCGTCTAAGAACCGCAGGCCCGCTTGCTCCCGTGCGCCCTCCCAGGCGAACTCCGCCGGAAGCTCCAGGACGCGGTCACTCCCGGGCAGGGAGAAGGAAATCTGCCAACAGCCGCTTGGGCGCCTTCTCTTAGGAAGGCGAACCGCCATCCCGCCCTCGCTCACGTCAATGGTGGTTACTTTCATGCTGTCGCCCAGAGTGGGGTTCTGCATGGCGACGGGAATCTCGACCAGCACGCGGGCATTGCGCCGACGTTCGCTCTTCATCAGCGCCCGCGCCGCACGGAAGCTGGACTTGGCGCGTTCACTGGAAACGGGCTTGTACAGGACGAAGTGCGCCCCCAGCCCAAATACCTCCCGCAAACCCACTGCTGGCTGAACGATGGCAACCGCGACCGCCTGCTTGTTGCAGGGTGCGCTGCGCGCGCTTTTCAGCACCTGCGAGGCTCCGGGCGCCTCGCAGTCCACTACAATGCCCTCAAACCTTCGACGGGTCAGCCGGTACAACACCGAATCCGCATCGGCGCAAAGCTCAATCTCAATATCCAAGTCTCCCAGCACCCGGCGCAACACGCGCACGATCTTCTCGTCCGAGCACAAGAGTAGTGATTTCAGGGCCATAAGTGTTCAACTTCAGGTAGTGGGCACAATGAATCGTGCCCATACGCACGTCCCTCCTTGCCACTCTATTTCGATCGGCTCGGCCGAATCAATCTCTCTTGTCGCCAGTGGGTTACTCCAGTAATCGGTTTCGTTTGCTTGCGGAGGCAGTGTACCCGTCGCTTTAATCCCGCCAGTGGTCCCCGGACTTGGAAGGTACTTTTGTCGAATCAAGTCCTCTTTCTACAAGTACTTAAACTTCATCGGGATGGCTGTCGGGTACAAAAAACCATTGACTTTCGTTTGCCACCGACTGTAAGATACGGGTTCTCCGATAGGCTTTACCGGTGTACCTGAGGATTTCGTCTGTCCTACGCTCGTCCTGAGACAGGTACATTCATTGCTTTGAATCCTTTGGACGAAGCGGAGAATCTTAAATAGAGAACGCATCCAAGCAAGAGAACGCTTTAAGCGAATTATTTATCCCCTGAGTGGAAAGGCAATTGTTCATGGCAAAGCGACGCGGAAATCCGAACTGGGGTAAGCCTGAGCCGATCGGGCCGATCACCCCCACCATTACTGAATTTGAACAGGTTGTGCGGGAATACAAGCTATCTCCCGACCAGTACCTGCGTTCTACTCGTTTGCGGGAATGGGCAAGGCGCAACAAGAACTCGAAGTATATCCCTGAACCTCTTCTGGAAGCATGGGGCTTCGAGATCGAGTCCACGCTGTAAGCGTCAGGGATCGTTTAAGAGGGGTCGCTCACCGGAGCGACCTTTTCCTTTTTGCTCCGGTTTCTGGTTCGAAGGTGTAAATTCAGCACGAAAGACGTCTGCGCGGCTCAGCCTGAGACCAAGCGAATGTCTTTAGCCGCCAATTGCGAACCTTCCACCAATGCCCGACGTCCTGAAAATTCCGCCCAGTGAGTTGTTCGGCCTACTGGCCGCCATTGGTTTCGCAGCGGGACTGAATCTGTACGCCACTGTGGCAGCGCTGGGTTTGCTGGCTCGCTTTGGACATCTTCCACTTCCCCCAGGCTTGCAGTTGCTGGAGAGTTGGCCGATCATCGCCGCGAGTGCGGTACTTTTCGCGATTGAGTTTTTCGCCGACAAGATCCCGGCTTTCGACCTCATCTGGAATGCTCTTCACACGTTCATCCGCATACCGGTCGCCGGTTTACTTGCGTACAGGGCGACTGCGCAGCTTTCTCCCGAGCACCAGCTTTTGGCCGCGCTGCTTGGCGCAACGGTTGCGCTGGTAGCCCATGGCGGCAAGACTGCAGCGCGGGCCGCCGTGACACCCTCGCCCGAACCTTTGTCGAATATGGCCCTGAGTCTTGGCGAAGACGTTCTCGCCATTGGTCTGACTTGGATGGCGACCAGGCATCCTTACATAGCGGGCACGTTGGTTCTCAGTTTAGTGATAGTGATCCTTGTGCTCGTTCGCCTTGTTATCCGCGCGCTGCGCGCGCTTTTCGCCGGTGCCCAGCACGAAGTGCGATGATCGAGGCCGCCTAAGATTTCAGGCCCAGGAAGCCCTTCATGCGCTCCACTTCAGCTTCCAGTTCGCGCTTGAAGCTGCGGTGTCGTGGAGCATGCGATTCCACATATCCAAAGTCACAGCGCAGATCACCGTCGATGACCGACAGATTCCCCCACCCGATCACCCGGTGGCGCCAAAGCAATGGCAACGCGTAGTAGCCGCGCACTCGTTTCGCCACCGGTGTGTACGCCTCAAACCGGTACACCCAATTCCATAGCAATTCAAAACGGTCCCTATCCCAAACTACCGGATCGAACGGCGCCAGCAATCGCACTGCTTCATCGGACTGTGCGCGAGACGGTTCTTCGTCGATCGGCCAGTACCAGCTCACACCATCCACTTGCGCATGCCCCAGGCGTTCTTTGGCGCGCTGAATGGCCACTGTAATCTCGCCTTCCCACTGCGGCACGGCAAAACGCAGACGCCGCAACAGGAACCTTAAGCTGGGCAGCGGAAGCGGTGCATAGATTCGAATCGCGACGTCCGCGAGTGCATCCATTCGCCTCCGGCACTCTTCCTTATCGGACGGCATGGGACCATGCTCATGCACTGAGTAGATCCGTATGCCCTTCTCACGACGCACCACCCGCAACAGCCCCTGATAGTGCATCGCGTCCAGAAGATGGGTTGTCGCGTTCGATGTGCCTCCCCAATAGTTCTTCACGCTGCCATGCGCGAAATGCGCGTCGACCTCCTGCGGATGCACTTCTCCCCGTTGTCTCACGAAATCCAACAGCAGCAGCGCGCGCTTCCGCCGCGCTGACGGCCACGGCAGGCCTCCTTCCGCCGGCACGCAGCTATTGGACCGGGGATGCATCAGCGCCTGTAATTCCCGAGTCACAAACCCATAATTGATGAAGAAATCTTCTTCGATCCCAAGGCGCGAATAGTGCCTCTCCAGATCTCCGGAATGATAATTTCGAACCCGATGCCGCAGGATTAGATCTTGCGCCCGCGCGGGTGCCCGGATGGGATCAGCCTGCACAAAGCCGATGCGGTGCAGCGCTCGTTTCAGAGTCGTCGGCTGACATAGGCTGCGGGCCACGGTAAAGCGCCGCAGGTCGTCGATGGTGATCGGCACACTGCGATCTTATCGAAACCCGGTTCGGAGGCGTGGTGAAGTTGGTGAAGTGAAGAGCGGGCTTTCCTCTGGATGCTCCTTGCCCCGCCGACAATGGCCCCTGCCGCTCTGCTAAAATCCCCATGGTATGAGCCCCCAGCCTCCATTCACGGACGTCCCCGATGCAATCGAAGAAATCCGCGCCGGACGGATGATCGTCGTTGTGGATGACGAAGACCGCGAGAATGAAGGGGACCTGACCCTGGCCGCGGAGAAGGTCACGCCCGAAGCCATCAATTTCATGGCGAAGTATGGACGCGGACTGGTCTGCCTGGCGATGACCGAGGAACGCCTGGAGCATCTGAACATCGGTCCCATGACGGCCGAGAACACCTCGCAATATGGAACCGCATTCTGCGAGGCCATTGATGCGCGCCAGGGTGTTACGACCGGTATTTCCGCCTACGACCGCGCAAGAACGATTCAAGTGGCGATCGATCCCGCGACCAGACCTTCCGATCTCGCCCGTCCCGGACATGTCTTCCCTCTTCGGGCGCGCAAAGGCGGAGTTCTGGTGCGCGCCGGGCAGACCGAGGCGTCCGTGGATCTGGCGCGCCTCGCGGGAATGGTTCCTGCGGGAATCATCTGCGAGATCATGAAAGATGATGGCAGCATGGCCCGCGTTCCGGACCTGATCGGCTTTTGCCGCCAGCACGAGATGAAGATGCTCACCGTGGCGGAACTGATCCGCTACCGCATGGCGCATGAGCGCTACGTGAACCGGGTGGGCGAGGCTCTCATCGATACGCGCTTCGGCGAATTCCGCCTGATCGCGTATTCCAGCGAAGTCGATGGCGGCGAGTCGCATGTGGCGCTGATTCGCGGCGATATCGAGCACGCGGAAAATCCGGTGCTTGTCCGCATGCACGCGCACTGCCTGATGGGGGACGTCTTTGGCGCGACCGGATGTGAATGCCGCAGCACACTGGAAGGATCCATGCTCCGCATCGCGCAGGAAGGCTTGGGCGCGCTCATCTACCTGCACCAGACCTCGCAGGGATTCTCGGTCGAGAAAGTAGCCGAGCGCACCGCTCTGAGCTTCCATGGTGGCCGAACGCTCACGTCGTTGTATGACAACACGGAGAAGCACGTTCAGCGCGAGATCGGCATCGGAGCGCAGATCCTCTCCGATCTGAACCTGCGGCGGATTCGGCTGCTGACCAATCGTCCCAAAAAGGTGGCCGCCCTCGAAGGCTTCGGAATCGAAATCGTCGAGCAGGTTCCAGTGGAACTAGGCGCGCTCAAGCCGCGTACTCTTTAACCGTGCCCTGGCTCGGAGGCGGTTTGAAAAACCTTCTGTGCGTTTTCGCACTGCTGATCCCTGTACTTGCTCAATCTCCTCCCTCCATTCAGCCCAAGAACCTGGCCTTCAGCAACGGGTACTGGTTTGATGGCCGCGCTTTTAAACGAAGCACGATCTATTCGGTGCACGGCACGTTGTCGTTCCAGCGGCCATCTGCGATCGACGAAACAATCGATCTCGCCGGCGGATACGTTGTGCCGCCGTTTGGGGAAGCACACAACCACAACGTCGAGTCGCTGGCCAAAATCGATTCGCTTATCCAGCGTTATCTGCAGCACGGCATTTTTTATGTGAAAGATCCGGATAATCTGCCCACTGACCGGGAGAAGATCGCGCCCAAGCTGAACCTGCCGGAGAGCATCGACGTGATGTTCTCCAATGGTGGATTCACGGGGAAGGACGGGCATCCCGTGGAGCTGGTGAAGCGCAATATCGATCGTGGCATATGGACCGAAGCTGCCGGAGACGGCGCCTTCTACTATGCGGTTTCCGATCCAATAGAACTCGATAAGAAATGGCTCCAGTTCTTATCTACCAAACCGGATTTCGTCAAGACTTTCCTCTTGTTCTCAGAAGATTACCCGCGCCGAAAAGACGATGCACAGTACCTTGGGTGGAAGGGTTTGGATCCAGCGCTGCTTAAGATCATCGTAGAGAAAGCCCATGCAGCAGGGTTGCGCGTCTCCACGCACGTGGAGAGCTCCGCGGACTTTCATAACGCCTTGATGGCCGGCGTCGACGAAATTAATCACACTCCGGGTTTCCGCATTACCGGGGACGTTGCGCCGCATAAAATCAGCGAGTTTGAGATCGCTGCCTCTGACGCGAAGCTTGCTGCCAGACATGGAGTCTATGTAGTGACAACGCTCGCGGGCTCCACTCCCCCGGCGACCCAAGGGAACTTCAGCGAACGAGATCAGCTCAACCGCGCCAATCTCGCATTGCTGAAGAAGTATCACGTGAAACTGGCGTTGGGCAGCGACTCCTACCGGAGCGACACTGTGCCCGAAGCCCTGTATCTCGTGTCGCTCGGAGTCTTTGAGAACCGTGAACTGCTGGAAATGTGGTGCGACACTACCGCGAACACCATCTTCCCGGGAAGAAAGATTGGAAAACTAAAGGCGGGGTATGAGGCGAGTTTCCTGGTGCTGAAGAAAAATCCCCTGCAGGAGTTCACCGCCATCCAAGAAATCTCGTTGCGAGTAAAGCAAGGTCGCATTTTGCACCTCGACTCTGAGCAAAGACCCTGATCACATAGCTCCGCACGACTTCGTCCGAAGGCCTTCTTACAAGAAAGATTCTTGATTCGCGAACCACGCCCCACGTACGATGAATCGCCATGGCCATCGAAACCATCGACGAGGGAACCGCTGTGCGAAACATTCCGGCGGGCATGATCGACGATGCCAGCAAGCATGTATATGAAGCGGCGATCCGTACACCGCTGGTGCGTCTCAACTACGATGCACCGGCAGAAATCTATTTGAAGCTGGAGTGTCTGCAGCCGATTGGCTCGTTTAAGATTCGCGGCGCCTACAATGCGGTTCGACTTCTCCCCCAAGAGCAGCGGCGGAAAGGCGTATGGACGGTCAGCGCCGGCAACGCCGCCCAGGGAGTCGCGCTTGCCGCAAAAAAGGCGGGCGTCCCCTGCAAAGTGCTCACCATGGATACGGCTCCAGCAGCCAAGTTGAATGCCACCCGCCGGCTCGGCGCTGAAATCGTGCAAACTTCCTATGACGAATGCTGGAAGGCCCTGGGCGCCCGTGCGCACCCAGCGATGACCGGTGCATTTGTGCATCCGTTTGAAGATGATGAATTCATCGCCGGCAACGCCTCAGCGGGTCTCGAAATTCTCGAAGACATTCCTGACGTGGATGCTGTCATCGCAGGTTTTGGCGGGGGAGGACTGTCCTCCGGTATTGCTGCTGCGCTGAAGGAACGCGGCAGCAAAGCCAAAGTGTTCGCCGCGGAACCGGAAACGGCGGCACCCCTGGCGGCCTCGTTTGCCGCGGGATCAGCGCAGAAATTTCCCGAGTGGAAGGCCAGCTTCGTAGACGGCTGCGGCGGCAAATCAGTGTTCCCGCGCATGTGGGCGATTGCGCACCATCTGCTTGCCGGATCAATTGTCACCACGCTGGAAGAAGTGCGCCAGGCGATGAAGGTCGTTGCAGAAAGAAATCATGTTATCGCTGAAGGAGCGGGGGCATGTGCGGTGGCAGCCGGACTCAGCGGAAAGTGCGGATCAGGGAAAGTCGTCTGCGTGGTGAGCGGAGGCAACATCGACCTGGCGGTCTTCTCGAAATTAGTGTCGTAGAGACGTTGCTGGCAACGTCTCTGCCGGTAATCTAATCGATGTCGGTCAGGGTTGGATCGCTCGAAAACTCAAATTCTCGCGGTCAGCAGAGACGTAGCAAGCTACGTCTCTACGCAGAAGGGTGCTAAAACGGTTTGCGGACCACTACCTCGGCATCACGGATGAAGAACTGCGCCGAACACTGCTCTGAGCCGCAGATAACCGGGATCAGGCCGTTAATCTGTTTTCGGGTAATCAGGCCCAGCATTCCGCAGGACGGGCATGACAGCACGGCCCAATAGGGATCCTCTTTTTCGCCGATTTCGCCGGCATTTTCGAGCACAAAGACGGTACCAGGCTGCATCTGTTCCGGAATCCACTCATTCAGGACGTCCAGTTCACCGACCATGTGTTCCTCCCTCGAGTCTTTCTCGTGCTGCGAGGCCCCAGTGCTGGCTACGAAACTTTTTGTAGCACGCCTGCGGTAATGGGGCGAGTTACCGAAGTATTCGCCTTCTGGGCTCAGCCCGTACCGTCTTCGTGCATCCGGCGACTGCAACAAAAATTGTGCAAATGTTTCCGTCATTGTAGGCAGGACTCCTGTGAATCAAGTACAGAATTGAGCGGAGAGGGGTGACTAAGAGAGTTCCTGCGTGGCTTCGATGCCGCCGCCCACGAAATGCACGACCTCAAGTCGATCGCTTTCGTTGAGTACGGTATCTCCCCAGCGATCCCGAGGGACAATGTCGCGGTTCAACTCGATAGCGACCCGGTCCGCCTTCATGCCGAGGCGCTCGACCAGCGCGGCAAGCGTGAAAGGAGCCGGGCTGTTGGCAAACTCCCGCTGTTCCCCATTGATGTGAAGTTTCATTGCAAGAGAGAGGGCGCGTTCCGCGCCACAAGGATTGTAGCGTCTGACTGGTTACTCCGCTTTACGCAAGACAAATTTCCGGGTTGCAGTACGGCCTTCGAAATTGGCCTGAACCAACAAGGATGAATCCGCCAGGCCCGATTCATCCACTTCGATCTTGATCTCCGCCCCTCCGCCCGAATCCGCAACTGCCTGTGTGTAGAAGGGCGCGGAGTTCGGCCGGGCAAACCGGAACGTCAGTCGAGCCCCCGATGCCGCCGTGCCACCTTCGGTGACCTTCAACTGCATGGTGAGATTTTGGTTGGCATGCACCGATGCGGCATTGAGCCACTGCACGTCCAATTCTTTTGTGGAACCAAGAGTCTCCGGCTCAGGCTTATCGAGGACGTCCTCGAGCTTCCCTTCGCGGATGGCATCGAGCACCAGCCGATGCTGCTCGCGAAGTTCGTGCTCTTTCTGCGCGTCTCCAAAGCCCGACTCGGCGGCCTTCGCGGCATAGGACTTCGCTCGCTTGCCAATGCAGCGCCCGCGCACGAAGACCTGCGTCTGCAGCAGAAGGTCCCCTTCGCGCGCCTCGCTCTGCACGTGGTAGATGGTGTCCTGATGCTTTACGTCAGTGTTGAAGCCGAAAACCATAATAAATTTTGTAATTTGGTAATTTTGTAATTGGGTAATTGAAAATCCAAACCGTGGCCATACCGGTCTCAAATTACAAAATTACCCGATTACAAAATTACAAAATTTTCTTTTCCGTTTTCCGCAGAAACTCCCCTCCCTCGCTTGACACTCGCGAGTGTAACCCCATAATCTAGAACGTTTAAGCAATCACTTGGCGCGAATTATATATACCTCGTCCTATGCCAGACAATTACTTCGCTCGCTACCTCCCCTTTCTCATCCATATGATCATGGCGGGCGGTATTGCGGTCGCGATTGTCTCTCTTTCCTGGCTTATCGGGGTACGTAGACCCACCCGCGCCAAACTGATGCCCTACGAATCGGGCATGACCCCGGTGGGCGACGCCCGGCAGCGCTTCTCGGTGAAGTTCTACCTCGTCGCTATGCTATTCATTCTGTTCGATGTTGAGGCGGTCTTCATCTATCCGTGGGCCATCATCCTTCGTGACCTCAAACGCTTCGGGCTCTGGGAAATGCTGGTGTACATCGGAATCTTCCTGGTGGGATTCTTCTATGTTTGGAAGAAGGGTGTGCTGGATTGGGGCGAGACGGGCACCCATCAGGCCTTGACCGGAGGCGAACGACGCTGATGCCGCTGACTCCCCCAATCACCGACATTGAGCAGTTGAAAAATCATCCAGCGGTTGCGCGTTTACTCGCTTGGAATCCGCAGGTTGTCGAAGGCGTCAAGTTCGATCGCGATGAGATGTCCATCTATGTAGAACGCTCAGCGATCCGCGAAGCTTGTGTGCTGTTGAAAGAGGATGCCGTCTGCCCGTTCAACGTTTTTTCGGACCTGACCTGCGTGGATTGGTATCCCTCGGAACCGCGATTCGAGGTTATCTACCATCTACTCTCGATTCCTAACAAAGAGCGGGTACGCTTAAAGGTTAAGTTGAACAGTTCCAGTTTGGCTCTGGAGTCAATTACATCCATCTGGCCTGGGGCAAATTATTTCGAGCGCGAAGTATTCGATCTGTTCGGCATCCGTTTCACCGGCCACCCTTATCTAAGACGTATTCTCATGCCTGAAGATTGGGAAGGGTACCCTCTGCGCAAAGATTATCCGGTGGAGGGTTACCGCTAGATGGCTCACCTCGCGCCCACACCGGTTCTAGAGCCCGGCCAGGATCGCACCATGATCCTGAACATGGGTCCGCAACACCCGTCGACGCACGGGGTGCTCCGCGTGCTGCTGGAGATTGACGGCGAGACTGTCGTGCGCATGATGCCCGACATCGGGTACCTGCACACGGGCATTGAAAAGACCTGCGAGGCCAAGTTCTACCAGCAGGTGGTGCCGCTTACCGATCGCATCGATTACCTCTGCCCGTTGACCAACAATCTTTGTTACTGCCTGGCGGTGGAGAAGTTGCTGGGACTCGAGATTCCACCCAAAGCGCAGTGGATGCGCGTGCTGCTGAATGAACTGACCCGCATCAACTCGCACCTGGTCTGGCTGGGCACACACGCCTTGGACATCGGCGCGATGACTGTCTTCCTCTATTGCTTCCGCGAGCGCGAAGAGATCCTGAAGCTTTTCGAGATGGTCAGCGGACAGCGCATGATGACGTCGTATTTCCGCATTGGCGGACTCGCATTGGAACCGCCGCTGGGCTTCTTCGACCGCGTGCGGCACTTTGCCGGCTACTTCCCGGAGCGGGTCGACGAGTACGAGGATCTATTGACCTCCAATCCGATCTGGGTGATGCGCACCAAGGGAGTGGCCAAGATCAGCGCCGAAGACTGTCTCGCTCTGGGCGGCACGGGCCCCACCCTGCGCGGCAGCGGAATTGACTTCGATCTCCGCCGGGATATGCCGTATTCCAGTTATGAAAAATTCCAGTTCCGTGTGCCGATCTCGCCGGACGGCGATGTCTACGCGCGTTACATGTGCCGCGTTCAGGAATTGCGGGAATCGATTGGGATCGTACGGCAGGCGCTGGATGGAATGCCCGAAGGCCCGATAAAAGCCGATGCTCCAGGAATTGTGCTCCCCGACCGCGAAAAGATGAAGACGCAGATGGAGTCCCTCATCTATCACTTCAAGATCATCACCGAAGGCTTTGGGGTTCCAGCAGGTGAGGTCTACCAGGCAGTGGAATCGCCCCGCGGAGAAATGGGGTACTACGTAGTGAGCGACGGTACCAGCAAGCCATACCGCGTGCACATGCGAGGAGCATGCTTCGCCAACCTGCAGACGCTGCCCCTGATGTGCCAAGGCAAGCTGCTGGCGGATGTCGTGGCGGCCATCGGTAGCATCGACATTGTGCTGGGAGAAATCGACCGGTAGGAATTTCGTAATGTGGTAATCGGGTAATTTTGTAATTTGTCGGACCCGCAGGACTAGAAAGATTACAAAATTACCCGATTACAAAATTACAAAATTCATTGATTATGCGTTTTTCCGAAGAATTCGAGATCGCGCTTCGCCGAGATGGTCCCAAACTATCCGACCAAACGCTCCGCGCTCGTGCCCACGCTGCTGTACGCGCAAGACGAGGTCGGATTCCTCTCCGATGAGGTGATCGCCGAAATCGCGGCGCGCCTGGACCTGACAGATCTCGAAGTGCGCAACGTGATCAGCTACTACTCCATGCTGACCACCAAGCCGCGCGGAAAGTTCAATGTGCAGGTCTGCACCAACATCAGCTGCATGGTTCGCGGCGGAGAAGAGATCCTGCATCATTGTGCAAAGAAACTAGGAGTCGGCAATAAGCAGACGACCCCGGACGGGATGTTCACCCTCGAAGAAGTCGAGTGCATCGGCGCCTGCAGCTGGGCCCCAGCCGCCCAGGTCAACTACGATTTTCACGAGAACCTGACCCCGGAGAAGATGGACAGGGTTTTGGACGAGTACAGGAAGAAAGCAACGCAGTAGATTTTGTAATTTGGTAATCGGGTAATTTGGTAATTGAAAATCCGAAGATCGCGAAGATCTTAAATTACAAAATTACCCGATTACAAAATTACAAAATGGCTGATCTGGTCTCCCATCCCGACGAGGTAAAAGTCGTATCCCGGCGCTTCGGCCAGGGTGCGACTGAAATCAATCGCTACCTCGAACTCGACGGCTACAAGGCCGTGCAGAAGGCGCTCGCCATGGAGCCGGACGCCATCATCAATGAGGTCAAGAACTCTGGGCTTCGCGGGCGCGGCGGCGCGGGCTTCTCCACCGGGATGAAGTGGTCGTTCGTGCCCAAGCAATCGGCGAAGCCCAAGTATGTTCTGTGCAACGGCGACGAGAGCGAGCCCGGCACCTGCAAAGACCGCCTGATCTTCGAGCATGATCCTCATGCGGTAATCGAGGGCGTGATGATCGCAGGACTCGCTGTGGGATCAAAAAGCGGATACATCTACATCCGCGGCGAGTATCGCTATTTGTCGAACATCATGCAGAAGGCGATCAAAGACGCCTACGCCAAGGGATTTCTGGGCAAGAACATCTTCGGCAGCGGACGCGACTTTGACGTGTACTGGCATGGCGGCGCCGGAGCGTATGAGGTCGGCGAAGAGTCTGCGCTGATGGAATCGCTCGAAGGCAAGCGCGGCATTCCGCGCATTCGCCCTCCGTTCCCTGCGGTCGTGGGACTGTGGGGCGGTCCGACCGTCATTAACAATGCAGAAACTCTGGCCAACGTCCCGCACATAATTCTCGGGGGCGCCGAGTGGTACTCCAAACTGGGCACGCCCAAGAACGGCGGCACGCGCCTGTTCTGTCTGAGCGGCAATATCGCCAAGCCGGGCGTCTATGAACTGCCCATGGGTTACAACCTGAAAAAGATGATCTTCGACGTGGGCGGCGGGATTCCGAATGGACGCAAGCTGAAAGCGGTAGTTCCCGGCGGATCTTCGTGCCCCTGCCTCACCGCGGACGAAATCGACGTGGCCATGGATTTCGACTCCGTGATGAAGGCCGGCTCCATGCTTGGATCCGGTGGTGTAGTAATCGTCGACGACGCGCAGTGCATCGTGAAATTCGCCCTACGCACCATGAAGTTCTATCAACACGAAAGCTGCGGATGGTGCATTCCCTGCCGTGAGGGAACGGACTGGCTGAAGAAGACGCTGATCCGTTTCCACTACGGCGGCGGAGTGATGAAAGATATCGATAACATGCAGTACCTCGCAGAAAACATGCTGGGCCGCACCTTCTGCCCGCTAGGCGACGCCGCGGCGATGCCCACGATCGCCTTCGTAAAAAAGTTCAGAAAAGAATTTGAGGACCACCTGGAAGGCCGCCCATGCCCTTACGAGAAGAAAGGCGCGGTTGAAGAAGTTCCAGTGCTGGCGCATTGAATTTTGTAAGTTGGTAATCGGGTAATTTTGTAATTTGGAGCCCTGATGCCGGTACAGCAGGAACAATTGCGGAACCGTACGAAAGCTTTTGCAGTCCGCATTGTTCGCCTTTACCGTTCGCTTCCCTACAAAGCGGATGCGCAAGTGCTGGGAAAGCAGTTGCTCCGATGCGGTACAGCAGTCGCCGCGAATTATCGAGCGGCATGTCGTTCAAGATCCAGAGCCGAATGGCTCGCGAAAATAGGAGTAGTACTTGAGGAAGCGGACGAATCAGTATTCTGGTTAGAGATGCTTTCTGATTGCGAAATTGTGCCTTTAGAGAAACTGAAGTCGCTAATCGGGGAAGCTCACGAACTGAGCGCGATTTTCACAGCCTCACGACGAACAGCGAAGTTGAACCGATAACAGATTACAAAATTACCCGATTACAAAATTACAAAATCAAAAGATTCCGAGATGCCAGACGTAAACCTAACAGTAGACGGCAAGAAGCTAACCGCTCCATCGGGCACGCTCCTGATTGAAGCCTGCAAGTCGGTGGGCATTGAAGTGCCCTCCTTTTGCTACTACCCCAATCTTTCTCTCCAAGGCGCCTGCCGCATGTGCCTGGTGAAGATCGAGAAGATGCCCAAGCTGCAGACCGCTTGCACCACGGTGATCAGCGAAGGGATGACCGTCACCACCGACAGTCCGGAGGTCAAGCAGGCACGCAAGTCCATGCTGGAGATGCTGCTCGCCAATCATCCGCTGGATTGTCCGGTATGTGACGCCGGCGGAGAGTGCGAACTGCAGGACATGACGTTCTCCTACGGCGCCGCCGAATCGAAATTCATCGACATCAAGAACCACAAGGACGAGCAGCAGTGGTCGCCCATCGTCTACTTCGATCGCCCGCGCTGCATTCTCTGCTACCGTTGCGTTCGCGTTTGCGGAGAAGGCATGGACGTCTGGGCTCTCGGCGTGCAGAACCGTGGCGTGGGTTCACTCATAGCTCCCAACAAAGAAGATCACCTTGAATGTGAAGAGTGCGGAATGTGCATCGACATATGCCCGGTCGGCGCACTGACCTCTGGCGCCTATCGGTACAAGACGCGCCCGTGGGAGATGAACCACGTCGGCACGATCTGCACCCATTGCGGCGACGGCTGCAAGACAACTCTCGGTGTCCGCCGTTCGGACACCGGTATGGAGATTGTGCGCGGCGACAACCGCGACAAGAGCGGTACCAATGGCGACTTTCTCTGCATCAAGGGCCGGTACGCGTTCGATTTCGCCAGCAGCGAAGAACGGATCACTCAGCCTCTGATTCGCAAGAGCGGCAAACTCACTCCCGCCACTTGGGAAGAGGCGTTCGAGTTGGTCGGTAAGAAATTCGCGGAAGCGCGCGATAAAGATGGCGGCTCGGCCATCGGCCTGATCGGCTCGAACCGAACCACCAACGAAGAAGCTTATCTGCTTTCGAAATTCGCGCGCACCGTGCTGAAGACCAACAACGTCGATCATCACCGCACGGCGGACTTCGCTGCTTTCGCCGCTGCACTCCGCGGCAAGCCCGATGCCAGCGCGAGTATGGTGGACGTATTCACGGCGCCCGCGATCCTGCTCATCGGCAATGATCCGACCAACCAGCATCCGCTGTTGGCATGGCAGATTCGTAATAACGTTCGACTGCATCGCGCCAGGCTGTACGTAATCAACTCGCAGGACATCAAACTCCGCCGCCAGGCCACAACCTTCACGCAAATTCCAGAAGGGTCAGAAGGCAAGCTGGCCGCATTCCTCGGCGGAGACGACGCGGTCGCCGACGCACTCGGATCAACCAAGGAATCGTGGACGACCCTGCGCGATAAGCTGCGCACCGAACAGAACCTCGTCATCATCTTCGGCTCGGAGATTCGCAGCAATGACGTCGCGAGCCTGGTCGCCTTTGGTTCTTCGATTGTCGGGCGCGAAATTCCTCTGCCTTGGCGATTACTCGAACTCCCGCGGCGCCGCCGACATGGGCCTCTATCCCGATTTGCTCCCTGGCTATCACCCAATCGTCGGCAACAGTGAGTTCCACGAGGAATGGGGCGACATTCCCCAAACCGCCGGTCTCGATTTGCCAGGCATGATCGAAGCAGCCAAGGCAAATAAATTGAAGGCGCTGTACGTCATCGGCTCAAACCCAGTCGGTCGTCTCAATCTTGATCCCTTCGTATTCTCCAATACTTTTGTCGTAGTGCAGGACATGTTCCTGACCGAAACCGCCGTTATGGCTGACGTTGTGTTACCGGCAGCAAACGCCTACGAGAAAGCCGGCACATTCACCAATACCTCCGGCGATATGCAACTGATCAAGAAGGCGGGCGAAGTTGCCGGAACAAAGCCAGATTTTGAAATGATCGTGCGCGTCGCAGACGCTATGGGACACGACGTTCACAAACTGGTTCCCTTCGGCGGCCCGGGCGTCCGCGCCGACATGGGACAGTCGCGCGGAGCGCAGTCCGGCGAGGCGGATCGTCATGCCGTATGGCTGGAAACGCACGGTTTGGTACCAAAGCTGAGCCCGCTCGATCCCATGGCGATCCTCGATGAGATTCAGCGTCTGGTTCCCGGGTACGACATTTCTCGCGCGAATCTTTTCGCGGGAAATAGCGAGCACACATCGCTGGTGAACAGCGGTCCGGGCGCGGCGCACCAGCCGGGTT
This sequence comes from uncultured Acidobacteriota bacterium, assembly GCA_963785865.1. Classification (GTDB taxonomy): domain Bacteria; phylum Acidobacteriota; class Terriglobia; order Terriglobales; family Acidobacteriaceae; genus Sulfotelmatobacter. Next base: position 44,825 of record CAWAXF010000014.1, on the reverse strand, counting down.
TAATCGTTCCTTCCAACGACAGCCTGTTTACGTCGGGAACGTTGGGCCGTTACTCACACGCGTTACATTCGGTCATAGAGAGTCATGAACCCGAACCTGCCGAAGTCGCGGCAGACTAGAATTCGCAGCGGAGTTGGTAGCATTTGCACCGCATCCCGGAGGGATGCCTGACTGTAACCCGGCGCTTCGGCACTGGGAGGAACCGGAACAGGTCGCGTCCTGTAGGACGCATGAAATCCCACAATCGCAAACTCCGAACCGGAGAGGAAGCTGCAAGTTGCCAATCGGTCTTTACATCTTAGCGTCGGTCATCAAATCGGCGATCGTGCTGTTTGTTCTGCTCACCGCGGTGGCCTATACAGTCTGGCTCGAGCGCAAGGTGGTGGGCCACATGCAAAATCGCTGGGGACCCACGCGCGTCGGCCCATTCGGGCTGCTGCAACCAGCTGCCGACGGCCTCAAATTCCTATTTAAAGAAGACCTGACGCCGCCGCACGTCTACAAGCCGCTGTTTCTTGCGGCTCCGCTGATTGCGGTCATTTTCGCGCTGACGTCGATTTCCGTAATTCCTTTCGGCAACGATATCGTAATCGGCGACTACGTGATCCCACTACAGATCACCACCGACGTCAACACGGGACTGCTGCTGATCCTCGGCGTGACGTCGATCGGCGTTTACGGCGTGGCGCTCGCCGGATGGTCCTCGAACAACAAGTATTCCCTGCTGGGTGGATTGCGGGCCAGCGCCCAGATGGTGAGCTACGAAATTTCGCTTGGGCTCTCGCTCGTGGGCGTGCTGATCATGGCGGGTAGCTTTAGCCTGCGCGATATCGTACACGCGCAGCAAGGGCACTTCTGGGGATTCATTCCAAACTGGAATATCTTTCACGGACAGATCATCGGATTCTTCTGCTACCTGATGGCCGCATATGCGGAGACGAACCGCATCCCATTCGATCTTCCGGAAGCCGAAACCGAACTGGTCGCCGGATATCACACCGAATACAGCGCCATGAAATTCGCCATGTTCTTCATGGCGGAATATGCCAACATGATCACCGTTGGATGCCTAGCCACGCTAATGTTTCTCGGAGGCTGGAATGGCCCGCTTTTCGGCCCTCCAGTGCTGCAGGCAATCCTGCCGGTGTTCTGGTTTGCGGCCAAGGTTTTCTGTTTTCTCTTTTTGTATATCTGGGTGCGCGGCACGTTGCCCCGCTTCCGCTATGACCAACTGATGGCCTTCGGTTGGAAGTTCCTGCTGCCTCTCGCGTTGGCGAACTTGATCGCCACCGCAATCGGGGTAGCGTGGTAATAAAAGCGTAGAACTGTTCCGGCAGCAGCTTTCGAAGGGGTACGAAAATACAAGCTATGGCCGAAAGCTCGTTAATAGAGGTGGAAAAAGCGCAAATCTTGGGAAGGGGGCTATGTCGTTTTGGAAGGGCACGGCTTCAGCCGTGCCGCTCTAGATCGCAATGGATGCGGGCTTTAGCCCCTGAGGGAAGCTCTCCTTGGCGAGAACAATTTTGCTCAGGAAGTCCATCGCGACCTTACGACGATAACTGAATTTCCATGCTAAGCATTCATCTCATCTTGTTTCTGGCCTTCGGAGCCGTCGCCGCAGCAGGCGCCATTAACCTGCTGGTGCAGCGCCATCCCATCAACGCCGCGCTGTCGCTGATTGCCGTGATGGCGGCGCTCGCCGGCGAATACCTGCTTCTGGGCGCCGAATTCGTAGCGGCCGTTCAGGTGATTGTCTATGCCGGCGCCATCATGGTTCTGTTCGTCTTCGTCATCATGCTTCTCAACGCCGGAGTCGAAGAACAAACGAAGGGCAGTCGAGTCGCTATCCTGTTTGGCCTTCCGGGAATGCTGCTTGGCAGCCTCTTAATTGCGTGGGTCGTCTTGAAGCACTCTGGTACAGGAGATGTCGCTATCGGCGCCTTGCCCGGCGCTCCCAAGGTTATCGGCAATCTGCTTTTTCATGAATTCCTGCTGCCGTTTGAAATTACTTCGATCCTCATTCTGATCGCGATCATGGGCGCTGTGGTTCTAGCCAGCAAACCGACGATTCCCAGCGGTGGCCCTGCGCAGAAGGTGCAAGATTAAGGTGAACGATTAATGGTGCCGCTTTCCTATTATCTCGTGCTCAGCGGAATCCTGTTCGCCTGCGGCGTGTGCGGATTCCTCATCAAACGCAACATCATCACGATTTTCATGTCCATTGAGCTTATGTTGAACGGGGTAAATCTCTCGTTCGTCGCCTTCGCCGCGCACTGGCACCAGTTGGCGGGCCAGGTTTTCGTTTTCTTCGTTATGGTGGTAGCCGCGGCGGAAGCTGCGGTGGGGCTGGCCATCATCATCTCCGTCTACCGCACCCGCGAAACTCTCAACATCGATCAGGTGAACTTGCTGAAACTATGACGCCGAATCTCAATCTATGGCTGATCCCGATGCTGCCGCTCGCGGGCGCCGCGGTCAACGGCTTCTTTGGGAAGAAGTCCTCGCGGCAAGCCGTAACGATCGTGGGATTATTTTTTTCCGGCGCGGCTTTCGCATGGGCGCTCGGCGTAGCCTTCCGCTTCTCGTCGCTCGAAGTTCCCTACCAGGAATACGTCGCGCATTGGATCCGCTCCGGCAATTTCTCCGTCGACTTCGCGTTTTATCTGGATCAACTCTCGCTGGTGATGCTACTCGTCGTCACCGGGGTGGGATTCCTCATCCACATCTACTCCGTGGGCTACATGTGGGAGGACCCCGGCTACTACCGCTTCTTCAGTTACCTGAACCTGTTCATGTTCTTCATGCTGACACTGGTCCTGGCCAACAACTACCTGCTGATGTTCATCGGCTGGGAAGGCGTGGGACTAGCGTCGTATCTGCTGATCGGCTTCTGGTTCACGAAAGACTCGGCCGCGTCCGCCGGCAAGAAGGCGTTCATCGTGAACCGCATCGGTGATTTTGGATTTCTCATCGGCCTGCTTCTGATGATCCAGCACTTCGGCTCCCTCACATTCACCCAGGTGTTTGATCAGGTGAAGCCGATTTCGCCGGAAACTGCAGGTGCTGGACTGCTCACGGCCATTGGAATTCTGCTGATGGTAGGCGCCTGCGGCAAGTCCGCTCAGATCCCGCTCTACATCTGGCTTCCAGACGCAATGGAAGGCCCCACGCCAGTATCAGCTCTCATCCACGCCGCCACCATGGTGACCGCCGGCGTATATATGGTGTCTCGCTCGCACGTGATCTTCGAGCGCGCCCCCAGCGCACTGACAGTGGTGGCAGTTATCGGAACTTTGACTGCATTCTTTGCCGCCACCATTGGCATCACGCAGACGGATATCAAGAAAGTTCTCGCCTACTCCACCGTCTCGCAGCTCGGCTACATGTTTATGGCCTGCGGCGTTGGAGCCTTCTCCGCCGGAATCTTCCATCTCATGACGCATGCCTTCTTCAAAGGCCTGCTCTTCCTCGCCGCAGGTTCCGTGATTCACGCCGTAGGTGGTGAGCAAGACATGCGCCGGATGGGAGGTCTCCGCGCGAAGCTTCCATGGACTTTTTGGACCATGACCGCCGGCACGCTAGCAATCGCCGGCATCCCGGGTTTGGCGGGCTTCTTCAGCAAAGACGCAATTCTCTGGCGAGCCTATCAGGCGAGTTGGGCCTACTGGCTGGTCGGAGTGGTCACGGCCTTCATCACCTCGTTCTACATGTTCCGCCTGTGGTTCATGACATTCTTTGGCCAGTACCGCGGCGAAGCCGCAGCGCACGCGGATCATGGATCTCATTCCGCGCACGATGCTCACGGCCATGGCGGCATCCATGAGAGTCCAAGAGTGATGGTGATTCCGCTCGCGATCCTGGCGATCCTCTCAGTGATTGGCGGATACGTCGGAGTCCCCGGCTCGCTAGGCGGCAGCAATCGCTTCGATCACTTCCTTGGTCCCGTCTTCCGCTCTACGGTGCCGGCGGAGAGCAGCCAGACTCAGATGGGTGAAAAGGGCGCAACCGAACAAACCACCGAAGGCACCGAGCCCAAAGAAGAGCCTTCGAAAGAATTGATGTTCACCGCAATTTCGGTGGCCGCAGCGTTCCTCGGCTTGGGGCTCGCATGGCTTCTTTATTACCGCAGCCCAGATCTGCCGGCAAGAATCGCGCACCGGATCGCTGGCCTATATGACGTCGTGTGTCACAAATACTACGTGGACGAAATCTACGCGGCACTGATCGTGAAGCCCCTGGTGAACGGATCGACGAGCATCCTGTGGCAGGGAGTCGATCGCAAAGTCATCGACGACACCGTCAACAACGCCGCTGATGGTGCGCGCCACGTCTCCGATGAAGTCCGCCACATGCAATCCGGCAACCTGCGCTCCTATGCCGGATGGATTGCTGCAGGCGCCGCAATCGTAATCGCTTACATGGTGTGGCTGGGGGTGGGGCGATGAACATCGATCATCTCAGCCCCTACATCCTGACGCTGGTGACCTTCGTTCCGCTCGCAGGCGCATTGCTGCTGATGCTGCTTCCCCGCCGCGACCGCGACATCCGAATCTTTTCCCTGGTTATTTCGCTGCTGGCTTTCGTGCTGTCGCTGCACCTGCCTGTCTATCTGCACCGCGGCCAGCCCGGATTCCAGTTCGAAATCGACAAGCCGTGGATCTCCAGCCCCAACATCCATTACCACATGGGCATCGACGGCATCTCCCTCTGGCTGGTGGTGCTCACCACATTCCTCACCCCGCTTTGCGTTCTGATCTCGTGGAAGTCAGTCCACGATCGCGTGAAGGAATTCTTCATCCTGCTGCTGGTCCTCGAAACCGCTCTCATTGGCGTCTTCACCTCGCTCGATCTCTTTCTCTTCTATTTCTTCTGGGAAGCCACGCTCATCCCCATGGCGCTTCTGATTGGCGTCTTTGGACACGAGCGAAAAGTGTACGCGGCAGTGAAATTTTTCATGTACACCATGATCGCCTCCGTCTTTATGCTGGCCGCGATCCTCTGGCTTTATGCGCAGACTCACAGCTTTGATTTTGTAGTCATCCGTGACGCCATCGCACAGCATCAAGTCGGCAGCTTCCCGGCCGCGGCGCAATGGCTTTTTCTGGGATTCTTCATCGCATTCGCGGTGAAAGTACCGCTTTTCCCTTTCCACACCTGGCTGCCTGACGCCCACGTCGAAGCGCCCACAGCGGGATCGGTGCTGCTGGCGGGCGTTCTGCTGAAGATGGGAACCTACGGTATGCTGCGCTTCAATCTGGGCTTGTTCCCCGACCAATCCCGAAGCAATGCGCCGTGGATCATGGCCCTGGCGTTGATCGGAATCATCTACGGCGCGCTGGTCGCGATGGTGCAGCCGAATATGAAGAAGCTGATCGCCTACTCGTCCGTCAGCCACCTGGGATTTGTCGTGCTGGGCATTTTCAGCTTCACCCAGTCCGGCCTTAATGGTGCAATGTTTGTGATGCTTGCCCATGGAGTCTCCACCGGCGCCCTCTTTATGCTCGCCGGGGTTCTCCATGAACGCCGGCACACGTACGAAATCTCCGAATTCGGGGGCCTGGCTTCACCCATGCCGGTGTATGCAGCCTCTTACCTTTTCATTGTGCTGGCTTCTGTTGGCTTGCCGTTGCTCAACGGATTTGTTGGAGAGTTTCTAGTGTTAAGCGGTGCGTTCCAGGCAAAGCCTCTCTATGGAATTCTCGCCGCGACGGGCGTGATCTGGAGCGCCTGTTACCTGCTCTGGATGTTCCAGCGCGTCTTCTATGGAAAGGTCAGTCATCCTATTAACAACTCGATAGCCGATCTGCTGGGATTTGAGAAGGCTGCGATTTGGCCCTGCGCCGTCGCCGCCCTCGTCATGGGAGTTGCGCCCATCATGTGGTTGGCCGCAATTGATCCGGCCGTGCAAGCCGCGCTCACTCCATTCGCTCAAACGGTGAGCAAGTTGGTGGCGCAATGACGATCCTGCTCGCCCAGATGCAGGCCATCCCTCAGGGCGCCGATTACGTCCGCATTCTTCCGGAGTTGGTTCTCTCAATTTTCGGCATTCTGGTGATGATTCTCGAGCCACTTGTCGACGAGCAGAAGACTCAGAAGACACTCGGCCTCATCGCATTCGTCGGCTCGGTCGCGGCCTTGATTTCCACGTGGTTCATGGCACAATCTCCCGGGCTGGCCTTCTCCAATATTGTTCGCGTCGACAGTTTCAGCGTCTTCTTCACCTTTCTTGTAATCGCGATCGCCGCAGTCGTGATTCTCAGTTCATTTGAATACATGGCGGTGCAGCGCATTCGCGCCGGGAGAGTATTACGCACTGATTCTGTTCGGCGTTGTAGGCATGGCCCTGATGGCATCGGCCGTCGAACTGGTGATGATCTTCATCGGCCTGGAAATCTCATCGATCTCCACTTACATCCTCGCCGGATTCCGCCGCAACGAAGCCTCAAGCAGCGAATCATCCCTGAAATATTTTCTGCTGGGATCGTTTGCCACCGCATTCTTCCTTTACGGCGTCGCGTTGATGTTCGGTGCAACCGGCTCGACCAACATCGACGTCATCTCGCAAAAGCTGCAGTCCGGCCCAGTCGAGGTCCTGGTGTACGTCGCCATGGCGATGATGTTTGTAGGACTTGGATTCAAGGTCGCCATCGCCCCGTTCCACATCTGGACCCCTGATGTTTACGAAGGCGCGCCTGCCCCGGTCGTGGGATTTATGTCCACCGCTCCAAAAGCCGCCGCTTTCGCTGTTCTCCTGCGGGTGGTCTTCGCCATCAACGCCCCTGGCCGCTTCTGGTTTCTCTGGGTGGCTGCAGCACTCTCAATGACCCTGGGTAACGTTGGCGCACTCGTGCAAACCAATGTGAAACGCCTGCTCGCCTATTCCTCAATTGCGCACGCCGGCTATTTGCTCGTGGCGTTCGCCATGACAACTCCCGACAACTCCCTCACCGGTATCTCTGCAGCAATGTTCTATACCGCTTCCTACGCGGCCATGAACGTCGGGGCTTTCGCGGTAGTCAGCCATTTCGCCAGTGCCGGCGAACGTTACGTCACACTTGAGGACTATGAAGGCCTGGGTCGCTCTTCGCCGCTCTTAGCTGCTACATTAACGATTTTCTTGCTGTCTCTGATCGGGATTCCCATGACGGGTGGCTTCTTCGCCAAGTTCTACGTCTTCAGCGCTGCCTTACGCGCAAACCTTGTCTGGCTCACGCTGATTGGTGTCGCGAACAGCGCAGTCGGAGCGTACTACTATCTGCGCATCATCGTCGTGATGTACATGCGCGAAGCGCGCAAGGAAGTGCCGGTCGCTCGCATCTCGTTTGGCTTGGCTGTTGCGCTGAGTGTGTGTACTTTCGCAACACTCTACCTGGGAATCCTGCCTGACCGCGTCCTTCAAGTCACGCAACATTCCGCCACCGACCTGTTGCCGCAGCCCTCAGGACCCACTCCTAAAGTGGCCCAAGTCCCGCCTCAAACAGTCATTAACGAACACTGATTTCGATGAAAATATTCTGTTTCTTTATTTGACAACATCCCAGCACCACGTGCATCATGTGTGCACTAGTTTTCGCGTTTGCCTCTCAATAAATGATAGTGGCCCGGAGGAGAACAATGTCCCAACTTATTCGCATGTTGTGGTCCCAGGATGAAGGACAAGATATTGCGGAATACGCCGTCATGCTGGCGGTTATTCTGGTCTTGGTTGTTGGAACGGTCCGATTGATCGGATCGAACGCCAATAATGCGTTCTCCAGCGTAGCAAGTTCCCTGCAGTAGTCGGCCCACCTGATACTAGGTCCGACGAAGTCGGTTATTTCGCTGAGAAGAGAGCTATGTCCCGATTTACTCCAGGTATCCCGTTCGCCGTGTACTACCGATTTACTCGGTGCGTGGCTGCGGCGCAGCTTGGCGTAAAGATGAGCCTTTAACGGCCACCTGAACAACAAGCTCTAGGCTGGCAGCCGCGATCAAAGATCGCGGCTTTTGTTTTATCTGGAAATCATAAAAGGAGATCCGAGTTCATGATCGTCAACATGTCCGAGAAAGCGACTGAGGAGCAGATCAATCACATTATCGACCGCATTCGCGAAGCTGGATACAACCCGCACGTCACTCGCGGCACCGAGCGAACGATTGTCGCGGCTGTCGGCAGCGGCCGTCGCCACGAGATTGAAGCGCTGCAGGTGGCTCCGGGTGTGGACAACGTAGTCGCGATTGCTCAGCCGTTCAAGCTAGTGAGCAAGCAGGTTCATCCCGAACGCACGATTGTGAACATCGAAGGCGTCCAAATCGGCGGGCCCGAAGTCGTCGTTATCGCTGGACCGTGCTCGGTAGAATCTCGCGACCAGTTATTCCAGACGGCTCATGCAGTGAAGCGCGCCGGTGCCTCTATGCTCCGCGGCGGCGCCTACAAACCTCGCACTTCCCCCTACGATTTCCAGGGACTCGGCATCGAAGCGCTCAAGATTCTGAGCGAAGCAAAAAGAGAAACCGGCCTCCCCATCGTCACCGAGGTGATGAGCACCGAAGATATCGATATCATCTCCGAGCACGCTGACATGCTGCAGGTAGGCGCGCGCAACATGCAAAACTTCGCGCTCTTGCGCCGTCTGGCCACCATCAACAAGCCCGTGCTGCTCAAGCGCGGGCCCTCGGCCACAGTGAAAGAATGGCTGCTCGCCGCCGAGTACCTTCTGTCCGGTGGGAACCGCAATGTGGTCCTCTGCGAGCGCGGCATCAAAACTTTCGAATCTGAAATGCGCAACACATTCGATCTCGCCGCCATAGCCTTGGCCCGTGATCTCTCGCATTTGCCTGTGGTTGCCGATCCCTCGCACGGCACAGGCAAACAGAGCCTCATCGCCGCGGTCTCCAGAGCCGCAGTCGCAGTCGGTGCCGATGGTCTGATCATCGAAGTCCATCCTTGTCCCGAACGTGCATTGTCCGATGGCCCGCAATCCCTGGACTTCGCAGGCTTTCAAAAGGTTATGCAGGGCCTCTCAGAGCCGCTGCGCAAAACCGCAACGCTCCCGGACGTGGCCGCCGCTGTTTCGTAAACCCTGCGAAGTACCACCGCTGTTCTCGGCGGCGGTCGCGGCGGGCGTTTCGCCCGCCGCCGCGAGTTGCATCCCTGCTTTCCCTGTGGACAAACGAAAGAAACCGTTATAAAAAGAAATGCTGCCGCGCTGGCTCGTCCCGGTGAATCCGCCAGCCGCAGCCTACAAACCTGTGCTTAACGAAGAACGCCGACGCGCCATTCTCGATCTCCTCACCCACCAGGGACGAGTTCTAGTGACCGAACTCGCCCGTCAATTCGAAACTTCCCAGGTTACGATTCGCAAGGATCTGGAGATCCTTCACGCCCACGGCCTCGTGCATCGCACCCATGGGGGAGCACTTCCCTCGCGCGACGGCGCACTCGAAGATCCGACCCTTCGAGAGAAGGAAAAGCTTCATCACCACGAAAAATTGCGCATAGCCGAATGCGCTGTGCAACAGGTCAAAGAGGGCCAGGTGCTGATTCTCGACTCCGGCACCACCACCACGGCAATCGCCCGTGCGCTCCGCAAATTTCAGAATCTCACGATCATCACCAACGCCGTAAATATTGCCGCCGAGTTGGCGGGCACCGCCGTGGAAGTGATCCTCACCGGCGGCACGCTTCGGAAAAACTCGTTTTCGCTCGTAGGTCCTATCGCGGAAGAAACCTTGCGCCGCCTCAGCGCTGATATTTTGTTCCTGGGGGTGGACGGGTTCGACGTTCACTTCGGCCTGAGCACTCCAAACCTTCTCGAAGCCAAAGTCAATCGCGTGATGGTCGAGGTCGCGAGGAAAACGGTAGCCGTATGCGACGCGAGCAAGTTTGGCCGCCGCAGCCTTTCGCTGATTACTCCCACTTCATCGCTGCAGGAAGCGATCACCGACCGCGCCGCGCCAAAATCTGATATCCGCACGCTCAAGCAGGCGGGCATCGAAGTCACGCTCGTGTGAAGGCACTGCGATCGTGAGCGGAGTTTTCCTTCGCGAAGCGGACGGAAACGGAGTCGGACCGTCTCTGCGAACCATCCCTAACTGAGCCAACTCGACATCATGCCCCGATTCGATATCACGATAGCCGGCGAACTGAACCTGGACCTTATTCTCTACGGACTCCCGGAGCAACTCGCTCCAGAGCGCGAACTGCTTGCTGACCGCATGATGCTGACACTCGGATCGTCGTCGGCGATCGTTGCCCACAACCTGGCCGCACTCGGCAGCAAAGTAGGATTCCAATCCCGCATCGGCGAAGATCCGCTCGGCGCCATCGCGCTCGAACGCCTGCAGCAAGGTGGAGTCGATACATCGCAAGTCCGCCGCATGCCGGGAGCAATCACCACGGGCCTGACCGTAATCCTGCATCACCAGATTGGCGCAACATTCTCACGTATGGCGGAACCATTACCGAACTCACCTGGGACGATCTCGATCTCGACTACTTGGCCGACTCCCGCCACTTTCATCTCTCGTCTTATTACCTGCATCGAGCGCTGCGCCCAAGAATAGTGGAATTATTCCAGCGCTTGAAGTCTCGAGGCCTGACGATCTCTCTCGATACCAACGACGATCCCGACGACCGCTGGGAAGGAAATTTGAAACAAGTATTGCAGTACGTGGATGTCTTCCTGCCCAACGAACGCGAGGCCTGCAAAGCGGCTGGCACTGAAGATCTGGAAGCCGCAATCCGCAAGCTTTCTGAAGCAGTGCCGTTACTCGTCGTGAAATTAGGGCGCAAGGGAGCCATTGCGCAGCGCGCACAAGAGAGGTTCACCAGTCCAGCGCAAGTGGTGGAACCGGTGGATACCGTAGGCGCGGGCGACAGCTTCGACGCCGGCTTTCTTAGTGAATATGTGAAGGGGGCTGATATTCCGAAGTGCCTGGCCCGCGGCAATCTGGCAGGCGCCCTCTCCACCACCCGCCCCGGGGGTACGGAAGCCTTTCGCGACACTGCGCATCGCAAACAATTCTTTGGGCAACATCGGTCTCCAGTGTGAGCCTGCAGTTTGTACCACCTCAACCTCACGATTGGATGCCTCGCTACTTCCCACTCACCTCCAGCAGCAAATGATCCTTGAACTCCGCCTTTACCCGCGGGGCCTTCCCTTCCTCCGCCTGCACGGTGCCCAGCGACTTGCCGTCTACGTAATCGCTCACCTGATAGGAGCCAGGCTTCAACCCGCGTAGCTCAACCTCTCCCGCGAACGGCTTTCCCGCGTCCGCAAAGAACGCGTAGTACATCTTCCCGTCCTTCGCGATGGCATACGCCTCCGGCACGTCATACCCGTACGTATACAGATCGAGGAACTCCCCTTTCGACAGCATCTTCTCGTTGTACAGGCCAATCCACTTCTTCCAGTGTTCTTCCTTCTGCGTAGTCAGCGCCACGGGTTTGTATTTCGGCCCCGGATCCGGCCACACAAATTTCGTCCCTACCACGCCGCCCGTCCCCACGGTCGAAGCGAAATCCCAGCCATGCTCGCTCCATCCATTCGTGCCCACGCGACTCATTTCCGACAATTCCACATGATCTCCATACACGGCCGCGCGCGGTCCCATCAGCGCCTTATACATCTTGATCCGCCGCCGCACCTGCACACCTCCCACCGGATCAGCCGTCACCGCCTGATCCATGAACGGCAGCCACGCCAGCGAAGGCGGCGTCCCGCACGGACACGACTGCGTCACACTTTCCGGCTTAATCGCCCGCGTAGTCTCGAAGATGACTTTGTAAATCTCGCCCATCGCGTTCACCGAATCCTGCGGCGACTTGTGATGATGCGCCGGGTTATAGCATGCCGGCACGCTGTAGATGTTATCCAGCTTCGATCCATCAAATCCCCAATCGCGAATGAACTTCTCCGTGAGTTGCTTGAAGTAACTCTTCACCTCCGGCACCGCCGGACACAGGGTCCCCAGATCGCGCACCATCCGCGCGTGCTTCCCGTTCTTATCGAGAATCAGCCAGTCCGGATGTTCCTTGGCAACCTCTGACATCTTGTACTTGTGCGACTCGTATTTCCCCTGCCCATCCTCCACGCCGAGCGGCAACCACCACAGCTGCGCGTAGATTCCCTGCTTATGAAAGTCATCCACCATCTGCTTGATGGAATCGCCCGGGAACGTGTCGGACCGCGGGTTCCAGTCGCCATATGTATCGAACCATCGATCGTCGAGCGTCGCCCACTTGATGCCCATCTCTTTCAGCTTGGGCACCGTTCCCAGCATCTCCTTGGGCGTAACGTTGAACTCGTATCCCCATCCGCACCAAGCCACGTTGTAAGCCTCGTTCGAGGGCTTCGGAATATTCCATCCTTCTTTCTGCAGCACGCTCGACCACCTCCGCAGCGGCTCGTAAAAATCTCCGCTGTACACCGCAACGAAACTTCGTGGAGTCGAATAGCTCTCTTTCGGCTTTAGCGTCGAATTGACGGGGATCTCCACTTGCGCGTTGACCCGCCCCTCTCGATCTACCTTCACCGGAATCGAGAGAGTCCAGGGCAGCGTCTCCACATGCCCAATCGCTTCCCCCACTGACGCCGTCCAGAAAGCGACCACCGGAATCCCGCCACCATAGCCGCCTTTGACCTGCTCGCCCATGAGATTCGGTTGTGTCGAAGTCCGCGTCAGCTTCGCGACATCATTTTCCCCCCAGTCGTAACTCGATCCCTGAAACGCCCACATGTCGTAGGGCTGCGCTTTCGCATCCACCTGCTTGGCATTGAAACGATGCTGCTGCATCAGCACTTTTTCGATCTGCACATCCGACGCGCCCACGTTTTTATACGAAGTACTGACCAGAGCGATGTCTGGAAACTCGTCGTATGCTTCCAGCACCAGGGTGCGCTCGATGGCAGTCCCCGCCGGAGCCAGCGGACGCGCGGTAATCTCCACGCGCTTGCCGCGCCCCAACTTGCCCGTGGCTTCGATCACTTTCGCCTGGCTGAAATCCGGGACGAAATCAAATTCCTTGCCCGCCATGACAATGGAATCGCTTCCACCTGTCGATCCCACGTCTGGCTCGTCAAGACTCAGCCGCTTGCCGTCCTTCATCAGTGTCGCCTGCAAAAATCCTGATGGCAGAATCTGAAATTCTGCCGTCTTTGTCGTCACCACGATAGGCCCGCCATCGCGCACCTCCACGTGGATGTCGGAAGGTTGCGAAGGAGCAGGCTTCGCCTGCTGCACTGGCTTTGAGCAACTCACCATGACCCCGGCAAGCAGGAGTGCAACGCTAAAGACGAACGATGAAACAGATTTGGGATTCCACCCGACGCACTTCATGACTGCCTCCAGCAAGGTTCTACAATCGAAAGAAAACACAACCGTTCGCAACTATACAAAGTATGCCTCCGCCGAGCAAGCCAGAGAGGCGTCGCCTAGCGACAGCTATAGGGTACAGGATGCAGGTAAAGAAGATGTGTCCAGAGGATCGAGCGGACAGAGAGGTCCCAAAGCCCGCAGCCCGCGTTAGCGAATTTCCGCCAGCGAATGCTCCAGCGCTCCACGCTTGGGAATGGGCATTGCACCCACTTCGCTGGCCACCCATGCCCCAACGAGGTTCGCCACTTCATTCATCAGATCCAGGGAGGCGCCATGGAGGTACTCATGCACCAGCCCGGCAGTAAACGCATCCCCAGATCCGACGGTGTCCGCCACAGACACGCGAAATCCCGGATGCTCGCTGACATCCTCACCTGCAACCAGCAAGCTGCCATGGCTTCCGCGAGTGATGCACACTACCTTCAACCCGTAATCTCGGATAAGCCTCCTGGCCGACGCCTTGTCGTCCTTTTCTGACACGTTCATCAGTCCCATCAGCCTGGGCAGTTCGTCGTCATTCAGCTTTACCACATCGGCCAGACGGATCGACTCGGAAAGAATGTCGGCGGAGTAGTAGGACTGCCGCAGATTTATATCGAACACTTTGAGCGTGTGCTCTGGTGCGGCGGCGACGAATTGCCGGATTGTCGCGCAACTCTTCTCGGAGCGCTGCGCCAGGGATCCGAAACAAACCGCATCGGCATCCAGAGCCAACTGCTGCCAATCCGAGTTCCACTCCAGAAAATCCCAGGCGACTGGATGTGCAATCTGATATTGCGCTATCCCGTGCCCATCCACTTTCACATTCACGACTCCAGTCGAATGCTCCCGATCGGTCTGCACGTAATCGATGTTCAACCCCAGCTCTTCCATCCTCCTCAGGGCGTCGATTCCCAGTGAATCCTCGCCTACCCGGCTGGCCACAATGCCCTGGTCGCCCATGAGCGTGGTGATGTAGGCAAAGTTCGCCGGGGCGCCGCCCAGCGACGGCCCACCCGGCAGCAAGTCCCACAACACTTCTCCTACCCCAACCACTCTCTTCTTCATCGCTGCTCACCGGACAGCTTCCGAAAACGTTTACGCCCCGATCACAAAAAGAGGGACCCCCGAAGGAATCCCTCTGTGAGGCTACCCCAGACGGCCTAGAACGAAATCTTCAAGGCAAACTCGATCTGACGCATGCCGGTAGTCGAACCCGGAGAAGAGTCGGCCTCAATGTCGGTGATGTTGCCATTGCCGGCACAGTCGATGCACTGACCGCTACCAGACTGATTGCCGTTGAAACCCAACACCGGATGGTTGAAGAGATTGAATATGTCCATGCGGAATTGAGCCTTCACGCGCTCGGTGATCGAGATGTTTTTCGAGGCCGCAGCATCTGAGGTGAATGCCCGGGGACCACGGAGACTGAACACACCGTAGTTGCCCAGGTGCCCAACCCCAGGATCCGCGAAGGGTCCCCCGGAGCCAGTCGTTATATTAGCCACCGGAGTGAAGTAGGGCTGGATGTGACTTGATGGGGTCGAACTTGCCCGCTCCCATGTGGAAAGATCCAGACCCCTTGTTGGGACGGCATACACCTACATCCTCCTCAGCCGCCGCACTCGCCAAAACTGGGAGTCCATGGCAAGCCGCTGCTCCAATTGGTTGTATTGGTGATCTGCCAACCGCCGATGAGCGCATCCTCAAGCCGACTGCGTTGCCAGCCAAACCTCTTTCCGCTGCCGAACGGCAATTCGTAAACGATGTTGGTCACCCACACATGGTTGCGGGTCTGGTCATCCGGGCCATACGCGATCGGGTGGCTTATGGCGTAGTAGTTTGAGTCGTATTTGTTGGAATGTGCGAAGGTGTAGTGAGTCAGGAACTGCAGTCCGCCGCTGAAACGCTTGTCCACTTTCACCTGCAGGGCGTTGTAGCTGCTGCTGGCATCATTCCCGAGATAGTTGCCCAGATCATTTCCGCAGCAGACGACGACCGGTGCGACGCAGGTCGCGTCCGCGCAGGGAGTAGCAAATCTCCCGTTAAATGGTCGCCGCAGTGCCGGAGCCACGTCCGGAACGAATGAGCCGTTGTCATTGACCCCGGAACCCAGCGCAACCGGATTCACGTTGTACCCGGGCCCGTCACCGGCAAATACGTGTGTGCCCTTATTTCCGATGTACGCGACCTCCAAGCTGGTCGTATTGTTCAACTGTCTTTGCACTGTGGCGTTCCATGCATCAATCGTGGGCAATCGTTGGAAGGTTGGACGTATCTTAGGATCTGTGTTGTTCGCGGGACCTTCGAGCGGCAACTGTCCGTTCACGAACTGCGTTGGGAAAATATAGGCCGGTGGGCCCTGTGCAGCGTAAACACTGGAAGGAGGTTGTCCGAGGCGTTGGATCTGCCCGGCAGGTTGCTAACGCTGATGGACTGGTTGACGAGAACCGGAAGGTTTTGCGTCACAGTATGTCCAAAGTTCGATCCGAACACACCAATATCAAAGCTGCGACCATAGCCCATACGAACCACGGTCTTGGGATTGATCTGATAAGCGACGCCTAGCCGGGGAGCAAACGCGGTAAATTTATTGTCGACGTTGCCGCTGGATTGAACGGGCCTTCTCCAGCAACCCTGATCACGCCCCCGCCGCCATCGCCAGTCCCGACGATATTAGCGAACCCGCCCTTGTCCTTGCCGTTGACGGCTTCAGGGGTGTAAATCTCCCATCGCAGGCCGTAATTGAAGGTCAACTTGGATGTGACGCGCCACGTGTCCTGACCGTAAAAGGCGAATCGTTTCTGGCTCTCGGCGGCATCCAGGCTCGTGCTGACGTAACGATTCAAGTGAGTGACATCGCCCAGCAGGAAGGTGGCCAAGTCAAGTCCGCCCGATTACCGCCCGCTGCCGCTTCGACGTACCCTCGTGGTTGAAATTCAATTCGCCAGTGCGGTTGGCATCGCTCGGTACGCGCAGGTTATGTGCAAACCGGAAGTCTGCGCCAAACTTGATTTGGTGATTGCCCTTCATCTTCGTCCAGTTATTTACGAACTGGTACTGGTGTTCGTTCTCATCAAGCGGGCAATTACAGCGGGCAACATTAATGCCATCACCAAATGGCTGTGAGAACGCCCCCGGTTTGCCCGTTATCGAAAAAGAACGAAGCTAAACCGGCGGTGGCCTCCGCCTGCTCTGGCCGATTCATGCCGGGAATGTTCAGAGTATCGGTCATCGGCGTGCCGGCATCAGGCTTGCGAGCTTCGGGATTGTATTTGAAATACCCGAACCGAATGTCAGTCAGCAGTGATGAAGTGACTGTCTTCGTCACGCCAGCCGCCATACTGATATTGTGGATGGTCGAACTGCCAGCCAGACCGCCCGGACCGAACCCAGCCCCTCCCATAACTCCTAACCCTCCCTTGCCGGAAAGACTGAAGTAGTCGAGGCTGAATCGACCAAATGCGTTCATGCTCTGGCTGACTGAGTAGTCGATGCGAGTGTCAAAGCTGTTTTGTGTAAACGGCCCTGCTCCACCAGCGATGAAGTTGTTGAGCAAGTTCGAATTGTTTGGCGCCGGCAGCAACCCAAGAATTTTACCCACTTGAGCGGGGATTGCTCCTATGGGAATCAGGAACGGCGTGGGGCAATTGAGCGGGCTAGGATTCGCAACGTCCGTTGCACCACAGAAAGCCAAACGCCCGATGCCATTGTTAGGATCTCCAGTGCTTGGATTAAAAAGATAATTCGTTGGATCCCCGGCAGTACCGTTACCGATCTTGCTGGCATAGTCGGCAAGGTTGCAGAAACCCGGCGTCGAACTCGAAGCATTGGTCGCCGGGTTGCACGAGGTGAGCGCCGTTAGGGTCGGAATTGTGTATTGATTCGTAATGCCGCTGGTCTGGCGTGTACCTTGATAGTCGCCGAAAAAGAACAGCTTATTTTTGATGATCGGCCCGCCAAGGGTGCCACCGAACTGTTGCCAGCGCGACGACGGAATGAACCGTCCGGTACTGTCTTTTTGGAATTGCGTAAACGGGTCCCGTGCCGCTAAAGCATCAGTACGCCGGAACCAGAATCCACTTCCGTGCAGATCATTGGTTCCCGACTTCGTTTGTACCGTCACTACGCCCGCGACGGCCTTGCCAAACTCCGCGTCGTAATTCTGCAGCGCAATCTTGGTCTCGGTAATGGCTTCGAGGTTTGGATTGACGACGATAATACCCAGGATCGGATCTTGGTTGTCAGTACCGTCCAACTCAAAGGCGGTTCCGCTGAAGTGCTGCCCGTTGACAAAGATCTGCTGGCCGCCCTGCGGATTCTCGGTCGCCGCGTGACTCCATCCCACCAGTTTCTGGGTGCCCGGAGATAGCAGCTCAAATGTTGTGAAGTTGCGGTTCAGAACCGGCAAGTCGGTCACATATTTCGAGTTGAACTCGATCGCCACGTCCGCACGGTCTGTCTTCAACTGGGGCGCTTCAGCCGTGACTTCCACCTGTTCGCTGGCGGAACCAACCTGGAATTGCCCGTCGACCCGCGAGCCGGTGTCGGCTGAGACTTGGATGTCCTTGTATTGGATGGTCTTAAATCCCGAGCCCTCAATCCGTATCGAATAAACGTCTGGGATCAAGTGCGTGACGGAATAGTTCCCGCTCTCGTTGGTGGTATCTGTAACCGACACATTCTTGGTCTGGCTGGTGACGGTCACCTTTGCTCCCGACACTGCCGCGCCAGATGGATCAGACACCGTGCCCAGGATGCTGCCATACACCGCCTGCCCCACTGCGGCCGGCACCCACAGCCCACACAGCAGACTCAACGTCGCCAGTGCGACCAACACAGTCCTTCTCATGGACATCCTCCTCAACCTTCGAAACGCGATTGCCCCAGAAATGCAGAGGGATTACTTGACGGTACTGTGTGCACTCGTAATACAAAACAATTAACTGGATTAAGTTGCACTATGTTTGATACTGTTACCGGAATCGAAGTGCCTCTATTTCAGCTTGATAGAGCGTTCTGTTACTTCCAGGTGATATGGCTGTAACACACACTTTCACTGTTGGTCGGGACCAGTGCTTCCAGCAAATAGAGAAGCTTACAAAAAGCCATAGCCTCCACAGCTCCGAATCGCTGTGCAAACTCCTTCGTTACCTCGCCGAGCATTCGCTCGATCACCCCGGCATTGCGCTCAAGGAATACCAGATTGCCACAGAAGTTTTAGGACGACCTTCCGGGTTTGATCCCCAAAGTGATTCCACCGTCCGCGTACAGGCAGGACGCCTACGAGTGAAGCTGGCTGAGTACTACGCGCAAGAAGGTACGAACGATCCGGTCCTGGTGGAGATCCCCAAAGGATCCTATGCGCTCACCTTCACCCTCCGTCCGTCGAAATCGCCGGCGTCGCTTCCGTCGCTCCAAACCTTTGAGCTGCCGGGAAAACGGCCACAAGCTTTGCCCGCCAACCGCGGATGGGCCATTGCGGTGATTGTGCTCGCAGTGCTGCTGGCGTCATCGGTGATTGCGGGTGCCATTCTGTTGTCGCCGCGCACCCGTCAACAGTTGCTCTCCGCAGCCTCAGCTCCTCCGCAGCTTCAGCTTTTCTGGAATCGTTTCGTCGTCAGCCCGCAGCAGCCGTGGGTAATTTTCAGCAATGGCAGCTTTGTGGGCCGCCCCGAAACCGGCATGCGTTATTTCAACGCCGCGGCCGACAAGCGCTCTTTCATCATGGATCACTACACGGGTGTGGGAGAGGTCTTGGCCATCCACCAGCTGGATCATGTCTTCGGAATGCTCAACCGGCCCCTGCGGGTGAAGCGCGGCGCTCTTTTCTCGCTGGACGATGCCAAGAATAATGATCTGATCTTTGTCGGTTCGCCGTCGGAAAACTTGACCTTGCTGGACATTCCCGGAACGCGGGATTTCGTTTTTCAGCGCCTTGACTCCGGACCGCGGAAGGGAGATCTTGCAGTCATCAATGTGCATCCGCAAGCCGGGGAGCCCAACTATTTTCTCGGAACCCCGCCGAATCAGCCAACAACCGAGGACTACGCCATCGTCAGTCTTCTTCCGGGTCTCGACCCATCCCGCTCCATCCTGATTCTCGCCGGGGCGACCACTTTCGGCACGCAAGCTGCTGTGGAATACGTCTGCCGCGAAGATGACGTGAAAAGCTTGCTGCAGCGCCTCAATATCTCCAAGCCCGCCGATCTAAAACCCTTCGAAGCTATCCTGCACGTAAAAATCGCCCACGGCGTCCCAGTCGCCACAGATCTGATCGCACTCCGCACGCGCAGCAATTGATGATCTCGAAGCGCCGGCGTCGCGCGCATTCACTTGCCCGGAGCCGCCAAATGCGGATCCAACTCCGCCGCCCTCTGAAACTCTTTCTGTGACTCATTTCTGTTCCCGCTCTGCTGTAACGCCAATCCCAGCTGATAATGCGCCGCCGCATAATTCGGCTCTGAATTGATCGCAGACCGAAACTGCGAGACCGCTCCCTGCAAATCTCCAGCCAGCAACAATCTCTTCCCCGAATTCGTCGCAACTTTTGCCGCCTGCAAATTATTGGTGGAAGCCACAATCTTCGCGCCTGCCTTGGCCTCGTCTGCCGCGCCCTGCGCGTCCCCCAATTGCCGCAATACTCCGGCCAAAGTCGTGTGCGCCCCCGCAAAATCGGGCTGCAAGCGGATCGCTTCCCGCAACTCCGCCGCCGACTCTGACAACTTTCCCTGCTGCTTGTAAACCGTTCCAAGAGTGTAATGCGCCTCGGCATAATCCGGCTTTGACCGTAACGCCCCCTGCATTTCGACCGTCGCTTTATCGAACTCTCCCCGTTGCCAGTACAAAATGCCCAAGGTGTAATGCGCATCCGCCAGATCCGGCTGCAACCGGATCGCTTCCTCAAACTCCGGCACGGCCTTATCCAGCTGATCTTTCAGCTTCCAGGCCAGGCCGAGGTTGTAATGCAAAGAAGCGTTCTCCGGAGCCAGCTGCAACGCTCCCTGCAGTTCGTTGACGGCAGCATCGAAATTCGCCAATTGGATGTACGCAATCGCCAGATTCCCGCGCAGCGATCCATCCTCGGGACGCAACTGCAGCGCCTTCTGAAACTGAGGAAGAGATCCTGCCGCGTCTCCCTTCTGCACCAGCGCCAGCCCCAGATCGTTGTACACCTCAGCGTCCTGCGGATTCAGCTTCGCGGCCTGCTCAAAAGCCGCAATCGCCGCGTCGATATCTCCCGCCCGCTGGCTGGCGATTCCCAACTCCACCTGCAATTCAAACCAGTCCGGCTTTAGAGCCGCGCATCGCTTGAATTCCTCGAGCGCGTCTGCGGGCTTCGACTGAGCCGTCAAAGTTTTCGCCAGATAGTAATGAGCAGCCGCGTCCTGCGAATTCAGCTTCACCGCTTCCCCGAGTTCGCTGGCCGCATCCTCCAATTGCTGCTGCTGCAACCGGGTTACGCCCAAATGAAAATGAGCCGAAGCAAGATTCGGCTGTAGTCTGATCGCTTCCTTGAATGCCCCGGCCGCTTCGGCGAACTGATTCTGCTGCGCCAAGATCGTTCCCAACTCATCGGCCAGGTCCGCACGGTCGGACGCCAATTCGACCGCCCGGCGCATCTCCGCTAAAGCTTCGCCTCCGGAATGCTGGCTCAAAATGCGAGCCAGTGTGCGATGCGCCTCCGCATTCGACGGTGCCTGCTTGACCGCCGTCCGCGCCTCCTGCTCGGCGTTCGCCACTTTTCCCTGCTGTGCCAGCACTCCCGCCAAGGTCAGACGCGCCTCGACGTAATCAGGCTTGCTCTGAAGCGCCGCCCGCAAATGAGGAATGGCCTCCTCCGTCTGTCCCTGCTGCGCCAGCACCCATCCCAAAGCTCCCTGCGCCAGTGCATCATGCGGCGCCAACCGCACCGCCGTCTCAAACTCTTTCTTAGCAGTGACGATATCGCCTTTCTGTACCGCAGCCTGCCCCCGCTGCAACGCAACCTGCTCCCTGGATGTCGAAGAGGCCCCGGCCTGCGCGCGAGCGGCAACGCCCGACGCCGTCAAAATTACAGCAGCCAGCGCCAATCTGAATAATCTGAGGAACACGATGAATGAGGATGT
Source organism: uncultured Acidobacteriota bacterium (assembly GCA_963785865.1). Taxonomy (GTDB): domain Bacteria; phylum Acidobacteriota; class Terriglobia; order Terriglobales; family Acidobacteriaceae; genus Sulfotelmatobacter. The sequence continues at coordinate 23,379 of CAWAXF010000014.1, read as the reverse complement.
TCGCCGAACCAACGGCCTGATTTGCTCGCCATTATATCGAAGCAAGCGTATATTCACTCGGGATGCCACGGCATTGTGGCGCTTGTGGCGTAGAGTGGGGACTTGAGTTTTTCGAAATGATCTTTTCTCGCCGCAAATTCCTGCAACTCTCCACTGCAACAGCCCTTTCAACTCTCTACTCCCGCGGGGCAAGGGCGGATTCCGAACTCTGCGGCAATCTCGCCTCCGATCCCCTGCGCCCTCAGTATCACCTTCTCCCCGCTCACAATTGGATGAACGATCCCAACGGACCCATCTTCTACCGCGGCCGCTATCACATGTTCCACCAGTACAATCCGCAAGCCGCCGTCTGGGGCAACATGAATTGGGCGCACGCCACCAGCGATGACATGATTCACTGGCATCATGAGCCGATCGCGCTCTCGCCCACTCCCGGAGGCCCCGACCAGTATGGAGTGTTCAGCGGCAGCGCCGTCCTTGACCATGGCACCCCCACGATCATCTATACGGGCGTACAACCACCTGCCTCGGATTCCGAAGCCACTCTCAAAGACGGTGTGCACACCTGGCGCGAGACGCAGTGCCTGGCAACGCCGGAAGATGACCGTCTCCGCACCTGGAAGAAGCTGCCTCACCCAGTAATCGCCAATCCCCCGGAAGGGCTTGAGGTCACCGGCTTCCGCGATCCTTGCATCTGGCGCGAAGGCGACCGCTGGATGCTGATCATCGGGTCCGGCACTCGAGCGAAAGGCGGACTCATCCTTCTCTATTCCTCCCCAGACCTGCGCAACTGGACGTATTTGCACCCTCTGGTCGAAGGCTCTGCCAGCAATAAACAGAGCACGAATGCTGTCGACACAGGAGACATGTGGGAATGCCCCGACTTCTTCCCGCTCGGCAACAAGCACGTGCTGCTGATTTCAACCATGGGCAAGGTTCGCTGGAAGGTCGGCACGTACGCCCATCAACGCTTCACGCCGGAGAAAGAAGGAGTAGTGGACTGGGGCTCTTACTACGCCGCGAAGACAATGCTCGACCGCGATGGTAACCGCATTCTGTGGGGCTGGATTCCTGAAACTCGTCCTGACGCTGATCTGATCTCTGCCGGCTGGGCAGGCGTGATGTCACTTCCACGCATCATGTCACTCACCAACGGAAATGAACTCCAGACCAGAGTAGCCCCTGCATCCAACATTCTCCGCGGAACGCACACCCACGCCAGCGGAAAGGAAGCGGCGAGCCTGCGCGTTCATGATCTCGCCGCCGAATTCGACCTGCACATTCAACCCGGTCCAACAGAATTCACCCTGCGCCTCGACTCCGATGCTGGAGAGTTTGCCTCAATCGCATGCAGCAATCGAGAGAACACGAGAGAAATTCGGGTGAGCAACTTTACCGCTCCCCTCCCCGGACCAGCAGGATCTCCCGTTCACCTCCACATTTTTCTCGATGGATCCGTTCTAGAACTGCGGGCCAACGACACGACGTTCTTGACCGCGCGCGTCTACCGGCTCCCGACTGGCCCTCTACGCCTGAAAATGGAAGGAAACGCCAGCCTCGTTACTGCAGACGTATGGCAAATGAACGCCATCTCCAAAGACCGCCTGACGAGCTCATTCTGCAAATGAAACCAGCTGTCGTAGAGACGTAGCTTGCTACGTCTAGATCGGCCGTGATGTTGACGCAATCCGAATTCGACAGGACGGTACGTCGCATAGAATGTCGCCAGGGATTCTCGCGAACCGAACGCAATTTGAAGCCCGGCATAAGGAACGCAGTCGCGCGCTTTCTACTCCGTAATCTCTGATTTATTTCCTTTGGGCAGGCCGAACGGAGAAATCGGATTTAAATTGCGCTTGCGAAGTGAAGAAAAACAGGAGTCTGACAATGGTGAGCGCGGCAGGATTCGAACCTGCGACCCATGCCTTAAAAGGAATTCCCGAGCAAGAATCCAAGGATTTACACAGAGTGCGACGAACTACGATGAATTGATGTAACTAGCGGCCAGAATTAGGGTTGATGGTCATATCGTCGCAATGCATCGTAAGTCATCGGGATTGCTGGTAGGCACAAAATTGGGCACAGCCGAATTCGTCGCTAGTCTGTGGGCAGGCTCGCCGATCTATCGCCGTACTGGTGCCAGAATTCGTGTGCTGTTTGCCACTCTTCATTGAAATCGAAGTGTCTCGTGATTAGAACTGTGACCATGAAAAGAGCGCTAGCGCAGCTCGCTATCAAAGCAAGAATATCAACTGGAGTAAAGGAGCTCTTCACATCTGCCCCGAGAAGCGCCTGCTAAGTTGTGCCTTGCCTGAGTGAGTAAAGCTGTGCAATAGGGATCGGGAGTTCTTAAGGTATGTTTCCAGAGATGAGCCTGTTCCGACCGCCTTATCGATCCTGGCTCCGTCCTTCTCATAGCTTACGGTGTACTGATCCCTTCGAAGCCTCCGCACCTCTTCATCCGACCCGAACTTTGCCACATGACAGCGCACAACGGTCTCGACAATAGGGCGGAGAAGGGCAAACGCTGGCGCATAGAATTTGTACCGCAGTAGACAGAGAACCCCCTTGTTGTACTCGCAAATTAAAGACCAGTAGCCAATCAGAAGATCGTCTCGGTCGGTCCGTACACTGAAGGAACCTCGTTTGAAGATGAGACGCTCTAGGCTGCGCCCTAGCTCAGTCGCACGGTCAATTTCCTCAGAGATAGGTGCCATAACTCAATGCTTCTTATCCCAATCCATCTTGCTCTTGGCCTTTGCTTGTCTTGCTTTTCCACCTTTGCGGGCGATCTCCGTTCGTTCCGCGGCCGTCAGTTTCTCGGCCCGTGGATGCGCGCCCTTCTTCCCCATTGTGGAGAAATAACTACTCAGCCCAGGAGGTCTTTTGTTTATGGGACAACTTTAGACCAGAGGACCTAAGTCTGCTTGTTATATTCGGGGTACATCGTCAAGCGCTCTATCTCGGCACCAAACGGTCGTGACGTGACATTATAACCAAATGAGGTCTCGCGGTTTGCCCCGAATATGTCCCGATAATCAATCAGGCCGTAGATGACCATCATTTTGTTCTTATCAGCGATGCGCCCAGTGCAGCGAAATTGCCACTGGAATGCTTCTTCTTTATTGACTGAAACGAGTCCAGGATGCCAATTAATTACTGGTATAGATTGCGTACTTGGCATCTCTGGAACATCATCCCCAAGTCGAAAGTCGGCTCGAATTTCAGTAATCCATCCCGGACTTCTTCCGATATTCGCGCAACTGATAACGACATTAACAACCACCTGCCCATCGTCCTCAAAAAGAATTTTGTTCCCGCCCTTGGTAGTATCCAGGGTCACATCGGAAGTAAACCACGCTCTTTCGGAGTTCATCAACGCATCTGCGCTAGCTTTGGCAGCAATTGCCGCATCCTGCGAGACTTTGAGTTGCTCTGTGAATTGCCTGTCCCTGGAAATGGAGTCATTCTTTGCTTGTAGCGCTTGTTCCTGGATGGCTTCGAGAGTTCTGTGAGACGTCCAGGCATAGAATGCAGTCAGCAATACATACACAAGGGTTAGGCTAGCCATCACCCATTCACCATGTGTCAGCCATGCGGATTGGCTCATTGTCTGCGCCTCTTTTTCGCTTCGGCAGTCCGCTTCTTCGCCGCCGCTTTGGATGCCTTCGTAGCGATTTCCTTGCGGCGCTCTGGGCTAAGGCGATTAGCGCGTTCCCTGGCGCCTTTGCGTCCTAATACAGAAAAGTATTGGGACAAAAGTTCGGGGTCTGGCCGGTTTGCCATCGGCCAAATTCTATAGGCCAGTAACCTTGACACCTTGGCCGTCAAGGTGCACTATTGTTCGGACATTGAAAGGCAGCTCCCCACCTACTAAAACGGGCTGAACGGTGTCCATCCAAGACACGCCCAGCCCTAACCAGTTCGCCTTCAGAGGAGGCAAACATGGCTGATAGCACCGTAGCATCTTCCCCGCTTTTCTTTCCACTGTTCGTTGTTCGGCGCAAGCGTAAGTCTACGGCCGAGCGGCGCCACACCACAGAAGTTCGCGTGCAGTTATATGAACGCTCCCAAGGGCTGTGCGAATTGCGATCGAGCCCAAAATGCTTGCGGCGCTGCCAGTTTCTTGGGAAAGTATGCACACTTGCCACGTCATTCACCGCAGCCGCGGCGGAACGTGGGATCTGGATAACCTAAAGGCTGGCCGTCCCGAGTGTCACATCGGCTGGCAGCACGCCGGCGGCAAACCCTGCCCGCCAAAAACTGGAGATGCCTTATGAGTCAATTTCGGTTTGCCTTGCAGGTTACGTGTCCACGTTGTCACCGCTCTCGGGGTCACTGGTGTCGTGACTCCAATGGTAAGTGCGTTGCGCCCCATCCCGAAAGATCGAAAGAAGCTCTCAGAATCACGTGCTCAGTGTTGAGACCGTCCACCAAACACACAACCCCAGTCAGCCGCCAAGGAGGCGGGCAATAATGCCTAAAGCTAAAACCGTCAATTCAAACTTCCTAAAGCCAAACTCCTGGAGTTCAACCATGAAGGCAAGTCCATTCCCGCCGAGGCCCCACAGGGGGGCTCTGCGGTCGCAGACAAGATCACGGGTTCATCATCCGCCGGAACTGCAGCGATGCAGAGTGGGCGGAGATCCGAGCCGATTTCGAAACGCTACGCGCACATTGCCTTGCACAACTGGAGCGATTGAGCGGCGCTTGGAGCACAACGGATGGGACGGAGGGACGGCAAGCTAGCAGCAGTACCGATGTTGACCAGGCGGCGTCTTTCGAGGCGCCGCTTTCCTGTCTCGGGGGTATAATCCTGCCCGCTTTGCTGAGCCTGTGGGCTTCGGCGTAAAAGGGGGGAGCTGCAATGAATCCGAAACTGTTGGTATTGTTTAGAGACGAAGCAAAACGATCTATGAGGCCCGATAGCCTTGAATATCGGCAGCTTCAAGTTGAGGCGTCGGCCATGCACGCCACAGACACGGTGACCGGAATCACGCGACTGCTCTATGCTGGCTTTAACGAACGCTCCCCAGAGATTCGCCGCCGTACCCTAGAAAAAATCCTAGGCACCGCTATGATTCTTGCGCTTCGCGTGGGCAGGAAATTGGGGCCAGGGGACAAGATCCTAGTGGATAAGCACTAGAACAAAGATGATGACTGCCCATCGGTTCGAGGCGCCGCTTTCCTCTCACCCACGCCCCGCGCTTGTATAGGCGGGGTGGTTGCTTGAGGGAACCCCATCCGCACGCTGCAGGGTTATAATCGCTGCCGCTATGGAATCCCGGTAGCTGGAGGGGTTTGCCATGGATGAAAGACACGACTATCAGTTGATGAAGTCGAGGCTTCTCCGCAAGATTCTCGAGCGCCTCAACTATGAGAAGATTTCCCGCGACTCAGCGCGCGATGAGGTTCTGGGCGTCATTCGCAGCCGATCAGTGCCGAGGTTGTGCCGCTCAGCTTTGCAGAGCGCGAACGACTTGCGGAGGAAATTGTTGGTGAAGGATTTTCAGTCTTCCCACCCGCGACGAAATGCGAAAAAAGAAGTTCGGGCTGACGCCCCGGGAGTTCGAGATCGTTTCAGCCGTCATGGCCGGCTACTCCAATAAAGAGATTGCGGAGTGTTTCAGGATCAGCGAAAACACCGTGAAGTATTACCTCCTCCGCATTTTCGATAAGTTCGGTGTTGCCACCCCTTCGGAGCTTGTACTGCGAGCATTCGGGTGGTTGGGCGGCCCAGAGGACGGAGATGCAGCAGGAGTCGCTGTTAACAAACCAAGGAGTCCAAACTTGAATAGAGGCTCCGCTGCTGCGAGTCTGGATGAACCGTTCGGGTAGCGAACTATGGACAAGGAAATACTCAGGAAGATGATCGCGGACTACCAGCACTACATGGCAACGGTTGGGAGCTAGGAGTACCAAGAAGACCATCGAGGAGCGGCTGGCCGGATTGGGAGAGAAGAACTAGAACTGGAGAAGCGTGCCAAGATAGCGGAGCGTTTCTTATCGGGAAGCCGCTAATCTGGCTTCAGCCCAGAAGGGGATTCATGGACCCGAAACTAAATGCAAGCGTTCAAGCAAGAACAGCGTCGCGTCCTGTCTGATCCGAAGTGGCTAGACCAGGTTAAGCCGGAGATCGAGGCCATAGTCAACAGCCACATTATCAAAGTAATGGCAAACGCTGTAAAGCGCAGGGGCGATGAACAGAGTGCAGGAATAGTCCTAGCCTCTGCAGTGATGCTAGGCGTATGTATCGGAGAAAAGCTCCATCAGGAAGATTGGATGATCCTTCCGCCTTGGGCCAAGCAGCCATGAGCAAACTAGCCCTATTTCTCGCCGGCATGCTGGTAGGATTCTTTCTGTCTCTGTACCACGTCCGCAGCCAACAACTCCGAGAGTACGATCTAGGCCCACAAACCGGCCATGCTGCCGCGGACAACCAGGATGACTGGGACCAACCGGCCATGCTGCAGCGACAACCAGGACGACTGGGACCCGTGCTCGGAAATGGCCGCACTTCATTCGAGCACGCCCTGAATGTGCGCACACCATACGCTCAGGCGCACAATCACGTGTCCGAGGAGAGCGGGCCTGTATGCCTCGATCTGGATATTGACTCCTCAGGCTACACTCTCCTTGGCAAAAGATCGCTGGAAGGTTTAGTCTCTCGAATCGAGGAAAGATCAGGAGGATTCTGAACATGAAGCGGACACTGATGCTAATTGCTTTCGCCGTGTTGATTGTCACCCTAAGTATATCGACGCCCAATGTTGCCGCACAGCTGAGCCTGAAGCTCAGCCACACATGCAAGCGGCGCTTGAACGCCTTCGAGAGGCCCAAAGAGAGCTGGAAGCCGCCACCCACGATAAGGGCGGTCATCGATCAAGGGCAGTTTCATTGGTAAAGCAAGCGATTGTACAGGTGAACCAAGGGATCCAGTACGACAGTACCCACAAGGAAGGAAACGAGAGGACAAAACCCAGAGCGAGATAAGCACGAGAAGTTGAAAGTTCACCAAACGAACCCCGCTTTAGCAAGAACGAAGCGGGGTTTTCTATTCTCAGGGGCCGCTACCTTCGCCAAGAGGAGCAAGTGGCAAGCGACAATAGGTGCTTCAGTTTTGGGTTCATTAGTTCCTCGTTAAACCGTGGGAAATCTGGCCCCGTTGCCCGAGGCTATGGCGAAGACCGATACCATTACGGGCCTCACGCCAATGGTCTACAGCTACATCGAAAACGCCCCGTGTGGCAAACGCCAACGAAGAGGTCCTGCACGCTGCTTGAGAATCGGCGATTCATTTTCCGGCGCGCCGGGGGGGTGAGAGTTACGACGCTGGTGCGGCAACCCTGCAACGAACCCCAAGCCATCAGACAGGAAACAAAGCCGCAGGAATAGATAGTTTCGATATTCTAGGATGCCAAAAACCTTAGAAGCGCATCCAACGGCACTGAATGCCGCTGCCGATCAAAACTGCCCTGATCCGAACCTATAGTGATGTGCAACGAAACCACACCCTGCAAATGGCAGCAGCCCTCTCGTACTACTTCGTTTTGTCGTTCTTTCCGGCTCTGATCTTGTTATCGGCAGTCGTGGCATATTTGCCTGTTCCCAACCTCTTTGAGCAAGCATTGAGCCTGATGTCTCAGTTCCTACCAGCCGACAGCATGGGCCTCGTTCGCAGAGTTCTGGCCGACGTGATAACTCCCAATCGTGGGACTTTCCTTTCCTTCGGTGTTCTGGGCACATTGTGGGCGGCATCCGGTGGTTTCTCCGCCGCGATTGAAGCTCTCAATATTGCCTACGATGCTAAGGATGATCGCCCATTCTGGAAGACGCGCCCTTTGGCGATAGCGTTAGCGTTAATCACTGGATTTCTGTTGCTGCTAGCCCTGTCGGTTATGATCGTCGGCCCCAGATTTGGGGAATGGCTGGCGGCAAGAATCCATCTCTCAAAGTTGTTCGCGTTATTGTGGCCGTACCTTCATTGGACGATTGCGATTGGTTTTACGGTGCTGGCGGTTGAGGCTTTGTACTTCCTCGCTCCGAACGTCAAGCAGCGTTTTCTAGCAACCTTGCCGGGTGCTGTTTTAGCCGTGGGTTGCTGGCTGGGCCTTTCCTATTTGCTCGGCATGTATTTCCGCCACTTCGCAAATTTCAACAAAACCTATGGGACGTTAGGGGCCGCAATCGCCCTGATGACATGGCTGTATTGGACGGGCTTTGCGATGCTTTTGGGAGCAGAGCTGAATGCTGAACTGGCTAAAATCAGCAAAGAGGGCAAAATACAAGAGAAGCGCGAACCTCCCCCCATCACTCGGATCGGAATCGCCGCATAGAAGGAACATGTTAGATTGTGGCGCAGCTCAAGCCCGTCAGACTAGCCAGCCTTCCGCGCGAATGGAAGCATGGCGACAGTGGCTACTCGGCCGGAAGAGAAAAACCTTGTCCAACGAAAAAATAAAAGAACCGACTTGACTCCGACCGGCCTTCTCATGGAAGGCCATTACACTCAAAACTCCGACCACCAGCGCTCCATACAATGGCAGCTCAGGACCGCCTTCGTGAATCCGTCTTTGAACGAATATTTGGATACACCAAAACGCACCAGATGCAGAAGCAAACGCCAATCGGAACGTAGAATCGCCAAACCCGCCAAGGAGCCTCGTGCAGATAGAACACATCCTTCCAGAGAAAGTACACACCCACCGCTAGGGAGCAGAAATAAATCGTCTTCAGGACCCGCTGCAATCTCATCGTTTTTATCAACCCAAGAGACAGGATCAGTTTATCCCGTCGCTGGCTGACGTAAACAGGCCATTACACGCTTTGAGCCACAAAGCGACATTTTGAGTGAAATGGAGATATTACGCCAACTGGCGTCCGAAGCGTCATTGTCCTAGACTCACGGAATGCGAAGAGCGCCCGACCGACCTCATTCCTCATACCTACATGTCTATCCGATTGTGCGAATAGACGTGCCAATCGACCAGACCGATCCGACACAAACAATTGCGGTGGTAAAGGTTTTAACGTCGCAGACGGAAGCGGAGGCCGAAGTATCACGTTTGAGTCAGGTGAATGCTGACAAGAGTTGCATGTACTTTTACTGCACGAGCAGGCTGATCGAGCAGGGTCAATGAGTGAAATCAGGATATTTCGCCAACTATCGTTCGGTTCCGCTTTGGTCGGCTGGCGGCACCTCGTTGTGCTCCGCTAGGAATGCCTCAGCTCGTCGAATAGTCGTATCGCGCAGTTTGGCTGTTACTGATACGCTCCCGTTTGGATCAATGCCATCAATTCGGACAAAGGAGCGCAGTTCTGACATCTGCAGATGTCCGTGTCCTTGGAAGATGGCTACGATCTGCTGATACCCCTCCCAAGGCTCCAGCGTTCGCTCCACGATTCGTTGCATTAACTGCTTGGCAGTTGTCATTGCATCTGCTTTTCTTTGCGCGAATCGTTTCTTGCGGCCGTGTATTTGCATCAGGTGGATTTTACGGTTCCAAGCGACGACGAGTGAAATGGGGAGATTTCACCAATCACTGCGCGCCAGTGTAGTTTTTAGGACGAGCGATCACACCACAAGCGATACGCTCTCCGGCGTTTCCATCTGGATCGGTGTTCATATCGTCCGGTTTGGCATGGATCACAATCGCGGCACCGCTATTTTCCCATAACCCATTTGAACGCCCGAAAAGCGTGGCATGAGCATCATCGAATTGCACGTGTGCCGCACCGTCGGGCCCTACTGTGATGTTCGGCAAGTCACCGCCGTGTGGGCCAACGTTGTTATTCAGACCGTGTTTCTTGTTCTCTGGATTGAAGTGTTGCCCCGCCGATATAAACGCGTCGTGTGGCTTTTCGGCCTGGGCTTCGCAAAGGGCATTCTGATGGATGTGAATTGCATGCTCGCCCGGTGGAAGATTCTTAAGGTCGAGTTGGACCCTAAGGCCGTGCATCCCATTGTAGAGGATCGCGGTGCCTACGCTCTCACCCTTCGCGTTCTTTAGTTCAACAGCATCTTTCGCAATTGCCGCAGGCTGAAGCTTTAGACACGCAATCACCAGAGCGGACAACCATACCAGTTTTCGCACGTTGTACCTCCTGACAAAAAACACCTCGCGATAATAGAAGATCATAGCCCTGTGCCTGTAGTTGACGAAAACAGATGGGATGAGAAGGCCGGTCTCCGGACGGGATGCGCGATTAAGGGAGCAGACCCTTCCCGCGCTGTCGATTTTGATGGTGAATGTTCTATTTGCGGCAGGACCCTGAAAGAACACTCCGTAGAAGGTATTCAAGCCTGCGCCCACAAACAGAGAGATATAACGCTCAAAGACGTTCGCGAGCGTGGCATGCTTTGAGAAGGAGCGAGCCACTGAGGTGCGGGTAGTTAAAAAGAGCGGAATATCTCGATTACACTCATCTTCCCAGCGTCGCGGTATCCTGCCTCAATGACAATGCTTGAACTGCTTACCCAAACAGCCCTAGCCGATACCGATCTTCTTCGGAGGAACGACGCAATGGGCGACACGTTCACCATAGCGCGAGAAGTAGATTTTGCATTCGAGACCAAAGATAAACAACGCGCGGATGACTTCGCCGAATTTGTGAACGGAAAGAGCTACGGAAATGCGGCGGTGCGCAAAATCACCGATGCCAATTTTCAAGTTCTGGTTCTGATCAGAATGCCCATCACGCAACACCTGATCGGGTGCGTATCGGGATTCATGCTGTGTCTTAGTAGATTGTTCCAGGTCGAATACTTGGGCTGGGGATCGGTAGTTCAAAAGTCGTGATGCGGCATGGCTGCGAAATATCGCCATTACACTCAGAATCCACTTTGCCGCTCAAAGCGTGTAATTGCCTGTTAGCGTCATTTGTGAGAAGCACATAGAATCTGATGTCATGACTAGCAACCGGGCACCTTGGCGGGGTCTTTATTTACGCCAGAGCTTCACTCTGCTGATGTTCCTCGGATTTCCCGTTGTGCTTGGCAGCGCTGCTCGAATGGGAACAACGGTATTCAGAGTCGTCGGTGCAGTCTATGGTGCGCTATTCCTGTTCAGCGGCTACCTGCTCGATTCGTGGCGCTGTCCCCAGTGTGGCATGCGGTTCTTGCGCAAGGGCGAATACGGAGTGGTGATGCCGTTCAGGGAAAGATGCGCCAACTGTCAGTTCCGTTTAGGCAGGGAACTGAAGGACCGGCATTCGGGTTGCTGACACCAAGAACCCGCAAACTGGGGAACGGTGCTGGTACGGATTTTGAGCGCAATGGCCTGATTTCGTCAGTCATCGAACTCTGACTTCCCGAATGCCTTATTTGAAAGGCTCAAGTTCGGCTTCGAGAGTCGCCTTCATTCCCGATGAAACACGGATGACTTTGCCTGCGCCAGCGCTCTCGCTCCACTCGTGAAACCCGTCGGCAGTGACGTGGTAGATAACATCTTTATCGGGGGGAACCTCGATTTGATGGTCCTTTACCGCCTCGTCGAAACTGAATGAGAGTTCGTCTGCATCCTTCTGCCCCTGCACGATGAGTCTCATGCTGAACTTCCAAATCTGCCCTTTCGTTTCTTTATTGATGATATGCACCTGCATGAGCCCCGGTTTCGGAGGCAAGTAGACAGGCAGGTCCGCTTGGGGATTCTTGACGGTCAGTGTGACTTCTGCAATGGGAGACCCATACAGGAAAGCATTCGACAACGGGCTGGCGTGTGGGTAACCGGCCTTCTCATCATCCACTACAACTGTGTATCTACCGGGACAGACGTGCTCAAAACGATAGCGGCCGTCCCGGTCTGTCTCGATTGAAGGAAGATTGCCGGACAAGCCAACACCGAGGGGCCAAGCCTTAACCACGATACCGCTGACTCTTTCACCCGACTGGTCGAAAACGACTCCACTAATCACTCCAGTACAAGTAGGCCTCTGGATAGCGGTTTGCGCGTGAACGTGTGCAGTGATGAGAACGAGAAATAGGATTGTAATGTTCTTTGTCATCAATGCAAATGATAAGTCGCGCTGGCCGCAGCCCGATAGGTGGTTGTTGAAAAATCGCCTTTACACTCAAAACCCGGAATCCGCCCACAAACCGGAGCGAATGCCCTGCCGTGCTCTTGACCGAAAACAAGTGGGTGATAAGCTGAATCCACTGAAACCATGTTTACTGATGACGAAAAACTTCTGCTGGAGCACGCATTTCAGGTTCGTGAAAGTCAGACTGAGGAGGAACGTGCCCGAATGCGTGCTGAGTTTGAGAGAAATTGGCCGGCGTTAGTTGCGTACATCAAAGAGGCCGAAGCGCAGGGCAAAAAAATGAAAGGTGCCGTACTCTTCACATTAGGCGAGGCGCAAGGTGGTCCTTCTATAGAAAAGATTGTGTGGTATTTGCTGTACCGTGCCGTCCTGATGAGCACCAAACGCGCTGCTTGATATCTACGTCTCCCCCCATGTCACCAGCAGGGGTACTACCGTCCTAAATTCGAACTGGGACTCGGTCAGTTGGCGAAACATCGCCATTTCACTCAGAAGCCAGCCCACAGGGTCAAAAGTGTAATGGCCTCTCTACGACAGTCGAGAACGACTCCTCGGTAAGCGGAGTGTTAGCGTGCAGGTATTATCGTGAAACCTGAGGGCACTTGCGGGGTTGCTTTGGCCAGCCGAACGATGTCCGCCCATCCTTGTGCCGAACCGTGATATTTCTCGTATTGCTCTCTGCCGTAGTCATCGATCTTCTTTCGGTGTGAGGCCGGGGACAGAGCGGCTGCACGGGCCATGAAGAAAAGTCCCCTCGACATGTCTGGCGGACTAGAGTTCAAATAGGCTATCGCCAGCGCGTAAACGTAGGAAAGATTGCTCGGGTCTGCTTCCAGAACGAAACTGAAGTGTTCTTGGGCGATCGAGTACTCATGTTGCATTAGCGCCGCAAAACCTGCCATGCGGTGAAACAGAAACGCAGCTTGTGCTTTCTGATGCTCAAACTCCGCATCTGATAAGTACTTCGGTTTGGTGATGGACCCCAGTACGCGAAAGCCATGATCTGCAAGTGACATCTCCTCTTGGTCGCAGTCTCCGCCATCACATCCCAAAAGCATCAACTGTGCTTTCAGTGTTAGGCCACGAAGATTGTCTGCGTTAACTCTCAAAAGGCGTTTGAGCGTGTGTTGTTCCTCCTGTTGATCGCCCGATTGATCGTATGCATCCGCAAGGCTCTCCAACGCACGTTCCTTCAGAGTGCTATTAGGAAAATTCTTTAGAAACAGTTCCAGGCCCTTGATTCTCGTCTTAACCTGTTTGCGATGGACAGCCGCCTCATACGCATCTTGTTCGGATTTGGATGGGCCACTTTGAGCGCCCACAATGGCGGGAGCAACAACTAGAAGCAGCAGAACGAACGTACTCCTATGTGATTGAGACACAATGAGCGGCAATGAGAATACTCTTGGGCCTCGATCATTCTAGCCTTCGCAAGATTCGCCATTTCATTCAAAATGCCCGGACGCAGGGTCAAAACGTGTAATCGCCTGATTTCAACAGTTATGATGTTCCGTTGGCTGGTGTCAGGCCCGCTGAACCGGAGGACTCGGCATGCGCAACGGATGGCGATGGCTGTGCTTGCTTCTCCTATTGCTGGCTGCTTGCAATGACACCAAGCAGCCCTCCGGCTTTGTAGTTCTACGCGCTGACCGCCGCGTCCTGTCCCTGCGCGTGCACAATTGCTGGCAGGCAAACTGCGGCTGCGATACTTAAAACAACTCTCGTGAGCATGTTTCGTCGTGGTTGGCCTAGCGACACCATTCTTGGGCTACCGCCCAGCAAACAGTTCTTTCGTCAAGAAGTCCGCCTTCTAACGCTGGGCCACAAATTGTACAACTACAGCCACCCTACGCCATAACTGGCGAAACCAGATGAGATGAGAAGGCCGGTCTCCGACGGGATGCTGTACGCTCCCAAGTATCCACGTGCTCGAGGCACAAAGAAAAAGGAGACCGGCAATGAAGAAGGTTAGCACCGCAGTGACGAAGCAGAGCAGGAATATTTCTCGGCAGACACTGACCATCGGATTGGATCTAGGAGATCGCAACAGCTGGTACTGCGTGCTGGATGAAGCAGGCCGGATACAACTGGAGCAGCGGGTACGTACGACTGTGAAAGCGTTGCAGGAAGTTTTCGATGCCATGCCGCGCAGCCGAATCGCACTGGAAATCGGGACGCATTCGCCCTGGATCAGCCGTCTGTTGAGCGATTTGGGACACGAGGTGATCGTGGCCAATGCACGCAAGGTGCGACTGATTGGCGAGAGTCGCAAAAAAGACGATCGGCTGGATGCGCAGACCTTGGCGATCGTCCGATGACTTTTCTGGTTGTCAGTGCGCAGCGCGAGAGGATTGGCTCCCGCGCTGCTAACATCGGCTCGATGAGCCCGCTAGGTTATCCCTCAGCATGGTTGCATCCCTGCAGAGCCTGCCTCCGTTTCACCGGCAAGTTCATTTTAGCTCCGCCGCGCCCTGCCCTTCTCAACTTCCATCGTGAGAATCAGGACTACCGAACAGGGAAACCTCTCACCATGTGGGCAGCTGCTGCAAATCTGCCTTCATTTTTGAGGTTTGGGTTGCGAGGACTGTTGTTGTGGTGGGCGCGGGCGGCTTGCAGGCGGGACGATGCCGTTCATCCGCAGGTACTCGACCATCTGACCGTAGTGATCCTTCGGATGGAAGGAGGCGATAATGGCGATTGCAAGACGCGTTGAGAGGTATGGGGTTACGGGATTGGGCAGCGGCGTGACCTCGTTTTCGGAGGTGATCGCGGAGATGGCCCGATGGCCGAGCGCGAAGGAATCTTTAAGATACTGGACAATTTCGGCCTTGGTTTTGAGCGCCACGGGGCCGTTGGGATTTTCTTCGAAGGAGTTAGCGTCGATCGTCTCGCCCATGAGCGGGCCAAAATAAAGGTGAGTGGCGAAGGCGATGTGTTTCACCTGTTCAGCGAAAGTGCGCACGCCTTTAAAGTCGCCATTCGTAGGCGCGAAGGAATACTTGTCTTCGGGCATAGCTTCAGCAGCGGAAACGACTTCCTCCTCGACAACACCATAGAGCATGTTGAGTACAGAAGTGACGGTGGGCGGTTGTTGCTGGGCCGTTGAGCCGATCATCAGATGCTCTAGTACGACAAAATCATATGCTTCTGTAGCCAGAGAAGTCATCCGCAAGTTTTTTACTGGCCGCTCGCTGCAGCAGCTGCTCCACCAACTATGCTAGCGAGATCCCGGCAGCTAGCCGCTCGTTCTTCACGCAGCTTGCTGGCGGTGACCCTGACGTTGTCACATGTGACATGTCTCACATGCGTCTGTAACTGATTGGTTCTTAACGGTCGTGAGAAGTCTCGAAGAGTCTCGCAAGGTCTTGAAAAGGCGGGAGAACGTCGGGTTTACGAATCGGCGAACAGTTCTGGATCCTCGGCCACAAACCCTATTGAATCTAAACATTTAACCACTTTTCGCCCGCACGGAAGAGAGTTCTGGTGATGTTGATAAAGTTGGCTTTGAGTGAATTCGGTTGAACGCTCACGTCACAAATACGTCACAACTTTAAAGTGGGCGAGCATCGACGTAGACCTGGAAGAAAAGTCGGCCCCACTGAAGCTGGCAATGAACAGGCATTAGCCCATACAACGGTTTAGCAGTTCTCTTCACCTTTGTGACCGCAAACAATCCCAACCACTTACACTCGTGCTCGAGTACCCAACAGCACCCCATGTGACCTCATTCGTCACTTAAGGGACACCATTCGGGACACTATCTAAACGTACCCGGAGACTACCACCACACTACCATGGCACTCTGAATTATGGCTGCTCGCTTGCGACGGCTTCCCCGGCTTAGATTCCGATGGACCCAGAGAGCACCGTCTGAGGGTACTCGGTGGTCTACTGCACTATGTGGATAACGGAAGCTGAACTCTTGGCGATGTTTGAGTTTCCGTAATAGGTCACCGTGACGCGAGTCGAGCCCACTGGCAACGAAGAGATCGTAAATGTCGCCTTGCCCCCGCTGAGTTGAGCTGCCCCCAAGACTGTCTTGCCCGCGGTAAAGGTCACGGGGCCAGTTGGCGTAACTGTTGGCGAGGAAATCTTTGTCGTGAAGGTCACTGCCTGGCCAACGGTGGACGGATTCAGCGATGCAGTGAGCCTGGCCGCGCTCGTGGTTTGCTGGACGACCTGATTCACTATGGCCGATGTGCTGCCCAGATTGGCCGCGTCGCCGACGTACACCGCCGTCAGCGGATGGATGCCCGCGTTGAGATTTGATCTGGTAAGAGTCGCCACGCCGCTGCTGTTGAGCGTTGCCACGCCAATCGTGAATGTTTCCGTAAAGTACTTCCGACTGAACTTCACTTTCCCCGTCGGCGTCACTGAGCCGGATGAAGCAACCGTGGCCGTCCACGCCACTTTCTGGCCGTAGGTGGAAGGATTCAGGCTTGAGATAAGCGAAGTCGTGGTCGAACTGGCGGCGACCAGCACGCCGACTGAGCCATTGGTGCAATAAGTGGCACCGCAGTAATTCGCAATTAGTAGGTCGGGCCTGCCGTCGCCATTCACATCCGCAACCGCCACTGCCCAGCCAGAAAAGCCACCCGAGGCATAAGTCACTGCAGTCTGGAATGTACCGTCGCCATTTCCAAGCAAAACGCTTGCGAAGCCGTGGGTGGCGCCGCAAGAACCGCTCCCAGCACAATTCGCCAGTATCAAGTCACGCTTACCATCGCCGTTCACATCATCGAGTGCTACCGACTGAGGCCCATTTCCCAGAACCCCGGCCGCGGCGTAGGTCACAGCTGGCTGAAAGGTACCGTCGCCGTTGCCCAACAGTACGCCCACATTGTGGGACTGAACGTTCACCACAGCTATGTCCGGCATGCCGTCGCCATTCA
This sequence comes from uncultured Acidobacteriota bacterium, assembly GCA_963785865.1. Taxonomy (GTDB): domain Bacteria; phylum Acidobacteriota; class Terriglobia; order Terriglobales; family Acidobacteriaceae; genus Sulfotelmatobacter. The sequence goes on along the minus strand of CAWAXF010000014.1, from coordinate 6,448 downwards.
CATCAGCAACTCCGACCGAAAAGGCTTGGAATGCGCCCGAATCGTAGGTCACTGCGGTCTGGAAGGTACCGTTGCCATTGCCCAGGAGTACCGTCACTACTCCGTGCGTTGAACAACTGCTCTTACTGCACACGTTCGCCACAACCAGATCCGGCTTGCCATCCCCATTCACATCCGCGACGGCTACCGACCAGGCATCTCCCCCGCCCGAGGCATAGGTTACCGCTGGCTGAAAAGTCCCGTCCCCGTTGCCGAGCAGCACATCCACCAAGCCACCAAATACCTGTCCCTCCTCATTCGTTACCACCAAGTCGGGTTTGCCGTCGCCATTCACATCGGCAATTCCTACCGAAGTAGAAACAAATCCACCGGTGGCGTAAGGTTCCTCCGGCCGGAAGCTCCCGTCGCCGTTGCCTAACAGAACGCCAACTGTCGATGTCAAAGTTGCAATTACTAGATCCGGCTTACCATCTCGATTTAAATCAGCCACGGCCACCGAAAACGCCGCGCCACCGACACCTACAGCTGGTTGGAAGGTCCCGTCTCCATTGCCTAGCAAAACGCCTAGTGGCCCGCCCAGTATGCTAGCTACTACTAGATCCGGGTTACCATCTCCATTTAAATCAGCCACGGCCAGCGATGAAGAACCCCGGCCCGGCGACTTGTAGGTCACCACAGGCGAAAAGAGGGGCGTGCTCGGTTGCGCTGCTCCCGCGCTTGATCGTCTTAGCGGAAAACGATCCCACAGGAGGCCGGAGTGCGCGGCTGGCTTCCCAGCGCCTGCCGGGGCGATGGCGACCAGGGCGACAAGAATAGTGAGGGTCGCAAATAGTGCGACACGTCGATGAGCTTGGGCTCTCGGTGCGGGCTGGCGGGTCAAGGGAGGCCTCATTTGTTGTATGTGAGTCTGCATGGCGAGCTCCTTCTAAGTCCACGAGGATTAGGCACGAGTATGAGCGTGGACTGCGCCGACTAACAGGAAGGGCCTGCTCACACAGAATCGGCTATCTGCAATAGACTCTGGTGAGTGGGTTGCGACGTACCCCTGCACAATGCGCGCTCCCGGAGAGGTTGTCAAGAAGCAAGTCGGACGAAACTTGTACGCCCGGGTTGGTAACTGTCGATAAATCTCCATAATACTCATCATGGGGTCAATGAGCGAAATGTGATTTCGCTAACTTACTTGCGGTTCGTGGATGAAATTGCCTGGACAACGCTGGAGTGACGCGATGAGCGTAGAATCCTGCGTGTTTCCAACCACGGAGGAGAAGCTGATGAAATTCATGATTACTTGGAGGACACGACCTGGTTTCTACAATGTTGCTCTTGAAAAGTTTCTCAAAACAGGAGGCAAGCCGCCCCAAGGATTGAAGACGCTCGGCCGCTGGCATGTACCAGGTTCGATTCTGGGTTGGCATCTGCTGGAAGGGGACGATCCGACAGCCGTCGCTGAGCATGTCGCTGAGTGGGCGGACATGCTCGAATTGGAGGTAAACCCTGTGATCGAGGATACCGCGGCGGCAGAGGGTGCATCGAGGGTCGTCAAGAAATAGGAACTCTTTGCAATGTGATTCTACGAGTGGCGCAGGGCAGGCAACTCCCTCGCGCCCTTTTTTTTAACCCCAACCTTGTTCTATCGACTCCCGTAATATCTCTATATTCACTCAAGTTGCCCGCTTTGCAACTCAAAGCTTGTAAAGGCCTGCTTACGACAGTTGACGCCGCGGCAGCAGCTTGCGAGTCAGCGAAAATCCTGAGACTGATCCGATCAAGCCGCCTGCGAATATCGCGAGGACGTACGTTCCAATCAGCGCAACGCCAGACCACTTTCCAAGATGTCTAAAGCCTATTCTCGGGCCGAGGAAGATTACAGCAGTCGAAAAAAGCAGCGAGATCAGGGTCCCGCCTGTCGAAACCGCGATCACGTAAATGCCCGTTCGCCGAAGTCCTTGGAAGCAGGCCAGAGTAGTTCCGATGAGGACACAGAGGAGCCAAACCGGGATGATTAAAAAGAACGCCACACCAAAAGACTATGTCGTGTCGAATGTCGCCGCTAGATTATCGTCGTGAAGGGCGGATGGATTCTGAGTGAAATCGCCTGATTACGACAGTCATGAGGTGATTCCACAGGACTGACTTGGAGCAGGTCGGGGCGGTGTCTAATTTCAGTATGCGAATGCGCTGGAGGCTGACTCTCTGTCTTTGGGGTTTGGCTCTCTTCGGGCTGTTGACCTACGCCTCAGTTCAGGGAAATCGTGAGATGCGCCATGGTCGCCATGGTCGCTACTTCTGGTGGGGTTCTGTCCGACTCGATTCAGACCCACTCGAAAAACATTCCACACTGGAGGCATGCACGGAGGAGCAAGAAGGCGAGTGTGTATGGGACCCTATGTTCATCTGGGTGGACCCCGGATGGCTGCAAAGGCGCTGGTTATTTCCGCATTTCCAGCGTTCCTTGTCGGGGAGGTATTTGTGCGCGGACTGGCTCGACTGGGCGTCAGTGAGCTGGCGAGCTTCATGTCCACGATGCCTCTCTTGATGCTCGGGTGGTTCTATCTGATCGGCTGGCTTCTCGATCGCAGGCGGCACAAGCGATCGCTTGGTCGGGCATCGTTTTCGTATATCGTCATTACACTCAGAATCCGCTTTGCGGCTCAAAGCATGTAATGGCCTGGTTTCAACAGCTAACCGTATCCACAACCGCTCGTCTAGTTATTTGTTGATCCTCGCCTAGGATAGGAACATGAAAAAGAGCGCGGTTGCGATAGTGTTTTTTTCAGTCTTCGCAGGTGCGCTCGTGTTCGCCGACGAAACACCAAGAGTCACAGGCAAGGTCACAGATTCTGCTGGCAAACCGCTAGAGCACGCAATAGTTATGGTGTACCACGCCGGAGTGAAAAAGGGTTACAGCATATTCTGTCCCAGTTGCTACACCGATTGCGGCAAGCGGACGCTCACTAATGCGAGTGGAGCGTTTAGTATTAGCGGGCTAGCTGCCGATTTGTGGTTTGAACTGCTGATCGTTCACGATGGATATACACCAACATTTCTAAGGAAGATTGATCCTCTGGACGGATCGCCTGTCAGTGTGGCCCTTAAGGCGCGAACACCCCTTGACGACTCGAGCCGTGTGTTACGCGGTCGCGTTTTGGACTCTCGTGGGAGGCCTATCCGTGATGCGGTTGTCACTCCCCAAGCGATTCTTTTGTCGCGTGGCGCAGAAACAATATACGGCACTCCCGCAGGCCTTGACCCAATGGCAGCAACCAACGAGAAGGGAGATTTCGAGATCGCTAATTCCGAACCCATGTTGAAGATGGCACTCGTAGTAGAGGCCCGCGCTATGGCTCCAAAATTCGCCATCTTACCAACAGGACCAGAACGCCACACCATTACGGTGTCCGATGGTGCAATCGTGCGCGGTCGGCTTACGGAAAATGGCAAGCCTTTCGCTAGTGCTGAAATCGGGTTAAGTCCACGGCAGAGTTGGGTTGGAAGGCCGGACCTTGTCATCTCGGGCAGCTTCTATCAGGAGATGCGGATCGGAACACAGGAAGATGGCACATTCTCTATCACTGGCGTCCCGTTCCCAGAGGACTGGAACATCTACGGAAAGATGGAGTCCATCTCCTCGCTGGGTGCCACTGCCCCCATCGCTGTTACCACCGCTCACGACGGTCAGGATGTGAATGTCGGTGACATACCGATCAAAAGGGGCTTTCGACTGCGGGGTAAGGTCGTGCTAAGCGATCAAAAGCCGATGCCAGATGGAATGACGATATTTATTATTTCCGACACTACGAGAGATGCCAAGACTGTTCTTTTGGCACACGATGGCACGTTTGAGTTCGTGGGGTTAGCTGTTGGGAATTACTCCTTAGGTCCAGCAGTCAGAGGATATGGCCCCCCAAGAAACAATACTGAGTTTAAGGCGTCAGTGGATCGCGACATAGAGAATTTCCAAATCGTCCTCGAGCCAGTCGATGCCACCCGGATCCAACGTTGAGGATCAACTGTCGAAAAATCGCCATTACACTCAAAATCCGCTTTGTCGCTCAAAGCGTTTAATCGCCGGGTTTCGCCGACTGAGACTGACGCGCCGCATCTGGCGTGAAGTAAAATCCCACCGTGCTTGAATTTGTTATCTCGATTGTTATCGCGATTTCATTCATTGACCTGAAGTTGGTTGTCGCTTCCCGCATCGCCAAAGATACAGACACTTTGCTGACCGTAACCTCAGGAATGAGATTCTGCCTCTGGGATCGCAGGCTCCGTAGGGGTGACCCAAAACGATGATGGTCTTGCTGGATTGACTGACCTGAGTATCTGCGTTCTCATCGTAAATGCCGTAGCCACTGGAGTTGATTCCCTCGCATGGAAGCGCATCGCCTAGTTCAAACCTATATGTCACCTGCTGAATTATCACAGGCTCCCGACACTCCTTGCAGTCGAACAAAGTGTTTTTCGCACTTTCTATAGCCGCGTCATTAAGCAATGGATGGCCGCTGACGAGCGCAACCGAATCAACACTTCCGTCGGGACGCACGGTTATGTTTAACACAACTGTGGTCGCAATGCGTGCTTGCAACGCTAACTTCGGGTAGCGCGGAGCCGACACTCTAGCGACCGTGACCACCGTTTTTGTGACGCTCTGGGCTGACAATAGGGATACACAGATGAAGAGGCCGAACCGACTCATGCCGATAGTCTAGACCACCGAAGAGAATGGAGCGAAACAGGCCCTCGTTGACGAAAAATCGCCATTACACTCATCTGCTCCGTGAAGGTGCGTCAACTATGAGGAGGAACTTTCACTCGGAGGCCCGTCCTCAGCCAGAACCAAGCGAGTAGAAGGGCAATCGGCAGACCGATGAGGCTTTCCTTGGGTTCTCTGCCACTGAGTACCCCGCCAATGCCTATTGCTACAGCAGCGACGTATATCAATCCGAGGCGAATGAAAATGCGACGGCGATGTCGCAAGTCGGCCTCGGCACGCTCTGCCGATTTCCACCCGCGCCACAGCATCCAGCCCAAGATCCCCGTCGTTACGGAAACACCGAGGATGACTGTGGCCAGCAGTGCAACGGCGCTATCGGAACCGAGCTGTGACGCGACGGTCAATCGTTGTTTCCGGCCCCACGGAACACGCTCAGGATTCTACTGCAATGGTTGGTGTAACATCCCCCATTTCACTCAAATCCTGTTTGGGATCATTCAGTCGCACTGGACTATCATATGGGTGAAGAGTTCAGGAAGAAATGAGAATCCTCGCGAATGTCCTGCTTGCGTTTTCTTTGCTGGGCAGCTGCGAAGCAGGACAAGAAGTTGTTCAGTACTCTAAGACTCGCAACGTATCGACCTTATCGGGAATGGTTGTAGATAAAACTGGCACAGCCATCCCTGACGCACAAGTCTGCAGCATGTCTGCTGGTTGGAAAACGGAACTGGAATGCACGACAGCGCATTCTGATGGCCGTTGGGCGCTGTCTGTGAGACCTAAGGAAAAGGTCTATTACCTGCGTTTCGTGAAAGCGAATTTCAATCAAGTATGGATCAAGGTGCGAGTGACCACGTGGAAGGCTCCACCACTGACTGTTGAAATGCCCGTGGTTATCTAATTGGCGATAAATCGCCATGCACTTAAAATCCCCCGGCAAGGGCTTTTGAGTAATGCCCTGCTTACAACAGTTGTGCGAAAATGCCCATGATGAACGATGGGCCGCTGGAAGAGATCAAACGGGGAGAGCATCGAGTGCCGCGCTGGATAACTGTGCTTTGGCTGACATTTGTTGTCAGCCTAGCATTGGCTTCGATAGTTATGGCCGTCCGGTTGCACTGTGATCTTGTGCGAACGCTCGGCTTCCTCGCGGGCAGTTCTTTACCCATCTTCATGTTGTCCGCCGTCGCGTACTTTGCGCTGTATGGGCTAAGCATACTGGTGGAGGGACTCGACTATCACAAGACTCACTGCGACGACAGAAAGCACTGGGCAGGGATGGCGGACTTCATGCGATGACTGTCGGGTCTGGCGATAGCGCAGACTGGCGAAACATCTCGATTTCACTCATTCACCCTGAGCGGAGCTTTTTGAAGGGGCCGCACAGTGCACAGCGACATGGTCGCTTCAAGATTCCGCCAACCCCAAAGACCTTGCCGTCATCGGATTTCCAAGCGTAGCGCGGTTGAGCGAGATGGACAAAAAAGAGATCGAATCCCCTAAGCTGACTGCAAATTTCCTGCTTTGGATCGGTTTGTTTCTGCTTGCAGTGTTTCTGTTGATTGCGCATTTCGCCTGGCATCTTTTTTAGGCAGCAATCAAGGCTCGTAGTTGAGGCCCGGCTCCCATCCCCGACTCACCGCCTCGTGTACGCCTGCGCTGGAGCACTCGCCTGCTTCGTTGTTGAAAAATCCCGATTACGCTCAAAATGCTGCTTTGTGGCTCAAAGCG